>NZ_CAXHZI010000001.1:0-400987 GCF_964021775.1 uncultured Arthrobacter sp.
CTCACAACCGGCGCTCCAAACCCGAACGCTCCCTCACAACCGGCGCTCCAAACCCGAACGCTCCCTCACAAGAGGTGAGGTGGCGTTCGGAAAGTTTCCGCCAAACCTGAGGGAGCGTGTCCCCGTTCCCTGCCAAACCTGAGGGAGCGTGCCCCCGTTTACCGCCAAACCTGAGGGAGCGTGTCCCCACTCACCGCCAAACCTGAGGGAGCGTGTCCCCGTTTACCGCCAAACCTGAGGGAGCGTTCGAAATAAGCAGAACCTTATTGTGAACTGCTAAAAATAAGTGCTTGAATGGGGCCATGACGGATTTGGTGGACGGCAGCGAGGCGTGGGCCGCGGCCCTGCGCGCCCACGGCCGCCGGGTGACGAAGCAGCGGCTGGCCGTGCTGGCCGCCGTCGAGCGCCATCCGCATTCGCCGGCGGAAAGCATCCTTGCCGCCGCCCGCGAAGACCTGCCCGAACTCACCGCCCAGTCCGTCTATGTGGTCCTTGGCGACCTGACCGCACTGCACATGCTCCGGCGCTTCGAACCTCCCCACTCGCCTGCGCTGTATGAGACGAGGGTGGGCGACAACCACCACCACGCCGTCTGCATCAGCTGCGGCCGGGTTGAGGACGTCGAATGCGCCGTCGGCCACGCGCCGTGCCTCACCCCCCACTGGGACTCGGGCTCCAAGCCCATGACCATCCAGATCGCGGACGTCCTATACCAGGGCATCTGCGAGGAATGCCAGCGCACCCAAAAACTCCCCGCCGACCGTAACTAAGTTAGAAACAGAAATAGGAGAATGATGACTCAGAACATCTCTGCGCCCGCAGTGTCCACGACACAGTCCGGTGCCCCCGTCACTTCCGACGCCCACTCGAAGTCCGTCGGTGCTGACGGCGCGATCGTCCTGACCGACCACTACCTGGTGGAGAAGCTCGCCCAGTTCAACCGCGAGCGCGTGCCGGAGCGTGTGGTGCATGCCAAGGGCGGCGGCGCCTTCGGCACGTTCACGACCACGGGGGATGTCTCCCAGTACACCAAGGCCGCGCTGTTCCAGCCGGGCACCGAAACGGACATGCTCATCCGCTTCTCCTCCGTCGCCGGCGAGGCAGGCTCCGCCGACACCCTCCGCGACCCGCGCGGCTTCGCCGTGAAGTTCTACACCTCCGAGGGCAACTACGACCTGGTCGGCAACAACACCCCGGTGTTCTTCATCCGCGACGGCATCAAGTTCCCGGACTTCATCCACTCGCAGAAGCGCCTCCCCGGCACCCACCTGCGCGACGCCGACATGCAGTGGGATTTCTGGACCCTCTCCCCCGAGTCCGCCCACCAGGTCACCTGGCTCATGGGCGACCGCGGCCTGCCGGCCTCCTGGCGTGAAATGCAGGGCTACGGCTCGCACACCTACCAGTGGATCAACGCCGCGGTCGAGCGCTTCTGGGTCAAGTACCACTTCAAGTCCAACCAGGGCGTCAAGTCCCTGACCGGCGACGAGGCAGAAGAGCTGGCCGGCGCGGACGCGGACTTCTACATCCGCGACCTGCAGGAAAACATCGACGCGGGCAACTTCCCCTCCTGGGACCTGCACGTCCAGGTGATGCCCTACGAAGACGCCAAGACCTACCGCTTCAACCCGTTCGACGTCACCAAGGTATGGCCGCACGGCGACTACCCGCTGGTCAAGGTCGGCACCATGGAGCTGAACAGGAACCCGGAGAACTACTTCGCGCAGATCGAGCAGGCCACCTTCGCGCCGTCGAACTTCGTGCCGGGCATCGCCGCCTCGCCGGACAAGATGCTGCAGGCCCGCATCTTCTCCTACGCCGACGCGCACCGCTACCGCGTGGGCACCAACCACGCCCAGCTTCCGGTCAACCTGCCCAAGAGCCAGGTCAACAACTACAGCCAGGACGGCGCGGCGCGGTACCACTTCAACGCCCCCTCGGTGCCGGTGTACGCGCCGAACTCCTTCGGCGGCCCGGCTGCCGTGGAACCGCAGAACCCGGCCGGCGGCTGGGAGAACGACGGCGAGCTGACGCTCTCCGCGCACTCCCTGCACGCTGAGGACGGCGACTTCGGCCAGGCCGGCACGCTGTACCGCGAAGTGTTCGACGACGGCGCCAAGGCCCGCCTGCTGGACACCCTCACCGGTGCGGTGGGCGGCGTCAAGAGCGCGGCCATCAAGGAACGCGCCATCCAGTACTGGACCAACGTCGACGCCGAGCTCGGCGCGAAGCTGCGCGCCAACCTGGGTGCCGCCGCCGGCGCTGCCACCTCGGACGCCGAGGCTGCCAACAAGATCGGCTAATTTCAGCCTGCACCAAAGAACGCCCCGCCGCGGTTCTCCGCGGCGGGGTGTTCTTTCGCTCACAGCGCGGGCACGCCGCTATAGTCTGTTGAGTGAATTCGGGAATCATTTATCTGGTCGGCACTTCCGGCCACCCCAACTTCGGCGACGAGTTTATCGCCGCCGCCTGGCTCAAGCACCTGGCCGCGGCCCGGCCCGACGCCGACGTCTGGCTCGACTGCCCCCAACCGGGCATGGCCCAGGTCCTCTTCGAGGGCCTGCACCCCCGGCTCCGGATCACCAATACGCTCTGGCGCCTGGTGCACGACACCGCCGACCTCCCCGCGGATGCGGCAGCCAAAACCATCCGCGAACGCATCACCAACTTCGGCACCCCCGCCTACGACCTGGGCATCCTCAAACTCCGCGAAGCCGAGTCGCTGCACCTGATCGGCGGCGGCTATGTCAACGGCACCTGGCCGCACCACGCCGGACTGGTCGAGGGCATGCGCGCCGTCAGCGAAGCCACCGGCGCCCGGCTCTACGCCACCGGCCAGGGCCTGATGCCGGCACTCCCGGCGGCCGACACCCAACCACCCCTTTTCGGGGGTTTCCACTACGTTAGAGCCCGGGACGAGCCCAGCGCTGCGGCCCACGGTCTGGAACGTGGCCTGGACGACGCGTTCCTTGGCATTGCCGGGGAAATTGGCCGCAATAACGCCCCGGCCGGGCTTTACGTCTGCATCCAAAGCGACCTGGCCGACCCCGGACGCTTCCAGGCCGCCGTCGACATCGCACGCACCCAGGTGGATCTCGCCGGCCGCCGGGGAGTCAAGGCCTATTACGTCGAGGCGATCCCCGGCGTCGACCACGCCGCCTACGAGCGCCTCGCCGACCGCATCCCGGAGAGCCGGTTCATCCCGTTCAGCCGCGTCTGGACCAACGGCCTGCCGCTCTCCGCACAGCAGACCTGGGTCACCAGCCGCTTCCACCTGCACCTGCTGGCCGCCGCCGCGGGTGCCCGCGGCATCGCCGTCGGCGTGAAAAAGGACTACTACGACGTCAAACACGAGTCCGTCGCGGCCCTGGGCAGTGGCTGGACTTTAGCCCTCGGCGACGAGTCCCCCGCCATGCCCGAGCAGCCCGGCGCGCTGGCAGCCAACCTCCCCGCCCTCCTCGAACAGAAACGCACCGAAGCCCAGACACTTTACCCGGCACTGTCCGGCCAGGGCGGGGCTCTGACCGCCGGAGCCGCCAAGCTGCTCAACAAGACGCTGGCTGTTTCCCTGAAGAACAAGATCCGGTCCGGAGCGCGCTGACACCCCTATGCTGACTTGGCTTCCCGGGCTGCTCCCGCACGCCCTGACCGTGGTTCTTCTGGTCGGCGCGTTTTTCCTCCCGGGGGTGCTGGTGCTCCTGCCGCTAAAACCGGGCTGGCCTGCGGCAGTTGCCCTCAGCCCGGCCGTGACCTTGCTGGTTTTCCTGGCCGGAAGCCTGGCGGCTGACGCCGTGGGCGTGCCGTGGAATGCTGCCACGGCCGCCCTGAGCGCCGTGCCGCCGGTGGTGGCCGCCTGGCTGGTTGGGAGGCGGCTCAGCCTGACCTCAAGCCTGTGGCCTGCCCGTCTCCGCTGGCCGGTGAACCTGGCAGTCGGCGCGGGCGTGCTGACCGGTTCGGCGGTGACCTGCCTGGCGCTGCTTCGGGGGATCGGCAATCCGGCCGCCGCGTCGCAGGGCTGGGATCCCATCTTCCACCTGAACGTGCTGCGCTGGATCCAGGAGTCCGGCAGCGCCACACCGTGGGGCGTGGCTCCGGTCTTCGGTTCCGGCACTTATTACCCCGCGGGCTGGCACAGCGTGGTGTCGCTGGTCCCGGGCAGCGTGGCGGAAACAGCCAACCTGTCCTCGATCGTCATCGGTGGCCTGATCTGGCCGATCGGCCTGACGTTTCTGGCCTCGGCGGTCCTGCCGCGGCATCCGCTGGCGTGGGCGCTGACGCCGCTTTTCGCGGCGTCCTTTGTCAGCTTTCCCTACTCCCAACTCCTCCGCAGCGGCCAATGGCCCAACGGGCTCGCCACCGCCCTGGTCCCGGCTGCCCTGGCCCTGGGTGTCCTGCTGCTGCGGCGTCTGGCCTCCGCCGAGCGGGCCGGCACGCCGGCCAGGGAGTATGCGCTCCTGGACGCGCTCCTGGCCGCGGTCTTGGGCGGCTGTGCGGCCGCGCACCCGAGTGCCGTTTTTGCCACCGTGATTGCCGCGCTGCCTTTCGTGGCGGCGCACGTCCTGCCGCCGCTGCTGCGGGGCGCACGACGCCGCCCCGGGATGGCGGTCGCGGTGGGCGCGGCGGCGGTTGCTGCCGCCGCAGCGGCCTACGCCGTGCTGGCCCATTCCCAGTTGCTTGCCGGTGTGATGGCCTACCCGCGCGCGGTGCGGGCCCAAGTCCCGGATTCACTGCTGCTGGCGTTCTTCGACCTTCCGAGATTTCCCGCGCTGTCCCCGCCCGCGCCGGACGATTTCAACCTCGCGGTGGGGCTTCTGGTGATCCTCGGCGGTGCCGTGGCTGTCTTCATCAGGGGCGCGAGGCCGCTCACCGTCGCCTGGCTGGCCTTTGCCGCGCTCTATGTTCTTGCCGCCGGACCGGAGAACGCGCTGCGGTGGCTGACCGGGTTCTGGTACAAGGACACGCAGCGGATCGCGCCGTTCATCGCGATGACAGGCAGCCTGCTGGCGGCCCTGGCCGTCGCGGTGCTGGCGAGGGCAGCGCACCGTGCAGTGGCGGCGCGGCTGCCTGCCGCCCGCCTCGGCGGCAGGTACGGCAGGTGGCCTGTCCCGGGGGTGCTCGTCGCGCTGTCCGTCGCCGTCGTGATGTACGGCATGTACACGGCCTCGGGCGGCTTTCGGTCAGTGGACCGGGTGGCGGTGGCCGCGCAGAACTACGAGGTATCCGCGCGGGCCGGCACCGGTGTCCTTTCGAGGGGTGAACAGGCCTTTATCCAGCGGGCCGGTGCGATGCTTCCGGCCGACGCGGTGGTGATCGGGGACCCTTTCAACGGCGAGACGTACTTCTACGCCCTCACCGGGCGGCATGTGGTGTACACGCAGCTCGGTGCCCCGACGGCCGGGAGTGCTGCCAAGGAACTGCTCCGGACCGGGTTCAACCGGCTGGCCACGGACCCGTCGGTCTGCGCGGCCTTGCGCAAGGTCGGTGCCACGCACTTCTACGAGGACGCCCCGGGTGGATCCCACGGCACGGTAAGCCTGAAGCGGTGGCCCGGCTTCTACAACGTGCCCACCGGCCGCGGCTTCGAGAAAGTGGCCTCGGCGGATGGCCGCACCCTGTACAGGATCACGGCCTGCGGCTAGCCGGGACCCCCCGCTTTCCAGGCAGTCGCAGCCTTTCCAGGCAGCCGCCGCGGCTAAACTTCCGCGGCGCTTCCGGACACCCGCGCCCCTTGCGGACCGGTGCACCCCGGATCCGGGGTGCACTGGTCCGCTTCCGTAGCGGAAATCGGGTTCTGTAGCGGAAGTCCCGGGCCGGCCGGGCGGCTAGGCGCCGCCGGTGCCGGAGGCCGCCGTCGGGCTGGCCGGCGTCGGCGTTGCTGCGGGAGCCGACGACGGCGTGCCGGCCGCCGCGGGCCGGTGCCCCTTCTTGGCCAGTTGGATCTGCTCGTAGACGTGGTGGCGGAGCTCGGTGAAGCGCGGCAGCGAACGGGTGTTCAGCTGGTCCCGTTCGGCCGGAAGGTCGATCACGATGTCCTCCTGCACCACCGTCGGGGAGCTGGAGAGGATGATGACCCGTTCGCCGAGGTAGACGGACTCGTCGATGTCGTGGGTCACGAAAAGCACGGTCACGCCCAGCTTTTTCCACACCGTCCGGATCAGGTCCTCCAGGTCCGCGCGGGTCTGGGCGTCCACGGCCGCGAACGGTTCGTCCATCAGCAGGACCTCGGGCTGGTAGGCGATGGCGCGGGCGATCGCCACGCGCTGCTGCATGCCGCCGGAGAGCTGCCAGGGGTAGGAGCGCGGCACGTGCGCCAGGCCCACCGCCTCGAGGGCCTCGTCGACCAGCCGGTCGCGGTCAGCCTTGGGCACGCCCTGGTTCTTCAGCGGCAGCTCCACGTTGTCCCGGACCCGCATCCAGGGGAACAGCGAGCGGCCGTATTCCTGGAACACCACGGCCATCTTCTTCGGCGGCCCGGACACCCGCTTGCCGTCCAGCAGTACTTCGCCCTCGGTGGGCGCCATCAGGCCAGAGATGCACTTCAGCAGTGTGGTCTTGCCGGAGCCGGAGGGTCCGACGAGGCAGGCGAGTTCGCCGGCTCGAAGGTCGAAGGTGAGGTTGCGGACCGCCTCGATGTCGCCGCCGTCGGTCTGGTAGACCTTCTTCAGGCCGCGGACGGAGAGCATCGCCTCCGGCAGGGTCTTCCCGGACGGGGCCGGAGTGGGGTCAGGCTGCATTTTCTACCTCTTTCTGGCCGTGGTACCAGCGCAGGATGTTCCGCTCGGCCCACTGGAAGATGAACGACATCGCCACGCCCAGCAGGCCGAGCACCACAATGCCGGACCACATTTCCGGGATCGCGAACGAGCGCTGGAACTGGACGATGGTGAAGCCAAGCCCCGAAGACGAGGCAAACATTTCGGAAATGACCATCAGGATCAACCCGAGCGACAGGGACTGGCGGACGCCGGCGAGGATCTGCGGGCTGGCCGAGGGCAGCACCAGGTAACGCACCCGGGCCCAGCCGTCGATGCCGTAGGTGTGGGCCGAATCCGAGAGGACCCCGTCCACGGCACGGACGCCTTCAATGGTGTTCAGCAGCACCGGCCAGACGCAGCCGGAGATGATGACCGCAATCTTCATGGAGTCGGTGATGCCCATCAGCAGGATCAGGACCGGGACCAGCACGGGCGGCGGGATGGCGCGGAAGAATTCGAGCGTGGGTTCGAGCAACGCGCGGAGCCATGTGACCGAGCCGATCAGCACCCCGCCCACGACGCCGATCACGATCGCCGCGACGACGCCGATCAGGAGCCGGGCGACGCTGGGCAGCACATCCGAGAAGAAGCGCGGACCGAACCAGACCTCGCCGAACTTGTTGACCAGGGCGGCCGGGGTGGGAACGAAGAAATTGACCGTTCCGAGGGTCGAGACCCACCAGGCCAGGACCAGCAGTACCGGCAGCGCGAGGACGTAGGCCGCCGTTTTCAGTGCTTTCATACGATCACCTCGGAACGGACAGAGGAATGCCAGGACAGGGTCTTCTTTTCGATGAACCGCATCAGGACGTTGATCAGCACACCAATCAGGCCGGTGGCGAGCACCAGGGCGTACATGCCGGAGATGGCGCCGCCGGATTGCGCGAGGGCGATCTCACGGCCCAGCCCCGGCGAGCCGATCACGAGTTCCGCCGTGATCGCCAGGACCAGCGCCACCGTGGCAGCCAGCCGCACACCGGTCATCAGGTAGGGCAGCGCCGTGGGGAACACGACATAGCGGATCCGCGCCATCCACCCCAGCCCATAGGTCCTGGCGGTGTTGCTGGCGACCATGTCGACGTCGGCCACCCCGTACAGGACCTGGATGAGGACCTGCCAGAAGGCGGCATACGTGATCAGCATGAGCGACGACTCGATCTTTACGCCGAAGAGCAGCACCGCCAGCGGGATGAGGGCCACGGACGGAATAGGGCGCAGGAACTCCACGGTGGAGTTGGTTGCCTTCCGCAGGAAGCTGCTGGAGCCGATGATGAAACCCAGCAGCACGGCGAGGGCAACCGCGATGACCAGGCCCAGGAACCAGGCCATCATGGTTTCACCGACCGACACCCAGAACGCGGTCAGGCTGAAGTCGAGGGCCAGCGCGGCGATGACTTCGCTGGCCGGCGGGAGGTAGCGCTCGTCGATTATGCCCAGCCGGGGAATGAGTTCCCAGGTGGCCAGGAACCCAAGAATCCCGACCACGCCGAGCAACTGCTTCACGGGAAGCTTGCGGCCGGACCGGCGGCCCCGTCCCCCGCCGGGGACGGCACCGCCGGACACCACGCCGTCGGAACTGACGGAACTCACGGAACTCACGGGAGGAGGTCGCCTGCGTTCGGAGCCTTGGACAGCGTCCCGTACTTGGCGGCGGCGTCGCCGAGGGTCTTGAACGCGTCCTTGTTGAACTCCACCCGGTAGCGGGGCAGGATCATTTTGGCCCGGGTGGCTTCGTCAATCTTGGTGTAGGTGCCCACGATGTCGCGGACTTCCTGCGGGTGGGCCTGGGCGTATTCGAGGGACTTGTTCATGGCCCGGGTGAACTTCTGGGTCAGCTCCGCCTTGTCCTTGATGGTGTCCGCCTTGGTGAAGTAGCCGGCGATGTCCAGCTCCGGGCTCATGTCCACAAAGTTGGAGGAAATGATCTTGCCGCCCTCGGCAACGGCCTTGGACAGGAAGGGTTCCAGGATCCAGGCCGCGTCCACCTGCTTGTTGGTCAGCGCGGCGGGGGCGTCCGGGAAGGCCACCTCCACGAACTTCACGCTTGCGGGGTCGCCGCCGGCCTTTTCGACGACCGACTTGATGGTCGTGTCGCCGATGTTGGAGAGGTTGTTCACCGACACGGTCTTGCCCGCGAGGTCCTTCGGGGACTGGATGCTGGAGCCGGCCGGGACGACGACGCCGCCAATGTCCTTGCCCTTCTCGCCCGTGGTCGAGGCGCCGTTGGCCACGAATTTCAGGTCAAGGCCCTTGTCCTTCGCCACCATGACCGAGATCAGGTTGGAGAAGGCGAAGTCGAAGCTGCCGCTCACCACGCCGGGGACGATCGCCGCGCCCCCGGTGGCGGTCTGGATATCCAGCTGGATTCCTTCATCCTTGAAGAAGCCCTGCTTGCTGCCCAGATAGATGGGGGCGCAGTCCACGATCGGGATCACGCCGACGCTGACCTTGGTAAGGTCCCCGCCGCCGCCGGTGGCGCCGCCGGATGCGCTGCCCCCGCCGGTGGAACTCGGCGATCCGCTGCCGCAGGCCGACAGTGCAAGGACCGAGGCGGCCGCCAGCACGCTGATAATACGACGTTTCATGTTCACTCCTATGTGCGCATTGGCCGCGGGAATGACAAGCCCCCAGCCCGAGTGTTCGCTCCTCGAACAAACGTTCAAAATCACGACTATCTCCACCATACTGTGATGCCGGCCACATGGAGACCATTGTTACGGATAAGTGATATCCGAGGTCCTGAGCACTCGCAGGGAAATCGGCCGCAACGATGCCGCGCACACAGCAACGCGGGGCCACTTACGGCCGGTCCGGGCAGGCCGGACGGACCATTAGTGGCCCCGCGTTGGGGTTCGGGGCGAGGCTAGGAGCGCGTGACTGCGTCCTCGTCCTCGACGGCGGCGGGCTGGGCGGACGGCTGCGTATCCGGTCCGGCGGCGGGGCCGTTGACGGCGGCCCGTGCCTCGGCGAACTTCTCATTCAGCCGGGAGTGGCGCTGCCCGTAGGCGAAGTAGATCGCGATGCCGAGGACCAGCCAGATGGCGAAGAAGATCCAGGTTTCCACCGCCAGGTTCGTCATCAGGTACAGGCACAGGACGGCCGAAACGACCGGGAGGACCTTCCCGAACGGAACGCGGAAGGCCGGCTTGAGGTCCGGGCGCTTGCGGCGCAGCACCAGGATGCCCAGGCTGACCATCACGAACGCGGAGAGCGTGCCGATGTTGATCATTTCCTCGAGCAGGTCCACGTTGGTCAGTCCGGCCACGACCGCCACGGCGGTGCCGCAGATGATCTGCAGGCGTGCCGGCGTCGCCCGGATGGTGGAGGTCTTGGACAGCGAGCGCGGCAGCAGGCCGTCGCGGCTCATGGCCAGCACCACGCGGGAGAGGCCCATCAGCAGCACCATAATCACGGTGGTGAGGCCCACGAGCGAGCCGAAGGCGATGACCTTGGCGGCGTCGGTGTTGCCCACGGCTTCGAAGGCGGTGGTCAGCGTCGGGTTCTTCGCCTCGGCGAGCTTGGTGTAGGACACCATGCCGGTCAGCGCGAGCGACACGAGGATGTAGAGCACGGTGACGATCGCGAGACCGCCGAAGATACCGCGCGGTAGCGTCTTCTGCGGGTTCTTGACCTCTTCAGCGGAGGTAGCGACGACGTCGAAGCCGATGAAGGCGAAGAAGACGAGGGCAGCGCCGGCGAAGATGCCCAGCGTGCCGTACTGGGCCGGGGCCGCTCCGGTGAGGAAGCCGAAGAAGGACTGCTTGAGCACGTCCGTGGCGCCGGTGCCGCCGGTGGGCTCGGAGGCCGGGACGAACGGGGCATAGTTCTCGAACTTCACGTAGCTGAAGCCGACCACGATCACGAAGAGCACGACGGCGATTTTGATCAGGGTGAACACGTTGCCGACGCGGGCGGACAGCTTGGTCCCCAGGACCAGCAGGACGGTGAACACGGCGACGATCAGGAAGGCGCCCCAAAAGAGGTCGACGCCGGCCACGGAGATCGACGGCGGGACGTCCAGGCCCATCAGCGCGAACACCTTGCTGAGGTAGATGCCCCAGTACTTGGCAATCACGGCGGCGGCGGTGAAGAGTTCGAGGATGAGGTTCCAGCCGATGATCCAGGCGAGCACCTCGCCCATGGTGGCGTAGGTGAACACGTAGGCGGAGCCGGCCACGGGGATCGCAGTGGCGAACTCGGCGTAGCACATGATCGCCAGGGCGCAGGTGACGGCGGCGATCGCGAAGGAGATGGTCACGGCAGGGCCGGCAAAGTTGGCGGCAGCCTTGGCCCCGACCGAGAAGATTCCGGCGCCGACGGCAACGGCGACGCCCATGATCATCAGGTCCCAGGTGCTGAGCGAGCGTTTCAGCTTGCGTCCGGGCTCATCGGCGTCGGCGATCGACTGCTCGATGGATTTGGTCCGGAAAAGGTTCATAGGAAAGTCCAAAATCTCGGTAGCTGGTTGGAAACAGACCTATTAATAGTAGTGTCCATCCACTGGACGGCCGCTTTAATCCCACATTCTGAGACACAGGAAAGCGCGAACGTACACTTGGGGCCCTCTTCGGAAGGGCCCCAAGTGTACGTTCGCGCTCAGAGGTTCAGCGCTCAGGCGTGCGCGCTCAGGGGTTCAGGCGGGCCAGTTCAGGCGGGCCAGTCCATCAGCGTCGAGCGGATGAGGAATCGCTTACCCTCGGGTGCCTCGACCGAGAAACCGCTGCCGCGGCCGGGCACGACGTCGACCGTCAGGTGGGTGTGGCTCCAGTAGTTGAACTGCTCCTTGGACATCCAGAATTCCAGCGGCTGGGGCTGCACGCCGTCCGAGATGTCGAACAGGCCCAGCAGCACGTCCGAGTCGCCGGTGAGGAACTCCCCCGCCGGGTAGCACATGGGCGAGGAGCCGTCGCAGCAGCCGCCGGACTGGTGGAACATCAGCGGGCCGTGCTGGAGCCAGAGCTTGCGCAGCAGCTGCACGGCCTCGGGGGTGAGGGCCACGCGGGAAAAGTCCTCGCCGGCCAGCGTCACGGCGGCGTCGAGCCTGGTCTCGGTCATCGGATCTACTTCCTGTAGGTGGGAACTGAAGTCACCGCGGAACGGCGAGGCGGGGAACGGCGAGGCGGGGCGGACCAGCCCGGTCCGCCCCGCCGTCGTCGGCTTAGAAGAAGCCGAGCTTGTTCTCGTTGTAGCTGACCAGCAGGTTCTTGGTCTGCTGGTAGTGGTCCAGCATCATGGCATGGTTCTCGCGGCCGATGCCGGAGGACTTGTACCCGCCGAACGCGGCACCGGCCGGGTAGGCGTGGTAGTTGTTGACCCACACACGGCCCGCCTGGATCTCCCGGCCGGCGCGGTAGGCGACGTTGCCGTTGCGGGACCAGACGCCGGCGCCGAGGCCATAGAGGGTGTCGTTGGCGATGCCCATGGCGTCGTTGTAGTCGCTGAAGCGGGTCACGGAGACCACCGGGCCGAAGATTTCCTCCTGGAAGATCCGCATCTTGTTGTGGCCCTCGAAGATGGTGGGCTGGACGTAGTAGCCGCCGGCGAGGTCGCCGGACAGCTCGGCGCGGGCACCGCCGGTGAGCGCCTTGGCGCCCTCCTGCTTTCCGATGTCGATGTAGGACAGGATCTTCTCAAGCTGGTCGTTGGAGGCCTGGGCGCCGAGCTGGGTATCGGTGTCCAGCGGGTTGCCCTGGATGATCTTCTGGGTCCGGGCCAGCGCGTCGGCCATGAACGAGTCGTAGATGCCGTCCTGGACCAGGGCGCGGGACGGGCAAGTGCAGACTTCGCCTTGGTTGAACGCGAACAGGGTAAAGCCTTCAAGGGCCTTGTCGTAGAACGCGTCGTTGGTGTCCGCGACGTCGTTGAAGAAGATGTTGGGGCTCTTGCCGCCCAGTTCCAGGGTGACCGGGATCAGGTTCTGGGATGCGTACTGGCTGATCAGGCGGCCGGTGGTGGTTTCGCCGGTGAACGCGATCTTGCGGATCCGCGGGCTGGAGGCGAGCGGCTTTCCGGCCTCGACGCCGAAGCCGTTGACGACGTTGATGACGCCCGCGGGCAGCAGGTCGCTGATGAGTTCCATCAGCACCAGGATCGAGGACGGGGTCTGCTCGGCCGGCTTGAGGACGACGGCGTTTCCGGCGGCCAGCGCGGGGGCCAGCTTCCAGACGGCCATCAGGATGGGGAAGTTCCACGGGATGATCTGGCCGACGACGCCGAGCGGCTCGTGGTAGTGGTAGGCGGTGGTGTCGTCGTCGAGCTGGGACAGCCGGCCCTCCTGGGCGCGGACCGCGGAGGCGAAGTAGCGGAAGTGGTCCGCGGCGAGCGGGATGTCGGCGTTGAGGGTTTCGCGGATCGGCTTGCCGTTGTCCCAGGATTCGGCGACGGCGAGCATCTCGGTGTTCTCGTCGATCCGGTCGGCGATCTTGTTCAGGATGGCGGCGCGCTCGGCGACCGAGGTTTTGCCCCAGGACGGGGCGACCTTGTGCGCGGCGTCCAGGGCCAGTTCGATGTCCTCGGCGGTGCCGCGGGCGACCTCGCAGAACGCCTTGCCCGTTACCGGGGTGATGTTTTCGAAGTACTGGCCCTTGACCGGGGAAACCCATTCGCCGCCGATCCAGTTCTCGTAGCGGTCCTTGAAGGTGACCTTCGAGCCCTCGGTACCGGGCTGTGCGTAGACAGTCATTGCTAGCTCCTTTGCTGTGCAAGATGGGTGGCGGAAGCGGCCGGGATTACTGCGGCCGCCGCTGGCACCAGCCTAGGAGCGGGGAGGTTGCGAGCAGGTTGCAACCATGTGAGCCGAATCACGCCGGTTCGCGTGGGGCCGTCCGCGGTGCGGGCGGCGGCTGGCTCAGGCGCTCAGCTCAGCGTCGAGCCGCTCCAGGTCCGCGACGACGGCGGCCCGCTTGGGCGAGCGCGGCGGCAGCAGCTTCAGCGCGGCGGTGCGGACCCCGACGTCGTCCCGTGCCTCCGGCAGCTCGGCGTACTTCAGCAGCGATTCGGCGCTGCCGTCGGTCAGCACCGCCTCGCGCAGCAGGGCCGAGACGCGGCTGCGCAGCTCGGCGATGCCGGGCGCCTCGGAACGCGGCAGCACCGCGCCGCGGTAGATTTCCAGCGCGATCCGGTGCGCGCCGCGCTGCAGGCAGCTGAGGACCTGGCCGGAGTCCGGCACCAGGTCCACCGGGAGCCGGTAGGGCCGGGACTCCGGGACGGCATCCGGGTTGAGCTGCTGCAGGACCTTGCGCAGCCGCACCATCTCGGCCCGCAGGGTCATGGTGGAGCCATCGCGCGGGTAGAGCAGGGCGCTCAGCTCCTCCGCGTTGAGTCCTTCCGGATGCATGCTGAGCAGGGCAAGGATTTCGCTGTGCCGGGCGGACAGCGTGACGGTGCTGCCGTCGATGCTCAGCACGGCCTGGTCGCGGCCGAGCAGCTGCAGGCTGTTGCGGTACAGGCTGCCGGGCGCCCGGGAGCCCATCCCGGCGGCCTTTGTGCCGGCGCCCGACGCGGCGCCGGACGCGGCGCCGGACGCGGCGGCGGTCGGCCGGCGTCGGACCGGGGCGGCGTGCCGGGCGGCGGCGAGCTGGAGCCGCTCCACCCGCAGGTGGGCCTGAGCGGCGGCGACGGTCGCCTCGACCAGGGACAGGGCGTGCGGCGCGACGGCGGATTCGGTCCCGGTGATGTCCACGACGCCCAGCAGGGCGCCGGAATCCGGGTCGTGGAACGGCACGGCTGTGCAGCTCCACGGATGAACGGAGCGTTTGTAGTGTTCGGCGCCGGCGATCTGGATGCCGCGGCCCAGGGCCAGCGCGGTGCCGGGCGCGCTGGTGCCGACGGTGGCCTCGGACCAATCGGCGCCGGGGACGAACATCATCCCTTCGGCGCGGCGCTGCATGGCGGGGTCGCCCTCCACCCAGAGCAACCGGCCCACCTCATCGCCAACGGCCACCAGCATGCCGCTGTCGTGGCTGGGCCGGACCAGGAGTTTGTGGATCACGGGCATGATCGCGGCCAGCGGGTGCTGCCGGCGGTATTCCTCGAGTTCCTCGCGGTCCATGGCCAGCGGGGCTTCGGGGTTGTCAGGGTTGGCGTGCAACTCGGCGGAGCGCTGCCAGGATTCCCGGATCAGGCTGCGCAGCCCGGGCAGTGGCGCCCCGGCCAGGCCAAGGGAGTCCAGCTGCTCATGCCCCGCGCGGGCATGCTGCTGGCGCAGCTCCGGGCTCTGGCTCTGGCCGAAGCCGTGGCCGTGGCCGGAACTGCGCGGGGCTGCCTGCTCGACCGGATTCCTCATTGAACTCCCACCTGACGGGCACCTTTTCAGGGCGCGACTGCATGCCGACGGCAGCGTCGTCCGGCCCAGTCTAGTGGGCTCCCGGCAGCGGCCGCCAGAGCGCGGCGGCGGCGGGTCAGTCCCGGGAGATCCGGATCATTTCGTCCCGCGGCACAACCTTGATGCGTTCGCGCACCACGCCGTCGTCCGGGTGGGCGGCCGACCACGCGGCGCCGAGCGCCAGTTCGTGGGCATCCAGCTTGTTCCAGCCTTCCCAGGTGGTGTATTCGACGCCGCGCTCGTCCAGCAGGTCGATGATCGCCTGCGGATCCGGGTTCTGCGCCGGCGGGAGGGTCAGCCGGTCCTCCAGCAGGAAGCCGATGGTCTCCAGCGCGTCGCCCTTGGTGTGGCCGATCAGGCCGACCGGGCCGCGCTTGATCCAGCCGGTGGCGTAGATGCCGGGCACGGGTTTGCCGTCCGCGCCAAGGACGCGGCCGCCCTCATTCGGGATGACACCGCGCCGGGCGTCGTACTCCAGCTCGGCCAGCGGGGAGCCGTGGTACCCGATGGCGCGGTAGACCGCCTGGACCGGGTAGTCCACGAACTCCCCGGTGCCTTTGACGTTGCCCGTGCCGTCCAGCCGCATGCGCTCGAACTTGATGCCCACCACCTTGCCCGGGTGCGCGGCGTCGCCTGTGTCTTCTCCGAGGATTTCGACCGGGTTGTGCAGGAAGTGCAGGTGCAGCCGGCGGGAGGACGGCTGCTCGGCCTCGGCGTGCTCCTCGACGAGCCAGTTTCCGAGGGTGTTCACCATGGTTTTGATCTGGTTGTTGGTGCGGATGGCTTCGTCGGAGGCCTCGTCGAACTCGAAGTCCTCCGGGTACAGGACGATGTCCACGTCGTTGGCGTGGCTCAGCTCGCGCAGCTCCAGCGGGGTGAACTTCACCTGCGCCGGACCGCGGCGGCCGAAGACGTGCACGTCCGTGACCGGGGAATCCTTCAGGGCCCGGTAGACGTTGTCCGGGATCTCCGTGACGAGCAGGTCATCGGCGTGCTTGGAGAGCATCCGGGCGACGTCCAGGGCGACGTTGCCGTTGCCGATCACGGCGATTTCCTTCGCGTCCAGCGGCCAGTCGCGGGGAACGTCCGGGTGGCCGTCGTACCAGGAGACGAAGTCCGCCCCGCCGAACGAGCCCTCCAGTTCGACGCCGGGGATGTCCAGGTCCGCGTCCTTGATGGCGCCGGTGGAGAAGATCACCGCGTCGTAGAAGGCGCGGAAGTCGTGCAGGGTCAGGTCCCGGCCGTAGCTGACGTTGCCGAGGAAACGGATGTCGCCCCGGTCCAGGACCTTGTGCAGGGCGTTGACGATGCCCTTGATGCGCGGGTGGTCCGGGGCGACGCCGTAGCGGATCAGGCCGTAGGGTGCCGGGTAAGCCTCAAACAGGTCGATGCTGACCTCGAAGTCGCCGCCCTTGACCTCGTTGGATTTGGTCAGGATGTCCGCGGCGTAGACACCGGCCGGTCCGGCGCCGACGATCGCAACGCGGAGGGGACGTTTGGACGGAGTTGCGGCCGAGTTGGACACCGGAAGCCCTTCTGAGTCTTGGAGGGGGCGCCGGAAGATACAGCGCACAGTCCCCCATTCTAAATGTCCCCGCGGTGGCATGTGCCGCCCGGTGAGGGAAAACACTGCTGGGGGAAACGCTGTCGAGGGGGAACCTCGGGGAAAACACTGCGTCCGGGCCGCACCACCAAGGTCCCCGGCAGGAATAGGGGCACCGGGGGTGGTGTTATTGGTCTTGTGCCTATCTCCGACGGAACCCCTGCCCCCGCTGCCCTGACTCCCCCGGCGGCGCCCGCACCCGGGGCCCCCGCAGCCCCCGCACCCGGGGCCGCCGCCGCCCCCGCACCCGGCGGGGCACCGGGACTGAAGGCAGTGGACAAGGACACGACAGCGGGGATCCTGTTCGGCATCGGCGCCTACGGCCTGTGGGGCCTGCTGCCGCTGTACTTCTTCGTGCTGCACCCGGCCGGTGCCATCGAAATCGTGGCCAACCGTGTTGTCTGGTCCCTGCTCTTCTGCGTCCTCCTGATCACTGTCACCCGCTCCTGGCGGGTGATCGGCGCCGCATTCCGGAACCGCACCGTAATCGGCCCGCTCGCCCTCGCGGCCGGCCTGATCGCAGTCAACTGGCTGACTTACACCTACGGCGTGACCACCGGCCAGGCGGTCGAAACATCCCTGGGCTACTTCATCAATCCGCTCGTGTCGGTGTTGCTGGGCGTATTTGTCCTGAAGGAGAAACTGCGGCCGCTGCAGTGGGCCGCCGTCGGAGTCGGATTCGTCGCCGTGGGTGTGCTGACGTATTCCTATGGCAAGCTCCCGTGGATCGCCCTGACCCTGGCGTTCAGTTTTGGCCTCTACGGCTTCGTCAAGAAGCGCGTGGGTCCCCGGGCCGACGCGATCACCAGCCTCTCCGTGGAGACGATCGTGCTGGCACCCATCGCCGGGGCCACCATGATCGTACTGGCCCTCACCGGCGCCGCCACCCTGACTAGCAACGGTGCCGGGCACTTCTGGCTGCTGGCAGCGTCCGGCGTCATCACCGCCGTCCCGCTGCTGTTCTTCGGCGCGTCCGCCCGGCGGCTGCCGATGACGACGATCGGGCTGCTGCAGTACTTCGCCCCGGTGCTGCAGTTCATCGTGGCGCTGGTGGTTTTCAAGGAGGCCATGACCCCGGAGCGCTGGGTCGGCTTCGGCGTCGTCTGGCTGGCCCTGCTCCTGCTCACGGCGGACATGTTGCGGACCGCGCGCAAGAACTCCGTCACCCGCAGGCTGGCCCGCGCCGCCGCCTAGCCCGCACCGCGCGAACGTACACTTAGGGCCCCGCGGCACCGCGCGAACGTACACTTAGGGCCCCGTCGGCGCACGACAAGGGGCCGCAAATGTACGTTCGCGCCCAGGGAACGGGCCGCAAGTGTACGTTCGCGCCCAGGGGGGTTAGTCCTCCGGGGTGGTGTCGATGCGCACGTAGTCGCGCGGCACCACGACCATGGGGACCGGCAGGGCGCGGAGCACCTTGTTGGCCGTGCTGCCGATGAAGAGCTTGTTCTTTTCCGCCAGCCGGGACGAGCCGACGATCATGATCTCCCGGTCATCCCATTCGAGGTCGTCGATCGCTTCCTCGATGGTGCGGCCGTGCGCCACTTCCACACTGACCGAGTGCCCTGCCGGGAGCCGCTCTGCCGCTGCCTTCAGCACGGTGTTCGCGTGGACGTGCGCGGCGTTGACGTTCTCGCCGCCGTCGCCCTCGACGTCGAGCTCCACGAGGGAGACCAGCCGCAGCGGCACGCCGCGGCGCCCGGCCGATTCGATCGCGACGTCGATCGCGGCCTCCGCGCCGGTGCGCTGCCCGACGGCGAGCGTCAGCCGGGTGATCGGTTCGGTGTTGCGATAGCCGCGCGGGGCCAGCGCCACCGGCACCGGGGAGGCATGCAGCAGGGCGTTGGCTACGCTGCCGACTGTGTGGCGCTTGAACAGCCCGCTGCTCGCCGCGCCCACCACGATCAGGCCGGCGCGGTACTCCTTAGCGGCGTCGATCAGGCCCGCGGCGAAGGAATCCGCCTGGCGCACGTGGAACCTGGCCTCAAGCCCTTCCGGGACCGCGGAAAGGCCCTGCCGCTCGGCCGTGAGCACGGACTGCTCGGCGGCGCTGACGCGATTTCCCTGCGGGTTCAGCGCGACGTAGGGGGTGTGCCGGTCCACGACGTGGACCAGGTCCAGGTGGGCGCCCTGGGCGCGGGCCATGGCCGAGGCCAGCGCGACGGCGTCGGCGCCGCGGTCGTTGGGTGTGTAGCCAACTACGTATCGCATCGAAGAACCCCTTATGGGTCTGGGGCAGAATCCAGCCTGGCCCGGGGTTCCGGGCAACGGCGGCCGGTCTGCGTTTCTGCAGTGGTAGGAACGACTCTAGCCCAGCGATGCGCCCAATAGTGGGTGACTTTTGGCCCTGCGGCGCGCCACCGTCCGCAGCTACGCTGAAGTTGTGGAGGGGAGCTCACCATGAGCGTGATCGGGAACCACGGGTTGACGGCTAAAACGACCGGGCTGGGTTTGTTGGCCCTCCTGCTCGCGCTGAGCGGCTGCACCCCTTCCCCGCCGCAGCCCTCCGGCAGCAGCACGGCCCCGGCAACGGCCACAGAATCGGCCACAGCGTCCGCTACGACGACGGCCACGGCCTCCGCGACGACGGCGACGACGTCACCCACCGGCTCGACGACGCCGTCGGCCTCCGCGACGCCGCCGCCGGACGCCGACGAGACCGCCGCCCCCAAGGACGGCGACCGCGTGATCTCCTCGACCATCACGCATGACTGGGCCTCGCCGTCGGCCGCGGCACCGTTCACGACCACGCACCGGAACCCTGTGCCGCTGGCTCCGCCGCCCGCCGAGCCGCTTCCCACGCTCTCCACGATCGGCGCCGGGCAGCACCCCTCGGACACTCCGCCGTATGACCAGCTGAGCTTCCGGTTCAACGGGGCCTTCCCGAGCTACGACATCTCCTTCGTGCCAGAGCTCCTCGCCGACGGCAGCGGCCTGCCCGTGCCGATGCCCGGGACTGGGGCGATCGTCAAAGTGGTTTTCCGCGGCGCGCAGGCGCACACAGCGGACGGCAAGGCCAGCACCATCACGAGCAGCCCCGCACCCTCGATCGGCTACCGGGCGCTCACCAGCTACGCCCCGGCCGGTGACTTCGAAGGGGTGCTCAGCTACGGAATCGGCGTCGGCCGCCCGGGCACCACGGTGCCGCCGACAAAGGTGCGGGTCTACGAGGTGGAGAAGATCGAGCAGGGTCGGCGTCTCTATGTAGTGGCCATCCAGCTCGACGCCAGCTCCTGGAAATAGGCGGCGAAAGACCCCTAACGTGGACGAGCCGCGGACTTTTCAGTCCGCGGCTCGTCCACGTTGCTGCGGGGCTTGTCCAGCCCGCCGGTCAGGCCCCGCCGGTCAGCGTTGCCGGTCAGGCGTTGGCGCGGACCGCCGCGGCCAGGACTTCGAGACCGTCCAACAGGAGCTCGTCGCTGATCACCAGCGGCGGCAGCAGCCGGATCACGTTGCCGTAGGTGCCGCAGGTGAGGATGATGACGCCCTCCTTGAGGCAGGCGGCGGCAACGGCCTTGGTCAGCTCCGGGTTCGGTTCCTTCGAGCCGGCCTGGACCAGTTCGATCGCGAGCATGGCGCCACGGCCGCGGATGTCCCCGACCACGGACAGCTCGGAGGCGAGTTCGCGCAGCTTGCCCAGGGCGACTTCCTCAATGTGGCGGGCCCGGGCGTTGAGGTCGTACTGCTCCATCGAACCGATAGCGGCCAGTGCCGCGGCGCAGGCCACCGGGTTACCGCCGTAGGTGCCGCCGAGGCCGCCGGGGTGCACGGCGTCGAGCAGGTCGGCGCGGCCGGTGATGGCGGAGAGCGGCATGCCGCCGGCGATTCCCTTGGCCATGGTGACGATGTCCGGGATCACGCCCTCGTGGTTCACGGCGAACCATTCGCCGGTGCGGCAGAAGCCGGACTGGACCTCGTCGGCAATGAAGACGATGCCCTTGTCCTTGGCCCAGGCCGCCAGGGCCGGCAGGAAACCTTCGGCCGGGACGATAAAGCCGCCCTCGCCCTGGATGGGTTCGATGATGATCGCGGCCACCGACTCGCCGCCGATCTGCTTCTCGATCATGGTGATGGCACGCTTGGCGGCCTCGGCGCCGGTAATCTCCGGGTTTTCCTCGCGGTACGGGTAGCTCATCGGCATCCGGTACACCTCGGGCGCGAACGGGCCGAAGTTGGTCTTGTACGGCATGGCTTTGGCGGTCAGCGCCATGGTGAGGTTGGTCCGGCCGTGATAGGCGTGGTCAAAAGCGACGACGGCGTCCCGGCCGGTGGCGAGGCGGGCCACCTTGACGGCGTTCTCCACGGCCTCGGCACCGGAGTTGAACAGCACGGTGCGCTTCTCGTGGTCACCCGGGGTAAGCCGGTTCAGCTGCTCGGCGACGGCGACATAGCCCTCGTAGGGAGTGACCATAAAGCAGGTGTGGGTGAAGTGCTCCGCGGCTTCCTTCACGGCGCCGACGACGGCGGGGTCAGAGGCGCCGACGCTCGTCACGGCGATGCCCGACCCCAGGTCGATGAAGGAGTTGCCGTCGACGTCCTGGATGATGCCGCCGTCGGCGTCGGCGACGTAGACCGGGACGCTGGAGGCGACGCCGGACGCGACGACCGCCTTGCGGCGTTCGGTCAGGGCGACGGACTTGGGGCCCGGAAAGTCGGCCTGGACGCGGCGCTTCTGCTCCAGACGGTACGTGATGTCGTTTGCTGTGGTGGTCATGGGGAAGGCCTTTCTAAGCGTGGAAGGGTCGGCGGGGCCGGGTCTGGCGGGGGCAGTGGGGCGTCTGCGTTATGCGGCGGCGTTATGCATCTGCGTTATGCGTCGAGCGCGCTCATGACGTGCTTGATGCGGGTGTAGTCCTCGACGCCGTACATCGAGAGGTCCTTGCCGTAGCCGGACTGCTTGAAGCCGCCGTGCGGCATCTCGGCGGTGAGCAGGATGTGCGTGTTGATCCAGACGGCGCCGAAGTCCAGGTCGCGGCTGACCCGCATGGCGGTGCCGTGGTCCGTGGTCCAGACGCTGGAGGCGAGGGCGTAGTCGACGTCGTTGGCCAACTCGATGGCCTCGGCCTCGGTGCTGAACTTCTGAACCGTGATGACCGGGCCGAACGTTTCTTTCTGGACAATGTCATCGGTCTGCTTGGCGCCGGTGACAATGGTGGGCTCGAAGAAGAAGCCCTTCTCCCCCGCACGGTGGCCGCCGGTCTCGATCTTGCAGTTCGCCGGCAGGTGCTCCACAACGGAGGTGACCGCGTTGAAGTGGTTGACGTTGTTCAGCGGACCGAAGTAGTTGTCCTCGTCGTTCTGCGAGCCCGTGCGCAGGGTCTTGGTGTGCTCCACCATGGCGGCCACGACGTCGTCGTGCACGGAATCCTCGACCAGGACGCGGGTAATTGCCGTGCAGTCCTGCCCGGCGTTGAAGAAGGCGAACTCGGCGATCGCGGCGGCGCTCTTCTTGATGTCCGCGTCCTTGAACACGATGGCGGGGGCCTTGCCGCCAAGCTCAAGGTGCGCGCGCTTGAGGCCCTTGGCCGCGCCGGAGGCTACGGCGATGCCGGCCCGGACGGAGCCGGTGATGGAGACCAGGCCCGGGACCTTGTGCTCCACCATCAGGGCGCCGGTCTCGCCGGTGCCGAGGACGACGTTGAGCACGCCGGCCGGGAGGATCTCGCCGGCGAGTCGGGCCAGGACCAAGGTGGATTCCGGCGTGGTGTCGGAGGGCTTGAGGACCACGGTGTTGCCGGCCGCGAGGGCGGGGCCGATCTTCCAGACCGCCATCAGGAACGGGTAGTTCCAGGGGGCGACCTGCGCGACGACGCCGATCGGTTCGCGGCGCACGTAGGAGGTGTGGCCCTCGAGGTATTCGCCGGCGGACTTGCCTTCCAGGAGGCGGGCGGCGCCGGCGAAGAACCGCAGCTGGTCCGCGCCGGCGGCAACTTCCTCGGCGGCGATCAGGGAGCGGACCTGGCCGGTGTTGCGGTGCTGCGCCTCGACAAGTTCGTCGCTGTTGGCCTCGACGGCGTCGGCGAGCTTGAGCAGCATGAGCTGGCGCTGGCCGGGGGTGACGTGCTTCCAGCTGGCGAAGGCGTTCTTCGCCGCGGTCATGGCGGCGTCGACGTCGGCCTGCACCGAGACCGGTGACTTGGCCACCACCTCGCCGTTGGTGGGATTGACGATGTCCAGCATGGCGGTGCCGGCGGGGGTGACGAACTCGCCGTTGATGAAGTTCTGCAAGGTTTGAACCACGGTGTACAACCTCTTTCGTGCTGGCCTGGGGAAGACAGGTAGGAGGGATCTGCGACTGCTCCGAGCCTATGCCAGGCACGCAAGCCGGGGAATAGGCAGCTGCACACCGAAGCCACGGGGCTTTAGTGCGGTTGACCAGCACCCGGCTATCCTGATTCCATGGCAATTTCACTCGCGGCGCTGCTGGGGGTCCCGTCCCTGAAGCTGACGAAATCCGGCCTCGCGGAAACAACCTGGCACCAGGACATCCACTGGGTCGCGGTGACCGAACAGGAGGACCCGCAGCGCTTCCTTAACGGCGGGGAACTGGTCCTCACCACCGGGATGCGGCTCAAATCCGCGCCTGAGCAGCGACGCTTCGTCCGCCAGGTCCAGCGGGCCGGCGCCGTGGGAATCGGCTTCGGGATCGGCCTGACGCACGAGGCGGTGCCGCCGGCGCTGATCGCCGAGGCCAACCGGTGGGGCCTGCCGGTGGTGGAAGTGCCCTACGAGACACCCTTCATCGCGATCGGCAAGCTGGTGGCCGATGCCCAGTCCGCGGACCACTACGCCAAGCTGGAGCGGCTGATTGCAGGGCACCAGGTCCTGGCCCGCGCCCTGCTGACCGGCGGCGGACTCGCTGAACTCCTCAAGCACCTCGGCTCCATGCTGCGCACCGACATCGTCCTGACGCAGTTCACGGCGCAGCTGTACAACAGCGCCGCGGGCAGCCCCTCCCCCACCGCGGACGGCTGGGCCTCGTACCCGATTCCCACCGGCCGCCGCGACGCCTGCACGCTCTGGGTCCGGCACCCGTTCGAGGACTCGGGAATCGTCGGCTACGCGCAGAACCTGATCAGCGTTGAACTCAACAACATGGTCAAGCAGCGCCAGTCGCAGCGCGCCCTGGCCGGGCAGGTGCTCGAGGACGTCATCCACGGGACGCTCGAGGCCACCGAAGCCACTCGGCGGCTCGCCGGCATCGGTGTCAACAGCACCCGCAAGAACGTGGTGCTGCTGGCGGAATCGGCGGCCCACGCCAAGCAGCTGGGGAGCTCCTCGCTGCCGCGGCCGCTGGCGGCGGCGGTGACCGCCGTCGTCGGCAAGGACCTGGTGGTGCTGGTCCACGACGACGGTACCGGCGCCGGCGCACTGGCCAGGAGCCTCAGCGACCACCTCGCCGAGGCCGGAATCCATGCCACGATCGGCATCGGCGGGGCCTATACCAAGCCCAACGGTCTGCGTTGGAGCTACTTCGAGGCCCGCGACGCGGCAAGCCACGGCCTGCCGGTCAACGAGCCGGAGCGGCTGAGCCTAACCTCGCTGCTGCTGGCCAGCGAGGACGTTCCGCTGGCGGACATGGCGAACGAGTCGCTGAATCCGCTCCGCCACTTCGACGCGGCCCACGGCGCCGAACTGATGACCACGCTGGAGAGCTACCTGAGCAACAACGGCTCGGTCGCGGCCGTCGCGGAGGAGCTCACCCTGCACCGCAACACGGTCCGGTACCGGCTGGCGCAGATCACCGAACTGACCGGCTACGACCCGGCCCAGACCGCGGACCGGGTGCAGCTCTGGCTGGCGCTGGCTGTGCAGCGGCTCAGCGCCCGCCACCCGCGCTGACGCACGCGTCCCCGCCACCAACAACGCGGGGTCAGACCGCGCCCATCCGGCAATTGCCGTGGGAGCGTTCTGACCCCGCGTCGGAGTGGAACCAGCGGCGTCTAGCGGGAGAGGCCCTTGAAGACGTTCTTCGGCCGCTGCATTTCGCCGTGCTTGGCGCCCAGGACGATCACCGAGCCGGCGAAGACCGGGATGGCCCACTGCAGGATCTTCAGCTGCTGCTGGGCGGAGCGGAGTTCCTCGGAGGCGCCCGGCTTGGGCTCGGTGGCGCCTTCGGCACCCTCGGCGGCGAGCTTGTCCACCTTCGCACCCTGCAGACCGGCGTACAGGGTCACCGCGGCGCCGGCCAGGGTGACGACGGACTTGTAGATGCTCAACTGGGTGACACCGTCCTGCTTGGCCATCCGGCCCTTGTTTTCCCACATGATGGCGAGGCCGGAGAGGAAGTGCGCACCGAAGGCCGCGGTCTGGTACGGGGCCCACTTCTTCCAGCCGAGGCTGGACAGACGGGTCCGCTCGGCCGGGTCCTTGGCCTCCGCCGTTGCGCCGTTCAGCCCGATGGCGCCCATCAGCGAACCGCCGAACCACGCGCCGGCGGTCAGGTCGTGGATGGATCGGGCAACAAGATTACCTGCCATGGTGAGCTTCCTATCGTGTGAAATCGAATCCGGAGCGGCGCGGCCCCAGGGACCGCACCCCTGACATAGTAAGCACACTTAGCACCAAGTTGATAGTCCCCGGTTTCCGCCGGGCGCACACCGGGAAGGCGGCGGGAAGGCGGCGCCGTTACGCGTAAGCTCGTGGCCATGGAGGAGAACGTGTGAGCCGGGAACTGCCGGGCGGGGAGGCGGTGCCGGCCCACGAGGCTGCCATCGGCGAAGCCGCCGATGCCGCGGAGGCCGCCTCCAACAGCAGGGTGCTCGACGTCCTCGCCCGCTGGGGATTCGCCGTGATGGCCCTGCTCCACGTTGTGATCGGAGCAATCGCCGTCGCGCTGGTGCTCGGCGCTCCGGGCCAGGCCGAGCCCACCGGCGCCATTGAGCAGCTCGCCGCCAACCCCTGGGGCCCGGCCGTGATGTGGTCCGGCGCCATCGGCTGCGCCGGGCTCGCCCTGTGGCAACTAAGCGAGGCGACGCTGCGGGCCCGGCATCTGCCGCGCGGGGAACGGCTGGGCAAACTGGTGTCCTCAGGCTTCCTGGCAGTCGCCTACGGCAGTGTCGGGTTCACCTTCGCCAGCTTCGCCGTCGGCGTCCGCAGCGACTCGGGCGAGTCCACCGCGGCGTTCAGCCAAGCCCTGCTGAACCGGCCGCTGGGTGCGCCGCTGCTGATCGGGCTGGGCCTGACGGTCAGCGGGATCGGCGTCTACTTCGTGGTGAAAGGCCTGGGCAAGAAATTCAAGGCGGAACTGCGGCATTTTGAGGGCACGCACCGGGGCCACCTCATCAGCGGCCTGGGCGTGGCCGGCCACGTCGCCAAGGGATTGGCATTGGTTCTCACCGGGCTGCTGTTTGTGATGGCCGCGGCCACTGATGACCCCGGCTCATCCACCGGGCTGGACGGCAGTCTCAAGGCGTTGCAACACCACCCCTTCGGCCCGTTCCTGCTGCTGGCCATCGGCGCCGGGTTCATCGCGTACGGCGTGTTCGCCCTGATCCGCGCGCGGTTCGGGCGGATGTAGCCAGGTCAGCGCAGCGGGACGACCGCGCCCTCCTGGTACAGCAGCGCCCGGATCTCCGATTCGGCCGAATCCAGCCGCTTCGGGTCGATGGTCTCCCCCGCCGCGAAGTGGTCCAGCAGGCGCGGATCCACGTAGCTCTTGCGGGCGATCGACGGCGTGTTGCCCAGCACCGCCGCAGCGTCGACCATGGCGCGGCTCACGGCGCGTTTCCGCGCCGAAACCTTCGGCTGCGGGCCGCTCCTGGCCAGGCTGACGGCCGCCGCGACGGTTCCGCGCAAGGTGCGGAAGTCCTTCGCGGTGAAGTCCGCGCCGGTGCGTTCCTTCACGTAATCGTTGATCTCGGCGCTGGTGACAGGATGCCAGCTGCGCCCGTTCTTGTAGGCCAACAGGCGGGCGTTGCCGCCGCGGCGCTTGAGTGAGCGGACGACGGCGGCGAGGTCGGCGTCGTCGATCCTGGACTCCCATGTCTTGCCGCTCTTGGCCGGGAAGCTGAGCCGCAGCTCATCCTTGCGCACTTTCACGTGCGCGCAGAGCAGGGTGGCCAGGCCATGGCTGCCGTTCTCGTTGGTGTACCGCTCCGAGCCAACGCGCAGCGACCCGCTGTCCAGCATCCGGAAGGCGGCGGCGAGGACACGCTCCCGGGTGAGTCCTTCGGAGCGCAGGTCCAGGGTCACCAGCCGGCGCGCGGACGGCAGGGTCTCCGCGAGCTGCAGCGACCGGTCAAACTTGAGCCGGTCCTTCCGCTCCCGCCAGCTGGGGTGGTAGATGTACTGGCGCCGGCCGACGGCGTCGACTCCGGTGGCCTGGATGTGCCCGTTGTCGTAGGGCGCGATCCAGACGTCGGTCCAGGCCGGCGGGATCCCGATGCTTTCCAGCCGGTCCCGCACCGGGCCGGCCGGCAGGGTGGAACCGTCCAGGTCCTTGTAACTGAAGCCGGTCCCGGCGGGAACCCGGCGGTACCCGCGGCCGGACGCGTTGCTGTGACGGAGCCTCATCGGCCGGATCCTGGGTGCCTTGCGGTGTCCATGACGGTAAGCCTACTGACTACCCGCCGGGATCTCCCACATATCAAACAACGCGGGGTCTCCTCGGGCCCGTGATTCCCTCCGGGACGGGCGCGAAATGACCCCGCGTTGCACTGGTCAGGCGGTCAGACCTCCGCAGCGACACCGCCGCGGGAGATTTCCACCATGTCCTCGCGCGGGACCACCTTGATGCGCTCGCGCTGGATGCTGTCCGCCCCGGCGCTTGCCTTCTCGCCGAGGGACCGTTCATGCGCGTCCAGCGCCAACCAGCCCTCCCAGCTGGTGTACTGCACGCCGCGGCTCTCCAGCAGTCCGACGATCGCCTCCGGCGCGGGCGCCGCGGCCGGCGGCAGGCTGTCGCGGTCCTCCAGCAGGTAGGTCACGGTTTCCAGGGCGTCGCCCTTGGTGTGGCCGATCAGGCCGACCGGGCCGCGCTTAATCCAGCCGGTGGCGTAGATGCCCGGCACGTGGGTGCCCGCGGCATCCAGGACGCGGCCGCCGTCGTTCGGGACCACGCCCTTGCTGTGGTCGAAGTCCACCTCGGGCAGCGCGGAGCCGAAGTAGCCGATGGCGCGGTAGACGGCCTGGATCGGGTAGTCGACGAACTCGCCGGTGCCGCGGGCGTTGCCCGTGCCGTCCAGTTCGGTGCGCTCGAACTTAATCCCGGCGACGCGGCCGGGCGTCGCCGCGTCGTCGTACACCTCCACCGGGCTGTGCAGGAAGTGCAGGTGCAGGCGGCGGGACGCGGTGAGTTCGGCGAGGTCCTCGGGCTGTTCGGCGATCCAGTTGGTCAGCGTGCCCACCATGGTCTTGGTCTGGTTGTTGCTTTGGATCTGGCGGTCCGATTCGGCATCGAACTCGAAGTCCTCGGGGTAAAGGATGATGTCGACGTCCTTGGAGTGGGACAGTTCGCGCAGTTCCAGCGGGGTGAACTTCACCTGCGCGGGGCCGCGGCGGCCGAAGACGTGCACGTCCGTGACCGGGGAGTCCTTGAGTGCGCGGTAGACGTTGTCCGGGATTTCGGAGACCAGGAGGTCATCGGCGTGCTTGGAGAGCATCCGGGCGACGTCCAGCGCGACGTTGCCGTTGCCGATCACGGCGATTTCCTTGGCCTCCAGCGGCCAGTCGCGGGGAACGTCCGGGTGCCCGTCGTACCAGGAGACGAAGTCGGCGCCGCCGTAGGAACCGTCGAGTTCGATGCCAGGGATGTTCAGGTCTGCGTCCTTGATGGCGCCGGTGGCGAAGATGACGGCGTCGTAGTGGGTGCGGAGGTCCTCGAGGGTGAGGTCCGTGCCGTAGTCCACGTTGCCGAAGAACCGGATGTCGCCGCGGTCCAGGACCTTGTGCAGGGCGTTGACGATGCCCTTGATGCGCGGGTGGTCCGGGGCCACGCCGTAGCGGATCAGGCCGTAGGGTGACGGGTACCGGTCGAAGAGGTCGATGCTGACGGTGAGCTCGCCGCTTTTGACGGCCTCGCTCTTGGTCAGGATGTCCGCGGCGTAGACGCCGGCGGGGCCGGAACCGACGACGGCGACGCGCAGCGGGCGGGCGGGCGTTCCTACAGGGGTGTTCGTTGACACGGCTGTGTTCCTTATTCTTCTGCTTCCGTTGCTCCATAAAAGCCCTTTTGAGGCTTGATAACGGCAGTTGTGGAGCAATCGACGGTCTTTACGGGGTCATGACGCGGGTCTGGGTGGTGCGTGTGCTTCGGGGTGCGTTCGGGGACGTGGTGCTGTAGTCCGCGGTCTTGAAGTGCGACGGCGCGAACGGGCTGACGCGGACCACGTCACCGATCACGATCACGGCGGGATTCGCGACGCCTGCGGCCTCCGCCTGGTCCGCGATGGTCTCGAGCGTTCCGATGGTCACCCGCTGGTTGGGCAGGTATCCATTCTCTACGATGCCAACAGGTGTCCCGGCTGGCAAACCGGCGCGGCCCAGCGAGGCCGCGGAGTCGCGCAGTTGTCCCACGCCCATGAGCAACACCACGGTGTGGTCGGCGCGGGCGGGGACTTCGGAGAGCTCTTCGTGGCCGGTGACCACACTGAAGCCTTTGGCCAGGCCGCGGTGCGTGACCGGGATTCCCGCGGCGGCGGGGACGGAGACCGCCGAGGTGACGCCGGGGACGACTTCCACCTCGACGCCGTGCTGCCGGCAGAATTCGGCTTCCTCGCCGCCGCGGCCCAGCACGTAGGGGTCGCCGCCCTTGAGCCGGACCACCCGGTGGCCGGCGAGGGCTTCGTCCACCAGGATCCGGTTGATCCCGGACTGCGGGACCGGGTGGTGGCCCGGGGTCTTGCCTACCTCGATCACGCGGACGTCCGGGGCGAGTTCGGCCAGGAGTTCACGCGGGCCGAGCCGGTCGGCGACGACGACGTCGGCCTGGCCCAGAAGCCGCCGGCCGCGGACGGTGATGAGGCCGGTGTCCCCGGGTCCGCCGCCGACGAGCGCGACGCTGCCGGGACCGTCGGCTGAGCCTGTGCCCGAAGCGCGGTGGCGGCGCAGCGGCAGGTCCCCGGTGTCCAGGGCGGTGGCGACGGCGTCGCGCAGGGCCATCGCGCGGCGCGGGTCTCCCCCGGCGTTGACGGCGATTTTGACGTCGTCGACGACGGCGACGGCGGGCGTCCAGGCGGCGGACGCCTCGTGGTCGGAGGCGTTGACGCACCAGATGCGCTGCGCCTCGGCGTCGGCGGCGACCTGCGCATCCACCGCCGCGTCGCCCGTGGCGGTCTGGACGAACCAGGCGGCGTCGACGTCGGATCCGCGGTACGGGCGGGGCTGCCAGCTGAGCAGCCCGGCGTCGGCCAGTTCGTTCAGGGCCGGGCAGGCAAGGGGCGCCACGACCGTGACGCGGGCGCCGGCGTCGAGCAGTCCTTTGGCGCGGCGTGCGGCGACGGGTCCGCCGCCGACCACCAGCACGGGGCGGCCGAGCAGGCGCAGCGCCGTGGGGTAAATGTCCTGAATTGCCATGCATCGACGATAGGGCGGCGTCCGAAAGCGGAACAACGGTGCGGAAACACCAGTTCACGCAGGGTAACCGGGCGTAACCTGGGGTCCGCCCCCAGTGGCGCTGCCGATGTTTGGGTGGGTCGCCGGCGCTCCGGGGGAACTTTGAGGGCTGCGGCAGCCGCACCAGCCTCAAACGACGGCGGGTCCGTGTCAAAGCCGCCCGGGACGGACGGCACCGAGTCCTGAAAGAGCCCTGGCCCCTACTTCACCGCGATGACTTCGACCAGTTTGATGTCCGGGTCCTTGGCGAGCAGCGCCGGGCCGTGTTGGCCGAGGGCGGCAGGAATGGCGCCGTTGAGGTGGGCCTGCCGGTCCTCCTCGGTGTCGAAGGTGTCGAAAATGCCGAAGGTGTTCTCACTGACCCGGAAGGCGTACCAGGTCCGGGTGCCGGGTTCGCCGAGCACGATCTCGCGGCCGCCGTTGAGGAAGTCCCAGACGTCCTGTTCCTTCCCCGCTTTGGCTTCGACCAATGCCAGCACTCCAAATTTTGGTGCCACGGCTGTCTCCTTGGAATCGGGATGGACGGCCGGATAACGGCCTGTAGCCGTGAGTGTAGGCCTGCCCGTCGCCGCAGACAACGCCTGCGGAAGGCGGTCCTACCGGGTGCTGCCGGCGAGGAGGCCGCGGCGGCGCAGCAGGCGCTTTTCGATCGGGGCGAAGACCAGCAGTTCCACCAGGATGCCGACGGCGAGGATTAGCAGAATGGCCGCCAGCACGATGGTCATGTCCGCGAGGTCGCGTCCCTGATTCAGCATGGAGCCAAGGCCGAAGCCCATGCTGCCGCCCACAGTGATGATTTCCGCGGCCATCAGCGAGCGCCAGGAGAAGGCCCAGCCCTGCTTGAGCCCGCTCAGGTAGCCCGGCAGCGCGGCCGGAAGGACAATCTGCAGCGCCAGCTGCAACCGCGAGGCACCCAGGACCGCGCCGACGCGGCGGTACTGCGGCGGGATCTGGTCGACGCCGGAGATCAGCCCGTTGATGATCGAGGGGATGGCGCCCATCAGCACTACGAAGTACACGGTGGCATCGCTTAGGCCGAACCAGATGATGGCGGCCGGCACCCAGGCCACTGAGGGCAGGACCTGCAGCCCCGAGATCAGCGGTCCGAAGGCGCGGCGGAGCGGGGCGACCTGGGCCAGCAGCAGGCCCACCGGCGTCGCAATGACGACGCTGATCAGGAAGCCCGTGACGCCGCGCTGCAGCGACGTCCAAACGGCCTCCTGCAGTTTGCCCTCGGCCCCTAGTGTGCCGAGCTGGCCGATGACATCCAGCGGGCCGGGGACCAGGTCCCGGCGTTTGATGCCGAGCCAGACGTACAGCTGCCAGGCGACGATGAGGACGGCGAGCGCGGCCACCGGCAGCAGGATCCGGGTCCAGTCGATGCGGGCCCGACGGACGGCATCCGACTGGAGCGAATCGAGTCCGGCTTCCAGTTCGCGCAGGTCTGCGGGGCTCGTCGAGGACCGGGTCAGGGCGGCGTGCACCTTGTGGGTCTCGGCCGGGGCTTCCGTCACGGGAAGGGGGCTACTTGGCATGGCGGCGGATCTCCTCGCGTAGCCGGGCGGTGATGACGCCGGTCAGGTGTCCGGCCAGGCCGGCGTCGGTGCGGTGGTCCTCGGAGACGCGCCATTCCTGGACCACGCGCCCCGGCCGGGAGGAGAGCAGCAGCACGCGTTGGCCCAGCCGGACGGCTTCCCGGACGTTGTGCGTCACAAACACGATGGTGCGGCCGGTTTCCTTCCAGATCCGTTCCAGCTCGTCGTGCAACAGGTCCCGGGTGATCGCATCCAGGGCGGCAAACGGCTCGTCCATCAGGAGCAGCTGCCGGTCCTGCGCCAGCGAGCGCGCCAGCGCCACCCGCTGGCGCATGCCGCCGGACAGCTCGTGCGGGCGCTTGTCCCCCGCCCCGCCCAGGTGCACCAGGTCCAGTAGCCCGTTGGCCTGCGCCCGGCGTTCGGCCTTGCCGACGCCGCGCAGTTTCAGCGCAAGCTCCACGTTTTCGCGGGCGGTCAGCCAGGGGAACAGTGCCGCGTCCTGGAACATAAAGGCCGCGCCGTCGCTGGGCACCTCGAGGGCGCCCGACGTCGGGGCCTCCAGTCCGGCGATTATGTTCAGCAGGGTGGACTTGCCGCACCCGGACGCACCGAGCAGCGCAACGAACTCGCCCCGGCCAATGCTGGCGTTGACGCCGTCCAGCACCGGGGCGCCGTCGCCGAAGCGCTTGCCCAGGTTTTCCAGTACGACTGGCATGGTCACGTCCTAACTGTTGTGGCGGGGCGGGCTGGGGGCTAAGGAGCTAGTCCTTGCCGAGGCCCCGCGCGGAGGTCTTGGTCCCGGACACCGCGTCGAGCGTGCTGAGGTCGAAGATGCCGTTAATGTCCGCCTCCTTGGTGGTGCCGGCGTCGACGCCATCCCGGAGTAGTTTCTGGTACGTTCCGGCGAGCGGATCGACGGTGAAGACGATGTTCTGGAGCGAACGGTCGATCACGTCGGCCGGGAGCGCCTTGCCGGCGGCTGCCTTGAGGGCGGCGTTGAGGACGCTGGCCTTCTCGGCGGAAGGCGCCGCGTTCAGCCAGTCCACGGACTCAACGTGGCCCTTCAGCAACGCCTTTACGGTGTCCGGGTGCCCGGCGGCGAACGTCTTGTTGACGATCAGCACGGTGGTGGGGAATTCGCCGGGCTTGCCGGAGAGTGAGCCGTCCCAGAGGTCCTTTTCATCGACCAGGACTTTCGCCCCGGCCTGCAGCACCAGCCGGGAGGCCCACGGCTCCGGCAACCACGCGCCGTCGAGCTTGCCGTCCTGGAACAACTTCAGGGTCTGGGCGTTCTCGGTGGGGTTGATCGTGACGTCGCCGCCGCCGCCGGTGCTGGTCTTATAGCCCTGTGTTCCGAGCCAGGCGCGCAGCGCCACGTCCTGGGTCCCGCCGAGCTGCGGCGTCGCGAGCGTCCTGCCCCGGAGATCCGCGGGCGAAGTGATGCCCGGCTTGACCACGAGCTGCGCCCCACCGGAAGCTGCCCCGGCGATGATGCTGACGGACGCGCCTTTGCTCTTGACGTAGGAATTGATTGCCGGGTTGGGGCCGATGTAGGTGGCGTCGATGGCGCCGGCGTTGAGCGCTTCGATCGCGGCGGGGCCGGCGTTGAACACTTCGGTGCTGAGTTTGGTCTGGCCCAGTTCCTTGGCGATGAACCCCTTGCTGACGCCGATCAGGGCGGGGGCGTGGGTGATGTTGCCGAAGTAGCCGAGCTTGAGTTCCGCGGCCGGCGAGGTACCCGCGGCCGGCGCCGTCCCGGCGTCGTTGTTGCGGGACACCGTCGAGGCGACGGCGGCGCCGGCACCGATCAGCAGGGCCAGTCCGACGGCGGCGCCGATTTCGACGGCGCGCCGGCGCCTCGGTCTGGCCGGTTCGCCGGCGACGATGCGGGTGGTGCCGGGAGTTGGGTCTTCGGGGGTGGATGACATGGAAGGATCCTGTTCGCGGAGGGGGCGGGTGGGCCGGGCGGGTGGTCAGCGCCGGCGACATCGCCCCTGCAGCGCCCTGGCGGAGGGGCTGTTGGATCGTTCCGGAGTGGTCATGGCTTCACCCTAGGGAGAGTGGAGAACAGGGTTCAATGGTGCGGAAACCCGGGGTCACGGTTGTTCATCCAGCGTCACATGGGGAGCCTGAATCGGCACTGCGCCGCGGCTCAGTCACCTTTGACGTTGACGAGTTGCCGGAGCTTGTGCCGCACCCTGACGAGGTCCGCTGAGTCGCGCATCACCAGGTCGATGGGCTTGTAGGCGGCCGGGATCTCGTCGATGAACGCCTCCCGGGGCCGGAATTCGATGCCCTGCATGGCGGTCTTCAGCTGGGCGAGCGAAAACATCTTCCGGGCGGCGGTACGGGAGTACTCCCTGCCGGCGCCGTGCGGCGAGGAGTTCAGCGTGACAGGGTTTCCGAGCCCGACGACGACGTAGGACGCCGTACCCATGGACCCGGGGATCAGGCCCGCGTCGCCGGCCTCGGCGCGGATGGCACCCTTGCGCGAGACCCAGACGGACCGGCCGTAATGCGTTTCCTGCGCGGTGAAATTGTGGTGGCAGTTGATCCGTTCGAGCTCCCGGACGGGCCCGCCGATCCAGAGTTCAAACTGCTGGACCACCCGGTCCATCATTTCCTCGCGGTTGAGCAGGGCAAAGTGCTGCGCCCACCGCAGTTCGCGGATGTAGCGGAGGAATTCGGGGGTGCCCTCCTCGAGGTAGGCCAGGTCGCGGTCCGGCAGGGCGAGATGCCGGCGCAAGTCCACGCTGCGAGCCTCGGCGATGTGGCGCTGCGCGATCTTGTTGCCCACCCCGCGGGAGCCCGAATGGAGGAACAGCCAGACCGCCGCGTCCTCGTCCGCGCACACCTCGATGAAGTGGTTGCCCGAGCCGAGCGAGCCGAGCTGAAGTTCCCAGTTCACCGCGTACGCGGCCGGGTCAAATCCGGCCTTTGCTGCCATTCTGCGCAACTCGGCGAGCCGCGGCGCGGCGGTGGCGGAGATCCTGCGGTTGAAGTGGCCGGCCGATAACGGTATGGCACGTTCGATTGCTTCGCGCAGCCGCCTCAGGTCCCGTGGCAGATCCTTGACTGCATATTGGGTGCGGACAGCGATCATGCCGCAGCCGATGTCCACACCCACGGCGGCCGGGATGATGGCGCCCACAGTCGGGATGACCGACCCCACGGTGGCCCCCTTCCCCAGGTGGGCGTCCGGCATCAGCGCCAGGTGCGGGTAGATGATGGGCAGCTGGGCGGTGGCGAGGGCCTGCCTGCGGGTTTGGTCATCCAGAATGGAGGCCCAGCTGATGAGGCGGCTGTTGATGACTTCCAAGGATCTGCCCTCCCAGGACGATGATCGTCGGCTGATGGCCGGGTGGCAAGGGACGAGCTTCAGCGGTGGTTCGCCGAGTGGCGTTGACGGGTGACCTTGACGGGTGGTTTCGACGAGCCCCGCGGCCATTGCTGGGCCGGCGGCCGACTGCCATCCTTACTGGACCGGCACCCGCAGGAAAGGACAAGTCGATGCCCCTCTATCTGTCGAAGTTCAGCTACACACCCGAGACGTGGGCGAGACTGATCAGCAAACCGGAGGACCGAAGGAAAGCCGCCCAGGCCTATATCGAATCGGTGGGCGGGAAACTCCACGGCTTCTGGTACGCCTTCGGCTCCCACGACGGCTACAACCTGTGGGAGGCGCCCGATAACGTGTCCATGGCCGCGGTGGCTCTCGCGATCAGCGGCGGCGGCGCGCTCAGCTCCTTCGAGACGACGGTGCTCCTCTCGGTCGACGAAACCATGGAAGCCCTCGCCAAAGCCGAGCAGATCAAGTACCGGCCACCGGGTACCTGACAGCGGCGCGGCGGGCTTCAGCGGCAGGGCTTCCGCGGGCGGCAGGCTCAGTCCTGCATGCGCTCCAGCCGGTGCGTCAGCTTCGCCTCCCGTTTCGGGTCGCCGCCCAGGGCCTTGGTCCGCGCAATGTAGTCAGCGCCCCAGGTCTTCAGCAGGAAGTCGTCGGCGATCCGGACGTGGCCGGCGGGGAATTTGTAGTCCATTCCCTTCGCCACCGAGGACCAGTCGGCGGCGCCGAACAGCTGCTCGGCGTCTGCGACGGTCCGTACACCGTTGGCTGCCAGCACGTCACCCAGCCAGCCATACTGCCGCGCCTGGCTCCTGGGGTGGTCGGGCAGCAGCCGGGCCAGCATGTCGTGCAGAATGTCCCCCGTCAGCTCTGTCGCGGGGTTTGCGGCGAACTCGGCCGTGCTTTCGGCCTGCCGGCGTTTGACGATGTCGTTGATGGCGGAGAACTGGGCGTCCGCAAGTTCGATCAGGGTTGAGGCCATAGTGAACGCGCGGTCCACTTCCGCGTTGGCCTCCGCGAGCCCCTTGTAGCGGATGTCATGCTCGAATGCCGCCCACGCGTGCTGCAGCACGGTCCGGATCTGGACTTCGAAGCGCTCGCCGACGAACGTCTGGCAGCCCACCGGAACGTTCCCGGCAGGGACTTCGAGGATGAGGTGCCGGCCGGCGTAGCCGATCTGGCCGTTCCGCCGCTGGGAGCTCGTCTTGTCGTCGTCCTCGCGGCAGCTGAACTGCCCCTTCAGGGCCGTGGCGACGTCCGCAATGTCAGGCTCCAGGAACATAATGATCCGGACGCCGATGAGGTCGTCCAGCTGCTCGAGGCCGCGTTCGTACTTGAATCTGCCGTCGGCGGTGAGGCGGTCCAGCTTCTCCTTGACCGAGCCGGGATCCTTGACCCGTGCCTGCACGGTGTGGTGGTTGAGTCCGTCGTCGCGGAGCCGGGCGCGGATGGCGTCCCCGATCGCTTCCGAAGCCGCAGTGAGCCGGGGCAGCAGGACGCTGTAGTGCTCCAGGGACCTGGCAACAACGGAATCATGATCTTCCAACCGCTCCCCCTCGGATCATCGCGCAGCGCCTCTCATCAGCAGGGTATCCAAGGCTGCCGGTTTCAGCTATCGGCACACCGGCAGGCGCTTCCCGGCGGAGGATCAGCATCAGATCGAGTAGCGCTCATCCTCGTGGTCGCCCGGATGGTCCCTGACAAGCCCGGCGGCCAGCGTGTTGCCGTCCTGCGGGTCGATGACCAGGAACGCGCCGGTCCGCCGGTGGTGCAGGTAGTTTTCCAGCGGCAGCGGGGCCGCCAGCCGCAGCTGGGCGTGGCCGATGTCGTTGAGCTCCAGCGTGGACGCGCCTTCCAGCTTGAACGTGGCAAGGTCCAGTTTGCCGCTCACGTTCCTGACCAGCGCCTGGACGGTTCGGGTGCCGTGCTTCACCAGCACCTTGGCGCCCTCCCGCAGCGGCTTCGGCGAGAGCCAGCACAGCGCCGCGTACAGGTCGGCGGTGGACCCGGAGAAGGTTCCCGCCGCAGCGATCGTGTCGCCGCGGGCGACGTCGAACTCGTCCGCGAGCCGCAGCGCGACGGATTGGGGCGCCACAGCCTCGGTAAGTTCGCGGCCCGCGAAGTCGATCCCGGTGACGGTGGTGGTGCGCGGCGCCTGGCCCGGGGTCAGGACACTGACCTGGTCCCCCACTTTCACGGACCCTTCGGTGATCTGCCCGGCGTAGGCGCGGTAGTCCCGGTAGCCCTCGACGTCGAGGCCGCCGGCGACGGCGTCGGGCGCCAGCGCACCCTGCGGCCGGACGACCAGCTGGACCGGGAAGCGGAAACTCTCCAGGTGGCTTTCGAGTTCGTCCGCGGCGGGTAGCGTTTCGAGGACCTCCAGCAGCGCCGGGCCCTGGTACCAGGGGGTGCGGGCCGAGCGGTCCACGACGTTGTCGCCGTCGAGGGCGGACACCGGAATGACCAGCAGGTCGGTGATGCCATCGGCGCCGAGCCCCAGCTCGCGGCCCACCTGCTGCACGTCGGCTTCGATCGCGCGGAACACGTCCTCGCTGAAGTCCACGAGGTCGATCTTGTTCACGGCGACGACGACGTGCGCCACGCGCAGCAGCTGCAGCACGGACAGGTGCCGCCGGGTCTGTTCCAGCACACCCTTGCGGGCGTCGATCAGCACGACGACGGCGTCCGCGGTGGACGCGCCGGTGACCGTGTTCTTGGTGTACTGCACGTGCCCGGGGCAGTCCGCGAGGATGAAGCTGCGGCGGTCCGTGGCGAAGTAGCGGTAGGCGACGTCGATGGTGATGCCCTGCTCCCGCTCGGCCCGCAGGCCGTCGGTGAGCAGCGCGAGGTCGATCGCCTGGACACCGGCTGCACCGGCGCCGCCGAAGCCGCGGTCCGCGGAGGTGCGGGCGACGGCGTCGAGCTGGTCCGCGAGGATCGCCTTCGAGTCGTGCAGCAGCCGGCCCACCAGGGTGGACTTGCCGTCGTCGACCGAACCGGCGGTAGCGAACCTGAACAGGGAGGCTGAAGCAAGGCCGAGGCTTGCGGCGTCGCCAGGCACAGTTGCGGTGGTGCTCATTAGAAATAGCCGTCCTTCTTGCGGTCTTCCATGGCGGCCTCGGAGATGCGGTCATCGGCCCGGGTGGCGCCACGTTCGGTGATGGTGGAGGCGGCGACCTCAATCACGACGTCGCGCACGGTGGCGGCGGCGGATTCGACCGCGCCGGTGCAGGACATGTCGCCGACGGTCCGGTAGCGGACGGTCTTGGTGATGACTTCCTCGTCGTCGCGCGGCTGGGAGACCTCGCCGACCGCCCGCCACATGCCGTCGCGGGCGAAGACCTGCCGCTCGTGGGCGTAGTACAGGCCCGGCAGCTCGATGTTTTCGCGCTCGATGTAACGCCACACGTCCAGCTCGGTCCAGTTGCTGATCGGGAACGCCCGGACGTGCTGGCCCACAGTGTGCCGGCCGTTGTACAGGTTCCACAGTTCGGGCCGCTGGTTGCGCGGGTCCCACTGGCCGAATTCGTCGCGCAGGCTCAGGATGCGTTCCTTGGCCCGGGCCTTGTCCTCGTCCCGGCGGCCGCCGCCGAAGACGGCGTCGAACTTGTTGCGCTGGATTGCGTCCAGCAGCGGCACGGTCTGCAGCGGGTTGCGCGTGCCGTCGGCACGCTCGGCCAGCTCACCGGAATCGATGAACTCCTGGACGCTGCCGACGACGAGCTTGAGCCCCAACCGTTCCACGGTCCGGTCCCGGAACTCGATGACCTCGGGAAAGTTGTGCCCGGTGTCCACATGCAGCACCGGGAACGGCACCTTCCCCGGCCAAAACGCCTTCGTAGCCAGATGCAGCATCACCACAGAATCCTTGCCGCCAGAGAAAAGCAACGCCGGCTTCTCAAACTCGGCAACAACTTCGCGGATGATGTGAATCGCCTCAGATTCCAAAGTATCCAAAGACGACAGGCGGGCCGCGCGCGGAGCCGCAGAACTCAGGTGACCCGACAGCAGAGCCGGAGCAGCAGATGCCGCCCCGGGAGTGGCATCGGGCCTGTCGGAGCCGCGCGCATCGTCCGAAGGACGGATGCCGCGCGGCGCAGGGGCGGGGGCGGCATCTGCTGCGGAGGCGTAGCCGGCCGTCGTCGTGCTCAAGTTGCTCATACGTGTAGTCCGCATTCTGTCTTGTCGGTTCCTGCCCAGCGTCCGGCCCGGGGGTCGTCGCCGGGCGCCACCCTGCGCGTGCAGGGCTGGCAGCCAATGGACGGGTAGCCCTGTGAAAGCAGCGGGTTGACGGGGAGAAGATTGGCGTCGGAGTACTGCACCAGCTGGTCGAAGCTCCAGGCCGCCACCGGGTTGACCTTGACCAGGCCGTTGGCGTCGTCCCAGGTCACCAGCGGGGTGTTGGTGCGGGTGGGGGCCTCGTCGCGGCGGACCCCGGTGAACCAGAGTTCGTAGCCGGCCAGGGTGCGGCGCAGCGGGGCCACCTTGCGCAGCGCGCAGCACTGGGCGGGGTCGCGGGCGAAGAGGTCCTTGCCGAGCAGCCGGTCCTGCTGCTCCACGGTGGTTTCCGGCAACACGTCGACGACGTTGACGCGCAGGTTCGCCGCCACTTCGTCGCGCGTGGCGTGGGTTTCCGGGAAGTGGTAACCGGTCTCCAGGAACAGCACGTCGACGCCGGGCAGCTGGTCCGCGACGAGGGCGGGCAGCACGGCGTCGGCCATGGAGCAGGCGACGGCGACGGTGGGCAGCTCGAAGTGGCGCGCCACCCAGGCGATCACCTCGCGGGCCGGTGCGTCCCAGCCGAGTTCGGCGGCGCCGGCCTCGGCGAGGGCCTTGAGCTCGTCGTGCGTGCGGAGAACCGGGCCGGTGGCAGGCCATGCCGCCCCCAACGGCTGAACGTTGCTCATTGCAGGTCCCCCTCGTCGGCGGCGAAGGCCCATTCGGCGAAGGTCTGGTCACCGGTGCGGTCGGCGGCGAACTTGCGGACGACGCGCTCGACGTAATCCGGAAGGTCCTCGGCCGTGACTTTGAGGCCCCGCACGGTGCGTCCCAGGCCTGCTTCCTCGCGGCTGTCCGAGGCCAGCCCGCCGCCGAGGTGGACCTGGAAACCCGGGGTGGGGTCGCCGTCGGGCGTGGGAAGCATCATGCCCTTGAGGCCGATGTCCGCGGTCTGGATGCGGGCGCAGGAGTTGGGGCAGCCGTTGATGTGCAGCGAGAGCGCTTGCGGGAGCTGTTTGGATTCGGCGAGGTCGGCAAGGCGGCGTTCCAGTTCGGCGACCGCGGTGGCGGCCGTGACCTTCGTTTCCACGATGGCCAGCTTGCAGAATTCGATGCCGGTGCAGGCGATGGTGCCGCGGCGGAAGACCGACGGCCGGGCGGACAGGCCCAGCGCGTCGAGTTCGGCGACGAGCGGTTCCACCTGGTCCTTGGGCACGTCCAGGACCACGAGCTTCTGGTGCGGGGTGGTGCGCAGCCGCTGCGAGCCGCGGGCCTCGAGGGTGTCCGCCAGGGCCACGAGCTGGCTGCCGGAGAGCCGGCCGGCCACCGGGGTGGCGCCGATGAAGAACCGGCCGTCCTTTTGTTCGTGCACGCCGATGTGGTCGCCCGGGGTGGCCGGTTTGGGGGCGGCGGGCCCGTCGTCGAGTGTGTAGCCGAGGTACTCGTCCTCGAGGATCCGGCGGAACTTCTCCGGCCCCCAGTCGGCCAGCAGGAACTTCAGCCGGGCCTTGGTGCGCATCCGGCGGTAACCGTAGTCGCGGAAGATGCTGGTGACGCCGAGCCAGACGTCGGCGGCCTGGTCCGGGCGGACGAACGCGCCGAGCCGCTTGCCCAGCATCGGGTTGGTGGAGAGCGCACCGCCCACCCAGAGGTCGTAGCCGGCGCCGAGTTCCGGGTGGACCAGGCCCACCAGTGCGACGTCGTTGATCTCGTGGACCACGTCCTGGCTGGGGTGGCCGGTGATGGCGGTCTTGAATTTGCGGGGCAGGTTGGCCAGTTCCGGGTCGCCGATAAAGCGTTCGGCGAGCTCCTGGATCAGCGGCGTCGGATCGATGATCTCGTCCTTGGCGATGCCCGCAACCGGGGAGCCCAGGATGACGCGGGGCACGTCGCCGCAGGCCTCGGTAGTGGACAGGCCCACGGACTCGAGCCGGCGCCAGATCTCCGGCACGTCTTCGACCCGGATCCAGTGCAGCTGGATGTTCTGCCGGTCGGTGAGGTCGGCCGAGCCGCGGGCGAAGTCGACGGAGATCTGCCCGATGACGCGCAGCTGTTCGGTGCTGAGGGCTCCGCCGTCGATCCTGACCCGGAGCATGAAGTACTTGTCTTCGAGTTCGTGCGGCTCGAGCGTGGCGGTCTTGCCGCCGTCGATCCCGGGCTTGCGCTGGGTGTAGAGGCCCCACCAGCGGAAGCGGCCGTGCAGGTCGGTGCCGTCGATCGAGTCGAAGCCGTGCTTGGCGTAGACCGATTCGATACGCTCGCGCACGTTCAGGCCGTTGTCTTCCTGTTTCCAGGTTTCGTTGGCGTTCAGCGGGGCGGTGCCGTCCACTTTCCACTGCCCGTGCGGCTTGGCCGCGGTGCGGGCGGGGCGGTTGGGGCGGCCTGCGGCAGCCTGGTCCGGGGACGCTCCGGCTAGAGCTGTATCAGTCATGGATCGACTGTAGGGGCGGCCGTAATGGCGTCACAAAGGGTCAGAAACGCGGGGTCACCTAGGGCAACATTTCGTCATGTAGCGCTGGCGGCGACCGCCGCGTCGTAGCGCGCGAGGGCGATCTCGGCGAGGACCGGGGAGGGCAGCAGCGGCGCGGTGACCAGGTCCGCGCCGGCCTTGGCGAGCTGGTCGTGGAAGAAGCCCGGGGCCAGGAGGTAGGAGGCGATGACCACGCGTCCGCCCAGGTCCACCGCCCCGGCCGAACGCCCCGCGCCCGCGCCTCCCGCGGCCTCCTCGCGGAGCATCGCGACGGCCTCCGGCACCGACGGCTTGGCCGAGGCGCCGTACGCGGCCACGATCCGGTTGGAGCGGAGGGCTCGCAGCTGGACCGCGAGTTCCTCGACGTTTTCCGCGGCGGTGGCGTCGGAGGAGCCCGCGGCGGCGAGGATTACGGCGTCGTTGTCGGTCACGCCGGCCTCGCGCAGCCGCTGGTCCAGCAACGCCGCGAGCCGCGGGTCCGGACCCAGCGGCGCCGCGGCGAGGGTGCCCGGCCGGCTCTTGACCGCCCGGGCGATGTCCACCTTGACGTGGTAACCGACGCTCAGCAGCAGGGGGACGACGACGGCGGTTTTCCCCGCCGGGAGCCCCGCCACGACGGCAGGCAGTTCAGGGTCCTGCACGTCAACGTAGGCCTCGCGGACGTCGAGCCCGGGACGCAGCGCGGCGATCCCGGCCCGCAGGGCATTGACCTCCGCCGCGCCCTGCGGGCTGGAGGTGCCGTGGGCGCAAGCGATCATGATGGGGCTATTCATAGCCGTTAGCGTAACCTTGGACCCGCCCCATCCGCCCCCTGCAACCGACCGGGACGCCGCATGACCTTCTCCTTTAGCCTCGTTATGGTCTGGCTGGACCTGGCCGGCGTCTTCTTCTTCGCCGTCTCCGGTTCGCTGCTCGCGGCGCGGAAGCAGTTCGACATTGTCGGTTCCCTACTGCTGGCCTCCGTGGTGAGCCTGGGCGGCGGCGTCATCCGGGACATCATCATCAATTCCGGGCCGCCGGCAGCCTTCACCAACCCGGCGTACCTCGCTCCCCCGCTGCTGGCGACGGTGCTGGTGTATTTCCTCTTTTCCAGCGTCCAGCGCTTCACGTCGCTGCTGGTCCTGTTCGATGCCGGCGGCCTGGCCCTGTTCTGCATCACCGGAACCCTGAAGGCCCTCGCCGCGGGCATGCATCCGGTGGCCGCGGTGCTCCTGGGGGTCACGACGGCGGTGGGCGGCGGCCTGCTGCGGGACATCACCGCCAACGAGGTGCCGCAGCTCTTCGACCCCAAGGACATCTACGCCCTGCCGGCGTTTGCCGGGGCCGCGCTGACCGTGGCGCTGTCCGTCACCGGGACGTTCACCGCGGTGGCAGCCAGCGCGGTGGCGGCCGTGGTTTTCGCCTTCCGCGTCACGGCCTGGCGGCGCCACTGGTACGTGCCGCTGGCAGTCCGCGGCTGGCACCGGCTGGGGCTGGATGCGGCCGAAAGCGGCCACAAGGATTAGCTAGGATAAGAACCATGACTGACATGTTCCTCGAGAAGTTCCGCGCGCTTGTTCCGAAGTATCTCGAAGACGAATGGCAGGAAGAGGACGGGCTGCCGGCAGACGAGCTGGACGCGGCCCTCGCCGAGCACCAGTTCCAGGTCCCGCTGGTCCTGCGGGAGTTCTACCTGGCCCTCGGCGGCTGCGAGGACCTCATGGAGGCCTACCACTACTTCTGGGACCCCGAGGAGCTCGAGGTCGACGACGAGGGCTTCCTGATGTTCCTCGAGGACGAGGAGGAGCAGTTCACCTGGGGCTTCCGCGTGGGCGACCTCAGCGTCCCGGACCCGATCGTATACCGCCGCAACAACGCCCGCGGCCAGTGGAAGAGCGAGGAAGGCACCTTCTCCGAGTTCGTCTTCGACATGTTCGAGTGGGCCTTCAACGACGAGGACGAGGACTAAGACCCGCCGGCCGGCCTTCCCCGGCTTTCCCGGCTGCCCGGCCGCGGAGTACGGCGGAGTACGGCTCGGTGTCCGTTGCCTCCGCCGTCCTTCCGGGGGAACTTTGGCACGGACACGCCGTCTCCCGGTCCAGGATTCACCGGCTGCGGCTCCAAAGTAGCCCCGGAATGCCGCCGCCCGGTCCGGGATTCTCCGTTCGCGGCTCCAAAGTAGCCCCGGAATGCCGCCGCCCGGTCCGGGATTCTCCGTTCGCGGCTCCAAAGTAGCCCCGGAATGCCGCTGACGCCGACCGTCACGGCCGGAAAGCGCCCGCTCGCCATAAGTCCAGTACCGCGAGGACCTCTGCGACCATCCGCTGCGGGTGATGGACGACGTCGTCGTAGCCGAACCTGAGCACCAGGTAACCACTGACCACGGCCGCATTGTTGCGGCGGCGCGCCGCACCTGCCGCGGCTCCAGGTGCGGCGCGCCGTCGGTCTCCACGACGATGCCGTCTTCCACCAGGAAGTCGACCTCCCCGACGCCGGGGATCTCAACATGCCTGCGCACCTGGAGCCCGCCCCGGGAGAAAGCCGTGTTGGCGAGTACCTCCAGTAGCGAGTCCGCCCGGGGAATAACCAGGTCCAGCACTGACCTGGCGCGAGCATTGCGGTTTCCCGGAAGTTTTCTTCGGAGGAAAGACAGCGTGATGTCCCCACGGCCCGCGGCACACTGGACCATAACAAGGGCCTCCAATTCGGGCAGGCAGCGCAGGGCATGAATTAAGACGTCGGCCAGTCCTGCCATCGGGAGTCTGGGGTGCCGTGGATGCAGCAAGGGCCCGTGTGCCACAGAGCCGGGCGGCGCCGACCGATGGCCGAGACACAGATGTAAGCTTCGGGCGGGTGCCAAGGTCCATAAGCCGTAGCCAGGGGCAGCCGACAAGCACGTCAGCAGGCCCTTCAACTCGCAGGCGGTCCGGTAGGTGCTGGAATCCCGCGGCAGTCCGTAGTGCCCGCGGCGGATCCTCACCATGGCACCACCGGCCACAGCCTGGCTGACTCGATGGCGGCTGAATCCTGCCCGGATAAGGTCACCCGCGGTGGCCGTTCCGCCCCGTGAGGCCAGGAAAGTGGCTAGCTCCATCCACCCACTGTGCCCGCTCAGCAGACAGCGGAGTCCGCTCCGACTGCGATATGTGGACAACCCCGCTGCAGCCGAGGGGCACTTTGACACGGACACGCCGCTGAATCAGGGCCCGCGCACGCTTTCGAGGTCCAAAGTGCCCCTGCAGCGCCGCGCACCCGGCGCCCGCAAGTCCGTGACAGGCGATTTACAGAACCCCTAGACAATATGACACAACTGTCATAAGCTCATTCATGGGTTCACCAAATGCCTCCGGTGAATCTGATGCGAACGGAGAAATGGCCCCGGTTCCGCACAACGGACGACTCGTAACGTTGTGAAGAACCGGGGCCATTCCGTTTAACGTCTCGGCACCCTGGGCGGGAATGTCCCGCCGGAACCCGCTAGCTGCTGCGGTCCACCACGGCGTGCGCGAAGCTGGTCAGCGAATCCTTGACCACGCCCTCGGGCAGCGGGTCGAGGGCCGCGATAGCTTCGGTGGCCCAGGCACGCGCCACGGTCCACGACTCGGCGGTGACGGGGTGTTCGCGCAGCCCGGCGACGGCGGCCGCGAGGGCCTCGTCCGAGCTGAGGTCGCCGTCGATCAGCTTCAGCAGGTCGACGGCGGACTGGTCGCCGTCGGCCGCGGCTTTGCGCAGCAGCAGCACCGGCAGCGTTGGCACACCTTCGCGCAGGTCGGTGCCCGGCGATTTGCCGGACTTGACCTTGACGCCGGTGACGTCGATGACGTCGTCGGCGAGCTGGAAGGCGACGCCGACCTTCTCGCCGTACTCGACCAGCAGTGCCTCGTAGGATTCATCCGCTCCGGAGAAGATTGCACCGAGCTGGCCGGAGGCAGCCACCAGCGAGCCGGTCTTGTCCGCGATCACGGAGAGGTAGTGCTCCACCGGATCCTCGTCCGGCCGCGGGCCCACGGTCTCGTGCAGTTGGCCCAGGCACAGCCGCTCAAAGGTGCGGGCCTGGATGCCGAGCGCCCGGGAACCGAGCTCGGAGACCAGGATCGATGCCCGCGCGAAGATGAGGTCGCCGGTCAGCACAGCCACGGAGTTGCCCCAGACCTCGTGCGCCGTGGGGGCGCCGCGGCGGAACGGCGCGGAGTCCATCACGTCGTCGTGGTACAGCGTGGCCAGGTGCGTCAGTTCGACGACGACGGCGGCCTGCACCACGGCGGGCAGCGAGGCGTCGCCCAAGTGCGCGCAGAGCAGCGTCAGCAGCGGCCGGATGCGCTTGCCGCCGGCTTCCACCAGGTGGCGCGACGTCGCGTCGGCCAGCGGATCCGAGTTCGCGATAGCCTCGCGCAGCTTCTTCTCCACCCGTGCGAGGTTCGTGGTGATGGCCGGGCCCAGTTCCGGGTCCCCGGCGATCGCCGCGAAACCCGCCGGCAGCTGGAGCCCGGTGGCGATGGCGGTGGTGTTCAGGCTGGGTTCGGCGCCCGGCAGGCCGTGTCCGGCATGCGTCCAGCTTTGGTCTGCAGAGTTGGTCACGGGTTAACCCTAACTTTTTGTTGCGGAATCCGCGGATTTGAGCTTGGAACGGGCCGGGTGTTGGAGGTGGCCGGGACCAGGGCTTCGAGGACCCGGATCATCCGGTCCTCGAGCCCCTTGGCCGAGGGGTCGGTCAGGTTGGCCAGCAGCCGGACCACGAACTTCATCAGCACCGGCAGGGGCATGCCCGTCCGCAGCGCCAGTTTCATCACGGCCGGCTTGCCGATCACTGCGGCAAAGGCCCGGCCCAGGGTGAAGTGGGAACCCCACTGCTGCCGAACATAGCCGGCGTAGCCGGCAAGGCGCGCATCGGCGTCGGCCGTGCTCCAGCCCGCCGAGGCGGAACGCGCCGCGGTGTCGATGATGTACTCCGCCGCGAAGCGGGCGGACTCCATGGCGTAGGAGATCCCCTCGCCGTTGAACGGAGAGACCATCCCGCCGGCGTCGCCCAGCAGCAGCAGGCCCGGCGAGTAGTGCGGGGTGCGGTTGAAGCCCATCGGCAGCGCGGCGCCGCGGATCTCGCCCACCTGGTTCTCCGGCGTGAAGCCCCAGTCCCCGGGCATCGCGGCCGTCCACTCGCGCAGCACCTGCTTGTAGTCCAGCTTGCCGAATTCCTTGGAGGAGTTGAGGATCCCCAGTCCCACGTTGGAAGTGCCGTCGCCGACGCCGAACACCCAGCCGTAGCCCGGCAGCAGCTTGCCGTCGCGGCCGGGAAGCTCCAGCCAGCCTTCCATCCAGTCGTCGTCGTGCCGCGGGCTGGTGAAGTAGGTGCGCACGGCCACCCCCAGCGGCCGGTCGTCACGCTTTTGGATGCCGAGCGAGACGGCGGTGCGGGAGGAGTTCCCGTCCGCGGCGAGGACGACGTCGGCGCTGAAGTCCCGCGTTTCGCCGGTCTTGCGGCCGGCCTCATCGAGCAGGGCGGCGCGGACGCCGGTGACCCGGCCGTCCGCGGAGCGCAGCGCCTCGGTGACGCTGTGGCGTTCCAGGACGACGGCGCCGGCGGACTGGGCGTGCCGCGCCAGTTCCTCATCGAAGCCCAGGCGGGTGCGGATCAGGCCGTACTGCGGAAAGTCGGAGACCTCGGGCCAGGGAAGTTCGATGGTGCGGCCGCCGGCGATCAGCCGCAGCCCTTTGTTCCGCCGCCAGCCCTCGCTTTCGGGGTGCGGCAGGCCGAGCTTCTGTATTTCCCGGACGGCGCGCGGGGTCAGCCCGTCACCGCAGACTTTCTCGCGCGGGAAGCTCGTTTTTTCGAGGACCGTGACGTCGAGGCCGGCCTGGGCAAGATAGAACGCGGCGGTCGATCCGGCCGGACCTGCCCCGACGATCAGTACTTTCACAGCGGCTGTCGGCTAACGTTCGGGCCGGGTGATGTTGCGCCGCAGCTTGGCCACGGGGCCGGTGTGGTTGGCCAGTGCCGCGGCGCCCGCGGCGGGGCCGGCTGCCGGGCCGGCCTGCTTCTGCGCACGGTGGACAGCGACGATTCCGCCGCTGAGGTTGCGGTACGTGACGGACTCCCAGCCAGCTTCCTGCAGCCAGGCCGCGAGGTGGTCCTGGTCCGGCCAGGCGCGGATGGACTCGGCGAGGTAGACGTAAGCGTCCGGGTTGGAGGAGACCTTGACGGCAATCGCGGGCAGCGCGCGCATCAGGTACTCGGTGTACATGGTCCGCCACAGCGGCACCACCGGCTGGGAGAACTCGGCGATGACCAGCCGGCCGCCGGGCTTGGTGACCCGGAGCATCTCGGCGAGGGCCTTCTTGGGCTCGTTGACGTTGCGCAGGCCGAAGGAGATGGTGCTGGCGTCGAAGGTGTTGTCCGCGAAGGGCAGGCGGGTGGCGTCGCCGGCGATGAAATCGATGTCCGGGCGGCGGCGCTTGCCGACCTTGAGCATGCCCAGGGAGAAATCGCAGGCGATCACGTCGATGCCGGCATCCGCGTACGGCTCGCTGGACGTGCCGGTTCCCGCGGCCAGGTCCAGCACACGCTGGCCCGCCTTCACATCCATGGCTTCGACGACGATCCGGCGCCAGCGGCGCGTCTGTCCCATCGACAGGACGTCATTGACGACGTCGTATTTGGGGGCGACGTCGTCAAACATCGTGGCTACTTCGTCCGGACGCTTATCCAAGGATGCTCGGTTCACCCCGTTATTGTCTCAAATCTTCGACGCACCCCCTAACCACCGGGCCGGCCGGGGCGCGGCGCGCTGCGGGAGTAGTGTTGTCTCATCATGACCAGCGCGTTCCGTACCCGAATTATCAGGACACTGACAGTCCCCCTCGATGCCGATTCGTTCCCCGGGGGGCTGCCGTCGTTCCTGGTCCGCGACGACGTGCTTTGCTGGACGCGCCGCGAGGCCGGCCTGGTGGGCTTCGGTGAGGTGGCCCGGTTCAGCGTCACCGGGCCCGAGCGGTTCCTCGAAGCGGACATCTGGTGGCGGCACCTGGTCCTCGAGGCGGAGATCACCGACCTCGTCGGCGGCCCCGGTACCGGCCCGGTGGCCTTTGGCTCGTTCGCCTTCTCCAAGGTTTCCGCGCACGCTTCCCGGCTGATCGTCCCCGAAATCGTGGTGGGCCTGCGTGACGGCAACGCCTGGCTCACCCAGCTCACGTTCGACGACGGCGAGCTCACCGAGGCGGGCGCCCGCGCCGCCCTGCGCCGCTGGCTCGACGTGGACGGCGCCGGTCCAACCCCGGCGTCGGACAACGCGGCGGCGTCGGCGTCGTCGGCCGTGGCGTCGTCGGCCGCGGACCAAGCCGGGCGGGACGCGAAACTCAGCACCGGCTCGCTCAGCGAGGCGGACTGGATGGCCGCCGTCGCCGAGGGCGTCGCCGAGATCCGCACCGGCGCGCTGGAAAAGCTGGTGCTGGCCCGGGACATCGTGGCCACCGTGCCCGACGGCGTGGATGCCGCCGAGATCCTGCGGGAACTCGCGGTCCGCTACCGGGAGTGCTGGACCTACGGCGTGGACGGCCTGGTGGGTTCCACCCCCGAGATGCTGATCCAGGTGGAGGGCCGCACGGCGCAGGCACGCGTCCTGGCCGGCACCCTGGACCGCCGCGACGCCGACGGCATGGCCGGCTCGCCGCTGGAGTTCGCCGAACGGGTGCTCGCCGGGTCCGAGAAGCAGCGGCATGAGCATGACATCGCCATCCAGTCGCTCACCACCCAGCTGGCGCCGTTCTCCGAGGCCATGAACGCGCACAGCGAGCCGTTCATCCTGGAACTGCCGAACGTCTGGCACCTGGCCTCGGACGTGAAGGCCGAACTGACCGAGGTGGAAGGCCACGTGCCCACCTGCCTGGCCCTGATCAACGCGCTGCACCCGACCGCCGCGGTTTGCGGTACGCCCACCACCGTAGCCGGCGCCCTGATCCGCAAACTTGAACACCTGGACCGCGGCCCGTACGCCGGCCCGGTCGGCTGGCTCGACGCCGCCGGCAACGGCGAGTGGGGCATCGCGCTGCGCGGCGCGGTCATCGAGGGTCCGGACACGGTCCGGCTCTACGCCGGCTGCGGCGTGGTGGAGGGGTCCGTGCCCGAAGCCGAACTGGCCGAGACCTGGGCGAAGTTCCGGCCGATGCTGGAGTCCCTCGGCATCAGCAGCTGACTCCCCTACCGGCCGGGCGTCCGTAGCGTCCGCGGGGCCCGGAGCGTCGGGGCCGGGCCCGGGGCCTCCGCGGGGCGGGGGCGTCCGCGGGGCGGGGCCCGGAGTGCCCCGCCCGTTTCTGCCGGCGAAACGAATCCGGAATTACAGACAGCCGCCGGGCGCGCCCTCTTGAATTTTGCCTGCCTATAGTTATCCAATAGTGAAACTAAGTTTCCTGTGATGCACATCTCTTATTCGGCGATAGACTAAAAGCCGTTTTGTCACGCATGCCCCTGCAACAAAAGGTAAAGAAATGCTGATCTCCCGTTCCCTTCTGGCCGGCTCCGCGGCCAAAGCGGCAGCCCTCGTCGCTGTCGGCGCCCTCGCCCTGACCGGCTGCAGCACCTCCGGCGGCTCGACCACCACCGATTCCGGCGTCAAGCTGATCGAATCAGGCAAGCTCACGGTCTGCTCGGACATCCCCTACGAGCCGTTCGAATTCGTCAAGGACGGCAAGAACGTCGGCTTCGACATGGATCTGGCCTCCGAGATCGCCAAGGACCTCAAGGTCGAGCCGAACGTCCTCACCGTTGCCTTCGAGGGCATCCAGTCCGGCCAGGCCCTGAACACCAATCAGTGCGATGTTGCCGTCTCCGGCATCTCCATCACCGATGCGCGCAAGACCGTGATGGACTTCTCCACCCCGTACCTCGACGACGACCTGTCGCTGCTCGTGACCAAGGCGTCCGGGCTGAAGAACCTGGCCGACCTCAAGGGCAAGAAGGTCGGCGTCCAGCAGGGCACCACCGGCGAGGAATACGCCAAGTCCAAGGGCCTGGAGACGATCCAGTACGAGAACACCGGCCTGCTGATCCAGGCGATCAAGACCGGCGGCGTCGACGCGGCGATCAACAACCAGTCGGTACTCGGCTTCGCGGCCAAGGGCGACGACTCCCTGGTGTTCGCCGAGACCTACAAGACCGGCGAGCAGCTCGGCGTCGCGGTCAAGAAGGACAACAAGGCTATGACCGACTCGGTCAACAAGACCCTCAAGCGCCTTGCGGACGACGGCACCATCACCAAGCTCAAGACCACCTGGTTCGGCGAAGCCGCCAAGTAACCCACCAGCCCGGACCGACCACAGCGGGGCGGTTCCGGATCAGTCATTGGCTCCGGCCAGTTCCTGACCCGGAACCGCCCAGCAACATGTAAAAGGCAAATCACATGGCACTGACTGTTCGCCAACGGGCCCGCGTGAGCCGGTCCGTTCAGTACGGACTGCTGGCACTCGCCGTCGTCCTGTTTATCCTCTTCGCCGACTGGGCCTCCATCGGCAAGGCGTTCTTCAACTGGGACTCCGCGGTCAAGCAGTTCCCGGAGATCATCACCCTGGCGCTGAAGAACACCCTGATCTACACGGCGCTGAGCTTTGTGGTGGGCCTCTCCGGCGGCCTGCTGCTGGCGCTGATGAAGCTCTCCTCGGTGGCCGTGTGGCGCTGGATCGCCACGCTGTACATCGAGTTCTTCCGCGGCGTCCCGGCCCTGCTGGTCTTCATTGCCTTCGGCTTCGGCATCCCGACGGCGTTCGGCGTCCGCTTCGACATCTACGTCACGGTCATGCTGGCGCTGGGCATGGTGGCTGCGGCGTACATCGCCGAAACCCTGCGCGCCGGCCTGCAGGCCGTGCCGAAGGGGCAGCTCGAGGCGGCCCGCTCGCTGGGCATGCCGCACTGGCGGGCCATGGTCTCGATTGTCATTCCGCAGGCGTTCAAGATCGTCCTGCCGCCGCTGACCAACGAGGTCATCCTGCTGACCAAGGACTCGTCCCTGGTCTACCTGCTGGGCTTGGCGGCGTCGCAGTACGAGCTCACCAAGTTCGGCCGTGACGGCATCACGCAGCCCAACGCCGGCCTGACGCCGCTGGTGATCGCCGGCGCCTGCTACCTGATCATCACCGTTCCGCTCGGAATTCTGGCCCGCCGCTTTGAATCCCGAACCGCCAAGACGAAGGGCTAGGGCTCACCATGACTGAATCAACGTCATCGGCAGCTGCGAAGCAGATCCAGGCCGCCGGGGTGTCCATTAAGGAGCTCCGCAAGTCGTACGGCTCCAACGAGGTCCTCAAAGGCATCGACCTCGAGGTCGCTCCCGGCGAAGTGGTGTGCCTGATCGGGCCCTCCGGTTCCGGCAAGTCGACCCTGCTGCGCTGCGTGAACCTGCTCGAGCAGCCCAACGTGGGCACCATCCACGTCGGCGGCTTCGAATCGACCGACCCGGACGTGGACATCGACAAGATGCGCCGCAAGGTCGGCATGGTGTTCCAGCAGTTCAACCTCTTCCCGCACCTGAGCGCGCTGCAGAACTGCACGATCGCGCAGACCAAGGTGCTCAAGCGCAGCCAGGCCGACGCCTCGGCGGTGGCCCGAAAGAACCTGGCCCGCGTGGGCCTGGACCACCTCGCGGACCGGTTCCCGGACCAGCTCTCCGGCGGCCAGCAGCAGCGTGTGGCCATTGCCCGGGCGCTGAGCATGGACCCCGAACTGATGCTCTTCGACGAGCCCACCTCGGCCCTGGACCCGGAGACGGTGGGCGATGTGCTCGCCGTCATGCGGAACCTGGCCAAGGAGGGCATGACCATGCTGGTGGTGACCCACGAGATGGGCTTCGCCCGCGAAGTCGCCGACCGCGTGGTCTTCATGGACGGCGGCGTGGTGGTGGAGGAAGGCCCGGCCGAGCAGGTCATCGGCGCCCCCACCCAGCCGCGCACCAAGGAATTCCTCCGCCGCGTCCTGGACCCGACGCACATCGATATCGCGGAGTAACCCTTTCCGCCTCGATTTCGGACAGCCGCTACGTGGATCCACGTAGCGGCTGTCCTTTTGCGTAGCGGAAACGCGGTTGCGTAGCGGAAACCACGTTGCTACCGGCCCAGGACCCCGGTCACGGCGGCGGCGGCGGCGGCGCGGATGTGGCCGTGCAGTTCGCGCAGGCCGTGCCGGTCGGTCCGCACTTCGATGATGCTGCGGCCTTGCACGGGTTCCGCCAGTGCCGCGGCGAGGTCCGCCGTCGTGCTGACCGCGCGGTGCGCAACGCCGTACGCGGCGGCGAGGGCGGACAGGTCCACCGTGTGCGGGGTGCCGAAGAGGCGTTCGACGGCGGTGCCGTAGCGGCCGGACTGCTCGACGGCGCCGTGCTCCAGCAGTCCGAAGATGGCCCCGCCGGCGTCGTTCAGGACCACAATCCGCAGCGCCGGCACGGTCTCTCCCGCGCCCAGCAGCAGCCCGCCGGCGTCGTGCAGGAAGGTCACATCACCCAGCAGCACGGTGGTTTCCTGCCGGCCGCCGACGGCGATGCCGGTGGCCGTGGCGAGGGTCCCGTCAATTCCGGCCAGTCCCCGGTTGGCGAAGACGGTGGCTTGGGGTTCCTGCGGAGGGGCACCTGCGAGGTCGACGTCGCGGATCCCGTTGGAGGAGCCCAGTACGAGCTGCCCGCGGGTGTGCTCCCAGACCAGCGCGCCCACACCAGGGCCGGAGGCTGGGACGTCCGCGGCGGCGGCCGCGGCACTGCCCGCGGCACTGCCCGCGGCGGTGCCGGAGAGCAGCAGGTCCAGGGCGTGCTGCGCGGCGGCACCGGCCAGCAGCCACGCATCGAGCCACGCCGCGCTCCCACGGCCAGCGAAGTCGGCCAGGTCCGCCAGGGTCTGCAGCGGCAGTTCGGTGCGGCGGCCCGGCTCGTACCAGGCCACCGGAACCGGCTGGTAAAGGGCGGAGGGGACGTCGGCGCGGGCAAGCAGCGCGGAGACCGGCCGGGACAGGGTGGGGCGGCCAAACAGCACCACCCGTTCGATCGGCTGGGCGGACTCCGGGCCGAAGTGCTCCAGCAGCAGCCGGTATGGGCCTACCGCGTTGGGGCCGAACCGGGCGTTGGAGGAGGGTTCGGCGAGCAGCGGCAGGCCGTGGGCGCGGGCGAACGCCTCGGCGACCGGGCCGGCGTCGTGCCCGGCGAGGACCACGGTGCGCCGCTCGGGCAGCGCCGCGGAGGCCGCCGGGAAGTCCAGCGCGAGCGGGTGCCGCGGCGCCTGGTGGACCCGGCGGGCGGAGGCGTCGTCCAGGCGGTCGCCCGCCGCCGGGACCAGCGGGTCGCGGAAGGCGAGGTTCAGCTGCACCGGCCCGGGCGGGATGTCCTCGAAGGCCCCGGTGGCGGCGCTGAGCGCGGTCTCGACGGCGCGGAGCGGATTGTCGCCCGCGGGCACGTCGGCGGCAAAGCGGACATGTTCGCCGAAGAGGTCCGGCTGCACGGTGGTCTGGTTGGCGCCGGTGCCGCGGAGTTCCTCGGGCCGGTCGGCTGAGAGGACCACCAGCGGCACGGCGGCGTGGTTAGCCTCCATCACGGCGGGCAGCAGGTTCCCTACGGCGGTGCCGGAGGTGGTCAGCACGGCCGCGGGGGCTCCGGTGGCCAGGGCCAGGCCCAGCGCAGTGAAGCCGGCGTCCCGTTCGTCGATCCGGACCAGCAGCTCGACCCGGCCGGCGGCGTCGGCCTCGGCGAGGGCGTAGGCCATCGGCGCTGAGCGGGACCCCGGGGCCACCACGACGTAGCGCACCCCGGCCCCGATCAGGGCTGCGACTGCCACCCGCGCGGCTTCGACCGCGCCCAGCTGGCCGCCCGGGGCAGGCACGGCCGGCTGCCCGTCCGGGCTCACATGTTCTCCGGCGTCTCGATGCCCAGCAGGTCCAGGCCGCTGGAGAGGCGCCGCAGCACCAGGCCGCAGAGGGCCAGCCGCGATTCACGGACGGATTCCTCCGCCTTGAGCACGGGGCACTGGTCATAGAAGGAGGTGAAGAGCTGCGCGAGTTCGAACAGGTAGGCGCAGAGGCGGTGCGGTTCGAGCAGTTCGCCGACTTTCTGCAGGGTGGCGCCGTATTCGAGCAGGTGCAGTGCCAGCGCGCGTTCGGCGGGTTCGACGACGGCGATCGCTGCCGCGGGGGCCGCGCCGTTGACCGTGGCGGTCCCGGAGGCGGCGGAAGCGGCGCCGTCGAGGTGCTGTTCCAGCGCCCCCGCCTTGCGCAGGATGGAACGGATCCGGGCGGCGGCGTACTGGACGTACGGCCCGGTGTTGCCGGTCAGGGCCAGCATCCGGTCGAAGTCAAAGACGTATTCGGTGTCATGGCCGGTGGAGAGGTCGGCGTACTTGACGGCGCCGATGCCGACCTGCCGGGCCGTGACCGCACGTTCGGCGTCGCTGAGCTCGGGCCGGCTGGCGTCGATGACGGCCCGGGCGCGGTCGACGGCTTCCTGCAGCAGCGCCATCAGCTTGACCGGATTCCCGGCGCGGGACTTGAGGATCTTGCCGTCCTCGCCGAGCACGTTGCCGATCTGGACGTGGGTGGCCTCCACCGTCTCCGGCAGCCAGCCGGCGTCGCGGGCCGTGGCCATGACCATCCGCAAGTGCACGTTTTGCGGTGCGCCGACGACGTACAGCACGCGGTCCGCTTCAAGCTCGCGGACCCGGTACCGGATGGTGGCGAGGTCGGTGGTGCCGTAGCCGTAGCCGCCGTCGGATTTGCGGATGATGAGCGGCAAGGGCTCGCCGTCCCGGCCGGTGAAGCCGGCCGGGAAGGTGCAGAGCGCGCCCTCGCTGATTCGGGCGATGCCGCGCTCCTCGAGTTCCTGGCACAGCTGTGCGAGGTGCGCGTCGTAGGAGCTTTCGCCGGCGATGTGGTCGTCGGTGAGGCTGATGCCGAGCATGGCGTAGATCGCGTTGAAATAGCGCTTGGACTGCGCCACGAGCCGCTGCCAGACGGCGAACGTTTCCGGATCGCCGCCCTGCAGCGCCACCACGCGGAGGCGGGCGCGGGTTGCGAAGCCTTCCGGGTCCGTGGCAGAGGCGTCGAACTTGGCCCGAGCGGCCTGGTAGAACGCGCTCGGGTCGTCGACCAGCAGGGCTGCCTCGGGCGAGTCCTCCCCCACCTCGAGCCAGTGTTCGATCAGCATGCCGAACGGGGTGCCCCAGTCGCCGATGTGGTTTTGCCGGATCACGGTGTGGCCCAGCGCCTCGAGCACGCGCACGATGCTGTCCCCCACCACCGTGGTCCGCAGGTGTCCGACGTGCATTTCCTTGGCCACGTTCGGGGAGGAATAGTCGACGACGACGCGGTGCAACGGCGCCGGCTGCGCGCCCGTGCCGGCGGGTTCCGGCGCGTTAAGCAGTTCCTCGATCCAGGTGCCGTCGAAGGTGAGGTTGATGAAGCCGGGCCCGGAGATCTCCACCAGGCTGCAGACGCCGTCGAGGTCCAGCGACTCCACGATCCGGGCGGCGGCGTCGCGCGGCGGCAGCCCGACCTTCTTGGCGAGGGCCATGGCGGCGTTGATCTGGATGTCCGCGAACTGCGAGGGCCGGATCACCGGGTCCGTCTGGCGGTACTCCTCGCCGAACGCGTGGGCAATAGCTGCCTGGACTCTGGGGACAACCATCTCGGCCGGATTATTCACACTGTTCAAATTATCAGTTCCACCGCACCCCGGACGCTCCCTCAGATAACGCCGCCCACCGACCAACGCTCCCTCACATCCGGCCGCACACCAACCAACGCTCCCTCACATCCGGCCGCCCACCGACCAACGCTCCCTCACATCACGCCGCATACCAACCAACGCTCCCTCACCTTTCGCTGTCGAACTGCGATAAGTGAGGGAGCGTCAACCTGAAACCCGCCAAACGTGAGGGAGCGTCCACCCGAAACCCGCCAAACGTGAGGGAGCGTCCACCCGAAACCCGCCAAACGTGAGGGAGCGTCAACCCGAAACCCGCCAAACGTGAGGGAGCGTCAACCCGAAACCCGCCAAACGTGAGGGAGGGTCGGCCCGAAAGCCGCCAAACGTGAGGGAGGGTCCGGGGGCCGGCGGCAGGAGGTCAGTCGTGGGTGCGGAAGACCTGGACCACGGACGGGCGCGGAACCCGTGCCTGGCCCGGCTTCGGCGTGGCACCGGCCCCGACGTAGTCCGGGAAGCGGGAGTTCTGCGCCTCGAAGCTGCCGTCCTCGCCCGGGTGCTGCACGGCGACGAAGACGTGCCGCTCCTCATCGTGGATGATGGGTCCGCAGGTCTCGGCGTCGCGCGGCACGGCAAGGAACTGCTCCACGCGGCCGCGCTCGACCCCGGCGAGGGTGACCTTGAAGAGCCCGTCGGCGTAGCCCGTGCTGGAGGGCGCGCCGTCGGTCGAAATCCACAGGTTGCCGACCGAGTCGAAGGCCAGGTTGTCCGGGCAGGAGATCGGCGAGACCTTGTCGGCCGGGAAACCGGCAAAGTACGCGGAGGTGTTCTTGGCCGGGTCGCCGCAGACCATCAGCAGGTTCCAGTTGAACTTGGTGGAGGTCTGGTCCCCGGTCTCGGTGATTTCCACGATGTGGCCGTCGCGGTTCAGGGTGCGCGGGTTGACCTCGGTGGCGCCCTCCTTGCCGGTCTTGCCGCGGTCCGTGTTGTTGGTGCAGGCCACGTAGACCTTGCCGGTGTGCAGGCTCGGCTGGACGTCCTCGCAGCGGTCCATCTTGGTGGGACCCACCTTGTCCGCGGCGAGGCGGGTGTAGACCAGGACTTCCTCGACCGACATTCCGGACACCATGGACTTGCCGCCCACCACCAGCGGGAGCCAAACGCCGGCGCCGTCGAAGGCGCCGTCGGCGGGGAGCTTGCCGGAGCCGTCGATCTCGGCTGCCGGGGAGTCGCCGCTGAACTTGGCGACGTAGAGGTCGCCTTCGGAAAGCAGCGTCATGTTGTGCCGGCGGTCGGCCGCCGTCGTCCCGGGACGGTACTTGTCCCTGGAAACGAACTTGTAGAGGTAATCGAAACGCTCATCGTCCCCCATGTAGGCGACGACGTGCCCGGAGGCGGCCACGATGACGTTGGCGCCCTCGTGCTTGAAGCGGCCCATCGCGGAGTGCTTCTTCGGCGTCGACGTCGGGTCCTGCGGGTCCACCTCCACGATCCAGCCGAAGCGGTTGCTTTCGTTGGCGTAGCCGGGGTTGCGGGTGTCGAAACGGGGATCGTCGAGCTCCCACTGCCGGGCCGTGGGCTTGCTGGTCAGGCCGTAGCGCTTGTCCGCGGCGGACGTCCCGGCGGAGACGAAGTAACCGTTGAAGTTCTCCTCGCCGGAAAGGATGGTGCCCCACGGGGTGGTGCCGCCGGAGCAGTTGCCCAGCGTGCCCTTGATGGTCCGCCCGGCCGGGTCGGCAACGGTGGTGACGAGGGCGGAGCCGGCAGCCGGGCCCGTGAGTTCGTAGCTGGTGTCGCTAAGGAAGCGGCGGTTCAGCGGGGCGCCCTGGACGTAGCGCCACGGCTGGTTCTTGTTCTTGCGCTCCAGCTCGACGACGGTGAGGCCGTGGGCGGCGCGGCCGATGGCCCGGGTTTCCGCGGCGTCGAAGCCGGCCGGGAGCATGATGCTCTCGTTGGTGTACTCGTGGTTGGTGAAGAGCACGGCACGGCGGTCCTTGGCGTCCAGCGGCAGGATGTCCGTGTAGTCGTTGTTGTAGCCGAACTGGCGGGCCTGCGCCGCGGCGCTCTGGCGGTCCACGTCGAAGGCGGGCGAGTCGTTGAAGAGCGGGTCGCCCCAGCGGATGATCGGCTGCCAGCTGAAGCCTGCCGGGACGGTGAACGCGTCGACGGCAGCGTCCACCGGGGCAATGGCGGTGAACTGCAGCTTGGACTTGCCGAAGCCGGTCTTCGCGGCAGCGGCGAGGCCCTGGCCGCCGGCGGCTGCCGGCTCCGCGGAGGTCACGGCGTTGCCGAAGACGACGGCGAGCGCGCCGGCGGCGCCGAAGCCGAGGGCGGAGCGGCGGGACATCGTGGCGGAGGCAATGTCGCGGAAGTAGTCGTTGGAGCTGCTGTTGCAGACCTCGCCGGAGCAGGCGTTGTCGCACTTGAGTGCACAGGTTACGGGGCTGCGCTTGCCCTTGGTGTGGCCCAGCATGGGCAGCAGGGAGAACTTGCGTCCGGAGGAGACAGACATGGAGGGGACCTTCCAAAGCAGAGGGATGCGTCCCCGCCACCCTGCCAGTGGCGGACGTCGCGGAGCCGTCCTCAAGGTGAAAATCGGGTGAACGCTCTCAGTTCCGGCCCGACCGTCCGCTGCACCGTAAACGCCCTTTTCGGCGTTCATTAGGGCGTTCTTCAGGGCCGCTACGGTGCAGTCGATGCTGCCAGGACGGCGTGGACGCGGCGGAGCCGGTCCAGCCACCAATCCCTCCGCTCCGGCGGCGCGGCGTATTCGTCCAGGAGGCCGGAATCGACGGCGACGTCGCGGAGCCGGATGGCGCCGTCGTCGGGGACCAGGGAGTGGCCGGTGACGTCGGCGGCGAGCAGCGACACAGTGCCGAGCCCGCAGGCGTAGGGCAGTTCGGGCAGGGCGGCGGCGAGCGCGAGCCCGGCGCGGATCCCTACGGAGGTGTCCAGCGCGGAACTGACGACGGCGGGCAGCCCGGCCTGCGCCACGATGTCCAGGGCGCGCCGCACTCCCCCCAGGGGCGCGACCTTGACCACCACCAGGTCCGCGGCGCCGGCGCGCGCCACTTTGAGCGGGTCCTCTTCCTTGCGCACGCTCTCGTCCGCGGCGATCAGCACCGGCGTGCCCGCGGCCCGGAGCCGGCGGCGCACCTCGGCGAGGCCTTCGATGTCCGGCACCGGCTGTTCGGCATATTCCAGTCCGACGTCGGCCAGCCGGGTCAGTGACGCGACGGCCTGGCGGACATCCCAGCCCCCGTTCGCGTCCACCCGGATCATGGCGTCCGGCAGCGCGGCACGGACGGCGGCCACCCGGGCGGCGTCGTCGTCGAGCGTCTGTCCGCGCTCCGCCACCTTGACCTTGACGGCGTCCACCCGGCCGAAGCGGGCCAGGATCTCCGGCACCCGCTCCGCGGCGACCGCGGGCACAGTGGCGTTGACCGGAATGCTGGCCCGGCGGGGTGCCGGGAAACCGTGCCAGCCGGCTTCGATGGCGGCGGCGAGCCAACGGGAGGCTTCGGCGTCACCGTACTCGGGAAAGGGGCTTAACTCACCCCAGCCCAGCGGCCCCGGGAGCAGCAGGGCCTCACGCTGCGTGATGCCGCGGAACTTCACCCGCATGGGCAGGGTGACCACGCGGGCGAGGTCCAGGAGTTCCTCCACGCCGCCGGGGTTCAGGCCGGAGGGCATCGGGCGGTCGGCAGGGGTGGGCATGGATGTACTCTACCCGCGGCGCCGCGCTAGCTGGCCCGGGGCTGCTCCAGGTCCCAGACGTCGGCCGCGGCACCGTGTGGTAGTTCCAGGTGCCACTCCTCGCCCGGCGCGGGGTAGGCGCGCACCGTGGCCGGCACGGAACCGTGCCGGTAGACCTCCACGATCGAACCGTCCACGAAGATCCGCAGCTCATCCCCGCCGGCCACGGTGTCCGCAAAGACTGCCCGGGCCTGCGCGGCCGTGGCCAGGACCAGCCGGATCCGGCCTTCGCCGCCGGTGACGGCGGCTTCGGCCCGGGCGGGCAGGCGCAGGGTGCCCGCAACGCCTCTGGCGCGCTGCCGGCCCCGGTAGCCGTGCAGCTCGGGTGCCGGCTCGACGGCGAGCGCGTCCCCGTGCACCGCCAGCTGGCGCGGGAAGGTCAGCAGGCCGGACCAGCCCGCGGCATCCGTTTCCGCCGGGCCGCGGCCGGCGCGCCCGTCCGGGTCCGGCACCTCGTCGGCCCAGCCCCACAGCAGGGACCGGCCGGGCAGGGACAGGATTTGCGGGGCGTAGAAGTCCGGCCCGAGGTCCGCTTGTCCGCCCGTCTCCGGGGTGAAGAGCGGCAGCCCCGTGGCCGGGTCCGTCACGAGGGATCCCAGCAGGTAGCCCACGCGGCCGGGGTGGTGCTGCAGGTCCGGGCCGTGCCGGAGGGATGCCATCAGGAGCCAGGTCTCGGCCCCGGAGGAATCGGGCACCCGGACCAGCTGCGGAGACTCCCAGCTGCTGGCCGGCAGGTGCCTGGCGGCCAGGGCGTTCCCGGTGCCGAACCAGATGCCCTCGTACCGCCAATGGCGCAGCTCGTCCGCCCGGTAGAGCAGCACGGCGGCGTGTCCCGACGCCAGGCCCGCCCCCTGCAGGGCGAAGCGCCGGCCCTGGAAGTGGAACAGGAACGGATCACGCACCGCGATGACGCGGGGGTCCGCGGGCGCCAGCGCCGCGGCCTGTCCCTCCTGCCGCCAGTCCGTCAGCCCGGCGGAACCCCGGGCCAGGACCACCGGGGCACGCCCGTCCCCGGCGGCGGCTGAATACACGGCGGTGGGGACCCCGGCGTCGTCTGTCACGACGCCGCTCCAGCAGCCCAGGTGGTCCGGCCCCGCCGGCTGGGGCCGGAGCGCCACGGGATGCTCGTCCCAGCGGAGCAGGTCCGGGGAGCTCAGGTGTCCCCAGCAGCTCGGGCCCTGCCGCGCCGGCCCGGGGCGGTACTGGAAGAAGACGTGGTACCGGCCCTCCAGGTAACTCAGCCCGGCCGGAGCGCCGGTCCAGCCCTGCGCGGGCCGTGGATGGACCAGCGGGAAGGCAGGGTCCGGGTTCCGGTCCACGGTGTCCATGGCAAAACACTACTCGCGCAGGATGCTGGCGGGATGCCCCCGGAAAATTCGCAGTGTTCTATGGGAACCTGTAAAGCATGAGTTTTCGGCAGGAACGCACCAACGAGCCCACGGTAGTGGACGGCCCCCGGCCGGTCCGCGCCCCGGTCCGCTCCGCGGTGCGCCCGGAACCAGCACCGGCGCCCCGCGGCCCGGGCCGGGCCACCGGGTTGCTCTTCCTGCTGGCCACCGTGGGCTGCGCCGCCGCGCTGGCCGCCACCTACTACTTCTTCGTACGCACCACCACCGGACAGTTCATTGACGAGTCCGCGCTGGTCGAAGCGGTGGAAATCCACGGCGCGGCCGGCAAGGCGAGCAACAAGCTCCTCGACTGGCTGCCCGCCCTCTCCGTGCTGATCGCGTCGGTGGTGGTGATCTTCGTGACCGTGGCCCGCCGCCGCTGGGCAGCCGCCGGCATCGCCGTCGCGGCTGCCGCGGGGGCCAACGTCGCCACCCAGATCCTGAAGGACCTGGTCCCGGTGCGGCCGTTCCGCGGGATCGAAACCCTGGAATTCAACTCCCTCCCGTCCGGCCACACCACCCTGGCGGCCTCGGCTGCGGCCGCGGTCTTCCTGATGGTTTCGCCGCGCTGGCGGCCGCTGGTCGGATTCCTGGGCGGCAGCTTCGCCGTCGCCACCGGGGTGTCCACACTCATCAACCAGTGGCACCGGCCCGCCGATGTGGTGGCAGCCTTCCTGGTGGTCGGAGCCTTCATGCTGCCGGCGGGCTGGCTGATCATGCGCAGCGGGCCCGGCTGGAACGTGTGGAACGGCTACAACGCCCACTGGGCCTCGGCCCGGCTGTGGGTCGCCGTCCCGGTGCTGGCGGGGCTGGCCTCCGCGGCGGTGGCCGCCTATTCACTGCTGAAGATCGCCCCGGGACCGGGCCAGGAGGGCAGCACCACAAACTACTTCTGGGCGGGCACCTCGCTGATCGTCATCACCGGGTACCTCGCCACCATTGCCGGCGTGTGGCTGTTCGGCCACGCCGCACGACGACGGCGGGCCGCCGGAAGCGTCTGAAACCTCCGGCGCCTGCGTCCGGTGCCCTAGCGGAGCGCCGCGGCCAGCGCCTTGGCTATCCACTCCCGGTAGGCCGGTACCGGCCAGCCGGCATCCTGCACCATGGCGCGGTACACCTGGGGATGTCCCAGCGACCAGATGGCTGCGGCCGCCTCGGCGTCGGACATTCCGGAGCTGAGTCCGCCGCGCGCCCGGGCTGCCGCGGCGGCTTCCGCATAGCGGCGGAGCCGCTGCTGCCCGCGGTCCCGTTCCAGCTGCGCGGCGGTGTCGTCCACGGCCGCGGCCCGGGCGATGACGGCGTTGATTCCGGCGGTGCGAGGGTGGACCTCAACAAACCAGTCCGCCAGTACGGCGATCAGGGCGTCGAAGTCGGCAGCCTGCCGGGTCCGCTCCCGCATGAGGTCCAGTACGCCCGCCTGCGCCCCGGGCCCCGCCGCCGCGCTGTCCAGGACGGCGGAGAGCAGCGCCGCCTTGTTGCCCACCGAGTTGTAGACCGTCTGGACGGCCACCCCGCTCGCTGCCGCAATCCCGTCGATGGTGGTCTGGACGTAGCCGTCGGCGGCAAACAACCGGCCGGCCGCTTCGACAATGACGTCCCGCGTGCCGGCCGCCTGGATCGCCCGGCGCGTCACTTTTTGCATGGCATTAGACTACCGCTCCACTCACTGGAACGGTATTCTAGTTATAAGCCAATAGGGGTGCCCCAGCAAGGAGGCGGCGGCCATGAACCAGGACAGTCAGCAACTTGATGCAGTCGTTATCGGGGCGGGCCAGGCGGGACTGGCCGCCGGCTATCACCTCGCCCGCGCGAAACTGCGGTTCGAGATCCTGGAGGAAGCCCCGCGGGTGGGCGAGGCGTGGCGGCGCCGCTGGGATTCGCTGCGCCTGTTCACCCCGGCCCAGCACGACGGCCTTCCCGGCCTGCCGTTCCCGGCGGCACGGAACACCTATCCGGGCAAGGACGAGTTCGCCGCCTACCTCGAAAACTATGCATCCCACTTCGGCCTGCCGGTGCGGACGGGTGTCCGCGTGGACGGCATCACCGCAGCGGGTTCGGGGTTCACCGTCGACACCGCGGGCGGGACGGTGCGGGCGCGCAACGTCATCGTGGCGGCCGGCGCGAACGTGCTCCCCCGCATTCCGGACGCCGCCGCCGGGCTGGATCCCGGCATCGGTCAACTCCACAGTTCGCAATACCGCGGTCCGGCCGATATCCCGGACGGCGAGGTGCTGGTGGTGGGCGCCGGAACCTCGGGCGCGGAAATCGCCCTGGAACTCTCGGCCGGGCACCGGGTGCTGCTCGCCGGCCGGCCCACCCCGCACATCCCCGACCCCCTGCTCCGCTACGCCGGCGGGGCGTACTGGCGGTTCATCCACTCGGTGCTGACGTTGCGCACACCGGCAGGGCGCAAGGTCGCGGCCACCTTCCACCAGCGCGGCGCCCCCTTGATCCGGATCTCATCGAAGGACCTTGACCGCGCCGGAGTGGTCCGGATGCCACGGTTCACCGGCACCGCGGACGGCCGTCCCGTGTTCGACGGCGGCGCTTCGGCCCGCGTGCGGACGGTCATCTGGGCCACCGGGTACCGCCCGGACCTGGCTTGGGTCCGCGGGCCGGAGCGGGCGCCGTCGGGCTGGCCGCAAACGAGGCGGGGCGTCGTCCCCGGCGTGCCGGGGCTGTACTTCGTCGGCCTGCCCTTCCAGTACGCGCTCACCTCGGGCCTGATCGGCGGCGTCGGCCGGGATGCGGAGTATGTGGTGCGGCAGCTGGCGCAGCGGGTGCCGCCGCCCTCAGTAGTTGCGGCGGTGCCTGAGCCGCGGAATGGTGATCGCGAAGACGGCGGCAGCGGCGAAGCCGAGCACGCCGGTGGCGCCCACGCCGGCCCCTAGCGACGCCGCGGCGGTGACGCCGGAGAGCAGCACCGGGCCGCCGGTGGCGCCGGCGTCGGCCATGAACCGCCAGATGCCGAGGAACTGGCCGCGGCCGTTATCCGGCGAGAAGTCGGCTCCGAGCGTCATGTTCAGCCCGGAGCTGATGCCGTTGCCGAATCCGATCAGGAGTGCGGCGAGCAGCAGGCCCACGAAGCCGGTGCTGAGCGGGATCAGCAGCATGGCCGTGCCCATGATGAGCGTGGAGGGCACCGCGACCCACTGGCGGCCCTTGCGGTCCATCAGCTTCCCGGCCGGATAGAAAACCAGCATGTCGATGGCCCCGGAGATGCCGTAGATCAGCGACGCCTGGGTGGCGTCCATGCCCAGGTGCTCGGCCCACAGCGGAATGACCACCTGGCGGGAGGCGCGCAGCGCGCTGAGCAGCAGCACCCCCAGGCCCACGCTCAGGAACACTCCGGCGTGGGAGGCGGCGACGCTGCGCAGCGTCGGCTGCGGGGCCGGTGTACCGTCGGCCGGGCCGGGCACGGCGGCCAGATCCGGGATGGTCACCGACAGGGCTGCGGCTGCGGCCATGGCCACCACGCCTGCCCAGTAGGCGGCGGTGATGCCGCCGAACTGCATCACCGCCGCGCCGATAAACGGGCCGATGAAGATGCCGATCCGGTTGACCCCGCCCAAGGTGGAGAGGGCCCTGGCACGCAGAACGACGGGCACGGCCTCGGTCAGGTATTTCTGCCGGGCCAGGCTGAACACGCTGGCGGCCATGCCCACCACCACCATCGCCGCGGCCAGCAGCCAGAGGCCCTCCGGCACCAGCGGGGCGACGGCGGCCGCCGCGAGGGCTACGGCGCTTGCGGCCGCGGCCCCGACGATCGCCCAGCGCTCGCCGAACTTCAGCGTGATCAGCGACGCCGGCAGGTTGAAGAACCAGGAGCCAAGCCCGATCAGTGTCACCACCAGGGCCGCGACGGCGACCGAGGCGCCCAGGTCCCGCGCGGACAGTGCCACCACCGGCAGGATCGCCCCCTCGCCGATGCTGAACAGCAGGGCCGGGCCGAAGGCCGGGACGGCGATGCTGCGGAGGCTGAAGGCGGCGGGGCTTGTTGTGGTCATCGCTTTCATCCTAGGCCCGGCTGTACCCAGCCGGCCGGAGGTTCGGCCGCCCGAAGGTTCAGCCGTCGAAGTGGGTGTGGATTTCCTCACCTGTGACGTTCTTGAGCACATCTGCCGCGACATCGCGCAGTTTCTGGTTCCGGTTGCTGGAGACCCGGGTGAGGATGGCCATCGCTTCGTCCTGCGAGCACCGGTTCTGCGCCATCACGACGCCGCAGGCCAGATCGATCGAGGTGCGGTGTTCCATGGCCGCCTGCAGGTCCTCGGCGCGGGCCTGGGCAGTGCCGATCCGCACGGCCAGGCGCAGCGCACGGCCGGCGAGGTCGGCGAATCCGGAGGCTTCGGCCACGATTGCGGCGGTGAAGACGCCGGTGGTGGAGGCGAAGAAGTTCAGCGCAGCCGCAGAGTCCTCCCCGATCTCCAGGGGCACCCCGAGGGTGCTGAGGCAGCCGTGTGCCTTGAGCTGCTGCTGGTATTCGGGCCAGCGCGGGTCGGTGTCAACGTCTGCCAGCAACACGGTGCCCTTGGTCCGCAGCGCCTCGATGCAGGGCCCGTCGCCCAGGCTTTGCTCGATCCGGTCCAGCATGACGGCGTTGCTGCTGCTGCCGGCCACGGTCATGGTCTTCTTCCGGCGCTGCAGGGTCACGCCGCATTCGATGTCCGTGCCCAGCGAGTGGCTCAGGGTGGAGGCGGCAAACTCCGCGAGGCGTTCCAGGAAGTCCTCGACGTTCTCGGTCCCCACAATGAGGTCCTGCAACTGGACGGCAGCGTCGTTCCCGGCATACTTGCTCATGGCCTAAATGTAGCCGCTAAACGTAGCCGTCGACGATTGCGGCCGCAATCTCCCGGTAGGCCCGCCGGGTCTCCGGCCGGAGCGAGTCGAGGGTGACAAGGTCGCCGTCGGCCACTCCGCGGTCGTGCGGGACGGCGATCAGCTGGCGGCAAATACCGGCGAGGTGGTCCTCGATGGCGTCCTTGTCCACCCGGGAAGAGACTTCGTCCTTGTCCGTGATGACGACAACGGCGTTCCGGGCCAGGTCCTCGTAGCCGTGGCCCGCAAGCCAGTGCAGGGTGCTCCGGGCCCGCTTGGCACCGCTGACGGCGTAGCCCGCGGCGATGATCAGGTTGTCCGCGGACTGCAGGATCCCGCTCATGGCGTTGTGGGTGACGCCGGTGCCGCAGTCGGTGAGGGCCACCGAGTAGTAGCCGGAGATGAGCTTGCGGATGCGCAGGTACTCCTCGGCGGTGAGCGAGTCGGACACCTCCGGATCCTGTTCCCCTGCGATCAGGTGCAGACGGCCCGCGTGGTGCATGTAGCGAGCCAGGGCGGTCAGCGAATCGATCGAGTCGACGTTGCGGAGCAGGTCGCTGATGGTCCGCGGCGCCTGCTGCTGATAGATCCCCTCGCCGAGGGCACGCTCCACGAGGTCGCCCGAGTCCGGGTTGGCGTCGATGGCGCACGGCGGGTCGCCGCGGTATTCGGCCAGGGTCAGCCCGACGCCGACGGTGGTGGAGGTCTTGCCGATGCCGCCCTTGAGGCTCAGCACCGCGGTGTTGTAGCTGCCCTGGAGCTGGCGGGAAATCCGGCGCGCGAGTTCGTCCTCTTCGCGTTGCCGGGCGCTTGGGCCCAGGTTCAGGCTGCCGCCGGTCATCTTGTAGAGCGCGCCGCGGAAGCCGCCGACCGGCCGGGGCTTCTGTTCCCGGACAAAGAGGCCGGGCGAGCTGATGAAGTCCGGCACCGGCGCGTTGGCCAGGGCCGCGGCCCGGCCCGCGGACCGGGTGGCTCGGGTGGGCTGCGGGGGAACGGCGGCGGTTGCCGGGTCCGACGCCGCGGCAGGAGCGTCCGCGGGGTCTGCTGTCTGCGCCGCGGTCTTCGCTGCGGCCGGCTCCGTCGTCGGCCCTGCCGCCGGCGGGGCGGCAACCGTCTGGGCGGCCGACGTCGGCGGGGCCGCCGGCGGCTTTGGCGCGGCAGGGACCTGGCTGATCACCGGAGTGGTGCCCGTGGCGGGACCAAAGCGCTCATCGGCGGCCTCGGCGGCCGCAGCCCAGGAGCTGCTGCGCGGCGGGGCCGGGCGGGCGGGGGTTTCCGCGGGGATGCTGCGGGGGTTGACGACCGGCATGGTTCCTGTCCGGACAGCTGGATCCCCGCCGTCGGCACGACGCAGGTCGCGGCGGCGGCGAAGTTCAGGCTGGCCTGAGTTTTCAGCAGTGGCAGCTGAGTTGTCTTCCACCGATTCGGGCATCTTTTGGTTTCTCCCCCAGGACTCACCGCGGAGCACGCTGCGGCGCTTGTTGTGACTTCTTTCAATGTGCAAGTCTAGGCGCAGTCGTGAGCACCCTTAGTTTCGGCCGCGACCCGGCCACTTCCCGGCCGGGCGCGGCCCGGGCGGAGCCGGGCGTGGGACCGCCTTAGTGGTGGGCCCGGGTTTCCTGCAGGCGCTTGATGAACCACCGGGATTGCTCGGGTCCGTAGGGCAGGATGGGGATGGCTTTGGTGGCGTCGTTCGGCGTCTCGCGGGTGGCTTGGGTGGCCTGCCGCACCGCCGTGCTCATGGTGTTGGCCATGGTCTTGACGAACTGGTCGCTGCAGGGTTCGCCGTGGCCCGGGATCAGGAATTCGTAGCGGTGCCGGAGCGCGGAAATATGCCGGAGGGCATCGGCCCATTCCTCCGGGAAAGAGTCCTCGAAGGACGGGTGCGCGCCTTGCTCCACGAGGTCGCCGGCGTAGAGGGTGGTGCCCGTGCCCACCAGGAGGTCGCCGTCGGTGTGCCCGCGTCCCAGGTAGAACAGCGTTGCGGTCTGGCCGCCCAGGTCCACCAGGACTGGCTGGTCCTTGACGATGGCGTTCGGAACCACCAGCTCCACCGAGCCGCCCTCGCCGGCAGACATTTCCGGTTCCGCCGCCGCCACGCGGTCCCGCTGGGCGTCCCCGTTCTCCTCGATGTCCGCGGCGCAGTTTTCGTGCCCCCAGAACTCGGTCACGCCGTCGTCGGCGAACACGGCGTTGCCGAAGAAGTGGTCGTAGTGGGCGTGCGTGTTCACGACCACCAGCGGCAGTTGCGTCTTTTCCCGCACGGCGTCCAGGATCTCGCGGCCCTGCCGGGGCCCGCCGCCGGTGTCGATCACCATGGCGCGTTCGGTGCCCACCACCAGGCCGGTGTTGAGCAGGGATCCCTGGGTGGTCAGCACATAGTTGCCCTGGCCGACCTCGAGCCATCGTGACATGAAATCTCCGTAGTCCGGCGCTGCGCCGGCGTGGTTGGTGCGATGTTCTGGCCACGATTCTACCCGCGGGCGTGCGGGAATGCCCGGAAGCGGCGCCTGTCCGCGCCCCCCGGACGTGCCCGCCTAAATCCTGCCGCCTACGCCGGCAGGATGCCCGAGCGGCTCAGCAGCGCCCGTGTTTTTGGATGCTGCGGGGCGGTGAAGATTCGGCTGGGCGGCCCCTCCTCCACGATGACGCCCTGATCCATGACAACGATCCGGTCTGCGATGTCCCGGGCGAACTGCATCTCGTGGGTGACGATCACCATGGTGGTGCCCTGCTGGGCGATTTTCTTGATGACGGACAGCACCTCGCCCACCAGCTCCGGGTCCAGCGCGGAGGTCGGCTCATCGAAGAGCATGACGCTGGGTTCCATGGCCAGGGCCCGGGCAATGGCCACCCGCTGCTTCTGGCCGCCGGAGAGCTTGCTGGGGTAGTTGTCCATCTTGTCGCCCAGGCCCACCATTTCAAGGTTGGGGACGGCTACTTTCCTGGCCTCCGCCGCGGAGAGCTTCTTGACGTCGCGCAGCGGCGCCATAACATTCCCCAGCGCCGTCTTGTTCAGGAAGAGGTTGAAGTGCTGGAAAACGAAGCCGATGTCCGTCCGTTTCTGCGCCGTGATGGACGCTTTCTCGGCGATCAGTTCGCCGCCGCGCTCCTCGTAGCCGATCAGGTGGCCGTTGACGTAGATGCGGCCCGCGTCGATGGTCTCAAGCTTGTTGATGCAGCGCAGCAGGGTGCTTTTGCCGGATCCGCTGGAGCCCAGGATGGCGATGGTTTCGCCGCGGTGCACCACCAGGTCCACGCCCTTGAGGACCTCCACCCGCTTCTGCACGTGCGGCTTGCCGGAAAGCCTTTTCCACAGTGTCGGTTTCGTCTCGGAGACGAACGTCTTGTGGACGTCGCGGACGTCAATAATGGTCTCGTCAGCCATTGGCCCGTGCCTTTCGTTCAAGCACCACCACGACGCGGGAGAGTGGGAGGCTGATGATCAGATAAAGAATGGCCGCGGCGGTGTAGATGGCCGTGGTCTGGAATGTCTGGCTGTTGAGGATGTTGGCCGTCTTCAGGATCTCCGTCACGGCGATCACCGACGTCAGTGCAGTGTCCTTGATCATCGCAATGAAGTAGTTGCCGATCGGCCCCATCGAGACCACGAAAGACTGCGGGATAACCACCTTCCACAGCGTCTTGGTGGGCGTGTAGCCCAGGGACAGTGCGGCCTCGGTCTGGCCGTGCTCCACGGACAGGATCGCGGAGCGGAAGACCTCGGACAGGTAGGCCGCGTAGTTCAGGCCCAGGCCCAGGATGCCGGCCGGAACCGGTTCGATGCTCACGCCGATGCTGGGAAGGACGAAGAAGATGTAAACCAGCTGCACCAGCAACGGAGTTCCCCGGATCACTTCCAGGTAGAACGTGGCGATGCCGCGGAGGATTTTGATCGAGGAAATCCGGGCCAGGGCAATCAGGAGGCCCAGGACGAGGGCCAGGGCCATGGCGCCAAGCGCCAGTTGCACGACGACGGGAACGGCCTGCAGCAGCGCCGGGAACACGGCCATGGTGTTGGTAATAAAGTCCACTGAAAATCCCTAGGTTAGGGTCGGGCGGGGCCGGCGTGCTCCGCGGTGGCGGATCACGCCGGCCCGGCAGGAAGCTGGAACTTATTTGACGGCGTTAGCTTCGGTCAGCCCGTACTTCTTGAGGATCTCCAGGTACTTGGGGGTCTTTTTGAGGTCCGCCAGCCCGGAGTTCAGGTCCTGCAGCAGCTGCGAATCCTCTTTGCGGACGCCGGCGCCGATGATGCCCGGGTAGAAGGGCTTGTACGGTGAGACGAGCTTCAGCTTGGGATTCGGCTTCTGGACCAGGCTGTAACCGATCACGGCGCTGTCGGTGAAGACCGCATCAACCTGCTTGTTTTCCACCGCCGCCAGCAGGGACGCCTGCGAGTCGAACAGCTTGACCTGGCTGCCGCCAAGGCTGTCGACGAGGTCCTTGAACACGGTGCCGGTCTGGGCGCCAAGAACCTTGCCCTTCACGTCGTCGCGCGAGGCCAGCGTTGAATCCGCCGGGACCACCATCGCTTCACCTTCCGTATACCAGGGGTCGGTGAAGTTGATCTGCTTCTTCCGCTCGTCGGTGATGTACATGGCGTCCACGATCACGTCGGCTTTCTTGGCGTTGAGCGCGGCGATCAGGGTCGCGTATTCGGAGGTGAAGACTTTGATCTTCCAGCCCTTGGCCTGGGCGATCGCGTTGATCATTTCCCCGTCGATGCCCTTGAGCTCGCCGGAGGCCTGGTCGGTAAAGGAGAAGGGGGCGTCATTGGACGTGGCGATGGTGATGGTCTTCTGGTCACCGCCGCCGCTGGCCCCGCCCCCGCCGCCTCCGGAGCCACAGGCGGTCATGGCGAGGGCCACAGCAACGCCCATGGGCACCAATGCAGCGAAACGCTTGCGGAGGATTTTTGTATTCATCATGAGGTGCCTTTTGCTAGAGATGGATTTCTACCGGTTGAAGCGGTCGAGCCGCAGAGTGGCGGTGGCCTTATGGGCTGCCATTCCTTCGGTGTCGGAGATCGTGGTGACGTAATTGGCCAGCCGCGGGGTTGCACTTTTTTCGACGCGCTGGAAGGTGAGGGGTTTGAGGAACCGGGACACGGAGAGCCCGGCCGAGGACCGGGCGCCCCCTCCGGTCGGGAGCACGTGGTTCGTGCCGGAGGAGCCCTTGTCCGAGTAGGCCACCGTCGACCAGGGACCCAGGAAGATGGAGCCGTAGTTCTGCAGGTTGTGGTGGTAGTAAACGTCGTCCGAGGTCTGGATCTCCAGGTGTTCCGGTGCCAGCAGATCCATGATCCGCACCGCCGTTTCCCGGTCCTCGGCCACATATACGGTGCCGTAGTCCCGCCAGGCCGGCCCCGCAATGTCCCGGGTGGCCAGCGTCCGCAGCTGCTTGTTGATGTGCCTGATGACCTCTTCTCCCAGCTCCTGGGAGGTGGTCACGAGGGAGGCCGGCGACTGCGGCCCGTGTTCGGCCTGGCCGAGGAGGTCAGCGGCCACCAGCTCAGCGTCGGCAGATTCGTCGGCAATCACGGCGACCTCGGACGGGCCGGCCAGCAGGTCGATGCCGACGCGGCCGAACAGCTGCCGTTTGGCCTCGGTGACATAGGCGTTGCCGGCGCCGACCAGGATGTCGACCGGTTGCTCCCCCAGGAGTCCGAAGGCCATGGCGGCCAGGGCCTGGACCCCGCCGAGGGCAAACGCTCTGTCCACGCCGGCCAGGTATGCGGCGTACAGCACCGCGGGGTTGCCTCCGCCCTGGGCGGTTGGCGGCGTGCAGGCCAGGACGTTGGGGACGCCGGCGGCCTTGGCGACCCCCACTGTCATGAAGGCGCTGGCAAGGATGGGGAACCGTCCCGCCGGAAGGTAGGCTCCGACGCGTGCCACGGGCACGTATTTTTGTCCGGTGAAGACGCCGGGGATGAGCTCGACTTCGAAATCGGTGAGGTGTTCGCGTTGTTCTACCGCGAACAGCCTGGTCCGTTCCGCGCTGGCCAGCAGGGCCTCCCGAAGCTCCGGGGAGAGTGACTCGCCGGTCTTTGCGAGCTCGTTCTGGCTGATCTCCAGGTTCGTACCCTGCCACCCGTCCAGCTCCCGGGCGTACTTGATGACCGCGTCCATGCCCCGGGCCTCGATGTCACCCAGCATTGCGGATACCGTGTCCACCACTTCGGGAAGCCGTTGCGCCGGCACGTCCTCGATGGCGGGGGCCTTGAGGGTAGTGAACTTCCCCGGGATGTGAGCCCGGTCACGCTGGGTGATGTGCATGGCCTAAAGCTACTGACGCCTGCGCCATCGCACAACGGGACCCCAACATGTGCCTCATACAGGGTTGTCCTATGCTTGAGACAGCTGTTTTTTGCCCGCGCCACCCGAGCGGTCCACCCCGCAACGTTGTCTGCAAACCTGCCGAATGCCTTACTGAGAGCCAGGGTTTAGCCATGACACTCGCGCAACTCCGGGCCTTCCTAGCGGCCTACGAGCTTGGTTCCTTCACCGCGGCGGCACGAAAACTGGAAACAAGCCAGGCCTCCGTCTCCGAGCTCATCAGCAGACTCGAGCACGAGCTGCAGCACAGCCTGTTCACCCGCGGCGGGCGGCGGCTCATTCCCACCACGGCGGCGGTGGAACTGCAGGTCCACGCGCTGCAGTCGGTCACCTCGTTCGACAACGGCGTGGAGGCACTGAGGTCCATGTCGGCGCTGGAGGGAGGCGTCTGCACCTTTGGAGTGCTGCGCTACGGAGCCCACTACGACCTCGCCGACCTGGTGCAGCGTTTCCACCGCCGGTACCCGAAAGTCAGGGTGCGCCTTGTCGGATTGAATTCGGTGACCGTGGCCGAGTCAGTGGCGTCGGGCGAGATTGAGGCGGGGCTGATTGTGCTGCCGGTGGCGGAAGCCGGCCTGCAGGTGCGGCCGCTCTTCCGCGATGAAGTGTTTTTCGTGTCGGCCACCCGGCATCCTTCACGCGGCCCGGTCACCATTGAGGAGCTCGCCGGGTCCAAGCTGGTGCTTTATGACGCCTTCGCCGGCTGGCGGGACCCCACCCGCCGGCAGATTCTGGAACGCGCCCATCTTAAGGGCCTGAAAATCGATCCGGCCATCGAGGTGGAACATGTCGACACGGCGCTGGGGCTGGTCGCCACAGGGGCGGCTGACTCTTTTGTTCCCCAGGCGATCGTCAGCGGGCCCGGTTTTCCGAAAAACGTCCATGCCGTCCCTTTCGCGGAGCCCTTGTTCGACACCATCGCACTGATCCAGCGGGAGGGCGCCTTCTTGTCGCCGGCGACCCGGAAGATGGCCCAGATGGCAGCGCGGACGCTGCTGTCCAAGGTGCCGCCGGGGCAGGTCCCCGGCCGCGCACCCGTGCCCTAGCTTCCGGGCTTACAGATCGGCCAGCACGGACCCCGGGTTTTCGATCGCGTCGGCTACGTAGCGCAGGAAGCCGCCGGCGGTGCCGCCGTCGCACACGCGGTGGTCAAAGGTGAGCGTCAGCTCGGTGACCTTGCGGACGGCGAGCTCCCCGTTAACCACCCACGGCTTGTCGATGATGCGGCCGACGCCGAGGATGCCCACCTCGGGGTGGTTGATGATCGCCGCGGAGCCGTCCACGCCAAAGACGCCGTAGTTGTTCAGCGTGAAGGTGCCGCTGCCCAGTTCCGCCGGTGTCGCCTTGCCGTCGCGGACGACGGCGGTGAGCCGCCGGATCTCCGCGTCCAGTTCGCGGGCGCTGAGTTTGTCCGCGTTGCGCACGGAGGGGACCATCAGTCCCCGGTCGGTCTGGGCGGCGAAGCCGAGGTTAACGCCGTCGAAGGCGACGATTTCCTGGCTGGCGCCGCCGGCGGTGTCCTCGGTGGTGACGATCCGGGTGTTCAGTTCCGGGAACTTCTTCAGCCCCGCGGTGACGAAGCGGGCGATGAACGCCAGCAGGCCCGGGGTGTGGTGCGGATCGGCCTTCTTCAGCGCGGCACGCAGTTCCACGAGCGCCGTGGCGTCCACGTCCACCCACACGGTGGCCTCGGGAATCTCGGACCGGCTGCGGCTCATGTTCGCGGCCACGGCCTTGCGCACACCGCGGACCGGGGTGCGCCCGGTGATGCCAAGACCGGTCCGAGCATCGGTGCCCCCCTCGCTCGCCGGCACCGGCGTTTCGGCAGGCTGTGCCGCGGGCCGCTCAGCTGCCGGAGCTGGCTTGATGACGGCCTCGACATCGCGGCGCATGATCAGCCCGCTGGTCCCCGAGCCTTGGAGTTCCCCCAAATCAACCCCATGGTCCCGAGCCATCCGCCGGACCAGCGGAGAAATAACAGCCCCCAGCTTCCCCGGAACCCGGGTCCGCATCAAAAGAAGGTCATCGGCAGCCTTCTCCGCCTCCGACACCTGAGCCACCGGCCCGGCCAGGACAGCCCGCTTGGGAGCCCGCATCCGCCGAGCAACCCCATGCCCGCCCGGAGTCCCATACCCAATCAGCACATTCCCCGACCCAGCCTTCTCCTCCTCGCGATAAACCTCGGCGGCAGCGGAGGAGGACGACGATGAGTCCGCCGAAGCCGACGAAGCAGCATCAGGGGACCCGCCAACATCGGAAGGCGAGTCGCCAATATCGGCAGGTGACGTGCCCACCGACGCCGCCGACGCAGGCAATGCCGCCCCGGGAGTGGCATCGGGCCTGACTGAGCCGGCAGCATCGTCCGAAGGACGAATGCTGTCCGGCGAAGGGGCGGGGGCGGCATTGCCTGTGGCGGCGCCACCCGCACTGGAAGCACCGGAGGCGCCAACAGGCGTCACGGAAATCAGCGGCTTGCCGACGTCGAGCGTCTGGCCGGGCTCGCCGTGCAGCACGGCGACGGTGCCGGCATACGGCGAAGGAACTTCGACCATGGACTTGGCGGTCTCAACCTCGGCGATCGGCTGGTCGACGCGGATCTCGTCACCCACGGCTACGAGCCAGCTGACGAGCTCGGCTTCGGTGAGGCCCTCGCCGAGGTCCGGCAGGAGGAATACTTTCGGTTCGGTCATGGTCAGTCAGTCTTCCCACTGGAGGTCGTCAACGGCGTCGAGGATACGGTCCACGCCGGGCAGGTAATAGTGCTCGAGTTTCGGCGCCGGGTACGGCACGTCGAAGCCGGTGACGCGGCGGATCGGGGCGGCGAGGTGGTGGAAGCAGCGTTCCTGGACCCGGGCCACGATTTCGGAGGCCACCGAGGCGAAGCCGTGCGCCTCGGCGATCACCACGGCACGGCCGGTCTTGCGCACCGAAGCGCAAACCGTCTCGTCGTCGAACGGCACGATCGAGCGGACGTCGATTACCTCAAGCGAGCGGCCCTCCTCGGCAGCAGCGGCAGCGGCGGCGAGCGCCGTCGGGACGGAGGGTCCGTAGGCGATCAGCGTGGCGTCGGTGCCCGGGCGGGCGACGGCGGCGCGGCCCTCGGAGGAGGTCCCGCGTTCGGTGTTCGCGGCGTGCTCGGCGCGGAGCGCGCCCAGGTCCACCTGGTCCTTGGACCAGTACAGCTTCTTGGGCTCCATGAACATGACGGGGTCGTCCGAGTCGATGGCTTCGCGGAGCATCCGGTAGCCGTCGGCCACGGTGGCAGGGGTGAAAACCTTCAGCCCGGCGGTGTGGGCGTAATAAGCCTCGGAGGAGTCGCAGTGGTGCTCCACTCCCCCGATGCCGCCGGCGTAGGGGACGCGGATGACGATGGGCAGCTTCACGGTGCCCTTGGTGCGGTTGTGCATCTTGGCGACGTGGCTGACGATCTGTTCGAACGCCGGGTAGGCGAAGGCGTCGAACTGCATCTCGATGACCGGGCGCATGCCGTTCATGGCCATGCCAACGGCCATGCCCACAATGCCGGATTCGGCCAGCGGGGTGTCGAAGCAGCGGCCCTGGCCGAAGGTCTTGGTCAGGCCGTCGGTGATCCGGAAAACGCCGCCGAGCATGCCGACGTCCTCGCCGAAGACCAGGACGGAGTCATCGGCGTGCATGGCGTCGGCCATGGCGGTGTTGAGCGCCTTGGCCAGAGTGACGGTCTGCGGGCCTGTCTTTTCGGCTTCAACAGCGGCCTTGGCTGCGGCACGGGCCGTGGCGGCGCTGACGTTGCCGTTCGCCTCGGAGGAGGTGGTGATGGCGGGGCTCATCGTGCGGACTCCTCGGAAGTTGGGGCGGCGGCGTCGCGTACCAGTTCGTCGGCGAGCATGGCGGACTGTTCCTGCAATTGCGGGGTCGGGGTGGAGAAGACGTACTTGAAGAGGTCCTGGGGATCCACGGGGACGTCCTCGCCCAGGCCGTCGCGCAGCTGCGAGGCTACGGTTTCGGCCTTTTCGGCGATCCGGGCGGCGCCGTCGTCGTCGAGCAGTCCGCGCTCCGTCAGGTAGGTTTTCATCCGGCTTAGCGGATCCTTGGCCACCCATTCGGCGACTTCGCTGTCCTGCCGGTAGCGCGTGGCGTCGTCGGCGTTGGTGTGGGCCTGCATCCGGTAGGTATGCGCTTCCACCAGGAGCGGGCCGGAACCGTCGCGGGCCAGTTTCACGGCCCGGCCCAGCACGGCCAGGAGCGCGACAATGTCGTTGCCGTCCACGCGTTCGCCGGCCATGCCGTAGCCGACGGCCTTGTGCGCGAGCGACGGCGCGACCGACTGGTGCGCGAGCGGCACGGAGATGGCGTACTGGTTGTTCTGGACGAAGAAGACCACCGGGAGGTGGAACACGGCGGCGAAGTTCAGCGCCTCGTGGAAATCGCCCTCGCTGGTGGCGCCGTCGCCGCACATGGCCAGGACGACGGTGTCCTCGCCGCGGAGTTTGGCCGCGTGGGCGACGCCGACGGCGTGCAGCAGCTGGGTGGTCAGCGGGGTGCACTGAATGCCGACCTTGTGCTTCGCCGGGTCGTAGCCGCCGTGCCAGTCGCCGCGGAACAGCGTCATGGTCTGGACCGGGTCCACGCCGCGGGCCATCACGGCCACGGAGTCACGGTAGGTGGGGAACATCCAGTCGCCGTCGGAGAGGCAGAGCGCGGCCGCGACCTGGCAGGCCTCCTGGCCGTGGCTGGAAGGGTAGACGGCCATCCGGCCCTGCCGGACCAAGGCCGAGTTCTGGTCGTTGACGCGGCGTCCGACGACGAGCTGCTCGTAGGCGGCCATCAGTTCCGCGTCCCCGGGCAGGCTGTATTCGTGGCCGGGCTGCGCGCCCTGCTCCGTGTGGGCGTTCACCGCGCCGTCGGGGCCCACGATCTGGATCGGGTGCCGGGCAGGCAGCATGTAGTCCTCGACCGTGATGCCGAACTTGCGAACGGCCTCGCTGGCGGCATTTTCCGACGCGGCAGGGTTGTCCGCGGCGGCGGCGTCGTCCGCCGCGGCGGAGGACGCCTGCCCGGGGGCCGGCTGCTGCGCAGTGTGGTCTGCGGAGATCGTCATTGGTCTGTCCTTCTGTAGCCACTATTCGCTCCCAGTATGGTCCCAGCCGCAGATTCGTATCCACCTCTAGCTAAAACTGTGGAGACCTACCCGAGATTGCCCTATTCTGAAAGACGAACTGTAAGTGTGAGCTAGATTACCGGCGGGGGTTGTAGACAAATGGCAGAGACGGAGGCGGACCAGGCTGTTCCGCTGGACGACGTCGACCGGAACATCATCGCGGAGTTGACCCGGGACGGTCGGATGTCCGTGACCCAGGTGGCCGAGAATGTCCATATTTCCCGCGCCCACGCGTACACCCGGATTGCCCGGCTGACCGGCGAAGGGGTGCTCACCAAGTTCACGGCACTGGTGGATCCGATCAAGGCCGGGCTGAAGTCCTCCGCCTACGTGACCCTCAAGGTGCGCCAGCATTCCTGGCGGGAGCTGCGGGAGCTGCTCCGGGCGATTCCCGAGGTGCACCACATCGCACTCGTGGGCGGCGACTTCGACGTGATCCTGCTGGTCCGCGCCGTGGACAACGTGGACCTGCGCCGGGTGATCTTCGACCAGCTGCAGTCCATGCCCGGGGTCTTGGACACGCAGACGTTCCTGGTCTTCGAAGACCTTGACACGAGGTAGCGCTTCCGGCCCGACTGCCGTTAGGCCTGTGAGCCGTAAATCGCTGACAGTTGCGCGCCGACCGCAATACTGAACGTCGTCGCGAGTCCCTTGTACCCATTGGACACCAGGGTGTCCCGCAACGCTTGTCCGGATAATATGCGCTCGACGGCGTCGGCCAAGCGCTCCGGCGTGCCGTCTGTCAGTTCTGCGGCTTTGAGTCACCCTGTTGAGGAATGTTCCTGCCCTCCCCATCCCGAGCCTGCTCCCGACATGGAGCAGACGCCGAGCCCATCAAAAGAGCTGCCCATTTCAACCGAGCACCATTCTTGCATTTGAAAACGAAATGGTCGTGTGGCCGGCATTAGTGGCATGAGTATGTGGCCCCGCACGGGCATTGCCTAAGAGGACGTCCGGGGGGAAGACAAGTAGTCGATACTCGTGCCGGAGTTGATGGGCCGTTCATAAGATCATCACCAGCACCCGGTGCGTTCAAATCAGCTCACAGATTTCTACCAGTATTTGGCGGTCTCAATGACAAGAATCACTATCATCGGGCTTAACTATGGCCCGGAGAGATCCGGCATTGCCCCCTACACCACAAGCCTGGCCAAAAACCTCGCCGCGCACGGTCACACGGTCAGGGTCGTGACGGGTTTTCCGCATTACCCTGAATGGCGCCGCCATAAGGGATATGGCGGCTGGAAGAAAAGCGAGACTCTCGACGGAGTAGCGATAACCAGGCTCCGTCACTACACCCCACACAAGCCCACGGCCCTGCGCAGGATTATCATGGAATTCACGTTCGGGGCGCGGGCCTTGGCCGCCGACTGGGACACTCCCGACGTCATCCTTCTGGTGAGCCCGGCTCTCATCTCCACTGGCATCGCAACAATCAGGGCCCGGTTTTCCGTCAAGAGGCCGCCCTGCCTCATCTGGGTGCAGGACCTGTACAGCCGGGGGGTCGTGGAAACAGATCTGGCGACGGGACCCTTTGCACGCCTGGCCATACGGCTGGAAGCGGCCATCCTGGGTCATGCGGACGGCATCGTGGCCATTCACGAACGGTTCCGCCAGTATCTCACTGACACCCTGCGGCTTTCCCGCCAGCATGTCAGTGTCATACGAAACTGGACACATCTCCCGCCCGCCCCTTCGGCCGGGCAGCGCGACCTTCGGGAAAGGCTCGGCTGGAAAACAGATGGAATCATTGTCCTCCACGCAGGGAACATGGGGAAGAAGCAGGGCCTCGAGAACGTCATTGCGGCCGCCCGCGTAGCCGAAAAAACCAGCAGCAGGGTGCAATTTGTCCTGATGGGAGACGGCAACCAGCGGGACGACCTGGAAATGGCTGCCAGGGGACTGCGCAATATTTCATTCGTTGACCCGCTGCCCGACGCGGAGTTCCAAATCGCACTGACAGCCGCTGACGTGCTTCTCGTGAATGAACTCGCCGGCGTCAAGGATATGTCGGTGCCAAGCAAGCTCACCTCCTATTTCAATGCGGGCGTGCCGGTCCTCGCGGCGACTGACGCCGGCAGCGTTACCGCCGAGGAGCTAGCAGCCGCGGGCGCCGGCGTGCGGGTGGATGCAGACGATCCGGCGGCGTTGCTCGAGGCTGCAGAAACACTCGGATCCGACAAAACACTTGCAAAGAGACTCGGTCAAAACGGATTAAGCTTCCGGCAATCGACTCTTTCTGAGGCGACGGCCGTTGCAAAATTCGATGACTTGTTCCAGAGCTATATCTCTGCGGGCCTGCCGAGGCCGGAGGAAATCGTTGTATCACATCAATGGGGGACCAAATGAAAAAGCGCGCATTCATCACGGGCATCACAGGCCAAGACGGCTCGTATCTTGCAGAATTGCTCTTAAACAAGGGGTATGAGGTGCATGGCCTCATTCGCCGAGCGTCCACGTTCAACACCGCGAGGGTCGATCACCTGTACCTCGATCCGCATGATCCCGAGGCCACGCTCTTCCTGCATTACGGCGACCTGAGCGACGGTGCCCGGCTAGTCACGCTGCTGGGTGACATCCGTCCCGACGAGGTCTATAACTTGGCGGCCCAGTCCCACGTCCGCGTTTCCTTCGATGAACCCGAGCACACGGCGGACACAACCGGCGTGGGGACGATCCGTCTCCTGGAAGCCGTGCGGATGTCCGGTATCAAGACGAGGTTTTACCAGGCGTCCTCGTCTGAGATGTTCGGCGCCACACCCCCACCGCAGAACGAGGAGACTGGCTTTTACCCTCGCTCACCCTACGGCGCGGCCAAGGTCTACAGTTACTGGATTACGAAGAACTACCGCGAGGCCTACGGTATGTTCGCCGTGAACGGCATCCTCTTCAACCACGAGTCCCCCCGGCGCGGCGAAACATTCGTCACCCGCAAAATCACCCGGGCCGTGGCTGCGATCAAAGCCGGTAAGCAGGAGTTGCTTTACATGGGAAACCTTGACGCCGTCCGCGACTGGGGTTATGCCGCCGAGTATGTTGAGGGCATGTGGAGGATGCTCCAGGCCGACGAACCGGAAGACTTTGTGCTGGCGACCGGCGGCAGCTACACCGTCCGGGACTTCCTGCAAATCTCCTTCGACCACGCCGGCCTGAAATGGGAGGATCATGTCCGGTTCGACGAGCGGTACCTCCGGCCCACCGAAGTGGATGCCCTAATTGGCGACGCCTCAAAGGCACAGGAAAAGCTCGGCTGGAAGGCCTCGGTCCACGCCCCTGAGCTGGCGCGCATCATGGTGGACGCCGATATCGAAGCATTGCAGCACGCTGGCGAAAGCTGGATCGACAGCGTTGACCTTGAGAGCTGGAACAACCTGTGAATCCCCATGTCGACTTCCAGGCCGGCCGCCTCGACCGTTCAGCACCTTTCTATATAGCCGGCCACCGGGGGCTGGTCGGCTCGGCGATCTGGCGGAATCTCGAGGGCGAGGGGTTCAGCAATCTCATCGGTCGCACGTCAAGGGAGCTTGATCTAAGGAACCGAGCCGACGTTTTCGACTTCTTCGCCGCCACCCAGCCACGCTACGTGGTTCTCGCCGCAGCCAAAGTGGGCGGCATCCTGGCCAACAGCACCTACCCGGTGGAATTTCTCAGCGACAACCTGCGCATCCAGGTCAACGTCCTTGACGCGGCACGCGAATACGGGGTGGAGCGGCTTCTCTTTCTCGGCTCGTCATGCATTTACCCCAAGTTCGCCGAGCAGCCAATCCGGGAGGAGTCGTTGCTGACCGGCCTTCTGGAACCCACCAACGATGCCTACGCGATAGCGAAGATTGCCGGGATCATGCACGTTCAAGCGATTCGGCGCCAGTATTCACTCCCATGGATCTCGGCCATGCCGACCAACCTGTACGGCCCGGGCGACAACTTCTCCGCTGCCGGCTCCCACGTTCTGCCGTCCCTCATCCGAAGATATGACGAGGCGGCCAGAACCGGGGCCGGCAGCGTCACCAACTGGGGAACCGGCTCTCCACGGCGCGAATTCCTGCACGTGGACGATATGGCCTCGGCTTGCCTGCACCTGCTCGAGAACTACGATGGCGCCGCGCAGATCAATGTGGGGACCGGAAGCGACGTCACGATCAGGGAGCTGGCGTCAATTGTGGCAGAAGCCGTGGGCTACGACGGACAGAGCCACTGGGACGCCAGCAAACCCGACGGCACCCCCCGGAAGCTCTTGGATGTCTCCAGGCTCGCCACGACCGGCTGGTCGGCACGCATCAGTTTGCCTGACGGAATCAAGAGCACCGTCGCATGGTATCGGGAGAACCCCGATCATATTCGCGGCTTGCCCGTCAGTTGATGAAAGCCTTGAGCCAGGTTCTGAGGTCAAAACCCAGGACCTGGCTCATACGCGAGCGAAGTGACCGTCTTGATGTCGCTGAGTTGATCTCCGGTGTCGTAGCCCCGGCGCTGGCACAGGGCCGGGGCTGGTTAGGATGTGCTGTGGCGAAGTTATCCGCATCAGTCGCACTCCTTACGGCATCCTCAGGGCCGCATGAAGCCGGGCACCACGCCGCGTCTGTGGCGCGGCGTCCTGGCCGGTTTCCTGATTTTCCTAAAGTTGGTGGGTTTCTGGCCCAGCCCCGTGGATCAGCCCGTGCAGAGCCAGCTCACCAGATTCCTCCTCGTAATCCACACCGGGCGCGGATCAGCTGACGAACGCCTTCATCCAGGTCTTGAGGTCCTCGCCAAAATCCACCCGCTCGGAGGCAATCGAGATGACTGCCTTCAGGTAGCTGAGCTTGTCGCCGGTGTCGTAGCGGCGGCCCTTGAAGATTACGCCGTATACGCCTCCGCCCTCACCGTCGGACGTCGCCAGCGTCTGCAGGGCGTCAGTGAGCTTGATTTCTCCACCCCGCCCGGGCGGCGTATCTTCCAGCACGTCGAAAACCGCAGGGTGCAGCACGTAGCGGCCGATGACGGCAAGATTTGAGGGTGCGTCCGCGACCGAGGGCTTTTCCACCAGACCGTTGACGCGCACATGGTCTTCGCCGTCGACAGCGGAGACGTCAGCGCAGCCGTAGGCGCTGATCTGCGCGGGGTCCACCTCAATCAGGGCGACGACGGAACCGCCGGTGCGGGCCTGAACCTCAATCATGCTCCTCAGGAGCTGATCCCGCTCATCAATCAGGTCATCGCCCAACAGGACGGCGAAGGGCTCGTCGCCCACATGCTGGCGGGCACACAGCACGGCGTGTCCCAGGCCCTTGGGGTCGCCCTGACGGACGAAGTGCAACGGTCCGAGGCCGGAGGCGTGCTGGACGGCCTCCAGACGGTCGAAATCGCCTTTGGCCTCTAGTGCGCGCTCGAGGTTCGGCTCGCGGTCGAAGTGGTCTTCGAGCGCCCGCTTCTGCCGTCCAGTGATCATTAGGAGGTCAGATAGGCCCGCGTTGACGGCTTCTTCCACCACATATTGGATGGCCGGCTGGTCCACCACGGGCAGCATTTCTTTCGGCATCGCTTTAGTGGCGGGAAGGAAACGTGTTCCCAGTCCTGCGGCAGGAATAACGGCTTTTGTTAGTGGTTTCCCCAAGGTCATAGACGAAACCCTACAAGTGCACCCTTCAAATGAGAATGGCTCTAACGAAATGGGGTGCCAGCACGGGTCCGCAGGTTCCTCTTTCTGGACCGCCTAGCCCTTGAAAACGGGCGTCCGTTTTTCCTGGAAGGCACGGAACCCCTCGGCGTAGTCCTCGCTCTTGCAGAGGCGGGCCTGCTCCGCGTTCTCCTCCTCCATGGCTTCCCAGAGCCCCAGCCGCTGGTCCCGGATTTGAGCCACCAGCTCCTTGCTGGCGTTGAACGCCCCTGTGGCGCCGGTGGCAACCTTGGCGACGATGCCGCGCGTGTTCTCCAGCAGCTCATCCGCCGGCATCGCGCGGCTGAACAGCCCCTGGGCCACCGCCTCTGCGCCGCTCATGAGCTCGGCGGTGTAGATCAGGTCCAGGGTGCGGTGCATCCCCAGCCGTTCGGTGAAGTACCAGTGCCCGCCCGAGTCCAAGGTGGCCCCGAGCTTGGCGAACGGGGAACCGAACTTGGCAGTGTCCGCGACGTACACGACGTCGGTCGCCAGCAGCAGCCCGAGCCCCACGCCGAGGCAGGCGCCCTGCGCCGCGGCAAAGGTGGGCGCCGGGAAGGAACTCATCTTTTTCAGCAGCGGCTGGACCAGCCCGCCCAGGTAGGCCTGGGCGTCGTCGCTCTCCGGGGTCACGCCGGCGATGTCCCTGCCCGCGCAGAACGCGCGGCCCTCGCCGCGGAGCAGCAGCGCCCGGACCTCCCCGCGCGCGGCGGCGTCGGCGGCGTCGTCGTACGCCTGTGCCAAATCCTGCAGGGCCTGCTCGTCCAGCGAGTTCAGCTTCTGCGGTGCATCCAGGACAACCTCGGCGATGCCGTCGGCGATGGTCAGGGAAATCATGCGGCTCCTAGGAATCGGGAAGACTTAGACGTCGAAGTCGACGGTGACTTCGGGCGTGGTGGGGTGGGATTGGCAGGTCAGGACGTAGCCCTTGTCCAGTTCGTCCTGCTCCAGCGCGTAGTTCTCGTCCATCGTGACGGACCCGGCGACCACCTTGGCGCGGCAGGTGCCGCAGACGCCGCCCGCGCAGGCGAACGGGACGTCCGGGCGGACCCGCAGGGCCGCGTTGAGGATCGATTCGCGGGCGTGCGTCGGGCTGGCGACCTCGCCCTGCAAGCCGTCGAGCTTGAAGGTGATCTTGTAGGTCGCTTTGGACTCGTCTGCGACGACCGGCCGGCCGATGTTTCCTTCGGGGCGGTCCGGCTTGCCGGAGGTGAACAGCTCGAACCGGACATGTTCCGGCTTCACGCCGCGGGCCGCGAGGGTGTCGCGGCACAGCTGGACAAGTTCGAACGGTCCGCAGAGGAACCATTCGTCGACGTCGTCCGCGTGGATCGCGGTGCCCAGCAGCGCCTGCAGCTTCTCGGCGTCGATCCGGCCGCTGAGCAGCGGGGCGATCCGCTGTTCGCGCGAGAGCACGTGGTGCAGGGCGAGCCGTGACGGGTACTTGTCCTTCAGGTCGGCGAGTTCCTCGAGGAACATCACGTCCATCGCGGCCTTGTTGGCGTAGATGAGGTCGAAACGGGTCTCCGGGTGGGCCGCGAGCAGCGTCCGGGCGATCGCAATGACGGGCGTGATCCCGGAACCGGCGGCGATTGCGACGAACGAGCCGGGTTCCCCTGCCAAGTCCTCGGGATGGTTCATGGAGTTCATGACGTTCTGTTCCACGGGCTTGCCGTCGCGGCCGTGCTTGGACACGAACGCACCCATCGGGCTCATGACGTCCAGGACGTCGCCGGCCTTGAGTTCGGCATTGGCCCAGGTGGAAAACAAGCCGCCGAGGTCCTTCTTGATGGCGACGCGGATCTCACTGCTGCCGTCGGCAAAGCTGCGCGGCTCCGCGCAGATCGAGTAGCTGCGGCGCACCTCGTGCGGTTCGCCCTTTTCGTCCGGCAGGGTGGTCCGCAGGGCGACGTACTGTCCCGGAAGGTAGTCGAACTGTCCGGCCAGCTCGGGCGGAACACCGAAAGTGACCTCGATCGCGTCGTCGGTGAGCCGGCGGACTTCGTCCACCGCCAGGGTGTGGAAGGACGCACGACGGCGGCCGGTCGCGGTGGCCGCTTCGGCGGCGGTCTGGCGGACAACGGTCATGGGGGCACCTGTTCCTTACAAAACTTTGAAGTAGTCGAACGGTTCCTTGCAGTCCTGGCAGACGTAGAGCGCCTTGCAGGAGGTGGATCCGAAGCGGGTGAGTTCCTTGGTGTTCAGCGACGAACACTGGGGGCATTTGACGGCGAGGGACAGCCGGACCGGCCCGGCGTGGCGGACGGCGTTGGAGTGGCCGGAGGGCGGGGCGATGCCGTATTGCTCCAGCTTGGCCTTGCCGGCCTCGCTCATCCAGTCCGTGGTCCACGCCGGGGAGAGCACCAGTTCGACGTTGACACTGGGGTAGCCCTCCCGGTGGAAGGCGGCCGTGAGGTCATCGCGGATGGCGTCCATGGCGGGGCAGCCCGAGTAGGTCGGCGTGATGGTGACCTGCACGGCGGGGACCAAGCCGCCGTCGTCCGCGTTGGGTTCCTTGGCGACCCGGACGCCGCGCAGGATCCCCAGGTCCTCAATGGTGAGGACGGGGATTTCCGGGTCGCAGACCGTCGCGGCGATCTGCCACGCTTTCTGGTCCGCAGTCCGCTGTGCGGCTGACTTCTGTTCCCCGGGTGCCGTGGCATCGGCCGTGGGGTGGCTGACGTACATCTCCGGCATGGCTACCAGCTCGCTCCGGGGAATTCGCGTGCCAGGACCTGCATCTCGGCGAGGAGATAGCCCAGGTGCTCGGAGTGGAGCCCGCGGCGCCCGCCGCCCGGGGCGGGCTGGACCTGCGGAACGTCGAGCTCCGCCTCGGCCAGCACCTCGCCGGTGAGGCGGTCGAACTCGGCCCGCAGGCTGGAGGGCTGGACGGCGGCGCCGGACTCGCTGAGCCGTCCGGTCAGTTCGTCGTCGCGGAACAGCTCGTCCACGTAGGGCCAGATGACCTTGAAGCCGTGGATCATCTTCGCGTGGGACTCGTCCGTGCCGAGCGCCAGGCGCAGCACCCACTGGGCGCTGTGGTCGCGGTGGTAGTCCACTTCCTTGACGGCCTTCGCCGCGATGCCGGCCAGGGTGGCGTCGGTGGAGTCGGCCAGCCGGCGGTATAGCTCGAACTGGTAATAGCTCACGACAAACTGCCGGGCGATGGTGACCGCGAAGTCGCCGTTGGGCTGCTCGAACAGCTCCACCGAGCGGAATTCGTGCTCGCGGCGGAAGTAGGCGAGGTCGTCCTCGCTCCTGCCGTCCAGGCCCCCGGCGTAGCTCAGGAAGGACCGGGCGTGGCCCAGCTGGTCCAGCGCGATGTTGCCCAACGCGATGTCCTCTTCGAGCTCGGGGGCACGGGAGATCCAGTGGCCCAGGCGCTGGGCGAGGACCAGGGCGTCGTCGCCCAGGCGCAGGGCCAGTTCGGCGACGTCTTCGCTCGGCTTCGCGGTGCCGCGGCTGACGGCCAGGGCGATGTCCTCGGGGCGGAGGGCATTTCCCGGCGTGATGCGCGTGGCGCTGGCCGTGGCCTCGCCGCTGCCGCTGGATCCCTGGACGCCGACGGAGATGTCTCCGTGGCCGCCGTCGTGGCTGCTGGTTTCAGTGGTTGCTTCGGGGGTGCTCACAGGTGCTTCACGCCCTCGCTCTTGGTGTAATACGTCGCGTGCCGGTAGTCCTTGCCCTGCGGCGACTCGAAGAAGGCGCCCTTGGAATCCGGGTCGGACGAGGCGATGGCGTCCGCGGGAACCACCCAGATGGACACGCCCTCGTTGCGGCGGGTGTACAGGTCGCGTGCGTTGCGCAGCGCCATCGCGGCGTCCGGGGCGTGCAGGGACCCGGCGTGGACGTGGGAGAGGCCGCGGCTGGAGCGGACGAAGACTTCCCAGATGGGCCAGACGTTGCCTGCGTGGGGTTCGGGGGTTGGGGCCACGACGACAGGGGTCCCCGGCCGGGGGCCCCCGGCCGCGGGGTTCCCTGGACGAGCTTGCGAGTCTAGGGTGCGGCTGGGGACTTGCGAGGTTGGGGAGTCGTTGGGGATCATGCTGCAAATTCCTTCTCTGCGTGCTTCTTGGCCTGCTTCGCTGCATAGGCCGCTGCTGCTTCGCGCACCCACGCACCGTTCTGGTGCGCTTCGCGGCGCCGTTCCAGGCGCTGGGCGTTGCACGGGCCACGGCCGGCCAGGACTTCGTGGAACTCATCCCAGTCCAGCGGACCGTGCTCCCACTTGCGGGTTTCCTCGTTAAAGCGGATGTCCTTGTCCGGCAGCGTGAGCCCCAGGACCTTGACCTGCTCCATCATCATGCCGACAAAGCGGTTGCGGAGCTCGTCATTGCTGAAGCGCTTGATGTTCCAGGCCATGGACTGCTTGGAGTTGGGCGAAGCGTCGTCCGGCGGGCCGAACATCATCAGGGCCGGCGCGTACCAGCGGTTCACGGCATCCTGGGCCATCTGCTTCTGCTCCGGGGTGCCGTGCGAGAGTTCCAGCAGAATTTCGAAGCCCTGCCGCTGGTGGAAAGACTCTTCCTTGCAGACACGGACCATCGCGCGGCCGTAGGGGCCGAAGGAGGCCCGGCAAAGCGGCACCTGGTTGGCGATCGCGGCGCCGTCGACCATCCAGCCGATAGCACCCATGTCCGCCCAGGTGCGGGCAGGGTAGTTGAAGATGGAGGAATACTTCGCCTTGCCGTCCATCAGGTCCTGCATCATCGCATCGCGCGGCTGGCCGAGGGTCTCGGCGGCGGAGTACAGGTAGAGGCCGTGGCCGGCCTCGTCCTGGACCTTGGCCATCAGGATGGCCTTGCGCTTCAGGCTCGGGGCGCGGGAGATCCAGTTGGCCTCCGGCTGCATGCCGATGATCTCCGAGTGCGCATGCTGCGAGATCTGGCGCAGCAGGGTCTTGCGATAGGCCGGGGGCATCCAGTCACGGGGTTCGATCCGGGAATCCTCCGCCATGACCTTGTCAAAGTAGGCCTGTCCCTCGGCATCACGGCGGGCCGCGTCCTCGGGGCTCATTTCGTGCCGAGTTTTGTGCCGCGCCGGCGATGGCTCGGCGGGCACTGACTGCAGGGTCTGCGATGCCATGGTTGCTCCTATGCATTTCCGATAAATAATTACCGACCGTTCGTTCAGGATATGCGGAAGGCGGGAAGCGAGTCAAGCACCCGGCGCCCGCGGCGCAGCTTCCGGCGAACCCCTCTGCCTCCGGCCGAAATCCCCGTGTTAAGTTGGGGGCGCGGATCACGCCGGTCCAGCACCGAGCTCCGAAAGGGTTGTCTGTGGAAACGCCCCCGCCCGTTCGCATCCTGACCGTCTGCACCGGAAACATCTGCCGGTCGCCCGTGGCCGAACGCCTGCTCCAGGCCGGCCTGGACCAGGTACAGGCAGGCGCCTTCGTGGTCCGGAGCGCCGGCACCCGGGCCATGGTGGGCCATCCGATCCAGCCGCCGTCGGCCGACATTATTCGAACCTATGGCGGCAGCCCGGAGGGATTCTCCGCGCGGCAGCTCACCGGCCAGCTCCTCCGGGAAGCGGACCTGGTCCTCACCATGACGTCCACGCACCGCGGCGAGGTCCTGCAGTTGGATGCCTCGTTGCTGAGGCGAACATTCACGATCCGCGAATTCGCCCGGTTGTTGTCCCAGCTGGAGCTGCGCCACGGACTGTCCGGACACGGGGCGGCCGGACAGGGACTGTCTGGACGGGGGGTGGCCGACGCCGGCGGGGCCGACAGCGGTGCGGCCGACAGCCGGGCGGCAGACACCGGGGCGGCCGACGTCGGGGGGACGGAAAACTGGCGGAGCCTTCCCGCCCGCGCCGCGTCCGTGCGGCATCTGGCGCTGCCCTCGGATCCGGCGGATAACGACGTCGTTGACCCGTACGGGCGCGGCCAGGACGTCTACGACGCCATGGAGGACCAGCTGGCACCGGCCGTTCTGGCCGTCCTGCGTTTCGCCCGCCTGACCTGGCCGGCGTAGCCCTGCCCGCTTAGCGCCGTGTGGCCCTGCCCCACCCCCGCCGGCCGGTGGTATCGTCCGCTCATGGTCACGCCCGAACCAGCAGAACCGCCGGCGGGGCAGCCCTCTGCGCCGGCCGGACGGCGGCGCCGTCGGATCCTGTTCGCCGTCCTGGGCGCGTTGCTGGCTGCCGGCGTCGCCGCCGCCGCTTTCCTGCTGTCCCCGCCGCGGACGCCGGACGCCGGTCCGGCGCAATCCCCCGCGCCAAGCGCGGCGGTGACGCCGAGCCCCACGCCGCCGCCGGAGCCGCCGCCCACCGCGCTGAACATCCTGCTGATCGGCAGCGACAGTCGGGTCAACCAGCGGGGCGCGGCCGCCGCGGGCAAAGCCTCCGATCAGCGGGCGGACACCCTCGTTTTCCTCCACCTCCCCGCGAACCGGCAGCAGGTCTACGGCATCTCGCTGATGCGTGACCTGTGGGTCAGCATTCCCGGCCACGGCGAGGCGAAAATCAACGCGAGCCTCGAACTAGGCGGCATTCCGCTCGCAACGCGAACCGTCGAATCCCTGCTCGGCCAGCGGATCAACCACACGGTGATGGTCGACTTCCAGACCTTCGCCGCCCTGACCGACGCGGTAGGCGGTGTCGATGTCAACGTGAAGCTGCCGTTCACCTCGACCATCGACCCCGGGGTAGCGTTTTCGGCCGGCGTGAACCGGCTCAACGGCGCGCGGGCCCTGGATTTTGTCCGCGAGCGCAAAGCGTTCGTCGACGGCGACTACCAGCGCGTCCGGAACCAGCAGACCTTCCTCAAAGCGGTCCTGGCCACGGCCGTCAAGCAAAGCGTGGCCGACCGCGCCGCCGCCCGCAACCTGGCCGCCACCGTGCTGCCGCGTGTCACCGTTGTCCCGGGCCTGACCCTCGACGCGCTGGCGCGCCTCACGTTCAGCTTCCGGAACACCCCCGCCGGCGGGGCGTTCTTCACCCTGCCGACGGCGGGCGACGGGACCAGCGACGACGGGCAATCCATTGTGGTCCAGGACCCCGCAAAAACCGCCGAGCTTGTGGCCGCGCTGCGGGCCAACAAACTCGACACTTACGTAGCCGCCCACAAACTGCAAAACGGCAATTGACCGCCCAGCCGCCGGAGAGATGTTCGGTAGATTGGGTCCATGACGCAGACTCCCGTGCAGCCTTCCCCGCAGCCCCCCGTGGCCAAGAAAGTGCCCGCCCGCCGCACCCACCATGGTGATGTTTTCGAGGACAACTACGAGTGGCTGCGGGACAAGGAATCCGCCGAGGTCGTGGAACTGTTGAAGGCCGAAAACGCTTACCAGGAAGCGGTGACCGCCCACCAGGAACCGTTGCGCGAGGCCATCTTCCAGGAAATCAAGGGACGCACCCAGGAGACCGACCTCTCTGTCCCCAACCGCAAGGACGGCTGGTGGTACTACACCCGCTCAGTCGAGGGCAAGGAATACGGCATCCAGTGCCGCGTCCGTGCCCAGGACAGCGGCGACCGCGTGGCGGACTGGACTCCGCCCGCCGTCGAGGTCGGCGTCGCGATCCCCGGCGAGGAGGTGCTGCTGGACGGCAACGTGGAGGCGGAAGGCAAACCGTTCTTCGCCGTCGGCGGCTCCGCGGTGACCATTGACGGGAACCTGTATGCCTACGCCGTGGACAACGCCGGCGACGAGCGGTTCACCCTCCGCATCAAGGACCTGCGTACCGGCGAGCTGCTGCCGGATGTGATCGAGAACGTGTTTTACGGCGTGTCCTTCTCCCCCGACGGCAACCGGATCTTCTACACCGTCGTGGACGCCTCCTGGCGCCCCTACCAGGTGAAGGCCCACGTGCTGGGCACGCCCGTCAGCGACGACGAGCTGATTTACCAGGAGGACGACGTCGCAATGTGGCTCGGCTTCGAGCTCTCCGCCGACCGGCGCCACCTGGTCCTGGGCATCGGCTGCTCCGAGTTCAGCGAAACCCGCCTGCTGCGCTTCGACGCGCCGGACTCCGGGCTGATGACCGTGATCTCCCGCGACGAGCGCATCCTGTACGAGGCGGAACCGTTCCTGCTGGAGGGCCGCGAGACCATCCTGCTGACCCACAACAAGGACGCCATCAACTCGATGGTCTCGCTCGTGGACCCGGCCGAACTCGCGAAGCCGGCCGCCGAGCAGCAGTGGCGGACCGTCGTCGAACATTCGGACCGGGTGCGCGTCAACGGCGCCGGCGTGACTTCCACCCACCTGGTGCTGTCCATCCGCAAGGACACGATCGAACGGGTGCAGGTCCTGCCGCTGGCGGGACTGGGGACCCCGGCGCAGGGCGCGCCCGTGGAACCGGCCTTCGACGAAGAGCTGTACACCGCCGGGGTGGCCGGCTCCGACTATGACGCCCCGGTGATCCGGATGGGCTACACCTCCTACTTCACGCCGTCGCGGGTCTACGACTTTGTGCTCCCGACGCCGGAGCTGCCCGCCGGCGAGCTGCTGCTTCGCAAGGAAAGCCCGGTGCTGGGCGGCTACTCGTCCGCCGACTATGTCGCCACCCGGGAATGGGCGGTCGCTTCCGACGGGACCCGCATCCCGCTCTCGGTGCTCCGGCACGCGTCCGTGGCGCAGGATTCGACGGCGGCCGGGCTGGTGTACGGCTACGGCTCCTACGAGCTGAGCATGGACCCGGGCTTCGGCATTCCCCGGCTCTCGCTGCTGGACCGCGGCATCGTATTTGTGATCGCGCACATCCGCGGCGGCGGCGAACTGGGCCGGCACTGGTACGACGACGGCAAAAAGCTGCACAAGAAGAACACCTTCACCGACTTCATCGCAGCCACCGACTGGCTCGCGGGCTCCGGCTGGGTGGACCCGGCCCGGATCGCGGCCATGGGCGGCTCCGCCGGCGGCCTGCTGATGGGCGCGGTGGCCAACCTGGCACCGGAAAAGTACGCGGCGATTGTCGCGGCCGTGCCGTTCGTCGACGCGCTGACCACCATCCTGGATCCGGAACTGCCGCTCTCCGCCCTGGAATGGGAGGAATGGGGCAACCCGATCACGGACCCGGAGGTGTACAGGTACATGAAGTCGTACACGCCGTATGAGAACGTCCGGTCCGCGGCGTATCCCAAAATCGCCGCGGTCACCTCGTTTAATGACACGCGCGTGCTGTACGTGGAGCCAGCCAAATGGGTGCAGCGGTTGCGCGAGGTGAACACCGGCGGCGAGCCGATCGTGATGAAGATTGAAATGGACGGCGGCCACGGCGGCGCCTCCGGCCGGTACGTGCAGTGGAAGGAACGCGCCTGGGACTACGCCTTCGTCGCGGACTCGCTCGGCGCCACCGACCTGCTGCCCGGCGCCGGGTTGAAGTAGCCGCCTCCTTCGACCGACTGCTCCGTAGCCGCCGTTTTGAGCCCTCAAAAGGGCGGTTACGGAGCAACCGGCGGTCCTGGCGGCGCAGACTGCCGCGCCGGACCCGTTAGCTTTGCGCCTTTGCGTTGCGCCTTAACGTTGGGCCGGGTCCAGCGGGAGCGGAACGATCGGCTGGTCATTTGCCGTCAGATCGATGCCAAAGTCCTTGGCGAAGACCAGCCGGGTGTCCTTATAGATTCCCGGGTGGTTCTCGTCGAGCTCAAAAACACGTGCGCCGCGCAGCCTGTTCCGATCCGCGCCGGCCAGCCCGTAGGCTCCGAAGCCGGTCCCGGGCCCGTAGCCGAGCTGAACACCGTAGTAGTTGCCGACGTAGGTGTTGACATGGTCGTGGCCCACAAAGTAGCCGCGCACATCTCCGCGCTCGAGGAACGCGCTGAACAGCCCGGAGTTGAAGGGCCCCGGGCATTCGGCCTCGTTGCGCTCGCCGACGATGCCGTGTTTGGCCACGGCCCGTGCGTGGTCCGCGTCCGTCCGCGAGTCGATGCTGGCGAACCACATATTGCGGTGCTCGTGCAGGGCGATATGGCCCCACATGAGGGAGGGAATCTTCTTCCCATACTTCCGCTCCGTAGCAAGGGACTGGTTCCGGTACCAGGTGACCTGATCCATGCGTACCCAGTCCCAGTCCGGATAGCCCGCGAAGTCCTGGCCGTTGATGGCGTCCGGGGCGTACCGGCCCGTGTCGATGAGCCACAGGCCGAAAGCCGCATCCCGTGACCGGGAGGACTGGACCAGCAGTTGAGAGTTGGAGGTTCCGGTCAGGCCGGGCACCGAGTCCGCGTTCAGGTTGTACTGGTAGGTCTGCAGGAACCGGAGCATCTTTGCTTCGGTCATGCCCGTCCTGTTCGCCGAATCCTCGTCATGGTTGCCGAACGTCACCGCCCACGGAATCTTCCGGCTCTCCATCGGCCGGACCACCTGGTTGAGTGCCTGCTTGACGTCCAGGGCCGTGTCGCATCCCCCATTGATCACATCGCCGTTGATGACCACGAAATCAGGCTTTTCGGCATCGAGGGTGCGGTCCATCAGTTCGATCGTGCGGCGGTCGGTCTGCTCATCGTCCTGCGTGTCGTTGAACTGGACCACTTTGAACGTGCCGTCCGGGCGGAATACCAGGGTGGGCTTGGGGGCCTTGGCCCCCGGGGCCGCTTGGCTCCCCGCCGCTGCGGACATCGCGACGCCCAGCGCCCCGATCGTCCCGGCGGCAGCCAGGGCCGCCCGCCTGCTCAGTTTATGTTCGCTGATGTTCGAAATCATCGTTCCCTCTCGTCGCTGGACGGCAACTCAAACGTGCCGCTCCTGCGGCGAGACTAGGAGAGCCAGGCATCCGACCCCGGAACACCCGGTGAACGCGAAGTGCAGGGCCGCAGCCATGACCGGTCGGCGGCGCTCCAGCCCAGTTGTTCGCCACCGCAACCCGGGTTGGCCCCGGGCCGCCGCAGGTTTCCCGGAACCTGCCGCGGCCGGAAGCCGAGCAGACGGGAACAATGGGGCGGGAGCGTCGGGACCCCGGTCCGGCCCTGGGCCTGGTGCCGCACTCAGTTTTTCGTCCGCGAGGCTGGCTTCGGCGGCGCGCCGGCGCTCGAAGGTGGCACATATCCACCTGCGATCCCGCGGACTCCCGGTCCGCCGCATACCCAAATTTGATCATCATGCTTACTATTGACCTGCACTAGGCACATCGGTGGAGAGACTGCTCATTGGGGGCAGCAGCAGCCGTGCCGGAACTGGAGTCAATCGTGAGTACTGAACCCGCTATGAACGCCCTGTCCGACGAGGAACTGATGTCCGAGGCTGCCACCGCGCTGCCGGACAAGGAAGTGGCCTCGGTCCTGGACTTAAATGCCGACCTGAACCTGGGCATCGAAGCCGCCGCGCCGATCGACCTTGCCGTCGCGGCCAACGCCAATGTCGCCGCACCCATCGACGCCGCCGCATCGGCGAACATCCTCTCCGCCGGCTCGGAGTCGCAGGCCCTCTCCGACCAGGGCGTCATCATCAACCAGGGCATCGTCGCCGACGCCAACGCCACCTCCGTCCAGGACAGCGGCATCGACCAGGCCTCCGGTTCCGACGCGCCCGCCACCACCGGCGATGCCGGGACGGCCGACGGCGCCGCCTCCCCCACCGTCGACGCCGGCGGCACCCTCGACGGCGGCACGTTGGACGGCGGCACCCTCGACGGCGCCGTGGACGGGACGCTGGACGGCGCCACGGATGTCCTGCCGGACGGTACTGCTTCCGACCTTGGCGCGCTGCCGACCGACGCTGCCGGCGCCCTCAACGGCAACCTACTCAACGTCGACGTCAACCTCGATGCCAACGCCGGCATCACCGCGCCGATCAACGGCGCGGTGGCCGCCAATGCCAACGTTGCGGCCCCGATCGACGCCGCGGTCGCGGCCAACATCGGTTCAATCGACAGCGATTCCTACGCGGTCTCGCAGCAGGACGCGATCATCAACCAGAACATCGAGGGCGAGGCTGCGGCCTCGGCCGATCAGCAGTCGAACATCCAGCAGTAGCCGCTCAGTGACTACTTTGCACGGCGGGCCGTCCGCGCAGGACGGCCCGCCGGTCTCTGCTGCCGCCGTCACCCTGCCGCCCCCGGCCCGGGCCGACGGCGTCCAACTACTCGGCGAGACGAAGGGCTCCGGCTACAAGCAGGCGCCGTCCCTGGTTCGGCGCGCCGACGGACAGACACTGCAGTTGACGCGGCTGCTCTACCTGGTGCTGGAAGCCGTGGACGGCCGCCGCAGTTTGGAGGAGATTGCACAGCACGCCGGCAGCGCCTACGGGAAGCAGGTCAGTGCCGGGAACGTCCAGACCCTGATCGAGTCCCAGCTGCTGCCCTTGGGCCTGCTGCGGTTGGCCGACGGCTCCCAGCCGGCGGTCAAGAAATCCAACCCGCTCCTGGGCATGCGGTTCCGGTACTCCGTCACGGATCCGGAACGCACCCGGAAGCTCACCGCACCGTTCGCAACGCTGTTCAACCCGCTGATCGTCGTCGCCGTGACTGCCGCCTTCCTCGCCACCTGCTGGTGGGTGCTGATGGTCAAGGGACTTGCCTCGGCCACGCACGAGGCCTTCGCAAATCCCGGGCTGGTGCTGCTGATCCTGCTGGTCACCGTACTCTCGGCCGGCTTCCACGAATTCGGTCACGCTGCGGCCGCCCGACGCGGGGGCGCCACGCCGGGCGCCATGGGCACCGGCCTGTACCTGATGTGGCCCGCCTTCTACACCGACGTCACCGACTCCTACCGGCTGGGCCGCGCCGGACGCCTCCGCACCGATGTGGGCGGCCTGTACTTCAACGCCATCGTGGCCGTGGCCATCATGGGCGTCTGGTGGGCCACCGGCTTCGATGCGCTCCTGCTGGTGGTGGTCACCCAGATCCTGCAAATGGTCCGGCAGTTGATGCCCATGGTCCGCTTTGACGGCTACCACATCCTCGCCGACGCCACTGGGGTCCCGGACCTGTTCCAGCGGATCAAACCGACCCTGTTGGCCCTGGTCCCCTGGCGCAAGACCGATCCCGAGGCCCAACTGCTCAAGCCCTGGGCCCGCGCCGTCGTCACCGTCTGGGTGCTGGTCACTGTTCCCCTGCTGGTGTTCAGCCTGGTCACCATGGTCATTGCCCTGCCGAGGATCCTCGGCACGGCCTGGGACAACGGCTGGAAGCAGCAGGCCATGCTCACCCACAGCGCAGCCAACGGCGACTTCGCCGACGCGGCCGTGCGTGTGCTGGCGATCATCTGCATCGGACTGCCCATCCTGGGCATCTTCTACATCCTGCTGCGCATGGGGCGTCAACTGATCAGCAGCCTCTGGCAAAAGACGCAGGGCAAGGCGCTGCAGCGCGGCGTGGCGATGGCCGCCGTCGTCGCTGTCGCCGCGGGCCTCGCGTGGGCCTGGTGGCCCGGCGCCGAAAGCTACCGCCCGGTTCAGCCCTATGAACGGGGCACCCTGGGCGACATCACCACAGCTGTTTTCCCCGCCGCCTCGGCCAACCGGATGAAGGAAGGCCAGGCCGGACGGACAGTGGCGCTCTGGCCCCAGGGCGCCCCTAAACCGACCCGCGAGGACCCCCAGTTGAGCATGGTCCTGGTGCCCCGCGAGGGGTCTGTCCCGACCGGCGGATCCGGCACCACGGCGGAGGCCCCCTCCTGGGTGTTCCCCTTCGACAAACCGGCGGCTCCCGCGGAAGGCGGCAACCAGTCACTGGCAGTCAACACCACGGATAGCTCTGTGGTCTATGACGTCGCCTTCGCGCTGGTCTGGGCCGAGGACGGGGAGGACGTGCGCAACCGGAACGAGGCCTACGCCTTCGCCAGTTGCAAGGACTGCGCCGCTGTCGCCGTGGGATTCCAGGTTGTGCTGATCGTGGGGCAGGCGGATGTGATCGTTCCGGAGAACCTCTCCGCGGCGGCCAACAACAACTGCCTCCGCTGCCTCACCTACGCCCTGGCCAGCCAGCTGGTCCTCACCCTGGACGGGCCGCTAAGCCCGGAGGGCACGTCCCGGCTCAACGCGTTGTGGCAGCAGATCGCCGAGTACGGGCGCAACCTGCAGAACGTCCCGCTCGCTGAGATCCAGGGCACGTTGAGTGGATTCAAGGAACAGATCATGGAGATCGTCCGAACGGATCCCAGCGCGGCGCCGGCCGGGGCTGCCACGCCGACACCGCCGGCAACGGCTTCCCCGTCGGCCACGCCGTCGTCCTCCCCATCGCCGTCGACCGGCGTCACGGAACCGCCCCCGCCGGGCGAAACCGTGCCGCCCGCGCCGGACTCCACGCTGGCGCCCGATCCCAGCCAGCCTGCCGGCGGCGACACTGCGGGTGGCGCCGTCGAACCGGCCCCGGTCACGACGTCGGCTGCCCCCACGGACACAGCCCCGCCCGCACCGTAGGGGGGGTGGGAGCCGAACTGGAGGCGGGGCCGTAAACCGGGAGCGGGGGCGTTCCCGGCACGGCAGGCTACGCCGAAGCGCTACGCACAGGTTCGTTTGCCGAAGATGGCCGCTATGGAACTCTCCAAGCGGCCATCTTTGGCAAGTCACCAACCTCGTGTCCTCTCCGTCAACGTCCACCACGGTCCAGACAACCCGACTGGCCGCCGGTGCAGAACTCCGGGCTGGACAAGCTCAGCCGGACGTCTGCCGGGCCCTCCACTCGTCGGCGAGGATCGCGTAAACCACCTCGGTGGCCCACTGGCCCTTGTAATGCCACTTGTCCACCTGGGTCGATTCCAGCCGCATGCCGAGCCGCTCGCACAGGGCGGCGGAGGCGGTATTGAGGGCGTCCAGCTTGGCGTCGATCCGGTGGAAGCCGAGGTCCTCGAAGCCCAGCTTCAGCAGCGCCGCGGCGGCCTCGGCCGCGTACCCCTTCCCGCGGGCCGCCGGGGCGAGGCTCCAGCCGATCTCGGCCTGGCCGCAGCCGGGCAGCCACTTGAGCACTACCTCCCCCAGCAGCCCGGGCGCGTCCGCTGCTTCGATGGCCAGGCAGATCCAGTCGCCCTCCTTCTCGAAGACGAAGTTGGCGTACTTGCCCACGGACTCCATGGACTTGGTGTAGCTCTTCGCCTCCCCGGGCAGGAACCGGGCCGTCTCGGGCAGCGAATGGTAGGCGTAGAACGCGTCGAGGTCCCCGGCCTCGAAACGGCGCAGCACCAGCCGCCGGGTGCGCAGGGGCAGGTTCAGTTCGGTCATCTCCCCAGCCTAGGACCCGTAACCCCGTCGGCTGCTCCCCGCCGGCCCCCTCCCCTCGCAAGCTCGGTCAGGGAACCCTGCCGGCGTGGGCCCGGCAGTGCCGTTATGCGCGGCCAAAAGGGCGGTTACGGAGCAACCGATGAGTGGGCGACGACGGCGGCCGTCGCCTCCGCGATCGCGCGTTCCTCGTCGGTCGGCACCACCAGCACCGGCAGCGCCGAACCCGGCGTCGAAATCACCCGAGGTTCCTTCGACCGCTCGCGGTTCAGTCCGGCGTCGAGCTCCACGCCCAGCGCCCCCAGCCGTTCCGTGACAAGGCCGCGGAACTGGTGCGAGTTCTCGCCGATTCCGGCCGTGAAGACCAGCGCCTTCGCGCCGCCGACGGCCACGTGGTAGCCGCCGATGTACTTCGCCAGCCGGTAGGAAGCCACGGCAAGCGCCATCGCGGACCTCGCGTCGCCGGCCTCCGCCGCCTCGACGACCGAGCGCATGTCGTTGTTCCCGGCGAGGCCCTTCAGCCCGGACTGGCGGTTGAGCATCGAATCAATGTCCTCGGCGGACCAGCCGGCCCGGCCCAGGAAGACCAGGATGGAGGGGTCCAGGTCGCCGGAACGGGTGCCCATCACCAGGCCCTCCAGCGGGGTGAAGCCCATCGAGGTGTCAATGGATTTGCCGCCGCGGATGGCGGTGACCGAGGCGCCGTTGCCGAGGTGGGCGATCACGGCGTCGAACTCCTCCACCGGCAGGTCCAGCAGCGCCGCGGCCCGGTGCGCCACGTACTCGTGCGAGGTGCCGTGGAAGCCGTAGCGCCGGATGCCGTGGTTGGTGTAGAGCTCGTCCGGCACGGCGTAGCGCCACGCGTGCTCGGGCAGGGTGCGGTGGAAGGCGGTATCAAAGACGGCCACCTGCGGCAGGTCCGGCCATTTCTTCGCGATCGCCCGGATGCCGAGCACATTGGCCGGGTTGTGCAGCGGCGCCAGCGGGTTCAGCCGCTCAATGGCGCGGGTGATCTCATTGTTGACCAGCACGGGTTCGGAAAAGCGTTCGCCGCCGTGCACCACGCGGTGGCCCACGGCGTCCAGCGGCCGGTCGCCCAGCGCCTCGTGGATCGCCGCGTCCACCTGTTCCAGCGCCTCGGCGTGGTCGCGGGGGCCCTCGATCTCGCCGTCGCCGTCGCCGCCGTTACCCATCCCGATCTTCTCGACCAGCCCCTCCGCGAGGACACTGCCCGCTTCGACGTCGCGGACCTGGTACTTGAGCGAGGACGAGCCTGAGTTGATGACGAGCACGAGCATGGGGCCTCCTAAGCCTTGGCGTCAACGGGCAGTGCGGTGGGCTGCCCTGCGGGCGGTTCGGCGGCCGGCTGCACCGACTGGGCCTGGATCGCCGTGATGGCGACCGTGTTCAGGATGTCGTCCACGGTGCAGCCGCGGGACAGATCGTTGACCGGCTTGCGGAGCCCCTGCAGCACGGGCCCGACGGCGACCGCACCGGAGGACTGCTGGACCGCCTTGTAGGTGTTGTTGCCGGTGTTCAGGTCCGGGAAGATGAAGACCGTCGCCTGCCCGGCCACGGACGAGCCGGGCATCTTGGACTCGCCGATGGCGGCGTCGACGGCGGCGTCGTACTGGATGGGGCCCTCCACCGCGAGGTCCGGGCGCCGCTGGCGCACCAGCTCGGTGGCCTGGCGGACCGCGTCAACCGCTTCGCCGGACCCGGAGCCGCCGGTGGAGTAGGAGAGCATCGCCACCCGAGGCTCGACGCCGAACTGGGCCGCGGTTTCCGCCGAGGCCAGCGCGATGTCCGCGAGCTGTTCCACGTTGGGTTCGGGGTTGACGGCGCAGTCGCCGTAGACCAGGACCCGGTCCGGCATCAGCATGAGGAACACCGAGGAGACGATCTTGACGCCCTCGCGGGTCTTGACGAACTCCAGCGCCGGCCGGATGGTGTGCGCCGTGGTGTGCGCGGCCCCGGAGACCATGCCGTCCACCACACCGAGCTGGACCATCATGGTGCCGAAGTAGCTTTCGTCCTGCATCACCTCGAGCGCTTTCGCCAGGTCCACGCCCTTGTGCGCGCGCAGTTCCGCGTACTTCTGCGCGAAGCCCTGCCGCAGCTCCGAGGTGGCCGGGTCCACGATGTTGATCCCGGTCAGGTCGATTCCCTGCGTGGCGGCGAGCTCGCGGACCACGGACTCGCGGCCCAGCACGGTGAGCTCGCAGACGTCGCGGCGGTGCAGGATCTCCGCGGCCCGCAGGATCCGGACGTCCGTGCCCTCCGGCAGGACGATGTGGCGGCGCTGCGAACGGGCCCGTTCGATCAGGTCGTGCAGGAACCGCAGCGGCGTCATCCGCTCCGGCCGCGGCAGGTGCAGGCGTTCCAGCAGTTCCGCCTCGTCCACCCGTTTGGCCCACAGGCCCAGCGCGGACGCGACCTTGCGGCGGTGGCCGGACCAGATTTCGCTGCGCACCTCGGAGACGCGTTTGGCGGTCACGTAGGTGTCGTCCGGGGCGGCGAAGATCGGGAACGGGGCCTGCGCCAGCAGCGAGTAGATGGTGGGGTCCGGGGCCAGCCCGCCGGTCAGGATGAGCGCCGACGGCACCGGGAACTCCGGCGAGAACGAGGACGCGAGGCAGGCCACCAGTACGTCCGCCCGGTCGCCGGGGACGATCACCAGCGCGCCGTCGTCGAGCACGTGCAGGAAGTTGGCCACGTTCATGGCCGCCACCTTGACCGAGTGCACGTCGCGCTCCAGGTCCGGCAGGCCGGCCACCTGGCCGATGCCCAGCGCGGACGCGACCTCGCCGGTGGTGGGCCGCGCGATGTCCTCCAGTTCGGGGAAGACGTACACGGGGCGGCCGGAGGCACCCGGGCGGACCGCCGCGGCGATCGCCTCCACGTCCTCGGGATCGGCACGGTTGACCATGATCGCGAGCAGGGCGCACCGCTCGGCGAGGAGCTCCTTGCGGGCCACCTCGACGGCGTCCGCGGTTTCGGCCACGGTGCGGCCCCTTGCCCCGACGACGGCGACCATCGGCGCCGCGAGGTTGTTGGCGAGCCGGGCATTGAGGTCGAACTCGACGGCGGCGTCCTGGCCGGTCAGGTCTGTGCCCTCAATAATCACCACGTCGCAGTGCCGGGACATTTCCGCGAAGATCTCCACGCAGCGGGAGTCGATCTCCTCGCGTTTTCCTTCCGCGAGGAGGCCGCGGACCTCGGCGAAGGTCAGGCCGGCCCGGCAGCGGTCGTCGTCGAGGTCGAACCGGGATTTCATCAGCGCGACCATCGGGTCGGCGTCGGCGCGGCCGTGCACGACGGGTTTGAAGAAGCCGATGCGGTCCGCGTGCCGGTGGAGCGTGTCCGCCAGGCCCAGGGCGATGAGCGACTTTCCGGATCCCGGGGTCGTCGCGCTGACATATATTCCTTTGGCCATGTGTCCCAGCATACTTACACCCCTTGACAGCGGGCACCCGGATGGGATTACCTAATGAACATTCGGTAAATAAAGCTGGAGGCAACGACGCATGGCTGAACTGACGATTTCCGGTGACACCCACCCCGTCCTGAAAGACGACTACGCCTCCGAATGGATGGGCATTAAGGTCCTGGCGCTCGACGACGGCCACGCCACCATCCGGATGCCGCTCCGGCAGGAAATGCTCAACGGTTTCGGCATGGCCCACGGCGGAATGATCTTCGCCTTCGGCGACACCGCGTTCGCCCTCGCCTGCAATCCGGTGAAGCCGGGCCCGGCCGACGCGGGGTCCATCACGGTGGCCTCCGGCGTCGACATCAACTTCATCAAACCGGCCTTCCGCGGGCAGATCCTCACCGCCGTCGCCAACCACCGCGCCAGCACCGGCCGCAGCGGCCTCTACGACGTCCAGATCTACGCCGCCGACCCCGACGCGACCCCCGGCCCGGCAGAGTCTCCAGCCAGCTCCACCCCGACCACCACACTCCCGGGCGGACTCCCCACCGACATCGCTCCGGGCGAACTCATCGCCGAGTTCCGCGGCCGCAGCCGCACCATCTCCAAGAAATAGAAATAGGGACCCAGATGACCACCCCCACCGCCGAATCTGCCCTCGCCCCCAGCGACGCCGTCCTGGACCGCGAAGAAACCATCTCCCGCGACGAGCTGGAGGCCTTGCAGCTCAGCCGCCTGCAGCACACCTTGGCGTACGCCTACGACCGCGTCCCCCTGTACAAGCGCAAGTTCGACGAGGCGGGCGTGCACCCGACGGACCTCCGCGAGCTCTCGGACCTGGGGAAGTTCCCCTTCACCACCAAGGAGGACCTCCGGCTGGAGTACCCCTTCGGCATGTTCGCCGTGCCGCAGCACGAGGTGGCCCGGATCCACGCCAGCTCCGGCACCACCGGCCGCGCCACCGTGGTCGGTTACACCAAGAAGGACCTCGCCGACTGGGCCAAGCTCGTGGCCCGTTCGCTGCGTGCCTCCGGCGTCCGCCCCGGCATGAAGGTCCACAACGCTTACGGCTACGGCCTGTTCACCGGCGGCATGGGCGCCCACGCCGGGGCCGAAGCCCTGGGCTGCACCGTCATACCGATCTCCGGCGGCCAGACTGAACGCCAGATTACGCTGATCCAGGACTTCAAGCCCGACGCCATCCTGGCCACGCCGACGTACCTGCTGACCATCGCGGACGCGATGATGAAGCAGGGTATCGACCCGGCCTCCACCTCGCTCAAGTACGCCGTGCTCGGCGCCGAGCCGTGGACCGAGGAAATGCGCCACGAGCTCGAAGTGATGATGAACATCAAGGCCTGCGACATCTACGGCCTCTCCGAGGTCATGGGCCCGGGCGTCGCCGGCGAGGCCGTGGAGACCCAGGACGGCAGCCACATCTGGGAGGACCACTTCCGCCCCGAGATCATCGACGCCTTCGACCCGTCCGTGGTCTTGGGCGACGGCGAACCCGGCGAGCTGGTCTTCACCTCGCTCACCAAGGAAGCCCTGCCGATCATCCGTTACCGCACCAAGGACCTCACCCGGCTGCTGCCCGGCACCGCCCGCCCGGCGCACCGCCGGATGGGCCGCATCACCGGCCGCAGCGACGACATGATCATCCTGCGCGGCGTGAACCTGTTCCCCTCCCAGATCGAGGAAATCGCACTGCGCATCCCGGAGCTCAGCCCGCACTTCCAGCTGGAACTCACCCGCCCGGAAGGCCAGCGGATGGACCAGCTGACGGTCAAGATCGAGCGCCGCGAGGCCGTCACGATCGAGGGCAGCGCGGCGGCGGCGAAGGTGCTGCAGCAGCAGATCAAGATCCACGTCGGCTCCTCCTGCACGGTCGACGTCGTCGATCCCGGTTCGCTGGAGCGCTCCAACGGCAAGCTGCGCCGGATCTACGACCTGCGCCCGAAGGCCTGACCTCCTCGGGTTTGTTCAGCCACCGGGCCCGCCCGGCAGCCACGACCTCCCAGGCCACGGCTGCCGGGCCGACCGACCGTTCATGAGAAACTAGCGAGTATGCCCAGCACAGGAACCAGCACCAAGCGCGGCCGCCCCGGCTATGACCAGCAGTCGGTGCTGCTGATCGCCGTCGACGTCTTCAACCGCCACGGCTACGACGCCACCTCGATGGGCATCCTTGCCGAGAACCTGGGCATCTCGAAGTCCGCGATCTACCACCACGTGCCGTCCAAGGGCGATCTCCTCAAACTCGCCCTCGACCATGCCTTGGGCGGCCTCGAGGCCATCCTGGACCGGCCCGAGGCGAGGACCGGGACCGCCGAGGCCCGGCTGGAGTTCGTGGTCCGCGAGACCATCTCTGTCTTGGTGGAACGGCTGCCGTTCGTCACCCTGCTGCTGCGGTTGCGCGGCAACACCGAAATTGAGCGTGACGCGCTGGAGCGCCGGCGCACCTTCGACCACAAGGTGGCGGCCCTGATTTCCGAGGCCCGCGACGAAGGCTCGCTGCGCCAGGACATTGATCCCCGCACTGTGACCCGGCTGCTGTTCGGCACCATCAACTCGATCGTCGAGTGGTACAAGCCGGGCGGTTCACTCTCCCCTGCGAAGCTGGCCGACGACGTCATCACCATGGCCTTCCACGGCCTCCACGTCCCCGCCAAGGCCTGACGCCGCCTACCGCGGGATCGCGCTGCGGTTAACGCTGACGGGCCGGAACTCCGCTTACGGGCCGACGGTCCGGGGGACTTTGACGGTTGCTGCGCCTTCTCCACCGCCACCCGTCGGCGTGTCCGTGTCAATGTCACCCCGGAAGGCCGTGAAACCCGTTCACGGCCACGAGCCAGCCCAGGTACAGCACCACGGCGGACAGCGGGAGCACGGCCAGCCCGAGCAGGATCGAGTAGTCCTTAGCGCGGAGCAACGCGGCCAGGTTGACCGCCAGCGTGCCGGTCACCACGAGGCCCTGGAAAACACTGTTCGCGGCCAGCACCCGGGGCGACTCGAACATGCCGCCGGCACCCACCAATAAGGTCACGAGGTACCAGGACGGCAGGACCCACACCGGGAAGGCGACCATGGCGAGGTCCAGGACCAGAGCCACGGTGCCCATGCGGGTGCGCGGCAGCCAGGCGACGCGACGGTTCCTGGTTTCGGATGCCGGCCGGGAAGACGAATCAGCCATGTCTGCGCGCCTCGCCTCCGCTAACCGGGAATCCGGTTTCAAGCTACACCCGGGGTGCAGCACGGGGACAGGCCCCCGCGGCCCTAGCGCGGACATGGAACAGCGCCCCGGAAGGCCGGGACGCTGTTCTGCAATTCCGTTCCGCGGCCGGAAGGCCGGGCGCCGCCGCTCAGAGCTGGTAGTCGGCTGCCGTGGTGATGTTCTCGTGCACGCAGAGAACGTTGTGCTCCGAGTCCATGAACCAGGCGCACTTCTCCGAATCCGTCGTACAGATGTGGTTCTCGGTCTTGAGATCGGGGAGATCGTAGTCCTGGAACGTGACGCCCTTGGCTTCCATCTCTTTGACGGTGCGTTCGATCTCGCTGACTTCGAAACTCAGGGTGGTGTGCTCTGAATGCTTTCCATCCTTGACGGGCATCAGCTGCAGCATGGGGCCGCCTTCTGAGCCGAATAGTTCGCTTCCGTCCTCTGCCACGCCACGGTGCGGGAGCCCCAGGGTGTCCGCATAGAAATGCCGGGCACGTGCTGCGTCATCGACTGGCAGGACTGTTGTGGCTTTACTCAGTACTAGGGACATTTCGCCACCTCCTACGAGCACGATTTTACGCCGCAGCCGGGCTGAAAGAACCCGGCAATTCCGCACCTAGCACCCGACGCTCCCTCACGTCCGGCAGCCCCACGGCCGACGCTCCCTCACATCCGGCAGCCCCACGGCCGACGCTCCCTCATCACCTGAGGGAGCGTCAGGCAGGAAGTGACCGGACCTGAGGGAGCGTCAGGCAGGAAGTGACCGGACCTGAGGGAGCGTCCGCAACGGAACCGCATTATGTGAGGGAGCGTCGGAAGGGGCTATTTCTCCACGAGGGTGAGCACGTCGTAGGTGGCCACAATTTCATCGTGCTGGTTGGTCAGGACCGCGTCCCAGGCCACCTCGCCGTATTCGTCGGTCTCGCGCGGGGTGATCTTCTTGGCCGTCAGGGTGACCCGGATGGAGTCGCCGGCCGCGACCGGGGTGATGAAGCGCAAGTTTTCCAGACCGTAGTTGGCCAGGACCGGGCCCGGCGCAGGCTCCACGAACAGCCCGGCACCCCAAGCCAAAAGCAGGTAGCCGTGCGCCACGATGCCGGGGAAGAACGGGTTCGCTTCCGCCGCTTCCTGGTTGGTGTGGGCGTAGAACGTGTCGCCGGTGGAGTTCGCGAACTTGGTGATCTCCTCCAGCGAGACCTCGCGCAGTTCCGAGCGGATGGCGTCGCCGATGTGCAGCGTGCTCAGGTGCTTCCGGAACGGGTGCTGGCCCTCGGTCTCGAGCGTGAAGTTGCGGTCCGCGCCGGTGTGCCAGACGCCCGTGACGGCCGTCAGCATGTTGGGCGAGCCCTGGATGGCGGTGCGCTGCATGTGGTGCATGACCGAGCGGATGCCGCCCAGTTCCTCGCCGCCGCCGGCGCGGCCGGGGCCGCCGTGGACCAGGTGCGGGACCGGGGAGCCGTGGCCGGTGGAGCTGCGGGCGTCCTCGCGGTTGAGCATCAGGACGCGGCCGTGGTGGGCTGCGATGCCGGTGACGAGTTCGCGGGCCACGGCCGGGTCGTTGGTGCAGACCGAGGCGACCAGCGAGCCGCCGCCGCGGGCGGCGAGGCGGACGGCGTCGGCGAGGTCGGTGTAGCCGATCACCGAGGAGACCGGGCCGAAGGCTTCGAGTGAGTGGACCTCTTCGGCTTCCGGGTCGGCCCAGCTCAGCAGCACCGGGGACATGAACGCGCCGTCCTCGACGACGCCGACGCTCCCGTCCGCGCTGGTGACCTTGGGCGAGTCGAGGGTGCCGTAGGCGAGCTCGCCGCCGGCGTCGAGCATCGACTGGACGGCGGCGCGCACGTCGGCGAGCTGCTCACGGGAGGCGAGGGCGCCCATCGTGACGCCCTCGGCGCGCGGGTCGCCGAGCACGACGCGTTCGGTGATCCGCTCCCCCACGGCGGCGACGACGTCGGACACCAGTTCCTGCGGCACGATCGCGCGGCGGATGGAGGTGCATTTCTGGCCGGCCTTGGCGGTCATCTCGGTGACCAGGGACTTGATGAACGCGTCGAATTCCGGCGTGCCCTTCACGGCGTCCGGGCCCAGGATGGCGGCGTTGAGCGAGTCGGTTTCGGAGGTGAAGCGCACCCCGCCCTTGACCACGTTGGGGTGGGACTTGAGCGTGTTGGCGGTGGACGCGGAGCCGGTGAAGGCCACGAGGTCACGGTAGTCCAGGTGGTCCAGCAGGGTGCGGACCGAGCCGGAGACGAGCTGCAGCGAGCCCTGGGGCAGGATGCCGGATTCGTCGATCGCCTTCACCACCGCCGCGGCAACGTAGCCGGTGGGGGTGGCGGGTTTGACGATGGTGGGGACGCCGGCGATGAAGGCCGGGGCGAGCTTCTCGAGCATGCCCCAGACCGGGAAGTTGAAGGCGTTGATCTGCACGGCGACGCCCGGGATCCGGGTGTAGATGTGCTCGCCGGCGAAGGACCCGTCCTTCGAGAGCACCTCCATGGGGCCGTCCACCACCACTTGGGCGTTGGGCAGCTCGCGCCGGCCCTTGGAGCCGAAGGTGAACAGCACGCCGATGCCGCCGTCGATGTCGATCATCGAATCGATCTTGGTGGCGCCCGTCTGCGCGGACAGCGCGTAGAACTCCTCGCGGCGGCCGTTGAGGTACTGGGCCAGTTCCTTGAGCTTGAGGGCACGCTGGTGGAAGGTCAGCTTGCCCAGTTCGGCCTGCCCGGTGGTGCGGCCGTAGTCGACGACGGCGGCGAGGTCCAGGCCCTCGGTGCTCACCCTGGCCAGGAGTTCACCGGTGCTTGCGTCCAGCACGGGGGCGGCGCCGGTTGCGGAGGCGGCGTCGGGGGTCCACCACGAGTTCCGGATGAAGCTGGGGACGATCTCGACGGTGCCTACTGAGGGTTCCGGAGCTGTTGCAGTGGTGGTCATCGTTGACGGGTCCTTCCAACGCGGGGCAAGATCAACACGGCCAGCGCATTACTGACCGTCCGTTCGGTAATATGTCTACAGTACATGAATGAGCCCTGCGGCACACTAGTAGCGGCAGGACCGGACGGCCCGTGACAGGCCAGAGCACCAGAGGAGACGCTATGACGCCCGAGCCCCGCGACCTTCAAAGCGGTACCGAGCTGTGGAAGATCACCCTCGGCGAACTGGACGAGAAGATGGGGGTCAAAATCGTCGAGGAGTCGGTGGAACGCGTCGTGGCGACCATGCCGGTGGAAGGAAACCGCCAGTCCTTCGGCCTGCTGCACGGCGGCGCCTCGCTGGCCGTGGGCGAGGCCGTGGGTTCCTGGGCTTCGGTGATCCACGCCAGCACACTGGGCAAGACCGCGGTGGGTGTGGACGTTTCAGCCACGCACCACAAGTCCGCCCGAGAGGGGCTGGTCACGATTACGGCCACCCCGATCCACCTCGGCAGCACGGTGACGACCCACGAGGTGCTGATCACCAACGAGGCCGGCGACCGGCTCTGCACGTTGCGGATCACCAACCTGCTGCTGGACCGCAAGGGCTGAGCCGGGCGGGGCAAAAAGGTCCAACCGGCTGCATCCAAAGCAGGTGCCCGGCCGGTAGTAACGGTGTAAGCAAATCACCGCCCGGATCCGGGCAACTCAATGAGGAGTTTGAAATGCGTAAAACCGTTTATGCCGCCGGTGCCGTGTCGATGGCGGCCGCCCTCGCGTTTGCCGCCCCGGCCCAGGCCGGCGGGAAGCACGACGGCGGCAGGCACCACGGCGACGACGCCGTCCTGTCCGTTTTGCACGGCGTCCCCGGCCTGACCGTGGACGTATGGGTGAATGGCAAGCTCACCTTGGACGACTTCAAGCCCGGCAAGCTTGCGGGCCCGCTGAAGCTCGAGAGCGGCAATTACAAGATTGCTGTCACGGCCGCCAACGCCAAGAGCGCTGACGACGCGGTGATCGGCCCGGTCGAGGTGAAGCTCAGGGAGGGCCGGAACTACACCGCCGTGGCCCACCTGGATGAGGACGGGGATCCCACCGCCACCCTGTTCAAGAACGACACCTCGCCCAGCCCCCGGGGCCAGGGCAAGCTGACAGTCAGGCACGTGGCGGCGGCGCCCGCCGTGGACGTTCTTGCGGGGAAGACCGCCGTCATCGAGGACCTGACGAACCCGGACCAGGAAGTGCTGACGCTGAAGGCCGGGAAGGTGTCCGCCTCGGTCGCGGCCGCCGGGACCACCAAGCCGCTGATCGGCCCGGCGGACATTCGGGTCACCGCGGGCAAGAACACGATTGTGTACGCCTGGGGCAGCCTCAAGAAGGGCACCCTCGGCGTCGCGGTCCAGGTGGTCGACTCGGCCGGATGGCACGGCCACGGCCGGCACGGCCGCTAAGCCGCCGTCGACCGGTCCGGTAGGGCCGGCCCGATAAGGCCGGTCCTCTGGAACGCCCCTGCCGGCAGCCGCCGGTCCGCCTACCCCGGCTGCGGCAGGGTGCTGTCCCTGATAACGAGGCGGGCCGGGAAAATCAGCGGGTCCCGGCTGGTCCCAGGGTCTTCGATGTCCGCGAGCAGGAGGCGGCCCGCCTGGGCCGCCATTTCTACCGTGGGCTGGTTGACCGTGGTCAAGGGCAGCTCGCCCGGCGCCGCGAGATGGTCGTCGAAGCCGACGACGGCGACGTCCCCGGGCACCGTGCGCCCGGCCGCCAGCAGGGCCGTAATGGCACCGCGCGCCATGAGGTCGGACGCGGCGAAAATGCCGTCGACGCTGCTGTCCTCGGCCAGGAGCCGTTCGGCCGCTTCGGTGCCCCCGGCAGGGGTGAAATCTCCGTGTGCGACCGGCCCCGGCGGCAGCCCGGCTTCCCTGAGGCCGGCCTGCCATCCCTCGAGCCGGTCCGCGGCTGCGGTCATGTCGAGCGGGCCGGTGATGGTTGCCAGCCGGGTGCGTCCGGCGGCCGCCAGGTGCAGCGCCGCCAGGCGGCCGCCTTCGAAACTGTCCACATCCACGTAGTGGATCCCCAGCCCGGTATCCCATGGCCGTCCGATGAAGACGGTGGGCAGCCCCGCGGCGGCAAGCTCTTCGGTCCAGCCGTCTGCCTTGTGGTGTGAGACGACAATGGCGCCGTCCACGTGGCCACCCCGCAGGTACCGGAGCGTCCGGGAGGGATCGCCGCCGGCCCGGGACATCAGCAGGACCAGCTGCATTTCCGTCTCCCGCAGCGCCTCCGTCACCCCCGTGATGACGGCGGCGAAGAACGGGTCCATCATGACCCGGGCATCGGGTTCGTTGATCACCAGGGCGATCGACGAGGTCCGGCGCGTGACGAGGCTGCGTGCGGCCCGGTTGGGCGTGTACCCCAGGGATATCACCGCGGCATTAACCGCAGCCTGGGCTTCCGGGCTGACACGGGAGCCTCCGTTGATAGCCCGCGAGGCGGTGGAGCGTGACACTCCCGCCGCCGTCGCGAGGTCTTCCAGCGTGGGGGTCGGTCTCGCCGGTCCGGACCGGAGACCCGCGTGCTTCTGTTCGCTCATCACTTTGAGAATACGACATGCCCGGCCTGCCCAGGGACGGGCCCTACCCCGCCGGCAGGGCGTTCGCCGCCGCCACTGCCGAGTACCAGAGGCCGCTGGCCTTGGGGATCCGCTGCTGGGTTTCGTAGTCCACCCGGACCAGGCCGAAGCGCTGGTGGTAGCCGTACGCCCACTCGAAGTTGTCCAGCAGCGACCAGGCGAGGTAGCCGCGGACGTCCGCGCCGGCGTCGATCGCGGCGTGCACGGCGCGCAGGTGCGCGTCGAAGAAGGCCAGCCGGTCCTGGTCGTCGACGAAGCCGTTGGCGTCGGGAGCGTCCGGGTAGGCCGCGCCGTTTTCGGTCATGTAGAGCGGGATGCCGGCCGGGCCGGTGTACTCCTGCTGGAGCCGGGTCAGCAACCGGTACAGGCCCTCGGGCTGCACCTCCCAGCCCATCCCGGTCACCGGAAGACCGCGCGGGACGGAGTGCACACCCTCGGCCGAGACAAACGGCGTTGCCTCACGTCTGTCGGCCGACGCCGGGGCGGCCTGCGCCGTCGTCGTCACGGGGTCCGGCCGGTCCCCTTCCTCGGCTGCCGCCCCCTGGGTCAGCGCCTCGCCCTGGTAGTAGTTGACCCCGAGCAAATCCAGGGGCGCCGCGATGACGGCCAGGTCACCGTCCTGCACCACCGTGTCGAACCCGAGACCGGCGACGTCGTCCAGCACGTCCGCGGGGTACTCGCCGTGGAAGAGCGGGTCGAGGAAGATCCGGTTGTGCAGGCCGTCGATCCGGCGGGCTGCATCCCTGTCGCCGGCGGAGCCGGGGTCGGCAGGGTCGGCGACAGTGAGGTTCAGGGTGATGCCGAGGCTGGCCTCCGGGTCGCGCCGGCGCAGTTCCGCGGCCGCGAGCCCGTGCCCGAGCAGGAGGTGGTGTGCAGCCGCGAGGGCGGCCGCCGGTTCCTGCCGGCCCGGGGCGTGGACACCAGCGGCGTAGCCGAGAAACGCCGAACACCACGGCTCATTGAGCGTGGTCCAGATGCGGACCCGGTCGCCCAGGGCGTCGTGCATGAGCACGGCGTAGGCGGCGAAGAGCTCGGCGGTTTCGCGGTTTGCCCAGCCCCCTTCGTCCTCCAGCGCCTGCGGCAGGTCCCAGTGGTAGAGCGTCAGCCAGGGAGTGATGCCTGCGGCGAGGAGGGCGTCAACGAGCCGGGAGTAGAACGCGATCCCCTCGGGGTTCGGCGTCCTGCCATCGGGCATGCAGCGGGCCCACGACGTCGAGAAGCGGTACGCCTTGAGGTTCAGCGATTTCATCAGCTCGACGTCCTGGCCCGAGCGGTGGTAGTGGTCGCACGCCACGTCGCCGTTGTGGGCGTCCGCGACGGCACCGGGGACCCGGGCGAAGGTGTCCCAGATCGAGTCCTTCCGTCCGCCCTCATGGGCAGCCCCTTCGATCTGGTAAGCCGCGGTGGCCGCGCCCCACAGAAAACCGTCGGGGAATGTAATTGGGGTGGTGCTCATCCTTTGACTGCTCCTTGCATGATTCCTGAAACGAGTTGGCGACCTGCCGCAATGAAGAGCAGCAAAAGCGGGATGGTGGCGAGCACAGCCCCGGCCAACACCACTGAGTAATCCACGAAGTGCGCAGCCTGCAGCAACTGCAGCGCCACCGGCAGGGTCGGGTTGGACGGGTCCAGCACAATGAAGGGCCAGAAAAAGTTGGTCCAGGTGGCGACGAAGGTGAAGAGAGCCAGCATCGCCGCGGCCGGCCGGGCCGCGGGGAACCCGACGTACCAGAACGCCTGGATCATGGACGCTCCGTCCATCCGGACGGCTTCGATGAGCTCGTCCGGAAGGGCATCGCGCAGGTACTGGGTCATCCAGAACACGCCGAAGGCGGTGACGACCCCGGGGATGATGACGGCCCAGAGGGATCCGGTCCAGCCCAGCTTCGCCATCACGATGAACAGCGGAACCACGCCCAGCTGGGTGGGTACCGCCATTGTGGCGATCACAAAAACCAGAAGCCCCTTGCTGCCGCGGAAGCGCAGTTTGGCGAAGGCGAAGCCCGCGAGAGTGGAGAAGGCCACCACCGAGGCGGCCGTGACGGTGGAAACCAGGACGCTGTTGCCCATGGCTTTCCAGAAGGGGATGCTGTCAAAGACCTTTGCCGCGTTGGCCAGGAAGTTTCCGCCCGGCAGGACCGGGACACCCCGGCTGAGCACCGTGCTGTCATGGCTGCCCACCAGGAAGGACCAGTACAGCGGGAACAGCGACGCCAGCAGGACCGCGCCGAGGAAGCCATAGGTCAGGACCCCGGGCCGGCGTCCGCCGCCTGCGCCGCGCCGATTGCGCGGCCCGCCGGCTGGGCGGTTCGGCCGGCTGGCCGCAGCCCTCGCGGCGCCTTTGCCGGCGGTCTGCCGGATCATGGGAATGGAGCTCATTTGCGGCCTCCCTGGCCGGCGATACGCCGTGTGAGTAGAAAGTTCAGCAGCGCAATGAGCACAATCATCAGGAACAGCAGCCACGCCACCGCCGATGCCCTGCCGAAGTTGCGCTGGCCCCAGCCGAGCTCCCAGATGTACATGGTGAGCGTCTGCCACTGCCGGTCGGCGCCGCCGAGCCCGGACTGGTCGAACACGCGCGGCTCGTCGAAGATCTGCAGGCCGCCGATCGTGGAGGTGATGGCCACGAAGATGACCGTGGGCCGGAGCATCGGGACCGTCACCGACAGGAACTGCCTGACCCGGCCGGCGCCGTCGATGGTGGCGGCTTCGAAGACCTCGCGCGGGATGGCCTGCATCGCTGCAAGGAAGATCAGTGCGTTGTAGCCGATCCAGCGAAAGTTCACCATGGTGGCGATCGCGAGGTGGCTGGCCAGCTGGTCGGAATGCCAGCGGACCGGGTCAAGGCCGACGAGGTCCAACGTTTCGTTGACGAGACCAAACTGGTCCGCAAACAAATTGTTGAAGATGAGTCCAACTGCCACCGGAGCGACGACGAAGGGCACCAAAACACCCATCCGCCAGAACGTCTTGGCGCGCAGGTTCGCGTCCAGCACGGCTGCGATCAACAGCGCCAGCACCACCTGCGGCACGGAGGAGAGCAGGAAGATGCTCAGCGTGTTGCCCACGGCGTTCCAGAAATACGGCTGTCCAAGGACAAAGCCGAAGTTCTCGAGTCCGATGAACTTGCCCTGGCCGCCGATCAGGTTCCAGTTGTGCAGGGAAACCCAGCCGGTATAGAGCAGCGGGAACAAGCCCGTGAGGGCAAACAGCAGGAAGAACGGCGAGATGTACAGGTAGGGCGACACCTTGACGTCCCACCGTGACAGCCGCTGCGAAAACGCGAGCCGCCGGACGTTCTTGCTGCTGGACTCTTCGTCGTCAACCACTTGGCCGTGAGGCCTGACCCGGTCCGTTACTGACATGACTTACAGGGACTTCACAGCGGTGAGGAACTTCGCCCAGGAGGACTCGGCGTCGTCCTTCTTGTCCACGTCCACGCGGGTGAGGGCCTGCTGCATGGCGTCGTTGATGGCGAAGAACTTCGGGCCCTTGAACGGGGTGGCACCGACGGCCTTGGCCCGCTCTGCGAAGATCTTGCCGGTGGGGGCGTTATTGAAGAACTTGTTCGTCTGACCCAGCAGCGCCTCGCTGTCCAGCGCCTTGACCTGACTCGGGAACGTGCCCTTGGCGGTGAAGGCCTTGATCTGCTGTTCCGGGGCGGTCAGCCAGGCCGCGAGCTTCTTGGCTTCGGCCTGGTGCTTGCCCTGTGCCGGAACGGTCAGGTACGACCCGCCCCAGTTTCCGCCGCCGCCGGGGAAGACGTTGGCCACGTCCCAGCCCTTGACGCCGGTGGCGTTGCCTTCGATCACGCCGAGCATCCAGCCCGGGCAGAGGGTGGTTGCGAACTTCTGGGACTGGAAACCGGCCACCCAGTCGTTGCTCCACTGGGCCAGGTGTGCCGAGAGGTTGTCCTTCGTCGAGGCATCAAGGACCTTGGTATAGACGTCCTTCACGGCCGGGTTTTCGGCGGCGATGACGGTGCCGTCCTCGTTTTCGTAGGCCTTTTCCAGCTGGTTGCTCATGCCCTGGTAGATGGCTCCGGCGGAGTCGAACCAGGCCGCGCCGGTCTTCGCGGCAACGAACTTCTTGCCGGCATCGAAGTAGCTGTCCCAGGTGGTGCCGAGCATCTGGGCAACTGCTTCGCGGTCCGTGGGGAGACCCGCGGCTTTGAACAGTGCCGAGTTGTAGCAGACAGCTTCGGGACCGGAGTCGGTGCCGTAGCCAATGAGGTGGCCGTCCTGGGTGGTTGCGGCCTCGGTCTTCCAGTCCAGCCAGCGGCCCTCGACGGCGGGATCCTTCAGGTCCACGAACTGGTCGGGATACTGCTTGAGTTCGGAGAGCCAGTCGACCTCGATGGCCTCGACGTCCGAGAGGCCGGATCCTGCGGCCAGGCGGGTGGTGAGGTTGTCGCGCGCCTCGTTGGTGGTGGCGGCTTTCTTGTGCTGGATCTTGACGTTGGGGTTGAGGGCCTCGTATTCCTTGAGCAATCCCTCGTAACCGAACTCGTTGAAGGTGGCGAGGGTCAGGGTCACCGGCTCCTTGCCGGTTTCAGCTGATGGGGCGGCGGCCTTGGGCGCATCCGCTCCGCAGCCGCTCAGGGCGAGGGTAAGGCAGGCAACTGACGCCGACAGGGCGACGAGCTTGCGGGGAAATTTCACGCGGGGACTCCTTTGTCAGGGTGGGTGCACCGGAGCGGTGCGGGGGCGGACGCCCCGGATCGCTGGCAGAGAGGGCCTCGGCCTCGGCGTGGGAGCGCTCTCACGAGCATGGTGTCGCAGATCACTTCGGCTTGTCAAGCGCCGCCGCCCAGCGCACCCGGACCCCTTGCCCGGCGTCGGAGGCGGGTGTTACGCTTCCCGGCGGGAGCGCTCCCACACCCCGCCGGCGCGGCATTCCCTATCCCTCCGCGCAGAGCCCCGCACCCCACAGAGAGCAGGACCAGCAATGCCGCTAGCCCCCTTCCGCCGCCGCCCGACGGCCATACCCAGCCACCCCAGGAAGCCCGCGCGCCTCCGCGGCAAGCTGCTCGCGGGGACCGCCGCCGTCGTGCTGGGCCTGCTGGCCACCGGCGCCGGCGCCGCCTCCGCTTCAGGCGCCGTCCTGCCAGGCAAACCGGCTCCGGCCCAGGCAAGGCCCGCGGCAGCTGCCGACCTGGGCCCCAACGTCCGGATTTTCGACCCCAGCATGCCCGTGGCGGACATCCAGGCCGCGGTGGATGCCATCGCGGCCGCACAGGTTGACGACGAAATGGGAACCAACCGCTACTCCCTGCTGTTCAAACCCGGCACTTATGGCAGCGCTGAAAATCCCCTGATCGTTCAGGTCGGCTATTCAACGGAAGTGGCAGGCCTTGGAGCATCGCCCACCGACGTCACCATTAACGGCCACGTCGACGCGTACAACCGGTGCCTGACCGCGGACAATTGCATCGCCCTGAACAACTTCTGGCGCTCGGTCTCCAACCTCACCATCAACGTCACCGGGCTCGACGGCTGCCGCGGTTCGGCGAACTTCTGGGCCGCGTCGCAGGCCTCCCCGATGCGGCGGGTCAATGTCACCGGCGGGAATCTCTCCCTGATGGACTACTGCACGGCCGGGCCGCAGTACGCCAGCGGCGGATACATTTCCGATTCGAAGACCGGTACCGTCATCAACGGTTCGCAGCAGCAGTACTACGTCCGTGACAGCAGCATCGGCGGCTGGTCCAACGGCGTGTGGAACCAGGTGTTCTCCGGAGTCAACGGCGCACCGGCCCAGTCCTTCCCGAACCCGCCCTACACCACTCTGCCCAGCACCCCGGTCAGCCGCGAGAAGCCGTACCTGACCATCGACGCCGCGGGCCGGTACAGCGTCTTCGTTCCCGGCATCCGGACAGACTCCACCGGCACCACGTGGGAAAACGGCCCGACGGCGGGCCGCAGCATCCCGCTGTCCGACTTCTTCGTCGCCCGCCCATCCGACTCGGCCAAGACCATCAACTCCCAGCTGGCCCGGGGCAAGAACCTGCTGTTCACCCCGGGCGTTTACGACATTGACAGCAGCATCGAGGTCAAGCGCGCCAACACCGTCGTGCTCGGGCTCGGCATGGCCACCCTCACCGCCGTCGGCGGCGCCGTGCCGCTGACCGTAGCGGACGTCCCCGGCGCCGAAATCGCCGGGATCACCATTGATGCCGGAACGGTGAACTCACCGGCGCTGATGCGGGTCGGGAAGGCGCCCAACCCCGGCAACGCCGGCCGGCACAGCGACCCTGCCAACCCCACCTCGCTTCACGATGTGTTCTTCCGCATCGGCGGACCGCACGTCGGCAAGGCCACCCTCAGCCTCGAAGTCAACAGCGACAACGTGCTCCTGGACCACATCTGGGCCTGGCGCGCGGACCACGGCAAGGGCGTGGGCTGGACCTCCAACACCGCTGACTTTGGCGTCATTGTCAACGGTGACCATGTCACTGCCACCGGCCTGTTCGTGGAGCACTACCAGAAGTACAACGTCACGTGGAACGGTGAGCATGGCAGAACAGTCTTCTTCCAGAACGAACTGCCGTACGACGCCCCCAACCAGGCCGCGTGGCAGCACGACGGTGTCCTGGGCTGGGCTGGCTACAAGGTCGCCGACTCAGTGCGCATGCACGAACTCTGGGGCGGCGGCAGCTATGTCTACAACAACGTTGACCCCACTATCCACGCCACCCGGGGCTTCGAAGTTCCGGTCACGCCAGGCGTGAAGCTCCACGGGCTGCTGACGGTCAACCTCGGCGCCGGGACCCTGGACCACGTCGTCAATGACACCGGCGCAGCGGTCTCGACAGACGCAGTCGGAGTGCCCAGCTACGTCGCTGATTTCGGCTAGGACGACGGCGGGCGCGGCCGGTTGGCCCCGCCCGCCCCGTGCTGAGCACCCACCGGCTTGCCGGAACGCAAGGGCTGAGAAGGCCCGCCCGCCTACACGGCACGGCCACCGAGATGTAGGGCCGACCGGCCCGGAACACCTCCGGCCCGGGCTGTTAGCGTGGAAGTGCTGAGTCGCCCGGCACCGCCGGGCAGTACCGGTTGCACCGGAAGGGGCCCACCATGCTCTCAGACACTTCACTTCCCGTCATCCAGGCAACGCTGCCCGTGGTCGGCGAGCACATCGAGGAAATCGCCAAACGCTTCTACAAACACATGTTCGACGCGCGACCGGACCTTCTGGACGGCCTCTTCAACCGGGGGAACCAGGCGGACGGACGACAACAACAGGCGCTCGCCGGTTCCATCGCAGCCTTTGCCGGCATGCTGGTGGAGCATCCGGACCAGGTGCCGGACCACCTGCTGTCCAGGGTGGCCCACAAACACGTCTCGCTGGCGCTCAGCCCGGGCCAGTACCAGATTGTCCACGACCACCTCATGTGGGCGATCGTGGATGTGCTCGGTGATGCCGTCACTGAAGAGGTCGCCGCCGCCTGGGACGAGGTCTACTGGCTGATGGGAAACCTGCTCATCAACAAGGAGCGCGGGCTGTACAACGCTGTGCACCTCTCCCCCGATACCATTTGGCGGACATGGCGGGTGGTGCAACGGATCCAGGAGACGGACGACGTCCTCTCTTTCGTCGTCGAACGCACCGACGAGCGGGACGTCAAACCGTCCCTGCCGGGGCAATACGTGACGATCAAGATGATGATGCCGGACGGCGTGCACCAACCCCGGCAGTACAGCCTCACCAGGGCCGATGACGGGCACCACCGGCAGTTCGCCGTAAAACGGGTCCATGGGCTCGCGACTCCCGACGGCGAGATGTCTACGCTGCTCCACTACAACGTGCAGGTCGGCGACGAGGTGGTGCTTTCGGCGCCGTTTGGCGACGTGGTGCTGGAATACACGGACCGGCCCCTGGTTATGGCGAGCGCAGGAACTGGGATCACTCCGATGGCCGGCATGCTGTCCCACCTGGTCAAGTCCGGATCCCAGCGCCGGGTGATGCTCCTGCATGCCGATGACAGCGAGACGTCGTTCCCGCTCAGGGCGCAGGTCCGGGAAGATCTCGCGGCACTGCCGGACGGCTCCCTGACGACGTGGTTCCTGAATCCCTCCGACGGCGGCGCGGCGTCCGGTGCGGAGTTCTCCGGTTTCATGGATGTCAGCCAGGCGGAACTTCCCGACGACGCCGAGTATTACCTTTGCGGCCCGTTGCCGTTCCTGAAATCCGTCCGCAGCGCACTGATCGCGGGCGGAGTGCCGGCCAAGGACATCCAGTACGAGGTTTTCGGACCCGATCTCTGGCTGGCAGACTTCCAGTAGCAGCGGCAGCCGCCGGTCTCCCTACCCCGGCCGCGGCAGGCTGCTGTCCCTGCCGACCAGGCGGGCCGGCCAGCCCTTAGCGGAGGATGCGCCGCCGCACCCCCGCCACCTGGACCCCGACCAGGACGACGGCGCCCAGGAGCAGCGCGCCGGCCGCAAGGCCGACTGTCGTCAGGATCGTCCCGGCCCCGGTGTCCGCGAGTTGGCCGGATCCGGCTGTCACCACCACCGGCCTGTCGGCGTTGGTTTCAGCGGCCGGGGTGGCCGGGGTGGCCGGGGCAGCCGGGGTGGCCGGGGCAGCCGGGTCCGCGGCCGCCGGGGCCGCGGCGTCAGCCGCAGGGGCGGGCGGCTCAGCCGGGGTTCCGGGCTCCACCGGGGCTGCCGCCGGTGCTGCCAGAATCGTGAACGCCACCTTCCGCGGGGCCGAGGCGACCCCGTCGACCGACTGGGTCACGGACAGGGTATGGCGGCCGGGATCCAGGCGGGCCGGGAAGGGAACACTCCAGCGCCCTTCGGCCACCACCAGTTGCGGCAGCGCCAGGGTCACGGTCCGGGAACCGGCCGCCGCTCCCCCGCCGGCCTGAGCAGCCACGGGTGCTCCGTCAATTAGCACCTTCACCTCGGCGCCGTCGACGCCGGTCCCCTGTATGGTCCGGGGACGCGAGTCGCTGCGGATCTGTGCGCCGTCGCTGATAACGGAGACGGCTGGGGCAGGCGGGCGGACCGTGAAGGTTGCCGCCGCGGCGGGGCTGTCCGGTGCCCCCGCTGTCGAGAGCACGGCCAGCACGTCCACCTTGCCGTAGGGCGCCGGGCGGTCCAGGCGAACCGTCCAGTGGCCGTCGAGTGACACCGTTCCGGTGCCGGCCACGTCGCCGGACAACGTCACCGCGGCGCCGGGCGTCCCGGTGCCCTCGATCCGGGTGAGCGAATCGAGCGGGCCGCTGGTCGGCGTCGTCAGCGTGGGCGCGGCAGGGGTGGCCGGCGCCACTGTCACCGTGAGCGACGCCGGCACCGACCGGCTGAAGCCGTTGAGCGTTGTGGCCGTGAAGGTGAGCGGCCCAGCCGGCGCCGGAGCGGGGAACTGCCAGGCTCCCGAGCGCCCCACCGGGACCTCAAGGGTCTGCCCGGCCAGGGGGTGCGGGCCCGCAACCGTGATGTGCACTGTGGTGCCCGCCGGCAGCGCGGTGTTGGGCTCGGCGCGGACGGTGCCCGTGATCGGTTCGCCGGCCACCGCCTCGGCGCCGCCCGGGTTGCCGGTCAGCTCGGGGGTGTTGAGGAAGAGCTGGAGCTGGACGCCGCCCGGGATGTGGGACAGGGCGTCCTCCAGGGAGGTCGCGACGGCGAAGTTGGGGGCACCCTGGGGTTCCCCGGCCGAGTGCGTGCCGACCGCGTAGTTGCCGCTGATCCAGGGCCCTCCGGAGTCTCCGCCGCTGGAGGTGACGTCGTAGGAGAGGAAACCCTTGAAGGCGCGCAGATCGCAGGGGGTGACCGGCATGCCGTTGGCGTCGGCACAGGTGGTGCCGGCGGTGGGATTGCCGGCGGCGACGTAGATACCGGTCTCGGCCACGGTGCCGCAGGACCAGCCGTCGGTGCGGCCCGAGCGGCAGACTGCCTGGCCCTGGTACGGGGCCGCAGTGCCGACGATCTTCACGGCGGTCTGTGCCGGGCTGGCCGGGTTTTCCCATGTGGTGGCGGAGGGCTGGACGTTGAGTCCCGGACGCAGGCCCTTGAGGACGGCGATGTCCGTGCCGATGTTGCCGGGGCTCGCCTCCGAGCCCGTGATGGGCGAGTTCTTCGGGCCGCCGAACTGGCTGAACCCGAACGTCCCCAGGGGTTTGAGCACAGCCGGGAGGGCCGTCGTCGAGCCTCCCGCGGGCGCCGCGGTAGGCGGCTCGACGTCGGCGTTGACCGCCGTTCCGTCTTCGGCGCAGTGCCCGGCCGTCAGCACCAGGGGCAGGCCGCTCGGGTCGAACGCTCCGAAGCCGGTCGAGCAAATAGTCATATTGTCGATCACATAGCCCTGGCCGCCGAACAGGTCATCCTCGGTCTTGATGGCCGTGCCCTTTTCCAGCAGCACGTTGGCGTACCGCGACACGAAGTCGGCGGGCGAGATTTTCCCGTCCGCCGGTTCCGCGGCCCGGTTCAGGCTCCCGGCCGCCTGCGCTTCCGGGTCCTGCGCTTCCGGGGTGTTGGTGCCGCCGGTGCGGATGATGAAGTGGCCGTCGGCGTACGCCACAGCTTGCAGCCCGGCCGGTCCCACCTCACGGACGTAGGCCTGGAAGAGCTGTTCCGTGCTGCCGGCGACCAGTTCCGGGGCGGTCCGGGCCACGGCCGTCGGGGCGGTTGCGTCCGGGGCCGGGGCCTTCGGCGCCGGCGCGTCCAGCGTGGGGGCGCGCAGCGTGAATTCGGCCGGCCCGGCGGAGTTGAGTTCGCCGATCCGGGTCTGGAGCTCCGCGCCGGAGCCTTCCACGACGATTTTCCCGTCCTTCAGCCGGATTCCGACGTAGCCCGGAATCCCGCGGAGGCCGGGCACGGCGTCGGCGGCCCGCTTGGCCTGCGCACCGGCGGCGTTGAATTCCTCAAGGGTCATGCCCAGGTCCCGGCGGACCGCTTCGGCGAGTCCGGCGTCGCTGATGCCGGCCGGCGGTGACGGCGCGGCCGGCGGGGAGGCAGCCGGCGATGCGGGCTCGGACGGCCCGGCTTCCGCAAGGGCGGGGGCGGCCAGCGACGACCCCGCGAGCGCGACGGCGACGGCCGCCACGGCGCGCATCACCGACTGGTACCTGGGAGTCTTCACCCGGTTACTCTAGCGCCCCAGTTTGCGCAGAATGGCAGTCACCTCCGGGACCGTTACGCCATTGTGGCCCAAAAACTCCACGGTCCGCACCTGCCGCACAAAGCCCAGCAGGCTTTGCTGGCGCCGTTCGATCAGGGGCACGAGGACCTCCTCGGGCAGGTACCTCTCATACGGATGCGCAACCCCGGAGACGCGGTGGTAGTCGTTGATGCCCCGTACGGCGCGCTCGTACGCCAGGGCGATTTCAGCCTCCCCCGCGCCGCCCAGGTCCTGGAGCATCGCCGCCACCATGCCGCTGCGGTCGCGGCCGGCCGAGCAATGGATGACGACGCCGCCGGGCGCTGCCGCCACGGCCTTGAAGACAGCCGCGAGGTTCCCGGGGAAGATCCTGGCGTTGTCCGCATACGCCGCCGGGTCGTTCAGGTAGGGAACACACAGCGCCCGGAACTCGCTGTTGCCGGGATCCTCGGTGGGGGCATGTACGACGTCGAACGCGGCCAGGACCGCCTCGTCCACCGGCGGATCGGTGTCGCGGCGGCGGATCTCGTCCGGATTACGGAGGTCGATCACGGTCCGCACGCCGCCGTCGTACGCCTGCTGCCAGCCCGCCTCGGTGAGCCATTCCCGGCGCCCCATCCGGTACACGCTGCCGCAGATGTGCCACGCGTTGACGGCCCCGTCCCAGTCCACCGCACCGGGCTCCGTCAGGCCGGGGGCGTGGACGCTGCGCGGGGCAGGATTTGTCATCTGGAAAGTCAAGCACATTCCGGCCCCGCTGCGCGGGGCCGATTCGCGAAACACGGACACCTCGGGACTATTGGCATGGGCACGGAACCGGGCCGCCGCGTAGGGTGGCGGTGGACCCGGCAGCCGCCGGGCCCATTTCAGCCCCTGCCGCCGGGACTGGCACCCCAGTAGGGCACGGGTGCTGTGCCTGCGTGCTACTAAGGGGAACACCATGGGAAATCTGAAACTCCGGCGACGGCGAACGGCTCTGGCGGCCGGTCTCGCAACCCTGGCGATGGCGGTGGGTCTGGCGGTGGTTCCCGCGCAGGCCGCGGAGAAGACCAAGTACATCGCGCTCGGCGACTCTTACGCCGCCGGACAGGGAGCGGGGCCCTACCTGGACAGTTGCTACCGCAGCGATAACACCTATTCCGAGCTCGCCGCGGACGACAAGGCCATCAAACTGGTCACGAACGCAGCCTGCAGCGGCAAGACGACCCAGGAAGTGGTGGCCACCCAGCTGCGCCAGTTGAACAGGAGCACGGAGCTCGTGACCATCACGGCCGGCGGTAACAACCTCGGATTCGGGGAGATCGTCACCAACTGCGGCACGGCAATCTTCGATTCCGCCTTTGCTGCGGCGTGCGCCGATGCCAGCGCAACGGCGAAGGCCAAGCTACTCAGCGGACAGCTGGCCGGGGATGTGGCTTCCATGATCCAGAGCGTGCAGGCTGCCGCTCCCAACGCCAAGATCGTGGTGACCGGCTACCCCTACCTCTTCGATCCGATCCCCGCCGGCCGGACCGATTCGATGTCCCAGTTCATCTACCGGGCCACTGACCTGGCCCGCGGCCTCAACGACTCAATCGCGGTGGCCGCCGCGGCCATCGACCCCACTGCCCTCCGGGTCAACTACGTCGACGTCCGGACCGCTTTCGCTGGCCACGGCATCCTCTCGAACGACCCATGGATCAACGGCGCGGTCCCGGACAGCCCGGATGGCTTCCACCCGAACGCCAAGGGCTACGTAGCGTACTTCACGGCTCTGAGCAGCGCCGGAGCCTATTCCGCTCCCTAGCGCCGCTTGGCCAGCCGGAACTCGAGGCCGGCGCGGACCATCGGCCACTCGTGCTCGAGGATGGAGAACACCACGGTGTCGCGCAGCACGCCGTCCGCCGTCCGGGTGTGGCTGCGCAACACGCCGTCCTGTTTGGCGCCCAGCCGGGCGATCGCCTCACGGGACTGGTGGTTGAGCCAATGGGTGCGGAATTCGACGGCGGGGCAGCCGAGCGTTTCGAAGGCGTGCCGGAGCAGCAGCAGTTTGGAGTCCGCGTTGCTGCCGCTGCCGTGCGCGGAGGCGGCGTTCCAGGTGGACCCGATCTCCACCCGGGGCGTCGCCGGGTCGATGTTCATGTAGGTGGTCATGCCGATCACCTTTCCGGGCTTGCCGGTGGCCGGGTCCAGCAGCCGGGTGGTGAACGGCAGCATCGACCCGGCCTGCTGCAGGGCCAGGCGCCGGTCGATTTCGGCAGCCATGTCCTCGGGGGCGGGGACGGAGGTGTACCAGAGCTTCCAGAGCGCACCGTCCCGGACCGCGTCCACCAGGCCGTCGTGGTGGGCGCGGTTGAGCGGCTCCAGCACCACGTACTGGCCGGTGAGGGTGATCGGTTCAATGCGGGGCAGCGCCGGGGTAGTCACGGCACCATCCTAAAGGCGTGGCTACGCCGCGGGCAGGCTTGCGGCTGAAGGTCACCTGGGCGGGCCACCTGCCCGGGCGGGCTGGCAATGCCTGGCGTTCTGGGTAGGCTGGGCCCATGATCACAGTCACCGGCACGGTCCGCTCCGCACTGGAGGCCGGCAAAGCCTTCGCGTATCTCTCGGCTTTCGAGCACACGCCGGAGTGGGACCCCGGCACGCCGGTGGTCAGGAAGCTTTCGGAGGGCCCGGTGGCGGTGGGACACCGCTACCACGCCGAAGCGGAGTTCCGCGGCAAACGCCAAACGCTGATCTACGAGGTGGTGGAGCTCACCGGAACGGTCATCAAGCTGCGCGGCGAAAACAAGACAGTCATCTCCGTGGACACCATCGACGTCAAGCCCTCGGGCGCGGGCTCAGAGGTCCGGTACACGGCGGAATTCCGGCTTAAGGGATGGCGCAAGCTCGCCGAACCGTTCGCGAAGCCGGCCTTCCAGTCACTGGCCGGTCCCGCCATGGACGGCATGAAAAAGAGGCTCGACGCGCTGGCAGCAGGCTAGCCCGCAGGCGGCGTCAGTCGGCCCAGTCGAAGAAGCCCTTGCCGGTCTTGCGGCCAAGTTCGCCGCGGGCCACCTTGTCCCGGAGGATCTGCGGCGGCGCGAAGCGCTCGCCCAGCGTGGAGGCCAGGTATTCGGCAATGCCCAGCCGGACGTCGAGGCCGACGATGTCGGTGGTGCGCAGCGGGCCGGTGGGGTGCTTGTAGCCCAGCACCATGGCGTTGTCGATGTCCTCGGCGGAGGCGACGCCCTCCTCCACCATGCGCATCGCCTCAAGGGCGATCGCGACGCCCAGCCGCGAGGAAGCGAACCCCGGGGCGTCATTGACGACGACGGCAGTCTTGCCGAGCGCCTCCACCCAGCCGCGGGCTGCCAGGGCGAGGGTTTCCGAGGTCTGCTCCCCCAGGACAACCTCGATCAGGGTGGACGCCGGGACCGGGTTGAAGAAGTGCAGGCCCAGGAAGTTCTGCGGGCGCTTCAGCTCGCGGGCCAGGCCGTTGACCGAGAGCGACGAAGTGTTGGAGGCGAGATAGGCGTCCGCGGCGAGCCGTTCCTCGATTCCGCGCAGCGACGCGACCTTCAGGTCCCAGTCCTCGGGGACGGCCTCCACGACGAGCCGGCAATCCTTGAAGTCGTCATAATCCACGGTCACGGCGAGCCGGGAGACCATCTCGTCGAGGTTCCCGTCAGTGGCGCCGCGCTCGATGCTTTTGGCCGCCGCGGACTCCACGCGCTCGCGGGCGGCCTCGGCAGACTCCTCGTCACGCTCGACGACGAGCACGTTGGCGCCGTTGATCAGGAAGGCGTGGGCGATGCCTGCGCCCATCCGGCCGCCGCCGAGCACCCCGACAGTTGCGGGCAGGTTAGCGGGGAGTACCGAGTTGCTCATCGTCAGTTCTTCTTCCGGTCTGAATTCTGGTCGAACTTCGTGGCTGATTTCTTGGACTTTTTATCGAGGAAGGCCTGCATGCGGTCGAACTTCGCCTGGGATTCGAAGAGGATGCCCTGTGCCAGCTGGTCGATCAGCGGGTGCGCCTCGGCCGGGGCATGGAACACGGACTTGGTGATCCGCACCGCGAGCGGGTCCTGCTGCGCGATCCGGTCCGCCAGCGCGTGGGCGGCGTCCATCAGCTGCTCGGGTTCGTGGATCTCGGTGATAAGCCCGACGGCGAGCGCCCGGTCGGCGCGGAGCACGGCGCCGGCCAGCAGGATATCCTTGGCCACCGGCTCCCCCACCAGTTCCTTGAGCCGCCAGCTGGCCCCGGCGGCGGCAAGAATGCCGAGTCCCGTTTCGGGGTTGCCGATCCGCACCCCGGGGGTGCCGATCCGGAAGTCGGCCGCGTAGGCCAGTTCGGCGCCGCCGCCCAGGCAGAACCCGTCGAGGGCCGCGATGACCGGCATCGGCAGTTTGGCGATCCGGACGAAGATGGTGGAGTTGATGCCCTGCAACGCGTCGTCGCGCCGTCGTTCGCGCAGCTGCGCGATGTCGGCGCCGGACGCGAACACGCCTTCCGTGCCGGCCAGGACCAGCACCTTGGGCACTTGCTCCAGGTACGCGCAGACGCGGTGGAGCTCATCGACCATCTGCTGGTCGATCGCGTTGCGGACCTCGGGACGGTTGAGCAGCACCACCACCCGGTCCGCGCGCTCCTCGACGAGGAGTGTGACAAAGCCCGCGGTGTCCAGCCCGCCGGGATGCGCCGCCATTAGACGCGCTCCAGCAGCATGGCCGTGCCCTGGCCAACGCCGATGCACATGGTGGCGAGGCCGATTTTAGCGTCCTCGCGTTCCATCCGGCCCAGCAGGGTGATGGCGATCCTGGACCCGGACGAGCCAAGCGGATGCCCCAGGGAGATCGCGCCGCCGTCGCGGTTCACAATCTCCGGGTCGAGGCCGAGCCGGCGCATGGACGCCAGCGACTGGGTGGCGAAGGCCTCGTTGAGTTCCACCGCGCCGAGGTCGCCGACGTCGAGCCCGGCCCGGGCGAGCACCTTCCGGGTGGCCGGAACCGGGCCGATGCCCATGATCTCCGGCTCGCAGCCGGCCGAGGCGCCGTCGATGATGCGGGCCCGCGGGGTGAGGCCGAGCTTCTGGATCGCAGCCTCGGACGCGACGATGATCGCGGAGGCGCCGTCGTTAAGGGTGGAAGAGTTGCCCGCGGTGACCACGGAGCCGCCGGCGACGACGGGGCGCAGCCCGGCGAGGACGTCCATGCTGGTGCCGGCCCGGGGCCCTTCGTCGTTGTCAACAACCGTCTCGCCCTTACGGGTCTTGACGGTCACCGGAACGATCTCGTCGGCAAAGCGGCCGGCCGCGATCGCGGCGAGGGAACGCTCGTGCGAGCGGACCGCGAAGGCGTCGGCGTCCTCGCGGGAAATGCCGTCCACGCGGGCGACTTCCTCGGCCGTCTCCGGCATGGAGTAGGTCATCTTGCCGTCGCGGGAGAGTTCGCCCTTCTGGAAGAGCGGGTTGGCGAAGCGCCAGCCGATCGAGGTGTCGAAGATCTGTCCCGGCTTGGCGAAGGCGGTCTGCGGTTTCTCCTGCACCCACGGCGCGCGGCTCATGGATTCGACGCCGCCGGCGATCACGATGTCCGCGGCGCCGGATTTGATCATCTGGCTGGCCATGATGATGGCGCTCAGGCCGGAGGCGCACAGCCGGTTGACGGTGATGCCGGGGATGTGGAGCGGAAGTCCGGCCAAGAGAGTGGCCATCCGTGCGACGTTGCGGTTTTCCTCGCCGGCACCGTTGGCGTTGCCGAGGATGACCTCGTCGATGGCGTCCGGGTCGACTCCGGCGCGGGCCACGGCTTCGCGGACCACCAGCGCCGCCAGGTCATCGGGACGGACCGCGGAGAGGGCACCGCCATACCGCCCCACGGGAGTGCGGGCACCGCCAACAAGAAAAGCCTCGACCATGAGAACATCCTTCACCAAGGGAGCAGGGCCGGCAGCAAAACAAATTACCGACCGTTCGTTCTATAAAGATTACACGGCGGGTCAAGCGGGTCAACCGGACGGCCTTGGATGACGCGGCGGGCCCTCAGGCGACGGTGATGCCCAGATGGGCCGCCAGCAGCGGTGCCAGCAGGGTGAGCTGGTCGTCGTCGATCACCAGACCCGTGAGGCTCCCGAGGCCGCTGACCGAGCGGAATCCTGTGCCGCGCAGGTCCACGTCCTTGAGCCGGGCGCCGCTGAAGTCCAGGCTGCCGATGGTGCAGTTGCTCAATGCCAGCCGGGTGGCCGTGCAGGAGCCGAGGTCCAGTTCGCCGATGATGCAGTCGCTGATCTGGACGTCGACGAGTTTCGCGCCGCGGAGGTTGACGTAGTCCAGCTTGCCGCCGTCGAGCCGCACCGACTGCCAGCCGCTCTCATACAGTTCCGCCGACCCCCAGCGGGGGTTGCGGATCTCGACGTCGCGCAGGCTTGAGCGCGACGCCCTGAGCACCGGGGCGTAAACCTCGGCCAGGACGCAGTCGCGGAAGCCCGCCCCGCGCAGCTGCGTCTCATTGAAGGAGGCGCCGTCGAACTCGCACTCGACGAAATCGGTGCCGCTGAGCTCCAGCCCGTCCGCCGTCGCGCGGCTGTACCGGACGCCGTCGTAGCGCTCCCCGCGCCGGAAGTCCGGGGTTGCGTCCTCCGTGAGGTCTGCCAACCGGATCGGGGTGAGGCGCGGGGCGGTGACTTTCTTGGGCTCCATAGCCTTGAGCCTAACCGGGCGCCCCAAACCATTCGCCCCGGCGAAATGAATCATCTTGCGGAAGTACTTGAATTAGTAAGCATGCTTCGTGTTATGGTGAAACTGCGTTGAATTTCAACCGGAAACGAAAGGTGGAGTACACCATGGGTATCGGAGACAAGATTCAGAACGAAGCGGAGCACCTCGGCGGCAAGGCCAAGGAAGCTACCGGAAATGCCACGGACAACGACCGCCTGAAGGCCGAAGGCCAGAAGGACCAGGTCGTCGCCGACGCGAAGAAGGTCGGCGAAAACGTCAAGGACGCAGCCAAGCGCGACTAGTCCTAACAATCGACGGCGTCGGACATTCCTTTGGGGGATGTCCGGCGCCGTTTTTTGTGTCCGGGTGCAAGACTGTCCGAACACGACCCAACATGACCCGACACAGGAGCCCGCATGGCCAGGAATCCCGCGAACCGGGCTAAAGCCCAGGACACGGATCTGAGCAACGTCGACCTCAACGGGGCCGGCACCGGCGCCGGCGGATCGCCCCGGCTCCGCGGCTACCTGGCCGAGCCGGAAGGGGACGGACCTTTCCCGGCCGTGCTGATGATCCACGAAGCCTTTGGCCTGGATGGCAACACGGTCCGGCACGCGGAGCGGCTGGCGGCCGCCGGTTATCTGACCCTGGCCGTGGACCTGTTCAGCGACGGCGGGGCGCGCCGCTGCCTGGTGTCGACGATGCGCGCCCTGGCGGCCGGCGAGGGCCGGGCCTTCGCGGACCTGGCGGCGGCCCGCCAGTGGTTGTTGGCTTCCGGCCGCACGACCGGAAAAATCGGCGTCATCGGTTTCTGCATGGGCGGCGGGTTCGCCCTGCTGCTGGCCAATGACGGATTCGACGCCGCGGCGGTGAACTACGGCCGGTTGCCCAGGGATCCGGAAACGGCGCTCGCGGGGGCCTGTCCGATCGTTGCCAACTTCGGCGCGAAGGACCGCAGCCTTCGCGGCGCGGCGGCCCGGCTGGGCTCCGTGCTCGACTCACTCGGCGTCGAGAACGATGTCAAGGAATTCGAGACGGCGGGCCACGCGTTCCTCAACGACGCCGAAGCCGGGCCCAGGCCGTTGCGTCCGTTGATGCGCGTGCTCGGCGTCGGTCCGGATCCGCAGGCGGCACCCGAGGCCTGGCGCCGGATCGAAGACCATTTCGCCCGGCATCTGAAGGGCTAGCCGCACCCCTGCCCGGCGGTTTCGCGCGAACGTACACTTGAGGCCCCGCCTTTCGCGCGAACGTACACTTGAGGCCCCGCGTTTCGCGCGAACGTACACTTGAGGCCCCGAATCGTCGCGGATTCGGGGCCTCAAGTGTACGTTCGCGCCATCAGAGGGGGCCGGGAAGCCGACCCTGATGGTTCAGGACCGTGGTGTTAGCTGAACAGCTCGCTCTTGGGAGCGTTGTTCTTGACCTTCTGCCAGCCGAGCCAGAGCACCACCGCGAAGAACGGGATGGTGGCCAGGGTCCACAGGCCCAGCGGGAAGACCTCGCCGGACTTGCTGGTCATGGTGTCGAACCCGATCAGCACCGTGATGGCCAGCAGGGCCACCAGCCCGGCCCAGCTGGTCCACGGTGACCCCGGCATGGGCAGGGACGAGGCGTTGCCCTTGGTCTTGCGCAGCGCGATCTGGCTGGCGAAGATCGAGCCCCAGGTGAAGATGACGCCGATCGAGGCGGTGTTCAGCGCCAGGTCGAAGGCGTGCGAACCGCCCAGCCAGATGTTCAACAGGATGCCAACCAGGTACACCGCGCCGATCGCCAGGATCGCGGCGTAGGGCACGTGGCTCTTGGACATCCGGGTCAGCCACTGCGGGGCGTGCCCGTTGTTGGCCATGGTGCGGAAGATCCGGCCGATCGAGTACAGGCCGGAGTTGCAGGATGACAGCGCGGCGGTGATGACGATCATGTTCATGACGTCGCCCATCCACGGCAGGCCCATCTGGCCAAAGACGGTGACAAACGGTGATGTGCCGGCCTTGTACTGGTCCGAGGGCAGCAGCATCGCCAGCAGGGTCACGGACCCGACGTAGAACACCACGATGCGGATCACGACGGCGCGGATGGCCTTGGGGACCTCCTTCGCCGGGTCCTCCATCTCACCGGCGGTGATGCCGACGAGCTCGATGGCGTTGTAGGCGAAGATCACGGCGTTCAGCACCAGGATCATCACCAGGGCGCCCTTGGGGAACATGCCGCCGTCGGCCGCAAAGAGGTTGCTCACCGAGGCGTGACCGTCGCCGACCTTCGCGTTGGTGACCACCATGAAGGTGCCGACGGCCAGGAAGATCAGGATGGCCGCGACCTTGAGGACCGAGGCCCAGAACTCGAATTCACCGAACGCCTTGACGCTGAGCAGATTCACGCCGACGAGGAGCAGCAGCGCCGCGATGGCGGTCAGTTCGACCGGCACGTTGGGGAAGAAGAACTGGAAGTACAGCCCGATCGCGATCAGCTCAGCGATGCCCGTCATGGCCCAGTTGATGAAGTACATCCAGCCGGACAGGTAGGCGCCTTTCCGGCCGAACATCTCGCCGGCGTAGCTGACAAACGAGCCGGAGGTCTGCCGGTACATGATGAGTTCGCCCAGGGCGCGCATCAGCAGGTACGCGATCACGCCGGCGATGGCGTAGGAGAAAATCAGGGCGGGGCCGGTCGAGGCCAGGCGCCCGCCGGCACCCATGAAGAGGCCGACGCCGATGGCGCCGCCCATGGCGATCATGGTGACCTGGCGGCCGTTCAGGGACTTCTTATAGCCCTCGGCGCTGAGGGTCGAGTCGACGACGGCGGTTTGCGCCGGCGCGCTCTTAGCTTCGGTGGAAGTACTTTGTGGCACAACTGTTCCTTGTAGGTCGGGGTATCGCCGGGACGGGAGGGGCGGATCCGGGAGCACAAGTACGGGCCTAAACACTCCCGGCCCAGGGCGGCGGGCAGGGGGTATGGGCCGAAACTCACAATGGGTCGCAGCGTCGCGCGGCGAGTCCATACTACTAGCTTTTGGGGCCCCACCGTGACGCGGGCTACACCCGGGAGCCCCCGTCGCTGGCCCTCGGGCGGCCACAAAACCGCAACAAAAACTACGTTTTAACGCAAAACCGCTGGTCAGGGGTCCTATTTCCACCCTGCGTCCATTACTCTAAGCACACCGCCGGGACTTCCCGGCCGGTACGCCTGCGACGTCACTGCAGGCCATGGCAGGGACGCCGTGAGTTTGGGGGAACTATGAAACACAGAGCGCTACTGCCAGCGGTGCTGCTCGTCGCGCTGGCCGGATGCTCGAGCGGCGGACCCGCACCGAACCAACCCAGCGAAACCCGCGTCACGGCCACGGCCACCTCCACGTCCACAGCACCGACCACGGCACCGCCGGCGACGTCCACGGCACCGGCATCATCCGAACCCGCCGATGTCTCCAGTTCGCTCAACGCACCCGACGCCTTGCGGCAGCACACCTGCACGGCCGCAGCCGACGGGTCGTGGTCCTTCACGGGGACCCTCGTCAACGGCAGCGACAAAACCAGGGTTTTCACCGTGGCCGTCGCCGTCACCGTGGGCCCGGCGGTCGCAGGGCACACCCTGATCACCGAAACCGTTGCCGCCGGCAAGTCGGCCCAGATCTCAGCACCGAACTTCGCCAAGACCAAAGACAGCAGCGGGACCTGCAATCCGGTTGTCTCCGTAGAGGATGCCCCATGAAAAAGCTCGTACTTGTCGCCGCGGTGGTCCTCGGGCTCACGGCCGGGCCGCTGGCAGCCGGCCCCGCCTTCGCTGAGACCGCCAACCCGCCGGCGCCGGCAGAAAGCCCGACGGCGGCGCCCACCGACGCGGCGACGCCGGCCCTCACTACGCCCACTACCATCGCTCCCACCCCGGACGTCACCTCGGCTCCGACAACAACGGCGGCGCGGTCGACCAGCGAGGCGACGGCGACGCCAACCGCCGCACCGACGCCGACCCGAGAGCCGACGCCGACTGAGGACCCGACGTTGCCGGCCGCCGTCGTGCCGGGGCCGATCGGTGAGAAGTGGACCGCGCTGAAGGGCGCGGCCGGAGTCCTCGGGGCGCCGACCGCCGACCAGACCTGCTCAGGCGGCGTCTGCAGCCAGGCCTTCGAGGGCGGGTCCATCTTCTGGACCAAGGCCACGGGCGCGCACCCTGTCCTGAGCAAGACCGGGCACACCGGCCCCCGGTGGTTTGCCAAGGGCGGCCTGGCCCTCTACGGCTACCCCGTCACCGACGAAACCACGGTGTCCGGCGGAACAATCCAGAAGTTCTCCACCGGCCGTATCGTGGCCTGGTCAGGGACGCGGCTGATCGAGTTCACCACCCGGAGCGGCATCGGCAGCCGGTGGGTGGCCGCCGGCGGCGAAACGGTCCTGGGCCTGCCCGTGACGGCCGAAAGCTGCGGGCTGACGGCGTCCGGGTGCGTCCAACAGTTCGGCAGGGGCGCCATCTACTGGGCGCCCGGCGTCGGCGGCCACGTGGTCTGGGGCGGCATCCGCGGCAGCTGGGACGCCGTCAAGGCTCAGAACGGCGTGCTCGGCTACCCGTCCGGCGAGGAAGCCTGCGGCCTGCCCGGCGGGGGCTGCATGCAGCGTTTCCAGGGCGGCAGCATCTACTGGTCCAGCCCCACCGGCGCGCACGTGATCCGCGGCGGCATCGGCAGCCGCTGGACGGCCGCCGGAGCGTCGCGCAGCATGCTCGGATTCCCGCTCACCGATGAGCAGTGCGGACTGTCCGGCCGCGGCTGCGTGCAGCGTTTCCAAGGCGGCAGCATCTACTGGTCCCCCACCACCGGCGCGTGGTTCTCCGGCCGGGGCATCGTCAGCAAATACATCGCCTCCGGCGGCCCGGGCGGCTCGCTGGGCTACCCGATCGGCAACGAACGCTGCGCCGGCGGCTCCTGCGCACAGTCTTACCAGCGCGGGGACATCACCTGGTCCGGTTCCAGCGGAACCCGGGTGTACCCGATGTCCGAATGCCACAAGCTCAACAACGGCCAGTCCAAGTACTCCACCTACGGCGCCAACCGGGTCCTGATCACCTGGACCCAGACCTACGGGCAATCCCATGCGACCAACATGTACTGCAGGAGCGTCGCCGGAATCTACGTGCAGGACTGGCGGACCGACGGCTATGTCGGCGCTTCAGGGTTCAAGCCGCCGGGAGTGCCGTCCGGTCCCACCCGGAACCTGTACTCCCCCACCGGCTCGTATTCCGTGACGGAGGCTTTCGGCCTGGGCAACCCCGGCACCAAGCTCCCCTACCGCACGCTCAACCCCCGCTCGCGCTGGGGCGGCAACCCCTGGACGGCCACGTACAACAAGTACCACGAGTCGTCCTCCTGGGTTGGCTATGACGAGAACATGTGGTGGTTCGCCAGCCTGGGCTACTACCGCCAGGGCGTGGTCATCAACTACAACCGGCCCAACATCGTCCAGAACGCCGGGTTCGCGATCTTCCTGCACATGAAGAAGATCCCGACGGCGGGCTGCATCTCGCTCGACGACTGGGCAGTGGTGGATTATCTCCGCAAGTCCACTCCGGGCGACCGGATCCTGATGGGGACCTACGGGTCGCTGTTCCGCTAGCCGCCCCTCCGGCAGGACTCCGGCCGGCAGCCACTCCGGTATGACTCCGGCAGGCAACACCCGCATCTGACGCCCGGCGCCCCTCGGCCCGGGCGTCAGGCGTCCCCGGGGCCGCGGCCGGGCTAGGCTGGTGGCATGGGCACCGCTCTCCGTCAACCACCCGCGCCGCGCCCGGAACTGTACGCCTTTTCCCGGCTCGACTTCATCACGGCGGGGATCTACGTGGCAGTGGCCGGTCTCTTTGCCACCGCTTCCGGGCTGCTGGGCCCGCTCCTGCTGCAGCTCTCGCCCAATCCCGCGGTGGCGTCCTACGCGGTGAACCTCATCTTCTACGGGGCCATCGGCGCGCTCGCCCTGGCCGCGGCACGCCACATCGCGGGCCGCGACCTCCGTGTCCTGGCGACGAGACCCTGGTTCACGCTGCTGATGGTGCCGCTGGCGGTGGTGGCCGCGATGATCCTGACCGCCGTCCTGGTGGCCCTCACCGGGCCGCCACAGACTTCCGCCAACCAGGCCGGGCTGCAGGCCCTGATGCAGCAGGTCCCGGCCTGGCTGATGGTGCCGCTGCTGGTGATCGTGGGTCCCTTCGTGGAGGAGTACATTTTCCGGCACCTGCTGATCGGCAAGCTGAGCCGGAAACTGAACATCTGGATCTGCTCCGCCCTCTCGGTGGTGCTGTTCGCTGCCCTGCACATCGTCGGCCAGGAAGCGCTGACGCTCCCGGTCCTGATGCCCTATCTCGCTCTCGGCGCCACCCTGGTGTTCGTCTACGTGTGGACCGGAAACAACCTGATGTTCTCCTACTTCGTCCATGCCGCGAAGAACCTGCTGGCCGTCATCTTCATCTACGCCATCCCGCCGGAAGTCCTCGAACAGCTGCAGTAAGCGGGACCGGGCTGAAGCGGGGTCCGGCAGGATTCGTCCCCGCGGCACCTAGCGCCGAGGGCGCCGGCGTCGTAGGTTTTTCCCATGGCACTGAACATCCAGATCGCTGTCGACTGCATCGATCCGCACGGCCTCGCCGACTGGTGGGCGGAAACCCTGGACTGGGCCGTGGAGCCGCAGGACGAGGGCTTTATCCGCTCCATGATCGAGCAGGGCTTCGCGACGGACGCGGAGACCAAGCTGCACCAAGGAAAACTGGTCTGGCGGGACGGCGCCGCCATCCGGCCGCCCGAGGACCTGGGCGCCAAGCCGGCTACCCGGCGGATTCTGTTCCAGACCGCGCCGGAGGCGAAGACCGTCAAAAACCGGGTCCACTGGGATGTGAACCTGGCCGGCGCGGACAAGGACGAGGTACGCGCCGCCCTCGAGGCGCGCGGCGCGACGTACCTGTGGACCGCCAACGAGGGCCCGCATTCCTGGCACACCATGGCGGACCCGGAAGGCAACGAGTTCTGCATCAGCTGAGCCGATTACTAGACTCGGACTGTGAGCAACGAAATCCCCGCCAAGGTATCCGACGTCTTTGACCCCAGCCGCTGGCGCACCGTGTCCGGCTTCGACGACTTCCAGGACATGACCTACCACCGGCAGGTGGAGCGGTCCGACGACGGCACCATCGTCCGGGACCTCCCCACCGTCCGGATCGCGTTCAACCGGCCGGAGGTGCGCAACGCGTTCCGCCCCGGCACCGTGGACGAGCTGTACCGGGCCATGGACCATGCCCGGATGACCCCGGACGTCGCCACCGTCCTGCTCACCGGCAACGGGCCCTCCGCCAAGGACGGCGGTCACTCCTTCTGCTCCGGCGGTGACCAGCGGATCCGCGGCCGGGACGGGTACCGGTACGCGGAGGGTGAGACCCAGGAAAGCATCGACCCGGCCCGCGCCGGCCGGCTGCACATCCTCGAGGTCCAGCGGCTGATGCGGACCATGCCCAAGGTGGTCATCGCCGTCGTGAACGGGTGGGCGGCCGGGGGCGGGCACTCGCTGCACGTAGTCTCCGACCTGACCATCGCCTCCCGGCAGCACGGCAAATTCAAGCAGACCGACGCGACGGTGGGCAGTTTCGACGCCGGCTACGGCTCGGCGCTGCTGGCCCGCCAGATCGGGCAAAAAGCCGCCCGCGAGATCTTCTTCCTGGCCCGTGAATATTCCGCAGAGGACATGGTCCGGATGGGTGCCGTGAACGAGGCCGTGGACCACGAACGGCTTGAGGAAGTGGCGCTGGAATACGCCGCGGACATCGCCCGGCAATCCCCGCAGGCCATCCGGATGCTCAAGTTCGCCTTCAACCTGGCCGACGACGGGCTGGCCGGCCAGCAGGTGTTCGCCGGTGAGGCGACGCGGCTGGCGTACATGACGGACGAGGCGGTGGAGGGCAAGGAGGCCTTCCTGGAGAAGCGCGATCCGGACTGGTCCCAGTTCCCGTACTACTTCTAAGGCTGCCGCTATGACAACAGCCACGGTGAATATCGAGCCCGCCCTCGCAGCCCTCGCGGCCGCCCTCCGCGGTGAGGGACCCGCCGTCGAGCTGTCCGCCGGGCCTGACGGCTCCCCCGTCGTCGAGCTGGTGGAAACCCCCGGCTTCGAGGACGGGGCCGTCGTGGTCCGGACCTCCGGCTCCACCGGGGCACCCAAGGCCACGGTCCTCACGGTGGACGCCCTCGCGGCTTCCTCGATGGCCACCGCCATGGCGCTCGAGGGTGAAGGCCAGTGGCTGCTGGCCTTGCCGGTGCAGTACGTGGCCGGCGTGCAGGTACTGGTCCGGTCGCTCTTCGCCGGCACCCGGCCCTGGGCGATGGACCTCTCCGGCGGGTTCACCCCCGAGGCCTTCACCGCCGCGGCGCTGGAGCTGACCGACAAGATCCGCTTCACCTCCCTCGTGCCCACACAGCTGCAGCGGCTGCTGGAGGCCCCGACGGTGGAAACGCTGGCAGCGCTCCGGCGCTTCAACGCCATCCTGCTCGGCGGTGCCCCCGCGTCCGCGAAGCTGCTCGCCGCAGCCCGGGACGCCGGCGTCCGGGTGGTGGCCACCTACGGCGCCGCCGAAACCTGCGGCGGCTGCGTGTACGACGGCGTGCCGCTGGACGGCGTTGAGGTGAAGATCTCGGCCGAGGGCCGGATCATGCTCGGCGGTGCCACCATTGCCGCCGGCTACCTCGGCGGGACGGATCTCACGGCCGCCGCCTTTGCGGAGGACGACGGCGTCCGCTGGTACCGCACCAACGACCTCGGGGAGCTGTCCGCGGACGGCACGCTGACCGTCCTGGGCCGGGCCGACGACGTCGTGATCACCGGCGGCGTGAAAGTGTCCGCCGCGCACGTGCAGACCGAGCTGGAGAGGCTCGACGGCGTGCGCGCGGCGTTCGTTGCCGGCGTCCCGTCCGCCGAGTGGGGCCAGGCGCTGGCGGCCTATGTGGTGCTTGCGGACCGCTCCCCCGAGGCGGCCGACGCGTTCACCGCGCGGTTGGCCTCCGGCAACGCGGGTCCGCTGGCGGGTGCCCTGGTCCCGAAAACGGTGCTCACGGCCGAAGAACTGTTGATGCTTCCGAACGGCAAACCGGACCGGCTGGGCATGACGTTTCGGCTGGATGCCCGTCATCGGGGAAAATAGAAAAGCTTCACCCCGGACTTTCCACCAGCTCGCCCCCACAACAACGAGGTACTGAACGTGGCCACAGCCGCACAATGGATCCAAGGCGCCCGTCTGCGCACCCTGCCGGCGGCGATCGCGCCGGTCCTGATCGGATCCGCAGCCGCCTATGAGATGGGTACGTTCCGTCCCGTCAACGCCCTGCTGGCCGCCATGGTGGCGCTCCTGCTGCAGATCGGCGTGAACTTCGCCAACGACTACTCCGACGGCATCCGCGGCACCGACGAGGACCGGGTGGGCCCGCTCCGGCTGGTCGGTTCGGGGGTGGCGGAGCCTGGGCACGTGAAGCGGGCCGCGTTTGCCGCGTTCGGCCTGGCGATGCTGTTCGGGCTGATCCTGGTCATCATCACGCAGGCATGGTGGCTGATCCTGGTGGGCGTGGGCTGCGTCCTCGCCGCGTGGGGCTACACCGGGGGCAAGAACCCTTACGGCTACCTTGGCCTGGGCGACCTGTTCGTCTTTGTGTTCTTTGGGCTGGTGGCCACGCTGGGCACCACCTACACGCAGGCCGGCCGGCTCAGCCTGGCCGCCGTCATCGGTGCGATCGGCACGGGACTCATCGCCTGCGCCCTGCTGATGGCCAACAACGTGCGGGACATCCCCACCGACCGCGTCGCGGGGAAGAAGACCCTGGCCGTCCGGCTCGGCGACAAGCACGCCCGGGAAAGCTACGTCCTGATGCTCGCCGTTGCGATCCTGCTGGTGATCGTGCTCGCCCCGGGGCGGCCGTGGATGCTCATTGTGCTGCTGCTCATCCCGGCCATCCTGATGCCGTCCTGGCTGATGATCGCGGGGCGGCGCCGCAAGAGCCTGATCCCGGTGCTGAAGCAGACCGGGCTGATCAACCTCGGTTACGCCGTGCTGTTCTCGCTCGGCCTGGTGCTGAGCCGCGGGTTCTAGGCGGGTCTAGCTCCGGCTGAGTATGGCTCCGCCGGGTCCCGGGCCCGCTCGGGGTGCCCTTCAGGGAGCCCTAGGAGTCCTTGGGCCGGCTGTCGGTGCGCACGGTGACGTCCGGGTGCTCGTCCACCAGGCGGTCCTCCGCGTCGGCGTCGTCGACTTCCCCGGCAGTGCGCAGCGGCTTGGCCCTGCCGGAGAACCGGTCGTGGATCGACGCGGTGGCCGCATCCCGCTGCTTCTGGAAGAACAGGAAACTGATAGCAAAAGCCATCATTCCGGCGCAGAGAGCGGCCAGCAACCAACCGAGCTGCAGGTACACAAACAACGCGAACAACGGCGCAAAGAGAGCCAGACGGATCAGGGAGTATTTCAGGAAAGCCACACCTTCAGTTTAGCCGTCCCGTCAGGCCCCGGGGATGCTTGCGCGGCGCCGGAAGCTCGCGCGGAGGCTAAACTGAAGCTATGCTCCGTGTCGTGGTACCAATCGTTGTACTGGTCGTCTTTGTCTACGGACTGATCGACCTCATCCGGACTGACGCCCGCCTGACCAAGGGCATTTCCAAGCCGGCCTGGATCGTGGTGCAGATCCTCCTCCCCGTGGTCGGCGCAGTCCTGTGGTTCCTCATCGGCCGGCCCCGCGGTGAGGCCACGGCCGCCCCCGCCAGCTACCGCCACCCGACCGCCCCGGACGACGATCCCGACTTCCTCCGCAACCTGGAGCTGCGCCGGCGCAACCAGGCAGAGGCGGACCGGCTCAAGAAGCTGAAGGACGAGCTGGACGCGAAAGAGCGCAGGCTCGGCAACGGCTCCGGAGAAGCGCGGGGCACGGAGTCGGGCGAGGCCCACGGCAGCGGCGACCCGACGCCGGGCACCGACGAGGTCAAGTAGCCCCACAGCGGCGGACCCACCGGCACAGACGGGGTGACATAGCCCCACCAGCGGCGGCCCCACGGTCGCCGACGAGATCAAGCAGCCTCCTAGGCCCCGTCGCCTGCTCCGCGCCGTTTCCGCTACGTTTTCGGACCAGCGCTCCGCGGATCAGGTGGGCACCGGTCCGAAAACGTAGCGGATTTGTAGACAAGTAGCGGATTTGTAGAAGGTGCGCGCCGCTCCGTTCCCGCAGCCTCCCCGGCCCCGTCGCCTGCTCCGCGCCGTTTCCGCTACGTTTTCGGACCAGCGCTCCGCGGATCCGGGGCGCGCCGGTCCGAAAACGTCGCGGATTTGTAGACACGTAGCGGACCTGTACAAGGCGTGCGCGGCTCCGTTCCCGCGGCGGAAACGCGGGAGGGCCGCCACGCAGGTTGCGCAGCGGCCCTCCAAGTAGTGCCGGGTGGTGCTTCCCGGGCGTTTACAGCCCCGAGTAGGAGTGCAGGCCGTTGAAGAACTGGTTGACGATGGTGAAGTTGAAGACCACGCACAGGTAGCCCACGATCGAGAGCCAGGCCGCGCGGGTGCCGGTCCAGCCGCGGGTGGCGCGGGCGTGCAGGTAGCCGGCGTAGACAACCCAGATCACGAAGGTCCAGACTTCCTTGGTGTCCCAGCCCCAGAAGCGGCCCCAGGCCTTCTCCGCCCAGATCGCGCCGAACATCAGGGTGAACGTCCAGCCGACGAACGCGATCGCGTTGATCCGGTAGGACAGGTTCTCCAGGCTCAGCGCGTTCGGCACCAGGCGCATGAAGCCGAGCTTGTCGGCCCCGCCGGCAGCAATCGTCTTTTGCCGGTGCGACTGGACCAGCTGCAGCGCGGACATCGCAAAGGTCAGGGTGAACAGGGCCGAGGACAGCACCGCGATGGAGACGTGGATGATCAGCCAGTAGCTCTGCAGCGCGGGCACGAGGTGGCCCACGGGCGTCCAGAATGCGATTGACGCCGCGACCAGCATGATGATGGCGAGGCCGATCACGAACGTGCCGAGGAAGCGCAGGTCGCGGCGGATCAGCACCAGCAGGAAGACCGCCACGGCCACGAACGCGCCGGTGGTCAGGAACTCGTACATATTGCCCCACGGAACCCGGCCCGCGCCGATCGCCCGCGTGATGACGCCGGCCGCGTGGATGGCGGCGCCCAGCACCGCCAGTGCGACGGCGACCCGCGCAGGAACGCGGCGCTCGGCGCCGTAGCGCATGCCGCCGTCGGCGGTCACGCCGGCTCCGTTTGCCTGGCTGCCGGAGACCGACGACGTCGGCCGCTCGGCCCGGCCTACCGGGCCGGCCACGTCCGCGTCGGCGCGGTCAACGCCGGCAGCGGAGGCCCCGACGCCGGCGCCCACCGGGACGCGGGCCGGAGCGGCGCCGGACAATTCTGCTGCCTTCAGATCCACCGCGCGCAGGGTTTTGCTGCTCTTGGCCAGATCCCAGGCGAAGGCGATGAAGGCCACCGTGTAGGTGCCGGCGGCGAGCAGCATAAAGAGCTCGCTGTACTGGCCCATGGTTTCGTTGATCGAGTACGGCATTACTGATCCTTCTTTGACTCAGGAGAGCCTGCTGTGGACTGAATGAAGCCTGTTGCGGGGTGTTCCGAGGAGGTCCGGGTACCGGCGTTGGCGCTTGCGCCGTGGTCCGCCCGGTCATTATCCGCCGCCGCGCTGGGAGCAGGCTGGGAACCTGCGGCGGAATCGTCCGCCGGCCCGTCGTCGAGCGGCCACGCGGCCGACAGCAGGGCGCGGATGGCGGTGGCCTCCCCGGCCAGCCGGTGGTCCTCGCCGCGCGCCAGGAGGCCGTATTCCACCATGGTCCGGCCGTCCTCGTGGGTGCCGGTGCGGACCCAGACACGGCGGCGGTTGACGTACAGCGACGTGACCAGGCCCGCGACGGCGAGCAGCGCGAAGAACAGCGCGTAGCCCTGGCCCGGGTTGTGGTGGATGTCCACGCCGACGTAGCGCTTCACGCCGTCGAAGCTGATGGTGCCCTTGCCGTCCGGCAGGGTGTGGGTGGTGCCGGGGGTCAGCACGATGCCCTTGGTCGGCAGGTTGCGGGCGTTGAGCGGCGTCAGCTTCTTCACATCGAGTTCAAAGACGTTCTGCGGCGAGCCGCTGTCCAGCCCGAGGTCTCCGTAGTAGGAGTTCAGCGTCAGCTGCGGGTTGAAGAGTTCCGGATCGCCGCTGAAGGAAACGCCGTCCTTGGTGATGAAGGCGGTCGGCAGGAAGAAACCGGCGAAGGCGAGCTGCTCGGGCTTGGCATCGGGAACCTTGATGACCACGGAGGAGTAGTAGTTGTCGCCCTGCAGCTTGGCCACCACGGGGCCCTGCATGGCGATGTTGCCGGCGCCGTCGCGCACCGTGACCACCGGGGCGTAACCGTTGCCGGTCAGGTAGATGCTGGTGCCGCCGAGGCTGAGCGGGTCGTTGACCTTCAGCACCTCCTGCTTGGCGGGCGCACCGGGGTTCTCCTTGGTGGTCACATCGGCCTTGAAGTCGATGGGCTGGCCGAACTTGCCCTTCGATTCACGGTCAAAGGTGATCTGGAACTTGTCCAGCTGAATGGAGTACGGCTCCAGCTGGCTGCTCTGGAAGTTGGTGCCCGGGGTGAACTGGTCATAGCCCACCAGGGTGTTCACGAAGGTGTCCCCCTCGACCAGGATCCGCTGCCCGCTGTAGCCGAACAGGCCGCCGGCCGCGACGGACACCAGCACGCCGATCAGCGCGGTGTGGAAGACCAGGTTGCCGACCTCCCGGAGGAAGCCGCGTTCCGCGCCTACCGAGGGCCGGTCGCCGTCGCGGTCCCTGATATCGACGCGGTAGCCGCGCTTCTTCAGCAGCGCGGCGGCGTCGTCAATGGCGTGCGACGCCGGGATCCCGGCGTCGGCGGGGATCACCAGGGTGCCGTATTCGGGCAGCCGGGACAGCCGGGCAGGGGTGCGCGGGGGCTGCGATCGCATGGCCTTGTAGTGCACAATGGCGCGCGGCACCACGCAGCCGATCAGCGAGATGAACAGCAGGATGTAGATGGCGGAGAACCACGCCGAGGAGTACACGTCGTAGAGCTGCAGGGAGTCCAGGATCTTGCCGTAGTCCGGGTGGTCCTTGATGTACTGGGTGACCACCGCGGGGTTCGCGGGCCGCTGCGGGAACAGCGACCCGGGCACGGCGGCGACGGCGAGCAGCAGCAGTAGGAACAGCGCGGTGCGCATGCTGGTCAGCTGCGTCCACGCCCAGCGGAGCATGCCCACCGGTCCGAGCGAGGGCATGACAGCATCAGCCTTGGCGGCGGAAACACCGGTCTCGGCGGGGCCGCTGCCGGGGGTGCCGGCGGCCGGGGTTTTCTTCTCTACGTTCACGCGCTCGCTCATCAGATCGGCAATTTCACATCGGTTTGGAACCAGTACTGCAGCCCGGACACCCAGGCCCCCCAGACGCCGCTGGCCATCAGCAGGCCCAGCACGATCAGGATGCCGCCGCCGGTGCGCTGGATGGCCACCCGGTGCCGGCGGAAGAAGGAGAGGACCCCGACGCCGCGGCGCACGGCCAGGGCGATCAGGAGGAAGGGAATGCCCAGCCCAAGGCTATACACGAAGGCCAGGAGCGCACCCTTGGCCGCGGAGGAGCCGCCGGACAGGCTCAGCAGCTGGACGGCCGAGTAGGTGGGGCCGATGCACGGCGCCCAGCCCAGGCCGAAGGTGATGCCCAGCAGCGGCGCGCCCCAGAGCCCGGCCGGCGGCTTGGCGTGGATCTTCGCGTCGCGCTGCAGCCAACCGAAGCCGCCCATGAACACGACACCCATCACGATCACCAGCACGCCCAGCAGCTGCGTAATCCAGGCGTTTTGCGAGCCGGTGATCAGCGTCCCCAGCTGGCCGAAGGCCCCGCCGAGGAGCACGAAGATCACCGAGAAGCCCAGGACGAACAACCCGATCCCGGCCAGCATCCGGCCCCGCTTCTGCTTCTGCAGGTCGACGCCGGTCAGCCCCGTCACGTAGCCAAGGTAGCCGGGCACCAGCGGCAGTACGCAGGGTGAGAGGAAGGAGACGAGTCCTGCCAGCAGCGCCACCGGGATGGCGAGCAGCAGCGAACCGCTCAGGATGGCTTCGGCGAAGGGGCTGTTCACGGCGTCACCTTCCTGGCTACTCGGCCACGGCGGCGGCGATGAGGGACTTGAGGGTGCCCTTCTGGATTTCGCCGAGCACCCGGGAGGCGACCCGGCCCTGCTTGTCGAGCACCAGCGTAGTGGGAACCGCGCCGGGCGGGACCAAGCCGGAGACGGCCAGCAGCACGGCGCCGTCCTTGTCGTTGAAGCTGGGATAGGTCAGGTTGAAGGTCTTGTCGAACGCCTCGGCCGTGGCCTTCTCATCGCGCAGGTTGACGCCGAAGAACTGCACGCCCTGGCTCTTGAACTCCTGGTGCAGGGCCTCCAGCGACGGCGCCTCCACCCGGCACGGGGCGCAGGCGGCGAACCAGAAGTTGAGCACCGTCACTTTGCCCTGAAACTCTGACGCCGTCACGGCGGTGCCGTCGAACAAGGTCCCCTTGATGTCCACCGGCTTTTTCCGGTCACCGACGGCGAATTCGGTCACCGAGCCGTCGCCGGCGACGTAGTTCTTGTTATCCCCGGCCCTGGCCTGCTTGGCGAGGTCGTCTTCCTGGGCACAGCCGGAGAGTCCGAGCGCTGCGGCCAGCGCCGCGCCGCCGGCGGTGAGGATGCTGCGGCGGGAGAGCCGCGGGTCGTTGGCGGCCATGGTCATGCCCCCGGAGTGCGGGAGGCACCGGGCAGCAGAACGGCGGCCGGCTCGCTGTAGTCAACGCGCAGCAGCGTCCCGTCGTCGGCGAAGACCAGGGAGGTTACGGAGGTGAGCGTGCATTCGCGCTTACGCGGGTCATGCCACAGCGGCCTGCCCTCGGCGCTGAGCCGGGTGGCCCAGATGGGCAGCTGGTGGCTGACCAGGATCGCCTCTGCGCCGTCGCCGCCGAGCTCGACGGCCCGCCGTCGCGCGTCCTGCACCGCCGAAGTCACCCGCGCGGCCTGCTCCTTGTACGGTTCGCCCCAGGACGGACGAAGCGGGTTGCGCAGCATCGGCCAGTGCTTTGGTTTGAAGATTTCGCACTTGGACACCTGTAGGCCCTGGAAGTAGTTGGCGGCCTCGATGATCCGCTCCTCGGTGGCGATCTCGAGGTTGAGGGCCTGGGAAATCGGCTGCGCCGTCTCCTGGGCGCGGGTCAGCGGGGAGGCCGCGAGGTGCACGATCTTCGCCCCCTGTGCGGCGCGTTCGCTGAAGTGCTCGGCCAGCATCCCGGCCATCTGCCGGCCCAGCTCGGAGAGGTGGAACTCCGGCAGCCTGCCGTACAGGACGCCGTCGGGGTTATGGACCTCGCCGTGGCGGAGCAAATGAACAGTCGCTTGTGGCATGTGTACCAGTTTCTCAAAGGGCAGGGGCAATGACGAAATCTTCTACAGGAGGTAGAACTCAAACTTTTTGGGAAATGTTCCCCCGGACCGGAATAAAAGATGCAAATGCATGTTTATACTGGGTGAAGCGGTTAGTTGAGACTTCAACCAATGAAGCGTCAACCGACGATCAGATGAACTTCCGTACCGCCCACCCGACTCAAGGAGAACCACCATGGCACTTCCCGCAAACCTCACCACCGGCACCTGGACCCTCGACTCCTCGCACAGCGAAATCGGTTTCACCGTCCGCCACGCGGGCATCAGCAAGGTCCGCGGCCAGTTCAAGGAAGCCGACGCAACCCTGGACCTCGCAGAAAACGTCGCCGACTCCAAGGTGAACGCCACCATCAAGACCGCCAGCTTCGACTCCGGCGACGTCAACCGCGACGGCCACGTCCGCGGCGAAGATTTCTTCGACGTCGAGAAGTTCCCGGAGATCTCCTTCGTCTCCAACGCCATCGTTCCCAAGGGCGACGCTTACGAGCTCCAGGGTGACCTGACCATCAAGGGTGTCACCCGCCCGGTGGCGCTGGAAACCGAGCTCAACGGCGTGGCCGTTGACCCGTTCGGCAACACCCGCGCCGGCCTGACCGCCGAAACCACCATCAGCCGCAAGGACTTCGGCCTGACCTGGAACGCAGTCCTCGAAGCCGGCGGGGTGCTGGTCAGCGACAAGGTTGCCATCAACCTCGAACTGGCCTTCATCGCCCCCGCAGCCTAGGCCCTGCCGCCGCTCAGGGCGTCCCGTCCTGGCTGGGCCGGCCCAGCCGGCCCGGCCCGGCGCCGAAGCACCTCGACACCCCGCGCCGTCCCCGGATGGCGCGGGGTGTTTGGGTCTAAAGTGAAATCCATGAGCAATACCGGTGACGTCCCCGAGCCACCACAGCCAGGTGCCACCCCGCCGGAACCGGGCAACGTCCCGCCGGGCAAACCGGGGCGGCCGGGACGCCCCGGGGGATTCCGCATCCAGTGGCCCGCGGACCGGCCGCAGACCTTCAAGGATGCCCTGCCGGTGGGCGGCTATTCCGCGATCCTCAACCTCCCTGCCATGCCCACCGAGCTGAAGGTCTCCTACTGGGTCTGGGTGATCGGCGGCCTGCTGGGTGTGCTCGCCGGCGTGATCGGGCTCTTCGGCACCCTCGTCCTTTTTGTGGTGTCACCGCCGGCGGGCATCCTGCTGCTCCTGTTGGTGCTGGTGGCCCTCGCGCTGGCCTGGGCTCAGGTCACACTGGCGATGAAGATGAAAGAGGGCTGGGAATGGGCCCGGTTTGCCCTGACCATCGCCGCCGGCGTCAGCCTGGTCCTCGCATTGCTGAGCATCGGCGTCGCCGGCGGCGGAAGCTGGCCGGGATTCCTCATCAGCCTGGTGGCGACCGTGCTGATGTGGCTGCCCAAGTCGCAGGCCTGGTTCGACGCCTTTAAGAGCCGTTTCTGAGCCCTCGCCGCAAAATGGAGCTCCCGCGACGGCCCGGCCCCGAGGAGCGGGCTGCGGGGGCTGTGGGGTCCGGGAAGTGGCGCCGAGAATACCTTTCTGGAATGGCCCGCACAGCCACAGGCCCGGGGTACGGTGTAGTTAAACCATGCTGGGGGCAGGGGGTTGAGACACTGGTCCCGGTAGCCCATCCCGTCATCAACATGAAAAGGACCGCCATGAGTAACCCGCCAGTCGAGCCTTCCAGCCCTGACGGACCCGAGTCGGGCAAGCCGGCTCCGCAGTACGGCCAGAATGCCCCCGGCTACGGCCAGCAGCCGCCGGCCCCGCAGTACGGCCAAAACGCTCCGCAGTACGGCCAGCAGGCGCCGGGCTACGGCCAGAACGCTCCCGGCTACGGCCAGCAGCCGCCGGCCCCGCAGTACGGCCAAAATGCTCCGCAGTTCGGCCAGCAGGCGCCGGGCTACGGACAGACCCCGGGCCAGTTCAGCCAGAGCCCGTACGGACAGTCCCCCTACGCGCAGTACCCCTCGGAACTCCCCACCGGTGGCGCCGGGACCCGGCCGCCGCGGCTCGACCTTGCCTTCTGGCTGCTGGTGGCATCCGGCGTCGTATGGGTTCTGTCCCTGCTGCTGGCGATTGGAACCCTCGACTCCCCCGCCATGCGGGACATGTTCGAACAGCAGATGTCCGCAAGCGGCGCCGACGTCCGGTTCGAAGACATCAAGGGCGTCATTGTGACGACCGTGGTGGTGTTCGCGATTATCAGCGCCGGGCTTTACGCCCTTGTCGCGTTGAACGTGCGCAAAGGCAAGAACTGGGCACGGATCCTGGGCACGGTCTTTGCCGCATTGTCCCTTCTCAGCCTCTTCCCGCTGAGCCTGGGCACCCTGGCGGTTGTGCTGGGCGTCGCCGGCATCGTGATCCTGTACCTGCCGACGGTCTCCCCCTACTTCCAGAAGCAGCAGCCGTTCACCAACCCGTACGCGCAGAACCCTTACGGCCGCTAACGCAGGCCGCTAGCCGAGGGCGCTAACGCAGGGCGCGGGAACCGGAGGACGCGGGAACCGGAGGACGCCGGCTGAGATCAGTCGGCGTCCTCCGGGTCCTGCGCCCTTTGTGCGTGGTAGGCGAGGATCTGCAGTTCGGTGGCCATGTCCACCTTGCGGAGATTGACTCCGGGCGGCACCTGCAGCATGACCGGGGCAAAACTCAGGATGCTGCGCACTCCTGCTGCCACGACCCGGTCGCACACACTCTGCGCCACCGCGGCCGGCAGGGCAAGAACCACCATGTTGGCCCCGGTGCGGTGCAGCACGGGTTCAAGGTCCGCGGCGTCACTGACCCGCAGCCAGCCCACTTCGCTGCCCACCACCATCTGGTCGGCGTCGAAAATCGCCACAATGTCAAAGCCCCGCGACTCGAAGCCCCCGTACCGGGCGAGGGCCTTGCCGAGGTTGCCCGCGCCGACGATGGCAACTTTCCAGTCGTGGGTCAGGCCAAGGGCCGCGGCGATGTGGCGGTTGAGGTACTGCACCTCATAGCCCACGCCGCGGGTTCCATAGGAGCCCACGTAGGAGAGGTCCTTGCGCAGCGTGGAGGAGCTGACCCCCGAGGCTTCGGCCAGCGACTCGGAGGAAACCCGGTCCACTCCCTCGGCCAGCAGAGTCGTCAGCGCGCGCAGGTATATCGTCAGCCGGGCCACGGCCGCGGGCGGGATCTGCTTGGCGGCAGGTCCGGCTCCCCCGGGCAGGGCGTCGGGTGAGGAATCCAGCGAAGTCACTATCTGCTCCATTGCGTCGCGTTGTGCCTCCACTCTAGAGCCCCGGCTGTTCGGGCCACAAAGCAGCGACCGGCCGGCCGAACGGGCCGGGGGCATCAGGCCAACCCGACGGGCCCGGGGGCACTCAGACAGGCTGGTCGAGCGCACGCCGCAGGGTACGGAGCAGCCGGGCCTCGTCGATCCGCCAGAAATCCCGCTGCACACCGTCCACCAGCAGCACCGGGATCTCCTCGGCGTAGCGCTCGCGCAGGCCGGCGTCGTCGTCAATGGACAGCTCGGACCATTCGAGTCCCAGCCCGGCGGTGACGCGTCCAACCACGTCGCGCGCGTCGGCGCACAGATGGCAATCAGCCTTGATGATCAGAACTACCTCGGGGCGGAGCGCGGGTTTGGCCATGGTTCCACGGTAGCCCGGCGCCGGGCCCGGCGTCGATGCGGCAGCGTTCCGGCCCCGACGGCGGTGCGGCGGCGGACGAACTGCGCGTGGGATCCGCCGGCATTGACTAGACTCGTGGCATGCCCGAGGAGAAGTACGTCGCGGTGGCTACGCGGCCGGCTGCATCATCGCAGGACGGCGAGGCCGCCTTTTTCGACGTCGACAACACCCTCATGCGCGGCGCCAGCCTGTTCCATGTGGCGCGGAAAATGTACCAGCGCGGGGCGTTCACCATTCCGCAGGCTGCGGGCTTCGCCTGGAAGCAACTGATGTTTGTGTTCCGCGGCGAAAACATCGACGACGTCCATGCAGTCCGTGACACCGCCCTGAGCCTGGCCTCGGGTTTCACCGTGCAGGACATCGAAGCCCTCGGCGAGGAAGTCTACGACGAGATGATCGAGTCCCGGATCTGGCCGGGCACCAAGGCGCTGGCCGAACAGCACCTCCGCGTGGGCCGCCGGGTCTGGCTGGTCACCGCGACGCCGATCGAGGTGGCCACGGTTATCTCCACCAGGTTAGGCCTCACCGGAGCCCTGGGCACGGTCGGTGAGATCCACGACGGGTCGTACACCGGGCGGCTGGTCGGCGATATCCTGCATGGGCCGGCCAAGGCAGTCGCCGTCCGCGGCATCGCCGAAGCGCAGGGCCTGGACCTGAACCGCTGCTGGGCCTACAGCGACTCGCACAATGACATTCCGCTGCTCAGCATGGTGGGGCACCCGGTGGCCATCAACCCCGATGCCCGGCTGCGCCGCCACGCCCGCGAACACAACTGGCCGGTCTACGACTTCCGCTCCGGACGCCGGGCGGCCACCCTGGGCCTGAAAGCCGCCACCGTCGGCGGAGCCATCTACGGCCTCTGGCGGGGCTTCTCCCGCTTCCGCGGCCCCACGGTCTAAGCTCACTCCCCCGGGGCCTGTCCGGGCTTTCCGCTGCGCTTTCGGACCCGCGCGGCCCGGATCCGGGGTGCGCTCGTCCGAAACCGCTGCGCTTTCCCGAAACCGCCGCGTTTTCCCCGACGTTGGCAAAAGAAAATGCCCGCCGCCGGAAAGGCAACGGGCATTGACGCTGTACGAAGTATCTCTACTTCTTGTTGCGACGCTGGTGGCGCGTCTTGCGAAGCAGCTTGCGGTGCTTCTTCTTGGCCATACGCTTGCGACGCTTCTTAATAACTGAACCCACGAAAGATCCTTACCGGCTAGATGCAATACCTGCCCGTTGGGAAGGGTCCGCGCGCTAAGCAGCAGACTGAACAACTGACAGGTTCTTACAATGACGTTAAACGTTCCTTAACAGGGTACCGCCTATCCGGGGCACACCACGACCGCAGGCCCCGCAACGGGGTCTGCCGCGGTCCGGTGCGACAGCAGAAGACTCAGGCCGTCTCGGTGCGTCCGTCGACGACAGCACCCTTGAGGTACTGTTCGACGGCGTTTTCCGGAACCCGGTATGAGCGGCCAAAGCGCACCGCCGGCATTTCGCCCGAGTGCACCAGGCGATACACGGTCATTTTCGATACCCGCATAACATCCGCGACCTCGGCCACGGTGAGAAAGCGCGCGTTGGAGAAGTTGGCCTCCGAAGACATTTCCCTTATTCCTTTTGCTCAAGCGAACGGCTGCCCCGTCTGAACGACATGGCGGTGTGCCGATGCTGAGCCATCAAACAACCATGTGCTAGATACTCTAGGGGTTCATGGTGCCAATGTGAAAGGTTTCCGCAGGAATCTGTGAAGGATTTCCGCAGGATTGCCCCACCTGGGCCGTCCTTGGGCCGTGCCCGCGATGGCCAGTTAGCCCTTGGTCCGCCGGGTGCGCGCCGAGGCCGCCAGCTGGTCCAGGAGCGAGGCGGTGACGTCCCAGTCCATGCAGGCATCCGTGACGCTCTGCCCGTACACCAGTTCGTCGGTCCCGGCGGCGTGTTCGGCCACGTCAAGGGCCTGCGCACCGCCCACCAGGAAGCTCTCCAGCATGATCCCGGCGATCGCCGAGGCGGAGGCTCCGCCATCCTCCAACTGGGCTCCGATCTCGAGGGCAACTTCGGCCTGCCGGTGATGGTTTTTGCCGCTGTTGGCGTGGCTCGCGTCCACGATCAGCCGCGGATTCAGCTGCCTGACGGCGAGCCGCGCGGAGGCGGCTTCGACGTCGGCGGCGGAGAAGTTGGGTCCGTCGCTGCCGCCGCGCAGGATGATGTGGGTGTCGGGGTTGCCCGCGGTGCTGACCAGAGCGGCCCGCCCGTCGCCGTCGATTCCCAGGAACGCCTGGGCGGCGCCCGCGGCGCTGCAGGCGTCGAGCGCCACCTGCAGGCCGCCGTCGGTCCCATTCTTGAAGCCGATCGGCATGGACAGCCCGGAGGCCAGCTGGCGGTGGATCTGGCTCTCCGTGGTGCGCGCTCCGATGGCACCCCAGGCGACGAGGTCCGCCATGTACTGCGGGCTGATGGGCTCGAGGAATTCCGTGGCGGTGGGCAGCCCCAGCGCGGTGACCTGGCTCAGGAACCGGCGGGCGGCGCGCAGGCCGGCGGCGATGTCGTGGCTGCCGTCGAGCCGCGGATCGTTGATCAGGCCCTTCCAGCCCACGGTGGTGCGCGGCTTTTCGAAGTAGGTGCGCATGACGATCAGCAGGTCTTCGCGGTGCTTCTCGGCCTGGCTGACCAGCCGGCGGGCGTATTCCAGTCCGGCCTTGGGATCGTGGATGGAGCACGGGCCGACAATCACGAGGAGCCGGTCGTCCACGCCGTCCATGATCGCGCGGACCTCGTCCCGGCCGCGGCCGACGACGTCGGAGCCCCGGGCGTCCAGCGGGAGTTCTGCGATCATCTCCTGCGGGGTGGGCAGCGCGGTGAATTCGCTGACCCGCAGGTTAGAAGTGGACTGCTGGCTTTCGGGGGCTGCTTCGATGCTCATGGTTTGGGTCCTGTTCCGGGGGTGCGGAGCGGGCCCTGGTCAGAACCCGCCGGAGAAATGGCGAAGGGCAGAGAATGATCTCTGCCCTGTTGGCTCTGAAGGTGTGTGGATGCGTGTCAGTTAGACGCGGGCCCCTCCAGAGCCAACGAAAAATACGCATACCAACGGTTAGTCATGGCATCGACCATAGCCCCGGCCACGGCCGAAGGGCAAAGCGGCGGCGTAACATTCCGGCCCCGTCCTTTAGAGTGTGGTTGGACCACAGACTGTGACGAGACTCACTGGAGGCAGCAATGACGCAACCCACTATCATCGGCAACCCCGAGGCCCCGACGACGCCGGACGACACGGCCACCCCCGGCCAGCCCGGCCAGCCCGGCGCGAAGCCAGGCGCCGCTGGCGCCGCTGGGGCGGCCGGGGCGGCTGGTGCCGCTACCGGTGACCGGGAGGGCGGCCTGCTGCCCGACGCCCTCCGGCGCCGCGTGCCGAAGTACGCAGACCTCGCGCCGCTGATGCAGTTCAAGAAGCCGGATTTCAGCCGCGAGGCGAAGCTGCGCCGGGCCAGCACCATCTGGGAATTGCGGGATCTGGCCAAGCGGCGCACCCCCAAGGCGCCGTTCGATTACACCGACGGGGCGGCCGAGGCCGAGATCACCCTGCGCCGGGCCCGTGAGGCCTTCCTGGACATCGAATTCCGCCCGGGCGTCCTGCGCGACGTCTCCAGCGTGGACCTCAGCACCGAGATCCTGGGCCAGAGCGCCCGGCTGCCCGTTGGCATCGCGCCCACGGGTTTCACCCGGATGATGCAGTCCGAAGGCGAGTACGCCGGCTCCCGGGCCGCCGCGGCCGCCGGCATCCCCTACACGCTTTCGACCATGGGCACCGCGTCCATCGAGGACGTGGCCGCCGCCGCCCCGGACGGCCGCAACTGGTTCCAGCTGTACCTGTGGACGGACCGGGACCGCTCGCTGGAGCTGATCGAACGCGCGGCCGCGGCGGGCAACGACACGCTGATGGTCACGGTGGACACCGCCGTCGCGGGTGCCAGGCTCCGCGATGTCCGCAACGGCATGACCATCCCTCCGGCGCTGACCCTGAAGACCGTGCTGGACGCTTCCTACCGGCCGGCGTGGTGGTTCAACTTCCTCACGCACGAGCCGCTGACCTTCGCGTCGCTGTCACGCTACACCGGCACCGTGGCGGACCTGATCAACTCCATGTTCGACCCCACCCTGACCTTCGAGGATCTGGACTGGCTGCGCGACACGTGGAAGGGCAAGCTGGTGGTCAAGGGCATCCAGACCGTCGACGACGCCCGCAAGGTCGTCGACCACGGGGCGGACGGCGTCGTACTCTCCAACCACGGCGGCCGCCAGCTGGACCGCGCCCCCATCCCGTTCCACCTGCTTCCGGAGGTATCTGCGGCGCTCAGGGCGGACAACAGCAAGGCGGCCGTAATCCTGGACACGGGCATTATGAGCGGTGCGGACATCATCGCGGCGCTGGCGCTGGGGGCGGACTTCACCCTGATCGGCCGCGCCTACCTTTACGGCCTGATGGCCGGCGGCCGGGCCGGGGTGGACCGGGCCATCGAAATCCTGGAGACGGACATGCGCCGCACCATGGCGCTGCTGGGTGTCAGCCGGATCGCGGACCTCACCCCGGACCACGTCCGGCTGCTCGCCAGGTAGCCACAGTCCCGCGAGATGGCAGGTCGCGGCAGTGTTTGTCCCGAACATTGCCGCCACCTGCCATCTCGGCGCGGAAGCCACACGCAGACGGCAGGTGGGCTACTTCTTGCGGCCGAACTTGGGCAGGTTGGCCAGCAGGTCCGCGGCGCGGGTGGCGGCACGGCCCACCGTCCGGCCGATCTGCTGCGGCCGCTTGTCCTCCCCCGCGGTGCCCGCCGGAATGGCGACGGCGGGGCTCAGCGCACTCCCTGCGGGCACGTCCGGCAGCGCCGGTTCCGTTGCCGCCGGCGGCGTGGTCACGGCGGCGGCAAGGCTCTCAGGCACCGGGCCCGGTTCCGGGGTGCCGGCGGGCAGGACTGCCGCCGGGGCCGGTGCCGCCGGTTCGGCAGCGGCGGGACGCCCGACGTCGAACGTCTCCAGCCAGCTGGCGACGCCGGCCAGCGGCTTGGGGTTCAGGGCGTAGTAGCGTTTTTGGCCCTGGGCGCGCATGCTGACCAGGTCCGCCTCGCGCAGGACCTTAAGGTGCTTGGAAATGGTGGGCTGGCTCGCCTCGAGCTCCTGGACCAGCTCCCCCACCGCTTTGTCCCCCTCGCGGAGGGACATCAGAATGTCCCGCCGGGTTGCCTCAGCAATGACGGCAAATACGTCGTCTGTCACCATGCCCTCCACACTAGCGACATATACGCCGGAAGGCATCCACTAATTGCGGGTGCCCGCGGGGACCGGCCCGGCGGCCCGGACCTGCCGGTCAGTCGAACCAGGGATCCAGGCCGTAAAGCGGGAAGACTTCCTTGCGGGTGGCCATGACGGTGCGGTCCACCTCGTCGTTGGGGTCGAAGCCGACCTCCCAGGAGCGCCACCAGAGGTCCACGTCGTCGCCCATGACCGCTGGCGGTGCGACGCCGTATTTGGCCCCGTACTTCTCCTGCACGTACTGCCGCCAGTCCTCCGGCACGGGCGTCCGCAGCGGGACCGGGCGGCCCGCCGCAATCGCGATCAGGTGGCTCCAGGAGCGCGGGACCACCGTGATCACGTTGTAGCCGCCGCCGCCGGTGGAAATCCAGCGGTTCTCGCAGTAGCGGGCCGCGAGGTTGCCGATGGCGGTGGCCGCCTCGCGCTGACCGTCGACGCTGATGTTCAGGTGCGTGAGCGGATCCAGGCGGTGCGAGTCGCAACCGTGCTGGCTGACGATAACCTCCGGTTCGAAGGCGCCGATGAGTTGCGGAACGACCGCGTGGAAGGCCCGCAGCCAGCCCGCGTCCCCGGTCCCGGCCGGCAGCGCCACGTTGACCGCGCTGCCCTGGGCATTCGGGCCGCCGATCTCGTTGGCGAAGCCGGTGCCCGGAAACAGCGTCAGCCCGGTCTCATGCAGCGAGATCGTCAGCACCCGCGGGTCGTCCCAGAAGATGCTCTGTGTCCCGTCGCCGTGGTGCGCGTCGACGTCGACGTACACGACCCGCTGCACGCCGCCGTCGAGCAGCCGCTGGATGGCCAGGGCGGCGTCGTTGTAGATGCAGAAGCCGCTGGCCCGTTCACGGGAGGCATGGTGCATGCCGCCGCCGAAGTTCACGGCCCGGACCGCGCTGCCGTCCAGGATGGCCGCGGCCGCGAGCAGCGACCCGCCGGCGAGCCTGGCACTGGCCTCGTGCATGCCGGCGAAGGCCGGGTCGTCCTCGGTCCCGAGCCCGCGGTCCAGGTCCGGCGTGTCAGGATTGGCGCTGACGCGGCGGACGGCGGCGACATAGTCCGCGCTGTGCACGGTACCGAGTTCCTCGTCGGTGGCCACCCAGGGCGCGGCCACGCTGACGTGGTCCAGGTCCAGCAGCCCCAGGCTGCGGGCCAGCCGCGCGGTGAGTTCCATCCGCTCCGGCGCCATCGGGTGGCTGTGGCCAAAGTTGTAGGCCGTCATGGCAGAGTCCCACACCACCGTCGTCGGCAGGGCGGTCTGAGCGAGTCCGGGGAGGAATGTCATCAATCACAGGCTACCCGAGCGCACAGCCCCGATCCCCCGTCGTTGCGCGGAATATAGTGGTTTACTACTGAAGGACGCCGTTTCAACCGAGGACAAGCCGCACATGACGCAAAGCCAGTCGAGGTCACCGAGCCCGGCCAGCTGGCACCCCGGCCAGCCGGAGCGCGAGGGCCTGTGGATCTTCACCCGGCTGCGCGACTTCGTCGACGACATCGCCAACACCTCCCCGGCGCGCCTGGCCGTCTCGGCCTTCGCCGTCGTCATCCTCGTCTTCACCACCCTGCTCTCCCTGCCGGTGTCCTCCGCCACCGGGCAGGCGACGCCGCTGCACCAGGCCCTCTTCACCGCCGTCTCGGCCGTCTGCGTGACCGGGCTGACGGTGGTGTCCACGGCCGTGCACTGGTCCTTCTTCGGCCAGCTCGTGATCCTGCTCGGCATCTTCGTCGGCGGCCTCGGCACCCTAACCCTCGCGTCGCTGCTGGCGCTGATGGTCAGCAAGAAACTCGGCGTCCGCGGCAAGCTGATCGCGCAGGAGGCCATGAACAACGCCGGCCGCCTCGGCGAGGTGGGCACCCTGCTGCGGATCGTCATCGTCACCTCCGTGGTGATTGAAGCCGCCCTGGCCGTGGCACTGATTCCGCGGTTCCTCGCGCTGGGCGAGAGCTTCGGACAGTCCGTCTGGCACGGCGTGTTCTACGCCATTTCCGCGTTCAACAACGCCGGCTTCACGCCGCACTCGGACGGCATTGTGCCCTACGAGACGGACCTGTGGATCCTGATCCCGCTGATGATCGGCGTGTTCCTGGGCAGCCTCGGCTTCCCGGTCGTGATGGTGCTGCAGCAGAACGGCCTGAACTGGAAGAAGTGGAACCTGCACACCAAGCTAACCATCCAGGTCTCGCTGATCCTGCTCGCTGCCGGCACCGTGCTCTGGGGGCTGATGGAGTGGGAGAACATGCGCACCATCGGCGGCATGAACCTGGCCGACAAGATCACGCACTCGCTCTTCGCCTCGGTGATGACGCGCTCCGGTGGCTTCAACCTGGTGGACCAGAACCAGATGGACTCGACCACCATGCTGCTGACCGACGCGCTGATGTTCGCCGGCGGCGGCTCGGCGTCGACCGCCGGCGGCATCAAAGTCACCACCATCGCGGTGATGTTCCTGGCCATCGTCGCAGAGGCCCGCGGTGACGCGGATGTGAAGATCTACGGCCGCACCATCCCGGAGGGCACCATGCGGGTGGCCATCTCGGTCATTGTCGCCGGCGCCACCCTGGTGGCCGTCTCGGCCCTGCTGCTGCTGCAGATCAGCGGCGCCTCGCTGGACCGGGTGCTGTTCGAGACGATCTCCGCGTTCGCCACGGTGGGCTTGAGCACCAACCTCAGTGCCGAGCTGCCCCCGGCGGGGGTCTACGTCCTCACCGCCCTGATGTTTGCCGGCCGCGTCGGCACCGTCACCCTCGCCGCTGGGCTGGCCCTGCGCCAGCGCAGCCAGTTGTACCACTACCCGGAAGAGAGACCGATCATTGGCTAGTTCCTCAGGCGCCGTCAACCGTCCCGCCCACAACGCGCCCGTGCTGGTGATCGGGCTGGGCCGCTTCGGCGCGTCCACCGCAGAGCAGCTGGTCAAACAAGGCCGCGAAGTGCTGGCGATCGAACGCGACCGCAACCTGGTGCAGAAGTGGGCCAGCGTCCTGACCCACGTGGTGGAGGCCGACGCGACCAACATCGACGCCCTCCGCCAGCTCGGCGCCCAGGAGTTCAGTTCCGCCGTCGTCGGAGTGGGCACCTCGATCGAATCCTCGGTGCTGATCACCGTGAACCTCGTGGACCTCGGCATCGAGCACCTCTGGGTCAAGGCGATCACGCCCTCGCACGGCAAGATCCTGACCCGGATCGGCGCCAACCACGTGATCTACCCGGAGGCAGACGCCGGCGTCCGCGCCGCGCACCTCGTCTCCGGCCGGATGCTGGACTTCATCGAGTTCGACGACGACTTCGCGATCGTGAAAATGTACCCGCCGCGGGAAACGGTGGGCTTCACCCTGGATGAGTCCAAGGTCCGCTCCAAGTACGGCGTGACGATCGTGGGCGTCAAATCCCCGGGGGAGGACTTCACCTATGCCCGGCCGGAGACCAAGGTTTCCTCCCGGGACATGCTCATTGTCTCCGGCCACGTGGACCTGCTGGAACGGTTCGCCGCGCGCCCGTAACTCAGGACGCGGCGGTCTTTGCAGCCTTCGCGGCGGCTTTGGCTGCCTGCTTGCTGGCCCGCACCTTGCTCAGCGACTCGGGGTCCACAATGTCCGCGACGGACAGGAAAGCGTTCTCCTGGCCGTAGTGGCCGGCGGCCTCGCGCCAGCCTTCCGCCCGGAGCCCGCACTGCTTTCCCAGCAGCGCCAGGAAGATCTTCGCCTTCTGCTCGCCGAACCCCGGCAACGCCTTGAGCCGGCGCAGCACCTCCGGCCCGTCGGGGTCGCCCTGCGTCCAGATGGCGGTAGCGTCGCCGTTCCAATCGCTGTGCACCGTCTCCGCAAGCGCCTGGACGCGGCCGGCCATGGAGCCGGGAAACCGGTGCACGGCCGGGCGCTCTTTGAACATCTCGACGAATTCCTGCGGATCGTACCCCGCGATCGCGGCCGGCTGCATGGACCCGATGCGCGTCCGGATCTTTTCCGGACCGGCAAAAGCCGACTCCATCGTCACCTGCTGGTCAAGCAGCATGCCGGTCAGCAGCGCAAACGCGTCCTCGCTGAGGAGTTGGTCCGCCGCGGGGTCCCCTGTGATGTGCAGTTCCATGGGTCCTATCCTGCCACCCGGCCCGGCCGGCGTCATGGCGGCGCCTGCGTTCGGACTAGCCAAGCTGCCGGGTGATCTCCGCGGCCCGCTCGGCGGCGGCCCGGGCGCCGTCCGCGATGATCGCCGGGAGGCCGCGCTCGTCAAAGGTGGCAATTGCCCGTTCGGTGGTGCCGTTCGGGCTGGTCACGGCCTTGCGCAGCGCCGTCGGATCGGCGCCCGGCTCGGCGAGCATCAGCCCGGCACCGGCGACGGTTTCGCGCGCCAGCAGCAGCGAGAGCTCGGCGTCAAGGCCAAGTTCGACGCCGGCGGCCGCCATCGCCTCGGCCAGGTAGAAGGCGTACGCCGGGCCCGAGCCGCTGATCGCGGACAGGGCGTCCACCTGCTCCTCGGGGATCTCGACGACGGTGCCGACGGCGGCGAAGATGCCCTTCGCGCGCTGCAGCTGCTCGCCCGAGCAGTGGGTTCCGGCCGAGACCGACACGACGCCGCGGCCCAGCTTGGCCGGCGTATTCGGCATCGAACGGATGACGGGCTGCCCGGCCGGGAGCGCCGCTTCCAGCTGCGCCAGGGAGACTGCAGCGGCAACGCTGACGACGATGGTCTCCGGCGAGAGCGAGCCGCTGATCTCGCGGGCAAGGTCCGTAACTCCCACGGGCTTGACGCCCAGCACCACCACGGCGGCGCCGGTGGCGGCCTGGCTGTTGTTCTCCGGTTCTTCCTCGCCGGCGATGGCCGTGATCCCGTGGTGCCGCTCGGCCAGCTCGGCGGCCCGTTCGGCGCGCCGGACGGTGGCGACGATGTCCGCGGGGTCCGTTCCGCCCGCGATCATGCCGCCCAGGATTGCCTCGTTCATTGACCCACAGCCCAGGAATGCGATTCGGTTGCTCATTGACCCATCATTGCAGTCCGCCCCGATTCACAGCCAGCTCACATCCTCAGCGCAGCTTGTTCCCAAACTCGGCGCCTAACGTAGGAACTGCCTCATTGAGGGTGCGAGTGATGATATGGCAGTCATGCGGATGTCTGCCCGGCACCGGTGGTCTGCAGCGGGTTTCCCCCATTTTCCCGCAGCGGACCGCCGGTGCCTTTCACGTTTCCGGCCTCCCGCCCGTCCGGCTAGTGCTGGATGGGCCGCACTTCCACGGGCAGGGTGGTGGCGCGGGCCAGCTTCCCGGCCCAGCCGAGGGCGGCGTCGAGGTCCGGCGCCTCGATGACCGTGAATCCGCCGAGGTGTTCCTTTGTTTCGGCGAACGGGCCGTCCGTCATGAGTGTCTCGGCCCCCTGCTGCCGCACGACTGTGGCGGTCGCTGTGGGGTGCAGCCCCGCGGCGAAGACCCAGGCGCCGGCGGCCTTCATTTCCCGGTTCAAGGCTTCAAGGTCCCGCATGATGGGCGCCAGGACGTCCGCGGCCGGGGCCGGGCCGGCGGGCTGGTAGACGCTGAGCAGGTACTGTGCCATGGTGCTGTCCTCCTGGACGATGGGGCCGGTCCCTTGCCGGCCCTTCACCTTGTCAACGAACGGGGTGCGTCCGGAACGACACGCCGGGGCCCGCTTTCGGTGCCGGGCGGACAATGCCGGCCGGAGCCGGCCCTCGTCAGGGCGCTTCCAGCGCCTCGACGTCGGGTGCCTGCGGCTCGGCGGCCTCGTCGGCCCGGGTCACGTGGGGCGCCGGCTGCAGGGGACCTTCGAAGATGAGCTGATCGAGGCGGCGCAGGATCAGTCCCTCGCGGAGGGCCCACGGGCAGATTTCCAGGCTCGGGAACTCAAACATTTCCAGGGCCGCTTCCGCTACCAGGGCACCGGCCAGAAGCTGGGAGGCGCGCGCTTCGGAAACACCGGGAAGGTTCAGCCGGTCCTCCACCTCCATGGCAGAGATGCGTTGCGCCCACAGGCCGAGGTCCGTGGCGAACAGTTCCCGCTTGACGTAGGGTCCGGCGCCGCTGGGCGCCGCTCCGGCGATGCGCGCCAGCGAACGGAAGGTCTTGGAGGTTCCGGCGACATGGTTGGCCTTGCCAAGCTTTGCGAAGTCGCGCACCGCGGGCTTGAGGGTGGCCCTGATGTAGCGGCGAAGCTCCTTGACGCTCTTGGCCGACGGCGGGTCCTCGGCGAGCCAGTCCCGGGTGAGCCGGCTCGCGCCGAGCGGCACCGACGTCGCAAGTTCGGGGAGCTCGTCCTCCCCGTAGGCCATTTCGAAGGAACCGCCGCCGATGTCCAGGTTCAGCACGGGACCCGCGCCCCAGCCGTACCAGCGGCGGACGGCGAAAAACGTCATCGAGGCCTCCTCGCTGCCGGTCAGTTCCCGCAGCGTCACGGTGGTCTCATGTTTGACCCGGGCCAGGACGGCGGGCCCGTTGGTGGCCTCGCGGATGGCCGAGGTGCAGAACGCCAGAAGATCTTCGGCCTTGTGCTTGGCTGCGAACTCCCACGCTTCGAGGACGAATTCGATCAGTTCATGCTGGCCGGCGTCGTTGATGCTCCCGTCGCTCTCCAGGAATTGCACGAGGGAGAGCGGCCGCTTATGCGACGCGAACGGAACCGGGCGCGCGCCGGGGTGGGCGTCCACCAAGAGGAGGTGGACAGTGTTGGACCCGATATCGAGGACGCCTAGCCGCATGCTGCCATTATTCCCCCGGGAACCCGGCCCGCCTAACGGACCGGGCCGGCCCCGTTCCGCGGACTAGGCCTGGCCGTCGCCCTGGGCCGCTTCCGGCTCCTCCTCGGACGGCTTGAAGTCCCGGCGGATGTTCGCCACGCCCTCAGGGTCGATTTCGAAACCGTAGACAGCGCCGGGGTTGATCACCATGCCCAGCTGGTCACCGAGGTTGCCGATGATCGCCGAACCCTGGGTGCCGAGCACGTTCGGCGCCGCAGCGAGGTACTGCTCCGCCACCCGGCTCGGGTGCGAGAAGACGGCCAGCACGGGCTCGCCGGAGGCGTTGGCGAGCACCAGCGGCTCCACCTGGGAGTCCGGGCCCTCGATCGTGTCGGAACTGACGATGTAGACCTCGTTGTTGAGGAAGGACAGGATGACGTCCACCGGGTTGGCGTCCGGCTGCTCCCCCCGGGCGAGCTTCTCTTCGAGGTCGTTGAGCGGCTGGAGATCCATGGGTTCTGGCTGTTCAGTCATGGTCCTACTCGATCACGTCACGCCCCGGTCCGCAATTCCTACCCGAACCCCTATTGCCCAAACCGGAGTGATCCGGCAGCGTGCGTCTAAGCGAGGAACGAGCGAGCACGCAGAGGATTGCACCGGTTCGGGCAGCACCTTCTACTTCTTGGCGGCGGCCTTGCGGGCGGGGGCCTTGCGGGCCGTCGTCGTGCGCTTGACCGGGCCCTTGGCGCGCTTTTCGGCGAGGAGTTCGACGGCGCGTTCCCGCGTCAGTTCCTCGATCGCAGTGCTGCGCGGCACGGTGATGTTGGTGACGCCGTCGGTGATGTACGGGCCGAAGCGGCCTTCCTTCACCACGATGTTCTTCTCCGACACCGGGTCCGGGCCGAACTCCGCCAGCGGCGGGACGGCGGCGCGGGCACCGCGCTGCTTGGGCTGCGAGTAGATCTCCAGCGCCTGTTCCAGCGTGATGGTGAAGATTTCCTCCTCCGAGCCGATGGAACGGGAGTCCGTGCCCTTCTTCAGGTACGGGCCGAAACGGCCGTTCTGCACCGTGATCGGGTTGCCGTCGGCATCCTGGCCGAGCACCCGCGGCAGGCTCATCAGCTGCAGGGCCTCATCCAGGGTCACCGTGTCCACGCTCATGGAGGCGAACAGCGAACCGGTGCGCGGCTTGGCCTTGACCGGCTTCTTCGGCGGCTTCGGCTTGCCGTTCTTGTAGTACTCGACCGGCTGGTTGGCGAGCTGCTCCTCGGTCATCTCCGGAATGACTTCGGTGACGTAGGCGCCGTAGCGGCCGTTCTTGGCCACGATCGTGTGTCCGGTGTGCGGGTCTGCGCCGAGTACGCGCTCCTCCGGGGCGGCGGTCTCCATCAGCTCGACCGCCTTGGCGGCGGTGAGCTCGTCCGGGGCCAAGTCCTCGGGGACGTTGGCGCGGGCGGATTCGATGACTTCGCCGGTCTTCGGGTCCACGGTGGGGACAGAGCTTTCCAGGTACGGCCCGAACTTGCCGACGCGCAGGGTAATGCCCTCGGTGATCGGGATGGAGTTGATTTCGCGGGCGTCGATCTCGCCGAGGTTGTTGACGATGCTCAGCAGGCCGGGCTCGGAATCCTCCCCGAAGTAGAAGTGCTTCAGCCACGCGGGCCCGGCTTCCTGGCCGTTGGCGATCTTGTCCAGGTCGGCTTCCATGTCCGCCGTGAAGTCGTAGTCCACGTAGTCGTGGAAGTGCTGTTCGAGCAGCCGGATCACGGAGAACGCGATCCAGCTCGGCACCAGCGCGGAGCCCTGCTTCCGGACGTAGCCGCGGTCCTGGATGGTGGAAATCGTGGAGGCGTAGGTCGACGGGCGGCCGATGCCCTTCTTTTCCAGCTCCGCGGTCAGGGACGCTTCGGTGTAGCGCGGCGGCGGCGACGTTTCGTGCCCGACGGCGACGATCTCCGAGGCGGTCAGCGCGTCGTCCTTGGCCACGTTGGGCAGCCGGCGTGCTTCCTCGGAGTCCTCGTCGCCGCGGCTCTCATCCTTGCCTTCTTCGTAGGCTGCGAGGAAGCCCGGGAAGGTGATGACGGTGCCGGAGGCGGAGAATTCGGCGTCCCGGCCGGCGGCCGCGCCGCCCACGGTGACGGCGCCGAGCCGGATGGTGGCGGTGGAGCCCTTGGCGTCGGCCATCTGGGAGGCGACGGTGCGCTTCCAGATCAGCTCGTAGAGGCGGAACTCGTCGCCGGAGAGCTGCTTGGCCACCTGTGCCGGGGTGCGGAAGGAGTCGCCGGCGGGGCGGATGGCCTCGTGCGCTTCCTGCGCGTTGGCCGCCTTGCCGCTGTAGACGCGGGGCGACGCCGGGACGTATTCGGGGCCGTACAGCTCGGAGGCCTGCCGCCGCGCGGCGGTGATGGCCTCGTTGCTCAGGGCGTTCGAGTCCGTACGCATATAGGTGATGTAGCCGTTTTCGTAGAGCCGCTGGGCCACCTGCATGGTGCTCTTAGAGGAGAAACGCAGCTTGCGGCCGGCCTCCTGCTGCAGCGTGGAGGTGGTGAACGGCGCCGCGGGGCGGCGGGTGTAGGGCTTGGTGTCGACGGAGCGGACGCGGAAGTCCGCGTCCTGCAGGCCGGCGGCCAGGGCTCCGGCGAGTTCCTCGTTCAGGTGCACGACGCCGCGCGAGGTGAGCTCGCCGTCGTCGTTGAAGTCCCGGCCGCTGGCGACCTTGGAGCCGTCGACGGCGGCCAGCTTCGCCTTGAAGGAACCGGACTCCGCGCCGAACTGGCCGGTCAGGTCCCAGTAGGACGCCGACTTGAACGCCATCCGCTCGCGTTCCCGGTCCACCACCATGCGGGTGACGACGGACTGCACGCGGCCGGCGGACAGGCCGCGGGCCACCTTGCGCCACAGCACCGGGGAGATCTCGTAGCCGTAGAGGCGGTCCAGGACACGGCGGGTTTCCTGCGCGTCGACGAGGTCCTGGTCCACGTCACGCAGGTTGTCCATGGCGCGATGGATGGCTTCCTTGGTGATTTCACCGAAGGTCATCCGGTACACCGGAACCTTGGGCTTAAGGACTTCCAGCAGGTGCCACGCGATGGCCTCGCCCTCGCGGTCCCCATCGGTTGCGAGGTAGAGCGCGTCGGCGCCCTTGAGCTGGGCCTTGAGTTCGGCGACCTTTTTCTTCTTGTCCGGAGACACCACGTAATACGGCTTGAAGTCGTGTTCAATGTCGACCGCGAACTTGCCCAGCGGGGTTTTCTTCAGTTCCGCAGGGAGCTCCGAAGGCTGCGGAAGGTCGCGGATGTGACCGATAGAGGCCTCAACGATGAAACCTTCGCCCAGGTACTTGGCGATGGTCTTGCTCTTGGCGGGAGACTCCACAATCACGAGTTTCTTGCCGGTGGGGGCCTTGCTTGGCACGGTGCTCCTACAGAAAAAGGTTGCTCGGGCAGATGCGCCCATACCCGCCTAGTTCACCATATTTTGCAGATTCCCGCGCATCCGGGCCCGAAACGGCCTCGGACGCGCGGGTACCCAGGGCCTGCCGGGACGCACGCTTGGCCCTGGGTACGCGCGCCTTGGACGCGAACCGGCGGAGGCGACAAACTCTGGACAGCGGAGCGGGGTGGGTCGTAGATTCGAAGGAATCCAGTCCCCGAAAGGGGCGGATCCTTTTGCCGGCGCTTGCGCGGCCGCAAAGGGAGCCGCTGAAGCAGACCGGCGGCACATTGATGCGCTCGCGAAAGAGAGCTTCCAATGGCCAGTTCGCACTTTGAACGGTTCCTGCTGGACGCAACGGTCCCCGATGAAACCCACAGCCCCCTGGGGCCGGACTGTCTCTACGGCCTCTATACGAGCTGGTGCCTGCTTCACCGCATCACGCCCGTGGAGGACCGGGTGTTCCGGTCGGCCATGCAGCGGTGCGGGGTTGACCCCAACAGCAGCCGACGTCGGATGGCCGGAGCTACCGCCGCGGACTACCTGCTGGCCAGCTACCCCGACACGGCCTGACTCACGATGTGATGTCGAAGAATCCCATGGACCCTCCCTTGGGGGCCATCCTCAACAGCTGCTATCCAGGAGCACCTGATGCGTCCGGCCTGCGTTCGGCCACATCATCCGCGTCATCCACACGGCGGGGGCCGCCCCGGAGAATCCTGAGGCAGCAGCCGCCGTCCAGGACGTCCTTTGCCGGGAGTACCGACAACGGGTCCTGACAACTGCGGAGATCGCCAGCATCCTAGCGGGCAGGGTCACGCCGCCCCTCTGACCCCGGCACCTGCGCTGCGGACTTCGGACCCTTTTGGATCCGGCCCCTGTACGCGGCGGCCACATGCTGATAAAGCTTGATCGGGGCAACTATCCGGCCCTGGTCGCAGCCCGGGGCGCAGCAATGGGAGGACAATTATGGTTGACCGGATTGCCGACATCTGGGGCACGAGGACCCCGTATCCCCGCGACGGGCTGTGGCCGGTGCGGGTGGACCAGACGCTTAGCGAAGGTGTCACCGAGGACGACGTCGACCGCTGGGTCCAGTCCGCGTGCGTGCTGTGCAGCAACGGCTGCGCCTGCGACATCGCCGTCAAGGACGGCGCCATGGTCGGCATCCGCGGCCGCGCCGGAGACCTCGTCAACCACGGCCGCCTCGGACCCAAAGGCCTGTTCGCCAGCTGGCAGGGCGTGGCCCACCGCGACCGGCTCACACGGCCCCTGATCCGAGAAAACGGCCGGCTGGTCGAATGCGACTGGAACACGGCGATGAACCGCATCACCGAGCGGAGCCGGGAGCTGCTGCGGGAACGCGGACCCCTCAGCCACGGTTTCTATACCAGCGGCCAGCTGTTCCTTGAGGAGTATTACGCCCTGGCCGTGATCGGGAAGGCCGGCATCGGAACCCCGCATATGGACGGCAACACCCGGCTGTGCACCGCGACGGCGGCGGCAGCGCTGAAGGAGTCCTTCGGAGCGGACGGACAGCCCGGCAGCTACACGGACATCGACAGCTGCGACGCGATCTTCCTCTACGGACACAATATGGCCGAGACGCAGACCGTGCTGTGGTCGCGGGTGCTGGACCGCATCGCGGGACCGGACCGGCCCAAGGTCGTCTGCGTTGATCCGCGCGAAACGGAGGTGGCGCGCCAGGCGGACGTCCACCTGGCCGTCCGGCCCGGCACCAACCTCGCCCTCATGAACGCCCTGGTCCACGAGCTCCTGGCGAACGGCTGGCTCGATGAGGAGTACGTGAACGAGCACACGGTCGGGTTGGAGCAGCTCAAGGCCACCGTGGAACCCTGGACGGCGGAGGCAGCGGCGGGGGTCTGCGACGTGAGCGCCGCGGACATCAGGGAGGCCGCCCGAATCTTCGGCACCTCGGCCCGCGTGCTGTCCACGGTCCTGCAGGGCTTCTACCAGTCCGCCCAGGCCACCGCCGCCTCTTGCCAGGTCAACAACCTGCACCTGCTTCGCGGGCTGCTCGGGCGGCCCGGATGCGGCATCCTGCAAATGAACGGCCAGCCGACCGCGCAGAATAACCGCGAATGCGGGGCGGACGGGGACCTCCCCGGCTTCCGGAACTGGGAGAATCCGGAGCACATCCGGGAACTTGCCGAGCTCTGGGACGTGGACCCCTTGGTCATCCCGCACTGGGCGCCGCCGACGCACGCGATGCAGATCTTCCGCTACGCCGAACAAGGCTCCATCGAGTTCCTCTGGATTTCGGCGACGAACCCGGCGGTCTCCATGCCGGACCTGCCCAGGATCCGGGACATCCTGGCCATGCCCGAGCTGTTCCTGGTGGTGCAGGACCTCTACCTGACCGAGACAGCCCAGGCCGCCGACGTCGTCCTGCCCGCCGCCGCCTGGGGTGAGAAGACGGGAACCTTCACCAACGTCAACCGCATCGTCCACCTCTCCGACAAGGCCGTCGAACCGCCCGGCGAGGCGCGGAGCGACCTGGACATCTTCCTCGACTACTCCCGCCGGATGGAATTCACCACCCTGCAGGGCGAACCGCTCCTTCCGTGGACCGGGCCGGAGGACGGCTTTGAGGCGTGGAAGGAATGCTCCCGTGGCCGGCCCTGCGACTACAGCGGCATCAGCTATGACCGGCTCCGTGGCAGCAGCGGCATCCCGTGGCCCTGCAACGATGAGAATCCGGACGGCCGGGAGCGGCTCTACGCGGACGGCGTCTTCCCCACCGACCCGGACTACTGCGAAAGCTACGGGCATGACCTCTTGACCGGCGCCACCGTAGGCGCCGAATCGTTCCGCGCCGGCGTCCCGGCCGGCCGGGCCATCCTTAAAACCGCCGACTACTCCCCTCCGCATGAGGAACCCGACGGCCAGTACCCGCTGCGGTACACCACCGGCCGGACCGCCTACCATTTCCACACCCGGACCAAGACCGGACGCTCGCGCCCCCTGACGAAGGCCGCCCCCAGTGCCTGGGTGGAACTGGGCCCGGACGACGCCGAGCGGCTGGGGATCGTCGAAGGCGACCTCGTCCGCGTGACCTCGCGGCGCGGCCGGATCGAAGTCCCGGTCCGCGTCAGCGACATCCGACGCGGCACCGTCTTTGCCCCGTTCCACTACGGCTACTGGGACCAGGGCGGCTCGCCCGGGGAACACCCGACGGCTGCGAACGAACTCACCCTCACCGAATGGGATCCAGTCTCGAAACAGCCGGTCTTCAAGAACGCGGCCGTGAAGGTGGAAAAGATCGGCGACGGCACCGGCCCCGCGCCGGCGCCGACCACGACGGCGTCCCGTCCCGCCGCGGCGGCGGCGGGACAGCGGCCGGCGCGGCTGACGGCCGGCGGCAGCGAGGCCCAGGCCTCCGAGTTGGTCGGCGCTGCACCGCCGCCCAGCTTCCCCGCCGCGATCGGGCCGGGCGCCACCAAGCCCAGCGGGAAGGACGGAAAGCCGTGAACCTGAACATCTACCTGGGCATGCTTCACCAGGCCGAAACCACGCTCGCGGAGTCCTTCCGCCAGGTGGCGACGGGCCATGGTGCCGAACCGGATGTGCATTTCCTCTGCCACACCCTGGCGCAGCAGTGCGAGGAGCACAGCCGCCTGCTGCTCCCGGCAGTGCAGCGGTACGGCGAGTCCGTGTCCGACGACGAGCCGGAGCGCCTCCATGCCGAGGGGCTTTCCACAACACGCAGCGGCCCGGTGGGGCTGTTGCGGGACCTTCAGGACCTTTACCTGCTGGCCAGCCTTGTTGACGTGACCTGGACCATGGTGAAACAAGCTGGCTCCGCTCTCCGCGACCGCGAACTGCTCGACATCGTCGCCCGGTGCGACGGGGAGACCTCCGTACAGCTGCGCTGGCTGCAGACCCGCATGAAGCAGGCAGCACCCCAGGCGCTGATCGTGGCGCGCTGAGGGCCGAGAGTGGAAGGTAGCCGTAAATGACCATGAGGCCGCCGCTGTTGAAGCGGCTCGAAGCACGCCGGAGCGCCGTGGGGCCGGCAGTCTACGCAGCGGTGCTTTCGCTCGTGGTTCTTGCCCTCGCCGGGTTGGTGGGCCTCGGGTTGCACCTGCCATGGCTCTTCCCCAGTCTGGGCCCGACGGTGATGCTGTTTTTCGAATCCCCCGAGCAGCCCTCCGCCCGGCCATCCAACACGCTGGCCGGACACCTCACCGGTCTGATCACGGGCGCCGCCTGCCTGTACGCCTTCGGCCTGCAGGACGCCCCGCCCGCCCCGGTCGGCGGACTCACCGCCCCGTTTGTGGCGGCCGGGGCGCTCTCCGTTGCGCTCACCACCTTGGTGCTCACGTGGCTTCGGAAGCCGCATCCGCCGGCCGGGGCGACCACACTCATCGTCAGCCTCGGAATCCTCTCCTCGCCGCCGCAGCTTCTTTCCATGGCAGGAGCCATCCTTCTGACCACCGCTGCGGGCTGGGGACTTAACCTCCTCCTTGGCACGAAACCGGCCGCCCCGCACTGAGGCCCCGCGCCGGGAGGACCGGCGCAGTGAGGGGCGCCCCCGGATGGGAGCGCCCCTCACATTGTCGCGTCGGCAGCCTTTGCGCCCCTAGGAACCGGCCTGGTCAAACGCCCGCTTCGCGGCGGCTTGTGCGTCGGCGAGGGCCTTGTCGGGTGTCTTCGTGCCCAGCAGGGCGGAGGCGATAGCGTTGTTGACTTCCGTCTTGATGGTTTGGCCGGCCGGCGAAGCTCCGAGCGACTTTCCGGCCGGGAGGACCTCGTAATAGGTTGCGATGGTCTGATCGAATCCTGCATTGCCGCTGGCCTTGACGAACTTGTCCCGGATCAGCTTGTCCGCGGACGGCGAGCCGGTGAAGAGTCCCGTGTTCATGCCCCCGGGCGTTGATGCGATCTTCTCCGCCCTGGCAGCACCTGCCGCGGACCAGGCGTCATCCGTGACCAACGAGGTCATCCAGGCGCACGCGGCATCGGCGTTCTTGGCGCCGGCAGGGATGACAAACGATGTTCCGCCCGCCACCGTGAAGGGCTTGCCGTCCTTGCCCTTGAAGGGCACGGCGGAGATGTTGAGCGACTTCGAGTACGGCGCCAGGACGTTGACGTACCACTGGGCGTCGACCTGCGCGCCGACCTGGTTCTTGACGAACTGGTTGTCCTTGCCGAAGGTGTCGAACGAGTCACTGAAGCTTTTCGCCTTCGCGTAGCCGCCCTGGGCGTCGTATATCCCCTTCAGGAAGGTCAATGCCTCGATGTTCGCAGGATCGTCCAGGGCAGGGGCACCCTTGTCGTCCATGAGCTTTCCGCCCTGGCCCAGTATCCAGAGCTCGGCCTGGCCGCCGGCCACCGGATCGAAGCCAAGCGTTGCGGGGTTGCTTCCGCTCGACTTGTAGGCCTTGGAAACGGCGCTGAGGAGCTTCGCCTTGTCCGAGGTGTCGATGTCTTCCGGGGCCACGCCGGCGGGTTGCAGGACGTCCTGATTGAGGATGATGGCAGCCGGCTGGTAGAACTGCGGAACCGCCCACACCTTGTCCTGGTACGTGACCTGCTGCGTGACCGCTGGATAGAACTGCTTGGCCGGGTCCATGCCGTGCGCTTTGAAGCACCCGTCCAGCGGCTTAATGAGACCCTGGGCGGCGTAGGTGGCGACGAAGGCCCGGTCCATTTGGACGACGTCGGGGACGGTGCCGCTGGCGGCGCGGGTGGTGAACTTCTGGGCGTCAAAGGGTGTCTGGTCCATGGTGATCTTGACGTCAGGAAGCTGCTCCCCTGCGAACTTCATCCGGGCCTTACCGACGTCGTCAGCGTTGTCGAAGGCCCAGGCCGTCAGCGACCCTGACGCTTCCTTCTTGAAATCAGCCGTCTCCGCAGTGGACGCACCGCCCCCGCCGCATGCAGTCAACCCCAAAACGGCCAGAGCCAGCACCGCTACGCTCTTTTCCCGAACCCGCATCTGAATCCTCCCCAGTGTCAATTTCAAGGTCTTCGCGGCATCTTTTCGCCACCGGAAAACTTTCGGCCAAACGCCCTTTAACTGCCAAACTGTAAGTAAGCTTGCTAAATCGAAAGCTAGCCGAAGCTGCAGGACGACGCAAGGGGCGCGCCACCGGCATCACAAGGTCGCCGGACCTCGACTTCGCGCTGGAGAAATCGAGAACGGGGGTCATTGGTGGGAGCTAAGGCATCGGTGCGAGTCGCGTCGCGCCAAACGTCGCGCGGAGGGCGTCCGGCACGGAACAAATACAACCGTCGTGAAGCGATCGCTGGTTACTTATTCATCTCGCCGTGGATCGTCGGCTTTGTGGTGTTCATGCTCGGCGCCATGGTCTACAGCCTGGTGATCTCTTTCAGCCGCTACAACCTCGCCACGAACGTGGCGCGGCCGGCCGGGGTCACTAATTACGCCCTTCTCTTTGACGATCCGAAAGTGGCCCTGTCACTGGCCAATACCCTGTTTTACGCCGTCCTGGCGGTGCCGTTGGAAATTTGCGTCGCGCTGGGGCTCGCGCTTTTGCTGAACCGGGTGGGGCGCGGGGCCGGGTTTTTCCGGACCGTCTACTACCTTCCGAAGATGACGCCCTCCGTGGCCACCGCGGCTGTGTTCCTGCTCCTGCTGAACGGAAATACGGGGGCCATCAACCAGGCCCTCGGATTCTTCGGAATTACCGGCCCGCAGTGGCTGATCGATCCGGCCTGGGTGAAGCCGTCGATCGTGCTGATGACCTTATGGGGGGTCAGCGGCACCATGGTCATCTTCCTGGCGGCGCTCAAGAGCGTACCGAAGGATCTTTACGAGGTGGCGGCTTTGGACGGCGCCGGTCCGGTCCGGAAGTTCTTCTACATCACGGTGCCGATGATCTCGGGTGCCATCTTCTTCAACGTGATTGTCCTGACGATCGCGGCGCTGCAAGTTTTCGATCAGGCCTACCTTCTTTTCTGGAGGGACCAGACCAGCTCCTCCCCGGAGGCGTCGCTTTTTTACGGGATCTACCTTTTCCAGCAGGCGTTCCGGGAATTCAACTTTGGGTTCGCCGCAGCCATGGCGTGGGTGCTGTTCGTTTTGATCCTCCTGATTAGCCTCGTCCAAGTGAAAATCGGGAACAAGTTCGTCTACTACGAAGGGGAGAAACGCTGATGGCAACGACACGGACCCAGCCGGCTGCAAAGTCACCGGGCGCTGCCCCTCCGCAGGATGAAATGGAGCGGACCGCCGGGCGGCGGACGCGCCGAACGACGCGCGGCCCGCGGACCACCGTGGCCCGCTTGCTGCTCTGGACGGTTCTAATCCTCATCAGCGGGGCCTTTCTATACCCGCTGGTGTGGCTCATTGCCGCGAGCCTGAAACCCCGCGCCGAGGTATTCGACAATGCCCTGGTCCCCCGCACTTTCTCGCCGCAGAACTACGTCCAGGTATGGGACCAACTGCCACTGGTCCACTGGGTGGCCAACAGTTTCCTGATCGCCGTCCTGGCCGCCACCCTGGTCACCATTTCCAGCGCCATGGTCGCCTTCGGTTTCGCCTATTTCCGCTTCCCTGCCCGCAATTTCCTCTTCGGCCTCGTTCTGGCCACCATGATGCTCCCGGGTGCGGTGACGATGGTCCCGCAGTATTTGATCTGGAAAAACCTCGGCGTCCTCGGCACCTGGATCCCGCTCTTCGGCATGAACCTCTTTGGCTCGGCGTTCTATATCTTCCTGCAGCGGCAGTTTTTCCTTGGTCTCCCCCGGGAGCTCTTCGAGGCTGCACGAATTGACGGCGCCAGCTACTTCGGACTCTTCCGGCGGATAGCGCTGCCGTTGTCCATTCCGTCGCTGGTGGTGATCTTCATCTTCGAGTTCCAGGCGAGTTGGAACAACCTGCAGTCGGCGCTAATTTACCTCAACGCCGGGTCGGTGGAAGGTTTCACCGCCCCGCTGGGAATCGCCTACGCGATGACCAAATACAGCCCCACCAACGGGGGCCAGGGAGACTACCAGTACGTTATGGTCGCCACCCTCCTGATCACGTTGCCCATGTTGACTCTTTTCGCCTTCGGACAGCGCCACTTCATCGAAGGCGTCGCCACGGAGGGCCGGAAAGGCTAGACCAGGGGCGTCACGCCCGATACCCCCGATCTCGTTGTGGCAAGAGCGTTAGGTGGGCAGGGACGGAGCCGCGCGCGCCGCCGTCGGGCCATCCGGGGCGCGCGGCCTCTCCACCGCCCCGGGGAACCCACGGGACGCCCGGCCCTCCCTGGCGACGGAAAACCTCTGGCCGGTTCGCGGATCCGCGGATATAGTAAGCCTACTGATGACCAGTTCATCACTGTCGATCCCGATCCAATCGAAGGAGACACCATGAGCACCAAAGTTGAAAAGCGCATCCTGGTTAACGTCCCGGTGAGCGTGGCTTATAACCAGTGGACCCAGTTCGAGGAATTCCCGCACTTCATGGGCGGAGTGAAGAGTGTCAAGCAGCTCAGCGATGAGCGGCTGGAGTGGACTGCAGAGATCGCCGGGGTCCGCAGGCAGTGGCAGGCCCGGATCCTGGAACAAGTGCCGGACCAGAAAGTTGCCTGGGCGGCCACGGATGGAGCGACCAACGCAGGGTCCGTCACGTTTGAAGATCTCGGCGGCGGCCAGACATCGGTGCGGCTCTCCCTCGACTACGAGCCCGAGGGCGTGGTGGAGAAGATCGGTGACAAGCTCAACGTCGTGGAGAAACAGGCCGAGAGCGACCTCGAGCGCTTCAAGGCATTCATCGAGGACGAGGGGTATGCCACCGGCGCTTGGCGCGGAACAGTTGGCGAAGGCGTACCGGCGGGAACCCCCGGCGTCGACGACGCAGCCGCCTCACGCGGCGACAGCGGCAAAGCCGGCGTCTCCGGCAAAGTGATTGCCGGCGTAGGCCTCGCAGCCGCGGCGGCCGCGGGCGTGGCCGCTGCTTCCGGAGACAAGGGCTCCGAGGGCGACGCGGCGCCGACCGATGCGCCCGTCGTGCCGCCGGCCGCGCCGCGCCCGGGGGCGGCCGCCGCGGTGCCGCCGACCGGCACCGCGGGAAGCGTTTTCCCGGACGAGGGACTCGGACAGGGTGCCGGGCTGACCCAGGATGGGACCGGGACCGCCAGCGACGTGGGCACCCGTTCCACCGCCAAACCCTTCGACCAGACGAACGGCCTGGTCGATGTTGAGGGCGACTCTGACGAGACCGCCCTCAGCGACACCGCGAGCGAGGCGGAACGCAGGGCACGGACCGAGGGTGGCCCCGGCACGCTTCCGCCTGCCGGCGGCAGCCTCGGCCAGCACTGACCAGGCGCCGGCGGACGCCGGCGCAGCCTGACAGGCAGGAAGCCTTCGCGCCCGGGGTCTTGGACCCGGCCGGAGGCTTTTTGCTGTGGTTCGAGAGTTGAGCACGCAAAAAAAATTAGTAAGCATGCTTGCCAACCAGGTAGTAAGCATGCTTATGGTAGTCCTGTCGAAGCCGGACAGAAGGGTCGCCACCGCAGGGAAAATCCCGCAGGGCAGCCGCAACGATTCCGGTCACACCCCGCCGGCCGGCATGCCACCCAGGCTCCCGGCCGGGCCACCAACCGCAGTAAATGATCGACAACCCAAGGAGACACCATGATCGCCAAGGAACACATCGACGACCTGCTGAACCGCAATGGCAACATCCTTTCCACCGACGGAGACAAGATTGGCTCCATCGGCCAGGTGTACACCGACGACGAGAACGGCCAGCCCACCTGGGTCACAGCCAAGACAGGCCTGTTTGGCTCCTCGGAGACCTTCGTCCCGCTGGAAGGAGCCCAGGTAAGGGGCGATGACGTGGTCGTCCCCTACACCAAGGACGTGGTCAGGGACGCACCCCGCGTGGACGTCGACGGACACCTCGAACCCACCGAGGAAGAGCGTCTCTACCAGCACTACCAGCTCAGCGGCGACGGCCGGACGTACACGGACGCCACCACGAATCAGGAGAACCGCTTCGCCGGGCAGGACACCTCCGGCACCGTCGGCCACGACACCTCCGGTCCGACGACGGACGATGCCATGACCCGCTCCGAGGAACGCCTCCATGTCGGTACCGAGAAGCAGGAAACCGGCCGGGTTCGGCTCCGCAAGTACGTCACCACCGAGAACGTCACCCGGACCGTCCCCGTCCAGCGTGAGGAAGTCCGGCTCGAACGCGAACCGATCACGGACGCCAACCGGGGCGAGGCCCTGTCCGGTCCGGACATCAGCGAGGAGGAGCACGAAGTCATCCTCCACGAGGAACGCCCCGTCGTGGACAAGGAAACCGTCCCGGTGGAACGCGTCCGTCTCGATAAGGACACCGTGACCGATGAGGTCAGGGTCGACGAGGAAGTCCGCAAGGAACGCATCGATACCGACGGCGTCGACGACACCCGCCGCTAAAGGGGCCGTCAGATCCGGGACAACTTCATAGCAAGGCCGGGGCGGGGACTAAGTGTCCCCGCCCCGGCCTTTTAACGCCTTTGGCCAATCAGTCGCGGCCGGTCAGTCACGGGCGGTCAGTCGCGGCCGGTCAGTCACGGGCGGTCAGTCACGGGCGGCCTTGCCCCGGTCATCCGGAATCATCGACCACATGGTGGCCATCCGCTCCGCTCCCTCGGGCACCTGGTCCGGGTCCTCGAGCTCATAGTCCCGGAGCAGGTCGAAGAGCCGCTCGTTCAGCTCCGCACGCTGCACCGGGGTCAGGTACAGCAGGTTGCTGGCCAGCACCACGGACGAGGTCCCGTCCACGGCTTCGCCGCGTTGCCGCTGCTCGTCGCGGGTCCTGGCGTAGGCGTTGACGCGCCGGCGGTAGGCGTCCAGCTCAAGATCGAGCACGGCGAATTCCGGGCTCGCCACGCCGCCGCCCGAATTGATCGTGAAGTCGGTCCCGGCTGCTTTCCAGCGGCGCTCCCGGGCATCACCGGCGGTGGCGGCCGGCACCACTATGCCCCATTTCTGCAGGGCGCGCAGGTGGTAGCTCATCGCGCTCGGCGTCAGGCCCGTCTGGGCGGCGAGTTCGGTGGCCGTCCGGCTGACCTGGGTGGAATACAGCTCCGAAATGACCTCCAGCCGCGCGGCGTGGGCCAGGGCCCGGATCGCCTTCGGGTCGGTTATCTCGACCTTCTTTTCCGGGCGCGGCCTGCGCTTGGCTGGCGGCGCGGCGGTGTCAGCGGACAGCTCCGCCTTCGGGGTTTCTGCATTCACCTTCCCAGTCTACCGAGGCCCGCCAAACTATGAAAGGAATGCTTGACACTGATTCCCTACACGGGATACTTTGCCGTTATGAAACATATACTTCATACAGGGTCGGGCCCGGCCGGCGGGCCCTCGCTCTGGCGCAACCGCGACTTCCTGCTCGCCAGCAGCTCCCGCTTCCTGGCCACCGCCGGCATGGGCGCCGTCGTCGTCAGTGTGATGCTGCACCTGCAGAACGTCGCGGCGGCTGGCCCGACGGCGGCGGCCGGGCCGTGGCTCGTGGCGGGCTACCTGTTGTGCTCGGCGCTGCCGCTGGTGCTGCTGGCACCGTGGGCGGGCCGGCTCGCCGACACCAGGGATTCCCGCACGCTCGCGACGGCCGCCTCCGCGCTCAGTGCCGCCGCCGTAGCCGGCATGGGCCTCGGCCTGCAATACCTGGACAACCAGATCCCCGTGCTGTTCGCCATGACGTTCCTGCTGGACGCCGCGCAGGCTGTGGCGGGCCCGACCTGGCAGGCGCTGCTGCCCCGGATCGTTGGCGAGGAGCGCACCCCGCGCGCGATGGGCACCATGCAGGCCACCATCATGATCGCCGGCATGGCCGGGCCTGCCGCGGGCGGACTGCTCAGCGGCTGGGGCGGCTCGGGAATGGTGTTTGCCGTGGCGAGCGCGTGCTATCTGGCCATGGGCGTCGGCGCTCTGTTGATCCGGACCCGGCGCGGCACCGCGGCCGAATTGGCCGGGCGGGAGGCTCCGGCCCTGCTGGACGGTCTGCGGCTGATCCGGCGGGACAGCTTGGTGTGGGCCCTGGTCCTCGGGGCACTGTTCTTCATCGTCGTCGGCGAGGCTACGAACGTGCTGGAGGTCTTCCTGGCCCGCGGCGAACTCGGTGCCACCGAGACGCAGTACGGGTTGCTCGCAGCGGCTTTTGGCCTCGGCATGGCGGCAGGCGCCGCGCTGGCGGGCCGGATCAAGACGCCGCCGGCCCGGCTGCGGGTACTGCTCGTTTCAATGGCGCTGACCTCCGCGTTCCTGGGGGTGATGGCTTTGGTGCCCACGGTGGGGCTGCTCTTCGTGGCGTACACGGCGATGGGTTCGGCCTGCGGAGCCTTGAACGCGTGCTTTGGCGCTATCGCGATCCTGCGGATTCCGGAAAGCGGGCGGGGCCAGGCGATGGCGATCATCGGCGGCATGACCCGCGCCGTCTCCATTGCCGCGCTGGCGATCGGTGGCCTGCTGGGTGCGCTGTTGCCGGTCCGGCAGAGCTTCCTGGTCACAGGGGTGGCCGGCGTCCTGGTGGCCCTGGCTGTCGCCGCCTACGTGCTGCCCCGTTTCGGCCGCGAAGGCGCGCCCGCCCCGGTCGCGGAGGCCGCGGCGCCGGCCCCCGCGTCGGTTCCGGCGCCGTCAGGCTCAGGCGGGAAGCAGGAAGCCGTCGCGGACCAGGTTGCCCACCTCGTCGAGGAGCCCCTGGCGGAACACACCGCTGTCGTATCCCTCATACCCGCCCAGCAGGGCGTCAAGGGCACCGATGATCTGCCCGACGGAGAGCTCGCCGTCGCACGCTGAGACAAAGCCGGCCAGCTCGGTGCTCAGCAGGTTGGTGCGGCGCAGCCCGGCGCCTTGGCGCAGCAGGATGACGCCGGGGTGTTCGGCGCCCGGGCGCTGGTGCCGTTCCTCGGTAACATCCTCGGCCACCAGCAGGTGCGCGGCCGGCAGGTCGTGGGCAGCCAGCCAGTCGGCGCGCCCGACGGCTTCGCCCAGGTGGGGACCGACGGGCTGCTCGATCGGGTAGGTGATCTCCTCAAAGCGCCTCAGCACCGGGGAGCCGGCCGCGGGGCGCCGCAGCCAGATCATCCCGAAGCCGATGGCCCCGACGTTCCGCGACGCGAAGTCGCCCAGGTAGGCGGCGTAGGACTCCTGGTAGAGCCGCCGGTCGCGGGCTTCGGAGGCGTCCTGCAGCCAGGTTTCGGCGTACTGTTCCGGGCCGACCTGCTCGCGCTGGATGAACCAGACGTCCGCGTCCGGGCTGGCCCAGGACTGCGGCCGTTGGGCCCAGTCGGCGCCCGCCGGGATCTCCCAGTTACCCAGCAGCTGGGCGGTACCGCCGGGGGCGAGGACGGCCGGGAGGTCCCGGACCAGCGCGGCGACGATGTCATCGCCCGGCAGGCCGCCGTCGCGGTAGGTGAACTGGTCCGCGGAGGCCTCCCCGACGCTGCGCGGGGTGATGACGAACGGCGGGTTGGAGACCACCAGGTCGAACTCCTGCCCCGCCACCGGATCGAGCATCGAGCCCTGGCGCAGGCTCACCCGGGCCTCCAGATGGGCGGGGTCCAGCTGCAGCGCCGCCGCGTTGAGCATCAGGTTGAAGCGCGTGAAGGCCAGGGCCCGTAGGGAGATGTCGGTGGCGGTGACGTGTTCGGAGTGGTGCAGAAGGTGGAAGGTCTGGATGCCGCAGCCGGTACCAAGGTCCAGGGCGCGGGCCACGTGCCGGCGGGCAGTGACCTGCACCAGGGTGGTGGACGCCTGCCCGATCCCCAGCACGTGGTCGTGGCGCAGCACGCCCGCGCGCTGGTGGGCGGCGAGGTCGCTGGCCACCCAGAGCTCTGCCCCGCCGCTGCTGAGCGTTTCTTCCCCCTGGGCGCCTTCCCCCGGGGCCCCCTCCCAGCCGTACGGGCGCAGGTCCACCTTCGCCTGGACCAGTCCCCCGGCGGCCGGCTCGGCGAGTCCCAGTTCCAGCAGGCCCTCCGTGCCGGTGGCGGGGAGGGCAGCGTCCAGGGTTGCGGCGCGCTGCGGTTCGGCCAGCAGCCAGAAGCGGACGACGGCGGCGAGCGCCGCCGTCGTCCGTTCCGCGTGGGCTGCGGCCTCGGTGGCGATCAGCGCCGGGATGAGCTGGTCGCGGCTGAGTGCGCTGTGCGCGGCCGGGCCCAGCAGGCCCGCGACGCCGTCAACGGTGTAGCCGATGCGGCGCAGGTCCTCGGCCAGGCTCTCGAGCAGGTCCGGGAGGTCGCTGCGGGGCGCGTCGGGGGTGTTACCGGCGGTGAAGAACGATGATGGGGTCACCGGACAAGTTTAGGCGTGGCGCGGCTTCCGCGCGGCGGGCGGTGCCCCGCCGCTGGGCCGGGCTCGCCTTGGGCATGCGGCTGGACCGGGCCGTTATGCTGCGCAAGGGGATCCGGGACATCCGGCTTCTGCGTTCCACGCATCCGGAGGATAAGGCGCAGCTGCAGGACTTGGCGCCGTACCGGCCGATGTCGGCCATGCCGGAGGTCCGGAGCGATCTATCCCTCGTGCTCGGCACCGCGGCGGACGCCGACGTCGAACTGCTCGGCGATTTTGCCCGCACGGCCCTGGGCGCCGATGCCGAGATCCTGGCAGCACTCGAGATCCTGGCCGTGACACCGGCAGCCGAGCTGCCGACGAGGGCCGTCGAACGCCTCCGGCTGACCCAGGACCAGGTAAACGTGCTCCTCCGGATGGTCCTGCAGCCGCTGGACCGGCCCCTGACGGACCAGGCTGCCAACAAGCTGCGTGACCGGGTGTACCTGGCCCTGCACCGCGGACGCGTGCTGGAGCTGAGTGCCGGCTAGCACCCCCGGATGACGGCGGGGCGGGACTCGTCGACCCGGCTGCCCCCAAGGGAGCCGGGGACGGCGGGGCGGGGGCGGGGCACCCCAGCGGGTAAGTTGGAGTCATGCTTTCCGTTCCACCGCTGCCGTCCCGCCCCCGCGTTCTCCGCCGCACCCTGGCCGCCGCGGCCGGCGCCGCCGTCGTGCTCAGCGCCTCGGCGTGCTCCCCGGCCGGGTCCATTGAATCGGCCGACGTGAACTCGTGGCAGGCCACGGCCCTGCCGTCGGCCAGCGGGGCCGTCCTGGCTGATGCGGGCAAGATCCGGGACCGGAATCCGGTCGCCAAGGATGCCACCGTCACGGCCGGCAGCTACACCCTGACCATGACCTGCGAGGGCGGCGGCAAAGAATTCTTCGAGGTCTCCCTCGACGGCCAACGGCTGACGGAGGCCGGGGCCGCCTGCAACGGGAGCCGGGAGACCGCCAGGATCAAGGTGCCGGCAGCCGGAAAACTGAAGGTCAGCGCCTCCAGCGTGGACGCCCCGCTCATTTTTGCCTACCACGTGGTGCCTGCGGCCTGATGTGACTGGCCCCGTCCCCGGCTGCCACTAGGCTCGGGGCATGGTTGCTACTGGGGGTAGGCAAACGGCCCGTGCCGCGACGCCGCTGATCGTGCTCGCGTTGTCGGTGGCGGCGCTGTCCGGCTGTGAGGTGGCGGACGACGTCGGGAGTCCGTCTTCTGAAACCGCGTCTTCGGCCCGCTCAACGGTGCCTGGACCGCCTCTGCCGACCCAGGACCCGGAACTTGCCGCCAGGGCGGTCCGGAACCAGGCTGCGGTTGAGCATATCCTCGGGACGTCCCCCGCTGCGATGGTGATGGGCGCCTCGGCGGGGTTCGGCTTCCGCGGCTCCTTCAAGGGCCTCGCCGAGGGCACGTACTACGTGACGGCGGCCTGCACCGGCACGCCCAGCGCGCTCCTGACGATCTCGCAGGATGGCCGCCGCGACGGCGGCAGACTGGAGCTCAACGTCCCCTGCGGACGCGCTGTCGAGGCTTCCGTAGCACTGAAATCCGGGCCGGCCACGGTGCAGATCGTCAAGAACTCCACTGACCCCGGTCTCGGCGCCGCGGTCGGATTCCGAGTCATCCGCGAACCGCCGCCTTAGAGCCGCGACCGCCCGGCTACGTCACTCTGGTCCGGCGCCGCGGCCGGGCCTAGAGTCGGAGTATGCCCACCGCGCAGGCACCCGCGCTGCGGCGGTGCCGCGGCGCCGCGGCCGCCGTCGCGCTGGCCGCTGTCCTTGCCTGCGCTTCGGGGCTGGCCGCCTGCGAGTATGAGTACGACGACGGGTTCTCCCGTCCTTCGCCGTCCCAGGCGGCAACGTTCACGGACGCCGCGCTCCCGCAGGACCCCGGGAGGAACCGGCCGGTAATCGGGGCGGAGCTGGACCAATGGCTGGTAGAGGTGTTGCCGGAAACCCAGGGACAGGTCTTCCACACCGCTTCCGGCCTGTTGGACGCAGGCGAGATCCGGCACGAGACCACCACGCAATTGCCGAGCGGAACGTATGCGCTGACCCTGGTTTGCCGGAGTACGCGCCGGGTTTCGTTCACCATCCGGGACAAGGAAAGTGTCCTGGTGGATCTCAGCCTGCGCTGCGGCAGTCCGCGGGTCAACGTGGTCCAGCTCGCCGCCGACGCGGTGCTGCGGGTCCGGATAGAGTCACTGGCCCCGGCGAATTTCGCCTACCGCGTGAGCCGGATCTGAGCCCGATCCTTGCGGAGCCGGGGCGCAGCCGTCCGGGCAACGCAGCGTCGCCGGGTCCGAGGCGCAGTCTGCACAGTACAGAGTCAGGGTGCGGCAGCTGGGGTTGGAGCAGTTCTCGAACTTGCTCGTGGGCGCCGCGCAGCGGACGCACTGGCCGATGGTCTTAGCGTCCTCGCTGAACTCCAGGTGCATCCGCTTGTCGAAGACATAGAGTGAGCCCTCCCAGAGCCCTTGGTCCTTGAACGCCTCGCCGTAGCGGACGATCCCGCCGTCGAGCTGGTAGACCTCTTTGAAGCCGCGGTTGACCATCAGGCTGGAGAGTACCTCGCAGCGGATGCCGCCGGTGCAGTAGGTGACGACCGGCTTGTCCTTGAGGGCGTCGTACTTGCCGGAGTCGAGCTCCTTGATGAAATCGTGGGTCGTTGCGACGTCGGGGACGACGGCGTCCTTGAATTTTCCGATCTGGGCTTCGAAGCCGTTGCGTCCGTCGAAGAACACAACATCTTCCCCGGCCTGCTTCTTCGCTTCCACAAGCCGGTGCAGTTCCTCGGGCGCAAGGTGCGTCCCGCCGCCGACGACGCCGTGTTCGTCCACCTTGAGCTCACCCGGCGCGCCGAAGGAGACGATCTCGTCGCGCACCTTGACGCTGAGCCGGGGGAAGTCAGCGGCACCGCCGTCGGACCACTTCACGTCGATGCCGCGGAAGCCCTTGTATTCGCGGGTCGTCTTGACGTACTGCTTAACGGCGCCGATCTCGCCGCCGACGGTCGCGTTGATGCCGTCCTTGGAGATGATGATCCGGCCGGTCAACCCGAGTTTTTCGCAGAGGGCACGCTGCCAAAGCCGCACGGCGTCCGGGTCGGCGATCGGGGTAAAGCCGTAAAAGAGCACAATTCGATTCAAAGCCACGTATTTAAGCGTACTGGTCGGGGCAAAACCCCGGGCAGCGCTGCCTCGCGGTGCGAGCTCGCCACGGTCACAATTGGGTAAGCAAGCGGCCCCACCGAACCCGGCCCCTGTTGCTTGCGGCAGGGCTGGAATACGCTCATCTCATGAGTCTTGACGCCATGGTTGAAGACACCACCCACCTCCTGGAGGTCTGGGTTGCCGGGTGGGCCGGTTGCCGGGGTTATGAGACGCGCAGGGAGGGCCGCTTTCCTGCGGCGCTGCGGGCGGACACGACCCACGAATGGGAGTATTTCGCCCACGATCCCTCGGACGCCGAGTTCGCCGATCTGGCCGCTAAAACCGCCGAGGTCCCGGCCCGGATCCTCACCATCCTCACCAACGACGTGCCGCGCTACACCGCTCTCGCGGAACAAAACGGGCTGAACGTCACGTCGGCGTCGCAGACCATGATGGTCGTGGACATGGAGACCCAGGACTCAGAGGATCCCTGGCTTCCGGACGACGATCTCCGCTGGGTGCCGTCGACCGAGGACGGGGTCCATCACGCCGTCGTGTACGCCGGCGAGGAGGTCGCCGCCAGCGGACGGGTGTTCGTCGCCGACCACACCGCCGTCTTCGACAAGATTGTCACCGAGCCCGGGTTCCAACGGCGGGGGCTCGGCAGCTTCATCATGCGGGCGCTGGCAGCGCAGGCGTTCGAGCACGACGTCGAAGGGGGCCTCCTGCTGGCCTCTCTGGATGGCCAGCAGCTGTACTCCCATCTCGGCTGGACCACGGTGTGCCATGTGCTGATGCTCTCCTCCTCGGACGAGGGCGCCGACCTGTCGGTGGGGTGACTCCGGCCCCTTGTTCCGGCTTTGGAGCGGGCGCCGGCGGGCGATTTGAGCCCGGGTGAAACAATGTTGGAGTGAATCCACACGAGTCCCTGATCCCGTTGCTGGGCCGCGGCCCGGACCCGGAGCAGCTGCGGCATGTGCGCACGATTCCGGCCCGTCAGGCCGTCAATGAGCCGTGGCCGGCGTGGGTCCACCCGGATCTGGTGCAGGCCTACGGTTCGCTGGGCATCCACGAGCCCTACCGCCACCAGGTGCAGGCCGCCGGACTCGCCCACGGTGGCGAACACGTTGTGATCGCCACCGGGACCGCTTCCGGCAAATCCCTGGCCTATCAGCTGCCGGCGCTGGACGCGGTCCACCGCTCCGAGCTGCGCGTCCTCGCCGATCCCGGCAAGATCCACGACGACGGCGCCGTTACCCTCTACCTCTCCCCCACCAAGGCTTTGGCCGCCGACCAGCTGGCCGCCATCCGCTCACTGAGGCTCCCCACCGTCCGGGCCGAGACCTATGACGGCGATACCGACCCCGCGTCCCGCCGGTGGATCCGGGACCACGCCAACGTCATCCTCGCCAATCCGGACATGCTGCACTTCGGCATCCTGCCCAACCATGCCTGGTGGGCCCGTTTCTTCCGGCGGCTGCGCTACGTGATTATCGACGAGGCGCACAGCTACCGTGGTGTGTTTGGTTCGCATGTGGCCAACCTGATGCGCCGGCTGCGGCGGATCTGTGCTTATTACAGTCCCGGCGCCTCCCATCCCGGCCCTGTGTTCATCGCCGCCTCGGCGACCGCGTCCGACCCCGGGACCTCCTTCGGCCGGCTTATCGGCGCTCCGGTCCGGGCGGTCTCCGAAGACTGCTCGCCGCACGGCGCCACCACCGTGGCGTTCTGGGAACCCGCCCTGACCGAGTTGCGCGGCGAAAATGGCGCTAAGGAACGCCGGACCGCCGTGGCCGAAACCTCGGACCTGCTGGCCAACCTCGTCTCCTCCCGGATCCGGACCATCGCGTTCATCAAGTCGCGCCGCGGGGCCGAGACCATCGCCTCAATCACCAAACGGCTCCTCGACGAGGTGGATCCCAGCCTGCCCCAGCGGGTCGCGGCGTACCGCTCCGGGTACCTGCCGGAGGAACGGCGTGCCCTGGAAAAGGCGCTGCGTTCCGGTGAGCTGCTGGGCGTTTCGAGCACCTCCGCGCTTGAACTCGGCATCGACATCTCGGGCCTCGACGCCGTCCTGGTGGCCGGCTGGCCGGGAACCCGGGCGTCGCTGTTCCAGCAGATCGGCCGGGCCGGCCGCGCCGGACAGGACGCCATTGCCGCCTTCGTCGCGAGTGACGATCCGCTCGACACCTACCTGGTGAACCACCCCGAGGCAATTTTCGACGTCTCAGTGGAGGCCACGGTCTTCGACCCCTCCAATCCTTATGTCCTCGGACCCCACCTCTGCGCTGCCGCGGCGGAACTGCCGCTGGGCTACGCGGAGCTCGGACTCTTCGGCCCGACCGCCGAAAAACTGCTGGACCAGCTGGTCGCCCAGGGCTACCTGCGTAAACGTCCGGCCGGCTGGTTCTGGACCCACCCCCAGAGCGCCGCGGCCATGGTGAACCTGCGCGCCGACGGCGGCGGACCGGTCAGCATCGTGGATGCCGACACGGGGTCCCTGCTCGGCACCATGGATTCACCCCAGACTCACTACCAGGCGCACACCGGCGCCGTCTACGTCCACCAGGGCGAAAGCTACGTCGTCGAGGACCTGAACGAAGACGATCACTGCGTCGTGGTGCGGCGGGCCAACCCCGACTACTACACGACTGCGCGCGACGTGACCCAGATCGAGGTCCTGGAGACGCTCCGCACCACCCAATGGGGCGACGTGGCGGTGCATTTCGGCGATGTGAAAGTAACGACACAGGTGGTCTCCTTCCAACGCAAGGCGCTCATCTCGAACGAGATCCTCGGCGAGGAACCGCTGCAGCTGGGCGCCCGGGACCTGTTCACCAAGGCGGTGTGGTTCGTGATGGACAACCGGTCCCTGACGGGGGCCGGGCTGATCGAGGCGCAGTTCCCGGGGGCGCTGCACGCGGCCGAGCACGCAGCGATCGGATTGCTGCCGCTGGTGGCGTCCAGCGACCGGTGGGACATCGGCGGGGTGTCGACGGCCATCCACGCGGACACCGGGGTGCCCACCATTTTCGTGTACGACGGCCACCCCGGCGGCGCCGGCTTCGCCGAGCGCGGCTACGACAAAGCCAGGGTGTGGCTCTCCGCGACGCGCGACGCCATCAAGGCCTGCGAATGCGAGTCCGGCTGCCCGTCCTGCGTGCAGTCCCCCAAGTGCGGCAACAAGAACAACCCGCTGGACAAGGACGCCGCCGTCACGTTGCTTGAGATGCTGCTGACCGACGCCACCGATCTCATGGGCGGCCCGGCCGGGGAGCAGGGCGCTCCGCCCGCGGAGCAACCCGCCGGCCAACCGGTTTAGGCCGGCAACCGCCTACCCCGTGCCCGGTTCTGCCGTTCCGCCGCCCTCCACCGGGGGCGGCCCGGCCCTGGCGAGTCCGGTGGCCGGACCGAACACCGTGCGGAAGTGAAGTTCGGTGCGGACCTGGACGGTGTTGCCGGATTCGACCGAACATGCCAGGAGCCCCGCACCGTGCCGGCCGGCAACCTCGGCGGCGACGGCGCACGGCTCGCCGGCGGAGAGTCCACGGGCCGCGTCCGCGGCCGCAAGTGCCGCCAGATCCGCGGCCGTGGCGGCCTTCGACGCCGACACGGCCGCCTGGCCGAGCAGGACGACGGCGGTCATCGCCAGCAGCAGCACCATCCCCAGGCCGAGCGCGAGCACGCTGCCCGCACCCAGCTCCGGCTCCCGGGCCAGGGCCGGCATTACGCGCCCCGGCCCAGGACGTACGGCGCCGTCCCCGGAACGGAGGCCTCCGCCGCGCCCGGGGATTCACTCCGCGCCCAGGCCGTCGCGGTGAGGGTCCACGGGACCAGCGTTCCCACCGCCCCGCTGACGGTTCCGGACACCTTCACACTGAGCCAGACGCCATCGGAGGCAACTGCCGTCAGGACCGAATCCCCCGCGAGTTGCCGGACGATGCCCCCGACAGCGGCGGCGTTTTCACCGCGCGCCAGCGCCCTTGCGCCGGCCCGGGCGGCTTCTTCCAGGCGTAGTTGCGTCAGTCCCGCCGCGGACCCCGCCAGCAACAGACCCAGGAGCAGCACAACCGCAGGAAGCGTGACGGCAAACTCCGCGGTCACCGCACCCCGGGACTGTGCCGCGCCCCGGCCGGGACGCCAGCCTGGCCACGGCGCGTCGGGTTTCTCCGGCCGTACCGGCCGCGGCGGCGGGTCCGGCCGGCGGGCGCCCGGGCGCCCGCCGACGCGGGCAGCCCGGCTGCAGGTGGCGGCACCCCGCGGCGGCCGGGTCACGGCAGCGCCAGGGCGGTGCGGATGAGGTTCAGCAGGAACCCCCGGACCTCGTCGCTGCGCATGATCAATACGAGCAGACCCGCAAAACTCACGGCAGCGAGGGTGGCGATGGCGTATTCGGCGGTGGCCATCCCCGTCTCGGAACCGGGGAACATCTTCCGTCTCCACGGTCTCCGGGAGGGGACCTGCACCGGCGGGTCCTGCCGGGCGCCGGGGTAGATTTCCCGCACCTCAGCGGTCCCAGTGTCGGCGGGCTCGCGGTCAGGGCCGGCGGGAGCATTTCGGTGGAATGTCATGGGCTTTCCTCTCGGGAGATTCCGGCGCACAGACCGGCTGATTCCAATCTCGCGTCCAGGCGCGGCGCCGGTAAGGCCGCGGGGCGGCCAAGTGGAAAAGTCCGGCTGTGGAGGAACAGTCGCAACGACCGGGCAGCGGTCAGGAGGAGTTGGGGAGCATGGCGAGCAGGACCGGAACAATTCCCAGGCACACGAAGGCCGGCAGCGAACACAGGCCCAGCGGTATGACCAGCTGCACGCCCAACGCGGCGGCCCGCCGCTCGGCAGCGCGGAAATGCTCGCGCCGCAGCCGGGCGGCCTGGGTGTACAGAATCGCCGAGGACGGCACCCCGGTCAGCGCAGCGAATCCGAGGGCATCACGCAGCGCCAGCAGTTGCGCGGGGAAGCTGTGGGAGCTCCGCCAGGCCGTCTCCCAGTCCGCGCCGATCGCCAGGGCGGAGACGACCGGACCCAGCGGCCGGCCAAGACCGGGGGCGGCGTGGGCGGCAACAAGCTCAAGCGATCGGCCCAGGCCGGCTCCGGCATCCAGCATGGCGCCGATCAGTTCCAGCATCATGGCCGGGTCCCGGAGTCCTGCGTCGGTGGCCGCAGTGTCCTCGGCGCCGGTTTTGACTCCGGCGACCGCCTTGCCGGGCGCACGCAGGCCCAGCCGTTTCCAGCGCAAAGCGGAGCGATGGTGGTCCGCGAGCGCCACGACCACGGCGGCAGCCAGCAGGGCGGTGACCGTGAGACCGCCGAGGTTGGGGATCACCGCGGGGTTACCACTGCGCCCCGGCCGCGGACCGGACGAGGCGGGCGGACCAGATCCGGCCCGCGGCGGTGAGGGCGAGCCCCGCGCCGAGCGCCGCCAGGCCAAGGGGTGTCCCGAACAGGATGGCTAGGGGCTCCACGCCGAGCAGGAGGCCGAGCCCGAGTCCCAGGAAGGGCAGCCAAGTCAGGATCCGGACGGTGGTCTTGGGCCCGGCCAGTGCCGTCTGCCGGGCGGCTTCGGCGTCGTCCTCGGCCTCCAGATGGGCGGCGAACCGTGTCAGGACGTCGGCGAGCGGACAACCGCTGGCCTCGGCCACGTCGAAGCAGGCCGCCAGTTCCACCCAGACCGCCTGCTCCGTCCGGCCGGCGCCGCGGCGGGCAGCACTCCCGGCCTCCCGGGCGGCCGCCGCGCGGATTGCCGCGGAGACCGGGGATCCCGTCCGGGCCGCGACGCGGGCAGCGGCCCGGATTTCCCGCGACGAAGCAGCCAGGGCGCCGGTCCGGCCCGAGCCCCGGTGGCGGCTGACGGCGGCGCCCGGGCCGCCGTCCGGCGGGTGCTCGTCACCGTAGAGCAGCCAGAGTTCCTCCCACAGCCGGGCGGGCGTCCGGCCGCCCTTCAGCAGTGCGGCCAGCTGCTGGACCAGCACGGTCATGGGGACCCCCGGCGCGGCTCCGGTGTTTTTGCGCCCAGCCGCCAGATGCCCACGCCGGGTGCGGCCGGGATGCCCGGGCGACGGCCGCCGGGCGGTCCCCGCGAAGGCCTCGGGGAGGGCCCGCCGCATCCGCCGTCGGGCCACGCCCCGCGGCGCGAACGCTAGCCACAGCGCCAAGGCCAGTATCCCGGCCAGGGCGGCGGTCACGGTGTCCCGCTTTTTCCGGGCACCGCTGTGGCCCCGCCGGTTCCGGTTGCCGTGGCCGGGTCCAGGCCCAGGCGGGCTGCCAGCTCCGGCCAGGCGGGAGCGGCACGGACCTCGCCGCCGACGGTCTCCAGCGCCACGTCGACGGCCAGGCCTGACCTGTTTTCCCCGACCAGCCCCACGGACGCCACCTGACGCCCGAACCGCGTGCGTTCCAGGTGGACGACGGCGTCGAGCGCGCTGGCGGCCTGCAGGCGGACGGCGTCCGGCCCCATCCCCGCGAGCGCGCCCAGCGCCGTCAACCGGGCCGGGACCGCGGCCGCGGTGTTGGCGTGGATGGTGCCGCCGGCGCCGGTATGCCCGGTGTTCATCGCGGCGAGCAGCTCGCGGACCTCGGCGCCGCGGCACTCCCCGACGATGAGCCTGTCGGGCCGCATCCGCAGGGCCTGCCGCACCAGCTCGCCGAGATCAACCGTGCCGCCGCCTTCAAGGTTGCTGTGGCGCGATTCAAGGGAAACTACGTGCGGGTGGACCGGATTCAGCTCGGAGGCGTCCTCAATCAGGACGAGCCGCTCCCCCGGTTCGCAGAGCCCGAGCAGCGTGGCGAGCAGCGTCGTTTTCCCGGAACCCGTGGCCCCGCTCAGCAGGAAGCTCAGGCGGCGCTCCACCATCCGGGTGAGGACGTCCTGAAGGAACGGGCCGAACATGCCGGCCCGGCCGAGCTCGTCCAGGGAGAAGACGGATTCGCGGCGAATCCGCACGCTCAGCAGTGTTCCCGACGTGGAGATGGGCGGCAGGACAGCGTGGACGCGATAGCCGCCGTCGAGCCTGACATCCACGCAGGGCGAGCTGTCATCCAGCCGCCGGCCGCCTGCGGCTACCAGCCGGGCGGCCAGCGCACGGACCTGGGCCTCGTTGGCAAAGGCGACTGGAGCGCGTTCCAGGCCGCGGCCCCGGTCCAGCCACACGGAGCCGGGGCTGTTGACGAAGATGTCCGTCACGAGCGGGTCGCGCGTCAGCAGCTGCAGCGGTCCCAACCCGTTCAGTTCGGCGCTGATGCTTTCGACGGCGGCCAGGGCGCCGGCGGTGCCGAGGAGCTTGCCGCTGGCCTGCACGGCCGCGGCAACCCGTGACGGGGTGACCGGGCCGGCGTCGGCCATGACCGATTCGCGGACCGCCTCGAGCAGCCGCGCATCCACCCGCCGTTGAGGCGGGCGCAGCTGCGCGCGGAACGGCGGGCTTGCCGGGTCCGGCGGCTCCGCCGGCAGATAGGAGCTCACGCGAACCCGGCCCCGCTGAAGGCCAGGACCGCTTCGGTGAAGCGCTGCACGCTGCGCCGACCGCCGGTGTCCAGCAGACGCCCGAGCTCCGTGGCGGCGGCCGTCCCCCGGAGCTCGGGCATAACGCCCTGCACCGGGAGCCCCACGGCTTGTGAAATCAGCTGGTAGTCGAAGGCGGCCCCGGGTTTCGCCCGGACCACCAGGGCGGTCTCCACCGGCGGAAGCTCCGGCACCAACCGGGCGGATGCCACCGCGGCCCGGAGCTGGGCGGGCAGCACCACGACGACCCGGTCGCACTCCCAGGCAAAGGTCCGCAGTGCCTCGCGTCCGCGGCCGATGTCCAGCACCACCAGCTCGTAGCAGCGCCGCGCGGCGTCGAGCACACCGGCGACCGCGGCCGGGTCGATGGCCTGGGGCCGTTCCCGGTTGCCCGGCCAGGACAGGAAGGAGAAGCCGCCCGCTTCGGGCAGCGCCTCGTGGAGCTGGTCCGGGTCGATGCTGCCGCTGGCCTCTGCGAGATCCGGCCAGCGGAGCCCGGGTTCTTCTTCGGCGGCGAGGGCCAGTTCAAGGCCGCCGCCCCAGGGGTCCCCGTCGACCAGGAGGACGCGGGCGCCCATCCCCGCGGCGGCCTGGGCCAGCCAGATCGCGGCGGTGGAGGCCCCGGCTCCGCCGCAGCCGCCAATGACTCCGAGGACGTGCCCGCCTGGGTCCGGGGCGTGCGATCGGCTGAGGTACTCGGCCAGCCAGGAACCGCCTTCGGGCAGGACAGCAACCCGCTCGGCCCCCATGGCCGCGGCCAGTTGCCAGAGGCTGTCCCCCTCGCCGCTCAATCCCACCAGGACCGCCGGTGCCCGGCGTCGAAGCGGCAGTTCCGGCACGTCGCTGCCGACGAGGACCGCGACCGCGGAGTCCCAAAACGGGGCCGCTTCGGCGGCGTCCCGCGCCAGTGTCAGCCGCCGCCCGGCCGCTGCCACGATCGCCTCCACCTCGCCGCGCAGGACCTCGGATCCGGTGACCAGCAGCGTCTCCGCCGCTTCTTCGGGAAGCCACGCGTCGGCTTGGGCCCGGGTCTCGGGCCCGGATTGGGGCCCGGGTTGCTCGGCCCGGGTTACGGGTTGGACGTTCACGGGCTCGGATAGCTGGTGTCGGCTCATGCCACCACCTTGGGCGCATCGGACGCCGCAGGGACCTGCCGCCGACGGCTATGTGGAAAACCGCGGCCAATTCCCCCGGGCAGACCCATGCTAGCCGGTCCTCCGCTGACAGAGGGACAGGGCAGAATTGAGCCTATGCATCTGCTGCTCGCCGCCCACGCCGACGGCTCAGCCCTGCAACGCCTCACCCCGGCAGGAGCCCCCGACCCCGCCGCCCCGGAACCGCGCCTGGTCAGCGCGGCCGAACTGCCCGGCGTCGTGCATCAGCTGGAACTGCAGCGCCCGCGCTGGATCTGGCACCGCACGCAGGACTGGTACCCGGCCCTGCTGGCGGCGGGCGTCGAGCTGGAACGCTGCTATGACCTCACCCTGTGCGGCGCCATCCTTGCCCACTCGGCGTTCACCGCGCACACCGACTATGCCCGGACCGCGGAGAAGCTGACCCAGGACGACGACGTGCAGCAGCCGCCGCGGTCGCTGCAGCCGCCTCCCCCGCCAGCGGACCAGGGGGCCCTGTTCGAGGACCCCGGCCTGCGCTCGGCGCCCAGGCACACGCCCGAACAGCTGCGCGCCGAATACGCCGCGCAGCAGGACGCGTTGGCCGGCGTCGCGCCGGACGGTGACCGCCGCAAACAGCGGCTCCAACTGCTGCTCGCCGCCGAATCCGCCGGCGCCATGATCGCCGCCGAGATGCAGCACACCGGCGTGCCCTGGCGCGAGGAGCTGCACGAGCAGATCCTCGCGGACTACCTCGGCCCGCGTCCGCCCCAGGGGCACCGGCCGGCCAAACTGGAGGCCCTGAACAGCGAACTCCGCCGCCTGCTGCAGTCGCCGGCGCTGAACCCGGATTCCCCGCAGGAACTGATGCGGGCCCTGCACCGGAACGGCATCGAGGTGAAGAGCACCCGCCAGTGGGAGCTGAAGGAATCCAACCACCCGGCGATCGAACCGCTGCTGGCCTACAAAAAACTCGCCAGGCTGCACGCCGCCAACGGCTGGGCGTGGCTGGACGCCTGGGTCAAGGATGGGCGCTTCCAGCCGGAGTACGTGGTGGGCGGGGTGGTGTCCGGGCGCTGGGCATCGCGCGGCGGCGGAGCCCTGCAGATCCCCCGCCAGATCCGTGGCGCCGTCCATGCGGACCCCGGCCACAAGCTGATCGTCGCCGACGCCTCGCAGCTGGAGCCGCGTGTGCTGGTGGCGCTGGCCCAGGATTCCAAAATGGCGGAGGCCGCCCGCGACAAGGACCTCTACGCCGGCATCGCCGCGCAGGGCTTCGGCGGCGACCGGGCCAAGGCCAAGGTTGCGCTGCTCGGCGCGATCTACGGCGCCACTACAGGCGAATCCGGACGGCTCATGCCGCAGTTGACCCGCACCTACCCGCGCGCCGTCGGTTACGTGGAGCAGGCCGCCCGCGAGGGCGAGGCGGGGAAGACCGTCACGTCCCGGCTGGGCCGGAGCAGCCCGCCGCCGTCGGAACGCTGGCTGCGCGCCCAGCAGTCCGCCACCGCGGAGGAGCAGCGCCGGGCCGAGGCGCTGGCCCGCTCGCGCGGGAGGTTCACCAGGAACTTCGTGGTGCAGGGCTCCGCTGCTGACTGGGCGGCCTGCTGGCTGGCGGAACTGCGACGGCGGCTGCGGACCCTGCGCGCGGACGGAGCCCCGGCCGGGGAGCTGGTCTTCTTCCTGCATGACGAGGTGATGGTCCATTGCCCGGCTGACGCCGTCGAGGCCTGTATCCGGGCGATCGAGGAATCAGCGGCCGCCGCCAAGGAGCTGCTGTTCGGCCGGATCCCGGTGGAATTTCCGGTGAGCGTCGCCGTCGTCGACTCTTACGACAACGCCAAATAGCGCCGCGAAACCGGACCCCGACGGCGGCCAGGACGCCCGGGGTAACGTACCCGCCAGTAGCGTTGCGCCCGCTCTGCGGGCCCCGTTACGCTCGAAAAAGCCGGTGGTAATCCCGATTGTTCCGCCGGCGCACATGCAACGAGGCAGGGATCCGGGAAGGCAGCAGAGTGGCTGGCGTATTCGAGATTGCAGCGGCCGGAGACGAGTCGTATTTCTTCAGGCTGACGGCACCGGACGGGACAGTAGTTGCTGTTTCACCGCTTTTTAACACCATCAAGGGGGCGGCCGCCGGCATCACCGCGGTCCGCGAGAACGCGGCCACCGGACTGGTCGTGGACCGCTCCGCCGGGAAGGCAGCCGGCAACTCCGCCGCCGGGGCGGCGAAACCCGACTACCAGCGGCCGGACAACCGGCGGGCCGTCCGCTAGCGGGACCCGGTGCCGGCGCCGTTACCCGATCCCCGCGCACCGGCCCCGAACCACCGGAAGAGGGGCTATGCGTCGATGCCGTGGAGCCGGGTGCGGTCCCACGGGACCGCCCAGCCCAGCTGGTCGAACAGCTGGTTGAGGATCATCCCGGTAAAGCCCCACACCACCACTCCGTTGACGGTGAAGGCCGGGCTCTGGAACGTCTGGCCGGCCCGGCTCACGGTCGCCATGACCCGGTTGTCCGGGTCGAGCAGGTCCCGGACGGGCACCCGGAAGACCTGGGAGGACTCGCCGTAGTCCACCACCCGGACGGGCGACTGGGAAGCCCACCAGCCAAGCACCGGCGTGACCAGGAAATTTCCGCGGGGCAGGGCCAGCTCGGGCATGGCGCCCAGGACCTCCACCCCTTCCGGGTCCAGCCCGGTCTCCTCCTCGGCCTCGCGCAGGGCGGCTTCGATGACGGATTCGCCGGGGTCGATGCCGCCGCCGGGGAAAGCGACCTGGCCGGGATGGTCATCGAGGGTCTGCGCGCGCTGGAGCAGCAGCACATCCAGATCCGCCGGTGCCAGCAGCTTCACGGACGTCGCGGGGACGTCATCCAGCGAGCCGAACAGCATCAGCACGGCGGCCCGGCGCACGCGTTGTCCCGGCTCGACCACCAGTTCGCGCCAGCGCGGATCCGCCGCCGGCGCGGTGCCGGCCTGCACCGCGGCCACCAGGTCAATCAGGTCCTGGCGGGCGGTCATCGCGGCCTCCGCTGCGATTCCATCCGGATTTCGGCGGCGCGGTGCGTCTCGGCCAGCAGCTTCGCGAGCAGCTCTTCCTGCCCCGGGGCCAGCTCGTACTTCAGCAGCTTCCTTGCCTTCTCCGGATCCGTCTCGCCCGCCCCGTAGCTGGGGCACCAGTTCGCCACCGCGCAGGCGCCGCACGCCGGTTTGCGGGAATGGCAGACGCGCCGTCCGTGGAACACCACCCGGTGCGAGAGCATGGTCCAGTCCTTCGGTTCAAACAGTTCGGCGACGTCGGACTCGATCCGGACCGGGTCCTCCGAATCCGTCCAGCCGAAGCGGCGGGCCAGCCTGCCAAAGTGGGTGTCCACCGTGATCCCCGGGATGCCGAAGGCATTTCCGAGGACGACGTTCGCGGTCTTCCGGCCGACGCCGGGCAGCTTGACCAAGTCTTCCAGCCGCCCGGGCACCTCGCCGTCGTAGTCGTCAACGAGCTTGGTGCACAGCGCCATCAGGTTCCGCGATTTCGCCCGGAAAAACCCGGTGGGCTTGATGATCGCTTCCAGTTCCGCAGGCTCCGCCTCGGCCATGCTGCGCGCGTCCGGGTACCGGGCAAACAGCAGCGGGGTGATCTGGTTGACCAGCACGTCCGTGGTCTGTGCCGAGAGCACAGTCGCGACCACCAGTTCAAACGGGCTGCGGAAATCCAGTTCCGCGTGGGCGTAGGGATACTGCTCGGCCAGCGCCCTGTTGATCCGGCGGGCGCGGCGTTTGAGCCCCAGCAGCGTCTCCCCTGCCGCCCGCGGCCGGGGCTTGCCGTTGCCGGGCGTCGCCGCGCTGCCGGGTGCGCTGCCGGGTGCCGTAGCCACGGTCCGGCTAGCCGCGTTCGATGTTGCTGAGGTCCCGCAGTACACCGACGCGGCCGTCCGTGTGCTGGACCAGGAACTCGTGGCCGCGGTCCTCAAGGGCGAGGACCCAGCCGCCGGGTTCGACGACGAACGCCGGGGCGCCGCTGCGCTCGTCCACCGCGGTGCGGGGCTGGGCGACGGCGAACCAGAATGCCTCGTAGGCCGGTTGGGCCGACTCGGTCTCGGGCCGGGTCGCCGGGTCCACGGTCGCGCCGATCGGCTCCTGTGAACGGACCTGCGGGGTGAGCGCGGTGGGGGCCTCGTGGCTTGCGGATGCGGGTGCCGCTGCGGTGGCGGCCGGGGCCGCCACGCCCTGGGCTGCTTCCGGGCCGGCGGCCTGCGCGGCAGGCGCCGGAGAGGTGACCGCGGATTCGGCCGGAGCGGACGCCGCCGGCGCGGCAGCCGCCTGGGTCTGCTCAGCGGCTACCGGGGCGGCTTCGGCTGCCGGGGCGGGGGCGGCCGTCGGCGTCGGGGACGCAGAAGGAAGGACGCTGTGCGCCTGGGTGGCCTGCTCGGCAGCCGCCGGACGGGCGTAGGCTGCGGTGGCGCCAGTGCCAGCCGCACCGGCGGCACCGGATGCCGTACCTACTGATGCCCCGTGGGCTCCGTGCTCCTGCGGCGCGGTCTGGGCACCGCCGGACTGCTTGCCGGGTGCCATCCGTTTGGCCCAGCCAGCCAGGGGGCTGCTGCCGTCCTTGGAGCTCTTCGCCTCGCCGGCGGGCTTGGCAGGCTTGGGGGCGCGCGGCTTGCGGACCGGCACCGCCGCTTCCCGGGCCACGACGTGGGCAGGGGCTTCGGCGCGGTGCAGGAAATCACCGCCAAGGCTGGGGATCAGCCGCGCGAGCACGGTGGCGGTAAAGAGTCCCAGCGCACCCACGAGGCCCAGCAGCAGGCTGGGTACAAACGCACCGGCGGTCGCCAGGAAGAAGAACGCCAGGCTGAAAGACGCCACGACGGAGGCGAACTGGTCGATCGAGAGGGAGCCGATCCGGATTTTCGTACCCGGGCTGACCCTGCGCGCCACAAAAAGCGCGGCGACAATCACCGGCAGCAGCACGCCCAGGCCGAGGAAGAACAGGCTGCCCAGGTTCCACAGGTTGTACCGGGCGGCGAACATCGGGATCAGCGAGGCGATGAACAGCACCAGCGTGGAGCCGAAGACGGTGAGGTCGCGGACCGTGAAGGGCCCCGCGACCGCCTCGTTGTTCTTCGAGTTCGGCTTGTCCACCGTGAAGCGCGGCTGGTCCCCTTGCCCGCTGGCCTGCGCCGGACCGGCCTGCTCCTCGTTGCGGGAGGGCGCGTGGAGCCGCCCGTTGCTTTGCTCGTTCATTCTGTTCTCCTTAGCGTGGCCGCACCCTGGACAGTGCCGCCTAACGGCAGGCAAAAACAGGACCGCCAGCGGTCCTGTTGCCCCCATCGGATGTCACAACTTCATCTCAGCCTAGCCAAGTGGAGGTCCGATCACTAGCTGGGCTGCCGCCACTCCGGCACCAGCGTGCGGGCCCTTTCGCCCTGCGCGTAAAGCCCCGGTGAAAGCGCGGCTAAACCGTGCCCGCGGCCCGGCCCTTGCACCACTTGGCGCTTAACAAACACCGCTCACGGCTCCCTTTGTGACGGGGCACACGTTCTGTCCGGGCGACGCGTTAGTGTGTATTTCGGAACAGCTCTTGCGGCACGTCCGTGACCAGCCGATGCCCGACGCCGCGCAGACGGCACGGCGCCGCGGTGTAACGGACGTTCCGTGCAGCACGGATCGATGAATGATGAGGTTCACCATGTCCCAGCAGACCCCCGGCACCACCACCGCAACCCAGGCGCCCCGGCAGGGCGATGCGTTCGAAAACCTGTCGCAGGAGAACCGGAAGTTCGCCCCCTCCGCTGAGTTCGCCGCCAACGCCGTGGTCACCGCCGCCGAGTACGCGGAGGCCGACGCCGACCGGCCGGCTTTCTGGGCCAAGCAGGCCCGCGGGCTGCTGAGCTGGAGCAAGGACTTCACCCAGACGCTGGACTGGACCACCCCGCCGTTCGCCAAATGGTTCGTCGGCGGCGAGATCAACGCCGCGTACAACGCGCTGGACCGGCACGTCGAGGCCGGCAACGGGGACCGGGTTGCCATCTACTTCGAGGGCGAGCCCGGCGACACCCGCAGCTACACCTACGCGCAGCTCACCCAAGAGGTCAAGAAGGCAGCCAACGCGTTCGAATCCCTCGGCGTAGCCAAGGGCGACCGCGTAGCCGTGTACCTGCCGATGATCCCCGAGGCCGTCATCACGCTGCTGGCCTGCGCCCGGATCGGCGCCATCCACTCCGTCGTCTTCGGCGGCTTCTCCGCCGAGGCGCTCCGCTCCCGGATCGACGACGCCGAGGCGAAACTGGTCGTCACAGCCGACGGCACCTACCGCCGCGGCAAGCCCAGTGCGCTCAAGCCCGCCGTCGACGAGGCGCTCGCCCATGAGGGCGACGGTTCCGGGCACACCGTGCAGAACGTTGTTGTGGTCAAGCGCAACGGCCAGGACGTCGACTGGCACGAGGGCCGGGACCACTGGTGGTCCGACACGGTCGGCACCGCGTCCGCCGAGCACACCGCCGTCGGCCACGACGCCGAGCACCCCCTCTTTATTCTGTACACCTCCGGAACCACCGGGAAGCCCAAGGGCATCCTGCACACCACCGGCGGCTACCTGACCCAGACGGCGTACACGCACCGGGCGGTCTTCGACCTGCACCCGGAAACGGACGTCTACTGGTGCACCGCCGACGTCGGCTGGATCACCGGCCACTCCTACGTCGCCTACGCCCCGCTCATCAACGGCGCCACCCAGGTCATGTACGAGGGCACCCCCGACTCCCCGCACCAGGGCCGCTGGTGGGAAATCGTGGAGAAGTACAAGGTCTCGATCCTCTACACCGCCCCCACCGCCATCCGGACCTTCATGAAGTGGGGCAAGGAAATCCCGGCGAAGTCAGACCTGTCCTCCATCCGCGTCCTGGGATCGGTGGGTGAGCCCATCAACCCCGAGGCGTGGATGTGGTACCGCGAGGTCATCGGCGCCAACGCCGGCAAGAACGGGGAAAAGAAGGAACACCCCGCCCCGATCGTGGACACCTGGTGGCAGACCGAAACCGGCGCACAGATGATTGCCCCGCTGCCCGGCGTGACCGCCACCAAGCCGGGCTCCGCCCAGGTCCCGCTGCCCGGCATCGCCGTGGACGTCGTCGACGAAGCCGGAGAGTCCGTGCCCAACGGCGCCGGCGGGTACCTCGTCATCCGCGAACCCTGGCCGGCCATGCTGCGCGGCATCTGGGGCGACCCGGAACGCTTCAAGGAGACCTACTGGTCCCGCTTCGACACGATGTATTTCGCCGGCGACGGCGCCAAGAAGGACGACGACGGTGACATCTGGCTGCTTGGCCGGGTGGACGACGTCATGAACATCTCCGGCCACCGGCTTTCCACCGCGGAGATTGAGTCCGCCCTTGTGTCCCACCCGGCCGTGGCGGAAGCCGCCGTCGTGGGCGCAGCGGACGAGACCACCGGCCAGGCCGTTGTGGCGTTCGTGATCCTGCGCGGGGACGCGGTGGACTCCGGTGACGCCATGGTCCAGGAGCTCCGCAACCACGTGGGCAAGGAGATCGGGCCGATCGCCAAGCCCAAGACCATCCTGATCGTCCCGGAACTGCCCAAGACCCGCTCCGGCAAGATCATGCGCCGCCTGCTCAAGGACGTCGCGGAAGGCCGCGAAGTGGGAGATGCCACCACCCTGGCCGACAACACCGTGATGGCACAGATCGCGCACTCACTCAAGAAGTGAGCCGGGACCCGGTCCGGGGCTGCACGGAAGGCAGGCTGCGATGACGGAATCGTGCGAGGTCCTCATTGTCGGTGCGGGCCTCGCCGGCCTGCAGTGCGCCCGGGAGCTGCAGGCCGCCGGGCGCGAGGTGCAGGTGTGGGAAGCCTCCGACGCCGTCGGGGGCAGAATCCGCACCGACCGGGTCGACGGCTTCCTGGTGGACCGCGGCTTCCAGGTGCTGAACCCCGCGTACCCGGCGGTCCGCCGCTGGGTCGACGTCGACGCGCTGGGGCTGCAGGCCTTCGGTGCCGGCGTCCGGGTCCGGCGGCAGGACTCCCTGGCGGTGCTGGCCCACCCCCTGCGCGAGCCGGGCCTGATCCTGCAGACGCTGCGCAGCGGTCTCCTGGGCCCGAACTCCGTCGCGGGGCTGCTGCGCTGGGCCGCGCCGGCCGTTCCCGGGCCCCTCCGGCGGAGCGGCCGGCGGCCCGGCCGCCCGGATGTTGCCTTGCGCGACGGCCTGGACCGGGCCGGCTGTTCGGGCGGAATCCGCACAGTGGTGGACCGGTTCTTCGCCGGGGTGCTGCTGGAGGACGAGGGCACCACCTCCAACGACTTCGCCCTGCAACTGGCGCGCGTCTTTGCCACCGGTGTTCCCGGGCTGCCGCGCGAGGGCATGCAGGCGCTCCCGCAGCAGCTGGCGGACGCCCTCACCGCGCCGGTCCGCACCTCGACCCGGGTGGAGTCAATCACCCTGGACGGAGATACGGCCCTGGTCACCGCAGCGGATGCGGTGATCCGGGCCCGCCACGTGGTGCTCGCCGCCGATCCGGTCGACGCCGCCCGGCTCGCCGGGACCGATGCGCCGGCCATGAAGGGGGCGCTCACACACTGGTTCGCCGCCGACTCGGCCCCCAGCGACGCCAACATGCTCTATCTTGACGGCCGCGCCCGCCCCGGCGGACCACTGGTCAACGCTGCCGTCATTTCCAACGCGGCACCGAGCTACGCGCCTGCCGGCCGGCACCTGATCCAGACGTCCGCGCTGTTCGGCCCGGGCAGGCCGGTACCCACCGATGCTGAGGTCCTTCGCCACGCCGGGGAACTTTTCGGTTCTTCCACGGCCGACTGGGAGCTGGTGGCGAGGCACGAAGTCCCACAGGCGCTGCCCGCCCAGCCGCCGCCGCTGAAGCCCCGGCAGCCCGTGGAGGGGCCGGACAGGATCACTGTCTGCGGCGTCCACCGGGAAACGGCCTCCATTCAGGGCGCCCTGGTCAGCGGCCACCGCGCCGCGCTGGCGGTCCTCGGCCGGCCGGCGTGACGTTCTCCGTCACCCGCCGGGTTGCCGCACCCGCGGAAGTGGTGTGGCGGCTGCTCACGGACACCGCGCAGTGGCCGGCGTGGGGGCCGTCCATCAGCGGCGTCGAACCGGACCCGGCGGGCGCCGCCCCCGCGGGACTCGCGCCCGGCAGCCGCGGCAGGGTCCGCACCGTCCTCGGACTGTCGCTGCCGTACACGGTGACGGCGTTCGAGGCCGGCCGGTACTGGTCCTGGTCCGTCGCCGGAATCCCCGCCACCGGCCACCGGGTGGTCCCGGAGTCCGGCAGCTGCCTGGTCACCTTCACCGTCCCCTGGTGGGCGCCTGCCTACCTGCCGGTCTGCGCCCTGGCGCTGCGCCGGATAGGGCAGCTCGCAGCCGGTTCACGGGCGCCTGGCCGGCGCCGGCCGACCGATGATTGATGAACGCCGCAGGAAACATCGGCATGCGGTCCGGGACAACGCGATACATTGGCAGGCATGAGCGAAGCCACCCCCGCCGACGCGCGCCGCGGCACCATCCTGGTCCTGAACGGACCCAACCTGAACCTGCTGGGCACCCGTGAGCCCGAAAAGTACGGCACCGCCACCCTGGCCGACGTCGAACAGCTCGCCAAGGACGCCGGTGCCGCGCACGGCTTCGACGTCGAGTGCTTCCAGTCCAACCATGAGGGCGCGCTGGTGGACGCCATCCATGCCGCCCGCGGGAAGGCAGTGGGCATCGTGCTGAACGCCGGCGCCTACACGCACACCTCGGTGGCCATCCGCGACGCGATCACGGCCGTGCAGCTGCCCGCCGTCGAGGTCCACATCACCAACGTGCACGCCCGGGAGACGTTCCGGCACCACTCCTACCTGTCGGACATCAGCAAGGCCGTGATCGCCGGCGCGGGCATCCTCGGGTACCGCTTCGCCGTCGAATACCTCGCCGAGCTGGACGCAGGCCGGGTCTAAGCATGTCCCCCGCGCCGGAGCCCTCGGGGACCGCGGACTGGTACCGGCACTTCGGCACCATTGATGCGCCGGGCAACTCCGCCTGCTACGCCGAATGGTCGCTGGGCATCGCGGATGATCCGGAACTGATCCGGCGCATCGACGGCTGGCCGCACACCAAGCGCCAGCCGCTGCTGATGCTCGCTGCCGCCCGCTTCCTTGGCGCCCGGATCAGCCCCTACCCCGAATTCCGGCGCTTCCTGGACAGCCGCTGGGACGACGTCTCGCGGATCGTCCTGTCCCGGTCCACGCAGACCAACGAGACCGGCCGCTGCGCCGCACTGCTGCCCTCCCTGGCCCGGATCGCCGCCGCGGAGCGACGTCCGCTGGCCCTCATCGAGGTCGGCGCCTCGGCGGGACTGGCGCTGTTCCCTGACCGCTACGGCTACGAATTCGACGGCGGAGCCGGGGCCGTGACCCGGCTGGCGCCCGCCGCCTCGCCGCCCGGAAGCTACCCCGTGCTGCGCTGCGCCACGACCGGGCCGGTGCCGTTGCCCGCCGCGCTGCCCGCGGTGGTGTGGCGGGCCGGCATCGACCTGAACCCGTTGGACATCCGCAACCCCGACGACGTCGCCTGGCTGGAGGCGCTGATCTGGCCGGAGCAGGACTTCCGCCGCGAGCGGCTGTGCCAGGCGATCGCCGTCGCGCGGGCCGATCCGCCGCTGCTGGTCGCCGGGGACCTCAATGAACGACTGGTGTCGCTGGCGGCGCAGGCCCCGCCGGACGCCGCTCTGGTGGTCTTCCACAGTGCGGTCATGGCCTATCTCGATGCCGCCGGCCGCGAACGTTTCCGCGACACCATCGCCCTGCTGGCCGCGGGCCGGGGCTGCCACTGGATCTCTAACGAGGGCCACACCGTCATCCTGCAACAAGACGGGTCCAGCGTGGTCCCGGAAATGGACGACTCACGCCTCCGCGGCCGATTCCTGCTGCTGGAGGACGGACTGCCGGTGGCCATTGCCGGCCCACACGGCCAGAGCCTGGAGTGGATCGAAGCGGCCAGTACCTGACGCGGCCCCTTACTTACCGCTTATTTCTTGATGCACTGGCCGGGCGAGACAGCGCTGCCCAGCCCGGGCGCCCGCGCGGCCACGGGGTCAAGGTCGTTCATGGTGATGGCGAAACCGAGCGAGGCTTCGGAGGTGGATTTCGCGAACACGACGCCGGCCACCTTGCCGTCCATGGTCAGCAGCGGGCCGCCGGAGTTCCCCGGCTGCACGTCGCCGGCCAGCCGGTACACGTCCTCGGCGGCGGCATTGTTGCCGTAGATGTCCGGGACCAGGACGGTGGTGATGTCCCGCACCGTAGCCGGCTTGGACTGGAACGGACCGCCGTGCGGGTAGCCGGCAAAAGCCGCCGGGCTGCCGGAGGGCAGGTTCCGGCTTAGGGGCAGCGGCGCGGAGCGCAGCCCGTCCACGGCCAGCACCGCGAGGTCATGCTGGCTGTCGAAGTAGACGACCCGGCCGGGGAGCGCCCCGCCGCCCGGAACCTCCACCACGGGCTCCGGTACGCCGGCCACCACGTGGGCGTTCGTCACAACCCGGCCGGGCGAGACCACAAAGCCGGTTCCGGTCTGGTTCTGGCCGCACTGGTAGGCGGTTCCGGCGATCTTCAGGACGGACGCGGCGGCCTTGTTCAGCGCCGGGGTGTCCGTGCTGGCGTCCGGGACCGGCACGGGCCGGCCTCCGACGTCGCCTTCGAACAGGGTAGGAATCCCGTCACCGATGACGGCGGAGCGCAATTGGGCCATGGACGTCTTCAGCGGCGTCGGAGTGACGCCGTCGATGAACCCGATCACCTTGGAATCGGCCAGTTGCTGGGAAACAAAGGGGACACCGAGGGCGCTGATGCTGAACGCCAGCATGGACATCACGAGCGCCGACACGGCGAGGTTGACGCCGCCGCCGACGACGCGGTCGGCCAGCCGGAGCGGGCTGATCCTGACCACGCTGCGGAGGCGCCGACCGATCATGGTGCCCAGCCCGTGCCCCACCATCATCAGCAGGACAGCGGCGGCGATGATCGCGGTGAGCCGCCAGCCCGGGTCGCCGACGAGGTCGCTGACGATCGGCACGGATACGAAGGCGGCCACGGCGCCTGCCGCAAATCCCGCGATGCCGCCAAGTGTCACCAGGAAGCCGTTGCGCAGCCCGTAGATCAGGTAGGACAAGAGCGTCAGGATCAACGCCAGGTCCAAGATGGTCAAGCCGAACACCGGGGCTCCTTAATGACTGGTAAGACCCCCATTCTACCGGCGCAGGCTGACAGTTTGGCGGGCGCCCGCGGCAGGGGCCGCCCGTCACGCGCCCGCCGTTTCGCGCGTTTCGGTGCCAACTACGTCACAGAAGCCGCAAAATTCTGAAACAATGGCGGAAGCGCCCCAGCCGACACAGTAAGTCAGGAGATTTCATGGATATCGAGGTATTGCGCCGCGCACCCCTTTTCGCCACGCTCGACGACGAGGCGTTCCGTCTGCTGACGGACGAGCTCACCGAGGTGGACCTCTCACGCGGAGCCTCGGTTTTCCGGGAAGGCGACCAGGGTGACCAGCTCTACTTCATCGTCTCCGGCAAGGTGAAGCTCGGCCGCACCTCCCCCGACGGCCGCGAATCCCTGCTCGCCATCCTCGGCCCGGGCGAACTCTTCGGCGAAATGGCGCTGTTCGACCCGAGTCCCCGCACCGCCACGGCCACCGCCGTCTCCGAAACCCGACTGGCCGGGCTGAAGAACGAGAGCCTCAACGCCCTGCTGCGCACCCGCCCGGAGGTCTCGGCCCAGCTGCTGCAGGCCCTCGCCCGCCGCCTGCGCCGCACCAACGACTCGCTCTCCGACCTCGTCTTCTCGGATGTCCCCGGCCGCGTGGCCAAGGCGCTGCTGGACCTGGCCGACCGCTTCGGCCGCCCCGCCACGGACGGCGTCCTCGTGGCCCACGAACTCACCCAGGAAGAACTGGCCCAGCTGGTCGGCGCTTCCCGCGAGACCGTCAACAAGGCCCTCGCCGAGTTCGTCCAGCGCGGCTGGCTGCGCCTGGAAGCCCGCGCCGTCGTCATCCTCGACATGCAGCGCCTCCGGCAGCGCTCCCGCTAAAGGTTCCTCGCAGCTCTACAGTGCATGCCGAAGGCCGGCCCGTCGAAACGGGCCGGCCTTCGGTGTTTAAGCCGGGCTAGGGTGGGTGCAGGTGGCAGGTGTTCTCCGGGCCCCCTCCGGAGGGACATGCTCATCCTTTGAACCGAAGCACCGAGGGACATGCTCATCCTTGGACGTCGGGCGTGGACATAAACCCACTATGTCCAACGCTCATGCCGCGCGGGGGGCATGTCCCGTGGTCACACCGAAGCACCGAAGCACCGAAGCACCGAAGCACCGAGGGACATGCTCATCCTTGGACGTCGGGCGTGGACATAAACCCACTATGTCCAACGCTCAAGCCGCGCGGGGGTCATGTCCGGTGGTCGAGCCGAGGCTCCGGCGGACATGCCCCGGGCCCATATCGGCCGGGCCGGTCAGCGTTCGCGCTGCGGTTCCCCGGCGACGGTCTTGGCCGCCTCGACCTCCAGCATGAGCCTGCCGTCTTCCTCCACCAGGGTCGGCTGGTAGGCGTGGGCCTTGCGTTTGTAGCTGAGGTAGGCGATGCAGCCGTTCGCGGCGGCCATTTTCTCCAGCATGATCTCCGAGCCCGGGACCAGGAGCTGACCGAGCGTCAGTCCCACCGTGTTCGGCTGGCCCACCTCGTCGCCCAGGGCTGTGGTGTCACGCCCGGCAACGACCTTGCGGACACACACCCACCGGCCCCACACCCCCTTGCTGGCCAGCAGCGAGGGCTGCTGGTTCATCGGGACCGTCGCGGCGAAGTACCGGGTGTTGAAGCGGCGGTGGGCGAAGTCGGGGCTCAGCCAGTTCACCAGCGGCTTGAGCAGGTCCGTCCGCACCGAGAGCCCGCGCTTGGCGAGCACATCGGTGAACGACTTTTCCTGCTCTGCCACGGCCTCCCGGGCGCGCATCCACTCGGGCGTGGAGGTTCCCTCCACCGTGGTGGACAAATCCGGACCGGCCAGCAGGACCCCGGTCTCCTCGAACAGCTCGCGGATGGCGCCCACCACGTGGCGTCGCGCCAGCCCGACGTCGGGCGTCCCCATCTGCTCGGCCCACCACTGCGGCGGCGGCCCTAGCCAGCCCACCGCGTCGTCGTCGGACGCTTCAAGCGAGCCGCCCGGAAAAGCGAGCACGCCCAGCGGCGAGGACCCGGGCCGGTAGCCCAGCCAGGCCTCCAGGCCGGTGGGCGAATCCCGCAGCAGGACCACGGAGGAGGCGAAACGGGGGGCGCGGGGGGTCCGCTCGCCGTGTTCAATCCAGCTGCGGGCAGCCCCCTCCAGGTCCGGGGGGAGGACAAACAGGCGTCGAGCTAAGTGCGGCAAGGGAAACGACCGGCCCTCTAGGCGAATTCAGCGATCAGTTCGACCTCGACCGGAGAGTCGAGCGGCAGAACTGAAACGCCGACGGCGGAACGTGCGTGCTGGCCGGCGTCGCCAAGGACCTTGCCCAGGAGCTCGGAGGCGCCGTTGATGACACCGGGCTGGCCGGTGAAGGAGGGATCGGAGGAGACGAAACCGACCACCTTGACGATCCGGGTGATGCGGTCCAGATCACCGATCACGCTCTTGACGGCGGCCAGGGCGTTGACAACGCAGACCTCGGCGTAGCGCTTGGCTGCTTCCGGCGACACGGTCGGCTCGTCCGAGGTGGCCTCGGTCCCGGAGGAGACCTTGCCGGTGGCCTCGAGCTTGCCGTTAATGAACGGCAGCTGGCCGGAAGTGTAAACGTGGTTGCCGGAGATCACGGCCGGGACGTAGGCGGCCACCGGGGCGGCGACCTCCGGGAGCTCCAGTCCAAGCTCGGCGAGGCGCTGTTCGACGGCGGACGACGCGCCGGTGCGGCCGGCGCTTTCCGCCGCGCCGGCGGGGCTCGAACCCTTGGCCGGGGCCGCCGTTTCGGGGGTGCTCATGGCTAGTTCTTCTCCCGCTTCAGGTAGGCAACCAGGCCGTTTCCATCGGGGCCCGGAACAACCTGCACCAGCTCCCAGCCGTCGTCGCCCCACTGATCCAGGATCTGCTTGGTGGCGTGGATAATGAGCGGAATCGTGGCGTACTCCCATTTGGTCATGAAGTAAAGCCTAGTCCTTGCCGGTAAAGTGGAAAACATGGCGACTGGTAAGAACCCTTTATTCGACACGGCCACCACCCTCGGAAAGCTGGTCCTTTTCCTGGGCGTGAGCGCTATCTGTGGCGTCCTGGTGGCGGGACTCCTGGTCCCCGCGGCAGCCGTCTCCGGCAACACCGCGAGCGGTTCGATCAAATTTTTCGAGGCCCTGCCGGCCGAACTGAAGGTTGAGCCGCCCAGCCAGTCGACCAAGATCCTGGCCTCGGACGGCAGCGTCATCGCCACGATCTATAAAGAGAACCGCACCCGCGTCTCGCTGGACCAGATGTCGCCGTTCATCAAGGACGCGGTAATCGCCATTGAGGACAGCCGCTTCTACGAACACGGCGGCGTGGACACCACCGGTATTCTGCGTGCATTGGTCGCCACCGCACGCGGCAACAAGCAGGGTGCCTCGACCATCACCCAGCAGTACGTGAACAACGTCATCAACTCTTCCCTGGAGTCCGAGGGCAAGGGCGACCAGGTCCTGCTCAACGGCGTTAACAAAGGCGTCGGGGACAAGCTTCGCGAGATGAAGCTGGCGATCGCCCTGGAGAAGAAGTTCACCAAGGAGCAAATCCTTGAGGGCTACCTGAACATCGTGTTCTTCAACCGCGATGCCTACGGCATCGAAGCCGCGTCCCGGCTGTTCTTCAGCACGTCCGCCAAGAACCTGACGTTGCCGCAGGCGGCGCTCCTGGCCGGCGTGGTGAACAGTCCGTCCTTCTACGACCCGATCTCCAACCCGGACAACGCCAAGGTCCGCCGCGACCTTGTGCTCAAGGCCATGCTCACCCAAGGGAAGATCAAGCAGGCGCAATACGACGCCGCCGTCGCCACCCCGGTCAAGACCAAGGTGACCCAGCCGCGCCAGGGCTGCGCCTACTCCCCCACCGCCCCATATTTCTGCGACTACGTGCTGCACCTGCTGCTCAACAACCCGGCCTACGGCGCAGACGCCAAGGAACGCGAGCGGAAAGTCTTCCGCGGCGGCCTGACCATCAAGACCACGCTGGAACCGGCGGCCCAGAAGGCAGCCCAGGCGCAGGTGGATGCCGCCGCTGGCGCGAACCCGGACAAGTGGGGCGCCGCGCTGGTCTCCGTTGAACCGGGCACCGGCAAGATCACCAACATGGCGCAGAACACCAGGTGGCTGCCGGCCAAGGGGAAGTTCGACACCCAGATCAACTTCAACGTCGATAAGTACGATGAGAAGGGCCAGGACCTCGGCGGCCTCGGCGGCGCACAACCCGGATCCACTATGAAGCCCTTCACCTTCGCCGAATGGCTGGACGAGGGCAAGTCGATGAACACCATTGTGGATGGCTCGGTGCGCGAGTACCGGACCGGTTTCCCTTGGCGGAACTCGTGCGGCAACACCGTGGGCGCCTACAGCACAGCCGAGAAGGACGCCGGCGGGAACGCCGCGGACGACCTGCAGAACGCCGAAGAGGGGTACTACCGGCCCATGACGGTCCTGAAGGGCCTCTACAACTCGATCAACACGATCACCTTCGCTGCCGCCGCGCAGCTCGACTTCTGCGGGATCCAGCGGATTGTGGACGCGGTCGGCATCCACAACGGCCTGGACAACAATCCGGTCGACATGTCACGGCTCCCCAACCTGCTGGGTTCCACCCAGACGGCCCCGCTGACCATGGCCAGCGCGTTTGCCACCTTCGCGAACGACGGCCGGTACTGCGCGCCGATGGCGATCACCTCGGTGACGGATGCGTCCGGCGCCAAGCTGCCAGCCCAGGCACCGAACTGCCGGGACGCCATCAAGCCGGAGGTTGCCAAGGGCGTGAACTATGCGCTGCAGGAGGTCCTGAACCGCGGGTCGGGTTCGCTGATCCAGCCGCGCATTTCCACCGTCACCAACTTCCCGATCGCTGCCAAGACCGGTACCTCAAACAACAACGGCTCCACCTGGGTGGTCGGCCACACCACCGGGCTCGCGACGGCCGCCTGGTTCGGCGACCCGCTCGGCAGCCAGGGGCGCGCCGGGCAGAACATCACGGTGAACGGCCAGTTCTACCAGGGCATCGACGGCTACATGATCGCCGGCCCGATGTTCTCCAAGTTCATGGCCCAGATCGCCCCGTCGCACGGAACCGAGCCGTTCCCGGAGCCGCCGTCGAACCTGCTCTATGGCGACACACCGTCGTACCAGCAGCCCAACACGGAGTCCGGCAACACGAACAATAACGGCAACACCAACAACAACCCGGCTCCGGCGACGCAGAACCCCGCGCCGTCCGAACCGCCGGCAACCTCGGGCCCGACGAAGCCCGGAAAGAACAAGTAGCCATGGCCGGCGGATCTGCCCTGGCAAGCCGCGCCCGAAGCATCGGGCGCGGCTTTGCCGTCACCACCGCCCTTGGAGCCGCCGCGGGGGCCGCCGCGACCGGCTACGGGCTGTGGGAGAAGAACCAGTTTGTGCTCCGGGAGGAGAGCCTCCCCATCCTGCCGCCGGGGTTCGGACCGATGCGTGTGCTGCACCTGAGCGACATCCACTTTGTGCCCGGCCAGCACCGCAAGGCCGCGTGGCTGCAATCCCTCGCCGGGCTGAAACCGGACCTGGTGGTGAACACCGGCGACAACCTCAGCCACGTCAAAGCCGTCGACCCCGTGCTGGAGGCCCTGCGGCCCCTGATGGATTTCCCAGGCGTCTTCGTCCCCGGGTCCAACGACTACTTCGCGCCGCAGCTGAAGAACCCCGCCTCCTACCTGCTGGGACCGTCCAAGTCCCGGCCGGATCCCATAGCGCTGGACTGGCCGCGGCTTCGCTCCGGCTTCGGCATGGGCGGCTGGGTGGACCTGACAAACCGCTGCCAGTCGCTGGTGATCAACGGCCTGCGGGTGGATTTTTCCGGCGTGGACGATCCGCACCTGCGCCTGGAACGGTACGCCGGCTGGCCCCGGGGCACCAGGGGCCAGGACGCCAAACCGCACCTGCGCGTCGCCGTCGCCCACGCACCCTACCAGCGCGTGCTGGACCACTTCACCGAGGACGGCGCGGACCTGCTGCTGGCCGGCCACACCCACGGCGGCCAGATCTGCGTTCCGGGCTACGGGGCGCTTGTTGCCAACTGCGACCTGCCCACTTGGCGGGCCAAGGGCCTGCACGACTGGGAAAGCAAGGGACGTACGACGCCGGTGAACGTCTCGGGTGGCATCGGCACCTCGCGCTTCGCCCCGGTCCGGATCGCCTGCAAGCCCGAAGCTGTCCTGCTCACCCTGACCGCCCGCCCCTGAGCCCGCCGGGCGTCCCTGCGCGCCTTCGCCGGCGCCGGGCGCCTTCGCCGGGCATCCCTAAGCGCCTGGCTCCGGGCGCGCCTGTTCCGGACACGTGCTCCGGATGGACATGTCCCCTCCCGGAGCGGGCTTTCCAGGGGACATGCCCAGTCTTCACGACCGGCGACGGACATAACGGCACCATGCCCACTCTCGGCGTCCAAGTATGGGCATGTCCCCAAGCGCGTTCAGCAGGACCTGGCCGCGGGACCCGCGCGTGCGGACAGGCAGCATTGCGGAACATAATTACTGGGCCAGATGTGCGAACGGCGCGATATCCTGTGAACCGGGTCACGGGATGGCCTAGGGTAGTTGCTACAGGAAACTACATCCAGTTGCGTAATCCACTTCGCAGTTGCCCCTAAGAAGCAGGCATGGCCAAGCAGACTCCGTTTTTCTCATCCATCAGCCGTCTCTATCCGCACGTCAGACCGATCATGCCGCGGCTGGTTTTGGGGCTGCTCTGCGCCTTGCTGGCCAGCCTGGTCGCCCTGGCCATCCCGCAGGTGCTGCGCGTGCTCGTCAACGACTGGTTGCGGCCCGGCGGCAGCAGCGAGGCCGTCTGGATAGCCTCCGCGGTGATCCTGCTGCTCGGTATCGCCGAGGCCGGGCTCGTGGCGCTGCGCCGCCAGTTCGTCATCAACCCGGCCACCACAGTGGAAACCCGGATGCGGGTCTCGCTGTACGACCACCTGCAGGACCTGACCGTCTCCTTCCATGACCGCTGGGGCTCCGGGCAGCTGCTCTCGCGCGCCATGACGGACCTGAACTTCCTCCGGCGCTGGATGGCGTTCGGTGCGATCATGCTCGTGGTCACCACGCTGACCGTGGTGATCGGCGCCGTCGTGATGTTCTCGATGAGCTGGCAGCTCGCCCTGATCTTCCTGGCCGCCGCCGTGCCGATCATGATCTACGGCTTCCGCTTCCGGACCCGCTTCAGCAAGGTGGCCCGCCGCAGCCAGGACCAGGCGGGTGACCTCGCCACCACGGTCGAGGAGTCCGTCCACGGCATCCGCGTGCTCAAGGCCTTCGGGCGCAGCCGCGAGGCGCTGGAAAACTTCAACGAACAGGCCGAGGAGCTCCGCCAGACGGAGATCGCCAAGGCCAAGCACCTGGCAGCCTTCAGCCTCGTCGTCACCCTGCTGCCCGAGCTGGCCCTCGGCGCCGGGCTGGTGGTCGGCATCATGCTGGCGGCGGACGGGCAGCTGAGCATCGGCGCGCTCGTGGCGTTTTTCGCCACCGCCGCCGTGATCGCCGCCCCGGTGGAGTTCTGCGGCATGCTGCTGGCCATGGCGCTCACCGCCAAGACCGCGGTGGACCGGCACTTCGAGGTGATGGACTCGGTCAACACCATCACCAGCCCGCCGCAGCCGCGCCGCCCCACAGACCTCAAAGGCGCCCTGGGCTTCCACAACGCCACCTTCGCCTTCGAAGACGCGCCGGACAAGCCGATCCTCAAGGACATCTGCCTGGACATACGGCCCGGCGAGACCATGGCCCTGGTGGGCATCACCGGCAGCGGCAAGAGCGCCCTGCTGCAGCTGGTGCCGCGCCTGTTCGAGGTGACGGCGGGCTCGGTCACGATCGACGGCGTGGACCTGCGGGACTTCAGCGTGGAGGAGCTGCGCAGCGTCGTCGCCGTCGCGTTCGAGGACACCACCCTGTTTTCCAGTTCCGTCCGTGACAATGTGCTGCTTGGGGTCCCGGGCCACGAGTCCGCGGAGCGCCGCGAGCAGATCCTGGCCGAGGCGCTGGACACCGCCCAGGCCCACTTCGCGCACTCCCTGCCGGAGGGCCTTGACACGCTGATCGGCGAGGAGGGCCTGAGCCTGTCCGGCGGACAACGGCAGCGCATCGCCCTGGCGAGGGCCGTCGCGGCCCAGCCGAAGGTGCTGGTCCTGGACGACCCGCTCTCCGCGCTGGACGTCAACACCGAGGAGCTCGTCGAGGCCCGGCTGCGCGAGGTGCTGGCGGACACCACCACCCTCATCGTCGCCCACCGGCCCTCCACCGTCGCCCTGGCCGACCGGGTGGCGCTGCTGGAGGACGGCCGGATTGCCGCCGTCGGAACCCACACCGAACTGCTCGCGGAGAACAGCCACTACCGCTACGTCATCGCCAGCCTGGACCCGGAACCGCGGGACCTCGACTCCGAATTGTCCGCGCTCGAGGCCGAGGAGGTGTCCCGATGAGCACTGCCACCTTCGGCACCGCCAACGAGGACAATGCGCACCTGTCCAAGTCCGACAGCAGGGCCGTCCGCCGCCGCTCGCTGGCCCTGCTCGGCTCGCTGATCCGCCCGGTCCGCCGGCGCTTCTGGCTGACCATCGCCGCCGTCGTGCTGTCCCAGGCCGCCCGCGTGGCCGGGCCGGCGCTGATCGCCTTCGGGATCGACCATGCCCTGCCCGCCCTGCGCGCCGGGGACAACGTCCCGCTGGTGTGGGCCGGCGCCGCCTACCTCGCCGCGGCCGTGGCGACGGCCGGGCTGACAGCACTGTACGTCACCTCGACGGCGCGGCTGAGCCAGGCGATGCTGCTGGACTTGCGCGTCCGGGTTTTCCGGCAGACCCAGCGGCTGAGCCTGGAATTCCACGAGAAGTACACCTCGGGCCGCATCATCGCCCGGCAGACCTCGGACCTTGAGGCCCTGCGTGAACTCCTTGATTCCGGGGTCAGCTCGCTCGCCTCCGGGATGCTGTTTATGGTCTTCACCGCCATCACCGTGTTCGCCCTGGACTGGCGCAGTGGGCTGCTGGTGCTCGCCGCCGGCGTGCCGATGTACTTCCTGGCCCGCTGGTACCAGAAGCACTCGCAGATCGCGTTCCGGGAATCCCGCGTCGTCTCGGCCCGGCTGATCGTGCACTTCGTCGAGACCATGACCGGCATCCGCGCCGTCAAGGCCTTCCGCAAGGAGCGCCAGAACGCTGAGCGCTACGCGGAGCTCTCCGAGGACTACCGGAAAGTGACCGTCCGCTCCATCAACCTCAACGGCGTCTTCCAGCCCGGCCTGGTGCTGATCGGGAACGTCTGCGTCGCCGTCGTGCTGCTCACCGGCGGCTTCCGGGTCCTCACCGGCGAGCTCGCCGTGGGCGTGCTGCTGGCGCTGATCCTCTCCGCCAAGCGCTTCTTCCAGCCGGTGGACCAGATGGCGATGTTCTACAACTCGTTCCAGAGCGCGCAGGCCGCGCTGGAGAAGGTCTCCGGGCTGTTGGAGGAAGTGCCCACCGTCCGGCCGCCGCAGAACCCGGTAGCTTTGCCCGCGGCGAAGGGCAGAATTGATTTCGAGAACGTCGAGTTCCGCTACGGCGACGGCCCGGTCATTATCCCCGCGATGGACCTGCACATCCCCGCCGGCCAGACGGTCGCCCTGGTGGGCGAGACTGGCGCGGGGAAGTCGACGCTGGCCAAGCTGATCGCGCGGTTCTACGACGTCTCCTCCGGCTCACTCACGCTCGACGGCGTGGATCTGCGGCAGCTGACGACGGCGGACCTGCGCCGGAACGTCGTGATGGTCACCCAGGAGGCATTCCTGTTCAGCGGCTCCGTGGCGGACAACATCGCGCTGGGCCGGCCCGAGGCCTCCCGGCAGGAAATCGAGGACGCCGCGAAGGCCGTGGGCGCCCACGAGTTCATCACGGCGCTGCCCGAGGGCTACGACACCGACGTCAACAAACGCGGCGGCCGGGTTTCAGCCGGGCAGCGCCAGCTGATCAGCTTCGCCCGGGCCTTCCTGGCCCGGCCCGCCGTCCTGATCCTGGATGAGGCCACGTCCTCGCTGGACATCCCCTCGGAACGGATGGTCCAGGCCGGGCTGGCCAGCCTGCTGCAGGGCGTCAGTTCCGGCGAGGCAGGCCGCACCGCGCTGATCATTGCGCACCGGCTCTCCACTGTGGAGACCGCCGACCGCGTGCTGGTGGTCCATGACGGCCGCGTGGTGGAGGACGGCACCCCCGCGGAGCTGATCGGCGGCGGCGGGCGATTCGCCAAGCTGCACGGCGCCTGGAAGGACTCGCTGGTCTGAGCCGACTACCCCGAGCGCGCCTCCGATGTCACCGCTCCCGGGCCCGATTTCGCATCCGGGGCAGGAATCGGATACTCTTGTGAAGTTGCTTTTGAAGTAACGGATCGGGATGTGGCGCAGCTTGGTAGCGCGCGTCGTTCGGGACGACGAGGTCGCAGGTTCAAATCCTGTCATCCCGACCAGTCAAAAGAGGGCCTTCCAATGGAGGGCCCTCTTTTGTGCTTTCAACCGGGGTGCGGCAATCGACGCGGGGTTCAGGGCAAAAAACAGCCCCGGGACGTCCTTGGCGGGCGTCCCGGGGCTGTCGGAGCGTTGGTTACATCGGGTCGGGCCAGTTGCCGACGTTGGTGGAGTAGGTCATCGGGTCCGGCCAGTTGCCGACGGCCGATGCCGTACGCATGGGGTCCGGCCAGTTGCCAACGGCGGTGATGTTGGTGGTATCGGCGATGGAACCTGCGGACAGAACGGCCGGAGCCGCTGCGGAGAAAGCCAGGGCGCCTGCGAGAACCGCGCCGGCTGCAATCTTCTTCAACATAGAGTTCCTCATTTTGAGTCGGAGTCGTTACCAAGTCAGCACTGCCCTTGTTGACACACATTGTAAAATGTTTTCCACAGAGACTGTCAAGCATTTAGTATATGAAGTGTCCGGAATGAGGTGGTATCCGTGGGGAACGGATTCGGAGAAAAACTCCGCGCGGAACGGCTGGAGCGTGGGCTCACGCAGGCGGAACTGGGGAAGGATCTGTTCTCGCCCAGCTACATCTCGCTGCTCGAAACCGGGCGCCGGGAACCTACCGCGGAGGTCATCGAGGAGCTCGCCCGCCGGCTTGAGCTCGCGCCGAAAGCCCTGGAAGCCTGGAGCCAGCCTGTCTCCGTCAGCGACGCCGAATACGTGCTGGCAGGACTGTATGCCCGGCAGGCTTGGGATCTGCGGGACTACCCGCTCGCGGCAGTCCATGCTGCATCAGCCGCCCAAATCGCGCTGGAGGCAAAAAACACCAGCGCCTGGTGGAACATGACCTACATGCAGGCCGAATGCCTAATCAAGCAGGGCATGTGGGCCGAATGCAAGGCGATCGTCCAGCGGTTGCTGGACCACCCGATGGCTGCCGAATCGGCCGGCCTGGGCGTACGGGCCCGGCAGATGCTGGCCGCAGCCGCCCAGGGCCAGGGCCAGCTGACCGCTGCGGTGGAGAACGCCCAGGAAGCGGTGCGGCTCTGCGCCCAGCTGCCTAAGGGCTCCACCCTGATCATCGGGGCGCTGCGGGCACTCATCGGTGCCCTCGCCGAAAGCGGCCGGCTCGATGAGGCCTGGAAATACTGCCAGGACATGAACGAACAAATGGACGACCAATCCATGTCCCAGCTCGCCGGCGAAGTCGCCTGGGTGGTGGGAAACGTGGCCTTTATGCGGCATGACTACGCCGAGGGCATCAAGTACCACGAGAAGGCCGCCAAGCTGCTCTCCCCCGCGAACGACATCGACCTCTGGGCCAGGTTCAACAAAGCCTCCGCCGCCGTCCGCCTGTCGTCGGGGATCGTCGAACCGGAAACCCTGTCCTCGATCGAACGCGCCGAACTGGCCCTCTCCATCGTCGGCGGCAACAAGACCGACCAGCTGGAGGTGGCCTTCATCCGGGCACGCTGGCTCTACCTCACCGGGGACATCGTGGGAGCGGTCCAAAAACTCCGGGAGATCCACCAGGAACGCAACGTCCTCGCGAAGCACACAGCCGGCGAGGTGTCGCTTTTGCTCGGCAAGGCGCTCAAGGCCGCCGGCGAATCCGAGGAGGCCCTCGTTTACCTGGATGAAGCCCAGAAGGAGTTCAGCGCCGCCGGCGCCTCAGACCGGGTGCAGCAGGCCATGGACGCCGTGCTGGAAATCCGGCTCGCCCAGCGCCGCGCCGAAGCCGCGGCCGCGGGAAGCTAGCTCCCCCGGCCCCGGCAAGACGACGCCGGCCAGCCGGCGTCAGCTATCCGAAGGACGCTAGGCGAAGGTCCGGCCGGTGAGCAACTCGTAGGCCTCCACGTAGCGGCTGCGGGTGCGGTCGACGACGTCGGCCGGCAGTGCCGGCGGAGGCGTGTCGGAGGACTTGTCCCAGCCCGACGCGGCCGAGGTCAGCCAGTCGCGGACATACTGCTTGTCATACGACGGCTGCGCCTGGCCCGGCTGGTAGGTCGCGGCGTCCCAGAAACGCGAGGAGTCCGGGGTCAGGACCTCGTCGCCGAGCGTGATCACGCCGGTCGCGGCGTCGATGCCGAACTCCACCTTGGTGTCGGCCAGGATGATGCCGCGGCCGCGGGCGATCTCCTCGGCCTTGGTGTAGATCTGCAGGGTCAGCTCCCGGAGCCGCCCCGCGGTGTCCTCGCCCACCAGGCCGACGACGGCGTCATAGGTGATGTTCTCGTCGTGCTCGCCCACCTCGGCCTTCGCGGAGGGGGTGAAGATGGCCTCGGCGAGCCGGGAGCCGTCCACCAGGCCCGCCGGCAGCGGAATGCTGCACACGGTGCCGGACTGCCGGTATTCGGCCAGCCCGGAGCCGGTCAGGTAGCCGCGGGCGATGCATTCCACCGGGAACATGTCGAGCTTTTTGCAGATCATGGCGCGGCCCTCGACCGCGGCGGGTACGCCGCCGTCGACCGTGGACGCGAGCACGTGGTGCTCCACGCCCAGCTGCTCGAACCACCACAGGCTCAGCTGGGTGAGGATGCGGCCCTTGTCCGGGATCTCGCTGGCGAGCACGTGGTCGTAGGCGCTGATCCGGTCACTGGCCACCACCAGGACGCACTCGTGGCCGACTCGCTCGGTAATGGACGCGTCCGCCGGCACATACAGGTCGCGGACCTTGCCGGAATAGACATGCTTCCAACCGGGCAGGTCCAGCGTCTCGGTCTGCAGGCCGCCGGCGGGCCCGACGGATTCCGTGGCGTTCATGCTCAGCCCTTCGCTTTCGCGGCGGCGGCAGCGACAGCAGAGGCTGTGCCGGGCGCCGTCACCTTGATTTCGCCGCGGGCGGCCTTGCCGCCGATGTCGGTGCGGAACTGGCCGCCGTCGAGCTGGACCAGCTCGACGCCGTCGTACGCCCGTTCGCGGGCCTCAACGAGGTCCGTCCCGAGCGCCACCACGGCGAGGACGCGGCCGCCGGCGGAGACCACCTTGCCCTCGTCGTCGAGTTTGGTGCCGGCGTGGATGACGTGCACGCCCTCGATCGCCTCGACCTTCTTGAGGCCGCGGATCCGGTCCCCGGTCCGCGGCGTGCCGGGATAGTTTTCGGCGGCGACGACGACGGCGACCGCCGACTCCCGGGACCAGCGCAGCGGCTGGACTTTGTCCAGTTCGCCCTTCGCCGCGGCCATCAGCAGGCCGCCGAGGGGCGTCTTGAGCCGGGCGAGGACGGCCTGGGTTTCGGGGTCGCCGAAGCGGACGTTGAACTCGATGACTCGGGTGCCGCGGGAGGTCAGGGCGAGGCCGACGAACAGCACGCCGACGAACGGGGTGCCGCGGTGGGCCATCTGGTTGACGGTGGGCTGCGCGACCCGGTCGATGACTTCCTGGACGAGCCCTTCGGGGGCCCAGTCCAGCGGGGTGTAGGCGCCCATGCCGCCGGTGTTGGGGCCCTCGTCGTTGTCGTAGATGCGCTTGAAATCCTGTGCCGGGGAGAGCGCCACCGTGGTGCTGCCGTCGCAGAGGACAAACACGGAGACCTCGGGGCCGTCGAGGAATTCCTCGATCACCACGGTGCCGCCGGCGTCGAAGCAGCTCTGCGCATGGGCCAGCGCCTCGTCCCGGTCTCGGGTGACGACGACGCCCTTGCCGGCGGCGAGTCCGTCATCCTTCACGACGTAGGGGGCGCCGAAGGTGTCGAGTGCGTCGGCGGCTTCCTCGGCGTTAGACGCCACCCGGGCCATCGCGGTGGGCACCCCGGCCTCGGCCATGACTTCCTTGGCGAACGCCTTGGAGGCCTCGAGCTGGGCGGCGGCTTTGCTGGGACCGAAGACGGGGATCCCGGCGTCGCGGACCGCGTCGGAGACGCCGGCGGCCAGCGGGGCTTCGGGGCCGACCACCACGAGGTCGACGGCGAGTTTGGTCGCCAGCGCGGCGACGGCGTCGGGATCGTTCGCGTCGATGGCGTGTGTGGGGACCAGCTTGCTGATACCGGCGTTGCCCGGGGCCGCATGGACCTCGGAAACATTGGGGTCGGCGAGCAAGGATCGGACAATGGCGTGTTCGCGGCCGCCGGGGCCGATGACAAGTACCTTCACAGTTCCCAAGGGTACTTTGTGGACCGTGCAGGCTCCTAAGCTGTGACCGCCACGGGACATGCCCAGTCCCGGCGCCTCGTCCCGGCCACTTATGCCCAGGCCGGCCACAGGACATGCCCAGTCCCCGCCGCACCCACTGCACATAATGCGCATATGTCCAGTGCTCACGCCGCAGGGAGGGCATGTCCAGTCCACGCGCCTCGTCCCCGCCACTTGTGCCCAGGCCGGCCACGGGACATGCCCAATCCCCGCCGCACCCACTCGACATGCCCAGTGCCGGCCGCGGACAATCCGCGGGGCCCACCGCTCCGAACATCCTGTATGAAGACGCCCAGCAACCTGAAGCCCGGCACCACCACGCAGCGCAAGAAGCGGCCAGCCCTGCTCTCCGGCCCCACCGCCTTGGCCGCGCTGGCCGGGGTGGTCTCGGCCGGCGTCGTGCTGGCCGTCGCGGAACTGATCGGCGCCTTCTTTACGGCCCGAGCGACGCCGCTGATCGCCCTGGGCTCGACCTTCATCGACTTCACCCCTCCGTGGATGAAGGATTTCGCCATCGCCACGTTCGGCACCAATGACAAGGCTGCCCTGTTCGTGGGCATGGGACTAACGATCCTGCTGCTGGCCTGCGTGCTGGGCATCGTCGCGTTCCGCAAGTGGATCCTGGGCGTGGCCGGAGTGCTGCTGCTCGGAGCGGTGATAGTGGCCAGCGTGGTGACCCGGGCCAGCGTGAAACCGCTGGATGCCATTCCTTCGCTGATCGGCACCGTGGCCGGCCTGGTGGTGCTCCGGTTCCTGATCAGCAAGCTGTGGCGGATGCGCCAGTGGCCGGAGGTGGCCTCAGACCTCGGCGCCGAAGAGCCTGACCGTCCCGCCACCAGCCGCCGCGCCTTCTTCACCGCCAGCGGGATCACCGCCGTCGCTGCCGCCGCGGCCGCGACCGGCGGACGGCTGCTCAGCGCCGCGCGCAGCAACGTGGCCCAAGCCCGCGAAGCCCTGAAACTGCCTGCCCCGGCCAAGGCTGCAGCACCTGTGCCCGCCGGAGTCCAGTCCAAAGCCCCGGGCGTCACGCCGTGGCTGACGCCTAACAAGGACTTCTACCGGATCGACACCGCGCTCAGCGTGCCGGAAATCGACGCCCAGTCCTGGGAGCTGCGGATCCATGGCCTGGTCGAACAGGAGGTCCGGCTCAGCTTCCAAGACCTGCTGGACGCGCAGCTGATCGAATCGCATGTCTCGCTGACCTGCGTGTCCAACCCGGTCGGCGGGAACCTGGCCGGGAACGCCAAGTGGCTGGGCATGCCCATCCGCGACGTACTGAAGATGGCCCGGCCCAAGGACGGCGCGGACATGGTGCTCTCCACCTCCGTTGACGGCTTCAGCGCCTCCACGCCGCTGGAGGTGTTGCAGGATGACCGCGACGCGATGCTGGCCATCGGTATGAACGGCGAGGCCCTCCCGCTGGAGCACGGTTACCCCGTGCGGATGGTGGTTCCCGGGCTGTACGGCTTCGTCTCGGCCACCAAGTGGGTGGTGGACCTGGAAGTGACGAAGTTCGCGGACAACAAGGCCTACTGGACGCAGCGCGGCTGGTCCGAGCGCGGCCCGATCAAGACCATGGCCCGGGTGGAGGTCCCCAAGTCCTTCGCCAAGGTCGCCGCCGGAAAGATCGTGATCGGCGGCACCGCCTGGGCGCAGACCCGCGGCATCACCAAGGTCGAGGTGCAGATTGACAACGGCCCCTGGACCGAGGCCGTGCTGTCCACGGAGGCCTCCCTGGTGACCTGGCGGCAGTGGTCCCTCGAATGGGAGGCCACCCCGGGACCGCACTACATCAAGGCCCGCGCCACCGACGGTACCGGCGAGGTCCAGACGGACAAGCGCGCCGATCCCGTGCCCGACGGCGCCTCCGGCTGGCAGTCCGTCATGGTCACCGTGGAGTAACCGGGCTGGGCCGCCAACGCACCATAGACTGGCAGCATGCCCCTGAACCCGCATGCCACCTTCACTGTTGAGTCCGCCGTCGAATTGGCAGTCGTGGAACGCAGCGGTTTCATCGAGTCCCGCCACATCGGCTCCGCCGTCGTGATGGCCGCGGACGGCAACGTCGTCACCGAGCTCGGGGACATCACCACCCCGATTTACGCCCGTTCCACGCTCAAGCCCCTGCAGGCGCTGGCGTCCATGCAGTCCGGCGTTCCGCTGCGCGGCGCGCAGGTGGCGATAGCCTGCGGCAGCCACGTCGGGTCCCTCGACCACATGGACGTGGTGGAAGGCATGCTCAAGGCCGCCGGCGCCAAAGAGGACCAGCTCCAGTGCCCCGCCGCCTGGCCCGAGGACGAGACCGCCCGGACGTGGCTGGTCCAGACCGAACGAGGGAAATCGCGGCTGGCGTTCAACTGCTCGGGGAAGCACGCCGCGTTCCTCTGGGCCTGCACCGAAAACGGCTGGGACACGCACAGCTACTTGGAGCCGAACCATCCCCTGCAGCAGCGCATCCGCTCCGTGATCGAGGAATACTGCGGCGAGAAGATCGCCCACCTCGGCATTGACGGTTGCGGCGCCCCGGTGGCCGCGGTCTCGCTCACCGGGCTGGCCCGCGCCTTCTCCCGCCTGGCCAAGGCGCCCGGGGACAAGAACTCCAACGCCCGCGCCGCCACCATTGCCACCTCCATGCTGGACTACCCGTGGGCGGTGCAGGGCCGGGGCCAGGCCAACACGATCGTGATGGACGAGCTCGGCATCATCGCCAAGGTCGGCGCCGAGGGCGTGCTGGTCATGGCCACCCCGCAGGGCGTTTCGGTGGCGATCAAGGTCCTCGACGGCAATGTCCGCGCCACCACCCTGGTGGGCCTGACCTTACTTGCCGCCGCGGGCGCCGTGGAGATCCCGGAGGTCTCAAGCGTTTTGGACAAGGTCGTCGACCCGGTGCTCGGAGGCGGCCGGCCGGTCGGCAAGATCCGCCTCGGCCACGCCGTCTCGGCGCTGCTGGACTAGGCCGTGGCTGTACAGCGGCGCCGGATTCCGGTGGACGAGGGCCGTGCGGCGCTGGCCGCCTGGCGGGAAGCCACCGCCCCGGCACAGGACACCGCCCCGGCGGTTCCGCGCACCACGCTTGCGACGGCGGTGCGATACTCCCTCGAGGAGGTCACCGCGCGGGCCCCCGGGAACTCGGTGGAGGTCCGCGTCCCGCCGTTCGGCGTCACCCAGTGCGTGGAGGGCCCCCGGCACACCCGCGGCACTCCCCCGAACGTCATCGAGTGCGACGCCGCCACCTGGCTCGCTATGGTCAGCGGCCGGCTCAGCTGGGCGGACGCGGTCGAGGCCGGCAAGGTGGCCGCCTCAGGACTGCGCGCCGACCTGTCCGGCCTGCTGCCGCTCTAGACGGTCAGCGGCCGGCTGCCGCCGACACGGCTCAGCCCCGCCCGATGAAGGGCATCCCCGCGGCGGTGATCACCAGCGAGCCGACGCTGGCGGTGGCCGGCATGCCAGCCATCAGCAGCACGGCCCGGGCCGCGTCCTCCACCGGGAACGTCGGCTCCGTCCGGCGGCTGCCGTCGGCCTGGAGCGCGCCGTCGCCGACGCCAATCTGGTCCATCAGCTCCGTGGCCGCGTTGCCGATGTCGATCTGCCCGCAGCTGATGCCGAACCCGCGGCCGTCGAGCTCGATGCTCTTGGTCAGGCCGGTGATCGCGTGCTTGGTGACCGTGTAGGCCACGGTCCGCGGCCTCGGAGAGTGCGCGGCGATGGAACCGTTGTTGATGATCCGGCCGCCCTGCGGCGACTGCGCCTTCATCGCCCGCACCGCGGCGGCCGCGCACAACAGGGAACCGGTCAGGTTCACCGCGGCCGTGGCTTCCCAGTCCTCGACGCTGATCTCGTCCACCGAGGCGGCGGGGCCGAACACGCCGGCGTTGTTGAACAGCACGTCCACCCGCCCCCACTGCTCCAGCGCCGCGGCGAAAAGCCGCTCGACGTCGTCGGGCCGGGTGACGTCGCAGGGGACGGCCAGCGCCTGCGCGTGGCCGGCGCCGGTCTCCAGCAGCGGTTCCTCACGCCTGCCGGCCAGCACCACCCGGTAGCCGTCCGCGAGCATGAGCCGTGCCACCGCCCTGCCGATCCCCGAGCCTGCTCCGGTGACGACGGCGACCCGGCCTGGGTGGTGCTGGCGTGTCATTGGGGGCTCCCTGGGGTGGCGTGCTGGAATCCGGTCCCGGACAGCCTATGCCGAGATGGCACGTCGCGGCAGTGTCCGGCGGAAACATTGCCGCGATCTGCCACCTCGCGGGGCCGCGCGGGGCCTTGCGCGCAGGAAGTAGAGTAAAGCGTGGCAACCACCGCGGGCGAGGTCCTGCTGGCCTATCTCGGGCAGCAGTTCGCTGAGCTGCGCCGGCGCGCTCCCGGAGTTCTCGCCAGGCAGCCCGACGACGTCCACCAGATGCGTGTCGCCGCGCGCCGCCTCCGCTCGCTGCTCGCTTCGGGCCGGCCGCTGTTCGAAGCCGGGGCCGTGGAGCCGCTCCGGGACGAGCTGCGCTGGCTCTCGGGCCTCCTCGGGGCTGCCCGGGACCCGGGCGTCGTCCATGCCAGGCTGACCGCCCTGCTCGCCCAGGAGCCGGAGGCGCTGCGTTTCGGCCCGGCGGCGCTCAGGATCGACGAGGAACTCGACTCCCTGGCCGCCGCCGGATTCGACGCGGCACTCGACGGGCTCCGGAGCGAGCGGTACACCCGCCTGCTGGCGGCCCTCGAGGACTTCCTCAGCGACGCGCCGGCGGCACCGAAGGCGACCGGAGCTCCGGGGGCGGGGATCGGCAGGCTGGTTGCCAAGGACCAGCGCCGGTTGGCGCGCGCTGTCGCGTCCCTCCCCCCGGCTGACGACGACGGCGGGACCCGCGGCGGCGGCAGCGCCCCAGACGAGGACGGCGCCCCCGGCGACGGCGGCCCCACCCGGGATGCCGGCCTGCACGAGGTCCGGAAGGCGGCCAAGCGGCTGCGGTACTCCGCCGAACTGGCCGCCACCCTGACGGCCGGGAAAAAGCGGCACCGGCGCTTAAAGCGGCTCGCGAAATCTGCGCGGAAAATCCAGCAGCTCCTGGGCCTGCACCAGGACAGCGTCGTGGCGCGGGAGCGGCTGGCCGAGCTGGGCGGCCGGGCGCTGCGCAGCGGGGAGAACGGCTTCAGCTACGGCCGGCTGCACGCCAACGAGGAGAGCCTGGCGGCCGCCTCGGAGCGGGCCTTCCTGAAACTCTGGAAAAGGAAGTATCCCGCCCGCTGAGGCGGCCGCAGCCGCGGAAACGCCCCCCACGGGGAGCGTTCCCGGGCGCCGCCGGCAACCCGTCAGGGCTTCAGCACCACCTTGATGCAGCCGTCCTGCTTCTTCTGGAACTTCTCGTACATCGCGGGGGCCTCGTCCAGGCTGGCCTGGTGGGTCACGAGGTCCATAACGCCCAGCGGGTCGGCGTCGGCTTCCACCAGCGGCAGCAGGTCCTCGGTCCAGCGGCGGACGTTGCACTGGCCCATCCGCAGCTGGATCTGCTTGTCGAACATGTGCATCAGCGGCATCGGGGAGGCCGTGCCGCCGTACACGCCGCTCAGCGAGACGGTGCCGCCGCGCCGGACCGCGTCCAGGGCGGTGTGGAGGGCGGACAGCCGGTCCACTCCCACGGTCTCGAAGGCTTTCTGGGCCAGCTTGTCCGGCAGCAGCCCGGCCGCGTGCTGGGCGAACGAGGCCACGGGCGAATCATGGGCTTCCATCCCGACGGCGTCCACCACGGAGTCGGCGCCCCTGCCCTGGGTCATGGAGCGGAGTTCGTCGGCGACGCCCTTGGAGAAGTCCAGGGTCTCGACGCCGTGCCGTTCCGCCATCGCCCGGCGCTCCGGCACGGGATCGACGCCGATGACGCGCAGGCCGAAGTGCTTGCCGATCCGTGAGGCAAACTGTCCCACCGGGCCCAGGCCCATAACGGCGAGGGTGCCGCCCTCGGCCACGTCCGCGTACTTCACACCCTGCCAGGCGGTGGGCAGGATGTCGGAGAGGAAGAGGTAGCGTTCGTCCGGGAGTTCCGAGCCCACCTTGATGGGTCCGTAGTCGGCGTGCGGGACCCGCAGGTATTCCGCCTGACCGCCTGGCACGGAGCCGTACAGCTCGGAGAAGCCGAAGAGCGAGGCTCCGGAGCCTTTTTCCTTGACCTGGGTCGTTTCGCACTGGGACTGCAGTCCCTGGCTGCACATAAAGCAGTGACCGCAGGAGATGTTGAACGGGATGACCACGCGGTCGCCCTTGGCCAGGTTGGTGACGGCGCTGCCCACCTCCACCACGACGCCCATCGGCTCGTGGCCGATGATGTCGCCCTTGTGCATGTAGGGGCCGAGGACCTCGTAGAGGTGCAGGTCGGAGCCGCAGATCGCCGTCGACGTGATCCGCACGATCGCGTCGGTGGGCTCCTGGATCACCGGATCGGGAACTTCTTCAACGCTCACGGAACGTTTGCCCTGCCAAGTGAGTGCCTTCATGTGCTTGCCTTTCGGTCGCGGTCTGGAGGGGAAAATTTGGAAGGAAGAATCGGGGCGGCCGGTTACGGCCGCCAGGCGTCAGCCGCCGTGGACCCGCGCGGCGAGCCGGCCGATGGCGCTGCCGGCGAGGTTCTCCAGCAGGGCCCGCGGGCTTTCGTAGACCTCCACGGCGCCGGCTTCGCGGAGTTCGGCTTCGCTGGTGCCGCCGCAGGTGAGGCCGATCGCAGGGATGTCCAGCTTGCCGGCGGCGTAAATGTCCCAGACGGCGTCGCCAACGTACACCGCGTTCGCGGCGGGGACGCCGACGGCGTGGAGCGCCGCGACGAGGATGTCCGGCGCGGGCTTGCTTTCCTTTGCGTCGGCCGAGCTGGTGGCGGCGTGGATGTAGGCATCGGCGTCGATGGTGGCGCGCAGCATCTCCAGGTCGCGGTCCCGGGCCGAGGAGGCCAGTGCGACGGCGAGGCCGGAGTCGAAGCACTGCGCCAGCAGCTCCCGCGCACCGTCGAGCCGGCGCAGCGAGGGCCAGAACGTGGAGAACACGGCTGCGTGGGAAGTCATGATGTCGGCATCGCCGCCCTTGTCGCGGTGCTCGGGCAGCAGGCGGTCCAGGATCCGGTCCCCGCCCATCCCCACCGAGCGGTGAATACTGGCCATCGGGACGTCATAGCCGGCCTGCCGGAACGCCTGCCACCAGGCCAGCGCGTGGATGTAGGAGGAGTCGACCAGCGTCCCGTCGACGTCGAACAGGACGGCGGCCTGGTGCGTCCCGGCGGGCTGGTGCGGGGCGGCGGGCGGGGTATCAGTGATGGGCACGGGTGCGCTTCGTGGCCGCCAGGGTGCCGCCAGAGAGGGACGAGCCGCGTCCTGCGCCGCCGCCGGTGCGCCGCTTGGCCATGGAGGCCATCACTGCCGACTGGCCGTCGCCGCTGCGGTCACGGATCAGGCCGGTGCCGGCGATCTCCCGCGCCTGGGCGATGCCGGCCACGGCCGCCCGTTTGGTGGGGAAGGTGACCGAGACGGCCATCAGGCCGCCGGTAGCGTCCATCATTCGAATCCGGTAGCCGCCGTCGGGCGCATCCACGAGCTCGAAATATCCAGCCATTGCATACTCCTTCAATCCTGCACCCCGTGCGGGGATATTAGTAAGTATACTTATCTAAGCTCTGGAGGAAAGTCCGCGGACGGGATCCGATCCGGCGGATAGCGCCGCCGTCAGCGGTGCCGGAGCCCGTTGAAGAGCCCGCCGTCAGAGGCCGTCCCCCTGGAGGTGCAGGGCGCTGCGCACCAGCGCGAAGTGGCTGAACGCCTGGGGTGTGTTTCCCAGCTGCCGGGCCTCCTCGACGCCCCATTCCTCGCTCAGCAGCCCGACGTCATTGCGCAGCGCGAGCAGACGTTCGAACAGCTCCCGGGCCTCGCGCCGCCGGCCCGCGCCGATCAGCGCGTCCACCAGCCAAAAGGAACACGCGAGGAAGACCCCCTCGCCGCCCGCGAGCCCGTCGTCGCTTTGCTCCTGCCGGTAGCGCAGCACGAAGCCGTCGTGCGTGAGCTCCCGTTGCACGGCCTCGATGGTGCCTACCACCCTCGGGTCGTCCGGCGGCAGGAACCCCACCCGCGGGATGAGCAGCAGGGCGGCGTCCAGTTCCGGACGGCCGTAGGACTGCACGAAGGTGTTGCGTTCGACGTCGAAACCGTTGGCCATAACGTCGGCGTGGATGCGGTCCCGGAGTTCTTCCCAGCGGTCCGCCGGTCCGGGCAAGCCGGCATCCCGGACGCCCTTGACCATGCGGTCCGCCGCCACCCAGGCCATCACCTTGGAGTGGGTGAAATGGCGGCGCGGCCCGCGCATTTCCCAGAGGCCGTTGTCCGGCCGGTCCCACGCGGTCTCCAGGTGCTCCATCAGCGCCACCTGGACGTCCCACGAATCGTCGCCGTCCAGCAGCAGGGAGGTCCGGGTCAGGGCCAGGCAGTCCAGCACCTCGCCCCAGACGTCAAGCTGCAGTTGGCCGGCCGCGCCGTTGCCGATCCGCACAGGCACCGACCCCTCGTAGCCGGCCAGCCAGTCCAGCGTCATTTCCGGAAGCCTGCGCTCGCCGTGCAGGCCGTACATGATCTGCAGGTCCGCAGGGTCGCCGGCCACCGCGCGCAGCAGCCAGTTCCGCCAGGCGGCGGCCTCCTCGGAGTAGCCCGAGGCGAGCAGGGCCTGCAGGGTCAGGGTCGCATCGCGCAGCCAGCAGTAGCGGTAGTCCCAGTTGCGTTCCCCGCCGAGTTCCTCCGGCAGGGACGTAGTCACGGCCGCCACGATGCCGCCGGTCGGGGCGAAGGTCAGGGCCTTGAGCGTGATCAGCGAGCGCAGCACGGCGTCGCGGTACGGGCCGGTGGCGCTGCATTTTTCCGTCCACTGGCGCCAGAACGATTCGGTGGCTGCCAGGACGGCTTCCGGATCCACCCTCCGCGGCCGGCCGAGGTGGCTGGGCGCCCAGGTCAGCACGAACGGAACACGTTCCCCGGCCTTGACGGTGAAGTCGCTGGCGGTCTGCATGTGCTCGCCGCGCAGCGGCGCGTCGGTGACCAGGTAGGCGGCGTCGGGGCCGGCGACGGCGTGGATGCCGTGCTCATCGCGGCGGACCCAGGGGACAATGTGGCCGTAGTCGAACCGCAGGGCCAGCTCCCCGCGCATCCGGACGGTCCCGCGGACCCCCACCACGATCCGCACAATGTCCGCCGCGCCGTCCCGGGGCGACATGAAGTCGATGACTTTGACCTTGCCCTCCGGGGTTTCCCATTCGGTTTCCAAGACGAGGGTGTTCTTGCGGTAGCGCCGCCGGGTGCATTCGCCGCCGGCGGCCGGCGCGAGCAGCCAGCGACCGGCTTTGGGGCTGTCCAGCAGGGCGTTGAAGCAGGCCGGCGAGTCGAAGCGGGGAAGGCACAGCCAGTCGATGGAGCCTTCGGTGCTGATCAATGCGGCGGTGTGCAGATCGCCGACCATTGCGTAATCCTCGATGCGTGCCATGGCTCTTACCCTGCCACAGGACCCACGGCCGGACGAGGAGCCGGGCGTGCTCAGCGTGCGGGGCTGGGCCGGGCGGCGCTGCTCCGGTTACGATCCCAGCATGCCGGAACAGGAATCCTGGGCGCATCACGACGGCGGCCCGCACCTCTCCGCCGGGGTGCCGCAGATCGGGACCAGCGGATGGAGCTACGACCACTGGGAGAACGTGCTCTACCCGCCCGGGCTGCCGGCCCGGGACCGGCTGGCCACCTATGCCTCCCGTTTCACTACGGTGGAGCTGAACGCGAGTTTCTACCGCTGGCCGCGGGAGGTGTCCTTTGCAAGTTGGCGGCGCCGGCTGCCCGAGGGCTTTACCATGTCCGTCAAGGCCCCGCGGGGACTGACGCACGGCAAGAAACTCTACGGCCCGGAGGCCTGGGTGGAGCGGATCACCCGGTGCTGGCACGAACTGGGGGACAAGCGTGCCGTGCTGCTGGTGCAGCTGCCGCCGGATTTCGCCCGCGACGACGCCCGGCTGGACTACTTCCTGGCCGCGCTGCCGGGCTGGATCCGGGTCAGCGTGGAGTTCCGCCACGCCAGCTGGGACCACCCGGCGGTGTATGAGCTGCTGGAACGGCACGGCGCCGCCTACTGCGTCATGAGCGGGGCGCAGCTGCCCTGCATCCTGCGGGCCACCGCCCCGTTCGTGTACGTTCGGCTGCACGGTCCGGACCGGGACCACCTCTACGCTGGCTCCTACTCGGACCAGGAGCTGGGCTGGTGGGCGGACCGGATCCGCGAATGGCATGCGGCGGGCAAGGAGGTCTACGCGTATTTCAACAACGACGGCGGCGGCAACGCGGTGCGCAACGCCACCCGGCTGCGCGAACTGCTGGGCGCCTGAGCCGCTGACGCAATCGCCGGAGCAGGCCGCCTCTGTGGGAGAGTGGAGGCATGGAATTGGCGTCTCAGCAGTCAGCGCAGGAACCACCGCGGAAGAACAAGGTCTCGGGCAGCCAGGCCTTCCGGCTGGCCCACCTGGTCTCGGACACGGTCAACCATCTCCGCCTGAAGGCGGCCAGGCGCTGGAAGTTCACCCCGCAAACCATCGCGTACCAGGGCTACGGTTCCACCGAGTGGGTCCGGGTCCTCGGCCGCGTGCTGCTCACCAGCAAGCCCGCCCCGGGCAGCCGGGCGGCGCAGGCGGCGGAAAACGGCAACCAGAATGTCCGCGGCTGGCGGGCCTTTACGTCCGTGCCGATCCAGTTTATTGAGGTGGACATCGAGATCGGCGGGACCACCACTACCGTGCACGCTGACCGTGGCGGCCTCGTGGACACCGTGGTCCAGGTTTCGCTCACGCCCGGCTGGCATCGCGCCGTACTGCGGGCCGAGGGCACCGAGCCGGCGGAGGCGATGATTTATGTCATCTCCCCGGACACCACCCTGGGCATCGTCTCCGACATTGACGACACCATCATGGTCACAGCACTCCCCCGGCCGTTCCTGGCTCTGTGGAACACCTTTGTGCTCAACGAGCGGGCCCGGATGGCCACTCCGGGCATGGCCGTGCTGATGGACCGGCTACTGGTCGAACACCCCGAGGCGCCGGTGATCTACCTCTCCACCGGGCCGTGGAACGCCGCGCCCACGCTGGCACGCTTCATCACCCGCAACATGTACCCCTCCGGCACGCTGCTGCTGACCGACTGGGGCCTCACCCACGACCGCTGGTTCCGCAGCGGCCAGGACCACAAGCGCCGGAACCTGGAACTGCTGGCCAAGGAGTTCCCCAACATGCGCTGGCTCCTGTTCGGCGACAACGGCCAGCACGACGAGGCCATCTATTCACAGTTCGCCCGGGACCACGGCGACAAGGTGGCCGCGATCGGCATCCGCCAGCTCTCCACCGGCGAGGCCGTACTGGCCGGCGGACATTCCGAGAACGGCGACCACACGGGTTCCAGTGTCCCGTGGGTCTACTCGCCCGACGGCGCCGGCATGGCCAAGCGCCTGCAGGAGCTGGAGATCCTCTAGCCGGCCGCCGCGCTCCCCGCTCAGGCTCCTGCGCCGGCTGCGGGAGTTTCGACGTCGACGCCGGCAGCTTCCGCCGCGCCCGGAGCACCGGCACCTTCCGCCACTTCGCCGGCCCCGGCGCCTTCCGCCGCGTCCCCGGCGGTGGACCGGTTCCGGGCTGCCATCAGCTCCCGGATCCAGTAGTAGGAGGCCTTCGGCGTGCGCACCATGGTGTCCCGGTCCACGTGCAGCAGGCCGAACTGCTGCTTGTAGCCGGCGGACCATTCAAAGTTGTCCAGCAGCGACCACACATAGTAGCCGCGCAGCTCGATCGACTCGGCGGGGCCGCCGGGCGAGGTCGCCTCGATGGCCGCCCCGATGTGCTCGGCGAGGTAGCGCACGCGCCGCTCATCCGGGACGATCAGCCGGCCTTCGGCGTCGTGGATTTCCAGGTCCTCGAAGCTGGCGCCGCCCTCGGTGATGTAGACCGGCGGCAGGTCCGGGTAGCGTTCCGCCATTTCCACCAGCGCGACCGCCATGTAATCCGGCTTGATCGGCCAGCCGTAGGCGGTGATCTCGGTGTCCGGGAAGCTCTGGATGTGGAACGGCGTGCCGGAGCCGCCGCCGTTCAGGTCGTTGCCCATGGCCTCGGCCATACCCTTGGGCACGGTGCCCTCGCCGGGCCCGGCGGCCACGCGGGTGGGCATGTAGTAGTTCAGCCCGTAGAAGTCCAGGGGCTGCGAGATCAGCTCCATGTCCTCGCTGGACGGGCTGAAGGAGGAGAAGAAGGTGGCGGCCCTGATGGCGTCCGGGTACTTGCCCAGCAGCACCGGATCCGCGTACAAGCGGTTCTGGGCCATGTCCATCAGCCCTGCGCTGACCTTGTCCAGCGGGTTGCCGGAGGCCGGGACCATTGGCGAATAGACGTTGGTGAGGCCGATCTCGCCGGGTACTTTCGCGGCCCGCAGCGCCTGCATCGCCAGCCCGTGGCCGAGCAGCTGGTGGTGGACACTCGGCAGCGCCTTGAGCATGTGGGCTTCCCCCGGGGAGTGGACGCCCAGCATGTAGCCGTTGGCACTCACCGTGGCCGGTTCGTTGATGGTCACCCAGCGGGCCACCCGGTCCCCGTACGCCGCCGCGGCGATGGCGGCGAATTCCCCCAGCCGGTAGGCGGTGTCCCGGTTCATCCAGCCGCCGACCTCGTCCAGTTCCAGCGGGGTGTCCCAGTGGTACAGCGTGGCCATCGGCGTGATGCCGTTGGCCAGCAGCAGGTCGATCAGCCGGTCATAGAAGTCCAATCCCTTGGGATTGACCGGGCCGCTGCCGCCGGGCTGGATCCGGGGCCAGGACAGCGAGAACCGGTACGAATCGATCCCCAGTTCCTTCATCAGCGCCACGTCTTCGGGCATCCGGTGGTAGTGGTCGCAGGCGATTGCGGGGCTGTGGTCGTTGACAATCGAGCCCGGGGTGGCCGCAAAGACATCCCAGCCGGAGGGTCCCCGCCCGTCCTCGTCCAGCGCCCCTTCGATCTGGAAGGCGGCGGTTGCCACGCCCATGGTGAATCCGGGCGGCAGCAGGGCGGCCAGATCGTGGGCGGAAGCATTCATTGGCGGATCCCCTATGCAGTTGCGCTGGTGGTTGATTGATTTTAGGCCCCGGTGGGGGCCCGCGCCATAACCGGCGCGGCCATCCACCCGCCGGGGCGCCCCCGCCCGGCCCAAGTCAGTAGCTGCTCAGTAGCTGCCGGCCTCCGGCCCGAAGAGGAACTCCTTCGCGTGTGCGACGGCTTTCTTGAACGCGTCGTTCCGCAGGCTTAGCAGCTGTTCCGCGTCGTCTGCCGCGGGTTCCAAGTAGCCGGTGAACCCTGGTCGGAGTACCCAGATGTCCCCAGCGGGCGGCAAATAGAACACCCCGAACGAGCGGTGCTGGCGGTCCTCGGCGGCCCAGATGGGCACCACCGCCAGGGCCGCACCGGTGTCCACGTTGATCCATTGCGCACGTGGCATGGGCAGTTCATGGGCCTCCGGGTCCAGGAACGGTGCCGTGCCCTCGCCCCAGCGCTCCTCAAACCGTTCGTGGAAGGCCGGAATGAGGTGCGAGTCGTAACGCCGCCATGCGCTCATGGCTGTACTCCTTTTTCTTGTGTTCCTGCCTGTTGTGCGGCGCCGGCACAGCGTCCGGTTCCCGCGTTACTCCGGACCCCGCTCCCACCGCACCGGGGTCACGCGCAGCACCGGCTGCCGGCCTCGGTGGTGCCGCACCGGTATGTCCCGGCCGACGGCGGAAGTGCCGGCGGCGGTGCCCCCGGCGTCTGCCGGCCCGGCCTGCCGAGCCGCGGAACCGGCGGCGTCGTAGGCGGCCCGTGCGTCCGGATTCCGCAGCACCGCAAATGACTCGAGGATGCGGCGCACCTCCTCCCCGCCGTCGGCCCCCGCACCGGCGGACGCTTCGACGTCGGGATGGCGGCGGCGCATCAGTGCGCGGAAGGAGCGCTGGATCTCGGCCGGGGTCGCATCCGGCGCGACGTGCAACGCGGCATAGAAGCCGCGCGGGTCGCGGTTCATCGGCTCACCTCCTGGCTGGCCGGGCGGGGTTCGGGCTGATCCGCCGGGGATCAGCCGGCCGCAGGTTGCGGCCGGGCTGTTCCCCGCACCGTCAGCGGTCCGGAGCCTCCGCCGCGGCGCTGTTACTTCCCGATTTCCTGCATCTTGTCCTGCGTGTGCGTGATTTCAATCTTCCGCGGCTTGGCCTGCTCCAACACCGGAATCCGGAGCGTCAGGACGCCGTCGGCGTAGCTCGCCTTGACCTTGTCGGTGTCCAGCGTGTCGCCCAGGATCAGTTGGCGGCTGAAGACCCCGCGCGGCCGTTCCGAGGCGATCAACTCAACGTTGGGCTGCGCCGGTTCGCGCCGTTCGGCCCTGACGGTCAGGACGTTGCGTTCGATGTCGAGATCAACCGAGTCGACATTGACGCCGGGAAGGTCGAACGCGACGACGAATTCGCCCTCCTCCTGCCACGCATCCATCGGCATGGCGGCGGGCCGCGCCGCCGTTCCGAAGACTTGCTGGGTCAGCCGGTCCAATTCACGGAACGGGTCCGTACGCATCAACATCATTTCCCACTCCTTCATACAAGAGGCTTGAAATTTCCTGCCTATCCAGCCACCCATTATCTGTGGTGATGGATATAGATTTTTTATAGCACCAGTGCCAAACTGATGCAACAGGAAATTCTTGGACCAAACGATAAGGACGTGAGCCATGGCGGAACGTGAAGCCGACGTCGGGGTTTACGCCATCTCCGTGGTGGCTCAGCTGGTTGGGACCGGACCGCAAAGCATCCGGCTGTACGAGCGCAGGGGCCTCCTGACGCCGGACCGCACGGCGGGCGGAACGCGGCAGTACAGCGAGACGGATTTGGTGGTGCTGCGCCGGATCAGTGAGCTGCTGGACGAAGGCCTGAACCTCGCCGGCGTCGCCAAGGTGCTGGAACTGGAAGCGGCTAATGCCAAGCTCCGTGCGGAGCTTAAACGACGCGGGGCGCGCTGACCGGCAGCGCGCCCCGTATCCGCCGGCGCTTACTCCGCGCCGGTCTCCTGCTTGGAAAGCTCACCGGTGATCCGCTCCCCGGGGATCCTGGCGGTCCGCCAGGTGTCCAGCAGGATCACGGCGCCCAGAATCACGAACGAGATGGACAGCGAGGCGAGGGCGTCGGTGGTCCAGTGGTAGCCCAGGTAAAGCCGGCTGAGCGCGGCGAAGAAGATCCCGATGCCGGCCACGGTGAAGCCCGCGACGGCGGCTTTCGGGTTCTTGCGGCGGGAGAAGACCAGGAACGTGGTGATCAGCAGGAAGTCACAGGCGCCCAGCACGTGGCCTGACGGGAACGAGAAGGTGGAGTCCGCCCCGAAGAGCATGAGGTCCACCGGCGGGCGCTGCCGGCCGACGGACCGGCCGATGATCTGGGCCAGGATGACTCCGGTCAGCATGCCACCGGCCAGCACCATCGGCCGCCAGGCGTGCTTGGCCAGCAGCCCCCAGGCCACCGTGAACACCAGGATGATGATCGGCAGGCCGATGGGGCCGAAGACAATGGCCAGGATGATCATGATGGTCGTGGCCGGCTCCCCGCGCAGCGCCACCAGCCCGGAGCGCACCGGCTCGTCAACGGCGGTGATACCGCCGTGCTGCAGCACGCTGACCAGGATAGTGGTGAACGCCACGACGCCGACGACCATAAGAACGACGGCGATACGGTACAGATTCCGCCGCGCATCCACGCTCATGTAGCGCTCCTCCACCACGAACTTGTCGTGGAAGACCTGCCACCAGCCGGATTTTCCGGTTTTCTGCTCTGCCATTCCCGTAGCCGCCTCTGCGCCGTGTGTGGACATTCCCAACGTGAAGAATATCCCGGTTCCGGCGCCGCGGGCGCGTCGGACCGGCAGCCGGTCCCGCGCCGCGCCCGCCGGTAGCCTGAAGCCATGGGTGTCATGAATGAACTGATCAACCCCGGGGTGGTCGGCTCGCTGGAACGGATCCTTGCCGCCGCTTCCCCCGGCCGCCGCTTCCCGCACCTGGCCGGCACGGCCGGACAGCTGGACGGACTGGGCCTGCGCGGACGCACCGACCTGCTCAGCGCCGCCATGCTTACTGACCTTCCCGGCGACTACCCCGCTGCGGCGGCGGTCTTCCGCCGGGCGCTGAAGGACCCGGACTTCACCGGTTGGATGATCTGGCCGGTCAGCGAGTCGGCCGCCACCCTCGCCCTTGCCCGGAGGGTTCCCGGCGACTTCGAGGACTGCCTGTCGCTGCTCGCCGAGCTGACTCCTCGGCTCACGGGAGAGTTCGCCATCCGGCGGCTCCTGGCCGCGGACCTGGACCGGGCCCTGGCGGTCATCCAGCGCTGGACCACCCACCCGGACTGGCAGGTCCGCCGGCTCGCCAGCGAGGGCACCCGGGCGTACCTGCCGTGGGCAATCCGTGTTCCCGGGCTCACGGCCCGGCCGGCGGCAACCCTGCCGATCCTCGACGCCCTGTACCGCGACCCGGTCGAGGACGTCCGGCGATCGGTGGCCAACCACCTGAACGACCTGGCCCGGCATGCCCCCGACCAAGTGGTCGCCACCGCAGCGCGCTGGCTGGCGGAGCCGGACGCGAACACCGCCAGGGTGGTCCGGCACGGCCTGCGGACCTTGGTCAAGAATGCCCATCCCGGCGCGCTGGAGCTGCTCGGGTTCGCGCCGGCGTCGCTCGCCGTGACGGCTCCCCGGCTCGACCGCACCGTCGTTGAACTGCCGGGGGACCTGGGCTTCGATTTCGACGTCGCCAATACCGGCCCGGCGGAGGCCCGCATCGCCGTCGACTACGTGGTGCACTACGCCAAAGCCAACGGCGTCCTCGCGGACAAAGTGTTCAAGCTCGGCATAGCCGTCCTCGGGCCGGGTGAATCCAGGACATTTTCAAAGCGCCATGCCTTCCGCCAGATGACCACCCGGGTCCACCACCCCGGCGATCACGCGCTGCAGCCGCAGGTCAACGGGGTGCGTTATCCGGCGGCCGGTTTCACGGTGCTGACTTAAGGTACGGAAGCTGCAGGCGGCGCACCCGCGTGGTGATTTGACTCACATTTAAATCAGACGTTATCCTCGCTTCAGCCGTCGGACGCCGCGGCAACCACTTCCAGGAAAGACAGTGCGATGACGACAGCAAGCGAATGCATCGAGATCCAGGTCGACAACCGCCAACTCTTGGACGACCGGCTCAACGACGCCGTCCAGGGGCTGCAGCGGCTCGCCATGCTCACCGGCACCCACGGCATCCTGCTGACCCGGCACAAGCCGGGGCACTACACGGCGGCACTTTCGGACCAGGTCCCCTTCGGGATGACCCGGGAAGTCGTCCGCTAGGCCGAGGGCGCGGCAGGCCGGGGACGACGCGCCCCGGCCGCTTACCAGACCAGGTCCCGGGCGGCTGAGCTGCGAATCGCCGCCCGGGACCTTTTTGGCATCAGCGGCGGCTCACCAGTCGTGGACGGTGCCGTCGACGAGGCGGTTGTAGGGCAGGTAAGCCTGCTGGTACGGGTAGGCCGCGGCAGCCTCCTCGTTGAATTCAACGCCGATGCCGGGCGTCTCCCCCGGGTGCAGGTAGCCGTCCACGAACGTCATGGACTGTTCGAAGACCTCGTTGGTTGCATCCGAGTGCTGCATGTACTCCTGGATCCCGTAGTTGTGGATGGCCAGGCCCACGTGCAGCTGCGCGGCAAACCCGACCGGGGAGATGTCCGTGGGGCCGTGGAAGCCGGACTTGATCTGGTACTGCGCGGCGAAGTCCATCACCTTTTTCAGCGGCGAGATCCCGCCAAAGTGCGTGGACGCGGCCCGGACATAGTCGATCAGCTGTTCCTTGATAATCGTCTGGTAGTCGTACACGGTGTTGAAGATTTCACCGATGGCCAGCGGTGTGGTGGTGTGCTGCCGGACCAGGCGCAGCGCCTCCTGGTTCTCCGCCGGGGTGCAGTCCTCCAGCCAGAACAGGTCGTAGGGTTCCAGCGCCTTGCCCAGCTTCGCGGCCTGGATCGGCGTCATCCGGTGGTGTCCGTCGTGCAGCAGCGGGATTTCCGGGCCGAACTCGTTCCGGACCGCTTCGAACACCGTCGGCAGGTGCCGCAGGTAGGCGCGGGTGTCCCAGTCCTCTTCCTGCGGGAACGCGCCGCGGCCGGCCGGTTCGTAGTCGTACCGCTCCCCCGAGGCCTGCGCCTGTGCCGCGACCCCGTACACGGCCTTGATGCCGGGCACGGCGGTCTGGATCCGGATCGACTTGTAGCCGAGCTCCAGGTGCTCCCGGACCGAGTCGAACAGCGATTCCAGGTCAGAGCCGGAGGCGTGGCCGTACGCGCGCAGGCCGTTCCGGGACGCCCCGCCCAGCAACTGGTAGACCGGCATGCCGGCCAGCTTGCCCTTGATATCCCAGAGCGCCATATCCACCGCGGCAATCGCGGCCATCGTGACCGGACCGCGGCGCCAGTACGAGGACCGGTAGAGGAACTGCCAGGTGTCCTCGATCCGGTGCGGGTCCTTGCCGATCAGCAACTGCGCGACGTGTTCCTTCAAGTACGCCGCGACGGCCAGTTCGCGGCCGTTGAGGGTCGCATCGCCGATCCCGGTCACCCCGTCCTCGGTGGTGATCCGCAGCGTCACGAAATTGCGGGAGGGGCTGGTGACAAAAACTTCGGCGGCAATGATTTTCACGGTCTGATCCAGGCTTTCGGTGTCGGTCGGGAGGATGTCCGGGGATAGGGTCCGGGAGGTGCAGGGGTGTCTCAGCGCTGGGTGCTTCCGTCCGGGGCGGCGCCCAGCAGCGCCAGTTCCGCGGCGCTGGGCAGGCCGTCGCAGTCGCCGGCGGTGCTGACCGCGAAGGCCCCGGCGAGGGTCCCGCGCTTGAGCCGGGCGGCGACGTCGCCGCCGTCGAGCAGGGCTGAGAGATAGCCGGCGGTGAAGGCGTCTCCGGCGCCCACGGTGTCGATGCTGGTCACCGGGACGGCGGGGGCTTCCCAGCGGCCGCCTGCGGTGTGGACCCCGGCGCCGGCGGCACCGCGCTTGACCACAACTTCCCGGATGCCGCGGTCCAGCAGCTCGGCGGCCATGGCCAGTTCGGCGGCCTCACGGTCGCCGGGGCTGCCGCCCAACGCGCCGCTGCCGAAGGCTCCGCCGTCCGCGACGAGTCCGAGTTCGTCGTCGGAGGCCACCAGGACACTGGCGTGCCGGGCGAGCGGGGTAAGGACGGCGCGGGCCTCGTCGCGGGACCACAGTTTGCTGCGGTAGTTGACGTCGAGCGAAACCACCAGGCCTTCGGCGGCACCGCGGGCGGCCGCGTACTCGACCGCACGCCGGGCCTCCGGGCCGAGGGCAGCGGTGATGCCGGTCAGGTGCAGGACACGGGGACCGGCCGCGAAGGCCCGGTCCACGTCCTCGCGGCTGATCGTGGAGCCGGCGGAACCGGCACGGTAATAGTAGGCCCGGCTGATGTCCGCGGTGCGCCGCTCGAGGAACATCACCCCGGTGGACCGGGTGGCATCCACCCGGTGCTGCACCGCAATGCCCTCGCTGCGCAGCTGCCGCAGGATGAATTCACCGTGCGGGTCCGCGCCGATGACGCCGGCCCAGGCGACGCTGTGGCCCAGCCGGGCGACGCCGACGGCGACGTTGGACTCCGCCCCGGCCACGTGCATGCCCAGGCTGCCGCCGGCGGACAGCGGCCCCGCCGACCGCAGCGAGACCATCGATTCACCCAGGGTGAGCAGGTCGACGGTCACCGCGCGGACTCCGCCGCCGTCCGGCGGCCATAACCGGATGCGAGGCCGACGAAGGCGCGGGCCCGCTCGCGCACCGGGGCAAGGTTCCCGCCCGAGCCGGCGTCGCCGAACAGCGGTCCGCCGAGTCCGACGGCGATCGCCCCGGCGTCCCAGTACCCGGCGGCCTCGTCCAGCCCGACGCCGCCCACGGCGATGAAGGGGATGCCGGGGAAGGGGTCGCGGAGCGCCTTCAGGTAGCGCGGGCCGCCGATGGAGGCGGGGAAAAGCTTCACCGCGGTGGCGCCGCGGTTCATCGCCTCATAGGCCTCGCTGGGGGTCAGTGCCCCGGCGAGGACGGGGATCCCCAGGCGGGCGGACTCATCGATGGAGGTGGCCAGTAAGGGTGTCACCATGAACTGGCCGCCGGCGTCGGCGACCTCGTCGACATCCGCGGCGGTGAGGACGGTGCCGGCCCCGACAAAGCAGCCGGCGGGTGCCGCGGCGCGAACCGAGCGGATGGCCGCCAGTGCGTCCGGCGTGGTGAGGGCGATTTCGACGTAGCGGAAACCTTCCTCCATGGCCGCGAGGGCGGCCCGGGCGGCGGCCCCGCCGTCGGTGCCGCGCACGATCGCCACCAGGCGGGTCTCGCGGATGCCGGCCAGCAGGTCTCCGGGGGTCAGGGAGGAGGTCATATCGTTCACCATTCTGCGAAGGCGCCGTCGGGGTGGCGCCAGACCGGTCCGCGCCAGGCGTGGCCGCGCTTGTCCGCGGCACGGACTACGGCCTCGTCGATCTCGAGGCCCAGGCCCGGGCCGGTCAGCCGTTCGATGTGGCCGTCCACGAACTTCAGCGGGGACTTGTCCACCACATAGTCCAGGACTTCGGCGCCCTGGTTGTAGTGGATGCCGATGCTTTGTTCCTGGATCAGGAAGTTGGGCGTGGCGAAGCCCACCTGCAGGCAGGCTGCGAGCGCCAGCGGACCCAGCGGGCAGTGCGGGGCCAGCTGGACCTCGTAGATTTCGGCGAGCGAGGCGATCTTGCGGACCTCGGTGATGCCGCCGGCGTGTGAGAGGTCGGGCTGGGCCACGGCGATGCCGGCCTGCAGCGCGGGCAGGAATTCCTGCCGGCTGTAGAGCCGTTCACCGGTGGAGACCGGCGTCGTGGTGGAGGAGGTGAACTCCCGGAGCAGGTGGGTGTTTTCCGGAACCACGGGTTCTTCGAGGAAGAACGGCCGGTACGGTTCCAGCAGCGGCGCCACCCGCCGGGCGTTGGCCAGGCTGAAGCGGCCGTGGAAGTCGACGGCGACGTCGCGGTGGTCGCCGAGCACCTCGCGGGCGGCGGCGACCCGGCGGACGACGCCGTCGAGTTCCGCCACCGAGGCGACGGGGCTCATCCGGCCGCTGGCGTTCATCTTCACCGCGGTGAGTCCGACCTCCAGCTGCGCGCTGATCTGGTCAGCCACCTCGTTGGGTTCGTCCCCGCCCACCCAGCCGTACATCCGGATCCGGTCCCGGACGTGGCCGCCCAGGAGCTGGTGCACAGGGGTGTTGAAGTGCTTGCCCGCGATGTCCCACAGGGCCTGGTCCAGGCCGGAGACGGCGCTGGCGAGGATGGGCCCGCCGCGGTAGAAGGAGCCCTTGGTCATGACCTGCCAGTGGTCCTCAATCCGGAGTGCGTCGTTGCCGATCAGCAGCTCGGAGAGCTGGTCGACGGCGGTGCGCACCGTCTCGCTGCGGCCCTCGCAGCTGGCCTCGCCCCAGCCGACAATCCCGCTGTCGGTTTCGATCCGGACGAAGAGCCAGCGCGGCGCGACGAGGAAGGTTTCAATCCTGCTGATGCGTGTCATCTGCTGCCTAGCCCTTGGTCGCGCCGGCGGTCAGGCCGGACACGATGTACTTCTGCGTGAAGAGCGCAATGATCATGATCGGGATGGTGACCACGGTCGCGGCCGCCATCAGCCCGCCCCAGTCGATGCTGGCATAGGAGACGAAGTCGAAGATCGCCACCGGCAGCGTCTTGGTCTTGGAGCCGGAGAGCACCAGGGCGAACATGAAGTTGTTCCACGAGAAGATGAAGGACAGGATCCCGGCGGTGGCGATGCCGGAGACGGACAGCGGCAGCGTGATGCGGCGGAACGCGCCGATCGGGGTGAGGCCGTCCACCTGGGCCGATTCCTCCAGCTCCAGCGGCAGCGAGTCGAAGTAGCTCATCATGATGTAGACGATCAACGGCAGCGCGACGAACATGTGGCTGAGGATCAGCACCTCGAAGCCGCCCACCATCTTCAGGTTGGAGAAGACGTAGTACCAGGGCACCAGCAGGGAGACACCAGGGATGACGCGGGCCATCAGGACCACCAGGGCCGAGCGGTGCATGGTGAAGCGGCTCATCGCGTAGGCCGCGGGGACGCCGAGGACCAGCGACAGGGCGGTGGAGACGAACGCCACCCAGAAGCTGTTGAAGATGAAGATGAAGTAGTTGTTCCGCTGCAGCACGTTGGCGTAGTTCTCGCCGGTGGGGGTGAAGAGGAACGACTTGGCCGTGTCGTAGATGTCCACGTTGGTCTTGAAGGAGGCCAGCAGCATCCAGAACAGCGGGGCGATCAGGAACAGCACCACCGCGACCAGCGCGACGACCCGGAAGACCTTGTAGGCGCGGGTGGCCAGCGGCTTGCGGCGGCGCGGGGCCGTCGCCGTCGCCGCGGCGGCGGTCTGGGAGGGGGTGTTTTGGGTCTGGACGGTCATTTGCTTACCGCTTTCTTGCGCATGGTCAGCAGCCACATGGTGCCGATGATGATCATGAAGAACAGGATCAGCACCGCGGAGGAGAGCCCGTACTGGTTGTAGTCGAAGCTCAGGCCGTAGGCGTAAACATTGAGGGTCTCCACCTCGTGGAAGGAGCCGCCACCCTTGCCCTTGGTGGCGTAAAGGATGTCGAAGGTCTTCAGGGCGTCGATGCCACGCAGCAGGATGGCGACGATCACGGTCGGCATCATGAGCGGCAGGGTGATGAAGAAGAAGCGCTGGAACGCGTTGGCGCCGTCCATCCGGGCGGCCTCGTCGGGCTCTTCGGAGAGCGAGGTCAGGCCGGCGAGCAGGATCAGCACGACCATCGGGGTCCACTGCCAGACGTCGATGAAGATGGTGGTGCCCAGCGCGGTGTCCTGTCCGGCCAGCCACGGCTGCGCCGGGATGCCGACCATGCTGAGCAACTGGTTGACGAAGCCGATGTTGGGGTCGAAGATCAGCCGCCACATCATGCCGACGGCCACGGGGGTGGCGACGAGCGGCAGCAGGATGGCGACCCGCACCCACTTTTCGCCGCGGAAGGGGCGCCACAACAGCAGCGCGATGCCCATGCCCAGAACAACCTCGCAGACCAGGGCGACACCGGTGAACGACATGGTGCGGCCGACGGCGGGCCAGAAGCGGTCGACGTCGGAGAGCACCGTCAGGTAGTTCTCCAGGCCGACGAATTCGGAGGCGGCGCGGACCGAGCCCTGCGAGTCGGTGAGGCTCAGGTACAGGGTCCAGGCCAGCGGGAAGACGATCAGGACGCCCACGAAGATCATGGCCGGCGCGGCGAAGAGCCACTTGCGGTGCCGGTTGGCCCAGGCGGAGAAGTTTTGCCGCGGGCCGGGCGTGCGGGCCGCGGCGCGGCCGCCGGCGCGGGTGGTGTCGCCGCGGGAGGTGTTCAGTACAGACATGGTTCACCTAAGGAGTTGGGGGTGAAGTGAAGAGCGTGGCCCGGCGGGACGGCGGCTGGGCAGCCGTCCCGCCGGGCTTGATGCGTCAAACAGTGCGCGTGTAGCAGTGGGCGCCGGGCGCCGGGGCGCTACTTCTTTTCGCTGTCGAGGAACTTCTGGAAGTCCTCGTTGGCCGCGTCGGCCGCAGCCGAGGCGTCGGCTCCGGTGATCGAGGCCACGATCGGGGCGCCGACGATTTCGCGGGCCTTGCCCACCGTGATGACCTCGGGCCGGTCGTGGCCCACACCGTTCTTGGCGCTCGTGGCGATGGCCTCGGCCAGGTCCTTCGGGTAGGTGGAGGTTCCGGCCGGGTCAGCCCAGACCGAGGCGCGGGGACCGGGGACGCCGGCCTTCTGCGCCGCGAGGGTGCGTTCCTTGCTGGTGGCCCACTGGATGAACTTCCACGCGTTGTCCTGGTTGCCGGAGGCCTGGTTGATGGCGAGGCCCCAGGACGGGATGTTGTACGGCTTGGAACCGGCCGGACCGGCAGGCAGTGCGGCGAAGCCGACCTTGTCCGCGACCTTGGACTTGGCCGGATCGGTGGCGTTCTTGTAGAGCGAATCGGCCTCGGTGTAGAAGGCCGCCTTGCCCTGGGTGAAGATGGCCATCGCTTCGGGCCAGCTCATGTCGGTGCTGACGTTCTTGGGGCCGTAGTTCTTGATCAGGCCGCCGTAGAAGGAGTAGGCCTTCTTGGCCTCCTCGCTGCCGACGGTGGACTTGCCGTTTCCGTCGGTGAAGTCGCCGCCGAAGCTGTAGAGGAAGCTGGAGAACTGGGTGACGGCGGCGGACTTGGCGGTGCGTGCCACGAAGCCGGCAGTGTCGGGGTTGGCTGCGGCGATCTTCTTCGCGGCGGCCTGGAGCTCGTCCATGGTCTTGGGAACCTCGACGCCGGCGGCCTGCAGCAGGTCCTTGCGGTAGTAAAGGACTTCGCGTTCGGTGATGATCGGCACGCCGACGACCTTGCCGTCGACGGTGCTGGCCTTGACAGGGCCCTCCTGGTAGTCCTTCCAGTCCCAGTTCGCGTCGCCGGAGACCTTGCTGGTCAGGTCGGCGAGGTAGCCGTTCTTGGCGAACGCCTTGCCCTCCTGGAGGGGGCGGTACATCATGACGTCGATTTCATCGCTGCCGGCGTTGAGCTTGACGTTGTACTGGTCCGACAGCTGGTCCTCGCCGAGCTGGGTGAGTTCGACCTTGAGGCCGGTGGACTTTTCGAACTCCGGAATGGCTGCCTTGATGCCCTCGGTCCACACGTGGTTGGCCAGCGTGACCCGGACCGTGCCGCCGGCCTTGGCATCGCCACCACCGCCGCCGCAGGCGGTCAGCCCGAGCGACAGCGCCGCGGCAACGGCCGCGTACTTCACAATTGAACGTCGCTTCATTACGACTCCCTTGTCTTCAGGGCCGGATCAGTTCCAGCCATCCGCGGATGCATCTTTACATCTGCTCTGGAGCGATCTTAGAGAAATAAAGCAGACTTAAACAACCCCTTGCGTCCACCCGTATGATTTATTCATGCAAACCCCAAAGGCGGAGTCTTCAGCTGACCTGCACTCCGTGCTCGTCCAGACGCTGGGGCTCGCCATTGCCGAGGGGAGCCTGGCGCCGCACTCGATCCTGCGGCTGGATGAGCTAGAGGCGCAGCACGGCGTGTCGCGTTCCGTCGTGCGCGAAGCCACCCGGGTGCTCTCCTCCATGGGCATGCTGGCATCACGGCGCCGGCTGGGGACCGTGGTGCAACCCGAGGAATCGTGGAACCTCTACGATCCGCAGGTGATCCGCTGGCGGCTGGCGTCGTCCCGGCGGGTGGACCAGCTGCGCGCCCTGAACGAACTCCGCGGCGCGATCGAGCCGCAGGCCGCCCGGCTCGCCGCCGAGCGGGCCTCATGGGACACCGGCAGCGATCTCGTCGCCCAGGCCGCACGGCTCTGGGCCGCCGGCCAGCGGGGCAACCAGGACGAGTTCCTGCGGCTGGACATCGAGTTCCATGCCGCCGTGCTGCAGGCCTCCGGCAACCCGATGTTTTCCCAGCTGCACAACCTGGTCGCCGAGGTCCTCACCGGCCGCACCGAGCACGGCCTGATGCCGCACCTGCCGCAGCACGAGGCGCTGCAGCTGCACGTGGACGTGGCCAGCGCCATCCAGCGCGGCGAGACGGACGCCGCCCACGCGTCCATGCGCCGGATCGTGGAGCAGTCCACCGAGGAAATCGGCGACATCTGGTCCAGCCACCAGGGCTTTTAGCGGCCGCCGGCGATCTTCCGGCTCCGCTGCTCCTGGGCCATCGGGCCGTAGGGGTAGACCCCGACGCGCGGACGGCTCACCTCGCTCAGCCGGCTCAGCTCCGCCCCGGTCAGCGCCAGGTCCGCGGCGGCGAGGTTGTCGGCCAGTTGCTCCGGGCTGCGGACCCCCAGGATCACCGAGGTCACCGCCGGCTGCTCCGCCAGCCAGGCCAGGGCCACCTGGGCATCGCTCGCCCCGTGCCGGCCGGCGATCTCATGCACCGCGTCGACGATCTCCCACGTGCGCGGGTCCGCGTTCCTGGCCTCCCAGGCCTCCATGCCGCGCTCGGGATTCTCGCCCAGCCGGGTGGCTCCGGTGGGCGGCTGGTCCCGGGTGTATTTGCCGGAGAGCCAGCCGCCGCCCAGCGGCGACCAAGGCAGCAGGCCGATGCCGGCGTCGAGCGATGCCGGAACGATCTCCGACTCGATCTCGCGGACCAGCAGGCTGTACTGCGGCTGCAGCGTCACCGGTGCGCTCCAGCCGTGGGCCCTGGCCAGGTGGACGGCCTTGGTCAGCTGCCAGCCCAGGAAGTTGGAGAAGCCGTAGTACGCGATTTTCCCGCTGCTGACGGCGTCGTGCAGGAAGCGCAGGGACTCTTCCAGGGGCGTGATGGGGTCCCAGGCATGCAGCTGGTAGAGGTCGATCTGCTCCACCCCGAGGCGCCGGAGCGAATCGTCCAGCGCGCGGTTCAGGTGCCGGCGGGAGGTGCCGACGTCGTTCGGGGACTGTCCCATCGGGAAGCGGCCCTTGGTGGCGAGCACCACCCGGTCCCGGGCCTCTGCCCGCGCGGCCAGCCAGCGGCCGATGATTTCCTCGGAAACCCCGGAGCTGTAGACATCGGCGGTGTCGATGAAGTTGCCGCCGGCGTCGAGGTAGCCGTCCAGGATCGCGTGGGACTGTTCCTCGGTGGCCTCGGCGCCGAAGGTCATGGTGCCCAGGGCATAGTTGGAGACGACGGCGCCGCTGGCGCCCAGGGTGCGGTATTCCATGGAACTCCCGTTCAGTCTTCGGTGGGCGTGGTGCGCAGCGAGTGGTAGTTCCGCCAGCTGTGTTCCGGGGCGTAGCCCAGCAGCCGTTTGGCCTTGTCGATCGAGAGCATCGTCTCGTGCTCGCCGAGGTCCTTGACCACCCTGACGTTCGGGAACACCTCGGCGGCCAGTTCGCTGCTGGGACGGCTCATCACGGTGTCCTCGTTGGCGATGATGAAGGCCTCGAAGCCCGGTTTGCCGTGCTCCAGCGCGCGTGCCACAGCCTGGGCGCCGTCGCGGCCGTCAATGTAGCCCCAGAGGTTCCACTTCCGCAGCCGGGCATCGGCGTCGAACGACGGGAACTCCTCGTAGTCCTCCGGGTCCATCACGTTGGAGAACCGCAGCCCGGTGATGCTCAGCGTGGGGTCCCAGCGGGTCAGCTGGATCGCCATCTGCTCTTCGAGGTGCTTGACCAGCGAATAGGTGCTTTCCGGGCGGGCCGGATATTCCTCGTCCACCGGGATGTAGGGAGGGTCGACGTCGAACGGCAGTCCCAGCACCGTCTCGCTGGAGGCGTAGACGATCTTTTTAATGCCGGCGCGGCGCGCGGCCTGGAACACGTTGTAGGTCGACTGCATGTTGTTCTCGAAGGTTGCGGCGTCCGGGGCGAGACCGGGGGCCGGGATGGCCGCCAGGTGCACAATCGCGTCGAAGCCCTCATGCCGGTCATCCAGGCCGAGGATGACGTCGACCACCTGCCCGTAGTTCCGCAGATCCACCCGGGTGAATCCGTGCTCGCGCTCGCCGGCCTGGTCCAGGTTGGTGACCTGGTGGCCGTCGTCGGTAAGCCTGCGGACCACGTTCCTGCCGAGCTTTCCGCTTCCTCCGGTAACTGCAATTCTCATCAGGCTCTCCTCGGTGCTGGGGGCGGCTGCCGTCCCCCCACCCTAGAACGGACCGCGCCCGGGTGCACCCCCGCGCCCGCCGGGGCCGCGCCGGCGCGGTGACCTTTGGCCCTAGGCACTGCCGGAAGGAGGGGGCAGGGTGGGGGCCATGAGCGGAGATCAGCGGATAGTCGTGGGCGTGGACGGCTCCGAGTTTTCAACGACGGCACTCCGGCTCGCCGGGCGGATGGCCACCAGCCTGAACGCCCCGCTGGAGGTGATCACGTGCCTTGGGACCTCGGATTTCTTCCTCGCGTCCCACCTGCCGGAGGAGCGCACCGCCTCCACCGGCGAACTTGAGGAGACCGCCAAACGCCTGGTGGAGCAGTCACTGGAGCGGGCTTTCGGTGATGCCCGCCCCGAACGGCTCACGCGGCAGGTCAAGTTCGGGCCGCCAGCCAAGGTGTTGGTGGACGAGAGCCGGGACGCGCAGCTGCTCGTCGTCGGACGGCGCGGCCAGGGCGGCTTCCTTGCCCAGGTGATGGGTTCGGTCAGCAGCGCCTGCGCGGCGCACGCCCACTGCCCGGTGCTGGTGGTCGGCCAGGAGGCCGGCGAAGGCAAGCCCGGCGAATGAGCGGGCGATCGGCGCAGGCCGCGGCGCGAATAAGCGGGCGAACGGCGCAGACCGCGGCCCGCCCGCCGTTTGCGGCCGGGCTGAAAGGGCCGCTCGCGGCGCTGGCTGCCGCCGCCGCGGCGGCAGGCTACGTCATCGCCGTCCGGCCGCGCCTGCTGCGCTGGGGCGCCACGACGCAGGAGGCCGCCGGTCCCCTGCCGGGCGACGAACTCGTGCCGACCCCGCGGCTGCAAAGCACCCGGGCCGTCAGCATCGCCGCCCCGCCGGCCGTTGTATGGCCGTGGCTCGTGCAGCTCGGGGCGGGCCGCGGCGGCATGTACAGCTACGACGCTTTGGAGAATGCCGCCGGTCTCGGCATGCACAGCGCCGACCGGATCCTGCCCGAATTCCAGCACCTCGCCGTCGGTGACACCATTCCGTTGTCCCCCGGCGGCGGCATCCCGGTCCGGCGGCTCGAGCCGCCGGCGGTGCTGGCGCTGGGCGGCACCATGGACCCCCGCACCGGGCGGATCACCGGCGCGGGCGACGGTGCGCGGGCGGCCGGGCCGCGGCTGGAAGTGGGCTGGACCTTTGTGCTGCAGCCGCTGGGTGCCCGCAGCACCCGGCTGCTGTCCCGGACCCGCTACGACTATGCACCGCTGCCGCTGGGCGTTGCGCTGCGCGTGGTGCTAGAACCGCTGCAGTTTCTGATGGAGCGCCGCATGTTGCTGGGCATCCGTTCCCGGGTGGAACGCCGGCACCCCCGCGGCAGGCGCCGCCACCGGCCGGGAGGCGCCCGGTGAAATCGGCACAGGCGAGCATCATCGCCGGCGTTGTCCTGATGGCGGTCGGACTGCTGTTGCTGCTGGACCTGCTCGGCATAGTCGGGAGCGCCGTCTACCTGCCGGCCCTGATCTTTGCGGCGGTCGGGGTGGTGTTCCTGTCCCTCTTCATCCGCGGCCGGGAGAACTGGTGGGCGGCGATCCCCGGCTCGGTGTTCCTCGGCCTGGCCGCGGTCATCACCGCCACGCAGTTTCTGGACGGAGGTGCGGGCGCAGCCTTCCTGTTCCTGTTTATGGCGGCCGGATTCGCCGCGGTCTACCTGCGTGAACGGGCCAACTGGTGGGCGTTGATCCCCGCCGGGGTGATGCTCACGCTGGCAGCCATTGTTGCGCTCCCGCAAGAGTTGCAGGGCACACCCGTCGCCGCTGTCCTGTTCCTGGGCCTGGCGGCCACCTTCGCGCTCATTTCGCTCGTCCCGGTCCGGACGGGCGGTCATCCGGTCCGGATGAAGTGGCCGCTGATCCCGGCCGCGGTCCTTGCCGTGCTGGGGGCAATCTTTGCGCTCCAGGCCACGGCGCTGCTCTTTGCTGCCGAGTTCGCTGTCCCCGCCGTCATGATCCTGGCCGGGATTGCGTTGCTGGTGTACGCCTACCGCGCCCGCCACGATGGGCAGCACAAGGCGCACGGCGCCTAGGAACTCCCATCTGCTGCCTCTGTCTCACGTTCATGGCCGGATCCGTGCCGGACGGCTAGGATAATCAGCATGCTTATTAAGCGTCCAGAGTTACCGAAACTAGGGAAGGCATCACCATGAGCACGTACCATCCGGAAAATGACCCGGCCAACCCGGATCCGCCCAAGCCCGGCGGCGGCTCCGCGCGTCCGCAGAGCGTGCCGGGTGCCACCCAGTGTGGCGATCAGGACTCCCAGCCTGCGGACCAGGGAGCTTCGCCCAATCCGGATCCGCTCAGCGGCAAAATTACCGGGCTGGAGCCCGGCGGTGGTGTCCCGCCGGGCGAGACGCCGCCGGCCGAGGGCCAGATGAGCCGCGATCAGGGGCACAGCGAGTAACACCCCCCGCCCCGAACGTTCCCGCCCAGTTGTTGGCGGCCGGGGCCCACGGGCGCCTCGGTTGCGGCGCGGGGCCGCGGCTGTCCGCGGCGCCGGAGCGGAAGAACTGGGCGGGAACGTTCCGGCGGTCCCAGGAACGCCGGACCGCACCGGACTAGCTAACAGTTGTGGCCGTTCTGGGCCCCGAAAACGCCAACAACTGTGGCCTGGATGGGCACCGGCCCTAGGAGTCTGCAGCCAACTGGGCCATGGCCGCGCGGAGCCGGGTGCCGGCGTCGTCCGCCACCTCGCGGACCGCCGGGCTGTCGCTGAGTTGCACCATGGTCTGCGGATCGATCGCGTGCACCGTCGTTTCGGCCGCACCCGGGCCGCGGCGGACCACCACGTTGCACGGCAGCAGGGCACCCATTTCCGGCTCGGCGGCAAGGGCGCGGCTCGCCAGATGCGGGTTGCAGGCGCCCAGGATCACGTAGTCGCCCAGAGCCTGCGCGGCGTCGTCTCCGAGTTTGGCCGCGAACGTGTCGCGGACGTTGATTTCGGAGAGGATGCCGAAACCCTGCTCCGCCAGGGCGGCGCGGGTCTTCTCGACGGCGTCTGCCCAGCCCAGCGGGACGACGGTGGTGTAGGTGTAGCTCATGGATCACTCCTGGCTTGTCGGTTCGGTCACGGTCAGCAGGTACTTGGCGAACCAGTCCCTGGCGAGGATGGCTGCCGCGGCCAGCGTACCGGGTTCCTCGAACAGGTGGGTCGCGCCCTGCACCACGGCCAGCTGGTTGGGGCACCGCATCATGGCTTTGGCCTTGCGGTTGAGCTCCAGCACCTCGTAGTCGAAACTGCCCACAATCAGCAGCGTGGGCGCGCGGACGGCGGAAAGCCGCGGTCCGGCCAGGTCGGGGCGTCCGCCGCGGGAAACGACGGCGGCGATCCGCGCGGAGGGTTCGGACGCGGACCACAGCGCAGCTCCTGCCCCGGTGCTTGCGCCGAAATACCCGATGGCGCAGGAAGCGGTGTCCTCGCGGGTGCCCAGCCAGTCCGTCGCCGAGGACAGCCTGCGCGCCAGCAGCTCGATGTCGAAAACGTTGGCGCGGTTGCGTTCCTCCGCCGGAGTCAACAGGTCCAGCAGCAGGGTGCCCAGGCCGGCGCGCTGGAGCACGCTGGCCACAAAGCGGTTGCGCGGGCTGTGCCGGCTGCTGCCGCTGCCGTGCGCGAAAACCACCACACCGCGGGCCGGCACGGGAAGGTGCAGCTGGCCCTGGAGCCGGACGCCCCGGGACGGGATTTCCACTTCTTCGTCGAATTCCACAGGCTCATCGGAACCATTCGCCGTCCCGGCAGCCGACCGGGGGGAATCCTGCAGCCGCCGGGCGGCGGCGTCGAGCAATTGGACCACCTCGTCGTCCTCGGTGGGCGAGAAATCACGGTAGTGGTAGCCGACGGCGGAGAAGTGCCGGGGCGTGGCCAGGCAGACCACCTCGTCGGGTTCGCTCAGACTGGCGAGGGTGTCGGCCGGCGCCACCGGCACAGCCAAGATCACGCGCGCGGCGCCAAGCTTCCGGGCGATCCGGCAGGCAACCCGGGCGGTGGACCCGGTGGCGATGCCGTCGTCGACGATCACCGCGATGCGGCCGGTCAGGTCCTGGCGGCCGCGGCCTTTCCGGAACCGCGCCACCCGGTCCTCGAGCACGGCCCGCTCGCGCTCCTCGACGGCCTGCAGCTCCCGCTCGCTGATCCGCGACTGAGCCAGCACGTGCTCTTCCAGCACCCTGGCCCCGCCCTCGCCGATCGCCCCCATGGCCAGTTCAGGCTGGTACGGCAGCCCCAGTTTCCGCACCACAATCACATCCAGCGGCGCGTCCAGGGCGGCGGCAACCTCGAACGCGACCGGGACGCCGCCGCGGGGAAGGCCGAGGACCACAATGTCCTGGCCGCGCAGGTCCGACAGGCGCCGCCCCAGTTGCCGCCCGGCGTCGACCCGGTCTTCAAAAATGCTCATTGTCTTGGCTTTCCAATCGGGCGCCGGCAGTCGGACTCGTCCTGTGATGCGCCCCCAAGCCGGGCATCGGACCAGGTGGCCCGCTTCCTTCACTATCCGTCAGGAGTTCCGGGGATGTGAGGGCCCTTGTACCCGGTTTCGTTTGCGCCGGACGGGCCTGCCCCGCCGGGGCGCCAGCGGGGACCGGCGGGCGTGCCGGGTGGCCGCCGCCGTGGTGCTGAAGCGCGCGGCGCGGCGGGCAACGTGGTGGTCCTTGCCCCGGCGCCGGACCCTGGGCAGCACGGGCGCGGCGGGCTGCTGGGCCGCCCGGGAGAAGAACCATTGCTTCGCCAGTTCCACCAGCACCAGGTACACCACGGTCATGCCCAGCAGGGCCAGGAAGAAGGGGACCGGCAGCGGGTCGAAGCCCAGCACTGCCGCGAGCGGGGACAGCGGAAGGTACACACCCAGGGCGACTACCCCCAGCGAGGCCCCCAGCAGTCCCAGGGACGGGCGGCTGCGCAGGAAGGGCACCCGGCGGGTCCGGATCGCAAAGATGATCAGCGTCTGCGTCGCGATCGACTCGATGAACCACCCGGCCCGGAACTCCCCCGGCACGGCGTCGAAGACAAACAGCATCAGGGCAAACGTCGCGAAGTCGAAGACCGAGCTGATCGGGCCGAAGAGGAACATAAAGCGCCGGATGAAGGCGATGTTCCAGTGGGCCGGTGCCAGCAGCTGCTCCTTGTCCACCCGGTCACCGGGGATGGCCAGCTGGCCGGTGTCGTACAGCAGGTTGTTGAGCAGGATTTGCCCCGGCAGCATCGGCAGGAAGCTCAGCACCACGGACGCCGTTGCGGCGCTGAACATGTTGCCGAAGTTGCTGGAGGTGCCCATCAGGACGTACTTGATGGTGTTGGCGAAGATCCGGCGGCCTTCCATGACACCGTCGGCCAGCACGCCCAGGTCCTTGTCCAGCAGCACGACGTCGGCGGCGTCCTTGGCGACGTCGGTGGCGCTGTCGACGGAGACGCCGATGTCGGCCTGGTGCAGCGCGAGCGCATCGTTGACGCCGTCGCCCATGAACCCGACCGCTCCGCCGCTCTGCCGCAGCAGCCGGATGATCCGGGCCTTCTGCTCCGGCGAGACGCGGGCGAAGATGCTGGCCTCGCGGGCGGCGGCGCTCAGTTCCGGGTCGGACATGGCCTCCGCCTCGGCGCCGGTGATGGTCCCGCCGGAGAGCACGCCGAGTTCGTCGCAGACCTTCTCGGCCACCTTGGCGTTGTCCCCGGTGGCGATCTTGACCGTGATGCCGAGTGCCTCCAGCCGGTCCAGGGACTCGCGCGCGTTGGCCTTGGGCCGGTCGAGAAAGACCAGAAACCCGGCCAGGACCAGGTCCTTCTCGTCGGCCGGCGCCATGTCCTCCATGCCGGCGGCGGCCCGGGTGGCCACCGCCACCACGCGGGAGCCGGCGTCGAACTGTTCATCCAGCAGGGCCTGCACGCTGGCCGGCGTGGCGCCGCACAGCGCCAGGACGTCCTCCGGCGAGCCCTTGGTGATGATCCGGGCGGGGCCGCCGGCGTCGCGGACCAGCACGCTGGTCCGCCGTCGCTGGTGGTCAAAATCGATCACGTCGAGCCGCTCGAAGCGCGACGGCTCGAACGCCGCGGCGCCCGGCGACTCCCAGAGCGCGGCGTCCAGCGGGTTCTGCCCGACGACGGAGCGCTTCGCCTCCGCGTAGTCCGCCTCGGTGGCGAGCAGCCCCAGGGTGAACAACTGATCCGCAGACAGGCCGGCGGCCACGGGAAGGGCGGCCGTGAAGCTGATCCGGCCCTCCGTGAGCGTGCCGGTCTTGTCCGTGACCAGGATGTCCATGTCGCCGAGGTCCTCGATGCAGACCAGCCGTTTGACCAGCACCTTGCGCTTGGCCAGCTGCCGGGTGCCCGTGGCCAGGCTGGTGCTGACGACGGCGGGCAGCAGCTGCGGGGTGATTCCGACGGCGATGGCCAGGGAGAAGAGCAGCGAATCGATGACCGGGCGCTGGAGCAGCAGGTTGGCGATGAAGATGAGCGAGGTCAGGACGACCGCCACCTGCAGCAGCAGGAAGGAGAAGCGCTTGAGACCGAGCTGGAATTCGGTCTGCGGCTGACGTTCGCCCAGGCCAAGGGCGATCCGGCCGAATTCCGCCCGGCCGCCGGTCGCCACCACCACCCCGGTGCAGCTGCCGGACTGGATCACGGTGCCCATGAACAGGCAGGACGTCAGGTCCCCCAGCGCCGCGCCGCCGGCCACGGGCGCGGGATCCTTGCCGACCGGCAGCGACTCCCCGGTCAGGATGCTTTCGTCGCAGAGCAGGTCCTTGACCGCCAGCAGGCGCAGGTCGGCCGGGACGATCGCGCCGAGTCCCAGCTGGACGACGTCGCCGGGCACCAGGGCGGTGACGTCCACCTCGCGGGCGGTCCCGTCGCGGAGCACGACGGCGGTGTGCGTGACGCGCGAATGCAGTGCCTCGGCCGCGCGTTCGGCCCGGAATTCGTTGCTGAACCCCAGGCCCACGCTGACGAGCAGGATCACGCCGATCACGATCGAGTTGGTGGCGTCCCCGAGGGAGAGCGAGAGCCCCGCGGTGACGAGCAGCAGGATCAGGATGGGGCTGCGGAACTGCCGGCCCAGCACGGACCAGCCGCTTGCCGCGTGCGTCCGGACCGCGTTCGGCCCCAGCACTGCGAGCCGTTCGCCGGCCGCCGCGTCAGCCAGGCCGCCGGGGCCCGAACCCAGCCGGCCGAGCACCGTGGCACCGTCGGCACGGGCGGCGTCGGCAATGGTCAGCGGCGGGGAGGCGGACTCCCGCGTTTCGAGCTGTGGCATACAGAATCCGTCCGATTACCTCGCGATACGGCTAACACTACGTCGGGAGCCGTGGCGAGTCATTGGGGGCTCGGCCTGCCGGCGCACGGTGCCGGTCCGCCGGCCGGAAAACCCGGCCGGCGGGCTGGCGAATCCCGCGGCAAAAGGCGGGCAAAGTCCTGTATATAATTTTTTTCGGTACGGTTTAGCAGAAGGCCGTTGGATAGTTCTTCGATCCGGCTTTGCTGCCGCTACCACCGCCATATTCCGTGCTGTGGAGCGCCGCCCCGCCGGGTCGATTCGACCCGAGCGAAACGGCATCAAGGAATAGTGGTAAGCGAGTCAACGGCAACATCGATCAACCAGCACCTGCAGCAGCTGGTGTTGAATAGCGCCGATGTGGAGGAATTCCTCGGCGAATTGGCCCGGGTTTCGGCGCGCATCCTTTCCGAACCGGGCGACGAAATCCTATGCGGGATCACCTTGCTCCGGCAGCGCAAGGCTGCCACCGTGGCCAGCAGCAGCCCGGCCGCGCAGGCCATGGACGAAATCCAGTACGGCTTCAACGACGGCCCCTGCGTGACGGCTTCCCGGGAACAGGAGACGGTGCACATTGCCGACCTGGACGATGACACGCGCTGGCCCCAGTGCGCTGCGCGGGTCCGCGAGCACGGTATGCGCTCTATTCTCGCCGTGCCGTTCCTGCTCGACGGCGAAACCCGTGCCGCGCTGAACCTCTATTCACACCGGCCACACCGCTTCGACGAACGTGCCCAGGAGCTGGCCAGTATTTTCGTAAGCCAGACGACCATGGCGCTCGGACTGGCCGTGCGTTTCGCCAATTTCAGCGACACGGCGGAGAACCTCAAGGCGACCCTGGAGACCCGCACCGCGATCGACGTCGCGGTGGGCATCATCATGGCGCAGAACCGTTGCAGCCAGGCGGAGGCCTTCGATCTGCTCAGGGCCGCCTCCAGCACCCGCAACGTCAAGCTGCACGCGGTCGCCTCCGCGATCGTGGACGGCCTGGGCCGGGGCCCGGCGCGGACCCACTTCGAGGACTAGCCTCACACCGCGGCCGGCGCGGCCGCTTCTTCCAGCACGGTGCGGATGGTGTCCTCGTCGGCGAGAATCCGGAAATGGCCGCCGGTATCCAGCTGGACGTTCCGCGCCCCGGGAAGCACGCTGCCCTCCGGGATGTGCGGATCGAACAGTCCGTAGACAGAGGTGATGCGTTCGTTGACGCTCTGCTCGCGGGACAACTGGACGGTCACCGCGTTGCGCGGCGACAACGCCCGCAGGCTCGGCAGCAGCATGTAGCTGGCGTACCGGGAACCCAGGAACGGGGAGCACACCGCCACCATCCGGGTGATGCGCCGCGTCTGGTCCAGCAACATCATGGTGTACTTGCCGATCAGCCCGCCCTTGCTGTGCGCCACAATCATCGTGTCCCTCAGGTCCCTCTCGTGGAGGTAGTCGGCGATCAGCGCCGCAGCGTCCGGCACGGCCAGCCGGTTGCGCTGCAGCACGGTCACCACATGCACGGGATGGCCCGCGGCGTGCATCTCCCGGATCAGCGGCAGCATAAAACGCCAGTCCTCGTAGATGCCGGGGATGACGACGACGGGCCGTCCGGTGCCGCTGAGGAACTCGTCCGGGCTGACCCGGGACACCGCACTGCGCAGCTGCCGGCCGGCGGCATAGGCATAGTCCCGGACCCACCAGCCGGCGATCTGCGCCAGCGTGCTCACGCGGTGAACCCTTGGGGCGCTTCGCTTTCGTCGGCTGCAATGCCGGCGAAGGCGAGGATGGAGGCGGCCACCTCGGCGGCGCGGTTGTGCTGGACCACGTGCCCGGTACCGTCGATCTCCAGGAACTGTGACCTGGCTCCCCGGTCCACGAGGCGCCGGCACCAGTCCGCCGGCGCAATGGGGTCGTTCGCGCCGCGCAGCACGAGGACCGGGGCATCCACGCCGCGGATCCGCTCCTCGAGGCGGTAGTCCATCATGATCCGCAGATTCTTCAGGTACCAGCTCAGCCCGCAGCGGAAATAGTCGGTCAGCACCAGGGCGTTGGAGGACGGGCTCTCGAAGAACAGGCAGTCGCGGCCCAAGGCCAGGGCCTGTTGCGCCAAGGTGCGCCGCTGGTCATTGACCACCGGGCCCATCAGCACCAGGTATGGAATCCGCGAGGGTTGCTGCCGTTGGGCTTCGACGGCGAACTGCACGCCCATCGAGTGCCCCACGGCGACGAACTCCAGGACTCCCAGCTGTTCCAGTGCGCCGAGGATGTAGGTAGCCTGTTCCGCAGCGGTGAGTGTGTGCTCCGGCGTGGGGGTGGCCCCGAATCCCGGCAGATCGATCGAGTAAGTGTCGACCGACTCGGACAACTGCCCGTGCAGCCGTTGCAGGTAGCGGTGCGAGACCCCGATCCCGTGGATCAGCACGACGGCCGGCGCCCCCACGGCCGCCCCGGCGGGCCGCCGGGAGGCAAAGACGTGGCCCAGGTGGCCTGCGGCCTCGACCTCAATGCGCGCGGGCCTGCTCATGGTGGATCTCGTTTCTGTCAACGCCTCTGGTCAGTACCTAGTAAGCATACTGACAGACGCTGGGTGCTGGCCGGGCAGGCTGGCGGTGCTAGCTTGGCGCGGGACCGAGAGGCTCGTCCCCGGCTTTCGGCTCCGGGGCAGGCTCCTTCAGCTCAACGAAGATGGTGTGCGTCTCGGTGTCGCCGGTGTTCTCACCCGAGTGGGACTGCGCGGGCAGCCAGCGCGCCAGCCCGGAGGGGAGTTCGACGTCGACCTCCCGGCCGTGGGACGAGAGCCGGCGGCGGAAACTGCTCAGAGTCACCATCACGCTGTCCGGGTGCGAATGGGCCACCGTCTTTTCCCCCGGGCGGTCCCTGTACTCAAGCACGCGAACGCGTTCGTTTTCGAAGAGCACCCGGTACAGCTCGGGGTTTGTCGCCACGGGATCCTGGTCCATGGCGTGACTCTAGACCCGGCCGGCGCGGGGCGCCAGAGCCCACCGACCGCGGCCTGTACTCGGGTGCGGCGCCCGCTGTAGCTTGGAGGAGACATCGCGGGTCGAAGTCCCCGCAGGCCAACATCGGAGGAATGCATGAGCAACAAGCCAATCGATCCCGAAGACATCGTCAGCGACGGGGTGGAAGAAGGCGCGAAGCCCGTCCCGCGCGAAGCTGGCGGCCCGGGAGAAGGGGCGGCGCCCCCGCCCGGCACATCGGAAGGTCACGCCCCCGGCGAGGGCGACGCGCAGAAGGTGCCCGGGCCCGCTGAAGAAGACGACGAAAAGACAGCCGACGACCGCGGCCTCACCACCGACACCACGCCGGACTGAGCCGCCGCCCCGGCGGCCTTAGCCGGCCGCCGGGGCGATGTTGACCAGCCAGTCCACCCCGAACTTGTCCTTGCACATGCCGAAGGTATCGCCCCACGGTGCCCGCTCCAACGGCACGGTCACAGTGCCGCCGTCGGACAGCTTGTCCCAATAGCCGCGGAGTTCAGCCTCGTCGGCTCCGCTGAGGGATACCGAAAAGTTGTTGCCGGGCGTGTAGTCCATGCTGTTGGGAGTGTCGGCCCCCATCAGCACCAGCCCCTTTTCACCGGTCAGCATGGCGTGCATGATCTTGTCCTGCTCGGCGGGGTCTTCACTGGCCTGGAACTCGGCGAAAGTGCTCATGTTCAGCTCTCCGCCGAACACGGACTGGTAGAAGGTCATGGCCTCCCTCGCGTTGTCGCGGAAGCCAAGGTAGGGGTTGAGCGTGGTCATATCCGGGACTCCTTGGTAGCGGGTGGCGGCGGGACTGACGAACGGCAACGCCCGAACCGGCGCAGCTTACAGGCATATCCTGCCCGAAAGCGGGCCCGCTTCATAGGGCTTTCCCGCCGCCAGGGCAGCTGACCCGGACGGCGGGCTGCGGCGGCCCCTACGCGGTCTGGCCGGCGTGCTCGCCCTCGGCGATCTCCTCCAGCAGCTTGTTGTTGAAGGCCGGCAGATCGTCCGGGTTCCGGCTGGTGACGAGGCCCTGATCGACCACCACTTCCTCGTCGGTCCAGTTGGCGCCCGCGTTTTTAAGGTCGGTCTCCAGCGTGTAGTAGGAGGTCAGGTTCCGCCCGTTCACCACGCCGGCGTCGATCAGCAGCCACGGGCCGTGGCAGATCGAGGCCACCGGCTTGTGCTGCTCAAAGAAGCCGCGGGCGAAGGCCTGGGCGTCCTTGTCCGCACGCAGGTGGTCCGCGTTCACGACGCCGCCGGGAATCACCAGCGCGTGGAAGTCGGAGGCGTTGGCCTGGTCGACGGTCAGGTCGACGTCGAACGTCTCGCCCTTGTCCGTCCCGTCATAGCCCTGCAGCTTTCCGCTCTTGGGCGCCACGAGGGTGGGTTCGCCGCCGGCGTCCTTGACCGCGTTCCACGGGCTGGTCAACTCAATCTGCTCGACGCCATCCGTCAGCAGAAACGCGACCTTCTTGCCTGCAATGTTGTGTTCCGACATGTGTCCTCCTCTGGCCAGCGCGAGGGTCCGGCGGCCGTGCGGCCGCTCATGTCCCACGCGGAGAGATTGGTGCCTTACAAGCTCAACTCTAGGAAGCCGGAAAATAATAAGCAAGCTGACTATGTCGTGGGATGCATGCGTCCGCGCACCGCCGCCCTCTGGTCACGGCGACCGCCCGTGATTACGCTGGCGGGTACGCACAGCTCAGGACCGCAGGAAGTAGGACACCATGGACGAACGTGACATCCTCCAGCGCATCACCTCCCTGGTGGACGAGGAGCGCGAGCTCCGGGAGCGGGCCGAATCCGCGACCCCCGACCATGACCACGTCCCGGACCGGCTGCGGCTCCGGCAGCTTGAGGAGGACCTGGACCAGTGCTGGGACCTGCTGCGGCAGCGCCGGGCCAAGCGGCAGTACGGCGAGAACCCGGACGACGCGGAGGCGCGTCCCGTGACGCAGGTCGAGGGCTACAACGGCTAAGCCCGTAGCCGCCCGGACCTAGGCGGCAAACTATTTGAGCAGGTCGACGTCGGACACCATGTCGATGTGGGCCATCATGGCCGCGGCAGCGCCGGCGGCATCCTGCGCCCGGATCGCGTCGGCAATTTTCCGGTGCGAGGCGATGGACTGCTCGGGGCGCCCCGGCTGCCCCAGGGATTCGAGCCGCGTTTCAAGGATCATTTCCGCGATGAAGGCCATCAACTGGCCCAGCACTGCGGAGTGCGCGGCGGCCGTGACGGCCTGATGGAACAGCTCATCGCCGCGCGCCCCCTTTGAGCCGGCGGCCACCTCCTCGGCCATCGCGTCGATCGCCGCGTCAATCGCCTGCATGTCCTGGTCCGTCCGCCGCGCGGCCGCGAGTTCAGCGAGCTTGACCTCCAGGGTGCTGCGGGCCTCGACGATATCCGGAAGCCTGCTGCGGTGCTCACGCAGACCTTTGATCACCGCGGGCACATTAGGGCGGTAGACCAGCACGGCACCGGTGCCGTGCTGGACGTCAATCACGCCAAGCACCTCCAGCGCCACGAGCGCCTGCGCCAGCGTTGCCCGGGAGACGCCAAGCCGTTCCGCCAGATCCCGCTCGGCCGGCAGGAGGTCGCCGGGGCCAAGCTGGGCCGATTCAATAAAGTCCAGGAGCTGGGCCACGAGCTGTTCGTAGAGACGCGGCCTGGACACACGGGAAATCTCCGGGACCTCAGACTTCTTTGCCATCTTCAACATCCTCCCGTCATAGCGACATGACCATTCTATCCCGGAGGCGTATTGACAAACTCACCTACTGTCTAAGAGGCTAGGCCAGTAGTCCTGTAATCCACATCACACTAGTCCCCGGAGGAACAAAGATGTCCGCTCCCGTGCTTTCCATCATCATTCTGGCGGTGATGTTCCTGCTGGCCACGGTGCTGCCCCTCAACATGGGTGCGCTGGCCTTCGTCGGCGCCTTCCTGCTTGGCTCGGTTTTCCTCGGCATGTCCACCAGCGAGATCCTGTCCAATTTCCCCGGCGGGCTGTTCCTGACGATCGTGGGGGTGACCTACCTCTTCGCCATCGCGCAGAACAACGGCACCATTGATCTTCTGGTCAGGGGCGCCGTGCGGATGGTGGGCAGCAAGGTCGCCCTCATTCCGTGGGTCATGTTCGCCATCACCGCGCTGATCACCGCCGTGGGCGCACTCTCCCCGGCCGCCGTCGCCATCATCGCGCCGATCGCGCTGAGCTTCGCCGCAAAGCACAAGATCAACCCGCTGATGATGGGCATGATGGTGATCCACGGCGCCCAGGCAGGCGGCTTCTCCCCGATCGCCGTCTACGGCGTCACGGTCAACGGCATCATCGCCAAGACGGACCTCGCGGCGAGCCCGATGGCCATCTTCCTGGCCAGCTTCTTCTTCAACCTCGTCATCGCGCTCGTGCTGTTCATTGTCCTTGGCGGCAACAAGCTGCTCTCCTCCAAGACCGGCCAGCTCATCGAGCAGGCGGCCGAGACCCGCATGAAGGTCAGCGTCGGCGCCCGCGCGGCCGGCGTCACCCTGCAGGGCTCCGGTTCTGACATCTCCCCCGCCAGCGTCTCCGCCAAGGGCAGCAGCGCGGATTCGTCCGCCGACAGTACCGCCGCCACCTCCGCCGGCGCCTCCGCCGGCGCCCGGGCGACCCTCCCGCAGCTCGTCACCGTCGCCGGCCTGATCGCCCTGGCCGTCATCTCGCTCGGCTTCGGGATCGACATCGGATTCGTCTCCATCACCATCGCCATCATCCTGGCCCTGGTCTCCCCCGAGGCCCAGAAGGGTGCCGTCAACAAGATCAGCTGGTCCACCGTGCTGCTCATCTGCGGCATGCTGACCTTCGTCGGCGTCCTTGAAGAGGCCGGCACCATCAAGTTCGTCTCCAACGGCGTCGCCCAGCTCGGCATGCCCCTGCTGGCCGCACTGCTGATCTGCTACGTCGGCGGCATCGTCTCCGCCTTCGCTTCCTCCACTGCCATCCTTGCCGCCCTCATCCCGCTGGCGGTGCCGTTCCTGGCCAGCGGTGAAATCGGCGCCATCGGTGTCATCGCCGCACTCGCCGTTTCCTCCACCATCGTGGACGTCTCGCCGTTCTCCACCAACGGCGCCCTGGTGCTGGCCAACGCACCGGAGGACGTGGACAAGGACAAGTTCTACAAGCAGATCCTCGCCTACAGCGGCATCGTCGTCGTCGCCGGGCCCGCCATCGCGTGGCTGGTGATGGTCGTCCCGGGCTGGATGTAGCCGTCCCCCGACCGGCCGCCGGCGCCGACACTGCCCAGCTGGAACTGCAAAACAAAGGACCGATTATGAGCATGGAATCCGACCACCCCGCCGAGGGACCGCTGTCCGGCTACCTCGTGGTGGACCTCAGCCGAGCCCTCGCCGGGCCGCACGCCGGCATGATGCTGGCCGACCTGGGGGCCCGCGTGATCAAGGTAGAGAACCCCGGGACCGGGGATGACACCCGCGGCTGGGGACCGCCCTTCGTGGGCCCCGAGGACGACCTGCAGGCCACGTACTTCCTGTCCTGCAACCGCAACAAGGAGTCCATCGCACTGGACCTGAAGAGCGACGACGGGCGGCAGGTCCTGCGCGAACTGATCGGCAGGGCCGACGTCGTGGTGGAAAACTTCCGCCCCGGCGTGCTGGACCGCCTCGGGTTCTCGACGGCGGACATGCATGCGGTAAACCCGCAGCTCGTGATCCTGTCCATCACCGGGTTCGGACACGACGGTCCGGAAGCATCGCGCAGCGGCTACGACCAGATCCTGCAGGGGGAAGCCGGGCTGATGTCACTCACCGGCTCCGGCCCGGACGACCCGCAGCGGGTGGGGGTGCCGATCGCTGACCTGCTCTCCGGGATGTACGGCGCGTTCGGCACTCTCGCCGCGCTGCTGCAGCGCGAACGGACCGGCAAGGGCCAGATCGTCCGGACTTCCCTGCTCTCGGCCCTGATCGGGGTGCACGCTTTCCAGGGCACCCGGCAGACCGTGGCAGGCGAGGTGCCGCGCGCCCAGGGCAACCACCATCCCTCGATCGCCCCGTACGGGCTGTTCCACTGCCGGCAGGGCAGGGTCCAGATCAGCGTCGGCAGCGAGAAGCTGTGGAATACCTTCGCCACCACGTTCGGCATCGACACGGCCCGGCCCGAGTTCGCCACCAACGCGGACCGGGTACGGAACCGCGAAAAAGTCATCGAGGCGGTGGAGGACGCCTTCGCCGGGTACGAAGCCGAACCGCTGCTGGCCAAGCTCAACGAGGCGGGCATCCCGGCCGGCAAGGTCCGGACCCTGGACGAGGTCTACCAGTGGGAGCAGGTCCACTCCCAGGGCCTAGTGGTCGACGTCGAGCACAAGGTGCTGGGAAAGATCAGCCTGCCTGGTCCCCCGCTGCGGTTCTTCGACCAGGGCGACGCGCAGGAGACCACCCTGACCTCGCACACCGCACCGCCGCTGCTGGACCAGGACGGGGAACAGATCCGCCGCTGGCTGGACAGCGCCACCGGCGTTCCGTCGTCGGCCGGCGCTGCGGCCCAGGGCGGCCGCTGACATGCTGGCGGAGCAAAAGGTCCGGCACCTCGATGCCACCGAGCTCGTAGCCACGGTGCTGGACGCGGGCTCCTACCGGAGCTGGGACCGGCCGGTGACGGACCCGGACCCCAGCCCGGCGTACCAGGCCGAGCTGGCGGCGGCGCGCGGGAAATCCGGCGTGGACGAGTCCGTCCTGACCGGCGAGGGGCTGATCCGCGGGCGCCGGGTGGCGGTGATTGTCAGCGAATTCCGGTTCCTGGCGGGCTCCATCGGGGCCGCCGCCGCCGAACGGATCGTCAGCGCCGTCGAACGGGCCACCGCGGAAGGCCTGCCCCTGCTGGCGGGGCCGGCGTCGGGCGGTACCCGGATGCAGGAGGGGACGCTGGCGTTCCTATCGATGGTCAAGATCACCGCCGCGGTCCGGGCGCACCGGCAGGCCGGACTTCCTTACCTCGTGTATCTGCGCCATCCCACCACAGGCGGGGTGATGGCGTCCTGGGGCTCCCTGGGCCACATCACCGTCGCCGAACCGGCCGCGCTCCTGGGATTCCTGGGCCCGCGGGTCTACGAGGCGCTGCACGGTACACCCTTCCCGGAGAACGTCCAGGTCGCGGAGAACCTCTTCGACAAGGGGCTCGTGGACGCGGTGGTCCCGCCCGGGCAGCTGCCCGATATCGTCAGCCGGGCATTGGATATCCTCAGCGCCGGCGCACCGGCACCGGTGGGTCCCCCGCCGTCCCTGGCCGTGGCACCGTCGGACGCCAGTGCGTGGGCCTCGATCGAGATCTCGCGGAATCCCCGGCGGCCGGACCTCCGCCAGCTCCTGGTCCACGGCGCCCGGGACGTGCTGCCCCTCAACGGCACCGGCCAGGGCGAAAAGGATCCCGGGCTGCTGCTGGCACTGGCCCGTTTCGGCGGGAAATCCTGCGTCGTGCTCGGCCACACCCGGCCGCGGCCGTCGCAGCAGACCGCCATGGGGCCAGCCTCGCTCCGCGAGGCGCGGCGCGGCATGCGGCTGGCCGAAGAGCTGGGCCTGCCGCTGCTGACAGTGATCGACACCGGTGGCGCCGCGTTGTCCAAGGAGGCCGAAGAAGGCGGCCTGGCCGGTGAAATCGCCCGGTCCCTGCACGACTTGATCGGATTGCAGTCGCCGTCCGTCTCGGTGCTGCTGGGCCAGGGCGCCGGCGGCGGGGCGCTGGCGCTGCTGCCGGCCGACCGGACCGTGGCCGCCCAGCACGCCTGGCTGTCGCCGTTGCCGCCCGAGGGCGCCAGCGCTATCGTGCACCGGACCACCGACTTCGCTCCGGCCATGTCGGACGCCCAGGGCGTCAACGTGGCGGCGCTGCACGCCAACGGGCTGATCGACCACATCGTTGACGAACGCGACGATGCGGCCCTGGAGGCCCGGGCATTTTGCCAGCGGATGGGACAGGCCATCGAATACGAGCTGTCGCTGGTTTCGGCCGCCGGGATCGGCGATCTGTTGCCCCGCCGGCTGGAGAAGTTCCGGAACCTGGGCGGCCGGCTCCGGGGTTAGGGCAGCACGGCAGAGGACGACGGCGGAGCGGACCGCCGTCGTCCTTCCGTTGCCCGGCCGGGCGGTCCATGCTGGTGCCATGCAGATCGCATTCCTGGGCGATGTCATGCTCGGCCGGCTGGTGAACGAGCAGCTGAAGACCGCCGGGCCGGCGTATCCGTGGGGCGACACCCTGCCGGTCCTGCAGCGGGCGGACCTGCGGATCGCCAACCTGGAATGCGTCATTGCCGACGGCGGAGCGCCCGAACCCGGGAAGGTCTTCACGTTCCGGACCGACCTGGCCAACGTGCGCAGCCTGGTCGAAGCGCAGCTCGGGCTGGTGTCCCTGGCCAACAACCACGTGCTCGATTACGGGCCGGACGCGCTCCGGGAGATGCTCGGCGCGCTGGACCGGCACGGGATCCTGCACGCGGGCGCGGGTACGGACCGGCTTGCGGCGCTGCGGCCCGCAGTCCGGCGGGTGGGCGGCACCGCCGTCGGCTTTGTGGCATTCACGGACAACCAGCCGGACTGGGAGGCGGCGCCCGGTTCCCCCGGCGTCTACTACGTCCCCGCGGCGGAGCACGGCGAGCGCGTCGAGGAGCTGCTGGAGCTGCTGCGGCGGACCAAGTCCCGCGTTCAGCTGCTCATCGTGTCGGCGCACTGGGGCGGCAACTGGGGCTCCGACGCCCCGCCGGAACACCGGGCCATGGCGCAGCGCCTGATCGATGCGGGCGCCGACGTCATATTCGGGCATTCGCCGCACATCTTCCGCGGCGTGGAGGTGTACCGGAACCGTCCGGTGATTTACGGCGCCGGGGATTTCATCGACGACTACGCCGTGGACCCCCAGGAGCGCAACGACCATTCCTTTATCTTTCTGCTGGAGACCGACGGCGGGGCACCGCGGCGGCTGCGCCTGTTTCCCACCGTCATCGCCGATTTCCAGGCCCGGATGGCGGGCCGGGACGCCCGGGACATCGCGGCCCGGATGTCCCGGCTGTGCACGGACCTGGGCACCGGCAGCACCTGGAACGCCGGCGTAAAGGGCCTGGAAATCCCGCTGGACTAGCCGCCGCTGGGGCCCGCTGCCGGCGCCGGGGTCCGATTGCCCCTGATCTTTCCGCGCCACAGGGCCTACCATATGGACGGGGGGCACTCGAAAAGCACCATGCTTACTGGGAGGCCACGATGTTTACCACTGTCCGCAAACTCTTTCCGCCCGTGCAGAAAACATTCGTGGATCCCGGCCGGCCCCGGCCCGGCGCCGCCGCTCCCCCGCCGCTCCGCAGGCGGAGACGGAGCTGGGTGGGCGGACTGGCCGCGCTCGCGCTGGCTACCGGCGGGGGCATCGCCGCCGCCGCGCCCTCGGCCGCCGCCGAACCGGTTCAAAGCTACATCGTCGTGCTCAAGGACGGTGCCGGGGATGCCGGCGCGCTGGCCGCCGCGCAGCAGGGCAAGTTCGGATTCAAGGCCGCCAACGTCTACCGGAGCGCCGTGCTCGGCTACTCCGGCGCCATGACGGCAACCCAGGCCCGGAAGCTCGCGGCCGATCCGAGCGTCGATTTCGTGACGCTCGGCCGGCACTTCGACGAGCCGGAGGAGCCCGAGACGCCCAATACCGAGGTGGCTCCCTTGTGGTGGCAGCGGATCGGCGGCGATCCGGAGGAAGCCAGGGACGCCGTCCGCGCCGGCGCCGGCAATGACCACGGCTCCGGCGTCAACGTCGCGGTCATCGACAGCGGCATCGACGGCAGCCATCCGGACCTCAACGTCGTCGGCGGGATCGACTGCACGTCCGGGAAACCCGTTGAAGTGACACCTGTTGACGTGATGGGCCACGGCACGTCGGTTGCCGGCGTCATTGGAGCCCGCAATAACGGCTCCGGCATCATCGGCACGGCGCCCGGCACCCCGCTCTGGTCCGTCCGCGTCGTGTCCAACACCGGCTCCATCACCGAAGAGAGCCTGATCTGCGCCATCGACTGGGTCACCTCGACCCATAAGGACGACAACGAGGACAACGATATCGACGTCGCCAACATCAGCATCGGCGGCTCGGGGTCCGACACGGCCAACTGCGGCAAGGGCACGGACCCGATGCACTACGCGATCTGCCGCTCGGTCAGGGCCGGCGTCACCTACGCGGTGGCGGCCGGAAACTCCGCCGCGGACCTCGCCGGCACCGTGCCGGCGGCGTACCACGAGGTGCTGACGGCGACCGCCATGGCGGACTTCGACGGAAAACCGAAGGGCCTGGCTCCCAGCCTTTGCGGCAAGGACGACTGGCGGCGACTTGGCCAGCTGGACGACCGGCCGGCGTTCTTCTCGAACTTCGCGGTCAACGCCAAGGACAAGCGGCACACGATCGCGGCACCAGGGGTGTGCATCCTGTCCACCGTGCCCGGCGGATACGGCATCAACAACGGCACCAGCTTCGCCAGTCCCGCGGTGGCAGGTGCGGTGGCACTGTGCATCAACAACGGTGCCTGCCAGGGGTCGGGCGCGGAAGTCAGAGAGCAGTTCCTGGATATCGCCGCGGCGTACAACAACCGGCATGAGGATTTCGGATTCGTTGGAGATCCGCTCCGGCCGTCCGGTCCGAAGTATTACGGCTACCTGACCCAGATCAACCGGCTCTGACCCGGTCTACCGGTATGACGGAGGTCCCGGCCGCGGGTGCGGCCGGGACCTCCCTTTTGCGGCGGGTCCACGCTGCGGCCGGTGTGCCCGGCCGGTGCTCGGCGGGCGCCGGGTCAGGCCGTGGGGGTGCCGGTGAGCCGGCCGGCCTCCGGTGTCCGCTCCGGCTCCGCGGTGAGCGGGCCGCCGTCGTGCGGGTAGATCATTGCTGCCGGGGCGTTGGAGTTGCGCTTGGCGAGGGGGTAGAACACCAGGGCGGTGACCACCAGCCCCACCAGCCAGGAGATGTCCGATCCGCCCAGCACCTCGGTCATCGGGCCGGTGTACAGCGTCTGTGCCAGGAACGGGATCTGGGCGACGATGCCAACGGCGTAGGACAGCAGCGCCGTCTTGTTCCACCGCCCGTAGCGGCCGTTCGGGTCGTACAGGGCCGGGATGTCCACCTTCTCCTTGGAGATCAGGTAGTAGTCCACCAGGTTGATGGAACTCCAAGGGATGAAGACCATCAGCAGCAGCAGCACGAAGTTCTTGAAGTTGGCGAGGAAGTCCGGGGAGGCCAGCATGGCGATCAGCACGGTGAGTCCGATGAAGCCGATCACATAGACGAACCGGGTGCGCGACGCGGCGGCGGACCTGCGGGTGAAGGCCGAGACGGACGTCAGCATGGTCATGTAACCGCCATAGGCGTTCAGCGTGTTGACCGTCAGCTTCCCGGTCACGATCACCAGGTAGATGACGACGGCGACCAGTCCGCCGCCGCTGAGGTTGCCCAGGAAGGCTACCTGTCCGTCGAGGAACCGCTGGCCCTTGGGCAGAGCCAGCGACGCGAACAGGGCACCGAGCGTCATGGACCACTGCGAGCCGAGCACGGTCCCGAGGAACGCGGCCAGGAAGGTCTTACGTGCCGGGGTCTTTGAGGGCAGGTAGCGCGAGTAGTCCGCGACGTAGGGGCCGTAGGTCAACTGCCAGCCGGCGCCCAGCGAAATGGCGAGCAGGAAGGTGGGGAACTCGAACGTGCCCGAGGCCAGCAGCGCACCCACGTCCTGGCTCGCGAACAGCCGGATCCCCAGGTAGGTGAAGCCCAGGACGCCGACGACGGTGGAGATGCGGCCCAGCAGGTGGATGTACTTGTAGCCGAGGGTCGCCACGAGGACCGTGAGGGCGCCGAAGATCACCATGCCCACGGCCGGGGTGCCGGTGCGGGTGATCTGGTCGATGGCCTGGCCGGCGAGGACGGTCCCGGTCGCCGCGAAGCCGAGGTACATGATGATGACCAGCACCAGCGGAATCACCGCCCCGAAGACGCCGAACTGGGCGCGGCTGGAGATCATCTGGGGCAGGCCGAGCTTGGGCCCTTGTGCCGCGTGCAATGCCATCACCGTGCCGCCAAGGAGGTTGCCGACCAGGAGCCCCAGGATTGCCCAGAGCGCGTCGGCGCCGAAGAGCACGGCCAGGGCGCCGTCGACGATTGCGGTGATCTGCATGTTCGCCCCGAACCACAGCGTGAACTGCTGCCCGGGAGAGCCGTGCCGTTCATTTTCCGGAACGAAGTCGATGGAGCGGCGCTCGACGCGCTCCCCGGCGGTATCCGTTCGTGTCGAAGCTTGCATGCTGGTCCTCACTAAAGATCAGGTTGGGATTGTCCGTCCATCTGAGCACGTCCCGTGACCTGCATCACTGGGGCAGGCGACGGTTCTGTCCGGGATTCCGGACAGTCGTGGATTGAGGGCCCCGGACGTTCCCGCCCGGTTCTTCAGCAGCCGGGCCCACTCCCGGCCCCGACTGGATCGTGCCGGATAGCCGTCGTTTACATGCCGGAAACACAGCTGACACGCGAGCTTCACGAAACCGCAATTCCTGTAACGTCCCCGCAACGTAGTTCCCGACTGCCTGAAACACAGCGACGCGAGGATTAAACCCGGTTGGGGACCGGCGGCGAGGTGTCCCGGTACGGCGAATTGTTGAGAAGGGACACGCAGGTGGAACTCACCGCGGCAAACGTCTGGATCATGGTCTCAGCGGCCCTCGTGCTGCTGATGACCCCGGCCCTCGGCCTCTTTTACGGCGGCATGACCAGGGCCAAGGCCTCGCTGAACATGATCATGATGAGCTTTGTCTCGGCCGGCATCGTCGGTGTGGTCTGGGTGCTCTGGGGCTACTCAATGACCACCGGCTCGGGTGTCCTGGGCATTTTCGGCAACCCCTTTGCCGACGTCGGCCTGGCCCGGCTGATGGGCTCCCCCGATCTGATCAAGGCCGGCTTCAGCGCCACCTTCGCGATCATCACCGTCGCGCTGATCAGCGGCGCCATCGCGGACCGCGCCAAATTCGCCGCCTGGTCGCTCTTCGTCCCGGTCTGGATCACCTTGGTTTACTGCCCGCTGGCCTTCATGGTCTGGGGCGGCGGCCTGATGAGCGCCGGCGGTGCCGTGAGTTCCGTCTTCGGCCAGGTGATCGACTTCGCCGGCGGCACCGTCGTCGAAATCAGCTCCGGCACCGCCGCCCTGGTCCTGGTCCTGATCCTGGGCAACCGCCACGGCTTCGGCAAGGATCCGGCACACCGCCCGCACAACATCCCCTTCGTCATGCTCGGCGCGGGCATCCTCTGGTTCGGCTGGTTCGGCTTCAACGCCGGCGCCGCGACGACGGTGGAGCAGGCCGGCCTGATCTGGATCAACACGCTCGCAGCCCCCGCGGCCGCCATGCTGAGCTGGCTCGCGGTCGAAAAGCTCCGCCACGGCCACCCCACCTCGCTCGGCGCAGCGTCCGGCGTGGTGGCCGGCCTGGTTGCGATCACGCCGTCCTGCGCCAACGTCAGCCCGCTCGGCGCCCTCGGCCTCGGCCTGGTGGCCGGCGCCGCCTGCTGCATCTTTGTGGACCTGAAATACAAGTTCGGCTTCGATGACTCGCTCGACGTCGTCGGCGTCCACCTGGGCGGCGGCCTGATCGGCACGCTGGCGCTCGGTTTCATTGCCCTGCCGGCCGACGGACAGGGCGGCGGCCTCTTCTACGGTGGCGGTCTGCACCAGCTGATCGCCCAGACGGTTGCCGTGCTGATCACGGTCACGCTGTCCGGCCTGGCCACGGCGGTGATCGGACTCGCAATCCACAAGACCATGGGCTTCCGCGTCAGCCACGAGGCCGAGGTGGCGGGCGTGGACCGCTCGGAGCACGCCGAGACCGCCTACGAATTCGACGGCCTGGCGCACAGCCGCTTCAACCCGTTCGGCCACCACGTCCAGGCCCACCATCATGCCCACGACGCCGCCGGGCACGCTGCCGCTGCCGCGCCTGCCGCCGTTACTGCGCAGGCGGCTGCTGCGCCGCACGGACAGCCGGAGCGCGCCAAGGCAGACAGCTTCGTGTAACGCCCCGGCCGGCACGAAGCCCGGCCGCACCGCCTGACAGAATGGCCTCATGGAACTCGCCCTCGGACTGCTGGTTCTCGTGGCCGTCGTCTGCGCCGGCAGCGCACTGGGCCGGAAGCTCAACGTTTCCGTTCCCCTGCTGCTGGTGCTGGCCGGCGTCGCGGGGTCCTTCCTCCCCTTTGTCCCGGATATTGAGCTCAATCCGGAGCTGGTCCTCGTCGGGCTGCTGCCCCCGCTGCTCTACGCTGCGGCACTGCGGACCTCGCTGTTCGACTTCGGCTCCAACCGCCGCGCCATCGGGCTGCTCTCGGTGGGCTACGTCATCTTCGGCACCATCGCCGTCGGCTTTGTCGTCTGGTGGCTGTTCCCGGAAATCCCGCTGGCCGCCGCGATAGCCCTCGGCGCCGTCGTCGCCCCGCCCGACGCCGTCGCCGCGACCGCGATCGCCCGGAAGGTGGGCATGCCCCGCCGGATCGTCACCATCCTCGAGGGCGAATCCTTAGTCAACGACGCCACCGCGCTGGTCTGCCTCCGCGCCGCCATCGCGGCGATCGCCGGGTCCGTGTCCGCAGCCGGAATCGCCGGCGGATTCCTGCTCGCGGCCGGCGGCGGACTGGTGGTGGGCCTGGCCGCCGCCTATGTGCTGACCGAGCTCCGGAAGCGGATCCGCAACGTCGCGATCAACACCTCGACCTCGCTGATGGCCCCCTTCGTCGCGTACCTCCCGGCCGAGGCGATCCACGCCTCCGGCGTCCTCGCCGTCGTCGTCACCGGGCTCGTCATGGGGATGAAGGCGCCGTCGATGCCCAACGGCGCGGCCCGGCTGAGCCAGCGCAGCAACTGGAACACGGTGCAGTTCCTGCTGGAGAACTCCGTGTTCCTGCTGATCGGGTTGCAGGTCCGAACCATCATCGAGGGTATCCAGGACGACTCGCTGGGCGCCGGCCGGATCTGGGCCGGCTGCGCAGTGATTTTGCTGGCGGTGCTGCTGCTCCGGCCGGTCTGGGTGTTCCCGGCAACCTACCTGCCCCGGCTGATCCCGTCCATCCGGCGGGCGGACCCGGCGCCGCCGTGGCAATTCGCCGCGATCGTGTCATGGGCCGGGATGCGCGGGGTGGTGACGCTGGCCGCGGTGCTGGTGCTGCCCGCGGACCTGGAGCACCGCTCCGTGCTGATCCTGGCGGCCATGGTGGTGGTGGGCGGGACCCTGGCGCTGCAGGGCTTCACCCTGCCGGCGCTGGTCCGGTTCCTCGGCGTGCAGGGCCCGGACCAGCGTGAGGATGCCCTGAACCAGGCTTCCCTGATGCAGCTGGCCACCGCGGCCGGGGTGGAGCGGCTGCAGGAACTGCGCACCGACAACGACCCGCCGGAAGTCGTGGCCATGCTGAAGCGGCGGACCCAGGAGCGCGGGCTGGCGGCCTGGGAGCGGCTGGGCCGGCCGACGTCGGAGGCGGCGACCCCCAGCCAGCGCTACGCCCAGCTGCGGCTGGCCATGCTGGACGCGGAACGGGCCAAGGTTCTGGAACTGCGGCGCGGCGGCGAGTACGCCCATGAGGTCCTCAGCGAGGTTCTGGAGCGGCTGGACGTCGAGGAGTCCATGCTGGACGTCTCGCTCGACGAGCTGGACACGGCCGGCGAGGGCGGCGGCGAAGGGATCGCGAGGCCCGGCGGGGTATGCGGGCACCTCGAGTCCGCGCCGGATCCGGAGGTTCCGCCGGACCCCTTCTGCGCGGACTGCCGCCGGGAAGGCACGACGCCGGTGCACCTCAGGATGTGCCTGGCGTGCGGGAACGTGGGCTGCTGCGATTCCTCCCCCGGGACGCACGCCAGCCGGCACTTCGAGGCGACCGGCCATCCCGTGATGCGGAGCGTCGAACCGGGCGAGGACTGGCGCTGGTGCTACGAGGACGACCTGCTGGGGTGACGCCAAGCCGCTGGGTGATGCCAAGCCGGTCCGCCGCGCGTACCCTCGGTTTGTGGACATAGTTGAGTTCCTGTCCGAGCGCATTTCCGAGGACGAAACCGCGGCCCGGACACTGCTCAGCGACCGGACCGTCTCCAAATCCGGCGAATGGTACGAACAACGGCTGCTGCTCGAATGCGAGGCAAAACGGAGGCTGATTGGCGTCGTCGAGGCGGCACGGCAGTCGGCACTGGCCGCGATGGTCAGCGACTCGCTCCAGGAGGCGCACTGGGCGCCGCGGTCGCTGGACTGGATGGAACGCTCCCTGCAGGCCCTGGCGCTGCCCTATTACGACCACCCCGACTTCGAGCAGGGCTGGCTGCGGCCCTGAGCTGCGGTCCGACACCGCCGTCGAACGTTGAAATAACTGGGGCAGCAATGCCGTTGGTCCGGATATGACAACAATCGGAATCATCGGTGCAGGACACATTGGCAGCCAGGTCGCCCGGAAGGCAGTGCAGCTCGGCTACGACGTCGTGATCAGCAACTCCCGCGGGCCCGAAACACTCGCGAACCTCGTCGCTGAACTCGGGCCGCATGCCCGCGCGGCGACCGCGGCAGACGCAGCCGCGGCGGCCGACTTCGCCGTCGTCACCGTCCCGCTGAAGAACATCAAGGACATCCCGGCGGAGCCGTTGGCGGGCAAGATCGTGGTCGACACCAACAACTACTACTGGGAGCGCGACGGCCGGTTCCCGGCGCTGGACAACGGTGAGGCCACCACCTCGGGGCTGCTACAGGAGCACCTGCCCGACTCGAAGGTGGCCAAGGGCTTCAACCACATCATGTACACAGACATCACCACCGACGGAACGCCCGCCGGCACGGAAAACCGCCGCGCCCTGGCCACGGCGAGCGACTTCCCGGAGGCGGCCGAGCTTGTCACCCGGCTCTACGACGAATTCGGCTTCGACACCGTCAACGTCGGCCCGCTCTCGGAAAGCTGGCGGGTGGAACGGGACCGCCCGGCCTATGTTGCCCGCCAAAACGCGGCCGAACTGCGGGAGAATCTCGCGAAGGCTCCCCGCACCATCTAAGGGCCGGGCTGAGGCGCCCTACCGTCGCGCCGAGGTGACAGCTCGCGGCAGTATCCGCGCCGCACACTGCCGCGAAGTGCCACCTCGCGCACATCTTCCAGCCGCGGGCCTGTGCCGGCGTCAGTTCACCGGAGCCGGCGCCTCCAGAACCTGCGCCACCAGGGCCGCGCGGGTTCCGGCGCGGGCGGTACCGCAGCGGCGGCGGCTGCCCTGGCGCGCCGGTCGCGCCAGGCGGCCACCTCGGCGTCGACGTCGCGGGTCTTGGTGATGACCGGCGGTCCGCCCTGGAGCTGGCGGCGGGCGTCGACCACCCGGGCGTTGAAGTCCATCAGGATGTCCCGGACCTGCTTCTCGGTGAACTGGGCGTCGAGGCGAGCCTCAAGTCCGGCGTCCTCGGTGCGGAGCAGGATCGCCGTCGGGCCCAGGCCGGTGATGTTTTCCCGCTGGAGCAGGCCCTTCACCCACCAGTCCGGGTCGTACACCTCGCCGAGCCCGGGGATGGGCTTACCGGCGTACTTCAGGTTGTCGAACTTCCCCTGCGCCATGGCATCACGGATCAGGTACTCGGCCTTCGCGGCGTCGTCTACTTTCGCGCGCTTCTGCCGGAGTTCCTCCTCGGCGGCGCTGAGCTCGTCGTTCTCCTGGACCGTGCTGCCGCTGGCCCGGATGGAGCGCAACTCGGCGGCCCGTTCCACCCGGCGCCGGAACGCCGAGCGTCCCACGTCGCCCATAAGCCACCATCCTTCCCGCTGCCCGGAGTCGCGGATCTGCCTTCAAGTATGCGCACATCCGGGCGGCGGCAAAAGGCGCGGCCCGGGCGAGACGGGAACCTAACACCGCCGTAACGCGGTGTTAACCCGCCCGTGCAAGGCTGGAGCCGTCGGATAAACACAGCATCCTTCCTGCCCAGCAGATCCCAAGGAGTCGCCGCCGTGAACAGCCATGAGCCCCATCCGTCCGAAAGCCCCCTGCCCGCCACCGGCGCGGCACCGCCCCCAGACCTGAGCAGCACCCACGTCACGCATGTCCGGGAGGACGTGGCCATGGCCGGTTGCTGCGCCAACGTCCACCTCCCGACCGGCCGCACCTGCACCCTGCCCGTGCGCCACCAGGGTGCCTGCGATTTTGTCAGGCCCGAGGAGGCCGAAACCATCGCGGTCCATTAGGGCAGCGGGCCCTCAGCGTCGCGCGAGATGGCAGGTGGCGGCAGTGTTGTGCGCAAACATTGCCGCGACGTGCCATCTCGCGCGGATTCTCCGGAGCCCGCCGCGGCCGGACCCACAGCGCGGGCGCAGTATTCTGCAAGGATTCCGGCGCCCCCGGCTGGGTGCCCGCGCCCGTGGTTATGATCGGATTTGAGCTACCGATCCAGCTGAGGGAGATCAGGTGCCCCGTGAGGCCCTAGGGTTGCGCGACGAGAGCGCGCCGTTTGAAGCACCGCCCGGCGGCGGGACCACCGCCCCGCCAAACGCCGCGCAGCCAAACGCCGCGCCGGTACGCCCCGCGCCGCGGGACGCCACGTCGCTGACCCGCGCGGGCATTGCCGGCTGGGCTGCCCGGCTGGGACCGCCCGGCCCGGAAGCGCCCAGGTCCCGGCGGCTGGCCCGAGTGGGCGGCGTCGCGGCCATCGCCGCCCTGGTCCTGTACCTGACCTGGCGCGTCCTGTTCACCTTGCCCTCCGGCGAGTGGAACCTGACCATCGCCTGGATTCTGCTGACGTTCGAGGCGCTGCCGCTGGCCGGGCTCGTCCTCAAGGCGTGGTCCGTCTGGAACATTGACAGCCACCCCCCGGCGCCCGTGACCGAGGCCCCGAACGGCATGCGCGTGGCCGTCCTGATTCCCACCTACAACGAGCCGATCGAGGTCCTCACTCCCACGGTGGCGGCGGCGTGTGAGCTGGCTCCGGCACATGAAACGTGGGTTCTCGACGACGGCGACCGGCCCTGGGTGGAGGAACTGTGCGCCGCATACGGCGCCCGGTACGTCCGCCGCGACGTCCACGACCACGCCAAGGCCGGCAACATGAACCACGCCCTGGGCCTGATGGCCGCGGAAAAGTCCGCGGGCGGCGCAGGCATCGACATCATTGCCGTGCTGGACTGCGACCACGTTCCGCTTCCCACCTTCCTCACCGCCACCCTTGGCTGGTTCGAGGACCCGGAGATCGCCCTGATCCAGGGCCCGCAGTCCTTCTACAACGGCGGCGCGTTCGACGACGACGGGATCACCGGCGAGCAGGGCACCTTCTTCAACGTCCTCATGCCGTCCCGCAACGTCCCCGGCGCCGGACCGTTCTGGTGCGGGTCGACGTCGTTGTTGCGGGTGAGCGCGCTGGAAGAGGTGGGCGGCGTGGCGACCGAGACCATTACCGAGGACATGCACACCACGTTGAAACTCATCCGGCGTGGCTGGCGGACGGTCTACCACCACCAGACCCTCGCCGTCGGGCTGGCGCCGGCAACACCGGACCAGTACCTGCTGCAGCGCCGGCGCTGGGGCATGGGGGCGATGCAGATCCTGGTCCACGAGAAACTGTGGGCCGCGAAGGGCTGGATGTCGTGGCGGAACTACCACGAGTATCTAAACGGCACGCTGTGGTGGCTGGAGGGCATCGCCACCCTGGTGGCCTTCCTGATTCCGGTGCTGATCATGCTCTCCGGAGCCCAGACCTCCACCGCCGGCCCGGTCCTGTTCCTAGGCGTCTTCCTGGTCATGTTCACCGTGCGGCTGTGGGGTTCCAAGCAGCTGATGCGTAACGAAATCCACTGGCCGACCGCCTTTGCCCTGCGGATCTTCCGCGTCCCGGTGGGGCTGGCCTGCCTCTGGTGGCTGTTGTCCCGGAACGTCCTGGAGTTCCAGGTCACGCCCAAGGGCGCCACCGACCTGCGCCTCCGCGGCAGGACGCCACGCATCCTGATCGTGATGGTGGTCCTCATCACCGCGGTCCTGCTTTACGCCGCGGCGGGGCTGGCCGGGCTGGTGCCGTGGCGCACCAGCCCGGGCTCAACGGTGGCCTCGGGAGCCTGGCTGGTGCTTGCCGGTGCGGTGCTGATCCTGGGCACGCGCCGGATCCGGGCGGTCGAATTCGCTACTTCGCGCCGTAACGCCTACCGGGTGGAAGTGACGGCCCCGGTGGAGGCCGGGGGCGTCCGCGGCGAGCTGCTGGACATCTCTGTCGGTGGCGCCGCCGTCCGGTTCCCGCACGGCACGCTTCCGGCCTCCGGGACGGTAGCGCTCCGGTTGCCGGCGGCCGCACCGGTCCCGCTGCGGATCATCCGGACCACCGAGCAGGCAGACGGCTCCCAGATCGCGTCGCTGCGGGCGGCCGACGGCGACTGGGCCGCCTACCGGGCGCTGTCGCTGTGGATCTTCCACACTCCCGCCGGGGCGCTGCCTGAGTTCCCGCCCGGGGTTCCCGCGGCCGCGTCGTTGCGGGGCCGCTGACCGCAGGCGTCCGTGCCCTCAGCCTTCGCGCGAGATGGCAGGTCGCGGCAGTGTTGTGCGCAAACATTGCCGCGAACTGTCATCTCGCGCGGGCACTTCACGCGTCGTCGAGGCAGAGTATGAAGCCGGGGAAGACGTGGCGGCCCGGGCGTCCGCCCACGACGTCGATGGCCCGGCGCAGTTCCCGCAGCTGCTCCACCGTCAGCTGCAGCGGCGGTTCGTCCGGCTGGTAGGTGGTGTAGATCGGGTAGTCGACGCTGCGCTCCCGTGACATCTCGATGTGGCAGCCCAGGACGTGGCTGACGGGATGCGCGGCACAGAATGCGAGGAGCCGGTCCACGGTGTCCACAAACGCCGGCCAGTCGTGGATGTAGAGACGGCCGGGGTAGACGGTGTCCCCGGTGAGCAGGACGCCGGTATAGAGGTCGTAGAACGTGACGGCCGCGCTGTGGTGGCCCGGGCTGGGCCAGCACAGCAGGACCCGGCCGCCCAAGTCCACCCGCGCAAGCTGGCCGTCGGCGTCATCGGCACCGCTGCCGGCGACGGCGTCGGCGTCGGCGACACCGGCGCGTGCGTGAGCGCCGCCGTCGTCCTCAAATCCGAAAAATTCCCGCGCGGACCGCTGCCCCGCGTCCACCACGAGGGTGTCCGGCCGGCCCGCAAACTGGACGTCCCCGGCCACGTGGTCGCCGTGCGGATGCGTGTGCAGGACCAGCAGCCCGTAGCCCTCGCGCGGGTGCGCCGCCAACCACTCGTCCACCAGGGCGTCGACCACTCGGCGCAGCGGGAAGAACTCCGTGGAGGCCGTGGCGCCGGTGTCGATCAGCACGGCCCGGGTATTGCCGAAGAGCAGGAACATGAACGGTGCCTCGTAATTGACGGCCATGTTCTGGCGCAGCACGAAGGTGTGCTCGTCGTAGGCGTGGACCTGGATCTCCGGGTCCGTGTTGTGCTTGGCCGACTCCGAGCCGTGGATCCAGGACACGTTGAGGTCACCGGGCCGCGGCGCCCCGGCGGCGAAGTCGATCGCTGTAGGGTTGCCCATCACTACAGCCCCGGCAGGACCTGTTCGCGGACCTGCTTGCGCAGGATCTTGCCGAGCATGGAGCGCGGCAGGTCCGGGACCGGGACGATCCGACGGGGGACCTTGTAGCCGGCGAGGTGCTCGCGGCAGTAGGCGCGCAGGGCGTCCTCGTCCAGGGCGGTGCCGGGTTCAAGTTCGACGGCGGCCACCACCAGTTCGCCGCCGCGCTCCAGCGGTTTGCCGACGACGGCGGCGTCCCGGACGTCCGGGTGCAGTCGCAGCACGGCCTCCACCTCGGTGGGCGAAACGTTGAAACCGCCGGTGATGATGAGTTCCTTGGCCCGGTCCACCACCGTGGTGAAGCCGTCCGGGTCCACGGTCACCACGTCGCCCGTGCGCAGCCAGCCGTCGGCGGTCAGGGTTTTCGCGGTTTCCTCCGGGTTGTTCCAGTAGCCCTGGAAGACCTGCGGGCCCTTGATCAACAGCTCGCCCGGCTGGCCCTGCGGGACCTCTACGGTCGGGTCGTCGAGGTCGACCACCTTCATCAGGGTCGACGGGAACGGCACGCCGATGGTGCCGGTGCGGCGGGTGGGGTGGAACGGGTTGCCGAGCGCCACCGGGGAGGATTCGGTCATGCCGTAGCCCTCCACCAGCAGGCCGCCGGAGACAGATTCCCAGAGCTCCACCACGTGGTCCGGCAGGTTCATGGCGCCGGAGATGCAGTACTTGCAGGACCGCAGCGAGACGCCCTTCTCCTTCGCGGCCATCGCGGTGCGCTCGTAGATCGGCGGGACCGCGCAGTACACGGTGGCGGGCGACTTCTTCATCGCGTCCAGCACCAGGTCCGGGTCGAACTTCGGGAACAGGACCAGCAGGCCCTGCTTGCGGATGCCATAGGTCAGGTACAGGGTCATGCCGAAGGCGTGGAACATCGGCAGAATCGCGTAGAAGATTTCCTTGCGGTACTCCGCGCCGGCCATCCAGGCCTCGCCCTGCAGCGCGTTGGAGTACAGGTTGAAATGCGTGAGCATCGCCCCCTTGGGCCGGCCGGTGGTCCCGGAGGTGTACTGGATCGCGGCGAGGTCCTGCACCGCCGGGCGCGGGTGGGCGGGGTCGATCCGGCCGTGGCCCAGGAGGTGCTTCCACGGCATGGTGCCCGGTGCGGGGGCGGTCAGCGAGGCCCGCGTTTCGCGCAGCTTCCCGAACGGCAGGGACAGGGCGAGCCGCTTGATGGCGGGGAACGCGTCAAGCAGGTTCACGGAGACCACGTGGTCGATTTCGATGTCCGCGGGGAACTCGCGGATGGCGGCCGCAGCCTTGTCCCAGGCGATCACCACGCGGGCCTGGTGGTCCTCGAACTGGTGGCGGAGTTCGCGGGAGGTGTACAGCGGGTTGTGTTCGACGACGACGGCGCCCAGACGCAGCACCGCGTAGTAGGCAACGACGTGCTGCGGGCAGTTCGGCAGGATCAGGGCCACCCGGTCCCCGGCGCGGACACCGAGCCGGCGCAGGCCCTCGGCGGCCCGGTCCACCTGCTCGCCGAGCTCCGTGTAGCTGGTCCGGCGGCCGAAGAATTCCAGGGCGGGGGCGCTGCCGGCCTCGGCCACGGACCGCTCCAACATCGCGACGAGCGACTCCGTGGGCAGTTCGATCTCGGCCGGGACCCCCGGCTGGTAGTTCTTCACCCAGGGCTGCTGGTCAGTGTGCTCCATGCCCACATCATTTCGCGAACTTCGGGCGGGAGCGAATCACGACGCTCCCTCAGCTCCGGCAGCCAAACAACAAACGCTCCCTCAGCTGAGGCGCCGGATCAACAAACGCTCCCTCAGCTGAGGCGCCGCATCGACAAACGCTCCCTCAGCTGACGTGAGGGAGCGTCCGACAGTTTTCCGCAGGACCTGAGGGAGCGTCCCCCCAGATTTCCGCAGGACCTGAGGAGCGTCCCCCAGATTTCCGCAGGACCTGAGGGAGCGCCCCCCCCAAGTTCGGCGGGGCGACACCTACAGCGCGGACCAACCGCCGTCGGACGCGAGGATGGCGCCGTTGACGTTGGTGCCGTCGTCGCTGAGCAGGAAGGTGATCGAGGCTGCCAGCTGCGCCGCGGTGGCGGGCGTGGGGATGTTGGCGCCCATCAGCGGGCCAAGGCGCTCGGCGGCGAGCTGGGAGCCCCAGTCGGCCACGATGTTAGTGAGCGTGGCGCCGGGGGCCACCGCGTTGAAGCGAAGGCCCTTCGGCCCGTACATGACCGTGGAGTTTTTGGTCAGCCCGACGACGGCGTGCTTGGACGCGGTGTATGCAGCGCCGGCTGCGGATCCACGCAGCCCGGCCTCGGAGGCGACGTTGACCACGGACCCGGTGCCCGCCTGGAGCATCAGCGGGACCACGGCCCGGGTCAGGCGCATCAGTGCGGTGACGTTGATCCGGAAGACCCGCTCCCAGACGGCGTCGTCCACCTCGTGGATCGGGGCGAAGTTGTCCATGATGCCGGCGACGTTTGCGAGGGCGTCCACGCGGCCGCCCGCTGCGGAGACGACTGCGGCGACGGTTTCCTCGGTGGAGATGTCGCCCGCCACCGGCACAATGTCCAGGCCGGCGTTCTCGGCCACCAGGTCATCCAACCGCTGCTTGCTGATGTCCGCCGCGATGACCCTGCCGCCCTCTTTCGCGACGCGCAGCGCAGTGGCCAGGCCGATGCCGGAGCCGGCGCCGGTGACGATGACGGTCTTACCGGCGAAACGCCCCGGAGTGATGGTTTCCTGCCATGAAGCTTCGTTGCCCATGATGTCCTTCCAGACGTAAAACGATCCTGACAGCGCCAGCCTAACCGGGGCAGCGCCCTCCGGACAGGGCGGCGGGGGACGGTTCCGACGTCGCAGTTTGACGGAAGGGTCCGCGGTTGTCCACAGTGATTCAGTGCTCTTGAACGTTGAACAAAGCGCCCCGGGCACCCTTGCCCCCGGCACCGGCCCGCGGCGGCGCCAGATTGCGGCCCTGATCGGCTTTCTGGCGGCCTCCTGGGCCGTATCGCTGCTGGGCTCCCTGCCGATCAGAATGAACGGCGCCTGGTACGCGTCCGCGGACACGGCACCGTGGACCCCGCCCGGGTGGATGTTCGGTTCGGCCTGGCTGGTGCTGTACGCGGCCATGGCGGTGGCGGCGTGGCTGGTGTGGCGGCAGCGGCTCTTCCCGCGCCGGGATGCGCTCAAGGTTTACGGCGCCCTGCTGCTGCTGAACCTGGCGTGGCCGCTGATGTTCTTCGGCCTGTACCCGATGATGGGCACCGCGGCCCTGTGGCTGGCTCTGCTGCTGATCGCCGCCCATGCCGTGTTTGCGACCGTGGCCGTGCTGCACTTCGGACCGATCAGCACGACCGCGGGGGTGCTGATGCTGCCATACGTCTCGTGGCTGGTGTTCTCGGCCAGCCTGAACCTGTACGCGGCCGTCAACAACTAAGCAGGCAGCCGGCCCGCCACAGTCGGGAGGACGACGGCGGGGCCCACCCCGGTGTCGTCCTCCTGCCCCGTCCTCCCGCCTTAACGCTGTGCCGCGATGGCCCATCGGTCAGGCGTTGGCGTGCTCGGCGAGGATCGCGTCGACCTGGCCCAAGGCCCCCTTCATGCCTTCCTCCATACCCATGGCGACGATCTTCTCCATTTGCTCCTCCGTCTCGAAGGTGGACAGCACGGTCATCCGGGTCCGGTCGCCGATCGGTTCCAGCGTCACGGTCCCGTGGATCGCGCCCATCTCCGCGACCGGGTCGCCGTTGTCGTCCGAGAATCCGTCGTCGAACTCCAGGCTGTGCGGGGCGTCGATGGCGACGAACCGCCACCAGCCGCGGGCTTTCTCCCCGCCTGGTCCGGTCATGTAGTAGCTGGCCGCCCCGCCCGGGACGAAGTCATGCTTCTCGAAGGTGGCCGGCCAGGTGGGCGGGCCCCACCAGCGCTCGAGCTGGCGCGGGTCTTCCCAGATCTGCCAGACACGCTCGACGCCGGCATCGAACTCCGCGACGACGCTGAGGCTGAGTGCTTCAAGATTCTTGACTGAACTAATGACTGTCATGATCAACCCTTCCTATCCTTCTGTTTCGCTGGTTTCTGCCTTACCTGCCACTCACTGGCCCGCCTGCGGATCCGTTTCGGCCAGCAGGTCGGCGATCCGTTCGGTCCGTTGCCGCCAGATGACCTCGTACTCGTCGAGCAGGCCGCGGGCCTGCTGCAGCCCGTCGCGGTTGGCCCGCACAATCTGCTCCCTTCCGCGCTTCTCCTTGGTCACCAGGGAGGCGCGTTCCAGCACCGCCACATGCTTTTGGACGGCGGCGAAACTCATGGCGTAGAGCGCGGCGAGCCCGGAGACGGAGTACTCCCCCGCGGTCACCCGCCGCACAATGTCCCGGCGGGTGGCGTCGGCAAGAGCCTGAAACAGGCGGTCCACCGCTTCATCGTTCAACTGATCTACAACCATTTGGTTGTAGGATAGGCCGGCCGTTCGGGGGTGTCAATGGCGCACCGGCAGCTCACCCCAGGAACGTCCGGTGGATGTCGCTGCCGTAACGGCGGATGATGTCCCGCTTGGCGCTCTTGAACGCCTCAAGGTCTCCGGCGTGGCCGTGCTGTTCGGCCCGGCGCCGGGCGAGCTCGTCCGCGATCACGTCCAGGAAGAGTTCGGCCAGCAGCAGCCGGGCCGAATCGCGGAACCGTCCGCGGCCATCGACGTACAGCTGCACGGTCGGCGCGGCGGTGTTGATGATGACCTTGCGGTCCGCGGCACTGTACACGGCGCGGTCCGGGCTGTTATGCAGGCTGCGGAATTCGTAGCCGGTGAAGAGGTCGACGCCGTGGTCCCGGCTTGGGCGGTGGGCTTCCCGGTGCGGCGCCGGCGCGGCCTCGACGGCGGCTACCGCGGGGTGCGGCGGCTGGTCGGCTACATGCTGCGACGCGTGGTCGGCGATGACGATTTCACACAGCGCCCAGTAGTCGCCCGCCCGGACGGTGAGCTCGCCCCGGTCGCCGGGCTGCTCCCCGGTCACGGTCCATTCCAGCCGCCCCGTGTCCCCCAGCGCGCCGACGGCGACCGGGGCCGGGGCCGGGTCGATCCGCAGCGAGCCGGGCAGCTCCAGCTCGAAGGTGAGCGTCCCGCCGTCGGGCAACTGCGCCGGGTCCACGAGCAGTGCGATGTGGAACGGGTGCCCCGGCGGGCGGTAGTAGAAGGGGGTGGTGAAGCGCAGCGCCGCGGGCTGCTCCCCCGCCGGCCGGCCGTCGCCGCTGCTCGGCGCCGGTGCCGTTTCCAGCCCCAGGTCGACGACGGCCGCCTCGCTCATGTGCTGCAGCAGCTGCTCGATCATCTCGGCGGTGCGGCCGGAGGTGGTGGCCCGCTCCAGGTGTGTCAGCTTTTCCTTCTCGGCCTGCACGGCCCCGGCGATCATCCGGCTGACGGCCTGGGAGAACGCGGCCACAAAGGGGTCCCGGGGGTTCAGGCCCTCACGCTCGTCACTGATGATCGCCCGGCCGCGGCCCAGCATCCCGGTCAGGGCGTCACAGGTGACGGAGCCGAAAAGGTACTCGGTGCCCACCTGGTTTTCGAAAGCGAACAGCTGGCAATCCAGGGCCGCCTTCCCGGAGAGCACCACCAGTCCGTTGGTGCGTTCGTCGCCTTTGAGTGTCAGCTCGGTGTCCGTGGCGCGTTTGAGCGTGAGGGAGAACGGGTACGCCTGACCCTCGAAACTGACGCTTCCCGGCTGGTCCGGCCCCAGCAGCAGGTCCGCCGGAGGTCCCTGGAACCGGACCGGGTCGCGGCGGTTCTCGCCGGAGCCCGGCTGCCCGTGCTCCAGCTCCACGTTCCGCCGGTCCAGCACCGCGCGTAGGTAGAAGTTGTCGGACAGGGACTGCAGCAGGGTGCTGTACTGGGTGATGCGGACGCGGGGATTGTCGACGACGATGCTTACCCGGGTGCCGCTGGCGGCCGGTGCTTCGTCGAGGCCCAGCCGGGCGTAGTCGGCCGGGAACGCGCGGCGGTCCTCCCCGCCGTCGTCGTAAAGGTAGCCGCCGTTCTGCCCGCGGAAGACGTCGATCCGGGTGAAGCGCCCGGCCTGGATGGTCTCGATCCAGCCGTGGCCCAGGCCGAAGATCGCCTGTTTGAGGCCGCGGCCGAAGTAGCCGCGGCCGTCGCCCTCGCCGCGCGCGAGCGGGCTGTGCGCGCCGCCGTAGCTGACGATCCGGCCGGCCTGCGAAAAGGTCATGCCCTCGGCCTGGTCGCTGACCATCAGCACGGCCCCGGTAAGGTGCCGCTCGTACCGCACCAGGATCCGGCCGCTCACGTGGGCGGCGGTCTTTTCGAGCCGGGCGTAACTGTCGTCGCTGTTGGTGATCAGCTCCACCAGCGCCTTCTCCACCGAGGCGAAGCGCCGCGAGTCGATGCCGATCACGCGCTGGTCGACCTGGATTTCGGCAACCGTCATGCTGATTCCCTCGCTCACAACTGAAGCTGTTGCTGTGATGCCGCTCTTACCCGGACAGTAGCAGTCCCGGCAAGGGTCGGCCTAGGGAGTTATGGTCGCGGGCTGTTCCGGAAGCACCTCTGCGTCAGGGGTGTTCACGAAGCTGTTCAGCCAGGCCACGGCCTCTACCCGCGAGGTGAAGAATTCGTGCGGGTACCGGGTGTCCCGGCTGGTCGCCGCGGCCACCACGCGGTCCACCGCGCTCGATCCCAGCACCGCGATCGCAACCACGTCGACCGACTTGGCGAACTCGTACCGGGCGGCGGCGCTGATCTCCACGTCGGTCATGACGGACAGCATCGGCAGCCGCCTGCCCTGGCTGATCCGTTCGGTGGCGCTCATGGCATCGCGGGCGTCGTCGACGTCCACGAACGAACCGGGGGTCCAGACGGACTCAAGGATGCCGTCGCTGATGCGCAGGGAGTTCTTCCCGTCGGCAGCGAGCATTGGTTCTGGCATCATCTGGCCAAGTCTAGGCGCGGCCGTGCCGTGAACGGCGGCAACACGGCACGGCCCGGGCAGAAAACCGGCAGTCAGCGGACACCGGCCCGCTTGCGCCGGTCCTTTTTGCCGCGCAGGTCGCGGTTGAGGCGGCGGTCGCCGTGGTACAGGATCGACGCCCAGTCGACCTCCTCCGGGGACTTCGGAATGATCTGCGGCGGTGCCGGCGCGGCCCGCTTCGGCTTGACGTAGAGCCAGTTCAGCACCCCGAGGAAGATGTCCACGATCGAGTTCCTGATCCCCATGTAGGCGCGGATCGCGTACGCGGCCATGACCGCATTGAACGCCGCAAAGGCCGCGTTGGTCCAGTTTTGCTGCATGAAATCGCGGTACACGGTGAACAGGGAGAACGCCACGATCGCATACGGCGCGATCACGAAGAGCGCCGGGGCGGCCGTGCGGTCCTTGACCTTCGGGGTGCGCGCGAACGGGATCTTGTCCCCGGTCAGCGCCTGCTGCAGCGATTTCAACACGCCGGCCAGGTTCACCGGCATCAGCACCAGGTTGAACCCGTAGATCCGGAAGATGTCGCTGAACCGGTGGCCGCATTCGCGCAGGTCGCTGCCCATGGCCAGGAAGTACGGCAGCGCCGCGGCGAACACCAGCGGGCTGAGGAGCCGGCTGTCGTAGGGGTAGGCCAGCAGGAAAAGCAGGCCGAAGCTGGCCCAGGTGAGGGACGCCATGTAGTTGACGCGCAGCATGATTTCACGCGCCCGGACATCCTTGTCGAGGCCGCGGCGGTGCCGGATGGTGTCCCACAGCTTCGGCAGGATCAGCAGCCCGCCGTTGGCCCAGCGGCGGCGCTGCACCACCAGGGAGCCGAAGTCCGGGGGTGTGGCGCTGTAGCTCAGCCGCTCGGGATAGTTCACCAGGTCCCAGCCTTCGCGGCCCAGGTCCACACTGGATTCGGTGTCTTCAATGACGGTCCGGTCCTGGATGTAGGTCCGCACCTCGAATCCGCCCTCGGAGGAGACTTCCACAATGTCCTCAAGCGCGATTTTGCGAATCACGGCGTTGGCGCCCACCCAGAAGGTGGCGCCGTACCGGGTCATCCCCTGGTGCTGGATGTGCTGCAGATCGGTGGTGGCTCCGGCGACCCGTTCGATGCGCGTCGGCGCGCCGCGGAACGAGGAGTACGGCGTCTGCGTGACGGCGACCCGTTCGTTGCCGGGCGATTCCAGGAAGTGGACCAGGCGCAGGCAGTAGTCCCGCAGTAGCAGCGAATCGGCGTCGAGGGTCAGGACGTAGGTGCTGTCCTCGATCACGAGGTCGTCAGCGGCGGATTTAACCGCCGGCCGCAGCACCGTCCCGTCGGCCGTCTGTTCTTTCTGCCACCGGTGCCCCATGAGGCTCAGGTAGGAGTTCAGGTTCATGGCCTTGTTCGCCTCGTGCGACAGGCTCGCATACTTCTTGCGCTCGAAAGTCGACACGCGGGCGTTGAAGATCCAGGTCAGCCGCGCGTAGAGCTCCCGCATGCGTGCCGGCTCGGGCTCGGCGCCCTGTGCCTTGGCCGCATACAGGGCCGTCAGGACCAGCCGCAGCTCGCGGGCCAGGCCCATCAGCACCAGATCCACGAAGAATTCATCGACGTGGTCTTCAACCCGCTCCGCCTCGGCCATGCCCTCCAGCCAGCCGGCGGCGTACTCGTACTCCTCGATCAGCGCCGGCAGCTCCCCGCCGGCCTTCCCTTCGCCGCTCCGGCGGTTGAAGGCGTCGCTCGCGGCGTTCAAGCGCTCGGACGGCTCCTTGAGCGTCCGGGTGATGCTGGCCGCGAGGTCCCGCGTGGCTTGGAGCCGTTCCTGGTCGTCCGGGTCCGTGGGGGACGGCGGGTCGTCGAGCAGCAGGACGACGGACAGATCGGGGAATTCCTGCAGCGCAGCGGACCAGAGCGTGGCCCGGACCACCTGCGGCTCTTCGGCATAGGAAGGGACGAGGACCGTGACCGCGTCCTCGTAATCGGCGAAGTGGCGGTCCAGTTCCCCGCGGGGAACCCGGCGGTGCTCACGGAAGCGGTTCAGGGCGCCCTGCCGGGCCAGCAGGTACATCAGCGCCGAAAAAGTCAGGAATGTTACGACGACGACGTAAGAAACTGCCTCCGCCCGGAACCGGAAGCCCGCCGTCGGATCGTTGATCAGCGCCCTGAGCACCGTGGTCACCACGTAGGCGGCCCAGGCCAGCACCGTCACCACGATGCCGATGCGGCCCCAAATGATTTTGCGGCGCGAGGGCTCCGGGTGCACGATCGCCAGCGGTTCCGAGCGGCGCTCCGCGCCCCATTGGCGCTTGCGGCTCTTCGTTGCCTGCTCGTCGGCCGTAGTGTCGTCAGGCCGCGGAACGGTCAAGAGGTCAGACATGCATCCCCATCCACATCATGTGCACCCCCAGCGGACACACGTCAGGCCGCCTTCCCGTCAATTCGGGGTGCGGCCTGCCCTTATACTAAGCGCACGACCCCAAATAACTTGTCCCCCGGCTTTATCACCTGGCCAGCGGCAGAATATTTGGCCGCGAATCCGCGTGGAGGGGTTGGAGCACCACACTTTGACAAGCATTGGGGTATATCTGTGTCGAACCGCTTTCCCGGGCGCCGTCTCTCTAAACTGCGGCTCGGAATTCTCGTATTGGTGCTGGTGGCCCTCACGGGCGGGTCGTATCTGGGGCTCCGCTCCTTCCAGGACGCCAATGCAGCGTCCTCGATCCCCTCGGTGTTCTCCGGCTACGTCGATGTGACGGCCACGCCCAGGTTTGCGTTCGAATCGCCGACCAGCCCCGAGGCCAGGGGTGCCGTCTTGTCCTTCATTGTTTCGGACAAGCAGGATCCCTGCGCGCCGTCGTGGGGAGCCTTCTACAGCCTTGCCCAGGCCGAAACGGATCTGGACCTGGACCGGCGGATCGCCAGGCTGCGCCAGGTGGGCGGCACCGTCTCCGTGTCATTCGGCGGCCTGAGCAACGACGAACTAGCCGTCGGGTGCACCGACGCCGACAAGCTCACCAGTGCCTACCGCGAAGTCGTCGAACGCTACGACCTGCGCTCGATCGACCTTGATGTGGAGGGAGCAGCACTCTCTGACACGGCGTCCATCGACCGGCGCGCCAAGGCCGTGGCCGCCCTCCAACAGGACCGCAAGAGCAGCGGGAAGAGCCTCGAGGTGTGGCTGACCCTCCCCGCTGACCCGGCAGGACTGACGCAGGCGGGGCGGGACCTCGTCTCCCGCACGCTGGGCGCCGGCGTCGAACTGGCCGGCGTGAACATCATGACAATGGACTTCGGCGGCAGCAAGGCCGCCGGCCAGACCATGTACCAGGCGTCCGCCTCCGCGGCCGACGCAGCGCACACGCAACTGCAGTCGCTCTTCCGCAAAAACGGCGAGGACCTCGGTACGGACACGGCCTGGCGCAAGCTCGGCATCACCCCGATGATCGGGCAGAACGACATCGCCGGGGAGATCTTTACCCTGGACGACGCCGCTGCCCTCAACGCCTATGCCAAATCCAAGGGCGTGGGCCGGGTCTCCATGTGGTCGCTCAACCGCGACCGGACCTGCGGCAGCAACTACCCGGACGTCACCAAGGTTTCCGACAGCTGCAGCGGCGTCAAGCAGGGCGACGCTTCCTTCGCCACCGTCCTGGGCGCCGACGTCATTCCCACGGGTTCGGCCGCGGCTCAGGCGCCGTCCGCCTCCGCCACCCCGACGGCCACAGCCACGGACGACCCCTCGACCAGCCCCTACCCGGTCTGGAACGAGACCGCGCGCTACGTCGTCGGCGACCGTACGGTGTGGCACGCCAACGTCTACGAAGCCAAATGGTGGACGCAGGGCGACAGCCCGGACAACCCCGTGGTGCAGGGCGCCGCCGCCCCGTGGAAGCTGATCGGCCCGGTACTGCCGGGAGACCGGCCCAGTCCGCGGACGACCATTCCGGCCGGCACCTACCCGGATTGGTCCGCCAAAACGGTCTACCAGCGCGGCTCGCGGATCCTGTTCGACGGCTACGCCTTCGAGGCCAAGTGGTGGACACAGTCCGACAGCCCGCAGGCCATGCTTGAGGGCGCCCCGGATTCCCCCTGGATGAAACTCACCGCCACCCAGCTCCAGTCACCGCCGGCGACGGCGTCCGCGACGCCGACGGCCAAGCCGACGGCGACGGCGACGGGCAAGTAGGCGCTGCGCGGGAGCGCCAGGGTGGAAGGCGCCGCTAGCCCAGGGCGATACTGAACGCCAGTACGGCCAGGACGAGGGACACCGGGGCCATGACAGGCTGTTCGTGCCTGCTCTTGGACGCAACGTTGGGCAGTACGCTGCGCACCAAGCGTAGGGACGTTTCCCCGGTCGGACAGTCGACAGCCACGATTTGGGTCCCCTAGTTGGAGCCGGCCCGGGTCAGCGCAGCTTCCAGCAGCTCGATATCGATCCGTGCATGCGTAACACCTATCGTTCCCGCCTCCGCCTGGCGCTGCGCACAGATGGCATCAACGAGCCGCTCATGATCAGCCAGCGCGCGGAGCTCCATCTCACGCATTCCCTCAGCGAAACCCCAGAGATGGGCTGGCGCAGCGAGCCCGATCTGGGCCTCGAGTTCCAAGAGAATCCGCGTCAGGGTCACGTTGTGGGCGGCCTCTGCAATAGCCATGTGGAGGCGCGCGTCGGCCTTCTGCGAGGCGCTGCCCGATTCGGCCACCCGGTAGGATTCCAGCCGTTCCCGCAGAACAGCGGTATCAGCATCGGTTCGGTTCTCCGCTGCTGCTCGGGCGATCGCGCCATGTAGATGGCCCATGGCCTCGCAGGTGTCGCGCAATGATTCCCAGCGGGACGAGAGTGTTCTCTGCACGGAGGCGTTGGACACCGCCGTCCATTGTTCCCGGACGAACGACCCGCCGGCACGGCCGCGTTGGGTAGACAGCAGTCCCTGATCAACCAACCGGCCGATGGCGGCTCGAACCGTCATTCTTCCAACGTGCAAGGATTTGGCCAGATCCCGCTCCGATGGCAAGCGCGCGCCGGGCAAGTACTCGCCCACAGCGATCGCTGTGATTAGGCGGTCGGTGATTTCATCGGCCCTGCTAACAGCGGCCAGAGGCATGTCCAGCGCCCCCTCGGGACTGTCGTCTTTGCTCTTGCCCATGGCACCAACTTATACATATTCCTAAAAGGTCTTGGAATTAGACCATTAGTGCGCGAAGATGATCCTCACGTCCGACCAAAGGATCCAGAGTGACAACCCTCACAACCCACCGAATTCCGTTCCGCCAATGGGAGACCTGGGCCGCGTGCTTCACCCCAGACATCCCGGTGCCGGGCGCGCTCCCCCTCGTTGTGCTTCACGGCGGCCCGGGCATGGCCCACAATTACCTGAAAAACCTTGAGGAATTGACGTCCACCGGGCGCACCGTCATCCTGTACGACCAGCTGGGCTGTGGAAACAGCTCGCATCTGCCCGACGCTCCGGCGGACTTCTGGGTCCCGCAGTTGTTTGTCGACGAGTTCCTCAACCTCCTCGCGCACTTCCGTCTCGGCGACTTTCATCTTCTCGGGCAGTCCTGGGGTGGGATGCTGGGCGCGGAAATCGCCGTGCGCCAGCCACCGGGGCTGGCAAGCCTTTCCATCTGCAACTCGCCCGCCTCGATGGGACTCTGGGCTGAGGCCGCCACGGAGCTCAGGGAGCAGCTGCCCCGGGAAGTCCAGGACGCGCTGACGTTCCACGAGGACGCGGGCACGGTGACGACACCCGAATACTTTGCTGCGGCTTCCGCGTTCTACGAGCGGCATGTTTGCCGCATCACGCCCTTTCCAGCAGATTTCGAGGAGAGCGTGGCCCAAATGGAGGCCGAACCGACGGTCTACCACACGATGAACGGCCCTAACGAGTTCCACGTCATCGGAACGCTTCGCGACTGGAGCATCATCGACCGGCTCCACCGGGTAACCGCCCCGACGTTGGTAGTAGCCGGCGAATTTGACGAGGCAACCCCCGCTACCTGGGCGCCGTTCATCGCCAATATTCCGGATGCCGCCAGTCACGTCTTCCCCGGAGCGAGCCACTGCTCGCACCTCGAGCAGCCCGAGGCATTTCGGAGCGTCATTGCCGCGCACCTGGCCCGCCACGACCACCAAGTCCCCTCTTAGCGCCAACTACTACTCCCTCACTCCCAGAAAGATTTCGATGGCAAACTCATCCAGCCCCCCTGAACTCAGCGCCCAACAGCAACTCGAGGCCTTCGGCTACAAGCAGGAACTAAAGCGGTCGGTATCCACCACGGACCTCCTCGTCTACGGGCTCGTCTTTATGGTGCCGATCGCACCGTGGGCAATCTTCGGCGTCGTCTACAACGCGGCGGGAGGCATGGTCCCGCTCGTTTACGTGATCGGCCTGGTCGCCATGATCTTTACCGCCCTCGCCTATCAGCAGATGGCAAAGTCCATCCCCCTCGCCGGCTCCGTTTTTTCCTACGTGGGACGCGGAATCCATCCCACGGCCGGGTTCTTCGCCGGCTGGGCAATACTGCTGGACTACCTTCTCGTCCCTACACTGCTGTACGTGTTCGCTGCCGAGTCGATGGTGGGGATCTTCCCCGATTCACCGCGCTGGCTCTGGGCGCTGATCTTTGTCGCGGTCAACACCGTCGTCAACCTGCTCGGGATCAGCTCGATCAAACGGATGAACCGCATCTTCCTTGCAATTGAACTGATTTTTGTCGTGATCTTCGTCGTCATCGCCGTCAATGCATTGGCCGGTCACACCGTCCCCGGCGCCGAGCTGACAATGAACCCGATCTGGGACGCGAGCAAAGTCACGGGGCCGCTGATCGCCTCCGCGCTGTCCATCGCCGTGTTGAGTTTCCTGGGATTTGACGGCATCTCCACCATGGCAGAGGAGGCCACGGGCGGCCGCAACGCCGCTGGCCGGGCCATGATCCTGGCCCTGTTCCTCGTGGCTTTCCTGTTCATCCTGCAGACGTGGTTGGCCAGCGCACTGGCCGCGGGCCGGGACTCGTTCAGCGACGACGAGGTGGGCAATGCATTCTTCACGGTCGTTGAGGCCGCCTCCAACAGTGGCTGGATGACGGCATTCTTTGTAGTGAACGTGCTCGCTATCGGTGTTGCAAACGCAATGGCAGCGCAGGCCGCTACCTCGCGGCTGCTGTATTCAATGAGCCGGGACCGTCAGCTGCCGAAGTTCCTGTCCCGGATCGACACCCGCCAGGTGCCCCGGAACGCCATCATCCTGGTGTCCGCCATCTCGGCGATTCTCGTCCTGTTCTTCGTGGGGCAAATCGACGTCATTTCCGCTCTCGTGAACTTCGGCGCACTGTTCGGGTTCCTGCTTCTGCACCTTTCGGTAATCGTCCACTACGTCGTTCGCAAGAAATCGAAGAACTACCTGCTGCATCTCGTGGTTCCGATCCTGGGCTTCCTGATCATTGGCTACGTATTGCTGAATGCGGCGCCCGAGGCGAAAATTGGCGGCGCCATCTGGCTGGTCGTGGGCGCTGCAGTCTTCGCATATTACAAATTCACCGGCCGAACCCCGGACCTGGCAGAGAACAACGGCACCAATCCCGAGCCTGCAATGAGCGGAACGGAGTCCCAGCTGTGAGCGTCATCGCCGATCATTTCCTCGACAAATCCCACGGGAAATTCTCCTTCTCCGCGAAGGAGGAGCCCGCGCTTCGGATCGCACCCGGAACTGGAGAGCGGATCGCTTTCGAGACGAGCGACGCCGTCTACGCGGAGCTGCACGAACACCACGACCTGGACCGGCTCACCGTCGGCATCAATCCGGTCACCGGACCGGTGTTCGTGGACGGAGCCGAGCCGGGAGACGCCCTGATCGTCACCATTCACGAGATCTTGCTCAAAGACTTCGGCTGGTCCGTTAGCCTGCCGGGAACGGGAGCGCTGCGGCACGTGATGGGCGAAAAGATGTTCACCCGCCGAATCCCGATAGATGCAGCCGGCGTGCACGTGACCGATCGCCACGTCTTCGACGCCCAGCCCATGATCGGCTGCATCGGCACTGCCCCGGCCGAGGGGGAGAACTCGACGGTCATGCCCAGCTTCGCCGGGGGCGGCAACATGGACCTCACTGGGTGCCGGCCGGGTTCGAAGGTCTACCTTCCCGTCATGGTGGAGGGCGCCTACCTTTCGATCGGAGACATCCATGCCCTCATGGCGGAGGGGGAATCATCCTTCGTGGCCATCGAGGCCGAGGGTACAGCCGTCATCAGCATCGAACTTGTCAAAGAGATGAATCTTCGCGCCCCCAGGATTGAAACTCGCGAAGACTGGTTCTTCGTCGGCCTGGGCGACCCGGTGCAGGAAAGCATCACCCGCGGCTACGAGGACATGTTCCACTTCCTCCTCACGAACCACGGCTGGCAGCCGGACGACGCCTACGCAGTGCTGAGTGCCGTCGGCGACTCCCGGCTCGGAGGCCCAACCGGATCTTCGACGCCGGATCCTCTTCACCCGTTCACCCCGGTGGGGGCAGTCACGGTTCACCGGCTGCCCAAGAGCGTGCTGCAGCCGTAGTACTGAACTGCAACCCTCGAACGGCTGAGCCTGTCGCGATCCCGCGGCAGGCTCAGCCTCGTTGAAGGCACATTCTCTTTCGCGCAGCAGGTCCGGTCACGGGAAGTCCGCTGTTACTGAACAGCCCAACCGGTCAGGCGACCAGCGGCGTATCGAAGAACTCCTCCGCCAGCCGGATCAGGTGCTGCGGGACGTCGGCGTCCTGGCCGTGGTCGCCGTGGCCGAGGATGACGGCGGTGCCTCGCGCAACGCCGGACAAGTCCAGCCCGCAGTCGTACATCAACTGTGCGGCGCGCAGGTTCGCCGGGAGGTTGGCCGTCACGCCTTCAGCGTTGAGGTAGACGTGCCAGTTCCCGCGGGTGACTGTTTCAAGGTCTCCGCCTACCAGGCCCTGTAGGGTGCGCTGGTCGGTCTCGATGGCGTCCAGCCGGACAGGTTCGCTGATCCGGGCCGGGATTATCAGTGCTGTGTATTTCGTAGTCATTTTGGGTCCGTTGTTAATAACACCGGTGTCTTTCGCCGTGTTCCCTAAGACCGGGTAGAACGCAAGAGGACGACGGCGGGAGCTTCCCGCCGTCGTCCTCTCATGTTTTGGTGCCGGTTGCCGGCCGGCCCGGCCGCCGCGTCAGACGGAAAGCGGCACTTCCTCCGCCGCGTCGTCGTGCGCGGCAGGCTCCGGCGTGGCCGGGCGCATCGCCGCGACGGCGCCGCCGGCCACGAGGACCACAACCCCCACACCCATGTAGAGCATGGACGCCGTCCAGTGGGCGTCCAGCAGGGCGCCGGTGATGAGCGGGGCAACGATCGCGCCGACGCGGCCGATTCCGATCGCCCAGCCGACGCCGGTGCTCCGGACGGACGCGCCGTAGAGGGCCGGAGTGATGGTGTACATGCCGGCGATGCAGCCGTTGATCAGCATGCCCACGATGCCGCCCGCGACGAACGCCAGGGCAAGGATGCCGGCGGTAGAAATGAACATCACCATGGTGGCGGCCGAGAGGACGGCGAACACGATCATCACCTTGCGGCTGTTCCAGCGGATGGTGAGCAGGCCGTAGAGCAGGGACCCGAAGGTGCCGCCGAGGGTGAGCATGAGTCCACCGATGACGCCCTGGCTCTCGGTCATGCCGGCGGTGACGAGCAGCCGCGGCGTCCAGCTGTTCACGAAGTAGAACCCGAACATGGTGGCGAAGAAGGCCAGCCAGACGAGCCAGGTGGAGCGGCGGTTGCCGGCGGTGAAGAGCTCGGAGAGTTTGTTCCTGCGCTGCGCAACCGCAGCGGGGGCGGGGATCTCCGTCACCTCGGGCTGCCCGATCTTGCGGGCGATCTTGTTGAGGCGCTCGAGGACGTTGCGGGGGCGGCGGCTGGTCAGGAAGTCCACCGACTCCGGCAGCAGGACCGCCAGCAGGAGCAGGACGACGCCGGTGCAGATGCCGCCGAAAACGAAGACCGCGCGCCAGCCGAAGTTTGCCTGCAGGGACACCGCGGCGGCGCCGCCCAGGGTCGCGCCGATGCCGTAGCCGGCCGTGTAGATGCTGATGGCCAGGCCGCGCCACCGCTTGGAGGAGTATTCGCTGGCAATCACGTTGGTGCAGGCGAGGATGCCGCCGATGCCCAGGCCCGTGACAACACGCCAGATGCCCAGCTCCATCGCCGAGTGCGCCAGGGAGGCGAGCAGCATGCCGGCGGTCGCCAGGCCCACCGAGACCAAGACCATCGGCCGGCGGCCGATCACGTCGGCGAAGGGCGCCAGGCCCAGGGATCCGATGGCCATGCCGACCAGGCCGGAACTGAGCAGGACCCCCAGCTCGGCGCCGCTGAGGCCGAACTCGCGGGTGACGCTGTTGGCCGTGAAGGCCATGGCCAGGACGTCGAAGCCGTCGAGGGCGTTGAGGATGATGCACAGTCCGACGATCAGCCATTGGTACAGGGACATGCGGGACGCGTCGATGCGTTCTTGCAGTTGCATGGGACTACTTTCTGGAGGCCGCGGACAGTCCGGGCGGGTACAAAGTTGCGTGCCGAGAGGCAGGGTGCGCCGCTCGGGGGGCCGATGCCCGCTGCCGGACCTCGTCGTCGAAGGGCCGGCGTCCGGACAACTATCTATACTGATAGCTAGATGTGGCGTGAGACACAGCGTAACTATGAACATAGTTAGTTGACAAGAGTGTTAAGAAAGCTGCACCCCGGTGGCCGCGCCGCGGCCGGCGGACCCTACCCGAGAGGAACGGTGGCAGGTGAGCCTGCGCTACGCCCTGCTGGCACTGCTGACGTCCCAGCCCCTGACGGGCTACGACGTCTTCAAGCACTTCGAACAATCCGTCGGCTACGTGTGGCACGCCCCGGACTCGCAGATTTACCCCGAGCTGCGCCGGATGGAAAAGGACGGCCTGCTGCGCGGCGTCGAGGAGCCCTGGGGCAAGAAGGGTAAAAAGAAGCGCTACCACATCACCCCGGAGGGGGTTGAGGCGTTCCGCGCCTGGATCAACACCACGCTGGACTACACCCGCGAGCGCGACCCGATCCACCTCAAGGCGGCCTACCTCGAGTGGGCCGAACCGGACGCGGCCCGGGCGCAGCTGCACGCCCACATTGCGTACCACTCGTCCCGCGCGCAGCAATGGCAGGAGATGATTGCCGCACTGCAGGACCGGACGAATCCCATCCTGGCCGCCCGCCTCGAAACGGCCCCGGATGCCGACCGGGCCAAGATCGCCGGCTACAAGATCTTCACCTATGAGGGCATGATCGAGCGCGCCAACGCCGAGGTCCACTGGGCCGAGCGCGGCCTGGAGCTGATCGACAGGCTCAACCCCTAGGCCTTGCCACTATCTATCAACATAGTTATGCTGTGACGCAGACCACTACCTATGTAGATAGATATAGCGAAGGAATGACATGACCGCGATGATGCAGTCCGTTAGTTCGACCACGAACAAGGTGCTGGGGTATCCGCTGAACTCCTGGTACGTGGCCGCCTGGGACCATGAGGTGACCCGGAAGCCGATGTCCCGGCGGATCGCGGACCGGCCGCTCGCCCTTTACCGCACCGAGGACGGCAAGGCGGTGGCACTCGCGGACGCCTGCTGGCACCGGCTGGCCCCGCTCTCCATGGGGAAGACGCTCGCCGGCGATACGATCCAGTGCCCGTACCACGGCATCGTCTACAACTCCGCCGGCCGCTGCGTCTCCATGCCGGCGCAGGAAACCATCAACCCGAGCGCCACCGTGCCATCTTTCCCGGTGATCGAACGGTACCGGTACGTCTGGGTCTGGCTGGGCGATCCCACCCAGGCCGACCCCACCCTCGTCCCGGACATGCACCAGATGAGCTCGGAGGAATGGGCCGGTGACGGCGAGACCATTTTTGCCCCTTGCAACTACCAGTTGGTGCTGGACAACCTGATGGACCTCACCCACGAGGAGTTCGTCCACTCCTCCTCGATCGGGCAGGACGAGCTGAGCGAGTCCGATTTCAAGGTCACCCAGGAGGGCAACACCGTCACCGTGTCCCGCTGGATGCTGGACATCGATGCGCCGCCGTTCTGGCTCAAGAACATGCGCGACAAGTTCCCGGGCTTCGAGGGCAAGGTGGACCGCTGGCAGATCATCACCTTCCAGTCGCCGTCGACCATCAACATCGACGTCGGCGTCGCCAAGGCAGGCACGGGGGCGCCGGAAGGTGACCGCAGCCAGGGCGTCAACGGCTTCGTCATGAACACCATCTCCCCCGAAACCGCCAAGACCTGCCACTACTTCTGGGCCTTCATGCGGAACTACCGGCTGGACAGCCAGCTGATCACAACCCAGCTCCGCAACGGCGTCAACGGCGTCTTCGGCGAGGACGAGGCCATGCTCAAGGCCCAGCAGGAGGCGATCGACGCCAACCCGGACTACGAGTTCTACAACCTCAACATCGACGCCGGCGGCATGTGGGTCCGGAGGCTGATCGAGCGCCAGCTCGCCGCCGAGGGCCGGCTCATCCCCACCGTCTGACCGCCCCCGGGCGGCCAGCCCGGAGCCACCAAGCCCCAGCGAGAAGTTAGAAGAAAGTCATGGCAGCAAGCAACACAGAGGTCTGGCAGACCGGCACCGTCGTCGAGGCGGAGGCGGTCACCGCGGAAACCCGCCGGCTGGTCCTGTCCCAGTCGCTCCCAAAGAAGGCCGAGCCCGGCTCGCACATCGACGTTATGGTCACCATCGACGGCGAACGGCACAAGCGTTCCTACTCCGTCGTGGACTGCAGCGAGGACGGCCGGCTCGTGGCCATCAGCGTCTACCGGGCACCGCAGTCCCGGGGCGGTTCGGTCTTTATGCAGAGCCTGGAGGTCGGAGACCAGCTGGAGATCACCCAGCCGCTGCAGAACTTCCCGCTCCGGGTGGGGGCCCCGCGCTACGTGCTCCTCGCCGGCGGCATCGGCATCACCGCGATGGTCAATATGGCCCGGGTGCTGCGCAACATCAAGGCGGACTACACCCTCGTCTACGCCGGCCGCAGCCGGTCCGCCATGGCGTACCTGCCCCAGCTGGAAGCGCTGCACGGCGACGCGCTCCGGGTGCACGTGGATGACGAAGGCACGGCGCTGAAGGTCGACGCGTTGCTGGACGGGGTGGGCCCGGAGACCGAACTCTACATGTGCGGGCCCATCCGGCTGATGGACGCGGTGAAGCGCGGCTGGGTCGCACGCGGGCTGAGCCTGCCGAACCTGCGGTACGAGACGTTCGGCAACAGCGGCTGGTTCGACCCGGAGGAATTCGTCGTGCGCGTGCCCCGGCTGGGCGTGGAGACGACCGTCGGTCCCGGCGAGTCCATGCTGGAAGCGCTCGAGGGCGCAGGCGTGGACATGATGTTCGATTGCCGCAAGGGCGAATGCGGCCTCTGCGAAGTCCGGCTGCTGGGCCTGCAGGGCAGCGTCGACCACCGCGATGTGTTCTACAGCGAGCGGCAGCAGCACGCCGCGGCGAAGATGTGCTGCTGCGTGTCCCGGGCCGTCAGCTCCGCCACCGGAGCGCGGGCGGACACCACCGGCGAACGCGCCGTCGTCACCATCGACGTGTGATTGCGGGGGCGCCCGCCCTTCTGTGATGAGTCTCACCTGCAATAATCGCCGTCTGGCTTGAGCGGGCCGCCCGGCGCTGTGCATCATAAAAAGGCAGGCAGGGGCGTCAACTCCCCCGCCGGCACAGCCCCGATCCCCGCTTTGACGCCGCGCGTCCGAAGCGGGGCAGGGGCACCATCCTGGTGGACGCAATGAGGCCAAACCGGTGAGCTCGCAGAGCTGCCCACGGTCTCAGGTGTTCCTGGGTTGGCCTACGGCGGCTCCGCATCGGTGCGGCAGCCGGACACCCGGATTCAGAAATGGAAGCACTGAACAATGACGTTTGAAACTGCCAACGCTGTCACCCACAAGCTCTGGGACCGCTCCACGATGCACCACGAGCTGGACGCCCTGGTCCACGACCTCTCGGTCCGGCACAACACCGCGAAGTCCAACATCGCGGTCCACGCCAGCGGCCCCAACACCTTCACCCTCAGCCTGAACGGCGCGGCCAACCTGGATTCGGCCTCCGCCTAGCAGCACCCTTACAACGCAGGAATGACGACGACGGCGGGAGCTTTCCCGCCGTCGTCGTCGCGTCTTCGCGGTCAGTGCTGGCGGCTCAGCCGGCCACCGGTCAGGAGAACCGGCCCGGCCGGAAGCTGGCCAGCATGGGGTGCTTCTTCCCGGTCACGATCTCGCCCGCGAGGAGTTCGCCGGCAATAAGGCCCAGCGTAGCGCCCGAGTGGGTAAAGGCCACGAAGCAGCCGGGCACCTGGCCGAGTTCACCTAGGACCGGTTCGCCGTCGCCAGGGATGGGCTTGTACCCGATCTTCCACGAGGCCGGCTTCAGCTCGGGATGGCCGGCGATCAGCTTGGACGCTTCATCAGCAAGTTCCTGGACCACGTCGTCGGGGATGCTGAAGGATCCGTCGGCGTGTTCGGTGATGTGTTCTTCGTACCAGTCGTGGTCCAGGGCCAGGGCGTTTCCGGGGTTCGGCCGGACGGCTGCCCGCGGGGTGTTCAGCACGGCCTTCAGTCCGTGGTCCACGGGCTTGGTCAGCACCAGCATGGAGACCGGGGAACCGTTGGGGATGTCAACGCCCAGGGGTGCGACGACGGCGGGCGTCGCGGCGCCGCACGCCACCAGGACGGCGTCCGCAGGGTAGGTGTCGCCGGCGGCCGTCTCCACGCCGCTTGCCCGCCCGGCATCGACCGTGACGGAGACCTTGCCGGCATTGAGCACAAGTTCCCCGCCGAGGGCGTGGAAGTCCTCCATCAGGAACTCCACCAGATCGGGCAGGCTGACCCACCCCTCGCCGGGGTTGAAGATGGCACTCTCGGGCACGGCAGCCGGGTCGACGCCGGGAACGGCGGAAGGGAGCTGCTCGGGCGCCAGGAGTTTGGAGTTGTAGCCGATGGACGTCTCGTAGTCATGGCGGGCGTCGGTGGCGGCCTGTTGTCCCGCGGCGTGCCACATGAGGCCGCCTCCGAACTGCAGCCAGTCCCGGTCCGGATCCGCGGCGAAGAGGGTCCGGTAGCGGTCCACGCCGGCGACCCGGAGCTGGTGGTACGGGGTGGAACGTTCTCCCGCGGAGTTCAGCCAGGACAGCGAGCGGCCGGTGGCCTCGCTGGCCAGGCCGCGTTCGCTCAGGAGGATCACCGAGGCGCCTTCGCGGAGCAGGTGGACGGCGGTGGAGACACCGAGGATGCCGCCGCCAATGATAGCGACGCGTTTAGTTGAGGGCGTGGAGGACATGGGTCTTCCTTTCTATGCATAAGGGGTGCTTGAAATTTCGCGCGGACCCTGTCGGGGCGGCGCGAGGTATGGCTAGGCGAAAGCGCGGAGGTTTTCGATAACCCTCAGGACCTCGAGTGACTCCCTGGCGTCGACCGGCAGCCGGCCGTCCCCCCGGAGCGCCGCGGCCAGCCGGGTATAGAACTCGGGGTAGGCGCCGCGCCGGGCAGGAACCGCCTCGGCGGTTCCGTCGACGCCGAGGACCCCCCAAGAGTCCTCGGGCTCGACGCCGTAGGCCGGGTCCGACGGCGACATGCCGCCCGCCAGCGCGGGTTCCTGGCTGTCCAGACCCCACTTGGTGTACCCGGCCCCCGAGCCCAAGACGTGGAAGCGCGGGCCAACCCGGGCCGCCATGCCGTTCATCCAGAGCCGTGACCGGACTCCGGATTCGTGCAGCAGGGACACGAAGGCCTCGGTGTCGGCGCCGTCCGGGTGCCCGTGGTTGGCGGTTTCCCCGTAGCTCTCCGCTACGGGACCGAACAGCTGGACAGCCTGGTCGATCAGGTGGGCGCCCAGGTCGTTGAGGATGCCGCCACCGTCGGAAGCCGCGGCAGTGTCCCGCCAGTTCCCGAAACCGTCCGGCCGCCACCACTCAAAGCGCGACTCGAAGCTGCGGACCTCGCCCAGCGCGCCTTCCCGAATTAGTTCCCGGAGTGTCAGGAAGTCGGCGTCCCAGCGCCGGTTCTGAAAGACCGTGAGCTGCACGCCGGCGTGGGCAGCCCGGGAGATGAGAGCATCGCCCTGGGCCGGGCTGGTGACGAATGGTTTGTCCACCACGAGGTGAAGTCCGCGGTCCATTGCCGTTGCGGCGAGGTCGTAGTGGGTTTGCGGGGGCGTCCCGAGAACAACCAGGTCCAGGCTTCCGGCGAGCGCGAACAGTGCCTCCGGCGTCGGGACGATCCGGGCGTGCGGGTAGAGCCGGGCGGCCTCCGCGGCGCGGGCCGGATCCGCCGTGACAATGGCGTCCAGCGAATAGCCGGGATGCGCCGCGATCAGGGGGGCGTGAAAGACCTTGCCGGAGACTCCGAAGCCGACGACGGCGGTGCGGATGGGCTCCGCTGCGCCGCTCCCCATCAGAGCACCTCCGAGAGGAACCGCTGGAGCCGTTCGCTTTGGGGGTTGTCGAAGAGCTGGGCGGGGGTGCCGGATTCGACGACTTCGCCCTCGTCCATAAAGACGACCTGATCGGCGACTTTGCGGGCGAACCCCATCTCGTGCGTGACCACCAGCATGGTCATGCCGCGGCGGCCCAGGCCTGCCATGAGGTTCAGCACGCCCTTGACCAGTTCCGGGTCCAGCGCGCTGGTGGCCTCGTCGAAGAGCATGACCTCCGGTTCCATGGCCAGGGCGCGGGCAATTGCGACACGCTGCTGTTGTCCGCCTGATAGGTCCCGGGGACGGTGGTCGGCGCGCTCGGCGAGGCCCACCTCGGCGAGACGGCGGCGGGCACGTTCCCGCGCTTCGGCCTTCGGCATTCCCTTGACGCTCCACAGCGCCAGGGCGACGTTCTCAAGGGCGGTGTGGTCCGGAAAGAGGTTGAAGTGCTGGAAGACCATGCCGATGCGGGCCCGCAACAGATCCGGTTTAACCTGCAGGGCACTCTCGCCGGCCAGGAGCACGTCCCCGCTTTTGGGTTCGTGCAGCCGGTTGACCCCGCGGAGCAGGGTGGACTTGCCGGAGCCGGAGGGCCCGATGATGCAGGTGGTGGTGCCCGGCGCGACGTTGAGGCTGACATTCCGGAGCACCTCGATATCCCCGTAGGCCATGGTCAGGTTTCTCAGTTCCAGGCTGGACCCGTGGAAGGTCTCGATGTCCGGCGCGGTGTTGCTGGCGGTATTGCTTGCGAGGCTCATGTGTTGCTCCCGGTGGTCAGCGGTGAAGCCGCGGCGAGTTCGTTGACTTCCTTGAGGCCGCTGCTGGGGGCGGCGGGGCGGCGTCGGCCGGTGCGGAAGCGGTTGTCGAAGTAATTGACCAGGTGGGTCAGGGGCACCGTGACCACCAGGTAGAAAATCCCGGCCAGGACCAGCGGGGAGAGGTTGCCGGAGAGGACGGCGGCATCCTGGCCGACGCGGAACAGTTCCCGTTCGGAGACCAGCATGCCTAGGAAGTAGACCAGCGAGGAGTCCTTCACGATGGCGATGAACTGGTTGACCAGCGCGGGCAGGACCCGGCGGACACCCTGCGGGACAACCACCAGGGCCATCGATTTCGCGTAGCTCATGCCCAGCGCCCTGCAGGCTTCGCCCTGGCCCCTGTCCACGCTCTGGATGCCGGCGCGGAAGATCTCGCCGATGTAGGCACTGGCAATTAGGCTCAGGGCGATGATCCCCAGGGGGTAGGGGGACGGACCGAAGATCGACTGGCTCAAGCGGGCAAATCCCTGGCCGATCAGCAGGATGGTCAGGATGGCCGGAAGCCCGCGGAACAGGTCCGTGTAGATCCGGGCCGGAACGCGGAGCCAGGCGGACGGGGATATCCCCATCACGGCGACGACCATGCCGAGGGCGACGCCGAGGATGGTGGCGGCAATGGAGATGATGAGGGTATTGAGGAGTCCGACTCCCAGAAGCTGGGGCAGGACTTCGGCCATTGCGCCGAAGTCAAAGAAGGTGCGGGTGATGGTGCTTAACCAGTCCATGGTGTCTCTCAGACGTAGGTAGCTTGTGGATCCCGGGCGGGCCGCGCCGTGCGGCCCGCCCGGTCAGGTGGCAGCGCGGTGGCTGCCGGAGGTGTCCGCCTGGTGGCTTACTTGCTGGACGTGGGGCTGGGCGAGGGGCTTGCCGCCTGCTCGGCCTTCGGCAGGTACTGCTTGGGCATCGGCGATCCCGGGAACCACTTCTGGTACAGCTTCTTCCAGGTGCCGTCTTCCATGGCGGCGGCCAGTCCCTTGTTTAGGGCGTCCTTGAAGGCCGTCTTGCCCTTGGCCACGGCGAACCCGGCGGGGGCGTCGAAGGACGGGATGTCCGCGGCGCTGACCAGTCCGTACTTCTCCTCGTAGGCCTTGGCGGCCTCGTAGTCCAGGAAGTGCGCGTCCACGGATCCGCTGTTCACGGCGGAGATAGCGGTGTTGTTGTCCGGGAAGCGCACCAGGCTGGCCGAGGTGAAGTTCTTGACGGCGTAGGCCTCCTGAAGCGTTCCCTGCACCACGCCCAGGCGTTTTCCGGCGAGCGCGTCGGCGTTGGCGATGCCCGAGTTCTTGGTGGTGATGACGGTCAGGTAGCCGGCCAGGTAGCCGTCGGAGAAGTCGACGGTTTGCTTTCGCTTGTCCGTGATGCCGATCGCCGCGACGCCGGCGTCGAACTGGCCGTTGGAGACGGCGGCGAGCAGCCCGGAGAAGTCCTGACCGGTAAAGACGACCTTGTCGATGCCTGCCCGGTGGGCGACATCCTTGAAGAGTTCGACGTCGAAGCCGGTGAAGTTCCCTTGGGCGTCGGCGAAGGTGTAGGGCTTGGAGTCACCCAGGCTGGCCACGCGGATGGTGCCGGGCTCGATCAGGCCGTAGGGGTTGTCCGCCGGCGACGACGAGGCGGAAGAGGTTCCGCCGCAGCCGGACAGTGCGAGAACCGCGGCAACAGCAGCGGCAATGAGCGCCCCGGGGCGCAACTTGTTTCCTGTGTTCACAGCGTTTTTCCAATCGTGGGGTGAGGAGCGGAGGAGGTGGGCGGTCCGCCCCTTAGTGGGTGAGGGTCGATGCGGGTCTTGCTGAGTCCGGTCTCACTCCCTAGGATTGAGACCGGACTCACATCGATTGCTAGAAACGTAATCGAAGCCACATGGGGCGTCAAGGGTCCGCTACGAAAGGCCGTCATGAAGAGTGATGTTTCCCGGCGCCGCGACGTCACCGTCGCCGACGTCGCACGCGCCGCCCAGGTCTCCAAAGCCCAGGCCGCCCGCGCCCTGGGCAACTACGGCGCTGTGAGCGAGGATGTGCGCGAGCGGGTGCTAGCCGCCGCCGGGGAGCTGGACTACCGGCCCAATGAGCTCGCCCGCAGCATGAACACGGGAAAATCGCACACCATCGGGGTGGTGGTGGGCGACATCGAAAACCCCCATTTCGGGCTGGCCACCCGGGGCATCACGGACACCGCCAAGCGCAGTGGCTACAACGTCATCCTGATCAACACGGACGAGGACACGGCCGCGGAAATCGATGCCGTCAGGGTGCTGCTGGACAAGCGTGTGGACGGGTTGATCGTGGCACCGGCGTCTTCGGTCGAGACGCAACATCTACGGCGCGTTCACGAGTCCGGCCGCCCGCTGGTCCTGCTGGACCGCAAGGCGCCCGGGCTCGACGTCGACACCGTCGCCGTCGACATGGAGGACATCTCCCATGAGTCCACGAGTTACCTCATCCATGCCGGCCACCGCAGAATCGCCTTCATCTCCACGCTCCGGACGGACGAACCGTACCGTGAAGGCATGCCGCTGGACTCGTCCCAGATCTCGGACCGTCGCGCCGGGCTGCAACGTGCGTTCGCTGACGCCGGCCTGCAACCGCCGGAGGATCTGATCCGCCTCAACGCCGGCGATGACGAGTCGATCCGGAAGATCACCCGCGAGCTGCTGCAGCGCCCGGACCCGGCGACCGCGATCATCGCCTCCGACGGGTTGATCGGGCTGAGCGTCGTCGAGGCTATCCAGGAGCTCGGCCTGTCGATTCCGGAGGATGTCTCCTTCCTCATGTATGACGACTTCGCCTGGACCCGGCTCACCACGCCGCCGCTCACGGTCATCGCGCAGCCCGTGTATGACATGGGCGCAGCCGCAGCCGCAGCCCTGATCCGGCAGATGGAGGGCCGGAAGGCGCCCGCCGCCGCGCCGGTGTTTACGGCCGAGCTGATCCGCCGGGGATCCGTCGCGGCACCGGCGAGGGGTTAAACGACGACGGCGGGAGCTTCCCGCCGGCCCACGCGCATTGCGGTCTTGACCCGATACATATCCTGGTCGGCACCGGAGAGCAGTGCTTTGGCCAGGTCCCGGTGCCCGGCCGAGTCGGCGTCCGCCGGCACGGCCGTTTCCGCCAAGCCGACGGACATGCCCAGCCGGAGTACGGTCCCCTCAATGGTGACGGGCGCCGCCAGACAGTCCCGGACCCGGCCGGCCACCGTCTCCAGCTCCCCCGGATGCTCCAGCCCGGGAACCAGCACCACGAACTCGTCACCGCTGTAGCGCGTCACGGTATCAGCGCCGCCCACGGCCCCGGTCAGCATCCGGGCGACGTGTTCCAGGACCTGGTCCCCGGCCGGATGGCCCTGGGTGTCGTTCACCTGCTTGAAGTTGTCGATGTCGCAGAACAGCAGGCCTACGCGGTGCTGCTGCTCGCCGGCGCGGGCCAGGGCCGCCAGCAGGCTTTCCTGCAGCCGCCGCCGGTTCGAAAGGCCGGTTAGCGGGTCGTGCAGGGCCCGGTGGCGCGCTTCCTTCAGGAGCTTGGCGCGCTCCGCCGCGGCGTCCTCGAGTTGCCGGTGGGCGCCGGCCAGTTCGCGCTCGTACCGCCGCCGCTCGGGCGCGGCGAAGAAGATCATCAGGTCCCGCGGCTCGCCGCCGTCAGATGTCCGGGTGACCGAGAGCAGCACCGGCTTGCGCTGCCCGTCCGGCCCCAGCAGTTCGATCGACAGCTCGGCCAGGTGGCCGTCGCGTTCCAGCTTCGGCCCGGCATGCGTGCGGTACATCAGCCGGTCGCCGGCCGGCAGCAGGTCCAGCAGCCGCGTGCCGTCGAGCACGTCGATGCCGGTCCAGGCGCACATGGTGGCGTTCGCCGCAAGGATGGTCCCGTCAGGGCCGGCCACGACGTAGCCGGCGGGTGCCTGGTGGAAGAGTTGCCTGTAGTCGACGGCCCGGGTGGTCGTCTGGCTCATGGCTGCTTCAGGTACTCGAGGATGGCGGTGGCGGTTTCCTCCGGCGCGCTGCTTTGTGGGAAGTGGCCGGTGGCGGCCAGCCGCACCAGCGTGCTGGCGGGCAGTTCCCGGTGCAGGTAGGTGCCCACGTGGTCCGGCGTGACGACGTCGTCGGTGCTTTGCAGGACCAGCACGGGAATGGTGACGCCGGACAGCAGGTGCCGGACGTCGGAGAGGAACGCCACCCGGGCGAAATCACGTGCGATCCGCGGGCTGATCCGGCCGAAGCTGCCCTGGATTTCGCGGTCCAGTTCCGGGGCGTGGGGCGCGTTCATGTAGACCGGTGCCATCTGTTCGGCCCAGACGAGGTAATTGGCGTCCAGGGATTCGAAGACGTCGTCGAGGTCCTCCCGGGTGAACCCTCCGACGTAGCCGTCCTCGGGGTGGTTGAGGTAGCTGGGCGATGCCGTGAGCAGGACGAGCCGGCGAAAGCGGCTGCCCTGGTCCCGGGCGGCGGCACTGACCGCCATCATGGACCCGACGCTGTGGCCAACCAGGGTGGCGTCCTCCACCCCGAGTTCCGCGCAGACTTCCATCAGGTCATCGACATACGCGTGGAGCCCGGAGTAGGTGTCCGAATCGTAGGCGGACTGGTCAGATCCCCCGGACCCCACGTGGTCCAGCAGGACCACCCGGTACCGGTCGGTGAACCAGGGCAGGATCCTGCCCCACATACCCTGGTCGGTGCCGAAACCATGGACGAACACCAGGACCGGGCCGGCTTCCGGCCCGTACACGTGCACGTTGTTCCGTGCTGTTGCCCCAGACGCCATCTGCCAACCCAACCTTTTCACTTCAGCCGCTAGCCTGGCACGGCTCTTCGACTGGTCGGCTCCCATCGTAGCCCGGCGGGGTACCGGGCCGATGCCGCATCGCCGCACGTCATGCAGTGCAACGGGGCGGAAAGCGCAGGATTAGGCCGGCCCCTCCAGCTCCCAGTCTTTGACGTCGGCGAGGGGAGCGAACACGCTGGGGTCCAGTTCGTCGAATTCGAGGTTGTTCCGGACCAGGTGCGGCCAGTTCCGGTTGGCCAGGGCGGCCTTGCCGAGCGCGACGACGTCGGCGGAACCGTCACGCAACATGGACACGGCCGTTTCCGGATCGTCGAGTTTGCCGTTGGCGATCACTGTCACTCCCGAATACGCCTTGGCCAGCGCGGCCAACGTTTCCTCCGAATCCTCAAAGGCGGGCTCGCTCGCCTCGTATTCCGTGGTGTGGATAAAGTCGACGCCGGTGGCCCCCAGCGTGGAGAAGATAACGTTCGCTTCGTCCGCGGTTCCGCCCCACCGGTGGTCATGGTCGCTGACTTTGGACTGGGAGATCCGGATGCCCACGGTCATGTCGGGGCCGACGGCGTCCCGGACGTCGCGGCAGATCTCCGCAGCGAACCGCACCCGGTTCTCCGGTGATCCACCGTAGCTGTCCGTGCGCTGGTTCAGGTAGTCCGTGAGGAATTGATCCAGCAGGTACCCGTTGGCCCCGTGGATTTCGACACCGTCAAAACCGGCCCGCTGGGCGTTCAGCGCCGCCGTGACGAAGCCTTTCCGGACATCGGCCATTTGCGCCGGAGTGATTTCCGACGGAACGGGATACGGGCCCTCACCGCGGTAAAACGGCAGTTGCTCCCCCTTGGGGGCCACTGCCGATGGTCCGATCGAGGACGTGACAAACCGGTTTCCCTGGCTTTGCGCCCCCGCATGCATGAGCTGGGCGAACATCCGCGCGCCGGCCGAGTGGACGCCGTCGACGACGGTGGCCCAGGACCTGGCCTGTTCCTCGGTCGCGATGCCGGGCTGGAAGTGATAGCCCTGGCTGTGCGCGGTGTCCGGGTAAATCCCTTCCGTAATCAACAGCCCAAAACCGCCGCGGGCAAACTTCCGGTAATAGGACGCCATTCGTTCCGTGGCGTGCCCGTCTTCGGTGGCACTGATCCTTGTCATCGGAGCCAGCGCCACCCGGTTGTCGAGGTGGGTGGAACCGATCTGAAGTGGCGACCATAGCGGGGTGAAGTCAGTCATGAAGAGCTCCTAGGCTAGATGCTTCGAGCAGGGCGGCCGCACGCGCGGGCAGCCCTGCGTTGGACGGGTCGGCCGCGTAGTCTTCCCGGCGCCTGCGCAGGCGTCCAAGAACCGAGGCGTCAGTAAAACAGTCGAGGACAGCAGCCCAGAGTTCTTCAAGGGTCTGGCATTGCCTTGAGCCCCCGGAAGCGCCGGTCATCATCCAGCCCTCCTTGAGCGCGGTCACCTTGGGGGCTCCCGGCAGACCTTGGCAGACACTGTTGATCGTGGCCGCGACAATCAGGTGTTGCCGCAGGGTTCTGACCGGTCCCAGGACGGGATCGGGCACAACGGTTCGTCCGCAGGCGCCGCACATGTGGCCCTCCCTTCTTAGGGCATTACGTCGCCGGAGTTGGGTCCGAGGGTTTGCCCCACAAAGAGGTTGCCTCCGGGGTCGCTGGCCAGCAGGAGAGCCGTGGGTGCCACCTCCGCCGGTTTTCCGAAGCGCCCCAGCGGAAGCCCCGCCCGCTTGGCCGCTTTCCAGTCCTCCGAGATCCCGTCCACCAGCGGAGTTTCTATCGGACCCGGGGCGATGCTGTTGACGAGCACATTGTCGCCGGCGGTTTCCAGGGCCAGGGCCTTGGTCAGCCCCACCACGCCGGCCTTGGCGGCACTGTAGTGGCTGAGCCCGGTGCCGCCCTTGATCGCCAGTTGGGAGGCAATGTTGATGATGCGGCCCCACTTCTGTTGCCGCATCTCCCCCACCACCTCCCGGCAGCAGAGGAAAACGCCGGTCAGGTCGACGGAGACGGTCTCGTTCCACATTGCCAGGGTCATGTCCTCCAGCCGCGACTCGGTCAGCAGGCCCGCGCTGTTGACGAGGATGTCGATCCCGCCCAGCTGTTCGCGGGCGGCGGCGAAGGCGGTTTTCACGCTCGCTTCATCCGAGACGTCGACGGCGATGGTTCCCGCCGCGCCGGACCGGTCCAGGACTGCCACTCTGTCGCCGTTGGCGGTGAAGGCGTCGGCGATGGCCTTGCCGATGCCGCTGGCGCCGCCCGTGACCACCACAGCCCGGCCCGATCGGTGAGGGGAGGTGTCAGTGTTGTTCATTCGTTCCTTCCAGGGCTTTTCAGGCACGCATCTTGATGGTGAGGCCGCCGTCGACTATCAGCGACTGGCCGGTGACGTAAGCGGCGTCATCGGAGGTCAGGAAGCCGATCACGCTGGCAACCTCCTCGGGCCGGCCGACCCGGCCCCATGGAATGTCCCGCCCGGCGCGCTGCAGGCCCTCGGGCCCCAGCGAGTTCACCGGGTCCAGGGACTGCGGCGTCTCAATGAGCCCGGGGATGACAGCGTTGGCACGGATGCCACGCGGTCCCAGCTCGGCGGCCACGCTGCGGATCAGCCCAAGCACACCGGCCTTGGCGGCCGCGTAGTGGGCATGCTCCTCCCACCCGTAGACACCGCCGGCAATTGAAGACACCGCAACCATCGCACCGCCCTCGGTCATCCGCGCGGACCCCGCGCGCAGGGTCCGCAGCACCCCGGTGAGGTCGACGTCGAGCATGTCGTCCCAGCGTTCGTCGGTCAGCTCGCCCAGGGGCGAGTTGCGCAGGACCCCGGCGTTTGCCACGGCGTAATCCAGGCGGCCGTACTCCTGGACGGCGCGTTCGGCAAAAGCGTCAACCGACGGGGTGCTGCGGACATCCACTTCATGGATCACCGCTTGGCCCCCGGCGTCCTTCACCAGGCGCAGGGTTTCCTCCGGGTCGTGGGGATCGCCGGGGAAGGTGCCGATCACCGACCGCACACCATTCTTGGCGTAGTGCACGGCGAGCGCGCGGCCAATCCCGCTGGCGGCCCCGGTGATGACGGCCACCTTCATATCCCGGGTCATGCGTCGACCTCGTGCGGGTGGTCCTCGAGCAGTGCCTCTGCCGGGGGCTTCGCAGCGATCATCAAGAGGCCGGAGAACAGCGTTCCGGCCGCACCGACCCACAGGGCTGCTGCGCCGGTACCCCCACTGGCTGCCGCCGCGGTGAACAGTGCGCCGCCCAGGATGGTGCCGGGCTGGCTCATGGCACCGATGAACGCGGTGCCGGTGGCACGGCAGCTGACGGGGTAGCACTCAGCCATGAAGTACTGGATTGCGGCATACGGCCCAACCAGGAAGAACAGGCCGGCGCCGTAGGTCACGATGATCATGACGGGACTCGTGGCGATGGGGCTGAGCATGACGGTGAAGGAAAGGCCGGAGAGAATCCAGCCGCCGATGATGGTCCGTTTGCGGCCGATCTTGTCCCCGAGCCATCCGTGGAAGACGTAGCCGAAGTACGCCAGCATGTTGATGACGATGAGCATCCAGAACGCATCCGAAAGCTCCACACCCTTGGCGTTCTTGAGCACCGAGCTGCCGAGGATGCTGAAGATCATGATCCCGAAGAAGTTGAAGATCCAGGCCAGCGAGAAGACGATCGTGTTCCGGCGCAGGTGCGGTTCCCAGATGCGCTTCAGCGGGGCTGCGGACGAGTGTTCGACGCCGTACGCGTGGGCCAGGGCGTGGGCGTCCCCGGACTGGCCGCTCTTCTCAAGTTCGGTCAGCTTGTGGTGCAGTTCGAACTGGGGAGTCTCCTTGAGCTTCTTGGCAATGACCCACACGATGATCGCTGCCGGGATGGTGGCCATCAGGTACAGGGCGCGCCAGCCGAGGGAGGGCAGGAACGCGAGGGCGAGGGCACTGGCGAGCAGGAAGCCCAGCGGCCAGCCGCCCTGGATGAAGGAGTAGTGGAAACCGGGGCGCTTGCGCTTATCGGCGACCTCGGTGACCTGGTAGACCTCGTTCATGTAGGTCGCGTTGACTGCCTGCTCCGAGAATCCGAGCCCGCCGAAGGAACGGACCAGCACGAGCAGGCCGTTGCTCAGGAACGGGATTCCGGTCGGAATCAGCGCCGTCAGGCCGGAGACGATTGCGGTGCCGCCGATGGTGGTCATCATGCCCTTGCGCCGGCCGAGCCGGTCAATGACAGGGCCGATGCCGAAGCAGACGATCGCGGTACCGACGGCGATCCAGGTGTTGATGGCGTAGGCCTCGGTTGCGGTCCAGCCGAACTCTTCCTGCATGGCCGGCAGGAGGGTACCGAAAAGTCCGTAGTCGAAAACGGCAATGGTCCAAGCCAGCAGGGCCAGCACCGTGGCGGTGGTCGTATTGCGCTTGGAGAAGACCGGGAAACGGCGTTTCTCGTCGGGTGCCGGGTTCGTCAGGTCGACGGCGGGCTGCTGGATGGTCATGACTGGTTTTCCTTTCGGGGGCTGCGGGCGAGGAAGGAGTCGGCGATCTGGTCGAACTTGAGCCAGCTGACGCCTTCGTGGGAGTTGATGTGTTCGATCAGGCGTTCGAGCATGAGCAGGACCTGGGGCCGGCCCGAGACGTCCGGGTGGATGGTCATGGTGAAGACGGCCTGGTCCATTTCCCGGTAAACCCAGTCGAACTGGTCGCGCCACATCTGCTCGATGTCGCGGGGGCTGACAAAGCCGTGCGAGTTCGGGGACGCCTTGATGAACATCATCGGAGGCAGGTCATCGAGGTACCAGTTGGCCGGAATCTCGACCAGATCGGTCTCCTTGCCCCGGACCAGCGGCTCCATCCAGGTTTCGGCGTCCTTGGTGTAGTCGATCTTCTTCCAGCTGTCACCGACCCGGACGTAGTAAGGCTCGAAGTCGCGGTGCATCAGGGAGTGGTCGTACTTGATCCCGCGTTCGAGGAGGATCTCGTTGGTCACCTGCGAGAATTCCCACCAGGGGGCGACGTAGCCCGTGGGGCGGCGGCCGGAGACTTTCTCGATGAGTTCGATCGACCGGTCAAGTATGGCCGTCTCCTGCTCCCGGGTCATGGCGATGGGGTTCTCGTGCGAGTACCCGTGCACGCCGATTTCATGCCCGGCGTCCACGATCATCCGGGTCAGGTCCGGGAATGTCTCGATCGAGTGGCCCGGGACGAACCAGGTTGCCGGCAGCCCGTACTTCTCGAAGAGGCGGATGAGGCGGGGGCCGCCTACTTCGCCGCTGAACAGACCGCGGGAGATGTCACACGGAGAGTCTTCGCCTCCGTAGGAGCCGAGCATTCCGGCCACGGCGTCCACGTCGACGCCGAACGCGACTTGGATGTCCTTAGTCATGAGATCAACCTTTCACTGGGCTTTTTGTTGGAGTTGGGTTGTTGGGTACTGGCTTCGGGGTGGTTTGAGTCCGGGACCCTGCCACGCAGGGCGAAGGTTTCCGCGATGTGGTCGGCGGAGGTGCCGAGGCGGAGCAGCAGGCTGAGCAGGACCAGCGACTGGGATGGCCGGAGCAGCCCGGAGGATACGGCGCCCGCCGCGCGCAGATCGTCGCCGCCGCCGTCGCCGTAGATCGGCACGACGGCGCCGGCTTCCACCCGGGTGCTGGTCACCACCACGACGCCGGCCGCGGTGGCCGCGGCGACCTCCCGGCAGATCTCGCGGTTGGCGTTGCCCGTACCCGTTCCCTGGAGGACAATCCCCGCCGCCCCGGCCTGGCGGGAACTTCGCAACAGGGTGGCGTCCGCCCCGGGGTAGGCGGCAATCAGGTCCACGCGGGGCGAACCGGCCCCGGCACCAGGCAGCGGCAGCGCATCAACCGTGGGCCGCACCGTCGTGAGGCTGACGTCACCCGCTTCGCTGACCGTTCCGGCCGTTCCAAAGTCCGGGTTGGCGAAGGCTTCAGCTCTGGTGGTGTGGCACTTCCGCACCCCGGCTGCAGGGAAGATGGTCCCGGCAAAGGCCAGGAGCACCCCCTTCCCACGGGCTGCGGGAGAGCCGGCGACGGCGATCGCCCGGGCGAGGTTTCCCGGGCCGTCAGGGGTGCTGGAGTCGGCCGCCTGCTGGGCGCCGGTGAAGACGACCGGTCGGGCATCATTGTGCGTGAGTTCCGCCAGGTAGGCCGTTTCCTCCATCGTGTCCGTGCCGTGCGTGACGACCACCCCGAGAACCTGCGGGTCCGCCAGGGCCTCGCGGATCTTGGCGCAGATGGCGATCATGTCGTCGATGGTCAGCAGGTACGAACCCTTCCGGAAGATGTCCACCACGCGAACCGGGTGGGCGGCCCGGCCGCCCACGCTGGCGAAAACCTGCTCTCCCGTGTCCGACGCCACCGCTCCGCCGGTCTCGGAGCCGCGGGAGGAGATGGTGCCTCCTGTGGCCAGCAGCACCACGTGCGCGCTCCCCGAATCTGTGACGGTCATGTTGACTCCGTTGCTCCTTGCATCCGCCGCAGCGAATGCCTACCCAATCGTTTGGGTTCTTGGCTAAAAAGTATCTTCGCGATGTTTCCCCCACGTGCTGCCCGGCGTTTCAGGTGTAAACACTTTTAGTGTCGAATCCGCCCCGCCGGGCTACCCAATCGATTGGGTAAGAGGTTAAAGTGACTATAGAATGTGACTTGGGACACGTCAAGGGCCCTATGGCTGAAGATCCGCACCGCATCGGGCAGTCTTGTAGGACGCCTTCTTGAGCTGCGGCAGGGGAACAAATGGAAGAAATCACGGCCGATGGCCGCACGGTCACGCTGAAGGACCTCGCCAACGAGCTCGGCATCCACCCGTCCACTGTGTCCAGGATCCTGCATTCGGGATCCGACGTTGCCCGCGGCGCCGCCTCCGTGGCGACGGCTGAACGGGTTCGCGAGTTGGCGCGGAAGCGGGGCTACTCCCCCAATCCCCAGGCCGCCGGCCTGCGGACGCGGCGGACCCGCCTGATGGGCGTGATTGTCCCCCGGCTCTCGGACCTTGTGCTGGCCATCATGTACGAGGGGATTGAGGAGGCCGCGGCCGAGCTCGGCTACTCCACCTTCGTCATGAATTCCCGCGATGACCCGGAGGAGCAGCGCCGGAAGACGGACACCATGCTGGCCCGCCGCGTGGATGGGCTGATCATCGGCGATGCCCACTTGGACGGCAGCCAACTCCGGGAGCTCAGCGCCCGCAACATTCCCTTCGTGCTTATGAACCGGCGGGTTACCGGCTACCCTTCGGCCACCTGCGACGATGTCCTGGGCGGCCAGCTCGTGGCCGACCACCTGTGGAGTAAAGGCCACCGGAACGTCGCCGTCATTGCAGGCGAACCATACGCCAGCACGGCTGTGGACCGGACAGCCGGGTTCGCGCACCGGTGGAAGTCCCTGGGCGGCGCGCTTCCCGAGGAAGCCGTCGTCTGGTCCCGCTTCGACACGGCGGGCGGCCGCGAAGCCACCGAAACGATCCTGGCGCGCAGAAAGCCGCACCCCACTGCCATCTTCGCGGTCAACGACTTCGCGGCCATCGGCGCCATGGGCGTGCTGCGCTCCCACGGCCTCACCGTGGGCAGTGACGTCGCGGTCGTGGGCTTCAACGACACGTCCGTCGCCGCGGAGCTTCCCATCCCGCTCTCCTCTGTCCGCTCCCCCATGCTGGATATCGGCCGGACGGCGATGGAACTGCTGAAGCGTGTGCTCGACGGCGAAGACGTCGAACCCGTGCGGCTTACACCCACCTTGTGTGTGCGGGAAAGCAGCGCCTGGGATAACGCAGGCTGACCTTGCTCAATGCGCTGCTGCGACGATGCCCAGCGCCAGCATGTAGGTGGCGCGGACTTCGCCGTCGGTAAGGTCCAGCTGCAGGAGCTCCTGGATCTTCCTCAGCCTGTAGCTGAGGGTGTTGCGGTGGATGAAGAGCTCGTCGCAGATTTTCGCCGAATTCCCGCTGTGCCGCAGGTACGCGTCGAACGTCTCCCGCAGCGCAGTGCCGCCGTCGGAAGACAAGGGTGCCAGGAGGCGCTGGCACATAGCCACCAGACCAGGGCTGGGCAGCCCCTGCACAATGCCGGCGAGGTCGGCCAGCGGCGCTTTGTGCACGCCGGGCCGCCCCACCTGGCGCCGTGCAAGCCGAAGCGCCAGCGGCAGTTCGCCGAGGTTCGCGGTCTCGGTGACAATCACGGACAGTTCCGGGGCATCCAGAAAGAAGTCCCTGACGGCGTCAAGCAGGTCGGCCGTGCCGTGCGGGCGCTGCAGCAACAAGGTGGTGAGCCCGGTTTCCTCCATGAACCGCACGGTGCTGAAAGAGCCCTGCAGCCCCACCCGCGCGCGCCACGCTATGGCACGCAGCTTGGCGGGCGCGATCTCCCCCGAACTGGCGATGAGTACCCCGCTCCAGTCTCCGTCGGGATCGAAACCGGACTCGAGGGCATAGCGTCGCAGCGGCCGGGAGGGCTCGCCGTGGCCCGCGTAGAGGGCCTCCATGAAGCGCGCCGCCTCCCGGGAATGCAGGGGCGAGCGGGAGCCTAGGGTGTAGCTCAGCTGCAGGCCGATCACGGCGGCGACGGGACCCAGGACGGGCTGCAGCACGATGTCACTGCCAATCCCCTCGATGGCAAGCCTGAATTGCTCCGCGGCCCCGCTTGGCAGGCGCAAAGTGGTCCGCGCCGTATCCCCGTGGGCCGTGCCTGCGGCAACGAGTTCGAAGGCATTCTGATCGATGACGGCCACCCTTGCGTTGACGGCGCCCGCCACCCGCTCAAGCACCTCCGCCAGGGACCGTCCGTCGGCCGCCAGACGGGTGCACTCGTCTGCCAGCTCCCAACCCTTGCGCAGTTCCTCATAACGCTCGGTGGCAATGATCCGCTCCACGTGGCGCATGACCAGCACGAAGGGCACCTCCGGAGGGAGCTCCAGCAGTGGCAGGCCGTGCGCCTCGCAGGCCCGTAACAGGCCCTCCGGCAGCTCGCGGTGCGCGGCGCCCAGGCCAAACGCGAGTCCCGAGACGGGCACGGAGACCAGCCGTTCCACATAGGCGTCCCAGATCCTGAAGTCCCTGACGTTCAGGCCCATGCCGTTGGTCAGCACGAGGGCATTGACACTGAGGAAGGGCGTGGGGTCCATATGTTCCGTCGGAGCACACCAGGTGATCGGCCGGTTCAGGCGGCCTTCGGCGCCCGGAACACGAAGGCGGATGTTGAGATCGGCGTCGCCGATCAGGTCCGAGATGCGCACGGCAGCCTCCCATAAGCGGCGGGCAAAACCCTTCAGATAGTGCAGTCATCATAAGTCGGCCCGTCCGATTCGTCGCACTGCACAATATCGGCGGCCCCGGATGCTGAGTAGCGTTGCACCATGCAAACAAATGAGACCCCCGACACCGCTCCCCGCGCTCAAGGGCGCGTGCTGTTGAACTCCGACATGGGTGAAGGCCTGGGCCTCCACGAGTTCGGCAACGACGAAGAACTCATGCGCATCATCGACGTTGCCAACGTCGCCTGCGGGTTCCACGCGGGCGATCCCGACGTGATGAACCGCACGGTGGCGCTCGCGGCCGAGCACGGGGTGGCTGTCGGTTCGCACCCCGGCCTCCCCGACGTCGTAGGTTTCGGCCGCCGCCGGATGGTACTCAGCCCCGACGAGGTCGAGTCGATGATCCTGTACCAGACCGGGGCTTTGACAGCGTTCCTCGGCAAGCACGGGCTCACGCTGAACCACATCAAACCGCACGGCGCCCTGTACGGAATGCTGGCCGGCGACGAGGAACTGATGCAGGCCGCTGCCGGAGCGGCGCTGCAGTACGGAGTTCCGTTTTACGGACTCGCCGGCACGGCCCACGAAAAAGTGTGCCGGGCGATGGGCGTGGAATTCGTGCCGGAACTCTATGTCGACCTCAACTACGGTCCGGCAGGCGAGCTGCTGATCCAGCGCCGCCCGGTTCCCACCGATCCCGCAGCCGCCGCCGAGCGCGTCAGCCGTGCCCTGGCCGGCGAGCCGGTACTGGCCGTGGACGGCACCGAACTGGACATCCCCTTCCGGAGCGTCTGCGTTCACTCCGACGCACCCAATTCCACTGCCGTGGCCAGCGCCGTGCGTGCGGTCCTGGGCTAGAGCCAAATTATCCAACCATCTGAAAGCGAGCACCCCATGGCAAACATTGTTTCCCCCCTCCCCGGAGTCTTTTACCGCAAGCCCGGCCCGGGCAAGCCGCCTTTCGCCAACGAGGGCGACACCATCGAAGTCGGCCAGACCGTCGGCATCATCGAAATCATGAAGCAGTTCACCGAAATCCAGTCCGATGTGGCCGGAACCCTCGAATCCTTCCAGGTCAACGAGGGCGACATGGTCAATCCGGGCGACACCATTATCGTCATCCGAGAAGGCTAATGATGAAGAAGCTGCTCATCGCCAACCGCGGTGAAATCGCCGTGCGGATCGCCCGTACAGCCCGCGAAATGGGCATCGAGACGCTCCTGGTGGTCAGTGAGCCCGACGCCGATTCCCTGGCCGCGCGCACGGCGGACAACTTTGTTGTGGTGGGGCCGGCCCCTGCACCCGCCAGCTACCTGAACCAGGACGCCGTGATCGCCGCGGCCGTGGACAACGGCTGCGACGCCGTCCACCCCGGCTACGGATTCCTCTCCGAGAACGCCGAGTTTGCGCGGAAGGTCGCAGCAGCGGGCCTCACCTGGGTGGGGCCCGACGCCGGCGCGATCGAGATGATGGGCAACAAGTCCCTGGCCCGCGAATCTGCCCGCAAGGCAGGAGTCCCGATCCTCCGCGGCTCCGACGGGCCGCTCGACCCCGACGCCGACGCCGTGGAAGAGGCCCGCGGCATCGGTTACCCGCTCGTGGTCAAGGCCTCCGCCGGCGGCGGGGGCCGCGGCATCCGTTTTGTGCACAACGAAGGCGAACTGCTGGAGACCATCGAGATGGCCCGCGGCGAAGCGGCATCGGTCTTTGGAGATCCGACCGTCTACCTGGAGCGCTTCGTGAAGCACGCCCGGCATGTGGAGGTACAGGTCCTTGGCGACGGTACCAACTTCATCCATCTCGGAGACCGCGACTGCTCCATGCAGCGGCGCTCCCAGAAAGTCATTGAGGAAGCCCCGGCCCCGGATCTTCCCGACGCCGTCCGCCGGACCATCCGCGAATCCTCGGTGGAACTCGCCCGGGAGTGCGGCTACAGCGGCGCCGGAACGGTCGAGTTCCTCTACGACCCGGCGGGCCACGAGGCCGCGTTTATCGAAATGAACACCCGGATCCAGGTGGAGCATCCCATCACCGAGGAAATCACCGGCGTCGACCTGGTCCGTGAACAGCTGCTCATCGCCTCCACCGGCGCCATGTCGGTCCGGCAGGAGGACATAAAATTCAGCGGCCACGCCATCGAGTGCCGCATCAACGCCGAGGACCCGCACAACAACTTCTTCCCCAGCCCAGGCCTGATCACGGCCCTGGAATGGCCTGCAGGCGACGGGATCCGCGTCGATGCCGGAGTGGAGGCAGGGTCCACGGTCAGCCCGTACTACGATTCCATGCTCGCGAAGCTCATTGTCCACAAGGACACCCGCGAAGCCGCCATCGAAGGGGCGCTGGAGGCCCTGTACGGGACCCGGATCGAAGGGGTCAAAACAACCATTCCCGTGCTCAAGAAGCTGCTGGACCGGCTCGAATTCGCCGCCGTCAAGCACCACTCAAAGTTCATAGAAACCGTCGACAATCTGATGGAGGCACCATGAGCAGCCCCGCACCCGCCGAGCTGGAGGCCCGCTACACCTGGGGCGGAGACGAGTTCCTGTTCGTCGAGGTCTCCGAGTCCATGAGCCTGGCCGCCAATTTCAGGGTCATGTCGATCGCCGAGAAGCTTACAGAGCTGGAGCTGCCCGGCATCGTGGATGTCTGCCCTGCCAACGCCTCGCTGCTGGTGAGATTCGATCCCGACGTCCTGCCGCCGTCGACCCTTGAAGAGACCGTCCGGGCCATTGAAGGAGACCTGGTGCACCACCAGCAGCAGGCCCTCGAAACCCGGATCATCGAGGTGCCAGTCTGGTACGACGATCCCTTCACGACCGAAGTGGCAGAGCGCTTCCGCGAAGGATTCCACCAGGAGCCGGGCGGCAGCGACATTGACTACGCCGCCAGAGTCAACAACCTCAAGGACGCCGCGGAGTTCATCAAACGGCACCACGAGCAGCCCTGGCTTGTGTCCATGGTCGGCTTCGTCGCCGGCCTGCCGTTCCTCTTCCAGCTGGTTGAGCGCGAGAAGCAGCTGGAAGTCCCCAAATACCTGAGCCCCCGAACGGATACTCCCGCCCTGACCGTGGGCCACGGCGGCTGCTTCGGCTGCATCTACTCGGTGCGGGGCGCGGGCGGGTACCAGATGTTCGGCGTCGCTGCCGCTCCGATCTTCGATCCGGCGCAGGCCCTGGCCGATTTCAAGGACTTTATGGTGTTCTTCCGGCCGGGCGACATTGTGAAGTTCAAGCCCGTGACCGAGGCCGAGTACAACAGCATCCAGGCCGAGATCGCGGCGGGGACGTTCCGCTACCGGCAGGCGCCCGTGACGTTCGATCTGTCCAAAGCGCTGGCGAATCCCGAAGGCTACAACAAGGAACTCATGGAGGCCCTCAATGGCATTTGATATCAAGAGCCCCGGGCTTGCCACCACGGTCCAGGACCAGGGACGCACCGGCCACTACAACGTTGGCATCCCCCAGAGCGGTTCACTGGACCAGTACTCCGCCGAACTGGGCAATGCGCTGGTGGGCAACACCGCCAAGGAAGCGGTCCTGGAATGCACCTACTTGGGCCCGGCACTCACCACCGACCAGGATGTTGTTCTTGCCGTCACCGGGGCACCGGTCGAGGTCAAGGTCAACGGCGAACCCCGGCCGCAGTGGACCCGGCTGCAACTGAAGGCCGGCGACGAACTCAGCTTCGGCGTCATCCAGGGCGGCACCCGGTATTACATCGCGGTCCAGGGCGGCATCGACGTGCCCGAGGTGCTCGGTAGCCGGTCCACCTACAGCCTGGGCGCAATCGGCGGATTCCACGGCCGCAAGCTGGAGGCCGGCGACCGGATTCCCGTCGGCAGCCCGCTCAACAACGGAGCCGTGCCCGACGCCGATACCGTTCCGGAAGAGTTCCGGCCCGCCTTCGGCAAGGAGCAGACCGTCCGGATTGTGCTGGGGCTCTACGACCACCGCCTCACCGACGAGGGACTGGACAACCTACTGAACGGCGAGTGGAAGGTGACTCCGGTGGCCGACCGGATGGGGCTGCGGTACTCCGGTCCCGGCGTTAAGTGGAAGGAACGGGAACAGCCTTTCGGGGCCGGTTCCGACCCGTCCAACATCGTGGATGCCGGCTACGCCGTCGGGTCCATCCAGATTCCGGGCGGCACCCAGCCGATCATCCTGCACCGTGATGCCGTCTCCGGCGGCGGCTACGCCATGGTGGGAACAGTCATCAGCGCCGACATGGATTTGGTGGCCCGCGCCGCCCCCGGCACGTCCACCAGGTTCGTCGCCGTCAGCATGGACGAGGCCTTGGCCGCGCGCAAGGAACTCGCTGAACGCAAGAACAACGCGCGCGCAGCCCTGGGCCTCGGCGGTTGATGCCTGGCACAGGCTAAAACTGAAACCGGAGCATCGTCGCCCAATCGCATGGAATTCTGCGCTAGTATCTGTTGGTTAGAAAACCTTACAACTAGGCTATCGAAGGAATTCGCGTGACTCCCCTTGGTGAAAGCGAAGGCTATTGGTACCCGCCCAGGCGAAACGAGCAGCCCTCCGCCGTCGACGTCCTGAACGCGCTGCGGGAGTACCGGGCGTCGGAGACCGCCATGAGGCGGCGCACCCGCACGTCCATGGCGATGGGGGAAACAGACCTCTTGGCGCTCCGCTACCTGCTTGAGGCTGAGACCGCCGGCCAGGAAGTCCGGCCCAAAGAGCTCGCCGCCCGGCTGGGCATGACCTCAGCCTCCATGACCGCACTGGTCGATCGGATGGCCTCCAGCGGCTACATCACGCGCGAGCCGCACCCTTCCGACCGCCGCGCCATCATTCTGCGGCCGACCCGCGGGGCTGACGAGGAAGTCCGCCATACCCTGGGCAATATGCACGGGCGGATGATCGAGATTGCCGAATCCCTAAGCCCGGAAGAGACGACGGCGGTCCTGCAGTTCCTGGTGCGGATGCGCGAAGCCGTGGACGCCATCGACGTCGCTGGAGACTGATTCCGGGCGGAACTGGACAACCACTGAATACTAGTTAGACTAGCTACATTGTGAACTAGTTACTAGAATGGTGGATTTGATGACGGCCGTAGTTGAACGTAAGACATCGGAGCACATTCTGCCCGCCGGCCCGGAAGCCACCACCCCCGCACCCCGGACTCCCGTCCACTGCGGCACGGCCATGAACATGGCGGCGGCAGAGGATTTGTCCCTGCCGTGGGCGCAGCTGCAGTCAGGCTTCGCCGAGTGGACCTGCCGGTGCGGCTACCGCCTCGACGCCGACGTTGCCGCCGATCCGCTGGCCGCCGTGCGCCTGGCCTCGGCTCGGGTCGAGAGCCTGCAATGGGAGCTGGACGCGGCCCATGAGCACTTCGAGACCGCGCTCAAGACAGCGTCGGACCTCGGGGCAGAGCACGCGGCCCTGGGCCTGGCAGCCGGGCTGACCCCGGCTGAACTGCAAGATCTCTTACGGTGACACTCACTGCCATCATCCCCCGACGGCCTGCCCTGGCCCGGGCCAGCCCCGCTCGTGCGTCCGGCTTCGCCGCCAACCCAGCCGGCCGAGACACCCACTACGAAACCGTCCGGGACGACCGTCTGTTGGGCCGGCGCTACCGGCTGGGCGCCTTGGTGGGCAGGGGCTCCGAAGCCAATGTCTACCAGGCAACCGACGCCACCCTCGGCACCGACGTGGCCATCAAGATTTTCCGGGCCGAATCCGGCGACGCAGCGTCGCCGTTCAGCCGGGAGCAGGCCCTCCACACGCCGTTGCACCATCGAAACATCGTCCGGATCAAGGACCATGGCAGGGTGCCGGCAGACGGTGGCCCCGGCTCCGGCCGGGACTACCTTGTTGCCGAGCTGGTGCGCGGACCTGACCTGCGGTCTGTCCTGCAGGATGGGCATCTGGGGACGCCCCACGTGGCTGCCTGGATGAGCGACGTCGCGAGCGCGCTGGCCCACGTCCACCGCAAGGGAGTGGTCCACAACGACGTCAAGCCCGCCAACATCCTGGTGGACCGTTCCGCCGGCACAGACCCCACCGGACGGGCGAAACTGACGGATTTCGGTATTGCCACCAGCTCGAGGCACCGGCCGAACCATGCCGGCTCCGGCACCCCGCACTACCTGAGCCCTGAGGCGGTGCATGGAACAACCACCACCAGCGCCAGCGACATTTATGCCCTGGGGCTGGTCACTTTCGAGTGCCTCACCGGCATCAAGGCCTTCCCCGGGCCCGCACTGGAGTCCATGGTGGCCCGCACCCTCCGCGCACCCCGGCTGCCGGACACGGTCCGCCGCCGCTGGTCCATGCTGCTGCACTCCATGACCGACGCGGACCCCGCCAACCGGCCGACCGCTGCTGAAGCCCACCGGGCGCTGAAAAGAATCAGCCGCTAGAACCTAGCCGGGCCAGCACGACCTCCACCGCTCGGGCGCCGGGCGCACCGAAGCGCCGTCGTAAGTAAGACGGGGCCTAGAGCGCATACCTCACGGCCAGACTTGGGCGAGCTGCACACTGGTCATCGAACGGTGCGGGAATCTCGCGGCGCCCGCATCTGGCCCCCGCCTCGCCCCGCTGGCAAACTGGGCCGATGACCGCATCTCTTCGGAAGTCCGGCAGGCCCGGCATCCACACCCGCGACCCCAGGGGGCACGCGTGAAGCTCTTACTTACCTCCGGCGGCGTGACGAACCCGAGCATCCGCTCGGCGCTCGTGCAGCTTCTCGGCAAGCCGATCGACCAGAGCCACGCCCTGGTGGTCCCGACAGCGCAGTGGGGTCACCCGATGTGCGGACCGGCATCCGTGCGGGGCCTCTTGGCCGCCGGGCCCGGCTCCCGCCATTTGTCCGGCCTGGGCTGGGCATCGCTCGGCGTCCTCGAGCTCACGGCGCTGCCCACCATCGGGGCGGAGCGCTGGGTCCCCTGGCTCCGGGAGGCCGACGCGCTTCTGGTCGACGGCGGAGACGCGACGTACCTCTGCCACTGGATGCGGGAGTCCGGGCTGGCCGACCTATTGCCGTCGCTGACTGACACGGTTTGGGTGGGGGTGAGCGCCGGAAGCATGGTGATGACGCCCCGGATCGGGCAGTCCTTCGTAGCGTGGCCGGCCGCGCAAGGCGATCGCACCCTGGGGGCGGTGGACTTTTCGATCTTCCCGCATCTGGACGCTTTCCCGACCAACACCCTGGCGCAGGCAGAGCGGTGGGCCGCCGACCTCGGAGTTCCGTCCTATGCGATCGACGAACAGACAGCTATCAAGGTCGTCGACGGCTCCGTCGAGGTGGTTTCGGAAGGTCAATGGAGGAAATTCGGGTAGGCAGGAGCCGGTGATGCCTCTTGCCGTTCACCGGCACTCCACGAACGGTTCATTACCGGTCAGTACGGTGGCGGGGTCCTGTTGAGATCCAACTTTTGAGAGGCTCCCCCATGAGCGCTACTCGCACCCGAGGCATCCTCACGGCCGCCGCCGCCATCGTCCTGGCAGCGTCCGCAATCGGCGGAACGGCCGCCGCCCAGGCCGCCGGCCCCAGCACCCGGCACGGCGGGAGCGACGCCGGCTCCGGCGCCCACCGCGAAACGAACACCGCCTTGGCCGCGGCGTTCGGCGGCGTCGACCGGGCCACGAACTGGCAGCAGACCGGCAAACTGAAGCTGGATTTCCCCACTTACCACACCGAAGGAATCGCCTTCAGCCGGGACCACATCTTCCTCTCAGCCGTCCAGATCATCGAACCGACCACCAAGTTCCCCTCCCCGCAGGGCGGTTTCGACCGCACGCCGGGCAAGGGAGTCGGGCACCTGTTCGTTATGGACAAGGCCGGGAAACTGCAGAAGGACATCATCCTGGGCGAGGGCGACACGTACCACCCCGGCGGCATCGACTTCGACGGCACCAACGTCTGGGTCCCGGTTGCCCAGTACCGGCCCGACAGCAGCGCGATCATCTACCGGGTCGACGCGACCACCCTCGACGTGCACAAGCAGTTCGAGGTGAAGGACCACTTTGGCGGCATCGTGATGGACAAGCAGACCGGCCATCTGGTCGGCAACACCTGGGGCTCGCGGCGCTTTGCCGAATGGGACCTGCGCGGCAAGCAGCTCTCCACCTGGCAGAACCCGAACTACTTCATCGATTACCAGGACTGCCAGTACGTGCCCAACTCGAAGATGCTGTGCGGCGGGGTCACCAACCTCCCGCAGACGCCGGCCGCCGGCGGAACCGGCGCCACCTATGAACTCGGCGGTATGGCAATGATCGATCTCAAGTCCCGCAGCGTGATCCGCGACGTCCCCTTCCAGCAGTGGTCCACCGCCGGGCACGTGGCCACCCGCAACCCCTTCAAAATGACCGCCGACGGCGGCCACGTCACCCTGAAGGTGGCCCCCGACAACGGCGAGGAGGGCAATGGCACCGAAATCCTCACCTACGAGGCCACCGTTACCGCAGCGAAGTAGCCCACCGAAGTAGCTCGGCTGAGCCACGAAAGCGCCCCCGGCATCCGCCGGGGGCGTTTCTGGCCCCTGCACGGGCATGGTCTTGATGCCGCAGCCGCCTGCGGAGTAAACCGGGCTGAAAGCGGTACAGCGACGGAGAGGAGCGCACGGTGAGCGAAGAACAGGGAAAACAGCAGACCAAAGGTGTGACTGCGGAGCTACTTGCAACGCTCGACCTTGGCGCCGAGATCGAGGGCATGGCGGGGCGCCAGCTCCGGATGCGGATGGTGACCATCGAGCCGGGAGGCGTCTTCGGCCCGCTCCACGACCACCGGGACCGGCCGGGCCTGGTTTACATCCTGCAGGGAACCATCACCGACCACCGGAACGGGGTCGCTACCGACTACGGTCCGGGTGCAGGCTGGCCCGAGGACCGGGAGACCACCCACTGGCTGGAGAACAGGGGAACCGTTCCGGCGGTGGAAATCTCGGTCGACATCGTGAAGAACGAGTAGGGTGTGCGGAAATACCCCCGGGGGTATATAGTGAGTGATATCACAGTGATTGAAAAGCACGGAGGCCCCGGAGTCCGGACGCGCAGGCGAAGATGCTGCCGGCCCCGCCCCGCCGGCCTCCGCGGCCCGCTCAATCCCCCGATATACCCGGCGTCGGCGGCGACGCGACGCCAGGCTCCTAGAGAGGCGTCTTATCCATGAGCATGCACCACGAGATCCTGATCATCGGAGGCGGCAACGCGGGGCTGAGCGTTGCAGCCCGGCTCCGCCGCGCGGGGCGGACCGACATCGGGGTGATCGAGCCGAGCGACCGGCACTACTACCAGCCCTTGTGGACCCTGGTCGGCGGAGGTTCCGCCAGCCAGGCGGAAACGGTCCGGCCGCAGGCCTCCGTCATGCCCCAGGGGGTGGCCTGGATCAAGGACGCCGCGGCCGACATTGACCCGGACCGGCGCAGCGTCGAGCTCGCCTCCGGCGGGACCGTCACGTACGACTATCTGGTGGTCAGCCCCGGCATCCAGCTGGACTGGGACAAGATCCCCGGCATGGCAGAAGCCATGGACTCCCCGACGGCATCCAGCAACTACCGGTTCGACCTGGCGCCGAAGACCTGGGACCTGATCCGGAACCTGAAGTCCGGGACGGCCATCTTCACCCAGCCCTCGGGGCCCATCAAGTGTGCCGGAGCTCCGCAGAAGATCGCGTACCTGGCAGCCGACTACTGGCAGAAGCAGGGCGTCCTGGACAAGATCCGGGTGGTGATGGTCCTGCCCACGCCCGGCATGTTCGGGGTCAAGGTGTTCGCCGACGAGCTTGAGCGGGTGGTGGCCAAGTACGGCATCGAAGTCCGCTTCAACAGCGAGCTGACCTCGGTGGACCCCGCTGCCGGGATGGCAGAGATTACGGACAACGCGGCGGGGACCAAGGAGTCACTGCACTACGACCTGCTCCACGTGGTGCCGCCGCAGTCGGCACCGGACTGGCTCAAGCGCACCCCGCTGGCCGATCCGGCCAACCCCGCAGGCTACGTGGACGTGGACAAACACACCATGCAGCACAAGCGGTACCCGGAAATTTTCGCCCTGGGCGACGCCGGGTCCACGCCGAACTCGAAGACCGGAGCGGCGATCCGCAAGCAGGCCCCGGTGCTGGTGAAGAACCTGCTGGCCGCCCTCGAAGGCGCAGTGCCGGCGGCCCAGTACGGAGGCTACGCCTCCTGCCCGCTGACGACGGCGCGGGGGAAGATGCTGCTGGCGGAGTTCGATTACAGCCTCCAGCCCGCACCCAGCATCCCGTTCATCGACACCACCAAGGAACGCACCGATATGTGGCTGCTGAAGCGCTACGGGTTGCCGTTTATGTACTGGAACCTGATCCTGAAGGGCCGCGCCTGAGGGCGGGCTGAGTTCAGCAGGCAGCACGACGACGGCGGGAGTCCCCCGCCGTCGTCGTGCTGTCCCGTACCGTCGCTACCCGGGAGCCAATCAGCATCAGAGGGTGGCGGCTTCTTCCTGCGCCAGCCTGATCATCCGAAGTTCGTCCTCCACGGCCCGGGCTGGCCAGTAGTCCTTTGCCAGCTCGTCGGCGTAGCTTCGATCTGCTGCCGGGAAGAGCTTGCCGAACAGGCCGGCCGCCTGCAGCAGGGCGATCAGTGCCGTGGTTCGGGGATACGGCGCTGCGGCGACGCGTTTCCCGGCCTCGGGGGCCTTCGCCGCAGGTGTGCCGGCGTCGGGGGCGCCAGCTTCCGGGTTTCCGGCTGCGGGGGCCGCCGCCTCGGGGGCGGCCGCGGCCTCGGGCGCTGCCGCGGTGGGGGCCGACGCGGAACCGGGAGTCCCGGCGTCGTGCGCTGCCGTGGAGGCCGCCCCGCCGGCATCGGCCGGGGCGCCACTGAGCGCGGCTTCGATCTTTTTCAGCAGCGCAGCTTCCGGGCCGTGGTCTTTCTCCGGGTACCGCGTGGACTTGAACAGGCCAAGGTGTTTCTCGCCGACGGGTTCCACGATGCCTAAAGACGCCATCCCCTCGTAGACACGCTGCACTTCGGCGCGGCCCTCCAGCATGGCCACCCAGCGCTTGGGCGTGTGGGGCCGCGATTTGCCGCGGATCAGGCCCAGCTCGTGCTGGAACTCGGTGGGCGGGGCGGCGGCGGTGGCCCGGACATTCTTTCCCTGCAGCCCGATGGCACCGGTTAGCTCCAGCTCGGCCAGGATTGCCCCGGCCAACGTGGTTCTGAGGGCGAACACCGGCACTTCGGGTTTGCCGTTTTGGTCGTTCGTTGCCAGCAGGAGGAAAGCCTGGGGAAGGTTCAGCTCCGGCGTCTTCGGGGTTTCAGGGTTCATACGATCATGGTGGGCCTGTTGGGCAGCCACCACATGAGGATTTCGTCCCGGATCCTCCAAGCCAAACACCCTCGACGTCGGCCGGACAGACCTGTAGGGTTCCCCGCATCTGTTCCGGACATTTCTGGGAGGCAACGGTGCTCAAAAGAATCAGCAGGATGACAGCTGCGGTGGCGGGGCTGATGCTCGCGCTCGGCATGATCGCACCGCCCGTGACGGCATTGTCGGCGTCGGGCTACGACATTGACTCCGCCTCCAGCCTTCAGGTGGTGGTCAACAAGCACCGGCCGCTGGACCCGGCCACGTACGTGCCGGCGCGGCTGGTCAGGGTCCAGGGGGAACGGCTGCGGTCAGAAGCCGCGGACGCCTACAAGCTGTTAGCCAAAGCCGCCAAGGGTGCCGGTGTGAACATCATTCCGGTCAGCGGTTACCGTTCCTACAGCCAGCAGGCCAGCCTTTATGACAGCTACGTGCGACAGTACGGACAGGCGACGGCGGACACGTTGGCCGCCCGGCCCGGCTTCAGCGAGCACCAGACCGGCCTGGCGATGGACATCGGCAACGCCAGCGGAGTCTGTGCCCTGCAGGCCTGCTTCGCCACCACCCCGGCCGGCAAGTGGGCGGCGGAGCACGCCATGACGTACGGATTCATCATCCGCTACCCCGCGGGCGCCGAGGAGGTTACCGGCTACACCTACGAGCCGTGGCACCTGCGCTATGTGGGCAAGGTCGTCGCCCAGGAGATGAACGACTTCCCCACCCTTGAGCAATATTTCGGCCTGGAGCCGGCCCCGGATTACCTCTAGGGCCGGAACGGGACTAACAGCCAGCCTCATGATCCCGAGGTGATCCGTTTCCCGGGGTTCAGTCTTTCTGGCCCAGTTCCAGCAGACTGGTGTCGACCGTGCCGCTGCCAGGCGCTGGCGAGCCGCGAAGCTTCCGCAGCCTCGCCGCGTTGAATTCGTCCCGCGCCAGGCCGAACGCGTAGAAGGTAAAACCACCTGCCAGAAGAGTGAGAACCAGGGCGCCCCACAGCGGAGCTTCCCCGTGTCCGAGCGGCCCCAGAAAGAGCACCCCCGAGAAGACAACTGCGCCAGCGGCAAACGCGGCAAGCAATGCCATTCCCTGCCAGGTGCTTACCTGCGCCTGCCCCCTGCCCGGGCTGAACCCGATCTCCTCCACGGGGTAGCTGTGCAACTCTCCGGACCTTGTCCGTCGGAGGACACGCTTCTCACCCTCCGCGACGGCTTTCTTATGTTCGGCGTAGGCCGCATCATCCCGCCTGTCGCGCTCACGGTCGTACATGCCGGCGCCTCCACCCTTCTTCGTCTCTACATTCATCCTCACGGCAGACAATCCCGGACGTCCACATCCGGCCACTCCCTGCTATATTCTGGTCTTTTCATGCTCAGGCAGGGGGTTGCCGGGGCAATAGCGCGTCGAACGGCCCCGTCAATGACATCCAACAACAAATATCCCGGATCCGTGGCGCGAGGAATTCCCCATGACGAATTCCTCGACTGCCCCACCGGACTGGTCGAGTACTACTTCGCAGACGAGACATTCCGCTGGTCGGATGGGCTGTACCGCATTTACGGGTATGAACGGGGCGACGTTGTCCCGTCCATGGAGATGGCCCTGCCCCATATCGAGCCTGAAGACCGGCCCAAGGTCCAGGCTTACTGGGAGCGGGTGGCTGCCGTCGGCGGCCCGTTGTCCATCTACGTGTCCATCCGCGACCGCAAGGACCAGCAGCATAAGTTGCTCTTCTCCGCGGACTACATCCTCGACGGGTCCACGCCCGTCGGCGTCTGGGGCGTGATCGTGGACCTCACCCAGTCCATCCATACCGACCGCCACCAGCTCGCCACCGAGGCGGTCGCCGCGTCAGCGCTCAATCGGGCGGCCATCGAGCAGGCCAAGGGCATCCTCATGGGACGCACCGGAATCGACGCCGACCGGGCGTACGAGCTGATGAACAAGATGAGCCAGGACACAAACCGCAAGGTCCACGCCATTGCCCACGAGATCATCGAACGCACCACTGCTGGGTCCGACGGACCAACCTAAGCCCCTGCTGTAGCACCGGGACCTTGCCTCGGACCGGAACCGACCCCTGTTGCATGCAACATGCAACAGGAGTAGCTTGTGCTGATGAAGATCTGCAGAGTAGCTGATCCCAGGCCCCCTCCTCCTAGCGTTGACTTGGCGAGTCAGGTCCAGTTGAGAAGCGCCTCAACGTCGACCGCGGAAATGCCGCGTTCCTGCGCTTCGCGCGGGACAAGCAACCGGGCGGTATTGACAATATGGCGCCGCATGGCCTGTCCGGCTTTCTCAGGTTCCCCCGCCACGAAGGCCTCATAGACGTCCCGGTGGTCTTCAAAGGCTTCACGGGAGGACCGCGACCTGGGAACTGTTTCCACTCCGGTGAGCAGGACGACGTTACGGAGGTCTTCCAGCATTTTCACCACCCTGTGATTGCCTGACGTACTGAGCAACGCGAGGTGGAAGTCGCGGTCGGTTCGCAAGGTGGCGGCGGCATCACCGGTTTCGGAGCTCTGCTGAAAAGCGTCGAACGCCTCTGTGACCCTGCAGATATCGGCGGCGGTGCGGACCGCGGCAGCTCGCCGGGCCACTGGTACCTCGAGCATCAGTCGGACCTGGAACACCTCGACGAGGTCTTCGAGAGTTGTGGAGCGAACCCTCATCCCTTTATTGCGCTCGACCACAACGAGGCCGGTCGTCGCCAGCTGTTGCAGCGCCTCCCGTATTGGCGTTCTGGACACTCCAAGCCATTCGCCCAGCTGGGTGGCGGAGTACAGCTCGCCCGGCTTCAACTCACCGCCCAATATCGCAGTTCTGAGCCTCGTGATGGCCTGATCTGTCAGATTGTCTGCACGTTCGAGGTTGTCCACGAGCACATTCTCGCATGGACAACTTCCCTCCCAGTTATGAGGATTTACATGGTCGCGAAGCCATTGCGCTGTGCCGTCATCGGCGGTGGCATCATCGGTGTCGCCGTTGCACGTGAGCTCATTAACCAGCTCGACGGCGCGTCGGTTACGGTCTACGAGAAGGAGGAGAAACTGGCCTACCACCAGACGGGCCACAACTCCGGAGTGGTGCATGCCGGTCTCTACTACGAGCCAGGCGGACTCAAGGCCACCCTGTGCCGCCGTGGAGTCGACTTGCTGAAGGAATACTGCGCCGCCAAGAACCTCCCCTACGATCAGTGCGGAAAGCTGGTCATCGCTCAGACTGCCGAAGAAAACCGGCGGCTTGAAGACATCTTCGTCCGGGCACAAGCTAACGGTGTGCCCGGTGCCAGGATGCTGAGCGCAGAGCAGATCAAGGACGTAGAGCCGAACGCCGTCGGGGTCTCGGCACTGCACTCGCCTGAAACGGCCATCGTTGACTACGCCGCTGTCACCAACGCCCTCGCCGACGACGTCCGCCACGCAGGCGGGCAGATCAGGCTGGGACAGGAAGTCAGCTCCCTTGCGCAGCAGGGGCAGGGCGTTGTGGTCCACACCAAGGACGGAAGTGAACATTACGACCTCGCGGTCGCCTGTACCGGGCTCCAATCCGACCGGCTGGCCGCGTCGACGGGGGAACCGTCCACCCCGCGCATCGTGCCGTTCTTCGGGCAGTACTTTCTGCTCGGCCCGGAGGCACGCAATCAGGTCAAGGGACTGATTTATCCGGTTCCCGATCCGCAGCATCCTTTTCTTGGTGTGCACCTCACCAAGCGAATCGACGGCGAAATGATGCTGGGACCAAACGCATTCATCTCCTTCGGCCGGGAATCGTACTCCTGGAAGGACGTCAATGTGCGCGACGTCCTGGACTACGCGCTGTTCCCGGGTTTCTGGAACTTCGCCCGCAAGAACGTGCCGTCGGCGGCGCGGGAGTTCCACACGGTCGTCAGCAAACGCAAGTTCATCGCCGAGGCAATGCGTTTCGTCCCCTCGCTCGAGGGTGCGTCCATCGTTCCCGGCACGCGGGGTGTCCGCGCCCAGGCAATGAACGGTGACGGGTCGCTCGTGGATGACTTTGTGATTGCCCGCCGCCAGGATCTGGTCCTTGTCCGCAACGCGCCCTCCCCGGGAGCCACTTCCTCCCTGGCCATCGCCGAATACATTGTCAACCAGGCGCTCGACGGGCGCTCCGTCCCCGGCCGGGCCGGGGCCCGGTAACCGACGGCGCCCAACGACAGGAAGTCCGTGCTTTCCGAAAAGGAGGCACGGACTTCCTGGTCAAAGGAGATCACACGCGGGTGGTCCCGGGGTCACGACCTTCTCAGCGGAAGGCCGCGATACCGGTGATGTGGTTGCCCAGAATCAGCGTGTGCACCTCGTCCGTACCCTCGTAGGTGCGCACGCTTTCCAGGTTGTTGGCGTGGCGCAGCGGGGAATAGTCCAGGGTGATGCCGTTCCCGCCGAGCATGGCCCGGGCATCGCGGCAGATCTGGATCGCCTCGCGGCAATTGTTCAGCTTGCCCACGGAGATCTGGTGCGGCTGGAGCACTCCGGCGTCCTTCAGCCGGCCCAGCTGCAGGGCAAGGAGCGTGCCCTTGTTGATCTCCAGTGCCATGTTAACGAGTTTCTCCTGGGTCAGCTGGTAGCCAGCGAGCGGCTTGCCGAACTGCATGCGCTGCTGCGAGTAGTCCCGGGCCGTGAGGTAGCTGTCACGCGCCGCCCCCATGGCGCCCCAGATGATGCCGTAGCGGGCCTCGTTGAGGCACTCGAACGGGCCGCGGAGGCCCTTGGCGTTGGGCAGCATGGCGCTGGCTGGCAGCCGAATGTCCGTCAGTTCGATGTCGCACTGGATGGACGCGCGCATGGAGAGTTTCTGCTGGATGGGGGTGGCCTTGAAGCCGGGGGTGTCGGTGGGGACGACGAAACCGCGGACGCCGTCGTCGGTCATGGCCCAGATGATGGCCACCTGCGCCACCGAGGCCAGCCCGATCCAGCGCTTGGAGCCGTTGAGGATCCAGTCGTCGCCGTCGCGCTTGGCGAAGGTCAGCATGTTTCCGGGGTCGGATCCGGCGGAAGGCTCGGTGAGTCCGAAGCAGCCAATGGCGGTTCCGGCGGCCATCCGCGGAAGCCACTCCTGCTTCTGCTCTTCCGATCCGTGCTTGGCAATGGCGCTCATGGCCAGCGAACCCTGGACGCTGACAAACGTCCGCAGACCCGAGTCGCCGGCCTCCAGTTCCATGGCGGCCAGGCCGTACTCCACCGAGGTCCGGCCCGGGCACCCGTAGCCCTTGATGTGCATGCCGAGCAGGCCGAGTTCCGCCATCTGCGGGACTATGTCCAGCGGAAACTCCGCGCGCTCGTACCAGTCGGCGATATTGGGTTTGATGGCCGTGTCCACGAATCCGCGGACTTTCTCCCGCACGGCGACTTCCTCCGCCGTGAGCAGTGTGTCGATGCCGATGAGGTCTGAAGTGTCAGTCATGGTTCTACTTTCCGGTGGGGTGGGTTTGGAGGGCTGCCCGGCGGTTCCGCTCCGGGAAGCTCGCACCGCTGTGTTCGCCGAGCAGCGGCGGCAGCCGCCGGTAGGTGGCGGGTGTTTCCGAAAGCTGGATCGGGTTGGCCACCTGGCGGGAGGTGCGAGGGCTGGACCCGTCCGCAATTTCCACCACGGGTTCCAGCCCCAGGTCGGCGGCCAGCTGGATCGCTTCCACGATCGAGTTGACCTTGCCGGCGGGTACGCCCGCCGCGCTGAGCAGGCCTGACCATTCAACCGCTGGCTTTTTCCGGAGCTGCTCCTCAAGCAGCGCCTTCAGCGCGACCCGGTGGGCCACCCTGTTCGAGTTCCCGCGGAATCTGCTGTCGTCGGCCAGTTCGGGAACGCCGAGCACCCGCGCCAGGGCGGCAAACTGCTTGTCCGTTCCGACCGCCAGGGCGAGCGGCCCGTCCGCGGTCTGCAGCGTCTCGTACGGCGCAATGCTGGGGTGGGCGTTGCCCATTCGCTGCGGGGATTCGCCGGTGGCCAGGGTGCTGGAGGCCTGGTTGACGAGGCCGGCAAGCAGCGAGGAGAGAAGGTTGACGTCCACCCGCTGTCCCCTGCCGGTCTGGTCGCGGCTCCGCAGCGCGGCCAGGATGCCCACCACCGCGTTTTGGCCAGTCACCACATCCACCAGCGCCACCCCTACCTTGCTCGGTTCCGACTCCGGGGACCCGGTGACGCTCATTAATCCCCCCACGGCCTGGACCAGGAGGTCGTATCCGGGCAGGTGCGCGCCGGCCTTGCTGCCGAATCCGGTGATGGAGCAGTAGACCAGGTCCGGGCGCTCCGCACGGAGGGTGTCATAGTCCAGGCCGAAGCGCTGCATGACGCCGGGCCGGAAGTTCTCAACAACGACGTCTGCCGCGAGCGCTATGTCGCGCGCCTGCGCGAGTCCTTCCTGGGTGCGCAGGTCGCACACCACCGAGCGTTTGTTCCGGTTGACGCTGGAGAAGTACGTGCCCGCGCCGTGTTCGTCCACGGGGGGCACCCAGGCCCGGGTGTCGTCACCGCCCGGGCTCTCCACCTTGATCACATCGGCGCCAAAGTCAGCGAGCATCATGGTGGCAAAGGGTCCGGCGAGGACTCGGGAGAAGTCCGCCACCTTGATCCCGTTCAGGGGTGCGGCGGCGGGAGGGGCGTGGGGGAAAGATTGGGTGCTGCTCAACGAGCGTCAGCCTCCTTATGTTGTGGTCGTGCAGGTTCAGTTGGAGGCGGTCACGGGATTGCTGAGGGTTCCGAGCCCCGTCACGCGGCATTCGGCGACGTCCCCGGGTTCGATATGCACGGCTCCGGGGGTTCCGGTGGAGATGATGTCACCGGGGAAGAGTGGCATGACCTTGCTGTGGAAACTGATCAGGTAGGCCGGGTCGTAGCGCATGTGCGACACTGTGTTGCTGCGACGCACCTCCCCGTTGACCACGGTGGATACCGTGACCTCGGCCAGGGAACCGGCGGCCTCCTCCACCTCGGCGAGGGGCACGATCCGGGGGCCGAAGGAGAAGAACCCCGGAAAGTTCTTGGAGCGGGTGAGGAACCGCGGATTGCGCTGCAGGATATCTTCCGCGGTCTGGTCCAGGACCGGTACGACGCCGGCGAGATAGGACAGCGCCTCCTCGGGCTCGACATTGCGGCAGTATCGACCAATCACGACGGCGATCTCCGCTTCGGTGGTGGTGCGCTGGCTCTGCTCCGGGATCGGAATGTTCTCGTCCGGGCCGATAACGGTATGGTCCCCCTTGATGAACGACGCAGGCTCGTCGGGCACGGCTTCGGTCAGGTCGGAGGCGTGCTCCACGTAGTTCAGGCCGATCCCCCACAGCATGCGGGGACGGCGGTACGGGGCCCCGTAGCTGAGGTGCTCCGGGTCGCGGAAGACGGCGTCATCGGCGTTGGCTGCGGCCGTTTCGAGTTCCCCGAGCAGGTCCCCGGTCAGGACATCGAGGATGTCGCCGGTAAAGCCCGGGAGCAGTTCGCGGACCAACGCGGCTCCGCGTCGCGGGTGGACGACGGCCGCCTCTTCGCGGGCCTGCCCGGGGTCGGCCCCATCAGGGGTGGATCCGTCGCGGATGGTGCAGAGATGGAGGATGCGGGAAGTCATGGAATTGTTCTTTCGGTTAGTAGGAACGGACGAGTCCGCCGTCGCAGCGGATCTGCTCCCCGGTCACGTAGGAGGCCGGTCCGCTCGCGAGGAAGGTGACGACAGCGGCAAACTCTTCGGGCGTGCCGTACCGGCCGGCGGGGATCGTTGCCTCCGAGGCCGCCCTCGCTTCCTCCGGCGAGCGGCCGGTGCGTTTGGCCGCCGCTGCGTCCAGTGAGCCGACGCGGTCGGTGTCGATGCGGCCGGGGAGCACCATGTTGACGGTCACGCCGTCCTTTGCCACCTCCGCCGCCAGGGTCTTCAGGTACCCGGCGAGCCCGGCCCGCCCGATGTTGGACAACGCAAGGTTGGGTAGGGGCTGCTGCACCCCGCTCGAACCGACTGCCACCACGCGCCCCCACCCGCGCTCCCGCATGCCCGGAAGCACCAGGGTGGTGAGTTGAATGTGTTGCAGAAGCAACTGGTGCACAGCCTCAAGGGCCTGTTCAGCGGAGACGTCCGCAGCACCGCCGGGAGGCGGTCCACCGCTGTTGAGGATGAGCACATCGATGGGGCCAAAGGCCTCCACCGCGGCCTCCACCAGGGCTGAGGGGGCGCCGTCGTCCGTCAGGTCAATGCCGACACCGACGGCGGAAGCCAGCCGGGCAGCTTCCGCCCGGACCAGGTCCCCGCGCCGCGCCGCCAACACGACGTTGGCGCCTTCCGCGGCCAATGCCCGGGCGACGGCGAGGCCGATGCCCGAGCTTGCGCCCGGAACCAGGACGTTTTTTCCTTTCAAACCGGTCTCCATCAGGAAGTCACCACCCGGACGGCGTCGAGGTGGGCATCGATCAGGTCAGCCAGTTCCTGCGGCAGCTTCGGCGCGGGGGGCCGCACGATGGATTCGGCGATGATGCCGCGCCGGCGCAGTACTTCCTTGCGCAGGGCCAGTCCGACGCCGGGCTGGGCCTCGAAGTTCACCAGCGGCAGCCACGGGGCGAAGGCCTCGCGGGCGGCGGGGAAGCCGCCGTCGGCCCATGCGGTCAACGCGGCCTGGAGTCCTTCGGGGTGCGAGAATCCGGTCATGGCGCCGGCCGCGCCGGCGGCCAGCTCATCCAGCAGCCCCACTCCCCCAAGTCCGCCGTAGACGGGCACGGAAGTGGCGCGCGTCAGTCGGGCAATGGCGGAGGCCGTCGGGGGGGCCTCCGATTTGACGGCCACGATGAACGGGCACTGCGCCAGGACTTCGAGGATTTGCGCCGCAGTGATGTTCACGCCGGAAGCCACGGGGTAGTCCTGCAGCACGATGCCCGCTCCGGTGGCCCGGTGCACGGCGGTCAGATGGGCGGCGAGCACCTCCGGATCGGAGCTGTTGGCCTGCACCATGAGGGCTGCGAGGGTGCTGCCCGCCGCCTTAACCGCGGTCCCGGCTTGCTCCAGCGCCACGGCCGTTGACCGGGCCGAAAGGCCCACCACAAGGGGCGCGCCCTTTCCCGCCTCGGCGACGGTGCGCACAACGAGGGCCTGCTCCGCGGCATCCAGGGATGCGCCCTCGCCGAAGACGCCGAGCACCACCATTCCGGTGGCCGGTATTGCCGTGTAGAGCTGCACTTCGCGGCGCAGCGAGTCGGTGTCCACGGCAAAATGCGGTCCGCTGAACGGTGTGGCCAGGACTCCCCAGAGCCCGGGGGCGAGGTGCGGGATCTGTGTCGTCATAGTGGTGCGTTGTCCTTTCGGTCAAGAGCCTTGGAAGCCTTGTTCTTCCCGGTTGGGGATCCGGCCGCGGCTGCACCCGCCGCGTCCGGGCGATGCCGGCGTAGCCCGAGGATATGTACCAGGACGCCTACGGCGATGATCGCTGCCCCGATGCCGATGTAGAGGGGATCCATGACCAGCATGGGCAGTGACCCGACGCCGAGAAGAATCCGTTCGGGCCAGCGGGCCGGGCCGATGAGCCAGGCCCCGGTAGCCACGGCCAGGGCGGCAACAGCCAGGAGGGAGACGGTGAATGCCAGAGCAATCGACCCTGGGTCGCCCTGCAGGAGCAGCCCGACGCCGCCCTCGGACAGCACAAAGATGAACGGCACCAGGAACGCCGAGAGCGTGTACCGCCAGGTCAGCCACATCGTCTTGATGGGTTTGCCGCCGGTGATGGCCGACGCCGCGAACGGCGACAGTGCCGTCGGCGGCGACACCTCGCTGAGCACCGAGTAGTAGAAGATGAACATCGCGGCGGCGAATGCCGGAACGCCGACGTCCTGCAATGCGGGTCCGATGATCACCCACGAAATGATGAAGCTTGCCGTTACCGGCACGGCAAGTCCCAGGAGGGTGACGGAAATGGCGGAGAAGATGGCTGTCAGGAGCAGGTTGCCGCCGGCGAAATCCACGATGATGTTCGCAAGCTTCAGACCCAGGCCGGTGAGGGTCATGATTCCGACGATCAAGCCGGCGGCTGCCATGACGGGGATCACGGACAGGGCCCCCATGGCTCCGACGGCGAGCGCGTCCCAGATGCGCTTGGGCGTCAGCCAGGACTGGCGGTCCAGGAAACTAAGCACAAACGCAAGTCCGGTGGCGTACACCACGGCCCGGAACGGTGTCATGCCCATGGACATGAACACCACGATCGCGATGAGGGAACTGAAGTGGTACCCAAACCGCAGCAGCAGTTTGCCGACCGGTTTGACGTCGAAATCCACCGCCCTGGTCTTGAACCGCCGGGCGTCCATTTCGATGGCGAGGATGATGCCGAAGTAGTAGAGGACGGTGGGAATGGTGGCCCAGATGAGCACCTGCAGGTATGAGACGTTCAACAGTGCGGCGATGATGAAGGCTGCGGCACCGAGCGTGGGCGGGGACATGATGGCGCCGATGCCGGCAGCCGCCAGGATGGCGCCGCCGTGTTCCTTCGGGTAGCCAGCCTTGCGCAGCAGGGGCCAGGAGATACCGCCGAGGGTCACGGTGGTGGCGACGCCGGAACCCGAGACGGTGCCCAGCAGGAAGCCCGCCAGGGTCACGGTCCGGCCGGGGCCCGACTTTGACTGTCCGAAGGCGGAGAACGAGAGGTCGATAAAGAATTTGGTTGCACCCGAGGCGCCAAGGACGGCCCCGTAGATGGTGAACAAGATGATGTATGAGGCCGCGACCTCCGTCGGAACTCCGAAAAGTCCTTGTGTGCCCATGACGTTGTGTCCAACCAGCCGAATCCAGTTAAAGGACGATGTGTTGAACGGTGCAGGGATGAAGGACCCGAACGCCGCGTAGGCGAAGAAGGCCAGCACAACCAGCGGGACGAGAATGCCGACCGTCCGGCGGGATGCTTCCAAGGTGACCAGAATGGCGATGACGCCCATGGCCAGGTCCAGGTAGGTCGGCGTGATCGCGCGCCGGAAGAAGCCGTCCCAATCGGAGATGATGTAGGCGAACGGAACCACGGCAAGCGCGGCGAGCAGCCAGTCGAGGATGGGCGGGTTGTCTTTGCGTCCTGAATCCTTAGCCAGGGCGGAGCGGCCCCATCCGCGATACACCAGGAACGTCATGGGCAGCGCGATCATCAGGAACGCGGGCAGGTAGAACTGGGTGGGCATTGGGTTGAAGACCCAGTACAAAGAGAACAGGGACAGAGCCACACCGATGATCTTCACCGCGGTGCCAGGCATCCCGCTCAGGTGACGGGCGGGTTTCTCTGCCTCAAACTCCGCGATCAACGCCTCTTCGTCAATCACCCCATCTTCCGCGAGGTTCAGGGGGTTGGCGGCGTCGGCGGTGTCCGAGGCCGTCCGCACGGTGCTCCCCGTCCGCGTGGTGCTCCCCGGGTGTTCAGGCGAGGTGCGGGCGTCAACGGCTCCGTTGCCGTTGGGGGTCTCAGTCATGGGGTCTCCTTGATGGATAGCACAACGAACGGGTCGCTGTCTTCAACTAACTTCCATAGTTCAAGCGGCGGGGCACCGGGGATGTAGACGGTGCGGCGTCCGAGATCTGTTGCAGCCAGCGACAATCGGCTGAATTTCGCGGGGTGTCCGGGATCAGGGTTGGTCACCCATTTCCTACGGTCCGAGTCCGCGGCCGCGGACGGTGGTCCGGGGACGGCGTAGTACTCTTCAAGCACTGCCAGCTGGTCGGCGGCCAACTGCACCAGGCGGTAGCTTCCGTCGTGCTGGACGGTGTATCGCTCCTCCGCAAGGGTGCCGTAGATGGAGTTGCGGTAACTCACCGAGAAGGTGTCTCCGGCAAGGGGCACGCTGGCCAGCACGCCGCCGTCGTTGCTGATCACCATGGCGCGTGCACGCTGGGGCTCGGGCGGCCCGTCGGCCGCAGCAATGCCGCCCATTCCCAGCATCCCGAGGCAAACGAGGCCGACGACGACGGCGGCTGGCTTACGCATGCGGTGCTAGCTTCCGGACTTGTCGAAGTAAGCCTTCGAACCCGGGCAGGTCTCCACGAAGGCAACCTTCCCCGCGGTGGTCTTATCCATCTCGCGCGCTGCGGGATGGACTTTGATCAAGGCCTCCTTGTTGTCAAAGAGTGCGGCGGTGATGTCCTGCTGAAGCTGCTTGTCCATCTTTGTGCTGGCGGCCAGGATATTCGGCGAAGCGATCGCCGGAACGGCCTCGGTCTGCCCTTCGTAGGTGTTGGCCGGGATGTCCTTCTTCTCGTAGTACGCGCCGTACTTCTTCGCGAGCGGCTCCGCGTACTCCCCGATCGGAAGCAGCTTCATGTCGCCGTCGCCGGCAAGGTCGATCAACGCCCCGGTGGGCAGTCCGCCGGACCAGAATCCTGCATCGATTGTTCCGTCGCGCAGCGCGGCGATGGTCTCCGCCGCGCCAAGCTGGCGGCGCTGGATGCCCGACTTCGGGTCAATTCCGGCGGCCTCAAGGATGCGCAGGGCCCCTACCTCGGTGGCGGAGCTGGGGGCGCCGACCGAGATGACTTTGCCCGCCATGTCCTTTACGCTCTTGATCCCTTTGTCGTTGACGGTGACGGCCTGCATGAAGTTGTTGTAGATGTTGCCTAGAGAGCAGATCTCCTGGGGCTTTCCCTTGAATTCACCCTCGCCCTTGACGGCATCGGAGACCACGTCGCCCACAGCGAAGGCGAGTTGTGCCGAGCCGTTACCGAGCAGCAGCATGTTGTCCACGGATGCGTTCGTCTCCTGGACGGTGGCGTCATAGCCCTTGACGTGGCCCCGGATCACCGTGGCAAAACCACCACCCAGCGGATAGTAGACCCCGCCGGTGCCGCCCGTGGCGATGGACAACGTGCCGCCCTGGCCGCCTGCACCGCCGCCGCCACCGCCGCTGGGAGCTGGGCTGCCACACGCGGAAAGGAAAACTGCCGGTACAAGAACTGCTGCTGCGCATAGGCGCTGCATACGCCTCCGGGCAGTGATGGTCATAGCGGTCATGGTTGTTTCTCCCTATTTTTGATCATGATGATGACTGGGTTGGTGGGTGTTAATTGGTCTGGCGTACGGGTTCTCCGGTGGCGGCCGGCGGGGCGGGAACGTCTCCGGCGGCGAGGATGCCTGCCAGCAGGCGGTAGTAGCCCACCAGCACGGAGAGCTCCGTGATGCCGCCGTGTCCGAAGTGTTCGAGGGCGGCCGCGTGGATGTCCTCGCCAACGGCGGTGCCGCGCAGCAGCGCCCGCGTCAGGCCCAGCGCCGCTCTTTCGTCCGTGCTCAGCGTGTCCGGGACTCCGCCGTCATGCAGCTGCTTCAGCTCGGTGCCGGTGATGCCGACGCCCGTGGCAACCCGGCTGTGCGCGTACCATTCGTAGGCGGACTCCAGTTCCGCGGCGACGGCGCAGATGACCAGTTCCCGCGTGCGGGCCGGCAGCGACCCGCCAAAACGCAGGACGGCGCCCAGTGCCTGTACGGCGTTTCCGATCGCAGGCGAGTGCAGCAGCGCGTTAAAGGGCCCGGTGAGGCGTCCGGCGTCGTCGGCAAGGGCAAACGGCCCGTTTCCCCTCGGCGGGCCGGCGATGGCGTCATACAGATCGCGCTGCTGAACCGAGAGTTCATGCGGGGCGAGGAGCGGAAAGCGGCCGCCCCGGCTGGGTTCAGACAAGGGTCCTGCCCCCGTCCACGTACAGGACATGGCCGGTGACAAACTCCGCCTGGCGGGAAGCCAGGTAGAGAACAGGACCGGTAAGGTCGTCGACCGTACCGAGCCGGCCGGCGGGGACCATCGAGGTGTAGTGCTCGCGCACCCCGGGGCGGTCCAGATGCGCCCTGGTCAGTTCCGTGTCCACGTAGCCGGGGGCGATGGCGTTGACCGTGACCCCGTGGGAGGCCCATTCGCGGGCCATGACCCGGACCAGCTGGTTGATGCCGCCCTTGCTGGCGGCGTAGGGACCGTGATCGGGATGTGCCAGGAGGCTGGAGACCGACGAGCAGTAGATCTGGCGGCCGAAGCCGGCCTCGACCATGACGCGGCCCGCCGCGCGGCCGAGCCGGAAGGCGCTGGTGAGGTTGAGCTCGAGGATGCGGCTCCAGTCCGCGTCCGCAGTTTCGAGAATCGGCACCCGGTGGTTGACGCCGACGCAGTGCACCAGCACATCCAGTCCGCCGAGACGTTCCCGGGCAGCCGCAACGGCGTTCTCGCAACCCTCGGTGGAAGTGAGGTCGACCCGATCCGTGGCCGCGGCCGGATCAAGAGCGGCCAGCCGGGACTCATCGCGGTCAACCGCGAGCACACTCGCCCCCGCGGCCACGAATGCCGCAACGCAGGCTGCCCCTATCCCGCCGGCGCCCGCCACGAGCACGCGGGCACCGTTCAACCCGAGCCAGTCGTTCGCGGACGCCGTGACGTCTGGCTGGACGGCTGGCACGCCTGCGCTGTCCGCATCATTGCGGGGTACTGGGAAGACCATTTGGATAATGTATCCAATATAGTGAAGCGGTGTAACCCGTGTCACAGAATCGTTACATTAGGGGCGGCTCGGGGCGTCCAGGAAAGTCCGGAGGGCATCGACAGCGTGTTCGCGGTGCTCGTCCAGCAGCGCGACTAGCAGCTCCGCGTCACCGTCAGCGTAGGCCTGGATAATGCGGGCGTGCTCGCGTTCCACCCTGGCCCGGTTATGTTCCGCCCCGTAGTAGACGAACCGGTAAGCCTCAGTCGCGTCCCACAAGACTTGGACGATTCGCTCCAGACGCGGCATGCGAGCCGCTGCCAGCAATTCGAAGTGAAACCGCCGGTTGGCGTCGGTCATCTTGAGCAGATCGCCGGCCGCGCTGGCCGTTTCCACCTCACTGGCGGTCGCCCTCATCGCGGCGAGCACACCGTCGCTCCGCTTTTTGACGGCAACCCGGGCGGCCTCTGATTCCAACAGCTGCCTGAGTCGGTAGACCTCAAGGAGGTCCGTGAGCGAGAGGCTGGCGACCTTGTGGCCGCGGTGGGGTTCGTAAACCACCTGGCCCTCGCTTTCGAGGACCTTGAATGCTTCGCGGACCGGCACCCTGCTGACGCCGAATCGCTCGGCCAGCGTGTTTTGACGAAGCGGCTGTCCGGGCAGGAATTCCCCTGCGATGATTGCGCGCCGAAGCTCGGCAAGGACGAAAGCCTGAGCGGTGGGAGGGCGCCTAAACTCTTTCGCGGCGTCCTTGCTCATGCGGCCGCCGCAAACGCATCTGCTTTCACACCTAAATTCTAGCTGGCGGCCTTCCGTCGCCGTTTTCATGCCCGTCTGACGCGCATCCGCTTAAGGCAGAAGCGCGATGCCGCTCGGCGCGCAGAGCGTCCGCGATGACTTGGACCAGGTGCCGGCTTTCCAACCCGGCCAGGTCACGGATCTGGGTGCGGCACGAGAAACCGTCCGCCATGATGCTGTGATCCGGCAGGGCCTCTGCCTTGGCGAGAATCCCCCTCCGGGCGATGTTCTCAGACACCTCGTAGTGCCCCTTTTCCATGCCGAAGTTGCCGGCCAGCCCACAGCAGCCGGCCGACGTTTCGATGTCACATCCCATGGCTGCCAGCAGGGCCTCATCGGCCCCGTAGCCCATCACGGAATAGTGGTGGCAGTGCGGCTGAACGAGGAGTTTTTCCACGGCGGCCGGCGGAGTCCAGTCGATTGCGAGCAGGAGTTCCGCGACCGTTTTCACGGCGGCCGACAGCTCCGCGGCGCCGGGATCGTCGGCGAGGAGTTCCACCAGGTCCGAGCGCAGCGTCGCCGTGCAGCTGGGCTCCAGGCCCACTACCGTCCGGCCGTCCCGGACGTGCGGCAGCAGGAGGTCCACCGTGGCGCGCAGCTTCGCCTTCGCGGCCGTCAGCTGGCCTGTGGAGATGAGCGTCAGTCCGCAGCACGCCCCGGGGGCGGCGAGTTCGACGTCGCAGCCGGCGGCCACGAGGACGTCGACGGCGTCGCGCGCGACCTCGGGTGCCAGCGCGTCGGAGAACGAATCGACCCAGAGCAGGACCTTGTGCCCGCCCCTCGGGCCATGGTTCCGGTTCCGGCCTTCCTGCGTTTTTCGAAACGGAGCACGGGGCAGCGGCGGTAGGGACCGGCGGCTGTCGGCTCCCATCAGCGCCATCATGGTCCTGCGCAGCAGCGGAAGGCGGCCGACGAGGTTGACCAGGGGCGCCGCGGGCGCGGAGAGCCGCAGCCATTGGGGAAGGCGGCCCAGCGTGTAGTGGCTCAGCGGACGTATCCGTCCCTTGTAGGTCTGGTGCAGGGTCTCGGACTTGAACATGGCCATGTCGATGCCGGTGGGGCAGTCGTTGGCGCAGGCTTTGCAGCTCAGGCACAGGTCCAGCGCGTCATGCACTTCCGGTGAGGACCAGCCGAGGGTCACGACGCCGCCGTTCAGCATCTCTTGGAGCACCCGGGCCCTGCCGCGGGTGGAGTCTTGCTCCTCGCGGGTCGCGGTGTAGGACGGGCACATGAAACCGCCCTGCGGGCCCAGGTCCGCACGGCACTTTCCGACCCCGACGCAACGGTGCACGGCTTTGGTGATGTCCCCGCCGTCGTGTGAGAAGGCGAATCCGTCGCTGGCGCGCAGGGACAGCGCCTGGGGCCGGCGCAAGTCGGCGTCGAGGGGCGACGGCCGGACCACGACCCCGGGGTTAAACATGTCTTCCGGATCCAAAAGGGCCTTGAAGTCACTCATAGCCCGGAGTGCTGCCGGGCTGTACATGGTGGAGAGCAGTTCGGAGCGCGCCCTGCCGTCGCCGTGCTCACCTGAGAGCGATCCGCCGTGCTCGACTGCCAGGAGCGCGGCACGCTCGAGGAAGCGGCGCATCAGCACCCCGTCGTTGTCCAGCGGGAAGTCGAGGCGGACGTGAACGCACCCGTCTCCGAAGTGGCCGTAAGCCAGGCCGGAAAGCCCTTCTTCATCCATCAGCCGTTCCAAGCCGCGAAGGTAGTTGCCCAGCCTCTCCGGCGGGACGGCGGAATCTTCCCATCCGGGCCAGGCCTGCTGCCCGGAAGCGGTGCGTCCGGCCAGTCCCGCGCCGTCCGCCCGGATCTGCCAGAGGCGGGTGGCTTCGGGGCCGGCCGGCAGCACTACCGCAGCATCCGCCTTGGAGGCGGCGACCAGAAGTTCGGCGGATGCCAGGGCTTCTTCGGCCGTGGCGCCGCCGATCTCGGCCATCAGCCAGCCGCCGCCGGCGGGAAGTGCCGGAACGCTGGCCGGGCCGTGCGCCCGGCGCACGACGTCGACGAGCGTCGCGTCCAGCCCTTCCAGGGCCAGCGGGCTGAAGGGAAGCAGTGCCGGAACATCATCGGCTGCGGTGGCCATGTCCGTGTAGCCCAGCACGGCCAGGGCGGGGGCCACCGCCTTCGGAACGAGCCTGAGCACTGCTTCGAGAAGCACCCCGCAGCTTCCCTCGGTACCGGTCAGGGTGGCCGCGAGGTTTTGGCCCTGCTCGGGCAGCAGGTGCTCCAGGGAGTAACCGGAGATCTGTCGGCCGAACCGCCCGAACTCGGTCCGCAGGACGGCCAAGTTTTCCGACACGAAGGCGGCCAGCCCCGGCACGGCCTCGAGGGCCTTCGGGCCAGAGCTGGCGGTGACAATGTCACCCGAGCCCGTCAGCCAGGTCATGGACACAACGTTGTCCGCAGTGCGGCCGTAGGACAGTCCGTGCGGCCCGCAGGCGTTATTTCCGATCATGCCGCCGAGAGTGCAGCGCGTGGCCGTCGACGGGTCCGGGCCGAACCGCAACCCGAACGGGGCGGCTGCATTCTGGAGGTCGCTGAGCACCACCCCGGGCTCCACCACCGCGGTGGCCGCTTCGGGGTCGATGCTCAGGACGCGGTTCAGGTAGCAGGAGACGTCCAGCACCATGCCAGGGCCGATCGCGTTACCGGCGCAGGAGGTTCCGCCGCCGCGCACCGTCACAGGCATGCGGTGTTTCCGCGCGATGGCCACCGCTTCCTCGATGTCCCGGCGGCTCTTGGGCAGCACTACCAGCTCGGGAACGACCCGGTAGTTGGAGGCGTCGGTGGCGTATTGTGCCCGCGCCAGCGAGGAGTCATCGACGGTTCCTTCGAGCACGGCGCGGAGCTCAGCAACAACGGCGTGCGTGGGCAGCGGGATCGGTGTTTCCAGTGTCACGGCGAAAAGGCTCCTCATTGGGCCGGTACGGACTTGTGCTACCGACGGGACAGGCACCTGGGGGGTACCGTTCATTCGTGCGGCTTCCGTCAGCACTGTAGCCGGGTTGGTGCGCAGCGTGCGGAACACCGCGGGGAAAACCTGCTCCGTGGCGATCGTCGCCGAGGCGGTCCGAACTACAGGGTGAAGTGGTCCCCTCCATGGAGATGGCCATGCGACACATCGAGCCTGAAGACCGGCCAAAAGTCCAGGCCTACTGGGAACGGGTGGCTGCCGTCGGCGGCCCGTTGCCCATCTACGTGTCCATCCGTGACCGCAAGGGCCGGCAGCATAAGTTGCTTTTCTCTGCGGACTACATCCTCGAACGAACCACGCCTGTCGGTGTCTGGGGCGTGATCGTTGACCCAGGCTTGTCAACTCATGAACAAGCTGAGTCAGGATTCGAACCGCAAGGTCCACGCCATTGCCACGAGATCATCGAACGCACCACTGCTGGGTCCGAGGGACCAACATAATCCTCTGCCGTAGCGCCGGGACCGGACTCTTGAGAATACTTCGGCCTGAATCCGGCCCCGGATTACCTCGAAGCCAGGAACGCCCCCGGCAGCTGCCGGGGACGTTCCATATATACATTCTGCGCCCGAAATCGCGGCCAGGAGCCGCTCGAGGGGACACTTCGGTCAGGCCTGGCGGTACACCTTCCGGGAAATAGTCAGGCTCACCGCGGCGATGACGGCAATGGCGACGAGGTAGTAACCCGGCACCAGCAGGGAGCCGGTGCTGCCGATCAGCCAGGTGAGGATGAAGGGGGCGAACCCGCCAAAGACGGTGACGCCGATGTTGTAGCCCAGGGAGAGCCCCGTGGACCGGATGCGGGCCGGGAACATCGAGGACATAATGGCCGGCAGCGGCGCGAAGTAGGCGGTGGCCAGCACGGACAGGACGAGTTCCACCACGATCATGGTGGGCAGCTCCGGCGCGGCGATGAGCCCCAGGAACGCCGGGATGCCGACGACGATGGTTCCCCCGGCGGCCCAGGTCATGACCCGGGCGGGCCCGACTTTGTCCGCGAGCATGCCGATGAACGGGGAACCAAGGCTCATGACCACACCGAAGATCAGGGTGGAGAGGAAGGCCACGGCTTTGGGCATCCCGAGGTTCACGATCGCGTAGGTGGGCATAAACAGGGCGATGTAGACGCCCACGGATCCGAGCGAGACGACGCCCACGATGGCCCAGAGCCGGCCGCCGTTGCCGATGAACGTCTCCCGCAGGGGCGCGGCGGAACGTTCCGTGGCTAGGAATTCCGGCGTTTCCTCCATCTTGGAGCGGATGTACCAGCCCACGGGTCCGATCGCCAGCGCGAAGATGAACGGCAGCCGCCAGCCCCAGGAGTCCAGCGACTGGGTGCTGAGGTAGGTGTTCAGGACGAAGCCGAAGATGCCGGCCAGCAGGATGCCGCCGCCCTGGGTGGCCACCTGCCAGCTGCCGTAGAACGCCTTCCGGCTGGGCGCGTACTCAATCAGGTAGGCCGTTGCCGTGCCGAATTCCCCGCCGGTGGCGAAACCCTGCAGCAGCCTGGCGATCAGCACCAGGATGCTGGCCGCGACGCCGATCGCGGCGGCCGTCGGTGCGACAACAATCAGCAGGGTGCCGACAAACATGACGAGGATGGAAACCAGCATGCCTGCTTTGCGGCCAGCCCGGTCCGCGTAGCGGCCGATGATGATGCCGCCGAGCGGCCGCATGATGAAGGAAACGCCGAACGAGGCGAAGGTCAACAGCAGCGACGCGGCTTCGCTGGTGGTCGGGAAGAACAGCTTGGAAATGGTGACGGCAAACGTGCCGTAGACGATCAGGTCGAACCACTCGAGGCCGTTGCCGATGGAGGCTGCAACGACGGCTTTGCGGGCGTTACTTTGCTGCAGGGCAAGGTCGGCCGGCGAACGGGGCTCCAGGACCTCTTGACTCGATCCCGCACCGGTGGCGGTCTGGTGGCTCATGGCTTGGCGGTCCGTTCAGTAGTAGAGAGGTGGGTGGCGAGGGCCTGCAGGAAGTCCTCGCAGGCGGCGATCTGGGTCAGCTCGATGTATTCGTTGGCGGTGTGGCCCTGGTCCATGTTGCCGGGGCCGCACACCACGGTGTCGATTCCGGCTTGCTGGAAAAGGCCGGCCTCGGTGGCGTAGACCACGGATTCTTCGACCGCGTGGCCGGTGAGCTCCTGGGCCAGTCCCAGCGCGATGCGCGGGCCCTCGGGGCTGAGTCCGGGAACCGTGCCCAGCGGGGCCATGCGGATGTCCGCGGCGGGGTTTTCCTGCTGGATTTCGGCCCGGAGGCCGGCCAGGTTGTCCTCGATGCGGGATATCACGGCCGCCGGGTCGACGCCCGGAATGGTCCGGAACTCAAACTCGAAGTCGCATTTTTCGGCCACCGTATTGACGGCGGCGCCGCCGCTGACGACGCCGACATTGGCGGTGGTGTACGGGACCACGAAGCTCTCGTCGAACGGGCCGGACAGCCGGTGTTCGTCGGCGAGGGAGCGGATGAAGGCGATAGACCTGGCCGCGTATTCGATGGCGTTGACGCCGGTGGAGGTCATGGACGAATGGGCAGCGATCCCGCTGACAGTGACGCGGTAGAGCTGGCTGCTCTTGTGCGCCGAGACCGGGCGCATGCTGGTCGGCTCCCCGACGAAACCGACCCGGGGATGAATCCCGCGGGCCGCGAGCTCGGCAAGGAGGACGACGGCGCCGTGGCACCCCACCTCTTCGTCATAGGTCCAGGCAAAGTGCAGCGGTTCCGCCAGCGGACGGGACAGGAATTCGGGCAGGAAGCCCAGGATCACGCCGCTGAAGGCCTTCATGTCGGTAGTGCCGCGGCCGTAGAGCCGCCCCTCACGGACCTCGGGGGCGAACGGGTCACTATCCCACGCCTGGCCGTCCACGGGGACCACGTCGGTATGGCCGGCGAGCATGATGCCGCCGGTGACGGTGCCGTCGTGGGCCGGAATGGTGGCGAAAAGGTTGGCCTTGTTGCCGTCCGGGCTGGGGACGATCAGCGGCGTGATGCCGTGGGCGGTGAGCTCGTCCGCCATGCCGTGGATCAGCTCTAGGTTGGAATTGCGGCTGGTCGTATCGAAGGAGACAAGCTTCTCGGTCCAGGCGAGCGCGGCTGCACTCGGCGCTGCGGTGGACGGGACGGCGGTTGCCGTAGCGGTGGTTGACGTCATGGGCAGGTTCCCTTGGAGTGGTGGACGGGCCTGGCCTTATCGGCCGGCTGCGGCTGGCGTCGGCCGCCAGCTGGCACCGCGCGCTCACCTCAGTATTTGGGCGGTCCGCCACCCCTGTCAACACTTAAGACGCGATTTGTTCATTAAATTGAACAGCCGCGACAGGCTTCCCTAGAATGACGGCGGTGTCATGGCGCCGATCAGCACGGCGTCCTCCGACGTCGAGTTGCGGTACCAGTGCGGCAGCGAGGAGTCGTAGGTCAGCGAATCGCCCTCCTCCAGGTCGTACCCCACGCCGTTGACGCAGACATGGAGCTTGCCCTGCACCATGGTCACGCACTCCTCGCCGGCATGCTTGAAGGGGGCGTCCTCGTTGTCCCACCCGGCGGCGATCTGCGCGCGCAGCATGCCGAGCTGGCCGCTCATGTGGGGGGTCAGGAGTTCATAGATGAGGTTGTCCTCGGCGACTTCGAGGCGCCGCCGGTCAGCGCGCCGGACCAGTGCCCCGCCCTGGTCCTTGGTGTCAAAGAAGCGGCCCACCGGCACTTTCAGGGCCTGGGACAACTTGATCAGCGTGGTCAGCGACGGGTTGCCCTGGCCGCGCTCGATCTGGCTGAGCAGGCCCGGGCTGAGGCCGGCTGCTGCCGCCAGGCTGCCGATGCTGTACCCGGCGTCCCGCCTCAGCTGGAGGACCAGTGCCCCGACGGCGGTCATCGCGCGCTCCGCCTGATCCTCCACGCCAGGGAGCTCCATTGCTGCTGGGCCGAGGCCGTGATGTTCCATTCCCCGATCGTCCGTCATAGTGAAGATATCGTCAAGATAATGAAGAGGAAGCGGGTTGCCGGTACCGGGCTGAACCCCCGAGGCGATAGTTTGGTGCCATGACCGCCAGCTACCGGTACGAGGTCGAGATTCTGCATCTGCTCGTGTCGCCGGCGCACGCGTACTTCGGGCGGGCGCGCGAGGGCGCAGCCGACGTCCCCACCACGGACGCCGACCAGGCGACGCTTGTGGCCGGCAAGGGAATCGTCGGCGACCGGTTCTTCGGCAAGGCCGCCCACATGGATGCCGCCGTCACTGTTTTTGCCGTCGAGGCCCTCGAAGCCATCGCCGCCGAGCTCGGGACGGCGCCCCTTGACCCGTTGCTGACGCGCCGCAACGTCGTCGTCCGGGGAGCGCATCTGGCGCCGCTGCTCGGCCACGAGTTTGCGCTGGAATCCGGCGGAGGTCTGGTGCGGCTCAAGGCCGGGCGGCCGGCCCACCCGTGCGCGTGGATGGATGAGATGCTCGCCTCGGGCGCGCACAAGGCCATGCGCGGGCGCGGCGGTGTGCGGTGCCAGGTGCTGTCCGACGGCGTCCTGTACCGCGGCCCGGCAGTGCTGATCAGCCCGGTGCCGCTGGATCCTGACCGCGCCGGCGACGCCACCGTTCTGCGCCCGTCGCGGCTGCCGTAGCTCGACCGCCGTTGGCGCTAATCCTTGAGGAACCGCAGCAGCTGTGGGACGGTGGCGTGCATGGCGCGCAGGTCCCCGCCGTCCACAGTGAGCTGGTCCAGCGCGACGGCGGTGTGCCCGCCGGCGCTGAATCCCAGCACATCCACCGGGCGCCGTCGGCGAAAAGGGCCCCGGGAACGGGACGCTTGTCATCCCAGCCGGCGCCGTGGGCCCGGCCTCTGTTCAGTGCGTGAGTGCTTCCTCGTCGGAGAGTTGCTGGTCCTCGGTCCGTGCGCTCCGGAACCTGGAGCCAAGGAGCACCAGCGAGGCCAGCAGAAGAACCGCGACGGAAACCCAGAGCGCGGTACCGGCACCCGCCATGGTCGCGATCAGCCCGCCCAGCGGGGCACCGATGACGATCATTCCGCGGTTCACTGAACGCATCGTGGCACTCATCCGGGCGAGCAGGCTGTCCGGGGTGACAGCCTGGCAAAATCCCATTTCCAGTGGCCCTTCGACGCCCATCGCCCCCCCAAAGAGCAGTTGCCCGGCGCCCATAAGAGCGAAGGCTGCCCACATGTCCCCGGTCCACTGCAGCGGGGAGCCATATGACTCGCCCGAGTGTGTCCCGCCGGCGACGATGGGCGCGAGGGCCACCACCGCGATCGCCATCGGCTGGGCAATCCGTGCCATAACCATGGTTTTGCCCGTACCCAAGCGGTGGCCCGCCCGGGTGGAAACTGTGGTGCCGATGACCGCCCCAATCCCGGCGCACCCCATGATCAGGCCCAGCCCGGCGGCGCCCAATCCAAGGTCGTTCAGAACCACCGCCGGCAGCACCGTCCCGAGGATGGATGAGCCGATGAACCAGATGTGGGTGCTGCACGCCAGGGGCGTCAGGTATGGATGCCCGTAGACCCAGCGAAGACCCTCCGCGACCTTCCGGTGGAGCCGCTGTGTGCTTCGAACCGGGGCCCGCGATGGCCGCTCCAGGGTCAGGAGGACGGCGGCGGAGAGGAAATAGGAGACAGCATCCAGCAACAAGGCGAAGGGCGCTGTCACCAGGGCGACCAGACCGCCGGCTACCGCACCACCGGTGGTTTGTGCCACGGTATCGCTTTGCTGCAGCCGGGCATTGGCCTTGGTCAGCAGGGGCCTGGGGACCAGTTGCGGGAGGAAGCTCTGATACGCGGCGTCACTTGTCAGCGCCAGTACTCCAAAGGCGAATATCAGGACTATCAAGGCCGGAACGGAAAGCAATCCGGCTGCCGCCGCCAGGGCCACGCCCGCCAGGATGAGGCCGCGGCCGAGGTCTCCGCCAATAAGCACTGTGCGGCGCGGAAGCCGGTCGATCCACACCCCCGCCACCAGGCCGAACAGCAGATACGGCGCCCAGCGCGCAGCATTCACCAGGCCCTGGTCAAGGGCTGTCCCGTCCATCGTCACCAGGATCAGGACAGACAGTGCCACGGACGTTATATAGGTGCCGAAATCGGACACCGTTGAGGCCAGCCAGAACCGCACGAAGGGCGGATAGCGACGGAGCTTTGATTCCGCGGCAGACGAGCTCCCGGCAGATGCTCCCACCTGTCCCCCCATCGTCGCGTTGGCTTACAGCATAGCGACGGCGGCGGGCCCGCTTCGGCGCACTCTCAAGCGGACGACGGCGGGAGCCCCGCCGTCGTCCGCTGACGACACGGGCCCGGTCGGGCAAAAAGGTACCCCCTTTCGTAGACTCTAGGGAGATCCGACACGTCTCTCCTGCAGGGACGTGCCCGCCACAGGAAGAGCCATCGATGAAGATTGTCGTCCTAGTCAAGGAAGTCCCCGACACCTACGGGGACCGAAAACTGAACCTTGAAACCGGCCTTGCCGACCGCCAAGCCAGCGAAACAGTCATTGATGAGATCGGCGAGCGGGCCCTGGAACTGGCGCTGACCTACGCCGACGCGCACGAGGGCACCGAGGTCGCGGTCCTGTCCCTGGCTCCCGAGGGCGCCACGGCAACGATCCGCAAGGCGCTGGCGATGGGCGCGGGCAGCGCCACCCACATCTGTGACGAGGCGCTCCGCGGCGCAGACCTCGTGCTGACCGCCGAGACCCTCGCCGCGGCGGTCCGCCGGATGGGGTTTGACTTGGTGATCACCGGCAACGTTTCCACCGACGGCTCCGGCGGCATGGTCCCCGCAATGCTGGCAGAACTGCTTGAGGTGCCGCTTGCCACCGGCCTTAGCGCCGTTCACATCAGCGACGGCACCGTCTCCGGCACCCGGGGCGTTGAATCCGGCGTGCAGCAGGTATCGGCGGACCTGCCCGCGGTCATCTCGATTACCGAGGCACTCCCCGGGCCGCGTTTCCCGAACTTCAAGGGCATTATGGCGGCAAAGAAGAAGCCGCTGGACGTGCTGAGCCTCGCAGACCTGGGGGTCAGCGCCGAGGACCCGGACGCGGCGCGGTCGATCATGCTGACCGTGGCGGAGAAGCCCCCGCGCGCGGCGGGCGTGAAGCTCGTTGACCAGGGTGACGCCGGCGAGAAGCTCGCCGAATTCCTGATCGAAAACCGACTGGCGTAGGAGAAACGACATGACTGACTTCCCTCGTGACGCCATCCTCGTCGTCGTGGAAACCCGGGCGTCCGGTGAACTCGAAAAAGCTGCGGCCGGACTCTTCGGCGCTGCCGCCGGCGCCGGCACACCGGTCGCCCTGGTCCTCGCCGCACCGGGCGCCGGGAGCGCCGCCGCCGCGGAGGCCGCGGATCTGGGTGCCGCGCGTGTGCTGATCGCCGAGACACCGGACCCGTCCGTGCTCGGGGTGCCGGGCGTCGACGCGCTGGCCGCCGCGGCGGAGCAGGTTCAGCCGGACGCCATCCTGGTCTCGCATTCGCTGAACGGGCGCGACCTGGCCGGCCGGTACGCCGTCCGTGCGCGGGCAGCGGTGTGCGTTGACGCCGTCGGCGTGTCCCGTGATGACGAGGGCGTGGTGGCGCACCACTCCGTGTACGGCGGGGCTTACAACGTCACGGCAACGGCCACGTTCGGCGCGCCGGTCATCACCGTGCGCCAAGGCTCCATCGAGGCGCGGGCCACGGCCCAGCCGCCGGCGTCGGAGACCTTGGCGGTGACGCCCTCCGGGAAGCCGGCCGCGAGGATCGACTCGTTCGAGGAGGCCGTTGCGGCCACCACACGGCCGGAGCTGCGCGGCGCCGCGAAAGTGGTCGCGGGTGGCCGCGGCCTCGGCTCGGCGGAACAGTTCGCCCTGGTCGATCAGCTCGCGGACACGCTCGGCGCCGCCGTTGGCGCGTCGCGGGCCGCGGTGGACGCCGGCTACGTTCCGCAAACGCAGCAGGTGGGCCAGACCGGGGTGTCCGTGTCCTCCCAGCTGTACATCGCACTGGGCATTTCCGGCGCGATCCAGCACCGGGCCGGCATGCAGACCGCGAAGACGATCGTCGCCATCAACAAGGATGCGGACGCGCCGATCTTCGAGATCGCCGACTTTGGTGTGGTGGGCGACGTCTTCAAGGTTGTGCCCCAGCTGATCAGCGCCCTCGAGGCCCGGAAGAAGTAGCGATGGCGACCCAGTCCGGATCCATTCGACGGGGACTGCCGCGCGTGCCGGGCGGCGAGCCCTGGCCGCCGGCGAGCAAGGCGCCCGCACACCTGGTTGCCGCCCCACCGGTTGCTGCCGGCCCGGAAGCAGCATCAAATACGACAGCGGTGTCCACTCCGCTGCTAGTGGACGTTCCTACGGTGGACGTTCCTGCAACCAACGCCGTTGCGGCAACCGTTCCTACGGTGAGCGCGGGCGCCGGTGCGCGGCAGCTTCGCCGCGGACTGCCGCGCGTGCCGGGCGGCGAGCCCTGGCCGCCGGCCGGCAAGGCGCCGGCATCGGTGATGCCCGAGCCCGAGGCTCCCGCCCCAGTAGCCGAGCCCGCGTCCGCGCCTTCTGCACCTGCACCTGCTCCTGCCGTTGAGAAAGCAGTCCCGGCCGCAGCGCCGCCTGCGCCTTCTCCCTCCGCTGCACCGGCGGTCCCGACGGCGGGACACATTCAGCTTCGCCGCGGGCTCCCTCGCGTTCCCGGTGGGGATCCATGGCCTCCGGCCGGACTGGCTCCGGCAGCCGCTGCCGTCCCGGTTCCCGCTCCTGAGGCCCAGAAGGTTCCCGCGCCTGTTGCCACGGCTCCCGGTCCGGCCACCGCAGCAGCCGCCGTCGTCGTCGCTGAGACCGTTGCCGAAGCAGAGCCGCCGGCGACGCCGAATGAACCGGTCATCGCCGAATCCCCCGCGGTCGCAGCCGTCCCGACCGCGGCGGCACCGCCCGTCCTCGCCGAAAAGCCCGTGCGGCCCCGGGCCGCAGCAAGGCTCTACGGCTCCCGCACCCTGGGCCAGTGGATCAAGCGCGTGGTACTCCTCGCCGTCGGCTCCGTGGCCGCCGCCGCGATCCTTATCCTCGCCGCGCGCGGGGTGACCACCCTGCCCGGCGTGCCGGAGTTCCTCCGGAGATACCCCGGCGAATACCCCCTGCCCGAGGCCGCCGAGTCCGGCTTCCCGTGGTGGGCACAGTGGACGCACTTCCTGAACCTGTTCCTGATGGTCCTCATCATCCGCTCCGGCTACCAGGTGCGGACCCAGCAGAAGCCGCCAGCGTTCTGGACGCCGAAGGGCGGCGGCAAGAAGATCAGCATCAACCTGTGGCTGCACCAGATGCTGGATATCCTGTGGCTGGCCAACGGCCTTATCTTCGCGGTGCTGCTGTTCGCCTCCGGGCGCTGGCTGCGGATTGTCCCGAGCAGCTGGGAGGTGTTCCCGAACGCGCTCTCTGCGCTGCTGCAGTACATGACCCTGGACTGGCCCGTGGAGAACGGCTGGGTGAATTACAACAGCCTGCAGCAGCTGATGTACTTCTTGGTGGTGTTTATCGCGGCCCCGCTCGCGGCGATCACGGGGGTGCGCATGAGCGAGTTCTGGCCGAAGAACGCGACCAGGCTGAACAGGATCTACCCGGTGGAAGCCGCGCGCGCGGTGCACTTCCCCACGATGCTGTTTTTCGTGTTGTTCATCATCGTCCACGTGTTCCTGGTCTTCGCCACCGGTGCGCTGCGCAATCTGAACCACATGTTCGGCGGCACCGACGTGGTGAACTGGACCGGCTTCTGGCTCTTCGCGACCGCCATCGCCGTCACCGCCTCCGGGTGGTATGCCGCGCGTCCGCTGGTGCTCGCGCCGCTTGCGAAGCTGTTCGGCCAGGTGAGCAGCCGGTAGGTCAGGCGGGAGTCCCGACGGCGCCGGACCCTCCACGGTGCCGCTTCCGTCGGGCTCCGGGCCGGGCCGCGCTGGGGCGTCCGTTCTACACTGGCTGGATGGAGGCTACGGTCCGCGGGGTTCCTGTGCATTACGTCGAGTCCGGCAGCGGGACGCCGGTTCTCGCTTTGCACGGCGCCGGTGTGGACCACCGTGAAGTCGCCCACGCCCTTGAACCGGTCTTCACTGCTGCACCCGGGTTTCGGCGCCTGTACCCGGACCTGCCGGGGATGGGCCTCACCCCGGCGCCCGCCACCATCGCCAGCAACGATGATGTCCTGGACCTGTTGCTCGGCTTCATCGACACCACCATCGGCAACGGGCCTCTCCTTGTCCTGGGCCACTCCTATGGCGGGTACTTGGCCCGTGCCATTGCCCAGCAGAGACCGGAGCAGGTCATCGGGCTCGCGCTGGTCTGCCCGGTGGGCGCCCGCACCGGCAGCGTGCCTGAACACACGGTCCTTGTGTCATCGGCAGGCCTTGATGTCGCGCTCAGCCCGGAGCTCGAGGCCTCCTACCGTGACTACTTCGTGGTCCAGACGGCTGAAACGCTGCGCCGGTTCCGGGAAGCCGTTGCCCCGTCAGCGCCGCTCGTTGACGAGTCCGCGCTGATGCGGATCTTTTCGCGCTGGGAGCTGGGTGATCGCTCAGATACGTCGAAGACCTATCCTCATCCGGTCCTGGTTCTGGCCGGACGGCAGGATTCCACCGCGGGGTACGCGGCCCCGGCCGACGTCGCCGGGCAGTACCCCCGCTGCACCCTTGCCGCCCTCGATCGCGCCGGCCATGCCCTGTTGCATGAGCAGCCCGCCCTGGCTCAAGCCCTGATCGTTGAATGGCTCGCGCGGGTGCGTGAGCACTCCGCAGTTTGAAACGGGCGCTTAGCGGTTACCCGGAGTCGGTTAATCCATTCGATATAGTATTCGGACGGACCCGCGTCTCTTGCGCTGGTTCCCCTGACCCTCATACCAAGGAGCCTCCGTGGGCCAGCAAGCGACGGACCTGACGGTCTCCGACAACCGGCCAGGCCACGGCCCCGCCCGCGACGCAGTGCGGGGCGGGCTGATCGGCATCCTGGCAGGGCTGCTCGGCTTGGGACCCTGGTTGATCACCGGGGCGCAACTGCCTCTGCAGAACCTGTGGGCCTCCGAGGCCGCCCCAAACCAGATGCCGTTGTCGCTTCTGCCGCTCAGCCAGTACGAACTCACCACCATCGTGGCCCTGCTCACCGTGGGCGGCGCGGCAGCCGGACTCGCGGTGCGTCTCTGGTCCCCCGCCCGACGCCGGCTGGCGTCGTGGTGCGCGGCAGCCGGAGTTCTCGGTGTCCAGTTCACGGCGACCGTCCAGTCCTTCACCGTGCTCGACGGCGGACTGGCGGGCGGCACGATGGGCCGCCTCTACTTCGCCGGGCTGCTGGCGGGCGTGGTCTTATCCCTCGCTGCCGCCCTCGTCGCCCTCCTGCTGGTCTCTTCCCGGTCGCGGGCCCTGGTGGCACTGGGCGTCGGACTCGTGGCGGTGTCGTTTGCGTCGTGGCCGGTGGAGTGGGTTGCCGGCGTCGTCGGGCCCCTCAACATCCCGGCAGCGGTGCCGACGGCGGCTCGCTGGATCCCCGCTATCCTGGTGGGCTGCGCCCTGGCGTGGTGCGGCCTTCGTCCTGCGCGGCATGCCGTGGTGTGGCTGGTGGACCTGGTCCTGTTGTGGGTGGTTCCCGCCCTGTTTATCTCCGTCAATTACGTCCTCGGAACGCGGGTGGCAGCCGGCGATCTGCAGGAGATGCTGTTGATGAGCCGGCAGATCCTGGCGGCCACCCTTGGACCTGCCGGCGGAGCACTGCCCACAGTCCTGCTGGCCCTCGCCGTCGCCCTGGCAGGGCTGGGTGCCCGCTCCGTTGCAGTTCGCCGTCGTACGGCCGTGCCCACGGACTGACACCGCCGCCGCAGCGTAGCCGGCTTCCGCCGGGTCGCGGCCGTGTTCCTACCGGCCGGTCGTCATTACACTGGGACGCATGACCGAGCACGAACCGGTCCCGCCGCACACCGCTGTGGCACCCGATGCCGTCGACACCCCCATGCGAAGTCCCCAGCAGCGGTCCCGCACCTTCCACGGGATCCTGCTCAACACCGGCCTGGCCAATATCACCACCAGTTACCTGTGGTTTGCCCTGACGTTCTGGGTGTACCTGGAGACGCGCAACGTGATCGCCACCGGGGTGGTCGGCGGCGCGTACATGCTGCTGATCGCCCTGTCCAGCATCAGCTTCGGCACCTACGTCGACCGCTACCGCAAGCTGGCTGTGATGCGTTTCGCCGCCGCCTTCACCCTGGCGATGTTTGCGCTTTCGGGGGTGATGTTCCTGCTGACGCCCGCCGACTCCTTGCTGGACCTAACGCAGCTGTGGTTCTGGGCCTTCATGCTGATCGTCCTGCTCGGCGCCGTGGTGGAGAACATGCGCAACATCGCGCTCGCCGCCACGGTGACCATCCTGATCGACCCGGACCGGCGGGCCAACGCCAACGGGCTGGTCGGCATGGTGCAGGGGCTGATGTTCATCGTCACCTCGGTGTTTTCCGGGGTGTCGGTCGGGCTACTGGGCATGGGCTGGACAATCGTCGTGGCCGTGGTGCTCACCGCGCTGGCGTTCGCACACGTGCTCACCCTGCGCATGCCCGAGGAGGTCCGCGCGGCCGCCACGGACGCGCAGGGCGGCTTTGACCTGCGGGGCTCCCTCGCCGCCATCGCGGCCGTTGCCGGACTGTTCGCGCTGATTCTGTTCTCCACGTTCAACAATTTCATCGGCGGCGTCTACATGGCGTTGATGGACCCCTACGGCCTGGAGATGTTTCCGGTAGAACTGTGGGGGACCTATCTGGCGCTCGGCGCCACCGGCTTCATTGTGGGCGGGGCGCTGGTCAACAAATTCGGACTGGGATCCAACCCGCTGCGCACGATGCTCCTCGCGGTGGTCCTGATGGGCCTCCTCGGTGCGGTTTTCACGCTCCGGGAGTGGGCGTGGCTGTACGTTGCCGGCATCTGGCTGTACCTCGTCCTGGTCCCTGTCGTCGAGGCCGCCGAGCAGACAGTCATCCAGCGGGTGGTGCCCCTGCACCGGCAGGGGCGGGTGTTCGGATTTGCCATGGCGTTCGAATCCGCGGCAGCGCCGCTCACAGCGTTCCTCATCGCGCCGATCGCCCAGGTCTGGATCATCCCATACGCGCGGTCAGCCGACGGTGCCGCCCAACTGGCCCCGCTGCTGGGCGTCGGCACATCCCGCGGCATCGCCCTGGTGTTCCTCATCTCAGGCGTCATACTGATCGCGGCTGCACTGCTGGCCTTCCTGGCCCCGGTCTACCGCCGGGTCTCGGCGTCGTATGCGGGGACGGACGCCCAGACCGACGCCGGCACAGTGTGACGGCGCGGGCGAGCGGCCGCTATCGGGCGGGACCCGTTCCGTCCGGCAGGCTGGCATCGACCGGGAAGGTCATGAACGCCGGCGTCTCGTACGGGTGCGCGGACAGCGCGGCACTGACGACGGCGCTGCGCCGGGACCGCGGGTAAATGGCCTCGATCCGGGTTTCCGGGACTTCCTCGGGGGAACCGACGGCGCCGATGGCCGGGGTCGCGCACGGCAGCGGCGTAAAGCGCCCGGTCCCTTCCAGGCTGAACGAGCAGTGCGAGTAGTTGCCCAGCCGGCCCGCGCCGGCATCGCCAATGGCCTGCCGGACGGTGTGCGCAGCGTCGGTGGGGACGTAGATGACCAGGCAATCCATGGGTTCCATGGCTGAAAGTCTGGCACGGAGCCGCCGCGGCAGCAGCCCTGGATCAGTCAGGCAGCGCGTTCCGGCGGCGCTGTAGCGCCGCAACCTCGGCCGAGTTACCCGCCCGTTCGATGGCTTTGTTATACGCCAGCCGTGACTCCTGGGTGCGGCCAAGCCTCCGCAGCAGCTCGGCGCGGGCGGCGTGGTAGGCGTGGTAGCCGGCCAGGTCGCGGTCAAGCCGGTCGACGGCGGCCAGCGCCACGTCCGGGCCATCCAACTCGGCCACCGCGATAGCCCGGTTCAGCGCGACGATCGGCGACGGGTCGAGGGCTGCCAGCTGGTCATAGAGCGCGACGATCTGGGACCAGTCGGTGTCGCGGAAGTCGCGGGCCGAGGTATGCACGGCGTTGATCGCCGCGAGGAGTTGATACGGGCCCGGCGCCGCCCCCGAGGCCAGCCTCTCCCGCACCAGACGGTGGCCCTCCGCGATCACCGCCGCATCCCAGGCTCCCCGGTCCTGCTCGTCCAGGGTGACCAGTTCGCCGCCGGCCGAGATCCGGGCGGGGCGGCGGGCCTCGGTCAGGAGCATCAAGGCCAGCAGACCGGCCACCTCGCCGTCCTCAGGCAGGAGCGTGCGGAGCAGGCGGGTGAGCCGGATCGCCTCGGCAGTCAGGTCGGCGCGCACCGGATCCGTGTCCGGGCCCGTCGCCAGGTACCCCTCGTTGAAGACCAGGTAGAGCACGGCCAGGACGCCGGAGACACGTCCCGGCAGGTCCTCCGCGGACGGCACCCGATACGGGATGCGGGCAGCCTTAATCTTGGCCTTCGCGCGGGTGATCCGTTGCGCCATGGTGCTCTCCTGCACCAGGAAGGCCCGGGCGATCTCCGGCACGGTCAGCCCGCCCACCATGCGCAAGGTCAGCGCCACGCGGGCCGGCACCGAGAGCGCCGGGTGGCAGCAGGTGAACATCAGCCGGAGCCGGTCGTCGTCGATAGCGCCGAGCGGCGCTGGCGGGTCGTCGTCGAACACCAACTGGGCCTCCAGGTGTTTGCCGTCGCGTTTGTTCTCGCGCCGGATCCGGTCGATGGCCTTGCGCTTGGCCGTGGTGGTCAGCCACGCGCCGGGGTTGACGGGCACGCCGTCGGACGGCCACCGCTCGACGGCAACCGCGAACGCCTCGGCTGCCGCCTCCTCTGCGAGGTTGAGGTCATCGAAACGGCGGGTCAGGGCGGCGACCAGCCGGGCCCAGTTCTCGCGGTAGGCCCGGGTGACGGCGCCGCCGACGTCGGGACCGTTCACAGGAACGGCCGCACCTCGACCTTCCGGTTGCAGGCTTTCGACCCCTCGGCGGCGAGTTGGAGCGCGACGTCGAGGTCGGGTGCCTCGATGATCCAGAACCCGGCGAGGTACTCCTTCGACTCCACGAAGGGCCCGTCGGTCATCACGGGAACCCCGCCACGGTTATCGATGACGGTGGCCGTGTCCGGGAATCCGAGACCGCCGGCGAAGATCCAGTGGCCGTCGGCCTGGAGACGATCGTTGAACACGTCGATGGCTGCCATCTCGTCGGACGGGGCGAGTTCAAGCTTGTCGTGAATCACGGACAGCAAATACTGCATCTCGGATCATCTCCTGCGGTTTGGGGCGCCCCTCCTGGGCAGCCGTTCACCCTTACTACGAACAACTCTGCCCCGATCCGACAGGAAATGGCAGCAGCCCCACCGCAGTTTGGCCTACCCAGGCTCGGCCCTGAACCCCACGGCCCGGATGCCGTAGCCTAGGACCCACCCACTCGAAGTGGAAGGACCCGGCATTATGAGCTTTACCTCCTCGGGCCGCGCCCAAACCCCCGTCCTGGACGTCGGCTACGAGTCCACCGGCGATCCGCGCGGAACGCCGGTCGTCCTGCTGCACGGATTCCCCTACGACGTCCGGGCCTACGACGACGTCGCCGCGATCCTCGCCGGGGAGGGCGCCTTTGTGCTGGCGCCATACCTCCGCGGCTTCGGCCCGACCCGTTTCCTCGACCCCGCGACCATGCGCTCAGGACAGCAGGCGGCCCTCGCACAGGATCTGATCGACTTTCTGGATGCCCTCAGCATCGAGAAGGCAGTCGTTGCCGGCTACGACTGGGGCGGCCGGGCCGCGTGCATCGTGGCGGCGCTGGAACCCGACCGCGTCGCCGGCCTCGTCACCGTCAACGGGTACAACATGCACAACCTGGCCCGGTCCGGCGATCCCATGAACCCGGAATGGGAGCGGAGCTATTGGTATCAGTACTACTTCCACTCTGAGCGCGGCCGCCGCGGGCTGGAACGGAACCGGGACGAACTGTGCGAGCTGCTGTGGCGCACCTGGTCGCCCTCCTGGGCCGGGGCGCGCGGGGAGTTTCCCGCCAGCGCCCCGAGCCTGCACAACCCCGACTTCACCGACGTCGTCATCCACTCCTACCGCCACCGTTACGGACTGGCCGACGGCGACCCTCAGTACCAGCGGCTCGAGGACTTGATCGCCCAGGAGCCGAGCATCACCGTTCCCACGGTGGTGCTGGAGAGCGGGGACGACGGCGTCGGCGGCCCGGCGGCGAGCGCCGGCCGGGACCGTTTCACCGGCCCCTACAGGGAAATCCTGCTGCCGCGCATTGGACACAACGTCCCGCAGGAGGACCCGGGCGCGTTCGCACAGGCCGTGGTGAGCCTGCTCGATTAGGACGTATTGACCGGATTCATCAACGCGACCTGCCGTTTGACCTGCTCAAGCTCCTCCTCGAGCCGGTCGACGGTGGCGCGGTACCTTGCGAACTCCGCCGCCCGGCGCCTGGCCATGGCGAAACTGATGCCGGCGGCGAGAACGGCCAGCGGGAACGACACCAGCAGCGCCCAGCCGGACACGGCCAGGAAGTCCAAGGCGACAGGAAGGGCCTGCTTGAATGCCAGGAACTCGTTCACGCCGCCGACCACACCGTTCAGGGCGGAATCCAAGGGACCCAGAAACTGGCCCACGACAGGCGTCCCGGCAAACGACGGCGCGCTCAGCCGCTGCTCTCCCCCGGACCAGCGCGGATCATCGAAGTGGTTCAGGACGTAGATCCCGGCGCCTGCTTTGAGGGCGGCGAAGAGCAGGACGGATCCAAGCGCGGTCCAATGGAACCGGCGCGGACGCCATAGGCCTGCCGCGAGCACGAAGACGATGGCCGCAACCCAGGGGAAGAGGCGCAGGTTGTCGAGGCTCATGCCGCCCAGTAGATCCAAGGAATTGTCCGCCGCTCAGAGTTGAAATCGATGCTTGTTCCGATCGCAAGCGAGCTTATCCCAGTCCCCGGGGGGCCGTGTGCCAGTCTTCCGCCGACCTCTGTCCGGCGAGCAGATGAACCGGCCTGGACGCGAAGACGCTTCGGAGCAGCTGCTCATAGTCCGGTCCCGAAGTGGCGCCGACGATCGCCTTCGCCGACTCCCAAACCGTTCGCCACGGCTGATAGGCAAGGGCTTCGCGGGCCCGTGCCAGGTCTCCCTCGGCGACCGGGATATTGTCACCGGTCAGGATCCGCGTGGATCAGAGAGCCGAGATTCGATCGACAACCGGGCTTGGTCCTCGGACAGGGCGGAGATGGACTTTGACCAGAACGCATCGGCGAGGGAAAAGTTGCCCTCGACGGAGGTGACGGAGGCGACCAGCCAAGGCGATCGATCCGCCAAGGTGAAGGCGTGCACGCTTCCTATCGAGTGTCCGACGAGGTGGACGGGTCCGCCCCCGTGTTCGTTCTCGACGTGCGCGCGCAGTGACGCTACCTGCCCGGCTAAGGTGACTGGTCGATCGGCGCCGGGACCGTACCCGTCGAGGTCGGGGGCGGTGCATGGGGCCGGTTCAAGCTGGACGAAAGTCTCCCGTTCTGCAAACGGCATCATCGCGGCAGCAAGCAGGCCCGATCAACCCGCCCGGTGAGTTGAGAAGAAGTCACCTAAGCGGACGACGGCGGGACCGCCCGCCGTCGTCCGCCTGCGTCGGCGCCTATCGGCTGAAGGGGACCCTTTCCCAGGCCAGAACGCCCGCGCCATCGGCGTCGTTGCCGGCGACAGTGAACCTGACGTAGTTGGTGGCGTTGGCGGATCCGTCCACGGTGATGCGCTGCAGGTCGTCGGCGGCGGGCTGGCCGTAGATGTCCAGCCAGGGTGAGCCCTCCGCGAGCGGCCGGTTCTCGGCGAAGACGTGGCTGTCGCCGTTGATGAGGTAAACCGGGGCGTCGAAGCTGTTGGTTTCGTCGATGATGGCCTGCACGATTTCGCGGAAGCCGGACACGGTGTCCGGGTTGGCGGTCGCGGCGGCGAGCTGGGAGGGGTCGAACATGTCGGCCTGGGTCATCAGGACGACGGCGCGGTCGTTGCGGCGTTCGGCGTCAGCGAACGTGTCGTGGATCTGGGCCACGACGGCGTCCGTCCGGTGCTCTACTTCGGCCACCTGCCCGGGCGTGGCGGCGGTTTCGCCGAGACCGGTCCACGGCTGCAGCGAGTTGTTGCTGCCCTGGATATTCAGCACGGAAAACGCCACGCGGTTCTGGGTGAAGCGGACGTTTTCCGGTAGCCCGAGGTCCGCCTGGGTCTTGACCGGCATGGTGGCGCCCAGGGTCTTGCCGGGCTCGTCGAAGAAGACCTCCCGCAGCTTGTCCAGCCGTTCCAGCGGGTTGTAGGCGCCGTTGTTGGCGCGGTGGCAGTCCACCCATTCGTTGTCGCCCGGGGTATAGACCAGCGGGTGCTCAAAGGAGTCGAACTGCGTGCGGATGTTCGCGAAGTACTCGTCCGAGCAGACCGAGGAGCCGTTCTTGATGTCGCCCACGTGGGTGACGAACTTCAGCGCGCCGTCGTTGTTGATGTCCTGGATGCGGGCGGGGAACTTCGCGATTTCGGCCTCGCCGTAGGGGATGTCGCCGATCACGCCGAACGAGAACGCCCGGCTGTCGGCGGTGCCGGTGGCGGTGCCGTCGGCGGTGCTGTCGGCGGCGGTGGCGGGCTGGGACGCAAGGAGGCCGAGCGCCAGGACGGCTGCCGCCGTCGTCGTTGTGATGGTCTTTGAAGGCATGGCGGTGTTCCTCTTTTGCGGGGTCGGGGTGCGCGGCTCAGGCCCCGCGGGCGGTCAGGAACTGCTGCAGCGCGGCGAGGTCGTCGGTGTTGATGTGGTCCACGCCGGCGTCGAAGAGTTCGTTCCAGACGGCGTCGCGTGCGGCGCCGGGCATGTCCGGGGTGGCCCAGAAGCGGACGCGGTAGCCGTTGGCGTGCGCATCGGCCACGTAGGCCCGCAGTTTGGCACGCTCGGCCTCCGGCATGGGGCCCACGCCCTGCCAGGTGAAGAGCTTGGTCCAGTTGTCGCTGACCAGCGGCATCAGGCCGGCAGGAATTCCGGAGGTGAGGTCCGCGGAGCGGCCATCGTAGAAGCTGAACCGCGTCTCCTGTGCCTGCATGGTGGCCAGCGGGCGGTTTCCGCTGATGACCGCGGCGACCGGGCCGGTCTTGGTGCTGCCGTGGCTGTAGCGGCTCATGATGTCGCGGTGCTTGGCCAGTTCCTGCTCGATTGCGGCGTAGGTGGATTCGCCGTCGCTCTTGATGTCGATCAGAAGCTGCAGGCTGCCGCCCCATTTCGGGTAGACGCTGTGGCCTTGGCCGCGGACCAGGTCCTGGAGCGGATCGAGGTAGAGGCTCTCGAGGGTAACGCCGGGCCGGACGTCCTCCCGGTCGTGGGCCACCCGCAGCTCGCCGTCCACCAGCCACACGTCCGCTTCCACGCTGGTGAAGCCATGCTCCAGCGCATCGAACAGGGGGCGGTCCTGCTCGTAGTCGTTGTGCGCGTGCGCCTGGGCGAGCGGCTGGCCGACGACGACGGGAGCCGGCTTGGTCGCCTCTGCCTGGGCAGGGGCCGCTGCTGTCCCGGCCAGGGAGGCAAGGACGGCGACGGCGGCGAGGGTGCTTTTCACGAACACGGAGTACTCCTTGAAGGCAGGGCATTCTCCGCCCGGGCACATGGGACGCGCCGGGCAAAAGGGGGGCGTGAAAAGACTGCTGGCCTCGGGAGAACGCCGGAGGGCGTACTGGTGGCTGGCGGGTGAACGGGGAAGGACCATTGGCGTGTGGGGCCGAGGGAGGCCTTTTGGTTCCCGGGGTCAGCCTTCCAGGATCTGCCGGATCCCGAACTCCCCCACGGAGAACATCCGCGGATTGTCGTCGGAGTTGCTCAGCAGGGCGGTGGACAGGGCGAGAGCCCAGCCCCGGGCCCGGGTCCAGGTGTCCCCGTCCACTGCGGGGCCAAAGGCGTCCATAAAGCGGTGGCGGGCGCCGGCGTCGAACATCAGCCATCCCACCGCAAGATCGACAGCCGGGTCCCCGGCCCCTACGTCGCCGAAATCGATTACGCCGGCGAGCGAGCCGCCCTCAGCCAGCAGGACATTGCCCGGGTGGAGGTCCCCGTGGAGCATCATCGGCGGACTGTCCCAGACCTTGGCTGCACAGGCCTGCGCCCACACCGCTCTCAGCGCAGCCGCCTGCGGGTAGCGTTCGCCGTCCCGGAGCCGTTCCACCACCACAGTGTCACGCTCCAGCAGCGGCACGCCGCGGACAGGATTCACCGGCACGCCGGGTTCGGCGGGCACGTGAAGGGCGAGGAGGAAATCCGCTAGGCCTTCAGCGGCCGGCCCGCGGCCTGCGGGGCCGACGTCCGTCGCGGCGGCTCCGGGTACCCACCGCACGATGCTCCACGGCCAGGGAAAGTCCGACGTCGGCCGGCCGGCATGGACGGGGACGGGAACCGCCACCGGGGAGCGGAGGGCTATGTCCGGAAGGTAGCGCTGCTCATGAAGGATCAGCGGCACGGCCTCCGCTCTGCGCGGCAGCCGGACGGCCAGGTCGTCGCCGAGCCGGAAGGTCGCGTTGTCCCAGCCGTTCGCGACCCGCACCAGGGGACGATCGGCGAGGTCGGGCCGCTGGTCCCGGACGAGGCACTGGACGACGGCGTCATTCACTTCCAGCGTGGCTGGTGGCATTCCGGCCATTCAGGAGACCCTTCTTCCGTGGTTAACGACGGGCCCCGTTTCAGAGCTCGCGATAGTAGTAAAGCATTGGTCTGTCTGGTTGGGTTCGGTATTGGTGAACCCGCGAGCTTCATAGAAACGGCGTGCATCGGCGTCCTCGCCGTCCACGTTGATCTCAAGGAGTGCGCCGCCACGGTCGCGCACCAACTCGAGGGCCGCGTCCAGGAGAGCGCTTCCCAGGCGATGACCGCGGAGCTCCGGGCGGACGTAGAGTTCGTCGAGGATCGCGACCGGCCCCCGGTACCAGACGTTGGCCCGGAAACTCAGTACCGCAACCCCGCTCGCTGGCTCGCCGGTCAGCAGGACCACCACGTCATCGCCCGCCAGGAGTTGCGTCAATCGTGATTCGAGCTCCTGAGCGCCGGGCGTCGGCGTCGAGAATTCAGTGTTGAAATCATGGAGCAACCCGGCAACGACGGCGGCGTCGTCCGGTGTCGCCCTCCTCGGCCTCCGGCTGCCTGCAGAATCGTCGGAAGTCATGGCTTCATCATGAGGAGCAGCCTTTGAGCTGCTACTCCCACGCAGACCTCCGGCTCGGCGAGGCAAGGTCGCCGGTTGACCCTACAGATGGTCCAGCCTGTCCCGCAGCCGGGCGAAGACGGCGGCCTCGTCCGGGGTCGGGGTCGGCTTGGGCGGCACCGGCGGGCTCACAAGAGCCTCGAAGGCCCCGTCCCACGCTGCCTTGTCCTCATGGACCGCCCACCGGCGCGTGCCGTCCCACTTGGGCAGGTAGCCCGGCGCAGCGGCCGGAGGCGCCGGCTGCATCACGGGCGGCGGCTGCATCACGGGCGGCGGCAGCCGCACAGTCGCCGGGCGTGCGCTAGGCGGCGTCCAGCGGACGATCACCCGGATCAGCCAGAGCAGGCCAAGGACCATGAGGATCGCGAAAAACCAAATGAATACATCGACCATGGCCAAGATTAACAACCAGGATCCGGTTTATGGAAGAGACCGACCCCGGGAACCAACAGGCCTGAGTTGTCCCAGTGCCGCAGCATTCGGTGGGTGACCTGGCCGATCTGCGCGAACGCTCCAATGGACAACATGACTCAGTTCTCGTGCCTTCCACAGTCCTGAGTCCCTATCCGGCCCAGTCCTCGTCGCCGTACGCCCGGCCGCGGAAGTGCGCACGGAGGTACTCCCCGACGACGGCGGCGCCCAGGTCTCCGGTGTCCGGCGCCACCACCCGGCCGTCGACCCGGCGGGCCATCCGCGCGACGAACCGCTCCAAGCCCGGGTCGTGGCCCAGCCGGAAGAACGTCGCCTGGGTGCCGGCCCGGCCGAGGCGGTCCAGCTCGGCCACCGTCACGCGGATGGTCTCGGCGTCGGGCGGCCAGTTGAACCACGACTCGCCGTCGGCCTCCAGGTGCGCGGTGGGTTCGCCGTCGGTCACCACCAGCAGGACCGGCTGCATGGACGGGTGCTGGCGGAAGAACCGGCCGGCCAGCAACAGCCCGTGGTGCAGGTTGGTGCCCTGTTCCCGGAAGGCCGGAAGGGCGGTGAGCTCGCCGATGTCCATGGTCTGCGCGTAACGGCCAAAGCTGATCAGCTGCAGCCGGTCGCCGCGGAACTTGGTGGACACAAGGTGGTGCAGGGCGAGCGCGGTCCGTTTCATCGGCACCCAGCGCCCCTCGGCCGCCATCGAAAAGGACACATCCACCAGCAGGGCGACGGCGGCCTGCGTGCGCGCCTCCGTCTCGGTCACCTCGATGTCGTCCACGGCCAGGCGCAGGCCGTGGCGCGGGTCCCCGCCGTCGGCGATGGTGCGGCGCATCGCGTTGGTGATGGTCCGGGTGACGTCCCAGGGTTCGGCGTCGCCGAACTCCCACGGCCGGCTGGAGCCGGTCTGCTCCCCCGCTGCCCCGGCGGCGCGGGTGTCGCGGCGGCCCTGCCGGCCGGAGAGTTGCTTGGCGGTGTCGCGCAGCAGCGACCGGCCCAGCCGGCGCATGGCCTGTGGGGAGAGCTTCAGGTCGCCGTCGGCGCCGCGCTGGAGGAAACCGCCGTCGTGCATGGCCCGCTCGATCTCCGCCAAAGTGCGGGCGGACACCGCCGCGTCCTGTCCGAGCTGGCGGGCGAGGGCGTCCAGGTCCAGGTCGTCCAGGCGGGAGCCGTTGTAGGACTGGGATAGCTGTTCGGCGAGCTCGTCCAGTTCGGCGAGGTCCTGCAGCACGCCGGTGCCGTCGCCGAGGCCCAGCCCCTCCTCGCCCTCAAAGCGTTCCGAGCCGGACCAGTTCTCCCCAGGGCGCAGCGCCTGCAGGTTGGCATCGAGTTGGCCCAGCTGTGCCATAAGCTCCGGCGAGCCGAACGCCTGGGCGGAAAGCCGCATTAGTTCCTCGCGCTGCTCGGCGGACATGGAGCGCAGCATCCGCTGGGCGGCGGCCGCGCGCTGGGCCAGGGCGTCCACCAGCTCCTCGACGGACTGCGGGTTCTCCGGGAAGAACTGGCCGTGCTTGGCCATGAAATCCTGGAAGTCCTCGTTCGTGTCCTCGCCGCGGCGGTGTTTGTCGAGCAACTCGTTGAGGTCGCCCAGCATCTCCGAGACGGCGGCGCGGTCCTCCTCGGTGGCGCCTTCGAGCGCCTGCTTCATGCCGGCGAAGCGCTGGTCCAGGATCTCCCGGCCCAGCAGGTCCTTGATCTGCTCGTAGGCCTCCCGGGCGGTGCTGGACTGCCAGTCGTAGGAGGCGAGTTCGTTGACTGCTGCCGCCGTGGAGGTGGGCAGGTTCTGCAGCTGCATCTCGCGGAAGGCGCGGTCCGTGTCGTCCATCCGGACGTCGCGGGCCAGCTGTTTGCGCTCCTCCAGCACCGCCGTGTCCAGCAGTTTCTGGACCTCGTTGAGGGTACCGTCCAGCTTGTGCCGGCCCAGCAGGTCCTTGCGCCGCTGCTGGACGCGGCCGGCGAGCTCGTCGAGCCCTTCCCGGTTGCGGCCGCCGCGGCGCAGGTATTCCTGCAGGGCGTGCCGGGGCGAGTAGCCGGCCATGACGTCCTCGGCGACGGCGTCTAGCGCCTCCGCCAGGTCCACCGGCGGGGCGAGCGGATCGGGCCCGCCCGCGTAGCGGCTGTACCGGGACCGGTGGTGAGCGGTCATGGGCCCTCCTTAGCTGCGTTACCCGTAGACGGTCGCCTCGTCGTCGGAGTCCTTGGAGATCCGCCGGGCGAGGTAGAGGCCTTCGAGGGCCAGTTCGACGGCGGCGGCGCGCTGCCCGTCGTTTTCCGCGCCGAGGCGCTCCCCGATGTCGTCGTAGAGGCTTGATCCGTTGAGTGACGGGAGGTTGTCGAGGAACTCCCGCGCGGTGACCAGCTCCCCGGTGGTGACCGTGGTGTGGCCGTCGAGGGCGGCGACGAGGTCGCCCATGTCGAGGCCGTGGAAGTGCGCCCGGACGGCTTCGGCGGTGGCCATGCGCAGTAGGTGGTCCAGGATGTCCTGTTCCCGGCCTTCTTCGCCGGATTCGAACTCGATTTTCCCGGCGAGGACCTCCACGGCGGCGTCGAGGTCGATGATCCGGGCGACGGCCTGGTCCTCGCCGCGGACGCTGGCGCGGCGCAGGGCGGCCGCGGCGACGGTTTCGGCGCCGGCGATCGCGAACCGCGCGGACACCCCGGAGGTCTGGTTGATCGCCGGGGACTGCCGCAGCGCCCGGGTGTAGCGGGCCAGGATTTCGAGGATGACGGGCGGAACGCCGGCCATCAGGTGGCCCTCCTGCCGGATGACGGCCACCTCGTCGTCGAGCTCGATCGGGTAATGGGTGCGGATCTCGGCGCCGAAGCGGTCCCGCAGCGGCGTGATGATCCTGCCCCGGTTGGTGTAGTCCTCCGGGTTGGCGGACGCGACCACCAGGACGTCCAGCGGCAGCCGCAGCACGTAGCCGCGGATCTGGATGTCGCGTTCCTCCATCACGTTGAGCATGGAGACCTGGATCCGCTCGGCCAGGTCGGGGAGTTCGTTGATGGCGATGATGCCGCGGTTGGAGCGCGGGACCAGCCCGTAGTGGATGGTTTCCGGGTCGCCCAGGCGGCGGCCCTCGGCCACCCGCATGGGGTCGACGTCGCCGATCAGGTCCGCCACGGAGGTGTCCGGCGTCGCGAGCTTCTCGACGTACCGTTCCGAGCGGTGGCGCCACGCCACCCGCAGCCGGTCCCCCTCGGTGAGGGCACGGGCGCGGGAGTGCTCGGTGATGGGCTCGTACGGGTGTTCGTTCAGTTCCGAGTCCTCGATCACGGGCGACCACTCGTCCAGCAGCCCGGCCAGGGTGCGCAGCAGCCGGGTTTTGCCCTGCCCGCGTTCGCCGAGCAGGACGACGTCGTGCCCGGCCAGCAGGGCGCGTTCGAGCTGGGGCAGGACGGTGCGGCTGAAGCCGTACATCCCGGGCCAGGGGTCGCGGCCGGCGGCGAGCGCGGCCAGCAGGTTGTCGCGGATCTCGCGGCGCAGGTCCTTGTGGACGTGGCCGGAGGCGCGCAGTTCACCAACAGTGAAGATTTCGGGGCGATCACTCACTCCTCCACCGTAGACCTGAACCCGGCGAGTAATCGAGGAATTTCCTGAGATTCCTGCGCTTTGGGCTGTTGCCCGGCTTAGGCTGAATCTTGATGACTGCACCAACGCCTGGACCTTCGGCGGAACCCCCACGGCAGGGCACGCTCCTGCTTCTGGTTCGCCACGGGGAGACGCCGACGACGGGCATGGTGCTGCCGGGCAGGGCGCCGGGACTGCATCTGTCCGACCGTGGCCGGGCCCAGGCCGACCGGGTCGCGGAGCGCCTCTCCGGCCTACCGGTGGATGCCCTTTATTCCTCTCCGCTGGAGCGCGCGTGCGAGACGGCCGAGCCGACGGCGGCGCGCACGGGTTTGGCAGTGAAACACGACGACGGGCTGCTGGAGTGCGATTTCGGCGGCTGGACCGGTTCCGCGATCGCGGACCTGGCGGCGCTGCCGGAGTGGCAGACCGTGCAGCACAGCCCGTCCCAGTTCCGCTTCCCGGACGGCGAGAGCTTCCCGGAGATGCAGGCCCGGATCGTCGGGGCGATGGAGACGCTGTCCGCGGCCCACGCCGGGGGCGTGGTGGTGTGCTTCTCGCACGCCGATCCCATCAAGGCCGCGGTGGCCCATGCCCTGGGCACGCCGCTGGACTTGTTCCAGCGGATTGTGATCAGCCCGGGCTCGGTGTCTGCTGTTTCATTCGTGGAGGGCCAGGATCCCGCGGTGCTGATGGTGAATTCGTCCTCGGAACCGTTGAGTGGGCTCCGGGCGTCATGACTTGGCTTCCGAGGCGGGAGGGACCGTGTCTGGCCGGGAACTGACCCTGTTGACCGAGGGCAGCATCGAGCTGCTCGGCCTCATCCCGCGCAGCAGCAACCAGACGTTCCTGGTCCAGGTCACCTGCGGCGAGGACGAAGGGTACGCGGTCTACAAGCCGGAGGCCGGCGAACGTCCGCTCTCCGATTTCGAACCCGGGCTCTACAAACGTGAACGCGCCGCCTACCTGCTGAGCGAATCGCTGGGCTGGGGCTTCGTCCCGCCCACGGTGATCCGGGAAGACGCTCCCTTGGGCGCGGGGTCGCTGCAGTGGTTCATCGACTGCGATTTCCAGGAGCACTACTTCACCCTGTTCGAGGACGCACCCGAGACCCACAGCGAACTGGCCCGGATCGCCCTGTTCGACTACATCGCCAATAACACGGACCGCAAAAGCGGCCATGTACTGCGCGGCTTTGACGGCCGGGTGTGGGGCATCGACCACGGGCTCTTGAAGACATCGCCCCGCTGGCCGAGGCCGTCCCCGCCGAATTGGCGGCACTGCTCGACGACGACGAGGTCACCGCCCTGCAGCGCCGTGTCCAGCGGATGCTGGTCGCGGGAGCGCTGCCGGTAGACCGGACGGGCATGCGGTATCCCTGGCCGCTGGTGTAAACGGCCCGCTCAGTGGGGTCGTCGGCTTTAGCGTCCGGGCCCACGTTGCGGGAACCCGAAGATCCTCGGTGACGTAGATGTCGAAAGTGCGCCGGAGGCATCCGAATGGTGCCAGCTCGGGTCAGGCGGTCGTCACCATGGGGTAGCGTTTACAGCGACTGCGTAATCCGGAATCGAAGCGACGCCGGCCGCCCCTCAAATTGGATGGATAAGTGCATGACTTCTCGCGCCGACTTGATAGATCAACTGATCACCGCGTTGCCTCCTGAGTACTCCATCGAGAAGAAAGTTTCCGGTTCGAATTCGATCTGGGAACCTGTCGGCGAGGGGGGGTCAAGTATGGTTTTCAAGTCCAAATATCGCGGGACCTTAACGCGCGCCATCAAGTTCATAGTGCCGCGAGATGACTTGTCTAGTTCCGTAGACCACGATAAATTCATCGCGAGCTTCCGCAATGAGGTCATTCAACTGTCACAACTGCGGCATGAAAACATTGTGAGCATATCCGATTTTGCCGATATCACGTTAGAAGACGGCAAAACGTACCCGTACATGGCAACCGAATTCGTAGTCGGTCGAGACCTGCTTGAGTTTGCAACAGGCGAGGATACGTCAGGATCCGACATTTTGGAATCTGTCACTCAACTGCTAGAAGCACTCTCCTACATGCATAGCCGCGGGGTCATGCATGCTGACATCAAGCCTGAGAACGTCTTAGTTACCGAAAGAATTTTTGGAAACGAACGTCAGATCATCACAACAATTGTTGATCTCGGCTCAAGTAAGTACTTTCCTGCGGAGCCCCCTTCTGCCGAAAATAGAGAAAAAATCTACTTCTACACCACGACCGACTATGTGCACCCCGCCCTAAAACTGGTAGTGGCAAATTGGACGAACAACGTAATATTCAAGAGTGAGCTACGTCGGCACTTTCCTTATCAAGACTTGCACTCCCTATCGGTAATAATCTCAAAGCTACTCAGTAACTCCGCAATTGTAGAGAAGCTCGCGGAGTCCATCGATGCGCCTCAAATAATGGGATTGAAGTATATTTCCGACAATCTGCATGGAGCGCAGTCTTCGGGTAAGTACCGCAGCGCCAGTCAAGTACTGCAGGCATTCAGGCAGCTTATTGATTCGAAAATGGCACCTTTGGGAGTTCCGGAGCTTTCGCCCATTCTTCCGAGTGGAGTCGTTATACCATTTCGAAACACCAGGGTGGCGACAACCAGCCGAGTTGATAGGATAACTTCTCATCCGGTTTTTCAGCGCTTGCATCACCTTCCCCAACTTGATCTTTTGCACTATGTCCTGCCTGGCGCCAGCAATACACGATTCGTACACGCACTGCACGGCTACGAGCTCACGAGGTCTGCGCTAACTAACCTTCTTTCCGACTGGCGTTTTCGCATTGCGGCCTCACCGAAAGACATTGAAGTTGCCCTTTTCTCGTCTGCTGTTAGCTCATTGGGTCACTACCATTTCCTTCACATGTTCGAAGACTTTATAATTGACGAAAAGCATAATGCGTTAATCAAGTCGGCCGGCCTGGTTAACGATGGGGCATTGCTGGATCGGATAATGGGCTTGTCCGACATTTCAACAGGCTCGCGAATTGCTGGAATGAAAGACGGAAGCGGCGCAACGCTAAAGGAGATCTTCGAATCGACCGTACCCGCATCTTGGGCTGAGATACGAGAGAGACAATCAAAGCCCAGGACTCCTCTCGAGGGACTTCTCAGCGGACTTCATGCTGGCCCAGTTGACGTCGACAAACTGGCCTATCTTTCTGGCGACAGCGTCGCAACAGGCCTCCCCTTTGGACGTGCCATCGAGCCTGCCGCCATTTTCGAGTCCTTGGTACTTCCACACCACGACGACTGGACGACGTTCGGTTCCTCCATATTGGTGGGAGTAAAGGAAAAGGCTATTTCCTATCTCGAAATGGGTGTTCTGACTCGCTACTGGAGCATTCAGACGGCATACTGGCATCGTACAAACCGGGCACTTCAGGCAATGCTAAAGTATCAGATCGGCGAGCTCCTCAAGGCTGAAGAGCTCCCCTTCGATGACTACTTAACCGACACGTTTCATCTGAGCGGCCAAGAAGCTCTGTCCTGGATCAACGCTCGCTTTGAGAAGATGCAGATTGGCAAGGCATCTTCGGACCGCTCTGTCAATCCAATGGCTGCAATTCATCAGTCACAACGCGCTATCTACAAGCGCCTCGTGACGATTTCGGGTGACTCTCGCCTGCAATCCCGATCCCCTGACCGGCGCGTGTTTCAGCAGCTGCGGAGAATGTCTGCCTTTGACGACTCAACCGTGACCGATCTGATCAGGGACGCGCTACAACAGGTCCATCCTGGATTGAACGTTCGCCCTGGTGAGGTTTTATTAGATATACCAAGACCGAACCGCGAGGAAGCTGGAGGTCAAATCTTGGTATATACGGATGATGGTCGAGAAGCAATTGGAGATCTGTTCAAGATTTCTCCATTCCTCGAGAAACAACGCGAGTCGTTTGAGCTGCACGTAAAGAGAATGCGCGTCTTTATACATCCGCGACTCCATCAGACCCTGAGTGAGGCCGGGAATTTGGACCGGGCTTATTCTGCTGCACTCGCCGTTTTGCGCGACGAATATGCTCGTGATTAAGAAGGAAACCAGCATGTCACAAATAGATCAAGTTCGCGATTTCCTGAACATGGTGGGGCGTCCTATCCGGACCGCACCCACTATCGATGTCGACCACCAAGAGATCGAGTTAATTCGGGCGAAACTACTGGAGGAGGTCGATGAGTTCCTCGTCGGTATTGAAGAACGGGACATAGTAAAGGTCGCGGATGGGATTGCTGACGTGGTGTATGTCGCGCTAGGTGCAGCACTTCAGCTTGGCATCGATTTTGATCGGGTATTTACCGCAATCCACGAGGCTAACATGTCCAAATCGAACCTTGATGGCTCTGTTCGGTTGGGGAAAGATGGGGCTGTACTCAGGGGTGATCGCTACGTCCCCCCAGCGATTCGGGAAGCTCTCGATCTCCACCCCGACGAGTAGTTACTTCATCCTGCAGGTGTCCTACTTAAACCACCACAGCGACAACCCATGATGTCTGCCAGCGCGGCGGAGAAACTGCGCCCAGTAGAAGCGCGTACGCTCTCGCGCCCCCAACACCTCCGACTGAGCCCACTGCTCTACATTTTGCTCTCCATAAGAAGGATGAGTTCGGAACCACGCCGATTCCATACGAGACGCCACGGTGGCCCCGGTTCCTTCTGCGCCAAGTAAGCACGGGGATTACCCCGGGCTCATGCTCAGCAGCCCCGTGGTGCCGAGGTAGGTCGCCGCATGGGACTTGAAGGCCCGGAACGGAGGCGCGGCCAACGGGTGCAGGAATACTCGGGGGCCGCGCCTGGTGTTGGCTCTATCCAACGCAGACTCATCCTCGCACATCTCGATATCCCGCATGTGCGGCTGGACCAGAACGGGCTGCTGGAGCCGCGGGGCAAGTCCTCGCGACTCCGGGCCGCTGGTCGAGTAGACCATGAGAAGGTTCCATTACAGGCAGGCACAGCGGAACGAGTCCTAAATACTCTCACCGGTCATAGAGGGAACGATCCGGCTACGAAAGTAGCAGCACTGTGTCCCGCACAAATTCTTGAGTTTGGTCTTCAGAAAAAACCTTCAAATGCGGTATCCGCTGCCAGATGTCGAGTGCGGCATCTACATGCCGCCTGCGCTGCACGTCGGTTGGTGACTCGTAGATCACACGAAAATTGACGTCCTCCGGCACGGACACTTTACGCCCATCCACAGTGGTCATCATGCCCCCGTGATCCTGGATGTGCTCCATGAAGTATGCCCAGGCTTGGATCTCTGTCTCCACCTTCTCAACGTCAGTAAGGTTGAAGGACCATGCTTTTGTTAATTGCTCTACGCGATCGTCCGCAATTGCTAGATCCGCTTTCTTCGCCGATTTCCCAACTGATATTGACGGACCGCGAGCGACACGGGCGGAACTACGGGTTCCTACGGATCGGTAGAAAGACTCTTCGATTTCCCGGGATATGTGAGACCTAAATTGAGCCCGGCGGGTCACCATCGGATCCTCGATTAGTACGTCGAACAAGAGATCCAGGGCATCGTCCGCTGAATCAGACATCACGGTCCGGCCGGAGGATATCTGAACAGCGTTATTTAGTCGTCCGCGCAGGCGCTGGACAGTTGCTTCGGAAATCGTCTCGGAGCGGTGTGATGCGGGCGTCCACAGCGTTTTCCGCTGAGTTCGCTCTGCACCCTCCGACGCGCTGTCGACCATTCGCTTCAGCTCACTGAGCCAATATCGAGCAATGCTCGGATCACCACCCAGCCGGCTGGCCCGACGCAGGTGTGTTACCTCACGAAAACCCCAGTCAGCGTCGTCGCTTCCGACGAGGAGACCAATGTTAACAAACTCGCCCCTGACCACGTTGGGTAGGTAACGGATAATCCAATAGTTGTAGAACATCTCTCACCTCCTAGACGCCGACTTGCTTAGAACTCGCATGCTCTGAGCCGTCTGTTGTCTCCGACAATAGACCCACCATGCGAGAGTCTCTAGGTCTCGGTCCGGGACGCCCCATACTATCGGAACTGTCGCGACCGCTCCGATGAGATCGTCCACGGTCAAGCTTTCAATGGAGTTGGCGACATCGTGGAAAGTGGCTGCATCCATAGCGGCAACGGAGTGTTCCCATGGGGAGGTGACGGCCGCCATGCCCGCGAGATCGTCTCCGGACCAGTTCCCTAACTCGCCCCCAGTTACCCAGAACCCATGGTCGAAAGTCCAAACTGAGAAGTCATCGTCTTTGCAGTACAACCACTGGGGATCCTCCCCTGCGAATAGCTCCCATAGCGCGATGAACCTGGGTTGACGGTAGCGGTTACCGTCATCCCTTGTATTTGTGAGCTCTTCCTTCTCAATTGCGTCATCCAGGTGGAGCGAAGCGTGGGCTAACCCGGCTCTTCGTGGTTCGTGGGGAAATGACTCCGTGTCGTAGATAAAGAAGGGGCCCGTGGCCCTGCTGGGATGAGTGTGTCTAGCATTCAAACCAGGAACAGGACCACGAGCCTTGACTGAGCCTATCGTTGTGGCGTCCGACGCTGCCACCAGCATCTTCAACCTGCCTGACTACCGTGTCATCTCCGCGACCGTTCTGGACGACGGCAGGCGCCGGGTCATTGTCGAAACGGATCAGCCACCGGGCTGCCCGAGCTGCGGTGTCGTGGCGACGCGGCGGAAGGAACGGCGCTTCCAGCGCATCCGGGACATCCCCGTCGCCGGCGCCCTCGAAGTGCTCTGGTCCAAGTACCGCTGGTACTGCGAGGAACCCAAGTGTTCCCGGCTCTCATTCTTCGAATCCACTGCCCAAGTCCCGCGCCGGGCCCGGTCCACCGGCAGGCTCCGGGACCACGTCGTTGACGCGGTCATCAGCTCCGGCCGGGCCGTGTCCGAGACCGCCGCTGCGTTCGCGGTGTCCTGGTGGATGGTCCGCGCCGCGCTGACCGAAGCCTGTCTTCTTACCCTGCCGGATGTGGATGAGCTCAGGCCGCGGATGCTGGGCATCGATGAACACCGGTTCCGGTCCGTGAGATTCTTCCGCGACCCCGGGTCGAGCACGTGGATCCGGCATGAGCCGTGGATGACAACCATCGTTGACCTGGACACAGGGCAGGTCCTGGGCGTGGTCGACGGCCGGGACCACAGGGGCGTCGGGGACTGGCTCTTCGCCCGCCCGCTGGCCTGGCGGCTGGGCGTGCAGGTGGTCGCGATCGACCCGTCAGCTGCGTTCCGCAAGGCGTTGAGGATGTGGCTGCCCCGCACCGCTGTTGCCGTCGATCACTTCCATCTGGTGTCCCTGGCCAACCAGGCGGTGACAGAGGCCCGGCAGAACCTCTCCCAGCAGGTCAAGGGCCGCCGCGGACGCGGCGTGGACAAGGCCTGGGCCCACCGCATGCTGCTCCTGCGCGCCCGCGACACACTCACCGAGAAGGCAGCCCACCGGCTGGAGGAGGTCTTCGCCGCCGACGACGCGACCGGCAGGCTGCAAGCGGTGTGGAAGGTCAAAGAACAGCTCAGGGCGCTGCTGCGCACCGATTCCCTGGCCGACGCGGCCGCCGCGAAAGAGGAACTCAAAGTGCTCGTGGACGCGGCCGGACGGCCGGAAACGAACAAGCTCTACCGCACCGTTTGCCGATGGTGGAACGAGATCGAAGTCCTCATCGTCACCGGCGCAACCACCGGCAGGGTCGAGGCCAACAACACCAGCATCAAGCACATCAAACGAACCGCGCGCGGCTACCGAAACGCCGGGAACTATAAATCGATTATCCTCATGAGAAGTGCCGTCCGGACGGCGGCATGACACTCATCCGGGGAATCACTTTCCCCATGAACCGTGAAGAGCCGCTAACCCCGGGCGGACGAAGGCCGCACGGAGCGTCTCGTCCAAGGCCATTTTAGGGTGAATTTCCAGCAATGCGATCGGTCTGACAGGGGCGAGAATCATGTCGCCTACGGCTGCCACCACCCGCTCAACGACCAAGGACTGAATGCCGTGGTCATTGCCAACATGCTTGATCCAGTACTGGTTGCCATCGTCGGCTAGACCAAGAAATGGCTTGCACCCTGAATCGGCGACCTGAAAAGCTGCCACAACGAACCCGTCAGGTTCGGGCCGAGGCCTACTGGCCAATAGGCCAATCCAAGAGTCTCGAGATAACCAGTCCACTCCCCCAGTGCCTAACAAGGCTAGTTCCCATCTCCAACTGTTCGTTTCAACATATGCGTACCCGGTCCATCAGCGGACCAAGCCGTTGCCATGACGTAGTCTAACCGGCCCAGCCAGGGCTCTCCGGCTGCGCGACACCAACTCGTACTCAGCGGAAGCCAATTGGTCCAATAGGTCCGCTGCGGCGCCGCATGAATCGATCCCCTGGATTACCAGACGCCGCCTCAAGAAGTTCCGCCGCTCTGCTCGCGGGTCCCATGCCGGTCCATCGGAGCGCCCCCTAGATGTATTGTCCCGGCACGTTGATGACACGTGGTTTGATTTGACGCAATAAGAGGACCTCCGGGTGTTGTGTGGTGCTTGTCGAGAGCGAACACAATCCAGGAGGTCCTCGTGTCCCACCGTAACGCGTTTCTGGCCCATTCGGGCCGTCTTCGGCTGGCTCGATGCATCGTTGATGATGGTTGGAGTTTGCGCAGGGCGGCTGAACGGTTCAATGTCTCCGTGCCGACCGCAGCTCGTTGGTCCCATCGGTACCGGGACTACGGCGAAGCGGGCTTGGAAGACCGCCGGAGCCGGCCGCGTTCCTGCCCTCACCGTACCGGCGTACGCACGGAGCGGCGGGTGCTGGGACTGCGGGTGAACAGGCGCTGGGGTCCGGCCCGGATCGCGTATCACCTGCACCTGAACATCTCGACGGTTCACCGGATCCTGACGCGGTACCTCTGTCCGCCGTTGCGGTTCACCGATCCGGCCACCGGGGCCCGGGTCCGTGGCCGGGACCATGCCCGCCGCTATGAATACGCCCAGCCCGGCGAGATGGTCCATGTGGACGTAAAGAAGGTGGGCCGGATCCCGAACGGCGGTGGACACCGGATCCATGGGCGCGTCAGAGGTGAGGCGAATTCCCGGGCCCGGAACCTCTCCGAGGGCCGCCGCACGGACCGCGGGCAGGTCCGGGGTTATTCCTTCATTCACCATGCAGTCGATGACCATTCCCGGTTCGTCTATTCCGAGATCCTTCCCGACGAAACCCAGGCCACAGCGTCCGCGTTCATGCGCAACGCCATCGCCGCTTTTGCTGCCCACGACGTCAGAATTCAGCGGGTACTCACCGACAACGGCTCCTGCTACCGGTCCCGTGCGTTCGCCGCAGTTCTTGCCGACGCAGGCATCAAACACAAACGCACCCGGCCCTACCGGCCACAAACCAACGGCAAGGTCGAACGCTTCAACCGGATCCTCCAGGAAGAATGGGCCTACGCGCGCCCTTACCGGTCAGAAACAGAACGCCAAGCCTGTTACCAGGACTTCATCGACTACTACAATCACCACAGGCCACACACCGCCCTCAAAGGCGCCTCACCCGCCAGCCGCGTCACTAACGTCCCGGGTTAGTACACCTAGACCTCCGCCACAGGAGCCGCGAACTGGGCCTCGTACAGCGCCGCGTACGCCCCGCCCGCCTCCAGCAGTGAGGCATGTGTGCCCTGCTCCACGATCTGGCCGGCCTCCATCACCAGGATGAGGTCGGCGTCGCGGATGGTGGAGAGCCGGTGCGCAATGACAAACGACGTCCGGTCCGAGCGCAGCGCGCTCATGGCCTTCTGCACCAGCACCTCCGTGCGGGTATCCACGGACGATGTCGCCTCGTCCAGGATCAGCACCGACGGCCGGGCCAGAAAGGCCCGGGCGATGGTCAGCAGCTGCTTCTCCCCCGCGGAGACGTTGGCGCCCTCGTCGTCGAGCACCGTGTCGTAGCCCTGGGGCAGGGACTTCACGAACCGGTCCACGTAGGTCGCCTTCGCCGCCTCCAGGATCTCCGCTTCGGTGGCCGAGGGCCGGCCGTAGGCGATGTTGTCCCGGATGGTCCCGCCGAACAGCCAGGTGTCCTGCAGCACCATACCCATCCGCGAGCGCAGCTCGTGCCGGGACATCAGGGCCACGTCCACGCCGTCCAGGGTGATCCGCCCGGCGTCGAGCTCGTAGAAGCGCATCATCAGGTTCACCAGCGTGGTTTTCCCCGCCCCGGTCGGGCCCACGATCGCCACGGTCTGCCCCGGCTCCGCGACCAGGCTCAGCTTGGAGATCAGCGGCTTGTCCGGCGAATACGCGAACGACACGTCCTCGAACACCAGCCGCCCCCGGCCCCCGGAAGGAGCCTGAGCCGGCACGGGATCAGCCGACTGCTCCTCGGTGTCCAGCAGCTCGAACACCCGCTCCGCCGACGCCACCCCGGACTGCAGCAGGTTCGCCATCGAGCCCAGCTGGGCCAGCGGCTGGGTGAACTGCCGCGAGTACTGGATGAACGCCTGCACGTCGCCCAGCTGCATCGCCCCGGACGCCACCTGCAGCCCGCCCACCACGGCGATCCCCACATAGACCAGGTTCCCAATGAACGTCATGGCCGGCATGATCAGCCCGGAAATGAACTGCGCGCCGAAGCTGGCCTGATACAGCTCCACGTTCTTCTGCCGGAACGTCTCCTCCACCTCGCGCTGCCGGCCGAACACCTTCACCAGCGCATGTCCCGTGTAGGTCTCCTCGATCTGACCATTCAGCTCGCCGGTGTTCTTCCACTGCGCCACGAACAGCTTCTGCGAGCGCTTGGCGATCACCGCCGTCGTCACCAGGGTCAGCGGAATGGTCACCAGGGCGATGATGGCCAGCGTCGGCGAGAGGATCACCATCATCACCAGCACCCCTGCCACGGTCAGCACCGAGGTTACCGCCTGGCTGATGGACTGCTGCAGGCTCTGGGAGATGTTGTCCACGTCGTTGGTCACCCGGCTGAGCAGCTCGCCGCGCTGCACGGTATCGAAGTAGCGCAGCGGCAGGCGGTTGATCTTCGCCTCGATCCGCTGGCGCAGCCGGTACACGGTCCGCTGCACCACGCCGTTGAGGATATATGCCTGCATCCACATGAACGCCGACGCCAGCACGTACAGCACCAGCGCCCACAGCAGCACGGAGGACAGCGCGGCAAAGTCGATCCCGGTCCCGGGCGTCAGCGCCATGGCGCTGAGCATGTCCGCTTTTTGGTTCTCCCCCGCGGCCCGCAGCTGCGCGATCAGCTGCGCCTTGCTCACCCCGGCGGGCAGCTGTTTGGACACGACGCCGGCGAAGATCAGGTTGGTGCCTTCGCCCAGCAGCCGCGGCCCGATCACGGAAAGCGTCACGCTTACGACGGCGAGCAGGAGTACCAGCGTCAGCCAGATCCGCTCGGGGCGGAGTTCGCCCAGCAGCCGCTTCGCAGACGGGCCGAAGTTCATCGCCTTCTCCGCAGGGATGTTCATCCCGGCGAACGGGCCGCCATGGCCGGGCCCGCCCCGCGGCCGCGGTATCCGCAGCGGAGCTTCCGTGCCGGCGGCGGCCGGCTTCCCGCCGTCGCCGGATCCCCCGGCGGGCGTCTGGGACTCGCCGCTGCTCACGTGTCCGCTCATACCGCCTCCTCCGCCGCCAGCTGGGAGTTCACAATCTCGTTGTACGTCGGCGAGGTCTCCAGCAGCTCCTCGTGCGTGCCGTGTGCGACGATCCGGCCGTCGTCGAGCACCAGGATCTGGTCCGCGTCCACAATGCTGGACACCCGCTGGGCGATGATCACCAGCGTCGCGCCGGCCGTGTGCTGCCGGAGCGCCTGCCGCAGCCGGGCATCCGTCGCGGTGTCCAGCGAGGAGAACGAGTCGTCAAAGATGTAGAGCTCGGGCCGTTTCACCAGCGCCCGGGCAATCGCGATGCGCTGCCGCTGCCCGCCGGAGACGTTGGTGCCGCCCTGCGAGATGGGCGCGTCCAGCCCGCCCTCCATCTCGCGGACAAAGTCCTCGGCCTGCGCGATGGACAGTGCGCGCCAGAGCTCGTCCTCGGTGGCGTCGGGCTTGCCGTAGAGCAGGTTGCTGCGGACCGTGCCGGAGAACAGGTAGGGCTTCTGCGGGACCAGGCCGATGTGCCCCCAGAGCAGGTCCGGGTGCAGCTCGCGGACGTCCACGCCGTCGATCCGGACCGAGCCGGAGGTGGCGTCGAAGAGCCGGGGCATCAGATTCACCAGCGTGGTCTTGCCAGAGCCGGTGGACCCGATGATGGCTGTCGTCTGCCCCGCGCGGGCCGTGAAACTCACGTCGGAGAGGACCGGCACCTCGGCACCCGGGTAGGCGAATCCGACGTCGCGCATCTCGAGCTCGCCGCGGGCGGTACGGCCGGCCAGGCTGACCGGGTGCTCCGGCGGCCGGACGCTGGATTCGGTGCCCAGCACCGCGCCGATCCGGTCCGCGGAGACGGCGGCGCGCGGGATCATGATCGCCATGAAGGTGGCCATCATGACGGACATCAGGATCTGCATCAGGTAGCTCAGGAACGCGATCATGGTGCCCACCTGCATGGAGCCGTCCTCGATCCGGAACGCACCGAACCAGATCACGGCCACGGAGGAGACGTTGAGCACCAGCATCACGGTGGGGAACGCGAGCGCCATCAGCCGGCCGGCGCGCAGCGCGGTGTCCGTGACGTCCTCGTTGGCGCGGCCAAAGCGGGCGGTCTCGATGTCCTCGCGGACGAAGGCGCGCACCACGCGGATGCCGGTGAGCTGTTCACGCAGCACCCGGTTGACCGTGTCGATCCGGGTCTGCATGAGCCGGAACAGCGGCACCATCCGGGTCACGATCAGGCCGACGGCGATGAGGAGCACGGGCACGCTGACCGCGATCAGCCAGGACAGCTGCACGTCCTGCCGTACCGCCATGATGACGCCGCCGATGCTCAGCATCGGCGCGGTGACCATCAGCGTGGCGGACATCAGCACCAGCTGCTGGACCTGCTGGACGTCGTTGGTGGAGCGGGTGATCAGACTCGGCGCTCCGAAGCGGGTCACTTCCTGCTCGGAGAACTCCGCCACCCGGGTGAAGATCGCCCCGCGTACGTCCCGGCCGAGCGCCATCGCGGCCTTCGCGCCGAAGTAGACGGCGGCGATGGTGCAGGCGATCTGCAGCAGGGTGACCATCAGCATCACGCCGCCGACGCGCAGGATGTAGTCCGTGTCCCCGCGCGCCACGCCCTGGTCGATGATGTCCGCGTTCAGGGTGGGCAGGTACAGCGAGGCGATGGACGCGGCCAGCTGGAAGACGACGACGGCGAGCAGCCGCCGGCGCTGCGGCCGCAGGTATTCGACGAGCAGTTTCCAGAGCATCCGGTCTCCACGGTCTCTAGTTCACGCACGGTGATTCGAACGCCAGTTTACGTCCGGTTGCTGGGAGCGGAACGGGTTCCTCTCAGGGCGAATTGGCCGGAAGTCGCCAAACAAGTCGAAGAAATCGACGGACAGCGGCAAGGTGTCGGCGCGCCGAACCGGGTCATCTCCTATTCCGGGACCTCCCCCACCTGGGTGAAGAGTGTGTGTGGCGCTCTACGCCCCAAAGGTATTCTCAAGGTCTCTGAGATAAGCATGTGACTGAGTTAACGGCTCCTCCATTCGCCGGACCATTGTGGATCTCAAGCTGTCGAGAAGGCCGGGCGAAGCCGGGGAGCCCCTCACCGCCGTGAAGAAGCACACGGAGTATCGCATCCAAGAAGCGCATCCATCTGCGCACCTCTGCCTTTCATATCTGGGGCCCCAGACGGCCCTCCGAACACCGGAGATACTCATGAAAAGATTTGCCCCCTGTGCCCTGCTTACCGCCGCGCTGCTCGCCGGATCATCGGCAGCTGTCGCCGCACCTCCGCCAACCCGGCCGGACTTTCCCTCTGACGTGGTGGTCCCGGCCGGAGAGGGCTGCAATTTTGCGCTGGGGGTTGCCGGGACCGGCGCCAAGGCGCGCATCAAGACATTCGCCAACGGCAGCCAGATCATCTCGGGCAAGGGTTACCTCCTGACTTACACGAACGTGGCCACCGGGAATTCCGTGACCTTCGAAACCAACGGAACGTCTGAGCACACGTCGGCCCCCAACGCTGACAACGTCGTGACCATCACGGCGAGGGGAAGCAACGGCTTGATCCTGTTCTCAAACGATGTGTCCAACGTTCCTGGCGTAACAAAGCCGTCAGCAATCCAGTACACGGGGCGCATCGTCTACACCTTTGACCTGGACACCGGCTTCACGACGCTGATCAGCGCTTCCGGAACACAGCGCGACCTCTGCGCCGAGCTGTCGTAACAGGAACGACCATCTCCGGGAAGGCGCCCAACGCCCGCCCAACAACTTCCGCCGAGCAGGGACGGGCTTAGGCCCGTCCCTGCTTGCGTCCCGGCGTGGCGCGCCCAGAGCGGCGGCGGGCCGTTCTTGCCGGTGGATTCGAGCTAGGAGGAGGGATCGGCGTCGTGCTTCGCCGGCTGATGGCCGTCGACGGCGGCGCGGACGTCGCCCTCTTGGTGCCCGTCTTTGTGGCCGCCCTTCTTCTTGCCGAACGGCAGCGCCTTGAGCAGCGGCTTCAGGATGGCCATGACGACCAGGCCCCAGGCGAGCCCGAGGACGGCCGAGCACAGGGTGTTCACGAGCCAGGCCAGGGAACCGCCCACCACGGCGATCCCGGCGACAGGGTGCTCGAGGGCGTGGACCAGGTCGTAGGGCGCGTGCCAGCCGAGGTCGTGGGCCCCCTGCAGCATGATGTGGCCGCCCACCCACAGCATGGCGACGGTCCCGACGACGGTGATTGTGGTCAGCACGGCGGGCATCCCCCGGACGAGCAGCTCGCCGAAGCGCTGGGAGCCCGCGGAGTCTTTCGTGGTCAGGTGCAGGCCGATGTCGTCCATCTTGACGATGAGTGCGACGGCGCCGTACACGGCCGCCGTGATGGCGATCGCCACTGCGACCAGGATGGAGGCCCGAACCCACAGGGATTCGGCCGCCACCTCGTTCATGGCGATGACCATGATCTCGCAGGAGAGGATGAAGTCCGTGGTGATGGCGCCCTTGGTGACCTTGGCCTCCGCCTCCGGCCCCCGGTCCACCGCCGGAGTGCCTTCTTCGGCATCGTGCTGTCCGCGCAGCTTGTGCCAGACCTTCTCGGCACCCTCGTAGCAAAGGTAGGTGCCGCCCGCCATGAGGATGAACGGAATGACGCCCGGGATGAAGGCGCTGATGAGCAGCAGGGCCGGCAGGATGATCAACAGCTTGTTCCGCAGCGAGCCCCAGAAGATCTTCTTGATCATCGGCAGTTCGCGGGACGGGTCCGCGCCGGACACGTACTGCGGGGTGACGGCGGCGTCGTCAATGACGACGCCCGCGGCCTTGGCGCCCGCCTTGGCCGCTCCGGCAGCGACGTCGTCCACCGAGGCGGCCGCGATGCGGGCCAGGGCTGCGATGTCGTCCAGCAGGGCGACGAGACCGCCGCTCACAGCTCACTTCCCGACTGCTTGGGGGCGGACGGCTGGACGGGGTTGCCTTGGTCAGGGCGCGTGATCGGCATGCTCGAATTATATGTGGCGGGCAGCCCGTCGACTCTGGATCTGGACCGGGCCGGCTGGGTAGCGTGCAGAGCATGAACATCAGACTTGAGAACGTCGGCATCGCCGTGCGCGACCTCGAGGAGGCGATCGCGTTCTTCACCGACCTCGGCCTGGCGGTCGTCGGCCGCGACACCGTCAGCGGCGACTGGGCCGACACCGCCGTCGGGCTTGACGGCAATCACGCCAACATTGCCATGCTCCAAACGCCGGACGGTCACGGCCGCCTCGAGCTCTTTGAATACATCCACCCCGAGGCGATCGAGACGGCGCCCACCCGGCCCAACGAGATCGGCATGCACCGGGTCGCGTTCTCGGTCCCCGACATTGACGAAGCCCTGGCAATTGCCGCGCGGCACGGCTGTTATCCGCTGCGCGGCGTGGCCACCTACAAGGATGCCTACAAGCTCACGTACCTCCGCGGGCCGAGCGGCATCCTCGTGATGCTCGCCGAGGAGCTGAAGAAAACCTGAGGGCCGGGCCCCCGAAGCGTCGCGGAACCCCCGCCATGAATCAGACGGGCTCCATGCCCTCAATCTCGTAATGTCGGGCGATGCCTGCAGTTGCCCTGCCCCATTCGCTCTCGGCGACCCGCTTCTGGTGTGCACGGAACGACGCGGCGTCCTGGAATTGCTCATCGACCTGCCAGATCAGCGGGTTCTGAGTGGGTTTCACTTCGAAGGAAAGGCATCCTTGCTCGGCGCGCGTCAGCTTGATGTGCAGGGGCAGGTGCTGCGCCACCATCGTGGCCTGCTCGTGGTCACTGCAAACAAGTTGCCCAGTGAGGAAGACGTTGCTCATAAGTCATCCTTACATTGCCGGGTACCGCGCCACCCATCAGCCTTGCCTATAGTGCTTGCGATCGACGACCGCCCGGAATACCGTCTCGAACACCAGTGCAAACCACAAGGGGAAGGCATGCCGTGCTGAAGCATGTCGCTGAAGGAGTTTGGGTTCACCAGAGCGAGTTCCTGCAGAGCAACTCCGTCATCGTGCAGGGCCGGGCCGGCGTGCTGCTCATCGACCCCGGTATCACGAGCTCCGAAATGGCCGACCTCGCGAACGACCTTCGCGACTTGGGCCAGCCCGTCGTGGCAGGCTTTTCAACGCATCCGCATTGGGACCACGTGCTCTGGCACCCGGACTTCGGCGACGCGCCCCGTTACGCCACTGCCCGCTGCGCGGCACCGATCCAGGACCTGCTGGCGCAGCCGGACTGGAAGGCCCGCGTGGCCGGAGTGCTGCCGCCGGACTTCGCCGGAGAGATCCCGATGGAACTCCTGGGCCTCATCACCGGCCTGCCTGCCGGAGCCGCGCAGATTCCCTGGGACGGCCCCAACGTCCGGATCATCGAGCACCAGGCCCATGCCGCGGGCCACGCGGCGCTCCTGATCGAGGAGAACGGCGTCCTCGTTGCCGGCGACATGCTTTCCGACACCCTGATTCCTTTCCTCGATCTGAAGGCTGCGGATCCGGTCGCTGACTACCTCGCCGCGCTGCAGCTCTTGGAGGGCGTGGCCGGCGAGGTCATCGCCGTCGTCCCCGGTCACGGCTCAGTCGGCGGAGCCGAGCAGCTGCGGGCGCGGCTCAACCAGGACCGCGCGTATGTGGAGGCCGTGCGCGACGGCGCTGAGCCGGACGACCCGCGGTTAGGCCCCTCCGCCCCCTTGGAATGGCTGGCGGACGTGCATCAAGGGCAGGTACAGCAGCTCGCCCACAGAGGGACGCCGAAGTAGCGCCCCCCGGGGCATCCGTTTACCCGCCGATCACCACGTTCGCCGGCGGTTCGTCCGCCAGCATCAGCTCGATCTGCCGCTGCAGCAGCTTCCCCATCCGCGGGCGCATGGCCGAGGATGCGCCGCCGATGTGCGGGCTGATGATGACGCCGGGGGTGCCCCACAGCGGGTGGCCTTCGGGCAGCGGTTCGGGGTCGGTGACGTCCAGGGCGGCGCGGATCCGGCCGGAGGAAGTGTGCTTCACCAGAGCCTCGGTGTCCGCAACCGGGCCGCGGGCGACGTTGACCAGCAACGCGCCGTCGGGCATGGCAGCAAGGAACGCGTCGTCGATCAGGTGGCGGGTGGAGTCGCTGAGCGGGACCACCACCACCACGATGTCGTGCTCCGGCAGCAGGCTGTGCAGCTCGTCGATGCCGTGGATCTGGCCGCGAGCGTCGGAGCGGGCCTTGCTGGCCACCCGGGTCACGGTGGTTTCGAAGGCCAGCAGCCGGTCCTCGATCGCTTTGCCGACGCCGCCGTAGCCGACGATCAGCACGCGCCGGTCCGCGAGGCTGGCGGTGGGACGGGTCTCCCAGCGGCCCTCCTGCTGGTTCTGCAGCATCCGGGGGAATTCGCGCTGGCTGGCCAGGATCAGCGCCAGGGCCAGTTCGGCAGTGGACGCCTCGTGGACGCCCGCGGCGTTGGCAAAAACGTGGCCGGCGGGCAGGACGTCGCGAACGCCGTCGTAGCCGATCGACTGGCTCTGCACCAGACCGGTTTTCACGGCCTCCAGTGCGCCCAGGGCCGCCGAACCGCCCATGTACGGCGGGACGACAATGTCGATCTCCGGCCGCGGCGGCTCCCCGGTCAGGTCCCATTCGAGGATGGTGACATCCGGGTGGGGCTTCAGGTAGTCGCGCAGGGTTGCGTCCGGCAGGCTGACAGTAATCTTCTTCGGCATAGCTGCCAGCCTAGTAGGCCGGCGCGGCCGACGGCGGAAGGTGACGGCCGCCGTCGTCGTCGGCGGCCCGGCAAAGAGGAAGCCCGGACGGAGGGGAGTTTTCCCACCGTCCGGGCCCGGCAGTGCCTAGCGGCCGAAGAGCTTGGCGAAGAAGCCGGTCTTGGGCTCGTCGGCGTGGCCCTTGCAGCGGTCGGCGCTCTTGACGCCGCGCATAACCTGGTCAACGTGCTGGCCGCAACCGGCCCAAGTGGTCTTACCGCACTTCTTGCATGCAACCTGACGGCACATCTGGTGTCTCCCTTTTGTAGGTCTGCGACCTCGGTGGTCTGTAGCTCCAGTATACCCCCGGGGGTATTTTGTGCAACTCCATGGAACACCCTGCCGCCCGGACGCGTTAGTTCCCTACAGTGGGGCCCGTCGACGGGACGCACGCACTGACTTCACACCGTACCGAGAGGATCGCTTCATGGCATACATCAAGGTTGGAACCGAGAACAGCACCGACGTCGAGCTCTACTACGAAGACCACGGGACGGGACAGCCGGTGGTCCTGATCCACGGCTACCCGCTGGACGGCTCGTCCTGGGAGAAGCAGACCGCGGCGCTCCTGGACGCCGGCTACCGCGTGATTACCTACGACCGGCGCGGCTTCGGCCAGTCCAGCAAGCCCACCGACGGTTACGACTACGACACTTTCGCCGCCGACCTGAACACCCTGATGACCAGCCTGGACCTGAACGACGCCGTGCTGGTGGGCTTCTCGATGGGCACCGGCGAGGTGGGCCGCTACCTGGGCAGCTACGGCTCGGAGCGGGTGGCGAAGGCGGTGTTCCTGGGTTCGCTGGAGCCGTACTTGCTGCAGACGGAGGACAACCCCGACGGCGTCCCGCAGTCCGTGTTCGACGGCCTGATGGAGGCGGTCACGGCCGACCGCTACGCCTTCTTCACCGACTTCTTCAAGAACTTCTACAACAGCGAGACCTTCCTGGGCACGCCGCGGCTCAGCGAGGAAGTCATGCGGGCCGGCTGGAACCTCGCCACCGCGGGCGGCCCGACGGCGTCCGCGGCCGCACAGCCCACCTGGCTCACCGACTTCCGCGGCGACATCCCCAAGATTGATGTCCCGGCCCTGATTGTCCACGGCACCGCGGACCAGATCCTGCCGATCGATGTCACCGGCCGCCGTTTCGCCAAGGCCCTGCCGGAGGCCGAGTACGTGGAGATCGACGGCGCCCCGCACGGCATGCTCTGGACCCACGCCGCCGAGGTCAACGAGGCGCTGCTCGGCTTCCTGGCTAAGTAGCCTCCCGCCGCCGTCGCACTTTCCGCGCCGATTCCGGACGGACGCACCCCGGGCCCGGGGTGCGTCCGTCCGTTTCCGCAGCGGTTTTTCGAATAGCGCCGCGGGGGTCTGGCGCAGACGCGTCCATGGGCGGACGATTAACTTACCGGGAACTCCAAGAGCAGTGCCCGGCTGTAGCCCGGATTTAACACGGGCGTGCTAATCAACACCGGACACGCGTGCCGCCACGTGCACGACATCACCGCCGTGGCCGCAGCCGGCACTCGCTGCCCGACCCGTAGAACCGCATCCTCTGTGTAGGAGCACCAAAGAAATGTCCATCACTACCCCATCACCAAGCAAAACCCGCCCCCGGACGGCCAAGTTCACTCTAGTCTCGGCCGTCGCCCTGGGGCTGATCGGCGGCCCTGTCGCCCTGGCCGCACCGGCCGATGCCTCGACACACCTGCGTGGTTGCACCGTGGACCCGCTGAAGCCCACCGACCGCAGCCACTGGGTCGATTTCCGCATCAAGGTGGACTGCCGGGACAACAAGACCGTCCAGATCAGGCAGCTGCGCTATGAAGACGAGCGCGGCCGCCGGCACGACGATTTCCTGGGCGGCTCAACGTTCCGGGAGTCCTTCAACCACCGCCACGACTCGTCCACCGTCCATAGCTACGACCGTGTCCAGGACCGCCGCGGCCCCGAGAAGGTCTACCAGCTCGTGTCGTTCCGCGTCCGTGTCGGCAACCACTGGTCCGATTGGACCCGCTGGGAGAAGAGCCAGGTGGCAACTCTCTGGCGCTGACGCCGTAACCCAGGTCCCGGCCGGCGCCCTACCCTGATGCCCGGTCGTTGCTTGCCATACCGAAATGCCAGGAGCGATCCCCCTGGCTTTTCTGTGCCCTTTGCGGCGAGGAGGGACGGCTACGTTTCGTCGTCCCAGCCGCCGGCGGAGTCGACGGCGTCTTCCGGTTTGTCGCCCGACGTCGGGTCTCCGGACCCCACGTACGCGGCCGGGACCGTGCCGGCGGCCTGGGTCAGCTGTTCCTCGCGGATGTTGCCGGCGCTGCCGGAGTCGGCCTGTTCCCCGGGGATTTTCGCGGGCTCGGGCGCGGGCTCGGTCTGCTCCGGGCGGGCTTCCGCAGCGTCGGGCTGGGACTGCTGCTGGCGCTCCTTGGCGGCCTCGGGGTCGCCCGGACCCCGCAGTCCGGCGGGGTCGTTGGCTGGCTGGTTCGGATCACTCATGGCACTGCCTTTCATCCGCGGATACACGTCTCCCCACACTAGCGGGCAGGCACGCCCCGGACTCAGCGGCCGACGCCGGCCGCGATCAGTTCCTCCAGCCCGCGTTTGAACCCGGCCCGCCCGCCGTGGGCCGGGTGCCTGATTTTCGGCACCTCCAGGCCGCTGCGCTGCAGGCTGCGGTGCGCCACGTTACCCACAGCCACCACCGCCTCAATCCCGAACTCCGCGGCGAGCGCCTGCCAAAACGGGGTCCCCAGCGCAGCTTCCGATGCCGTGGGAGTGCGGTTGGACAGCGGCCGCCCCGGGACATGCGTATGCCAGGGGCAGGCGCTCCAGAGCAGCGGGAGGAACTCCAACTCCGCCAGCACCTCCCACATCACGGTCGCCGTCGGCTCCGCGGCAATACCGGCAGCGTCCGGCGGCAGCACGTAACCCTTGCCCGGCCCGAACAGGCCAAAGGCGTTGGCAGGCCCCGCGAGGATGGTGCGGTTGGTGAACGGGACGCCGGTGAGCCGCATGCCCCTGAAGCCCGGGGCCTCGCCCACCAGCAGCACCTTCGGTGAACGGTCCCGCATTTCCTGCAGGTAGATCGCCACGTTCCGCCGGCGCTGCTCGTTCGCGGGCTCGGAGTGGTCGAAGAAGTTGGCGCACCCCGGCCCGGTCCGCACGGACGCGAGCCGTCCGACAAATTCATCGATCGAGGGTGCAGTCATCTCTCAGTCATCTCCGGGCCCGTTCCCTTGGCAGCTTCTCGGTCCACCAGACTATCCGCGCCCTGCCCGCCCACGCACGGCCCGCAAGCGCCGCGCCCGCGGCGCCGCGCCCGCGGCGCCGCGCCCGCGCACGCACAGCCCGTACCGCCCTAGCATGGGGACATGACGGACACGACCATCTATACGGTGGGGCACTCCACTCATCCCATCGACGAATTCATCGGCATCCTCAAGGCCCACGGCATCAAGAAGCTCATCGACGTGCGCACCGTCCCCAAGTCGCGGCACAACCCGCAGTTCAACGCGGATGAACTCGCGGCGAGCGTGCGGGCCAACGGCATCACCTACCGGCGGATGGAATCGCTCGGCGGTTTGCGGCACGCCACCAAGGACAGCCCCAACGGTGCGTGGCGCAACGCATCGTTCCGGGGCTACGCGGACTACATGCAGACCGACGAGTTCTCCACCGCCGTCGGCCAGCTGCTGGAACGCGGGCGAACCAACGATGCGGCCATCATGTGCGCGGAGGCCGTCCCCTGGCGGTGCCACCGGTCGCTGATCGGTGACGCGCTGCTGGTCCGGAACGTCGAGGTCCTGGACATCATGAGCGAAAAGTCCGCCAAACCCCACACCCTGACCTCGTTCGCCCGCGTCGACGGCCAGCGGATCTGGTACCCGGCGGAGTAGCGCCGGCCCGCTACCAGAGCGCCGGCTACCAGCGAGGGTGGATCGACGCGCGGAAGTACCGGTCGTAGATTTCGTGGACGCCGACGTCGAACGTTGCGTCAATGCCGCTGACCGACGCCGCCTCGGCATTCGCGCGCGCCTGCTCGACGTTCCGTGCCCCCGGAATCACCGTGCTGACGCCCTCCTGCGCCGCGATCCAAGCGATGGCCGCCTGGGCGGTGCTGACGCCGTCGGGCACCAGTTCCTGGAACTCGGCCACCGCCTTGAGGCCCTCTTCGAAGTCGACGCCGGAGAAGGTCTCCCCGACGTCGAACGCCGAGCCGCTGCGGTTGTAGTTCCGGTGGTCGTCCGCCGCGAAGGAGGTGTCCGCCGTGTACTTGCCGGACAGCAACCCCGAGGCGAGCGGCACACGGGCGATGATGCCAACGCCGGCGGCCGCCGCCGCGGGCAGCACCTCGTCCAGCGGCTTGAGCCGGAAGGCGTTGAGGATGATCTGCACGGTGGCCGTGCCGTCGTGCCGCATGGCTTCGAGCGCCTCGTCGGTCCGCTCCACACTGACGCCGTAGTTCCGGATGACGCCCTCGGCCACCAGGGTGTCCAGCGCGTCGTACACCTCGGCGTTGCTGTAGACGGCGGTGGGCGGGCAGTGCAGCTGGACCAGGTCGAGCTGCTCGACGCCGAGGTTCCGCCGGGACCGGTCCGTCCATTCGCGGAAGTTGGCGAGGTTGTAGTTTTCCGGCTGCTGCTCCATCCGGCGCCCCATCTTGGTGGCCACCGTGATGTCCAGGCCGGGGTTGTCCGCCAGGAAACCGCCGATGGCCTGCTCGCTGCGGCCGTCCCCGTACACGTCCGCGGTGTCGAAGAACGTGACGCCGGCTTCCGCGGAGGCGGCCAGGATGGCCTGCGCCTGCGCCGGGTCCACGTTGCCCCAGTCCGCGCCGAGCTGCCACGTGCCCAGCCCGACAATGGAGACGTTCCGACCGGTCTTGCCCAAGATTCTTTGTTCCATGATCCGACTATAGGGTGTTGCCTTGCTAGCCTGAGGCAGTGAAGTACGAGAGGCTGTGGATCGGAATGCTGGTTGGCGCCGCCCTCGGCTTTGCCGCCGGCGTGGCCACGGCGGACAAGCCATTCACCGGGCTGCTGATCGGGGTGGCCGTCGGGGCGCTGATCGGCCTGGCTGCCCGCAAGGACCCCACGAAGCGGTAAGGCCACCGCCTGCATCTGAAGGAACCCCTCATGACCTTTTCCGTGAATTGCTCCATCATGCTGGCCGAACTGCCGCTGCTGGAGCGGCCGGCCGCGGTGAAGGCTGCCGGTTTTGACGCCGTCGAGTTCTGGTGGCCGTTCGCACGCTCCGTCCCGGGCGACGCCGAACTCAGCCGCTTCGAGCGCGCGATCACGGACGCCGGGGTCCAGCTGGTCGGCCTGAACTTCAACGCCGGCGACATGCCCGCCGGCGACCGCGGGCTGGTGTCCTGGCCGGGCCGCTCCTCGGAGTTCCGGGACAATATCGACGTCGTGGCCGGGATCGGCGGACGGCTCGGCTGCACCTCCTTCAACGCCCTCTACGGCAACCGGCTGCCCGGGCACGCCCCCGAGGCCCAGGACGACCTCGCCGTGCAAAACCTGACCGCCGCGGCCGCCGCCGTGGCCCGCATCGGCGGCACCGTGCTGCTCGAACCGGTCAGCGGCGCCCCGGACTACCCGCTCCGCACCGCCGACGACGCCCTGCGCGTGATCGCCCGGGTGAAGGAGGAGACCGGCGCGGCCAACATCAGGCTGCTCGCCGATTTCTACCACCTCTCGGTCAACGGCGACGACGTCGGGGCCGTCATCGAGCAGCACGCCAAGGACTTCGGCCACGTCCAGATCGCGGACGCCCCCGGCCGCGGAGCCCCCGGAACGGGCCAGCTCCCGCTGGCGGACTGGATCGCGCGCAGCCGCGAGTTCGGCTACGACGGCCGCATCGGCCTGGAATACCAAGCGCCGGCTGAAACGGCCTTCGAGTGGGCCCGCGCAGTGTCCGGCCCGGCGTCCCAGCAGCCCGCGTCCGGCCGGAAGGACAGGCCGTGACGCCGACCGTCACCCGGAACGCGGCCGACCGCACCACCAGGATCGGCATCGCCTTCATCGGCGTGCTGCTCATTGCGGTCAACCTCCGGGTGTCCTTTGTCAGCGTCGGACCCGTGCTGGGAAACATCAGCAGCGACCTCGGGCTTTCCAGCGCCGCAGCCGGGTTCCTCACCGGCCTTCCGCTCATCGCATTCGCCGTGTTCTCACCGCTGGCACCCGGTTTCGCGGCCAGGGTTGGCCTGGACCGGGCGCTCTGGACGTCCCTGCTGATCCTGGCCGCGGGCATCGTGCTGCGCTCCCTGCCGCTGGCCGGTGTCATCTGGGCCGGCACCGCGCTGATCGGGCTCGCCATCGCCTTCCTCAACGTCTTGGTTCCCTCGCTGGTGAAGCGCGACTTTCCCTTGCGGGTCAGCCAGGTCACCGGGGGCTATACCGCCGCCCAGGCCGCATTCGCAGCGGTGGGCGCCGCCGTCGTCGTTCCCGTTGCGCAGACATCGCCCGCGGGCTGGCGGCTGGCCCTCGGAATCTGGGCGGGGCTGGCGCTGGTCGCCATGGCGGTGCTCCTGCCGTGGCTGCGGCGTCACCGGTCCGGTGCTGCCCACGCTGCCGCGCCGAAGATTGCCTACCGCTCACCCTGGACCTCCGCTCTGGGCTGGCAGGTGACGATCTTCATGGGGCTGCAGTCGATCGCTTTTTATGTCCTGATGGCGTGGCTGCCCACCATCGAGCAAAGCCGCGGCGTCCCGGCCACGACCGCCGGGATCCACCTGTCCGTCTTCCTGCTGATCAGCGTGTTCGCCAGCCTTGCCGCCGGCGGGATCCTGCACCGCGGACGCGACCAGCGGCTGGTGGCCTTCACCAGCGGCGCGCTCACGGTGGCGACGTTCCTGGGGCTGACCCTGGCGCCGGAGCTCGTGCTGCTGTGGATCGTCCTGGGGGCCATGGGCTGCGGGAGCCTGATCGTCGTCGCCCTGTCCCTGTTCAGCCTGCGGACCGTGAACCACCCGCAGGCGGCGGCCTTGTCCGGCATGGCACAGTCGGTCGGCTACGGGCTCAGCGCGGTGGGGCCGGTCCTGTTCGGCGCCCTGCACGACCTCACCGACGGCTGGACGCTGCCGCTCCTCGTGACCGCGGGCATCATGGCGGTCCTCTCGCTGGTGGGGCTGCTGGCCGGACGGGCCCGGGTCATCAGCGGCCCGGCCTGAGGGTCTGCCCAGCCTGCGGGCCTTAGGCAGGCAGGCGGAATAGTGATTCCGCCACCGGTGTTGTGCACCACAGATTCCATTCCAGCCCTCCCCGAAGGACTTCCTATGAGCCAGAACCCCGTCAAGCTCCAGCCCGGAACCCCCGCACCCGATTTCACCTTGCCCGACGCCGAGGGCAAACCGGTCGCGCTGGCCGACTACCGAGGTAAGAACGTCATTGTGTACTTCTACCCGCAGGCCGCCACCCCGGGCTGCACCACCGAGGCCTGCGACTTCCGCGACAACCTGGCCTCTCTGGAGGGTTCGGGCTACGAGGTGCTGGGCATCTCCCCCGACGGCCCCGAGGCGCTTGCGCACTTCACCGGCGACTACGCCCTGACCTTCCCGCTGCTGGCCGATGAGGACCACGCCGTGGCCCTCGCTTACGGCGCCTGGGGCGAAAAACTGGTCCGCGGCGAGGTCAGGGAGGGCATCGTCCGCTCCACCGTCGTCCTTGATCCCGAGGGCAAGGTGAAGCTGGCCAAGTACCAGGTCAAGGCCGAGGGCCACGTCGCCGCGCTGAAGGCTGAGCTGGGCATCTAGGACCACGCCAGTTCCGGATTCTCGCGCCGGCTCCGGACCGGCGCGCCCCGTATCCGGTCTGCCTCCGTCCGAAAGCGCAGCGGAAATCCGCGACCGCAGCGGGACTTGTCCACATCCGCCGTCCGGCCCGTTGCCGGCGACCGTCCGGAACGCCAGCATCGGCTTATGGAACTTCCCGCGCTCATCCTCAGCAGCGACCCGGCACGGCTCGGCCGGGACGCGCGCGAACTGTGCCGCCGGGCTGCGGCAGGCGAGCTGCGCCGCATCAGGCGGGGCGTCTACGTCCAGTCGGCGGCCTGGGACGCGCTGCCGGGCTGGGACCGGTACCCGCTCCTGATTCAGGCGGCCGCCTCGACGCTGCAAAGCCGCACCGTGTTCTGCCGGAAGTCCTCGGCCGCACTGTGGGACCTTCCCGTGCTGGGCCGCCCCACCCTGGTGCATGCCTGCACGTCCGACGACGACGGCGGCCGCTCGCTGGCGGGCGTGCGGCGGCATTACACCGATCCGCTGACCCTGCAGATCGAAGAACGCCGGGGGCTGCTGGTCACAGGGCGGCTCCGGACCGTCCTGGACCTGGCGGCGTTCGAGTCATTCGAACAGGCCGTCGCGGCGCTCGACCACGTTTTGCGGCCTCAGCCCGGGCTGCCCGCACTGGGCAAGCAGGAGCTCTACGGTGGCATCGGGTCCAACTACAGCGCGGCCGCGGGACGCAGAATCCGCGCCGCGATCGAGTTCGCAGACCCGGAGTCGGGATCCCCCGGGGAGTCGGTGAGCCGCGCCCTGATGCACCGGCTGGGGTTCGAGCCCCCTCGGTTGCAGACCCCCATCCGCGACGCCCGCGGATTGGCCGCCTACACGGATTTCGAGTGGCCTGAGGAGCGGCTGTGCGGGGAATTCGACGGCCGGGTCAAGTACCAGAAGGCCGAGTACCTGCAGGGACGGACCCCCTCCGAGGTGGTCGTCGACGAGAAGGCCCGCGAGGACCGGATCCGGGCGACCGGGCGGCGGGTCATCCGCTGGACCTGGACAGAGATCTCCCGGCCGGCGAGATTCGAGGCTTTTCTCACCGCCCATCGGGTCCCGCGGCTGGTCCGGCCGGCCTGCCGCCGGTGATCCCTGTGTCCCGCGCCGGCTCGGAAAACCGCGGCCCGGATCCGGCGTGCATCGGTCCGAAACCGGTGCGGAAACCGGTGCGGACCAGAGCCTAGGCACGGGTGCCCGCCACAATCGTCGCCGTTGACCGGAGCCTGAGCGCGCCCTGGTGCTCGTAGCGGCCCAGCAGCTGGAACACGTCGGAGCGGATCAGCGACCGGGCCTCCTTGTCCGCCTTAGCCAGGCCCGTGGCCACCGTGATGGCAATGTCAGTGATGAACTCCCAGTAGCTTTCCGGGGAGTCGTGCACCAGGTCCGTGCTGACCTTGCGCTCGGCCACGTCCACCAGGCCGGCGTCCCGGAACAGCCGGGTCATGAAGCCCGGGGTGGAGCAGCGGAACAGTCCCGGCATCACACCGGGCGGATGCGGCAGCTCCGTGTGCTGCGCGAGAGTGCCAAGGACCAGGGTGGCCCAGGGATTTTCCGCGGTCCGGCCCCAGACGGCCGCGCTGATCCTCGCCCCCGGCTTGGCCGTCCGCACCATCTCCCGCACGGCGGACCGGATGTCGGGAAAGTAATTGAAGCCGAAACGGCACAGCACGGCGTCGAACGTGGCGTCGTCAAAGGGCAGCTCCGCGGCGTCGCAGGCGGTGAAGCTCACGTTCGCCAGCCCGCGGGTGGATGCCTTCTCCTCCGCGACGTGCAGCATGCCGGCCGAGATGTCCGTCAGCACCACCTCGCCGTCCGGCACCAGCGCGGCCGCCGTGAGCCCGGGCTCCCCGGTCCCTGACGCGACGTCGAGCACAATGGAGTCCGGATGCAGCCGGGCATCCTGGATGACGGCGTCGCCAAAGGGGGCCCGCCAGTCGAGCAGTTCGGCGTCCCACTTCTTCCAGCCCGCCGCGAACTGGTCCCAGATGATGCGCTGCCGGTCAGGGATACTGTCCGCTGCTACTGACATGGTGCGTCCTTTACCGGTCCGGACCGCACCCTCCCCCACCCCTTAGTGTGCGCCGCCGTCGGCGTTCCCGCTAGGGCCCCGGATTTCCGCCACAGATACGGACATGTGCCCCGCGGATCCGCGTAGCAGCGGTCCGGAACCGCCGCGGAAATGCCGGCGAAACCGCGGGGCCGCGCGGGCAGTAGGCTTAATGGCATGGCTCCTGAAGACACCCCTGTTGCGCCCGAACGCCGCGCCGTCACCGTCCGCCGCGCTCCGAAGTACGTGCCGTTCCTGATCCTGGGCGGCCTGCTGGGCGTCGTGGTGGCGGCCATCATCGCCTACGGGCTGCCCGGCGACGAGGGCTACGACGCCAACTCCGTCTTCGGCTTCTTCCTGACCTTCTGCATCGCCGGCGGCGCGATTCTGGGCGCCGCCGTCGCGCTGGTGCTGGACCGGCTGAGCGTCCGCCGCGCCGAGCGCGCCGTCGTCGAGTCCGTCCCGGACTCGGTGCCGGACACCGACGGCGAGGACCGCGCCTGAGCGGTTCGGCCAGCAACCGGTAGGTCATAAACCGGCCCCCGGAAAAGTCCTAGCGCACAACGTGAGATAATCGACCAGTGGCACGCGGCGATGGAAAACTTTCTCATGATCTTCTCTCTGGCGAAAAAGGCCCGCAGGACGCATGTGGCGTCTTCGGGGTCTGGGCTCCCGGCGAAGAGGTAGCAAAACTCACTTACTACGGGCTGTACGCGCTGCAGCACCGCGGTCAGGAGTCGGCTGGTATTGCCACCAGCGACGGCAAGCGGATCAACGTCTACAAGGACATGGGCCTCGTGTCCCAGGTCTTCGTCGAGACCACGCTGAACACCCTGACCGGGCACCTGGCCGTTGGCCACTGTCGCTACTCCACCACCGGGGCGAGCCACTGGGCCAACGCCCAGCCCACCCTGGGCGCGACGGCCACCGGCACGGTCGCCCTGGCGCACAACGGCAACCTGACCAACACCGCCGAGCTCAAGGCCATGATCGTGGACCGCAACGGCGGCCAGCTCACCGGCGAAATGAAGCAGGGCAACACCTCGGACACCGCCCTGGTCACCGCCCTGCTGGAGGGCGAGGAGGGCAAGTCCCTCGAACAGACCGCCCTGGAGCTGCTGCCCCAGATCAAGGGCGGCTTCTGCTTCGTCTTTATGGATGAAGGCACCCTGTACGCCGCCCGCGACACCTACGGCATCCGCCCGCTGGTCCTGGGCCGGCTGGAACGCGGCTGGGTGGTGGCCTCCGAGCAGTCCGCCCTCGCCACCGTCGGCGCAAGCTTCATCCGCGAGATCGAACCTGGCGAATTCATCGCCATCGACGAGCAGGGCGTCCGTTCCCAGCGCTTCGCCGAGCCGACGCCGGCCGGCTGCGTCTTCGAATACGTGTACCTCGCCCGCCCGGACGCCGCGATCGCCGGCCGCTCCGTGTACGAGTCCCGCGTGGAAATGGGCCGCCAGCTGGCCCGCGAGAACACCCAGGAAGCGGACATCGTCATCCCCGTGCCGGAATCCGGAACCCCGGCCGCCGTGGGCTACGCCGAGGAATCCGGCATCCCGTTCGCGCACGGCTTCGTCAAGAACGCCTACGTAGGCCGCACCTTCATCCAGCCCTCGCAGACCCTGCGCCAGCTCGGCATCCGGCTCAAGCTCAACGCACTCGAGTCCGTGATCCGCGGCAAGCGCGTGGTGGTGGTCGACGACTCGATCGTCCGCGGCAACACCCAACGCGCCATCGTGCGGATGCTCCGGGAGGCCGGCGCCGCCGCCGTGCACGTGAAGATCTCCTCCCCGCCGGTGAAGTGGCCCTGCTTCTACGGGATCGACTTCGCCTCCCGCGCGGAGCTGATCGCCAACGGCGCCACGATCGAGGAAATCTCGCAGGCCATCGGCGCGGACTCGCTCGCGTACATCTCCGAGGACGGCATGATCGGCGCCACCCGGCAGCCGCGCGAACGCCTCTGCACCGCCTGCTTCACCGGGCAGTATCCGATCGAGCTGCCGGGCGCCGGCAAGCTCGGCAAGAACCTGCTGGAACGCACCGACCTCGGCGGTCTGCCCGGAACCGGGGCCTCCGCCGGGGCTTCCGCGACGGCTGCTTCCGCCGCAGGGAACCCCTCCGCCGGTTCCTCCGCGGCCGACGCCGCCGCCAACGCTGCGTCCGACGCCGCCATCCCCGCCGATCAGGACCCGGCCGAGAAGGCCGGTGCGACCGGCTGCGATCCCGGACCGGATGCCGAATTCGAAGAGCTGCTCACCGACGCCGACCGCGTACCCGCCGACAAGCTTGATGCCGACAAGAAAGAGCCAGTATGACTTCCGCCTCCCCGGCCGCTGACACCAACGACGCCGCCAACACCGGCATCACCTACGCCTCCGCCGGCGTCGACGTCGAAGCGGGCGACCGCGCCGTCGAACTCATGAAAGACGCCGTCAAGGCCACCCACAACTCCTCGGTGATCGGCGGCGTCGGCGGCTTTGCCGGCCTGTACGACGTGTCGAAGCTGCTCACCTACAAGCGGCCCCTCCTGGCCACCTCCACCGACGGCGTGGGCACCAAGGTTGCCATCGCCCAGGCCATGGACATCCACGACACCATCGGCTTCGACCTGGTGGGCATGGTGGTGGACGACATCGTGGTGGTGGGCGCCGAGCCGCTCTATATGACCGACTACATTGCCTGCGGCAAGGTGGTCCCGGAACGCATCGCGGACATCGTCCGCGGCATCGCGGCCGCCTGCTCGGTCGCCGGCACCGCCCTGGTGGGCGGCGAGACCGCCGAGCACCCGGGTCTGCTGGGTGAGCACGAGTATGACGTCGCCGGCGCCGCCACCGGCGTGGTCGAAGCCGAGTCGCTGCTGGGCCCGGACCGCGTCCGGGCAGGCGACGTAGTGATCGGCATGGCCTCCTCCGGCCTGCACTCCAACGGCTACTCGCTGGTCCGCCGCGTCGTCAACCACGCCGGCTGGGCGCTGGACCGCCACGTCTCCGAATTCGAGCGCACCCTGGGCGAGGAGCTTCTGGAGCCGACCCGCGTGTACGCCGCGGACTGCCTGGACCTGGCCCGCACCTTCCCGGTGGACGGCTCCGCCGCCGGCCAGGCCGTCCACGGCTTCAGCCACGTGACCGGCGGCGGGCTAGCTGCCAACCTGGCCCGCGTCCTGCCGCAGGGCCTGCTGGCCACCGTCGACCGCGCCACCTGGGAACTGCCGGCCATCTTCAAGCTCGTCTCCCAGCTGGGCAACGTCCCGCTGGCCGACCTTGAGCGCACCCTCAACGTCGGCGTGGGCATGGTGGCGATCGTCTCGCCGGAGGCCGCCGATGCCGCGGTGAACCACTTGAATGCCCGCGGCCTGCCCTCGTGGATCATGGGCACGGTCGGGGAGAACTCCGACTCGGTCGTGAAGACCGGACCGGATTACGTCCAGGGTGCCAAGGGCGTCGACGGCGGCGCCGTGCGGATGGTCAACGCCTACGCCTGAGCCTGAGACCTCCTCGAGTGCTCCATAACTGCCGTCTTGCGACCTGAGAACGGCAGTTATAGAGCACTCGATCTGTTTAAACCTCCAGAACGCTGAACACGCCGCCCTGCGGGTCCCGGAGCGTGGCAATGGCACCGGCCTCGTCGTCCTCTTCCGGTTCTACCAGGACGACGCCGCCGGCCGCGCGCGCGGCGGCCACGGCCTTAGCCACGCTTGAGACGCCGAAATACACCTGCCAACCCGGTTCGAGGTTGCGCTCAGCCGCGGGAACCGTGGCGATCCCGGCCACCTCGGCGCCGCCCACCATCAGGGTCGTGTAGGTTCCGCCGTCGTCCTGCGGGTATTCGGTCACCTCGTGGCGGAACAGCTGCTGGAAGAGCCCGACGGCGGCCTGCGGCTCGGGAGTGAGCAGCTCGACCCAGGCCAAAGCCCCAGGCTCCTCGCTCCGTGCCGCGCCGAAGTGGGTGCCCGCCTGCCACACGCCCGTGGTGCCTCCGCCGGGCGGGGCGAAAAAGACCATCACGCCGGTGTCCGCCACGGCCTCCGGGCCGAACTCCAGCGTCCCTCCGGCGTGCGGCAGTTCGGCGGCGAGCCCGGAGGCGTCGTCGGCGGCGAAATAGACGTTCCACTGGCCCGCCGCAGCAGCCTGAAGCTGGTGCGGGTTCTGCGGCGCAATGACCGTCACCAGCTCCTCGCCCAGGAACGCCTTAGCGTAGCTGCGACCGTCCGGGGTGGGCAGGTCCTCGTACCGCCAGCCGAAGATTTCCGCGTAGAACTCCTTGGCGGCTGCCACATCCGACGTCTGGAGGTCGGCCCAGCAGACCTCGGGGTTATAGGACAAAACGTGTGTATGGATTGGGCCTGCTTCCCAGTGACGGCAC
>NZ_CAXHZI010000002.1:0-363567 GCF_964021775.1 uncultured Arthrobacter sp.
TGCTCCCCGAAAGTCAGAACTGAATTCTCAGTCCAACTTTCGGGGAGCAGTTCAATCACCCCCCGGCCCGCCGCTGTCATCTGTCTGTCGCCGCCGTCGTGTCGTCGGCGGCAGCGCGCACCGGCTACCAGATGCTGACGCGTTCCTCCGGCGCGAGCCACATCCCGTCCTGCTCCGCGGTTCCGAAGGCCGTATGGAAGGCGTCGAGGTTTTTGGCGATGGTGTTGGTCCGGAACTCGTTGGGGGAGTGCGGATCCGTGGCGAGCCGGCGGATGGCCTCCTCGCTGCGGATGACCTGCCGCCAGCTCGCGGCCCAGGAGGCGAAGAAGCGCTGGGCGCCGGTGAGTCCGTCCAGGACCGGCGGCTCCTGCCCGCCGAGGCTGATCAGGTACGCCTTGTAGGCAATCGTCAGGCCGCCGAGGTCGCCGATGTTCTCACCGAGGGTCAGCTTGCCGTTGACGTGGTGGCCGGCGGCTTCGGCCGGGGAGAGGGCGTCGAACTGGGCCACCAGCTTGGAGGTCAGTGCCTCGAACGCGGTCCGGTCCGCCTCGGTCCACCAGTTCCGGAGCAGGCCGCTGCCGTCGTACTGGGAGCCCTGGTCATCGAAGCCGTGGCCGATCTCGTGGCCGATCACGGCGCCGATGCCGCCGTAGTTCACCGCGTCGTCGGCGTCGGCGGTGAAGAACGGCGGCTGCAGGATGGCGGCCGGGAACACAATCTCGTTCAGCAGCGGGTGGTAGTAGGCGTTCACCGTCTGCGGCGTCATCAGCCACTTTTCCCGGTCCACGGGCTTGCCCACCTCGTCCAGGTGCCGGTCGACGTCGGCGCTGTGCGCGCGCTCCACGTTCCCCAGCAGGTCCGCCTCGTCGATCACCACCGCGGAGTAGTCGATCCACTTGTCCGGGTAGCCGATCTTGGCCCGGAAGGAATCCAGCTTCTTCAAGGCCTCCACCTTGGTCTCTTCGCCCATCCAGGCCAGTCCGGTGATGGAGTCGCGGTACGCCTCAATCAGGTTGCCGACCAGCGAACGCATGTGCTCCTTGTGGCTTTCCGGGAAGTGCCGGGCGACGTAGATCTGCCCCACTGCCTCGCCGAGGGCCGCTTCGACGACGGCGACGCCGCGCTTCCAGCGGTCCCGGTTGCGGGGCGTGCCGCTCAGTGTGGTGCCGTAGAAGGCGAAATTGGCGTCCACGAACGCGGCCGACAGGTATGGTGCGGCCGCGCTGACCACCCGCATGGCGAGCCATTCCTGCCAGGTGGCCAGCGGCACAGACTCCAGCAGCGCCGCGGCGCCCGCGAAGAAGTCCGGCGTGCTGACCACGAGTTCGGTGCGCTTCTCCGGCGCGATGGCGGCGGCGTCGAACCAGGCGGACAACAGCGGGAACAGCTGCGACACTTCCTCGGCCGATTTCAGGTTGTACGTCTTCTGCGGATTGCGCAGCGTGACCTTGTCCCAGTGGTGGGAGGCGAGCGAGGTCTCCAGCTCCACCACCCGGCCCGCCGCTGCCTCCGCGTCGGCGACGCCGGCCAGGTCGAACATGGTGCGGACGTGCTCCCGGTAGGCCTGGACCGTCGGCGCGAACTTTCCGTCGCGGTAGTAGGACTCATCCGGCAGGCCCAGTCCGCCCTGGCCGGTGTAAAGCAGGATCCGGTCCGGGTTGCCCGCATCCGGTGCCGGGTAAATGTAGAACAGTCCGGAGACGTCGGCGCGGAAGAGCCGTCCGGCCAGCCGGACCAGCTCGGCCACGGACCCGGTGGCGAACACCTCGGTCAGGCGTTCCCGGATCGGCTCGGCGCCCTTGGCCTCCACCGACTCCTCGTCCATGAAGCTGTTGTACAGGTCCCCGATCTTGCGTTCGATGCCGGTGGCGGCCTCGCCGCGGCCGGCTGCCTCCAGGATGATCTCCTTGACCGCCAGTTCCGAGCCGTCGCGCAGTGCCGTGAATGTGCCCTCCAGGGGCCGGTCGTCCGGGATGGCCGTGCTCTTGAGCCAGCCGCCGTTGAAATGCCGGTACAGGTCGTCCTGGGGGCGGACGCCGTCGTCGATGGTGGACTTGTCGATCCCGGAAAGCGGCACTGATGCTCCTTCGAGTGGGACGCTGAACCGGGCCTGGCGCCGGTCCAGCGTCTGCATGGTGGACGTTACGGAGGTATGGCTCCTTCATCTTACGCACCCGTGTTACTGTGAAAATGTGCGCGCAGAACTGCTTCTTCTTAGCTGCCGCGGCGAGGCCTCAGACGCGATCTAGCGCAAGGCCAAACCTCGCTGCGGAGTTTGTGTTGCCCGGCCACCCTTTCACCAGGAACCACAGAAAAGGCCCCGATAGTAATGCGAAACGCACAGCAGCCCTCAGGAATGCCGGTCCACCGCTACGTCCCGTTCCAGGACCTGATCACGGTCGAACTGCCGGACCGCACCTGGCCGGACAAAGTCATCACCAAGGCCCCGCGCTGGTGCGCGGTTGACCTGCGTGACGGCAACCAGGCCCTGATCGACCCGATGAGCCCGGCCCGCAAGATGAAGATGTTCGATCTGCTGGTCCGGATGGGCTACAAGGAGATCGAAGTCGGCTTCCCCTCGGCCTCGCAGACGGACTTCGACTTCGTCCGCCAGCTGATCGAGGGCAACCACATCCCGGACGACGTCACGATCCAGGTCCTGACCCAGGCCCGCGAGCACCTGATCGAGCGGACCTACGAGTCCCTGGTCGGCGCCAAGCAGGCCATCGTGCACCTCTACAACTCGACGTCGGTCCTGCAGCGCCGCGTCGTGTTCAACCAGGACGAAGACGGAATCCTCGACATCGCCCTGCAGGGTGCCCGGCTGTGCAAGAAGTACGAGGAAACCCTCGAGGACACCCACATCACTTACGAGTACTCGCCGGAGTCGTTCACCGGCACCGAGCTCGCCTACGCCGTGCGCGTCTGCAACGCCGTCGCCGACGTCTTCGAAGCCTCCGCCGACCGCCAGGTGATCATCAACCTGCCGGCCACGGTCGAGATGGCCACCCCCAATGTGTACGCCGATTCCATCGAATGGATGAGCCGGCACCTGCACCCGCGGGAGGGCATCATCCTCTCGCTGCACCCGCACAACGACCGCGGCACCGGCGTGGCGGCCGCCGAACTGGGATACCTGGCCGGGGCGGACCGGATCGAAGGCTGCCTGTTCGGCAACGGCGAGCGGACCGGCAACGTCGACCTGGTCACCCTGGGCCTGAACATGTTCGTGCAGGGCATCGATCCGATGATCGACTTTTCCGACATCGACGACGTCCGCCGCACTGTCGAGTACTGCAACCAGCTGCCCGTCGCCGAACGCTCACCCTACGGCGGCGACCTCGTCTTCACGGCCTTCTCCGGCTCGCACCAGGACGCCATCAAGAAGGGCCTGGAAGCCCTGGAAAAGGACGCAGCGTCCGCCGGCAAGGACGTGGCCGACTACGCCTGGCAGGTCCCGTACCTGCCGGTCGATCCCAAGGACCTCGGCCGCAGCTACGAAGCCGTCATCCGGGTCAACTCGCAGTCCGGCAAGGGCGGGGTTGCGTACCTGCTCAAGAACGAGCACAACCTGGACCTGCCGCGCCGCGCGCAGATCGAGTTCTCCGGCGTCATCCAGCGCCGCACGGACCTGGTGGGCGGCGAAGTCAGCGGCGCCCAGCTGTGGCAGCTGTTCCAGGACGAGTACCTGCCCTCCGCCGCCGCCGAAGCCCAGTGGGGCCGCTACGCGCTCGGCGCGGTCAGCACCGAATCGGACGAGGACGGGACCATGACGCTGACCGCGGCGCTCAAGGTGGACGGCAAGCCGCTGCGCCGCACGGGAACCGGCAACGGCCCGATCGCGGCCCTGCTGAGCATCCTGCGCGAGGACGGCGTCGACGTCCGCGTGCTGGACTACAGCGAGCACGCCCTGTCCGAGGGCGGCAGCGCGCAGGCCGCGGCCTACGTCGAATGCGCCGTGGGCGAGCGCGTGCTGTGGGGCGTCGGGATCGATGCCAACACGTCCATGGCCTCGCTGAAGGCCGTCATTTCCGCCGTCAACCGCGCCATCCGGGACGCCCGCACCTAAGCGGCGCCCAATGGCAGACGCCGCGCCGCCGGGGGTTTCCGGCGGCGCGGCGGTGTCTGCCGGCCCTACTGGTTTTCCCAATGGCGGCTATTGCCCAAAGTCAGTGCGAAGATTAACTGTGGCCCAACCTTCCTCCTTTGCTGCGCGTGCCTACCGCGACGATGCCGTGGTCCTGCGTACCCATAAGCTGGGCGAGGCTGACCGCATCATCACCCTGCTGACCAAGCACCACGGCCAGGTCCGGGCCGTCGCCAAGGGCGTCCGCCGCACGTCCAGCCGGTTCGGTGCGCGGCTCGAGCCGTTTATGGTCGCAGACCTGCAGCTCATCTCCGGGCGCACCCTGGACGTGGTGACGCAGGCTGTCGCCAAGGGCGCGTACGGGTCCAGCATCGCCGCCGACTACGGCCGCTACACCGTCGCCGCCGCGATGACCGAAACCGCCGAGAAGCTCACCGACGTCGACGGCGAGGCGGGAACCGCGCAGTACAACCTGCTGGTCGGGGCGCTGGCCTCGCTGAGCCGCGGCGATCACGCCCCCGAACTCATCCTGGATTCCTACCTGCTGCGGGCGCTGTCCACCGGCGGCTGGGCACCCAGCTTCACCGACTGCGCCCGCTGCGGCGCGCCGGGGCCGCACACCGCGTTTTCCGCCCCGCTGGGCGGCATGGTCTGCGCGCAGTGCCGGCCGCCGGGTTCGCCGGCTCCGGCCGGGGAGACCGTGTTGCTGCTGGGGGCGCTGTTGACCGGTGACTGGGGGGCGGCGGACGCCTCCGCCCCGGTCCATCGCCGGGAGGCTGCCGGCCTGGTGGCCAGCTACCTGCAGTGGCATCTGGAACGTGTCCTGAAATCCCTCAAACATGTGGAGCGAACCTGACCGTGGCCCTAGGCAAAAAGACCCCAGCCAAGAATCCGGTGCGCCGGCGCAGCGCCGACGTGGTGGCGCCGTATCCGCACCCCTCCGGGGCGGTGCCGCCCGCGATCCCGGCGGAGTTCATTCCGCGGCACGTCGCGATCGTGATGGACGGCAACGGCCGCTGGGCCAACCAGCGGGGCCTGCCGCGGATCGAGGGCCATAAGGCGGGGGAGCCGGCGCTGCTGGATGTGATGGCCGGGGCCATTGAACTCGGTATCGAGCACGTGAGCGTCTACGCCTTCTCCACCGAGAACTGGCGCCGCTCGCCCGAGGAAGTCCGCTTCCTGATGGGATTTAACAAGGATGTGCTGCGTCGGCAGCGGAACCAGCTGGACGAGTGGGGCGTCAGGATCCGCTGGTCCGGCCGCCGGCCCAAACTCTGGGGCTCGGTGATCCGGGAACTCGAAGAGGCCGAGGAATACACCCGCGGTAACAGCACCTGCACCTTGAACATGTGTGTTAACTACGGCGGCCGGGCGGAAATCACCGACGCCGTCTCCGCCATCGCCGAGGAAGTGGCCGCAGGCCGGCTCAAGCCCGGTGCCATCACCGAACGCACCATCCAGAAGTACCTGGACGAGCCGGACCTGCCCGACGTCGACCTGTTCCTGCGCAGCTCCGGGGAGCAGCGGCTGTCCAACTTCATGCTCTGGCAGTCCGCCTACGCTGAGTTTGTCTTCCTCGACACGCTGTGGCCCGACGTGGACCGGCGCACCTTGTGGGACGCCGTCGAGATCTATGCCCAGCGGGACCGCCGCTACGGCGGCGCGGTGGACGCCGCGGCCCCCGCCGGCGGCGCCTGACTGACTGCCCGCCCGGCACGGGCAGCTTTCGCCTGGGGGGTCAGCCGGGGTAGAGGCTCAACCAGAGCAGAAGGTCGTGGTAGGCCTCCTGCCGCACCGCGCGCCGGGAGAGGAAAACGTCGTGAATGGCCCCGGGGTAGCGGAAGACGGCAGCCCGGCGGCCCAGCCCCAGCGCCCGCCGCGCAGTTTCCTCGACGTCGATCACGGCGTCGACGTCCATGAGCGCCTCCGAGAAGTCGGCCTGGATGTGGGTGCGGCCGGACAGCATCACCAGCACCGGCGAGGTAATGTCCAGCCGCCGCTGGACGGCTGCGTGGCCGGCCAGGACCGCCTTCGTCCAGCCCGGCCGGATCGGGAACGACGCCCGGGGCCGCCATTGCGGATCCAGGTCCCATTCGCCGTGCGCCGAGCCGCTCACACTGTCCCAGTAGCCGGGCATGCTGGGCAGCAGCAACGGCCGCCGCGGGTCGGTGCGCGCCAGCGGTTCCACCAACTGCATGGCGATGTTCCGGATCAGGCTGCTGCCCTGCAGTTCCAGCCACGGTGCGTTCAGCACCAGCGTGCCCAGTGCTCCCGGGTTCCGGTCCGCCCACAGGGCCGCGACGAGGCCGCCGAGGGAGTGCGCGAGCAGGTGCACCGTGGGCGTCCCGGCGCTGCCCGTCCGGGACGCCACATCGGCGGTGATGGCAGCAAACGCGGCGGCGAGGTCCTCGTCATAGACTGCCAGGTCGGTGGTGTAGCCGGGGGTCTGCCAGCTGCGCAGGCTGCGCCCGAATTTCCGCAGGTCCAGGGCGTAGAAATGGAAGCCGGCGGCCGCGATCTGCTCGGCGAGTTCGGTCTGCAGGAAGTAATCGGCCCAGCCGTGCAGGTAGAGGACCACTTTCTCCGGCGCCCGGCTCCCGAAAGTGTCCGGGGCCTCTGCAGCGGCACCGTCCGCCGGGCCGGCCTCCGTACAGCCCGCCGGACCGGCCGCTGCGGCGTGCCGGACCAGGGTGGCAACGACGGGTCCTTCATCGTCCGGCAGCAGCGGCAGCTCCAGGGACTCGAACCGGCTCCCCAGCACATCCGGGCGCCACCGCAGTGTCTCCGCCGGAAGCATCACGCGGAACCGCCGTCGTCCAGGACGTAGGCCCGGATCCAGCGGGCCAGCCGGGCATAGGCGTCCGCGCGGACCCGCGGCGCGGACAGGAAAACGTCGTGCAAGGCGCCGTCGATCCGCTCCAGGGTCACCGTGCGCCCCAGGCTCAGGGCGCGCAACGCAATCGTGTTCACATCCAGCACCGCGTCGGTGCGCCGCATGGACTCCTTCCAGAACATGCCGTTGGCGCTGGCACCGGAAATCATCACCAGGATGGGCACGTCGATGTTGAGCCCCCGGGCCACCCGGGACTGGCCGGCAAGCACGGCGCTGAGCCAGCCTGCCCGCACCGGGAAGGCCCGCGGCGGCCGGTAGTTGTCGTCCAGGACCCATTCGCCCTCGGCGGCGCTGCTGATGCTGCGCCAGTAGAAGGCACGCTCCGGCAGCCGGATCACGGACTCGGGCCGGAAGCGGGCCAGCGGCTCCACCATGGTCCGCGCGGCCCGGCGGACCGCCGGGCTGCCGTGCATCTCCAGCCAAGGGCTGTCGAGGACCAGCGACGCGGCGGCCCGCGGGTGCCGGCTCGCCCACAGGGCCGCGATGAGGCCGCCGGTGGAATGTCCCATCAGCGTCACCGGCGGGGGAGGGGACCCCTGGGGGCCCAGGGACTCGATGATGCCGATCGCAGCGGTGATCTCGGCGTCGTAGTCGGCCAGGTCCGCCACGTAGCCGCCGTGTGTGCCGGGCCGCAGGCTCCTGCCGTGGTTGTGCATGTCCAGGGCGAAAAAGCCGAAACCCTGGCCGGTCCAGAACTCCGCGAGCTCCTCGTTGAAGAAGTAGTCGCTCCAGCCGTGCAGGAAGAGCACTGCCCGCCGCGGAGCCGGGCCGGAGCCGGCTGAAGGGAGGTGCCGGACCAGGGTGGCGGTCCGCTCCACCCCGTCCGGGCCGGCGGCCTGGAACGCGCAGGCCGCGAAGTCCTGGCCCAGGATGTCGGTCTGCCAGTCCATCTGGTCCCTCCCGTTCTCTCGGTTCATCCGCCGGTTCATTGGTTGGCCCCGCCGGTTACAGGGCCGAGGCTGCGGCGCGGCCGGCCGTGCGCCCCGAGAACAGGCACCCGCCCAGGAAGGTGCCTTCCAGGGCGCGGTAGCCGTGGATGCCGCCGCCGCCGAATCCGGCCGCTTCACCGGCGGCGTACAGCCCGGCGACCGGAGCGCCGTCGTCGTCCAGGACCCGGGAGTGCAGGTCGGTCTGGATCCCGCCGAGGCTCTTGCGGGTCAGCACGGAGAGCCGCACCGCCAGCAGCGGCCCGTGCCGGGGGTCAAGCATCCGGTGCGGCGGGGCTACCCGCATGATTTTGTCCGTGGCGAAGCGGCGGGCGGCGCGGATGGCCGCGAGCTGCGGGTCCTTGCCCAGCCCGCTCGCGAACTGGCGGTCCCGGGACCGGATCAGCCGGTCCAGCTCGGCGGCGTCGATCAGCGGCGTGCCGGCAAGCGCGTTCATCTTCGCGGCCAGCTCCGTGGGGCTGCCGGCCTGCAGGAAGTCCACGCCGCGGTCCAGGAAGCGCTGCAGCGGGCTGTCCCCGGACCGCTTGAGGCGGCCGGCGAGCTGGCGGACGTCCTTGCCGGTCAGGTCCGGGTTCTGCTCGGAGCCGGAGAGCGCGAACTCCTTCAGCGCGATGGCCTTGTTCAGCACAAACCAGGAGTGGGTGTGGCCGGTGCGGAGGATGTGCCGCAGCGCGCCGAGCGAGTCGAAGCCCGGGAACAGCGGTGCCGGGAGCATCCTGCCGGTGGCGTCGAGCCAGAGCGCCGAGGGTCCGGGCAGGATCCGGATGCCGTGCTGCGGCCAGACCGGATCGTAGTTGTGGATGCCTTCCGGGTAGTGCCACATCCGGTCGCCGTTGATCAGCCGGCCGCCGGCGCGGTCCACCGCGGCGAGGAATTCCCCATCCACAGAGGCCGGCACACCGCTCAGCATGGCCGCGGGGGCGCCGCCGCCGGGCCACTGCCGCCGCACCGCGCCGTGGTTGCCGCCGATCCCGCCACTGGTGACCACGACGGACCCGGCGACCGCTTCAAAGGAGCCGGTGACGCTGCGGGATGACTGCTCGCCGCGGCCGGCGGCGCTGGACTCCAGGACCTCGCCGCGGACGCCGCTGAGCCGGCCCGCCGTCGTCGCCAGTTCGGTCGCCCGGTGCCGGAAGTGGAAGGAAACCCGCCCGGCGGCCACACCCTCGCGCAGCTTCGCGAGAAACGGAGCGACGAGCGCCGGGCCGGTGCCCCAGACGACGTGGAAGCGCGGCACGGTGTTGCCGTGGCCGTCGGGGCCGTAGCCGCCCCGTTCGGCCCATTGCACCAGTGGAAACAGCCCGATGCCGAGCGAGGCGAGCCAGGCGCGTTTCTCGCCGGCGGCGAAATCCACGTAGGCCTCAGCCCACCGGCGGGCGAGGTCGTCCTCCGGGCGGTCGAAGGCGGCGGAGGACAGCCAGTCGGCGAGGGCCAGGTCCGCGCTGTCGCGGACGCCCAGCCGGCGCTGCTCCGGGGTGTTAACCAGGAACAGGCCACCGAAGGACCAGTGCGCCTGGCCGCCGGCCGAAGCCTCCGGCTCCTGCTCCAGCAACGCCACCCGCCGGCCCGCCGTGTAGGCCTCCGCCGCGGCCACTAGCCCGGCGAGTCCGGCGCCGACCACCACGACGTCGGCCTCGATCCGGGCGCCGGGCGAAGCGCCGGAGCCCGCGCCGGGCACGCTGCTGTGGACTGCATCCTCGCTGGTCATGGCTTCATGCTAGCGCCCGGCGGGGTGCGGTTTTGTCCGGTGCGGTTCCCCTGTTTTGGTTTGCGCGGCCGGAACCGGAAAACTAGGGGCATGCGCGTATATCCCACCTTCTTCCGGCTCGCCTTCTCCTGGATGGACGCCGAGCGCGCCCACAAGATCGGCTTCCTGGGCATCCGGCTGGCCAACCGCTGCGGCGCCGCACGGGCCCTGCAGCGCTTTACCGCCCCCGCGGCGTCGCTGCGGACCGAGGCCTTCGGCCTGACCTTTCCCTCGCCGTTCGGGCTCGCCGCCGGCTTCGACAAGGAAGGCCACGGCATCGAAGCACTGACCGACCTCGGCTTCGGCCACGTCGAGGTGGGCACGATCACCGGCCAGGCCCAGCCCGGCAACCCGGCGCCGCGGCTGTTCCGCCTGATCGCGGACCGGGCCGTGATCAACCGGATGGGCTTCAACAACGACGGCGCCGCCGCGGTGGCGCCCCGGCTCCGCTCCGCCCGGGCAGCCCTGCAACGCCGCTACCCGGGCGTCCGCCCGGTGATCGGGGTCAATATTGGCAAGAGCAAGGTGGTGGAGCTCGAGGACGCGGTGGCGGACTATCTTGTCAGCGCCCGCAGCCTGGCCCCCGCCGCCGACTACCTGGTGGTCAACGTCAGTTCCCCGAACACCCCGGGGCTGCGCCTGCTGCAGGACGTCGACACGCTGCGGCCGCTGCTGGCCGCCGTGGGGGAGGCGGCGGACAGCGCGGCCGGCCGGCACGTGCCGCTGCTGGTCAAGATCGCCCCGGACCTCAGCGACGAGGACATCGCCGACGTCGCCCGGCTGGCCTTGGACCTCAAGCTGGACGGCATCATCGCCACCAACACCACCATTGCCCGCACCGGCCTGGTCTCCAGCCCGGAACAGGTCGAAGCCTGCGGCGCCGGCGGACTCTCCGGTGCGCCGCTGCGCAAACGCTCGCTGGAAGTGCTGGCCCGGCTCAAGGCCGCCACGGGCGGGGCGATCACGCTGGTCTCGGTGGGCGGGGTCGAATCCGGCCAGGACGTCCGGGACCGGCTCGAGGCCGGCGCCACCCTGGTGCAGGGCTACACCGCGTTCCTCTACGAGGGCCCCTTCTGGGCGGCGCGGATCAACCGCGAGCTGGCGAAGCGGCCCGTCCGGCCCTGACCGGAACTTCCGCGCGGGGCGGACCGGCCGGTCCGGACGGCGCGCACAGGTCCCGGACGCGCAAAAGCCCCCGGCAGTCCAACTGCCGGGGGCTTTTTGCTGGCCGGATTCAGGCGGGGAATTCGCCGCGCTTGACCTGCGGCTTGGGCAGGCGGAGGCGGCGGAACTGCAGGGAGCGCATCGAGCCATACCAGACCGTGCCACGCTCGACCTCGCCGAACTTCTCCGCAAGGCGCTTCTTGAGCTTCCGGGACAGGATAAATACGTCCACGAAGACGGCCAGGAACATCACCCAGAAACCACCCAGGACATAAATCATCTGTTCGCTGCTCGCCGGGACCAGCAGGGAGATCACAACGAAAACGAGGGCGCCGAACATCAGGTACTCGCCGAGGCTGAACCGGGCGTCCACATAGTCGCGGGCGAAGCGCTTCTGCGGGCCCTTGTCCCGCAGCGGCAGGAACTTCTCGTCACCGGTATCCATGGCCTGGCGCATTTTGAGCCGCTGGTCCGCGATGGCGGTGCGCTCGGCGGCCCTGGAGGCCTTGCGGTCCTCCGGCACCAGGGGCCGCTTGCGGGCCGCCACCTGCGCGCTGCGCTTGGGCGTGGGTGCGCCCTTGCCGATTGCGGCGTCCCGGGCTGCTGCCTCGGCCACCTGCTGGTCAACTACGTCCTGCGCCGAGGGCGCTTCCTTTTTACGTCCAAACACCCCTACAGAATACCTTGCGGCAGGTGGCCCGAGACCCAGCCCACACCGGGGCCCTCGGGCCGCTGTGGCGCTGTTTGTAGTGATGCCGGACACGGGTAGTGTTTTGGCCATGACTTCATCACCCGCGGGGAACCCGCAGCCCTCCGCCGTCGGCTCCATCGATGCCGGCGCCCTCCGCCAGGCCGTCAACGACTCCTTCGACGCCACCGTCCGGCAATTGAAGGAGCTCGTGGCGATTCCGGGCATCGCCTGGCCGAGCTTCGATCCTGCCCCGCTGAACGCCAGCGCCGACGCCGTCGCCGAACTGGTCCGCGCCAGCGGCTTCGACGACGTCCGGATCCTGCGCTGCGACAAGGAGGACGGCAGCCCGGGCGGCCCGGCCGTCGTCGCGCGCCGCCCCGCCGCGGCCGGCAAGCCAACCATCCTGCTCTACGCCCACCACGACGTCCAGCCGACCGGCGACCTCGCGCTCTGGGAGACCGAGCCGTTCACCGCCGTCGAACGCGACGGCCGCCTCTACGGCCGCGGCGCCGCAGACGACAAGGCCGGCATCCTGGCCCACGTCGCAGCCTACTCCGCCGTGACCCGCGTGCTGGGGGCGGAGCTGGGCCTGGGCGTGACCTTCTTCTTCGAAGGTGAGGAGGAAGCCGGTTCACCCACCTTCCGTTCCTTCCTGGAGACCCACCGGGAACTGCTGCGCTCGGACGTGATCGTCGTCGCCGACTCCTCCAACTGGAAGGTCGGCATCCCGGCCCTCACCACCAGCCTGCGCGGCCTAGTGGACGGCACCATCGAGGTCAAGGTCCTGGACCACGCCGTCCATTCCGGCATGTTCGGCGGCCCCGTGCTGGACGCCCCGACCCTGCTGGCGCGGTTGATCGCCACCCTGCACGACGACGAGGGCAGCGTCGCGATCGAGGGCCTCGTCAGCCGCGACGACGCCGCCGTCGACCTCACCGAAGAGGAATACCGCAACGACGCCTCGGTGCTCGACGGCGTGAAGCTCGCCGGCACCGGGTCCATCGCCTCGCGTATGTGGACCAAACCCGCCCTGTCCATCATCGGCTTCGACGCGCCCGCCGTGGACGTCGCCTCCAACACCCTGCTGCCGCGGGCCCGTGCCAAGTTCAGCCTGCGGCTGGCCCCCGGGCAGGACCCGGCCGACGCCATGGAGGCAGTCCGCCGGCACGTCGAATCGCACGCCCCCTTCGGCGCCGAGGTGGTCTTCACCCCGGGGGAGAGCGGCAACGCCTTCCTGACGGACACCTCCTCGCCGGCCGCCCGCCTGGCGATGTGGGCGCTCGGCGAGGCCTGGGGCGTGCCGGCCGTCGAAACCGGCATCGGCGGTTCCATCCCGTTCATCGCCGACCTCACCGAGCTGTACCCGGACGTGCAGATCCTGGTCACGGGCGTGGAGGATCCCGATTCCCGCGCCCACAGCGCCAACGAGTCGCTGCACCTGGAGGACTTCAGGAACGCGATCGTGGCAGAGGCGTTGCTGCTGGCCCGGCTGAACGCCGAGGGCCTCGCCTGAGGCCCTGTCTTCACGGCGTTCCGGGGGAACATCCAGCCGGTGCTGACGGTTACGCAAGGAGTTAGAGCTAGAGGGCTGATCGACGTAGCATGTAGCTATAGCCCATACCGTTTAAGTAGGGGCGGGCACCGCGCAGGCGGAGCCGCCACCACCGTCGTAAGAAGGTAGGCCATGAGCACTACAACCAATGAAAACAGCGCCGACACCACCGTCCAGGCGGACCAGGAGCTGGCCAGCCACGAGGTCCAGCTGACCGACGTCGCTGCCGGCAAGGTCCGCAGCCTGCTGGAACAGGAAGGCCGCACTGATCTTCGGCTCCGCGTTGCCGTGCAGCCGGGCGGTTGTTCCGGACTGATCTACCAGCTCTACTTCGACGAGCGCCTCCTTGAGGGCGACGCCGTCCGCGATTACGACGGCGTCGAAGTCGTCGTCGACAAGATGAGCGTCCCCTACCTGAGCGGGGCCAGCATCGACTTCGAGGACACCATCTCGAAGCAGGGATTCACCATTGATAACCCGAATGCGGGCGGATCCTGCGCCTGCGGAGATTCCTTCCACTAAGGCCTGAGGCCGGGCAACCAGCCCGGCCTTAGTGCCGTCCTGGGAGCGGTTGCCGGAAGCGTCGAAAACTCCACCGACGCACGGCGCGGACATGTGGGCGAAAACTCGTGGGGAGCGGTAAGCTCTACATCGAGTAGTAAAACTTTTAGTGTGCCCGGAACGCCATCGGCGGCCGGGCGACAGCAACAAGTAGGAAGGGCCGTCTGTGAGTTCGCAGAACCGAACCGGCAGCCGACGCAAACAGATCACTACGATCACTGGCTTGGCACTAGCCGGCGCGTTGGCTTTGACTGGATGTTCACCAGAGGTACAGAAAGGGTGGCTGCCCACTGAGCGTGGCACCACCAGCAACACTGGCCGCATCATGGACCTCTGGGTCAACTCATGGATTGCCGCGCTGGTCGTCGGCATCATTACCTGGGGCTTGGTGATCTGGTGCATTGTCGCTTACCGGAGGCGGAAGGGCACTGTGGGCTTCCCCCGCCAGAACAGCTTTAACCTGCCCCTCGAGGTTTTTTACCTGACGATCCCGCTGTTTATGGTCCTGGTCTTCTTCTACTTCACCGACCGCGACCAGCAGGCGATTGATGACCGCTCCCAGCCGGCCGATGTCGTCGTCGACGTCCGCGGCAAGCAGTGGGCCTGGGACTTCAACTACAAGAAGGGGGACGTCATCGCCGAGAACGTCTACGATGCCGGTGTGCAGACGACCCTCACGGGAGCAGCAGTGGACAAGGAGAAGCTGCCGACCCTGTACCTGCCGGTCAACAAGTCCGTCGACCTCGAGCTCAACTCGCGCGACGTCATCCACTCCTTCTGGGTTCCGGCCTTCCTGCAGAAGCGCGACATGATCCCGGGCAAGACCAACTACATCCGGTTCACCCCCACTAAAGAGGGAACCTACGACGGCAAGTGCGCCGAACTCTGTGGCGAGTACCATTCCGAAATGCTGTTCCGGGTAAAGGTTGTCTCCGAGTCGGAGTTTAAGTCACACCTGGAGCAACTCCGCCAGGACGGCAAGACCGGGCTGCTCGACGAAGAGTACGACCGTCTCCCGGCCAAGACTGAGAACAAGTAAAGGGAGCGCGAAGTGGCAACGACCTACTCTCAGCCCTCCGGGATCCTTGAGGCTCCCGTAGTACCCAAATCCAAGGGGCGCATCGTCGTCAACTGGATTACGTCGACCGATCACAAGACCATCGGGTACATGTACCTGATCGCGTCCTTCGTCTTCTTCTGCCTCGGCGGCGTGATGGCGCTGCTGATCCGTGCCGAGCTCTTCGAGCCCGGCATGCAGATCCTGCAGACCAAAGAGCAGTACAACCAACTCTTTACCATGCACGGCACCGTGATGCTGCTGATGTTCGCGACCCCGCTGTTCGCCGGCTTCGCCAACGTCATCATGCCGCTGCAGATCGGCGCCCCCGACGTCGCCTTTCCGCGGCTCAACGCGCTGGCCTTCTGGTTCTTCCTGTTCGGTTCCACGATCGCCGTCTCAGGCTTCATCACCCCGCAGGGGGCCGCCTCGTTCGGCTGGTTCGCGTACGCTCCCCTGTCCAACACGACCTTCAGTCCCGGGGTGGGCGGGGACCTGTGGGTCTTCGGCCTGGCGCTCTCCGGCTTCGGCACCATCCTCGGCGCGGTCAACTTCATCACCACGATCATCTGCATGCGCGCCCCCGGCATGACCATGTGGCGGATGCCGATCTTTACCTGGAACACCTTGGTCACCGCCATCCTGGTGCTCATGGCGTTTCCACCGTTGGCTGCCGCCCTGTTCGCTCTCGGCGCGGACCGCCGCTTCGGTGCCCACATTTTCGATCCGGAAAACGGAGGCGCCATTCTCTGGCAGCACCTGTTCTGGTTCTTCGGCCACCCCGAGGTATACATCATCGCGCTGCCGTTCTTCGGGATCGTTTCTGAGATCATCCCGGTCTTCAGCCGCAAGCCAATCTTCGGCTACAAGGGCCTGGTCTACGCAACGATTTCCATCGCCGCCCTCTCCGTGACTGTGTGGGCACACCACATGTACGTCACTGGCTCGGTCCTGCTGCCGTTCTTCTCCTTCATGACGATGCTGATCGCTGTTCCGACCGGCGTAAAATTCTTCAACTGGATCGGCACAATGTGGCGGGGCTCGATAACGTTTGAAACCCCCATGTTGTGGAGCATCGGCTTCCTGGTGACGTTCCTTTTCGGTGGATTGACGGGCATCATCTTGGCCTCGCCGCCACTGGACTTCAACGTCTCGGACACCTATTTTGTTGTTGCACACTTCCACTATGTGGTTTTCGGCACTGTCGTCTTCGCGATGTTCGCCGGCTTCTACTTCTGGTGGCCGAAGTGGACCGGCAAGATGCTCAACGAGCGCCTTGGCAAGATCCACTTCTGGATGCTCTTCCTGGGTTTCCACGCTACCTTCCTGATCCAGCACTGGCTGGGTGTGTCAGGGATGCCCCGCCGCTACGCGGACTACATGCCGCAGGACAATTTCACGTGGATGAACCAGTTCTCGACCTACGGTTCCTTCCTTTTGGGTGCCTCGCTGATCCCGTTCTTCTGGAACGTGTATATCACCTGGCGCAGCAACGAAAAGGTAATGGTCGATGACCCGTGGGGCTTCGGCGCCTCGCTCGAATGGGCGACGTCCTGCCCGCCGCCGCGGCACAACTTCACCTCGCTTCCGCGGATCCGCTCGGAGCGTCCTGCCCTGGACCTGCACCACCCCGAGCTTTCCCAGAACTACACCGTCGACTCTCCTGCCCCGGCAGCAGCGGCGCTCGGTAACGCCGACCAGAAGGACACCGCCCAGTGAAGATCGAATCAAGGATTTTTGGACTCGGGGTGTTTTTCTTCGTCCCGGTCTCGGTGATTTACGGCTTCCTGACCGGCTGGTCGGAGTGGGTCGGCATCCTCGGTATCCTGCTGCTTGGCGGGCTGGCCGGCATGATCGGCGCCTACCTGGGCTTCACCGGCAGGCGCGTCGGGATGCGTCCCGAGGACCGCAGCGATGCTGAGATCCACGAAGGCGCCGGCGAGCAGGGCCACTTCAGCCCCTGGAGCTGGTGGCCGCTGGTCCTGGGACTGTCCTGCGCTGGTGGTTTCCTCGGCCTGGCCGTGGGCTTCTGGATCACGTTCATTGCCGGCGGCCTGGCCGTGGTGGCGCTCGTGGGCTGGGTCTACGAGTACAGCCGCGGTGACCACGCGCACTAGCGCCTGGCACTGATCAACGACGACGGCGGGCCCCACCATTATGGTGGGGCCCGCCGTCGTCTGCTTGTGGCCGGTGTCGTAGGCAGGTGACCGGCCTCGCCCGCCGTGCGGTCAGCCGGCCTGCGACTCCAGCAGGGCGCACAGCTCGGCGAGGGCGTCTTCGGCGTCGGTGAGGCTTGACCCCGCCGGGACCGCGTCGGCCCGGACCTCCAGCTCCACCTCACAGCCGCAGGGGAAGTCCTCGGTCATGACTTCCAGGAGCGATCGGGCATCCACCCCGGGCCTGCCGTCCCTGCTGATCGTGACGGCGAACCCGGTCTGCGATACGGCGCGGACGAACGCTGCCGCCGGGCGGGCATGTAGCCCAATGGAAGCCTGGACGACCGCCTTGCGTGCTGGCAATGGAGCTCCTTCAAATGTGCTGGTGCCCAGCGGCACCGGCCGGGCTGCGGGAGCCCGGCACGGCGGATCAGGCACTGCCGTCAGGCGCCGGGCATATCCAGCGTAGCCGGGGGAGAAGCCCCGGGCGAACCGGGGCCGGTAGTGGTCTAGACCTGCCGTGGATGTGCCCTACCCTTGAAGTATGAACGAATCCAGCAGGCCCCGCCGTGGGCTCTAACGCGGCCGGGATGGCCGACGAGATCGACCGGAACAGCGGCACCCCCATCTACGTCCAGCTCCGCGAGATCCTCCGCGCCCACATCGTCAGTTCCTGCCCGCCGGGATCGGCGCTACCCTCCGAACGGGACCTTTCGGAACGGTTCGGCCTGGCCAGGATGACCGTGCGCCAGGCCATCGACGCCCTGGTGGGTGAAGAGGTGATCGAGCGCGTCGTCGGGCTCGGCACCTTCGTCCGCAAGCCCAAGCTGGACCTCCAGGTGAAGCTGACCTCCTACAGCGAGGAGATGCAGCGCCGCGGTATGGTTCCGGCGGCCAAGGTGCTCAGCTTCGAGCAGATCAACGCCAGCGCCTTCCTGGCCCGGGAACTCCAACTGGAGGAGGGGACGCCGCTGGTGCGGTTCCGTCGGCTCCTGCTGGCCGACAGCGAGCCCATGAGCGTGGACGAGAACTTCATCCCGGCGCACCGTGTGCCCGGACTGCTCGACGGCGAGCCGCCGACGTCGCTCTACAACGTGCTGAGCGAGCGCTACGGCCTGGTGATGGAGTGGGGCGAGGACATGATCGAGGCGACCGCCGCTTCGCCGTCCACGGCGCGCCTGCTCAATGTGGAGGTCGGTACACCGCTGTTGAAAATTCAGCGGCACGCCTTCGTTGCGCGGGCCATGGTCGACTACTCCGTTTCGTACTACCGGGCGGACCGGTACAAGCTCTGGGTTCCGCTGCAGCGCCCCGGCGTCCGGCCGACCCGGAACTACGCCTCCGGCTACCGCCCCTGACCTGCAACGCGGGGTCACTCAGCGCCCATGATTGTCCTCCGATGGGCGCGACGTGACCCCGCGCTGCTGTTGGTTCCAGGGGACGCAGAAAGGCCCGGTCCGCGTGGACCAGGCCCTTCTGTTAGCTGATGCCGTGCCTTAGTGGCTGAGGCTCTTCTGCTCAGCAGCCGCTTCGACCGACACGGGGGCACCGTGGTGGCCGTGGGCCGCCGCGAGCTCTGCCGGGGTGGCCGGGGCTACCCGGTCCTCGAAGAACCACCTGGAGAGCAGCGCACGCCGCTTTTCCTTCCGGTCCACGACGCCGTGGCTGTTCGGCTGTGCCGGGAGCGGCGACGGGGACTCGAAGCCGACCAGCTTGTAGCGCTTGTATTCATCCAGCGGGGCGTGGACCTCGATGAATTCACCGTGCGGCAGCCGCACGATGCGGCCGGTCTCGCGGCCGTGGAGGGCGATTTCGCGGTCCTTGCGCTGCAGGGCCAAGGCGACGCGTTTCGTGACGATGAAGGCGAGGATCGGTCCGATGAAGAACAGAGCCCGCAGCCAGTACGTGACGTCGTTCAGGGCCACGTGGAAGTGCGTGGCGATGAGGTCGGAACCTGCGGCTGCCCACATCACGCAGTACCAGACGAAGCCGGCCATGCCGATGGCCGTACGGGTCGGCGCATTGCGGGGACGGTCCAGAACGTGGTGCTCCCGGTCGTCCTTGGTGATCCACCGTTCGATCCACGGGTAGGCAAACATCACTGTGAAGAGGATGCCCGCAGGGACCAGAGCCGGCAGCAGTACGTTGAACGTAAAGACGTGGCCGAACCAGACTTGCTCGACGCGCCAGTCGCCGAAGGTGCCAGGCATCAGGCGCAGCGCGCCGTCAACGAAGCCGATGTACCAGTCAGGCTGGGTGCCGGCGGACACGGGGGACGGATCGTACGGACCGTAGTTCCAGATCGGATTGACCGTGAAGAAGCCGGCCATCAGGGCGATGACACCGAACACGATGAAGAAGAAGCCGCCGGCCTTTGCCGCGTAGACCGGGCCGAGGGGGTAGCCGACAACGTTGCCGTCGTTGCGGCCCGGGCCGGGGTACTGGGTGTGCTTGTGCACGACCACCATAAAGAGGTGTACGGCGATCATCAGGAGGATCAGGGCGGGAACCAGCAGGATGTGGAGCATGTACAAGCGGCCGATGATGGCGGTGCCCGGGAATTCCCCGCCGAAGAGGAAGAACGAGATGTACGTGCCAATCACCGGGATGGACTTGATCACACCGTCGATAATGCGCAGGCCGTTGCCGGAGAGCAGGTCATCGGGAAGCGAGTAGCCGGTGAAGCCGGCGGCCATGGCCAGGATGAGCAAGACGCTGCCCACCACCCAGTTCATTTCGCGGGGCTTGCGGAAGGCCCCGGTGAAGAAGACGCGCAGCATGTGCACGGCCACCGAAGCCACGAACAGCAGTGCGGACCAGTGGTGGACCTGGCGCATGAACAGGCCGCCGCGGACATCGAAGGAGATGTTCAGCGAGGAGTTGTAGGCCACCGACATTTCGACGTTCTTCAGCGGCAGGTAAGAACCCTGGTAGTGGGTTTCCGCCATCGACGGGTCGAAGAAGAACGTCAGGAAGGTGCCTGAAAGCAGCAGGATAACAAAGGAGTACAGGGCCACTTCGCCGAACATAAAGGACCAGTGGTCCGGGAAGACCTTGCGGCCGAATTCCCGGAGCATTCCGGAACCGCCCACGCGCTGGTCGACAAAATCGGTGATGCGGCCGCCCTTGGTCTTGGCGACGAAGGTGGGGGTGTCAGCTGTTGATGTTGCGCTCATGCTCATCACGCTCCCAGTAGCTAGGTCCAACAGGTTCTTTGAAGTCGCTCGTAGCGTAGAGGTAGCCCTCGTCGTCTACGGCGATGGGCAACTGCGGGAGCGGCCGACTGGCGGGGCCAAAGATAACCTTGCATTCCTGGGTCAGGTCGAAGGTGGACTGGTGGCACGGGCACAGCAGGTGGTGGGTCTGCTGCTCGTAGAGGGCAACAGGACAGCCAACGTGGGTGCAGATCTTGGAGTAGGCAACGATGCCGTTGTAGCTCCAGTCTTCGCGGCCCGGGGAGGGCTTGAGGGATTCCGGGTTGAGGCGCATGAGCAGGACGACGGACTTCGCCTTCTCGTTCAACTTGCCTTCCTGCAGCTCGTTCAGGCCTTCCGGGATGACATGGAAGGCGGATCCAATGGTGACGTCCGAGGCCTTGATGGGGGTGCCATCGGGGTCGCGGGTGAGGCGCTTGGTCTTGCCGTCCACCGGTGCCCACATAGTGTGCGCCAGCTTGTTGTCCGGACGGGGACCCAGGTCGCCGAAGACGGCCAGGGCCGGCAGCGGGGCCAGCGCGACGGCGCCCAGCAGGGTGTTGCGGATCAGAGGGCGGCGTTTGATGCCGGTTTCCTCGACGATGTCGTCGACGATCCGGACGGCCGCCAGGCGGTCCTCCTCGGTGCGGATGGCGTGGCGCTCTTCCGACACCTCGTGGTCCGGCATAAGAGCCTTGGCCCAGTGCACGATGCCGGTGCCGATTCCCAGCATGGCAAAGGCGGTTCCGATGCCCAGCAGGGTGTTCTGCAGCCGGATGGTGGCGATCGAGGAGTCAGTTCCAAGATCGATGGCGAAGTACGCCACCAGGAATATCAGGGTGCCAACGGCCGAGGCGCCGAACAGAATGGCCACCTGCCGTTCCGCTCGCTTGGCGGCCCTCGGGTCCGTGTCAGCCAGGCGCAAACGATGCGGGGGAATGCCAGGATCCTGGAACTTCTCCGCCTCATTCTGACCAGCCGTAGCTACGGTGCCCGAGTGGCTCGGACTGCCGTCACTATGGTTGCCCATAATTCGCCTCATCCTTCTCTCGTCTCGGCCAATGCCGAGTTAGTTTTCAATTCAAACTGCTGACGGATCAACAGAAAATTCTTACAGGTACCGCGGCGTCTAGGACGTCCGCGAAGTCAGCCAGATGGTGAAGGCGATGATGACGCCCAGGCCGGCGATCCATACAAAGAGGCCTTCGGATACCGGACCAAGCGCGCCGAGGTCGTTGCCGCCGGGGGAGCCGTTGGCCTCGATCTGCTTGAGGAAGGTGATGATGTCACGCTTTCCCTCGGGTGAGATGTTTGCGTCACTGAAGACCGGCATGTTCTGCGGGCCGGTGACCATGGCTTCATAGATGTGCTTGCCGGAGACGTCGGCGAGAGCCGGCGCGAACTTGCCCCGGGTCAGGGCGCCGCCTGCGGCAGCAGCGTTGTGGCACATGGCGCAGTTGGTACGGAAGAGCTCGCCGCCCTTGGCTGCGTCGCCCTTCCCGTCAAGCACGCCTGCTTCGGGAACGGCCGGACCCGGGCCGAGGGAGGCAACGTAAGCCGCCAGCTGCTTGGTCTGCTCCTCGTTGAACTGTGCGGGCTTCTTTTGGGCCTGCGGACCGTTCATCTGAAGGGGCATACGGCCGGTGCCAACCTGGAAGTCAACGGCGGCGGCGCCGACGCCCACAAGCGATGGTCCCGCCTTCGAACCGCTGGCACCGATGCCGTGGCAGGTGGCGCAGTTGGCGACAAAGAGCTTACCGCCTTGCTCTACGTCGCTTGAGCTGTAAGCGGTGGTCTCGGCCTTAGCCTGATTGACAGTAGTGGCAACGGCGTACAGCCCACCCGTGACCAGGAGGCCCATCAGGAGCAGTGCAATTGCTGCCAGTGGGTGACGTCGCTTCTGCGAGAGTGCCTTCACGTGGTGGTTCCTTTACTCGATCCTGCGTTGGCTCCGGGAGCCGCTTCTTGAAATTCTGCCTCTTGTAGAAAAAGAGTCAAGTCGTGGCTACTTGAGGACGTAGATGACCAGGAAGAGGCCGATCCACACGACGTCAACGAAGTGCCAGTAGTACGAGGTGACGATCGCGGACGTTGCCTCGAAGTGTCCGAACTTCTTCGCCGCGAAAGAGCGTCCGATGATGAGCAGGAAGGCAACAAGGCCGCCGATAACGTGCAGGCCGTGGAATCCCGTAGTGATGTAGAACGCTGAACCGTAGGCGTTGGACGAGAGCGAGACGTGCTCGGAGACGAGCATGGCGTACTCGGTCGACTGGCCGGCCACGAAGAACGCACCCATGATGAACGTGAGCGTGAACCACTCATTCATTCCCCAGCGGGTGAAGCTCAGGGGCCCGCCGAGCCTGCGCGGCTGGAGCCGTTCGGCGGCGAAGACGCCCATCTGGCAAGTGAAGGAACTGGCCACGAGGACGATGGTGTTTACGAGCGCAAACGGGAAGTTGAGCTTGGCTGTCTCTTCGGCCCACATCTGTCCGGACGTCGAACGGAGTGTGAAGTACATGGCAAAGAGACCGGCGAAGAACATCAACTCACTGGACAGCCAGACGACGGTTCCAACGGAAACCATGTTCGGGCGATTCAGCGTCGGGTGCGCCGGGGTACTGGGGGCATGGGTCGCAGATGTCACATAGACATTATGTCTGTAAAAGTCCGTCCTGCCCAACGCAAACCGCGTTTCGGGAGGACTTTTTCTACAAAGACGCGAAATCGCGCGGAAAAGTTCCGGGGCCCCTTCGCATTGGGCATTGCACCCCCCGGCTCGATAGCATCAGATCGTGACTTCTCAGGCATCTGCACAGGCGGTAGGCAAGACTTGGCCGCGCCTCATTGGCGCCCTCATCAACGGCACCCACCTCACCGCCGGCGACACTGAGTGGGCTATGACTTCCATCATGTCCGGCGAGGCGACGCCCGCCCAGGTGGCCGGCTTCCTGGTGGCGCTGCGCGCCAAGGGCGAGACGGTGGAAGAACTCACCGGCCTCGTCGAGGCGATGATCGACTCCGCCAACCCGATCGAGATCGCGGGTGAAAAGCTGGACATAGTTGGTACCGGCGGCGACCAGCTGAATACTGTCAACATCTCCACCATGGCCGCCCTTGTTTCGGCAGGGGCGGGCGCCAAGGTGGTCAAGCACGGCGGGCGGGCCTCCTCGTCGACGTCGGGTTCGGCCGACGTGCTTGAGGCCCTGGGGGTCCGGCTGGACCTGCCCATTCCGCGGGTGGCCCGGAACGCCGAGGAGGCCGGCATCACCTTCTGCTTTGCCCAGGTGTTCCACCCCTCGATGCGGCATGCCGCCGTCGCGCGCCGCGAACTGGGCGTGCCGACTGCGTTCAATTTCCTGGGACCGATGACCAACCCCGCGCACGTGCAGGCGTCCGCCGTCGGCGTCGCGAATGAGCGGATGGCGCCCCTGGTGGCGGGCGTGCTCGCCAAGCGCGGCAGCCGCGGCCTGGTGTTCCGGGGCGACGACGGGCTGGACGAACTGACCACCACGGGTCCGTCCCGGATCTGGGAAATCCGCGACGGCGCAGTGGCTGAGGAAGTCTTCGACCCGCGCGACCTGGGTATCCGCCAGGCAACCGTCGAGGAGCTGCGCGGGGGCGACGCCGCCGCCAATGCCGCCGTCGTCCGTTCTGTGCTGTCCGGAAAGCCTGGCCCGGCACGGGACGCCACTTTGCTTAATGCCGCGGCGGGCCTGGTGTCCTTCGACCTGGATGCTTCGGGCCCGCTGACCGAACGGATGTCGGCCGCGATGAAGCGGGCCGAGGAATCCATCGATTCCGGCGCGGCCGCCGCGGTGCTGGACCGCTGGGTCGCCCTGTCCCGCGGCTGAGGCCGCCGCTGTAGGTAGGTCGGCTTACTGTTCGAACCCCAACGCGAACGCTGCATCCAGGTCGTGCTGGGAGTAAGCGCGGAACGCGATGTGGGTGGTGGTGTGCACCACGGCGGGCACCTTGGAGAGCTTGTCCGCAATCACATCCGCGAGATCCTCGTGCTTGGCGACGCGTGCGATCGCGATCAGGTCCCATTCACCCGTCACCGAGTAGACCTCGCTGATGCCGGGAATCGCGGAGATTTTTTCAGCCGTCTCCGGGATGGCGGAAGCGTCTGTCTTGATCAGGACGAAAGCGGTGATCACGTGGGGACCTTTCGGATCTGGTGCGCCGTTGCTGGCTCGTTGAATGGCCCTAAGGAGGCCGTGCCATCTGCTTGCAAGCCTAGTGCATCAGGCCCGCTGGCGCCGTGCCTTCAAACGCCGTGCACCCGCGGCCAGGAGGCGGTAGCCGAGCAGGAAAACGGCCAGGCTGAGCAGCGCCACGATCACAAACGGCAACACCACAACCTGCCCGGTGAGGGCCCGGAGCAGCATGCCGACCGCCACCGTGCCGAGCCAGACGGCGACGCCGGCGGGCCACACCGCCAAGGGGCCGCGCCACAGCCGCAGGGCGAGCCACGCGGCGGCCGCGCCGGCGAGGAAGGGCCAGGCCGTCGCCAGGACCCCGGTGATGATCTCGCCGCGCTGGTGGGCGTCGCGTCCGATCGCCGCGAAGAGCAGGATCAGGGCCGCGTCAGCAGCGGCGGCCAGCAGGGCGGTGCGCGTGATCGACGACGGGCGGGTCAGCTTGGGAGTGTTCGATGGCATGCTCCCAGCCTAGCTGCGCCCGAACGCTGTATTGCATGTCGGCGGTGCGGCCTAGCATGGTGCAGGAGAGGCCGGAGATTCGAGTAGGGGAGATGGTTATGACAACGCTGTCCGGTAGGCCCCACACCGCGCTGATGGTGATCGACGTGCAAAAGGGCGTGGTCGAGGGCATCTATCAGCGCGACGCCGTAATCGCGAATATCGCAGCACTCGTGGATAAGGCCCGCGGCGCGGCGGTCCCGATCGTCTGGGTTCAGCATTCCGACGCCCAGCTGGAGCGGGGGAGTGAGGCCTGGCAGTACGTCCCCGAGCTCTCGCGGCGGGATGAGGAACCGCTGGTGCATAAGTCCTACGGCGACTCGTTCGAGGGAACTGATCTGGGGGAGATCCTCGCCGCCGCCAGCGTGGGGCACCTGCTGGTAGCCGGGGCGCAGACGGACGAATGCATCAGGTCCACGATCCACGGAGCGTTTGTCCGCGGTTACGACGTCACCCTCGTGGCCGACGCCCACAGTACCGAGGACCTCACTGCCTGGGGAGCACCCCCGCCGGAGCTGGTTATTGCGCACACGAACCTCTACTGGCAGAACCAATCGGCTCCGGGCCGCGCTGCGGGTGTCGCGCAGACTGCCGACGTGACTTTTGAGGTGAATGGCGCGGCGCCGCACTAACATTCTTGGCCGGGCTGTAAGACCGGACGGTGTCCGGGAAACCTTATGTGTAGCGGGACGTTCAACCCGCCTTCACACATATTGGGGGTTACACACCATGATTTCGAACCGCACCAGATTTCTCACGACCGTCACAACGGCCGGACTTGCCGCCAGCCTTTTGCTTGCCGGCTGCGGCCCACAGCCCCAGACCGCTCCCGCCGCCGGCTCGAACGTCCCCGTGAGCACCACGGCCAACCGCACGGCAACACTAACCTTCCCGCCGGCATCCACTCCCGCGCCGGCTGCTCCCGCACCGTCGCGGAAGCCGGCACCACGCGGGCTGAAGACCTACACCTTCCCGGACGGCCACATTTCCTTTGCCTACCCGGCGGCGTGGACCGTGCGGACGGCGCGCCCGCCTGCCGGTCTCCCGGGTGTTGAAGTCACTGTTGCCGACGCTGACGGCAACGATCTGCTCTTCCTCGGTAACGGCGTCACCGCCGGCTGCGCTGGCGGTCCCGTGTCACGCCAAGTCCTGGACCACCAGACGGTCTGGGCATGACATCGCCGGACGGCACTGTGCCTGTCTTCGGGTTCGCCGTCGAGTCCCGGGCGGGGGCAGACGCCTACGTCATGGGGCTGGCCGATCCGCGATCCCTGACGTCCGGCGATGGGGTTGCATCGTGGTGCAATCTCGTCCCAACGGCTAACGGCGGATTGTTCACCCGTGTCATTTTTGATGGTGCCGGGTTCCCTGACAGGGGAGGAGCTAAGGCGTGGATGGCAACCGACCAATACGAGCAACTGAAAGCGCTGCTGCTCAGCCTTAATTATTCATGATCCAGCTGTCGGGCGACTGGTAGCCGAACGGCGGGGCGCCCGTAGCTGTATTGAGTGAATGCCGTTGATGTGACAGGAAGGCCCGCCGGGGGACCGGCGGGCCTTCCTGCGCAGCTCGTGTGCTCACAACATTCGGGCGGATCGTCCTTCATTGGCCTCCGGAAGAAGGCGTTGACTGCCACTTCCAGAGTCCGCCCTATGATGAAGTCCCTGGAACCCGAGTCGACCGAGGGCGGGCCGGATCGTATGAACCTGCGCACGAGCGGGGGTGGGATGCCACCCGCGCGCGAACGTCGTGCGCTGGGTGATGGATCATCTGGTGAGTTCCACAATGCCTTGTTCCTCAGGGATACGTGATGATTCCCGGATCGCTGGCTTCCCCTGGGAAGTGGCATCGTGAGGGGCGCGGTCTAACGTCTGAGATCGAAAGTCTCACGGCGGACACGATGGAGCGCGCGATCTGCGCACTGCCGGAAGAGTGGGCGCCTTACCGCCTTCTGGCTGCTACCAAGTTGAAACAGGGCAAGCACTACGTCGACGCTATTGAGGTCACTAAGACTGGCCTGCTGGATGAGAGAAGAACTAAAGATGGCCAGTGGGACTACTTTCTATGGAGTCCGTCGCTTACGCCAGGACTGATCGAGCCATTGGAGTCGGAATACATTGATCCGCGGGCTACGGACGTGCTGTCACAACGAGAAGGTCTATCGATCACTCCTTCGTACTCCGAAAGGCCCGGGAATAGAGATCATCTATCAAGATGTGGCAGGACCGGAGCTCCGACGAGGGCTCCTTGCCTGCGAGGCTGAATCGACCGCGGGGTGGGCGGCAATGGTTCTCCCGATGAGTTACGAAGTCTTCTACTTTACATAATGTAGATTATCGGCGTTACGCTGATGGGCTGGAAGGGGCTGCCTGGGCGCAGGGTTGCTGCTGCTTCAGGAGCCGTCGGTTTCGTCAGTTCAAGCGTGTGCCGCTGGCACACATGTGTCGCGTGGAGGCAGCCGGGGCGACGGCGACGGCATCCGGTCTGAACCTGAGTCAGAATGCGCCACGGAAATCGGATCTGGGTGGCTTTGGGGTGCGCTGGCTACAAATGGCACAATTCTCGAAGTTGCCGGCCAGATGTTAGCTAAACCGTGGCAGTTCATGCGGCATGGAGCTTTGGGCGGGATTCGGGGCGAGTATTGCGGCGCGGGTAGCCACCGTCAGAATTCAGCCGTGCTGCACTCGAAGATTCCTCCGGAGCCTGCGGCCTTGTCCGGATCGGCCTTCCTGGGCGTTTAGCCGCCGGTTTGACCCGGGGCCGCGGCATGCCCACGCGGGCCGGTCAAGCTGCCGACAACCAGTAGAGCCCGGCCTGGTGCGACCACTCCCCTGCGCATTTTTTCGAAAATTCAAAATCAATATAGCAAATTAATATTGCTTGTCAATGAGTACGACATACCGAATTTGACCCCATAAAAAGGCCCAATGCTGCGGGCTTCCCATAAATCATGCTAAATACCAACCGGGAAACCTGCATTAGTCCCCCGCTCATTTGTTGACTCGGGCAGTCCTTGGATTCAAGGACCGACGTAGGCCGCCAGATGCTCCCCGGTCAGCGTGGACTTAGCAGCAACCAGCTCGGCGGGCGTGCCCTCAAAGACGATCCGGCCGCCGTCGTGCCCTGCGCCGGGGCCCAGGTCGATGATCCAGTCGGCGTGCGCCATGACCGCCTGGTGGTGCTCGATAACAATCACCGACTTGCCTGAATCGACCAGCCGGTCCAGCAGTCCGAGCAGGTTCCGGACGTCGGCCAGGTGCAGGCCCGTGGTCGGTTCGTCGAGGACGTAGACGTCCCCCTTCTCCGCCATCTGGGTGGCCAGTTTGAGCCGCTGCCGCTCGCCGCCGGAGAGCGTGGTGAGCGGCTGGCCCAGGCTGAGGTAGCCGAGGCCAACGTCCACGAGCCGGTCGAGGATTTTGTGCGCGGCCGGCGTGCGGGCCTCCCCGTCGCCGAAGAACAGCTCGGCCTCGGTCATCGACATCGCCAGGACCTCGGCGATGTTGCGGCCGGCCAGCTTGTATTCCAGCACTGACGCCAGAAACCTCCGTCCCTCGCAGTCCTCGCAGGTTGACTCGACCGTGGCCATCACGCCGAGCTCGGTGAAGATGACACCGGCGCCGTTGCAGGTGGGACAGGCGCCCTCGGAGTTGGAGCTGAACAGCGCCGGTTTGACGCCGTTGGCCTTCGCAAACGCCTTCCGGATCGGCTCAAGCAGGCCCGTGTACGTCGCCGGGTTGCTGCGCCGTGAACCCTTGATGGCGCCCTGGTCGATCAGCACCACGCCGTCCCGGCCGGCCACCGAACCCTGGACCAGCGAACTCTTGCCGGACCCGGCGACGCCGGTGAGCACACACAGCACCCCGAGCGGGATATCGACGTCGACGTCCCGGAGGTTGTTTGTCGACGCGCCGCGCACTTCAAGCGAGCCCGACGGCGTACGCGCCGTTTCCTTGACTGCCGCCCGGTCGTCGAGGTGGTGGCCGGTGATGGTGTCACTGCCCCGCAGGCCCTCCACGCTTCCCTCGAAGCAGACACTGCCGCCCCCGGTGCCCGCGCCGGGGCCAAGGTCAACAACGTGGTCAGCGATCGCGATGGTCTCGGGTTTGTGCTCGACGACGAGCACGGTATTGCCCTTATCCCGGAGCTGCAGCAGCAGCTGGTTCATCCGCTCGATGTCATGCGGGTGCAGGCCGATCGTCGGCTCGTCGAAGACGTAGGTGATGTCGGTCAGGGACGACCCGAGATGCCGGATCATCTTGGTCCGCTGCGCCTCTCCCCCGGACAGCGTCCCCGCCGGCCGGTCCAGCGAAAGGTAGCCCAGCCCGATGTCCGCAAACGAATCGAGCAGGTGCCGCAGGCCTTTCAGGAGCGGCTCGACCGAAGGCTCGTCGAGCTCACGGACCCACAGGGCCAGGTCACTGATTTGCATCCCGCACAGTTCGGCGATGTTCTTCCCCCGGATCTTCGAGGACCGCGCCTCCTTGCTGAGCCGGGTGCCGTTGCACTCGGGGCAGGCCTGGAAGGTAATGGCCCGGTCGACGAAGGCCCGGATGTGCGGCTGCATCGCCTCGACATCCTTGGAAAGCATCGATTTCTGGATCTTCGGGACCAGGCCCTCGTAGGTGAGGTTGATGCCCTCGACCTTGATCTTCGTCGGCTCCTTGTAGAGCAGGTCGTTCATTTCCTTTTTGGTGTACTTCGCGATCGGCTTGTCCATATCGAAGCCGGCGCCGCTGAAGATGCGGCCGTACCAGCCGTCCATGCTGTATCCCGGGACCGTCAGGGCACCCTCGGCGAGGGACTTGCTGTCGTCATAAAGCGCCGTCAGGTCAAAGTCGGAGACCGAGCCCATCCCCTCGCACCGGGGGCACATGCCGCCCAGGTACACCGCGCCTTGCACCACACTCTTCTCCACCCGTCCGCCGGCCTTCTCCGTGCTCATCACCCCGCTGGCCTTCCGGGTCGGGACGTTGAAGGAGAAGGCCGTGGGCGGTCCCACGTGCGGCGCCCCGAGCCGGCTGAAGAGAATGCGGAGCATGGCGTTGGCGTCGGTGGCGGTGCCAACGGTGGACCGCGGGTTTGCGCCCATCCGTTCCTGGTCCACGATGATCGCCGTCGTCAGCCCCTCCAGGAAGTCGACATCGGGCCGCGCCAGGTTGGGCATAAAGCCCTGCACGAAGGCGCTGTAGGTCTCGTTGATCATCCGCTGCGACTCCGCAGCGATCGTGGCGAAGACCAGCGAACTCTTCCCCGAGCCGGAGACGCCGGTGAACACCGTCAACCTGCGCTTCGGGATTTCAACGCTGATGTCCTTGAGGTTGTTCTCCCGCGCGCCCTGCACGCGGATCAGGTCGTGGGTGTCGGCAACGTGCGGCGAAGCGTGCTGGGTGTCCGTCTGCGTCCCGGTGGCTGCGCTCATGGTGTCTCCCTCTGCTCGGCGGGGCCGCCCCGGCGGTGTCCGACGGCGTCGCCTGGCCCGATGGGACCAGCTTAGAACAGTCGGTGGTCTTATCCTTCGCCGGGCCGCCCGGCAGGCGGACCGGCGTCGACACTCCATTGTCATATCCGCGGGCCTCACTGAGAATGAACCATGACGGTCTACCTGAGGTCCCTGGAAACTGCTGTCCCGCCCACCGTGTTAATCCAATCCGAAGCCCGCGATGTGTTCGCCGCGCAGCCGGGACTCAGCCGCCTCGGCTCCCGGCTCGTGAGCACCTGCTTTGACTCCGCCGCCATCGACACCCGCTACACGGCTCTGGCCGAGCTGACCACACGCAGCCGGGCGGAGAACCCGCAGTTCTTCGACCCAGCCACCGGCCTGCTGCTCAGCCCCAGCACCAAGGTCAGGAACGACATCTTCGCCACCGAGGCCACCAAGCTGTTCATCGAGGCGGCCGAAAAGGCGGTGTCCGCCGCGCCCGGCGTCGACCGCAGTGACATCACGCATCTCGTCACGGTCTCCTGCACCGGCTTCTTCAACCCTGGTCCCGACTACAAGATTGTCCGCGCGCTCGGGCTGAATCCCGCGGTCCAGCGCTACCATCTCGGTTTTATGGGCTGCTACGCCGCGTTCCCGGCGCTGCGGGCCGCTAAATCGTTTTGCGACGCGGACCCGGAAGCCGTGGTGCTGGTGGTCTGCGCAGAACTCTGCTCCCTGCACGTCCGGACCTCCAACGACCCGGACACCATCATGGGATCGGCATTATTCGCCGACGGCGCGGCGGCCGCCGTCATCAGCGCCCGCGACATCCCTGACCAGCCCGCGCTGCTCACCCTGGATAGTTTTGAAACGGTCCTGACTCCGGTGGGTGAGGAAGCCATGGCCTGGAACATCGGCGACGAGGGCTTCGAGATGGTCCTGGGCAGCTACGTCCCACACATCATCGACGACCACATCATCGGCGCGCTCGAGCCTCTCCTGTCCGGGGACGGGTCGCTCCTGGGCCGCCCGTACCGGGACATCAGGCACTGGGCCATCCACCCCGGCGGCCGCAGCATCCTGGACAAGGTGCAGTCCAGGCTCGAGCTCAGCGACGAGCAACTGCTTCCGGCCCGGGAAACCCTGCGCAATTACGGCAACATGAGCAGCGCCACGGTGTTGTTCGTGATCCGGCACATCCTCGACCTCCCCGCAGACGGGGACGACCCGGGTACCGCGGCGCCCGGGGACGGCGAACGCATCTGCTCGATGGCGTTCGGCCCTGGCCTGACAGTCGAAACCGCGCTCTTCACGAAAATCACCGCGCCAAAGGCCGCCGGGACCGCCGATGCCAACCCGGGACAGCGCGGTGCACCCCGGCCGGCAGCCGCGCTGGCCTGAGCGCCGGCACCATGGCACCGCTGCGCACCCGCGCCCTGGACGCCGTCGAGGAGATGGACCGGCCTGATTGCGACCCGACCCGCCTGGACCGGACCTACGCCCAGTTCGCCCTCGTCAACCGTGCCGTGTCCGGCTGGAGGGGGATTTACCGGCAGCAGCTGCGGCCGCTGCTCTCCGCGGCGTCCACCACCACGTTGCTGGACATCGGCTGCGGCGGCGGCGACGTACCGGTACTGCTGTCCCGCTGGGCGGCGCGCGACGGGCTGCGCTTGGAGATCACCGCAATCGACCCTGACCGGCGGGCGGCCGCGTTCGCCGCCCGCCACCGGACCCGCGCCGGCGTCACGTTCCGGCGGCAGGCCGCCGCGGAGCTGCTCGACGCAGGTGCGCGCTTCGACGTCGTGGTGTCCAACCACGTGCTGCACCACCTGGACGCCGGCGAGCTCGCCGGGTTCCTTGCGGAATCGGCCGCGCTGAGCACCGGCCTGGTCATCCACAACGATCTCCGGCGCAGCCCGGCTGCGTACGCGCTGTTCTCCGCCGGGGCCCTGGTCTTCCCGGGCTCCTACATCCGGCAGGACGGGCTGACCTCGATCCGGCGCAGCTATACCGCGGCGGAGCTGCGCGGCGCCGCTCCCCCGGGCTGGACCGTGCTGCCCCGCTCCCCCTTCCGCAACCTGCTGATCCTGGATCAGGCACCAGCCCTCAGCGCCGGCGGCGGCCCGTGACCGACGTCGTCATCGCCGGCGGCGGGCCGGTGGGGCTGTTCATGGCCACCCTGCTGCTGCAGCAGGGGCTCGAGGTTACGGTCCTCGAACAACGGACGGCGCCGGAACCGCACTCGCGGGCCATCGGCATCCATCCGCCGGCGCTCGACGCGCTCGGGCAGATCGGGGTGGACCATGAACTCGTCCGCCGCGGCGTCCCGATCCGGCGCGGCCTGGCCCTCAACGGGGGCAGGACGCTGGCCGAAATGTCCTTCGCCCGGGTGTCCGCACGGTTCCCGTTCGTGCTGTCCCTGCCGCAGGGTTGCACCGAAGCCGTGCTGGAGCAGCGGCTGCGGGAACTCGACCCGGCGGCACTGCACCGCGGCGTGCGGGTCACCGGGCTGCGGGACGACGGCCGGCAGGTCGAGGTCCAGGCGTGCGACGGCGGGCGTCCGGCCAGCTTCGCGGCGCCCCTCCTGATCGCCGCGGACGGGGTCCGGTCTGCCGCCCGGGCCGCCCTCGGCGTGCCGGTGCGGCACCGGGACTACCCCGACCGCTACCTGATGGGTGACTTTGCCGACGGCACCGGCTTCGGCGCGGATGCGGCCCTGTTCCTTGCCGGCGACGGCATCGTCGAATCGTTCCCGCTGCCGGGGAAACTGCGCCGCTGGGTGGTCCGCCTGGGCCCGGACGGGGCCGCTGCCGGGACGCCGGACACCAGCCCGGCCAACGGCCCCGACGCCGGATGGCTGGCCCGGGAGGTCCGGCGGCGGACCGGCATCGACGTCGACGCCGGCAGCAACAGTATGCTCAGCGGCTTCGGCGTGCGCTCCCGCCTGGCCCACCGGATGGCCGCGGGCCGGGGCATCCTGATCGGCGACGCCGCCCACGAGATCAGCCCGATCGGCGGCCAGGGCATGAGCCTGGGCTGGCTCGACGCACTGGCGCTGGCGCCGCTGGTGCCGGCGCTCCTGACCGGCCGCCGCACCGGGCTGGCGGAATTCGAACAGAACCGGATGCGCGAGGCGGTGCGCGCGGCTCGGCAGTCCGAGATCAACATGGCGCTGGGCCGGCCCCTGCGCAGAGGGCTGCTGTCCGCCCGCAACGGGGCCATTGCCGCCGCGGCCGCGGTTCCCGCCGTCAATCGGCGTGTCGCCCGGCGCTTCACCATGCAGTAGCCGGGGACGCCGCGCTATGCCTGGCGCGGCGGGTAGTAGCAGTCGTAGCTGTGCTGGCGCACGATCCGGCCCTCCAGCACCTCAAACACCGATGCGGTCCGGGCCCGGATCGTTTCGCCCTTGTCCCAGTACGGCAGATCCATCTGCGCGGTCGCAGACCATTCGGCCTCCACGACCACCCGGCCGCCCTCGCTGGTGGTGCGCTGGACCTCGAAGCGCTGGCCGGAAACGACCTCGCCGCTATGCTCTGCGCCGGCCAGGACCTGGTCCCGGGTGCGGGTGGATCCCTCCGGTCCGAGCAGGTGGGGCGCCTCGGTCAGGACGTAGTCCTCGGCCAGGAACGGAGAGAGCGCCACGGCGCCGCCGCCGGCTTCGATGGTCCGGAGCAGGCCCAGCACGCAGTCAAGGGGCGTCGCAGGAGTCATGGACCTCAGGCTAGCTGATGGGTCCGGCGGCCCTCCCCTGCCCCGCCGTGAGGTTACGCCCGCCTCATGCCGCCCCCGCTGTGATGTCCGGCGCCGCCTGCTGACCGTCGCCGGCCGGCGGCCTAAACTGACCGCATGGGCAGCCCCTCCCTGATGATCCGCCGCTCCGCCGCGGCCCTGGTCTTGCTCGCGGCCGTCTCCTGCAGCCCGGACACAGGCCCAGCCGTGTCCCTCAGCGGCCCGTCGCTGGAGTCCGCCGTGACCGGGCCGCTGACTGCGGAGCTTAGCCAGTTTCGCGACAACTACAGCAGGCAGATCATCGAAATCCAGCTGACCAACACCACCGGCGCCGCTGTCACGGTGCTCGCGGCCAGGCTGCAGAGCCCGCTCTTTGCCTCCGGACTCGGCTGGACGCCCGCCGGGGCGGGAACCGAGCTGCCGCCGGGCCAGACGAAGAGCCTGCCGGCCCGGCTGCCGGCAGCTTCCTGTCCCGGCCCGGCAGAGCCCTCCAGCCCATCCCCGGAGCCGTCCGCCGTCGTCGAGGTCCGGCTTGAGGAGGCAGCCGGGGCTCCGGCCAAAGAGTTCACGCTGCCGGCAAACGATCCCTTCGGCGTCCTGGTCCGGAACAACGCCGAGATGTGCGTGGCGCAGGCCGCCGACGCGGTTGCCGGCTTCCGGTTCAGTCCCGACCTTTGGTTGTCCGCCGACGCCCGGTCCGCGGTGGTGCGCCTGGTCATCACCCCGCGAAAAGCGACCGACGCTATTGGTGGCGGCGGGACGCTGACCATCAACAGCATCGGCGGGACCACCTTGCTGGACGAGGACCCGAGTGCTCCGTGGCCGCGCGGGCTCCGGGTGGACGCGGCCGGGCCGGTGCGCGAACTGTCGCTGGGTATCCGGCCGGCGCGGTGCGATCCGCACGCCGTGGCGGAGGACAAGGTGGGCACGCTGATCCCGCTCCGGGTCACGGTCGCCGGTCGGGAAGGCGTGCTCAAGATCGACGCCGGCGCACTGCTGCGCGGACGCATCTACGATTTCGTCACCGCAACGTGCGGACGCCAGTAGTCTGTTGCCATGTCTTCAGACGCGAGGAACGACGCAAACATCGACGCCCCCCACTCGCACGCCAGCGACGAGAGCATCCGGGAAGCCGTGGACGAGGTCCTGAACGCCGGGGTGCTGCCGCCCATCGTCCAGGTGGGCCACCCGGTCCTCCGGCAGCAGGCCGTGCCCTTCACCGGCCAGCTCGACGAAGCGGAGCTGGGCCGGCTGATCGACCTGATGCGTCGGGTCATGCACAAAGCCCCGGGAGTGGGCCTTGCCGCGCCGCAGCTGGGGATCCCCCTGCAGCTTGCCGTCTTGGAGGACCGGTTCGACGTCGACCCGGACGTCGCCGCGGCCCGGGGCCGGGAGCCGCTGCCGTTCTTCGCCATGCTGAACCCCCGCTACGAGCCGATCGGCACAGCCGGGAAGGCCTTCTACGAGGGCTGCCTGTCGTTGAACGGGCTGCAGGCCGCCGTGCTGCGGCCGGAATCGGTGCGGCTGGAGTTCACGGCGCCGGACGGCACGCCGCAGCAGCGCGACTTCACCGGCTGGCAGGCCCGCATCGTCCAGCACGAGACCGACCATCTGCACGGAATCCTCTACCTGGACCGGGCCGAGCTGCGCTCGCTCAGCAGCAACGCCGAATACTCCGCCCGCTGGGCCCAGCCGGACATCGACCACGCCCGGCAGGAACTGGGGTTCCTGCCGGGCGGGGCCGCCGCTCAGCCGGGAGTTTAGCCCGGCGTTTTAGCCTGCCAGTTGCGCCGCTGCCGGGCCGTCCGGGGCGGGGTTGGCCGCCGTCGGAAGGTGCCGTGACCACCACTGCAGGATCTGGTCGAAGCGCTGCCGGCGGTGGTGCGGGGTTCCGGACCGCGACAGTTCGTGGTTCTCGCCCGGGAAGACCAGGAAGGCAGCCTCGACGCCCAGTTGCTTGAGGGCGGTGAAGTAGCGCTGGCCCTGCTCCACGGGGCAGCGCAGGTCCTCCTCGCTGTGGATGACCAGGGTGGGCGTCCGTACCTGTTCCGCCCGCGCCATCGGGCTCTGCGCTGCCATTTGCTCCGGGGTGCGGCCGGTGTATTCGCCGCCGAAGAACCAGCCGATGTCCGAGGAGCCGGTGAAGCTCACCGGATCCAGGAAGCCGCGCTCCACGATCGAGGCCTTGAAGCGGTGGTCGTGGCTGATGGTCCAGGCCGTGAGATAGCCGCCGTAGGATCCGCCCATGATGCCCAGGGCGTCCGCATCGAGCTCTTCAAACTTCGCCAGCGCCCCGTCCAGGAAGGCCAGGACGTCCTGCATGTCCACCGTTCCCATGCGTTCCTTGATGGAGCGGCCGTGGGCCTGGCCGTAACCGGCAGAGCCGCGCGGGTTGCACATAAGCACCGCGTAGCCGGCCGCCGCGTACACCTGGGCCTCGTCGAACAGCGCGCCGGTGAACTGGGCGAAGGGGCCGCCGTGGATGTTCAGCAGCACCGGGTGCGGACCGTCGCCCGCGGGCCTGACCAGCCAGCCGTGCACCGGATAACCGTCCCCGGACGCGAAGGTGAGTTCCTGCGGGGTGATGATGATCCCCGCTTCGGCCCGCAGCGGGGCCGAGAAGTCACTGAGGACCCGGAGCCGGCCGCCCTCGAGGACCGCGACATCCCCGGCGGTCTCCGCATCGCTGAAGCTCAGCAGCAACGCGCCCCCGGCCTCGGCGGCGCCGGTGACCACGTGCCCGCCGTCGAGCAGCACGCTGCGTTGGCCGTCGGGGCCGAATTCCAGCAGCTCGACGGTGCCACGGGAGTTGTTCAGCACCAGGACGCCGTCCGTACCGCGCAGCTCCAGGGCGCCGCCAAGGTCCATGGTCTCCGCGTCGCTCAGCGCGACGGCGTCCCCGCCGCCCGCAGGCATAACGTACAGCGCCGTGTTGCGGGCCACGAAGTCCTTACCCTCGGTGCCCAGGTCCTGAGCCGCGAAGTAGAGCCATCGGCCGTCCCGGCTCTGCCGGACGGCCGCGACGGACAGCCCGCCGGTGTTGCCGGTGTTGGCGGGGACCACGGCCTCGGGGCCGTCGCCGGCCGCCCCGGCAGCAACCGGAACCCGGTAGATCCCGCTGACCAGGTCGTTGTCGCTGTCCTCGTGCAGGGCGGCGGTGAAGTACACGGCGCTGCCGTCGGCGCTGTAGCTGGCACCGTTGTGGTCGGTCGCGGCCGTGGTCAGCTGGCGCGCCTCCGGCAGGCTCCGGTCGCCCTTGCCGCCGTCGGCTGCGTCGGCGGCCGTGGCGGCCTTGGCCGCCTTGAGCGCCCGGCCGGCGGGAGGTACCGGTGGTTCCTCGTCCAGGTCGGGGACCGCGACGACGAAGAGCTGCAGCGGTTTGTCCGCGGTGTAGCCGACGCCGTTCATCCGGTATTGATAATCAGTAATCAGGCGGGCATCCTCGGCTCCGGCGGAGACACCGTCAACCGTGCCGTAGCGGCCTTCCTCGGGAGTCCTGGCGCTGAAGACGATGCTGCGCGAATCCGGGGACCAGGCAAAGGCACTGACACCCAGCGGCGCATCCGTCAGCGGCACCGGTTCCCCGCCGGAGGCCTCGACCACATGCAGCTGCGGTTTGCCGCCGGCGGCGGCGCGGAGGAATCCGAGCACCTGGCCGTCCGGGGAAAACCCCGGTGCGGTGTCGCGGAAGCCGCGGGTCAGCCGGCGCGGCCGCAGTGCCGGGTCCACCGGCACGCTCCACAACTGGCCCACATAGGCGTCGGCGTCGAAATCGGGGCGGACCACGGACACGACGGCCCGGGAGCCGTCCGGGTGCACGGCGGGCACGGAAACGGACTTGAGCAGGGGCAAATGTTCGGATTTCACGATTGCGAGCCTAGCCCTTGCCGCCACCGAGGTGAAATACCTCACACCGGCACGGCGCGGCCCGCGGATCACGGTGCCCGGGAAAACGTCCCGGCCCTACGATGGACTCTATGCCCGCTGCTCCGCTCGCCGCCCTCGTGTGCCCCGTCTGCCGGAGCCCCTTCGGGGCAGGCAGCGGCGGCCGCTCGCTGGTATGCCCCGCCGGGCACAGCTTCGACGCCGCCAGGCAGGGGTACTTCAACTTCCTGACCGGCAAAGGAACCGTCTTCGAAGCGGATACCGCGGACATGGTCGCGGCCCGCTTCGACTTCCTGTCCGCCGGGCACTACCGCGAACTGGCCGAGGCTGTCGCCGAGCTTGCCGCGCCGCTCCTCACCTTCGACGACGCCGCAGTCCTGGATGCCGGCACCGGCACCGGGCACTACCTGCGCGCCGTGCTGGACCGCGTCCCGGCCGCGGCCGTCGGCGTGGACATCTCCAAGTTCGCGTTGCGCCGGGCGGCCCGGCTGAACCCGGAGGCGGTTAACCTCGTCGCCGATGTGTGGCAACCGCTTCCGCTGGCGGACGGGTCCGTCGACGTCGTCACCGTGGTCTTCGCGCCGCGCAATGCCGCCGAGTTCGCCCGTGTAATCCGTCCGGGCGGGCGGCTGATCGTGGTCACGCCCAGGCCCGGGCACCTGGCCGAAATTGCCGGGCAGACCGGAATGCTGGGCATCGAACCGGCCAAGGAGGAACGCCTCGCCGCGTCGCTGGCCGGGCATTTCGTGGCCTGCGAGGTCCGGGAACTGGACCTGATGCTGGCCCTGGCGCCAGCCGACGTCGCGAGCCTCGCCCTGATGGGGCCGGCCGGGCACCACCTGGACCGCGAAGCCCTCGCGGCCAGGGTGACCGGCCTGCCGTCCCGCTCCGCCGTGTCCGCCAGGTTCCGGATCAGCGTCTTCGAACCGCGTCCCGTGGGGGCCGGATCCGCATAACGAGTTGGCCACGTTAGGCCGCCGATGCCGGCAGCCTGTCCCCCTCCCGGCCGTCCGGCTTAGGATGGAACCAGCTTACGGAGGGTCTGCGCTCGCGGCTCCCGGGCGGAGCTAAGGGGGAACGATGTTCGAATGGCTGGCTGAAAACTGGTGGGCACTGTGGCTCACAGTCTTCCTGGTGTTTGCCGTGGTGGAAATGCTCACCCTCGACCTCTTCTTCATCATGCTCGGCGGCGGTGCCCTGGCCGGGTTGGTCGCCGCCTTCGCCGGCGCCGACTTCTGGCTGCAGATTGTCGTCTTCAGCGTCGTCTCCCTGCTGATGATCGGTTTTGTGCGGCCCGTGGCCCTCAAGCACCTGCGCAGCAGCCCGGCAGACCAGCGCAGCAACGTCGAACGCCTGATCGGTGAATCCGCCCTCGTTGTTGAGTCCGTCAGCGCCAACGGGGGCCTGGTCAAGATCGGCGGCGATGTCTGGAGCGCCCGTTACGAATCCGGCGTCATCGCCCCCGGGCAGCACGCCGTCGTCCGTGCCATCGACGGCGCCACCGCCGTCGTCATCCCGCAGCCGGACCGGGCCGGGAAGTAACAACCCGGCCCCTTGGAGAACCTGCCCGTCCGGGACACGATCTTCCTGCAGCCGCCACCGGCCGCAGGACCAGCGGCAGCCAGGCTGCCGCCCAACAAAGCAGAACCACATAACTGGGGAAAAGGTGATGTATGGATATCGCAGTCGCAATAGTGCTGCTGGTACTCGTTGCGTTCGTAATAATCGTGCTGGTGCGCTCGGTGCGGATCGTGCCGCAGGCGCGTGCCGGCGTCGTGGAGCGCCTGGGCAAGTACCAGCGGACGCTGAACCCGGGCCTGACCATCCTGATTCCCTTCGTTGACCGGCTGTTGCCCCTGCTCGACCTGCGCGAACAGGTGGTTTCCTTCCCGCCGCAGCCGGTGATCACCGAGGACAACCTTGTGGTGTCCATCGACACGGTCGTTTACTTCCAGGTTACCGATGCGCGGGCAGCCACCTACGAGATCGCCAACTACATCCAGGCCGTCGAACAGCTCACCACCACCACGCTGCGCAACGTGGTGGGCGGGCTGAACCTCGAGGAGGCGCTGACCTCCCGCGACCAGATCAACGGACAGCTGCGCGGCGTGCTGGACGAGGCGACCGGCCGCTGGGGCATCCGTGTCTCCCGGGTGGAGCTCAAGGCCATTGATCCGCCCCACTCCATCCAGGACTCGATGGAGAAGCAGATGCGCGCCGAGCGGGACCGCCGCGCCGCGATCCTGACCGCCGAGGGCACCAAGCAGTCCGCGATCCTGACTGCCGAAGGCCAGCGGCAGTCCTCCATCCTGAAAGCCGAAGGTGACGCCCAGGCGGCAATCCTGCGGGCCGACGGCGAGGCCCAGGCCATCCAGAAGGTCTTCGACGCCATCCACAAGGGCAACCCGGACCAGAAGCTCCTGGCCTACCAGTACCTGCAGACACTGCCGAAGCTGGCCGAAGGCACCTCCAACAAGCTGTGGATCATTCCCAGCGAGGTCGGCGAGGCGCTCAAGGGCATCGGCAGCGTCCTGGGCGGTACCAACCCGGACCCGCGTGCGGAGGCTCCCGCCGGAATGTCCGGCACGCCGTCGCCGGCAGCTTCGACCGGCTCGACGCCGGAGCCCTGAGCCGGGCGGGCAGCGGCACCAAAGCTGCGGATGACCAGGGAGGCACCCGCCGGGCGGGTGCCTCCCTGCGCGGTCCGGCTTTACCCGTAGCGGCTCTCCCGCGTATAGTGGGTTATTTGTCCGGACGGTTCAGCCTGCCGGAACAATTACGCTTCGCGGCGCGTTATATCTACTGAAGATTTCGGCAGTGGTGAACGCCACGCAAAACGCATGCAAAAGTAGTCCGGCGTGGTCCTGGTGGCCCCCGGCTAGCGCAGGGCTTGGCCCTGCGAACCGATCATAAGGGAGAAAAGATGAGCGATCGCAGCCTGCGGGGTATGCGCCTTGGCGCACAGAGCATGGAGACCGAATCCGGTGTAGAGCCGGCTCCGCGCCAGCGCGTTGAGTACCGCTGCGAGGACGGCGAGCAGGTGTTCGTGACCTTCTCCTCCGAAGCGGAGATTCCCCCGGTCTGGGTCTCGAAGACCGGCAAGGAAGCCCTGCTGGTCGACGGCGAACGTCCCGTCAACAGCAACGAGAAGGCCGTGCGCACGCACTGGGACATGCTGCTGGAACGGCGCTCCCTGCCGGAGCTTGAGCAGATCCTGGAAGACCGGCTCACCATCCTGCGTGAACGCCGCGGCGAACGGCGTTCTGCCTAGACAGCCGTCCCCGCGTCAAAAGGCCGGGCCGACACCTCAACGAGGTGCCGGCCCGGCCTTTTTGGTGTCGGCTGGTCCTACTTGCGGCCGAGCTTGCGGCTGAGCGTGTTCCAGCGGGCGGTGAGGCCCCATTTGGTGACGTTGATCATGGCCTCGACCACGATGTTGCCGCTCATCTTCGAGGCGCCCAGCTCGCGCTCCACAAACGTAATGGGCCGTTCGACGATATTCAGGCCCAGCTTGGCCACCCGCCAGGCCAGATCCACCTGGAAGCCGTAGCCAACCGAGTCCACTGAATCCAGGTTGAGCTTTTCCAGGGTGGTCCGGCGGAACGCGCGGAAACCGCCCGTGACGTCCTTGATTTTCACGCCCAGCATGATCCGCGCGTAGGTGCTGCCGACCCGGGAGATGGCCTGCCGGTACAGCGGCCAGTTAACGACGCTGCCGCCCGGGACCCAGCGCGAACCCATGGCGAGGTCCGCGCCCTGCTCCACGGCCTCGATCAGCTGGGGCAGCTGCTCGGGCTTGTGCGATCCGTCGGCATCCATCTCCACGAGGATGTCGTAGCCGGCGTCCAAGCCCCATTTAAAGCCGGCGATGTACGCCGCCCCGAGGCCGGCCTTGCCTTCACGGTGCAGGACGTGGACCTGGCTGTCCTCGGCCGCGATGCTGTCCGCCAGCTGGCCCGTGCCGTCGGGGCTGTTGTCGTCAACGACCAGGACGTCGGAGGCCGGCACGGCAGTGCGGAGACGCCCAAGGGTCTTGGGCAACGATTCCAGCTCGTTGTAGGTCGGGATGATCGTGAGGACGCGCACAGCGGGGCCTTTCCTTGAAGGGAGCGGTCGGTAGGCCGGAACGGCCGGTTATTAGCCGACGACGGGCACAGCTTCCCATTATAGACAGCCGCCGGGCGGCTGCCCGTGTTCGGCCCGGGTGGCGCGGAGCACACCCGGCGGGCGGCTTAGCGCCCGAGCGAGCCGTTGTTGAAGAGCTCGACGCCGTCCCGCACGGTCTGCAGGCAGACCGGGTCGTTGCCGGTGTCCAGGGCGGGCAGCAGCGGTGTCCGGGCGCGCGGGTCCGTGCTCCAGGACTGGACCCGGCCGTCGGCCACCTGGACCATCAGCTCTTCGACTTCCCAGACCGCGAAGCTGGCCGGGGCGCCGGGGACGAGTTGGCCGGCCATCGGGTTCCGGTAGCGGGCTGCCCGCCAGCCGGCCCGGGTGTGGCCCAGGAAGGCGGCGCGGGCCGAGATCCGCTCGTCGGCGTTGTGGTGTTCCAGGCAGGCGCGCACGCTGGACCAGGGCCGCAGCGCGGTGACGGGACTGTCACTGCCGAAGCAAACCGGAACCCCGGCGGAGTAGAAGGAGCCGAACGGGTTCATGGCCGTGTGGCGGGAGCCGAGCCGCTGGGCGTAGAGGCTCTCCTCCCCGCCCCAGAGGGCGTCGAAGCCGGGCTGCGCGCTCACCGTGACCGAATACCTGGCCAGCCTCGCGACGGCGGCCGGGTCGGCGATTTCGACGTGCTCGAGACGGTGGCCGGCGGCGCGGACGCGCTGTTCCCCAACTTCGGCGGCCGCCTGGTCCAGAGCATCGAGCGCGGCGTCGAGCCCGGCGTCGCCGATCACGTGGAAGCCCGCCTGGATCCCCAGTACCGAGCACGCGGCAAGATGCGCCGCCGCTTCGTCAACGGACAGGTAACGGGTGCCCCGCTCCCCCGGCGCGTCGCTGTAGTCGCTGCGCAGCGCGGCGGTGCGGGAACCGATCGAGCCGTCCATGTTCAAGTCTCCGGCCAGGCCCAGGACCGGCACGCCCAGGCCGTCCAGGATGGACCGGGCCTGTTCCACCGAGCCGGCCAGTTGGCCCCAGTAGGGCAGGACTTCGGGAACAGCGCCGCCGGTCCGGTCCACGTCATTCCAGCTGGCGGCGAGCTGCAGGTCCTCGACGCTGCCGATGTGCGGGGCGGCCATCTCCGCCAGGGCCACGTAGCCGTTGGCGGCCGCCTCGGCCAGGGCGGCCTGTTGGTAGCCGCGCAAGGCGCCGGCCGGGAGTTGCCGGGCGGCCAGCCGCGCGGCGGTGTGGGCGGCGCGCTTGACCTGCCCGTCGGCGGCATAGCCGTCAAGGGACTCCAGGCCGGAGGCGGTCGCCAGGGAGGCGGAGACCAGGGCCGAGTGCACATCCACCCGTGAGAGGTACACCTGCCGGCCGCCGGCGGCGCGCTCGAGTTCTTCGCGGCTGGGCAGGGTGGGATCGTCCCAGAGCGTCTCGTCCCAGCCATGCCCCAGCACCGTGCCGCCGGCACTGGACGCGGAGACGCAGAAGCCGGCGACGGCGTCGAGCAGCTGGGCCGCGGAGCGGACGCCGCCCAGCTGCAGCGAGTCCAGCGCGATCCCGGTCTCGGTCAGATGCACGTGCGAGTCCACAAAGCCCGGGGCCAAGAGGGCGCCCTGCAGGTCGATGACCTCCATCGAGGCGTCGGCGATGGACGTGGCAGCTTGTTCCGAACCGACCCAGGCGACGGTGTCCCCGTCAACCAGCATGGCCGTGGCGAAGGGATCCGCGGCGGTGTAGACGGAGCCGTTGCGGTACAGCGTCACCTTGCGCGGTGCCTGGGTAGCCTCGGACGGTGAAGCGGTCATGGTGTGGAACTCCTTGTAGCTGGGGGCCGGGCCGGTGGGATCGGGCAGGGTGAAGGGAAGGCTGCGTCGGCCGTCAGGGGGCGGTCACGCGACGGCCGAGTAGGCGACGACGCCGCGTTTGACCAGGGTGATCGCATCAGCGCAGAGCCGCGCCACGCGCGGTTCCAGGCCGGGGATCTTGGCCAGCTGGTCCAGCAGGTCGATGACCTGTTTGACCCAGCGGACGAAGTCGCCCGCGGCCAGGTCCGTGCCGCTAAGCACCTCCTGGAGGTGCCGGCCCTTGGCCCACTTGAAGATCGGCCAGACGAGGCCGAGTTCCGGCTCGCCGGTCAGCGGCAGCTTGCTGGCTTCCTCGACGTCCTCCAGCGCCGACCATTCGCGGACCACGATGTCGACGGCGGACTCCAACGAGACGCTCGGCATTTTGGGCCGGAGGCCCCGGTCCTCGCGTTTGGCCTGGTACACCAGGACGCTGGCGAGGGCCGCTATTTCGGCGGCGTCGAGGTCGCTGAAGGCACCCAGCCGGAGGGCCTGCGAAATCAGCAGGTCTTTCTCCCCGTAGATCCGGCGCAGCCGCTGGCCGTCCGGGCTGATCGAGAGCACCCCGGCGTCCGAGGTTTCCAGGTAGCCATAGCTGGAGAGGACCCCGCAGACCCGGTCGAAGGTTTTGGCGATGGTGTTGGTGCGGCCCTGGATCTGCCGGATCAGGCCGTCGGTTTCCTGGCGAAGCTTCCACCAGCGCTCGGACCAGCGGGCGTGGTCCTCGCGTTCGCTGCAGCCGTGGCAGGGGTGGGCTCTCAGCTCGCGGCGCAGTTCCGCGATCTTCTTCTCCATGTTCGGCAGGGCGGCGGCGCGGCCGAAGTCCTCATTCCGGTTCGGCGGTGCCGGCGGGCGGCTCTCCCGGATGGCGTTGCGGACCGAGGAGGCCAGATCGCGCCGGGACTTCGGCACCTTGGCGTTGAACGACTTGGGGATCCTGACCCGGGTGATCGGGGCCAGCGGGCCCTCGACATCGTGCAGGCCGATCCGGCGAAGCTGGTTGTCCAGTGTCATCACCGCCGGCCGCGGCTCGCGGGAGTGGTGGTCCGAGCTGAGCACGACGGCGAGGCCTGGCGCCCGGCCGGACGGCACGTCAACGACGTCGCCGGGCAGCAGTCGGCTCAGGGAGTCCTCGGTGAGCGACTTCCGGGCCCGCGAGGTGCCCTTCGACGCGGTGTTCTCCGCGTCGGAGAGTGCCCGGCGCAGCCGGGAATATTCGGTGAAATCGCCCAGGTGGCAGGTCATCGCCTTGCTGAACCCGGCGAGGGATTCCTCCCGGCTGCGGACCTGCTTTGCGAGCCCCACGACGGAACGGTCCGCCTGGAACTGGGCGAAGGAGGACTCGAGGATTTCCCGGGCGCGGGGGCGGCCAAACTGGGCCACAAGGTTGATGGACATGTTGTAGGTGGGCCGGAAGCTGGAGTTCAGCGGGTAGGTCCGGCGCGAGGCGAGGCCGGCGACCGCTGCCGGGTCGGTGCCCGGCTGCCACAGCACGACGGCGTGGCCCTCGACGTCGATCCCGCGGCGGCCCGCCCGCCCGGTCAGCTGGGTGTACTCCCCCGCAGTGATGTTGACGTGCGCCTCGCCGTTGAACTTGTCGAGCTTCTCCAGCACAACGCAGCGCGCGGGCATGTTGACGCCCAGCGCGAGGGTCTCGGTGGCGAACACGGCTTTGACCAGCCCGTCCACGAACAGTTTCTCCACGACTTCCTTGAACGTGGGCAGCATGCCGGCGTGGTGTGCGGCGAGGCCGCGGAGCAGCCCGTCGCGCCAGCTCCAGAAGCCCAGGACGTCCAGGTCGTCGGCGGGGATGTCCTGGGCCGCCTCGTCAACCCGCCGGGCAATGATGAGCTGTTCCTGCTCCGTGGTCAGCCAGAGCCCGGCGGAGACGCACTGCGCCACGGCGGCGTCGCAGCCGGCGCGCGAAAAGATGAAGGTGATGGCCGGCAGCAGGTCCATCCGGTCCAGGCTGGCGATGACCTGCGGGCGGCTGGCTTTCCGGACGGGGCTGCGCGGGCCGCCCTGCGGAGCCTCCTCCCGCTGGCCGCGCCGGTTGCGCTGGTTCCGCCCGCCGTGGCCGAAGCGGCCGCGGAAGTTCATCTGGCTCTCGGCTCGCGCCATCGAAAGGAGTTCCGGGTTGACCTCGTAGCCGGCGCGCTCGGTAATGGCCGTGCCCCCGCCTGCACTTGCGGGTTCCGCGGTGGCGGCGACGTTGTCCTCGCCCGCGGGCGCGATCTCATCGAAGCTGGTGTCGCCGGCAAACAAGTCAACGATCTTGCGCCCCACCATGACGTGCTGCCACAGCGGGACGGGGCGGTGTTCGGAGACGATCACGTCGGTCTGGCCGCGGACGGTGTCCAGCCAGGCGCCGAATTCCTCGGCATTGGAGACCGTGGCGCTGAGCGAGGCGACCTGGACCTCGCTGGGCAGGTGGATAATGACTTCCTCCCACACGGCGCCGCGGAACCGGTCGGCGAGGTAATGCACTTCATCCATCACCACGTAGCCGAGGTCGTCCAGGGTGTCCGAGTCGGCGTAGAGCATGTTGCGGAGCACTTCGGTGGTCATGACCACCACCGGAGCTTCGCCGTTGATGCTGGTGTCACCGGTCAGCAGGCCCACCTGCGCCGCGCCGTACTTCTCCGCCAGCTCGGTGTACTTCTGGTTGCTCAGTGCCTTGATCGGCGTTGTATAAAACGCCTTCAGGCCCCGCTGGAGTGCCAGGTAGATCGCGAACTCGCCCACGATCGTTTTTCCGGCGCCGGTCGGTGCCGCCACCAGTACCCCGCGGCCCGCCTGCAGGGACAGGCACGCCTCACGCTGGAAGGGATCAAGATCGAACGCGAGCGAACGGGTGAATCCGCCCAGGTAGGTTTTGGCTTCTGCGGCCCGCTCGGCGCTGGCACGGTAGCGCTCGGACGGGGACTCCGGCCCGGGTAGTGAGGACATGCATCCAGCCTAGTGTGCTGAGCGCTAGAGATTCTCCAGCTCGGAGCTGGGAGTCGCCTGGTCCGCAGTGGCTTCGGTCTCGGCGGCAACCTTGGCGGCGCGCTTCTCCCGCCGGCGGTCGTTGAGCAGGCAGAGACCGATCGCGGTGAAGAACAGGATCAGCATGGGCACGGCAAGGTAGAACATGCTCATCGCATCGGCGCCCGGGGCGGCCATGGCCGCGAAGAGGCAGACCAGGAACACGGTGATCCGCCAGCTCCTGAGCAGCTGCCGGCCCTTGACCAGCCCGGCCAGGTTCAGCCCGAACAGGACCACCGGCAGCAGGAAGGCGATTCCGAAGGCGAGCAGCAGGCGCAGTACAAAGGACAGGTAGACCTGGGCGCTGATGAAGTTGGAGCCGCCGGAGGGGGTGAACTCGGTGAGCACCCGCACCGCGTTGGGCAGCACCAGCCAGGCCAGCAGCACGCCGCCGACAAACAGGGGCACGGCCGCGGCCACGAACGACAGCGCCAGCCGCCGTTCCTTCTTGTGCAGTCCGGGCACGATGAAAGCCCAGAGCTGGTAAAGCCAGACGGGGCTGGCAACGATCAGGCCCAGGAACACGGAGACCTGGATCATCAGGTCGAACGAACTCGCGACGCCGTCGAAGTTCAGTGACGCCTGCCGGCCCTCGTGCTCGTTCAGGTCGCGGATCGGCTTGATCAGCGCCGCGAGCATCGGCTGGTATACGAGGAATCCGACGACGGTCCCCAGCACGACGGCGATCGCCGACTTGAAGAGCCGGTTCCGCAGCTCTTTGAGGTGATCGAGAAGGGCCATCCGGCCCTCGGGGTTCGATCGGCGGCTCATGGTTACTGCCATGTGGTTCTAGGCGCGGTTCGGCGGCGGAACGTCGGTTCCCTCGCCCGGGCGGCTCTCGGTGCCGGTGGACCGGGGGTGGTTCACGACTTTGCCTTCAACGGCGTCGGAGTCGGCCTGCGCCTCGGGCGTGCCGTCCTTCTTCATTTCGCGGACCTCGGATTTGAAGATCCGCATCGACTGGCCCAGGCTGCGGGCCATGCCCGGCAGCTTAGGTGCTGCGAAAAGCACCAGTGCCAGGACGATGATGATGATGAGATGCCAGCCTTCAAGCCTCATGCCGGGTGGTCCTTTCGTTTGAATACATCCTATGTCTAACGGAGTTCGATGTCGCGCAGCGCCTGGGGCTGGCCACGTTCCGTTTTACGCCGGATCCGGCGCAACCGCCGGGCTTCCTGACGGGCAACTTTGGATGCATGGTAATCATGTCGCATCGACGCGGGCGGGGCAAAAACAGCCGAACCCGGAACCGCGGACGGTCCGGATCCTTCCCCCGCGTCGTCGCCGTCCGAGCCTACGACGCCGACATGAACAGCGGCTGAACCGGAGGTAAGCGGCGGGGACCCGACGGCCGAGAAGCGCTCCCCCGCCTCGCCGAGCTCCTTGACCGTGGCCATGAACTGCCGGTACAGCCGCACGCCGAGCACGCCGAAGAACAACAGGGACAGCGAAACGAGCGCTATCCAGATTACGATCCAGGACCACCAAGGCATGCTGATCAGTCTAGCTGGCGTGCCGGGTGGTCCTCGTACCGGGCCAGGGCGGCGTCAAGCCAGTCCCTGGTGGCAGCCGCGAGCCCGGGCGGCTGCAGGATGCGGACGGCCCCGCCGTGCTGGGCGACGAACATCGGCAGCCAGCCGGCGCTGCCGAAACGGATTTCCGCGAGGATGTGGCCGTCGGGAAGCGCCGCCGTCCGCTCGGCGTAGTAGTCGTCAGCGAGCCCGGCGCCCTGCCTGGTCAGTTCGACAACCACCACGGCGTCGTCGTCGTTGGGGGTGAAAAGCTTGACCGGGAAACCTTCGGCAGGGGCGGCGGTCGAGGACACCGGGTGTCCGTTGGGCTGCAGGCTCTGGATGCGGTCCAGCCGGAAATTGCGCAGGCCCTGTGCGGAGTGGCAGTACGCCTCGAGGTACCAGGTGCTGTCCAGCGAGTAGAGCCGTTGCGGGTCGATGTCGCGTTCGGTGACGGCGTCCCGCTGCGGCGAGAGATAGCTCAGCCGCAACTGCGCGCCGGCGGTGATTGCCTGGCGTGCGGTCTCGAGTGTGCCGGAGTCTTCCGGCGCCACCTCCGGGCCGGACAAGGCAGCGGCCTTGAGGCCCTCCTCGCCGGCGGCGGCCATGAGCTTCAGTGTGACGGACTCCAGGGTGCCGCCTTCGGCGAGTCCGGGCAGGCCGTTGAGGGCCTCCAGCCCGGTGAGCAGGGCGCACGCCTCGTCGACGCTGAACCGGACCGGGCGTTTCAGGTCAAGGTCCTCGAAAATGTAGACGTGGTCGTCGTCCCACCGGATGTCCAGCAGATCGTCCGGGTAGCCCTCGGGCAGGCCGGAGCAGATCAGGATGCGCAGGTCGTCTTCGAGTTCCTTGCGGGTGATGCCGAACCGCGCAGCGACCTCGCTGATATGCAGGCCCTGGTTGTGCACCAGGAACGGGACCAGCTGCAGCATCCGTTTGAGCTGGTCTTCGGAGGTGCGTTTCCGCGGACGCTTGGCCGGCCCCGCGCTGGGGAACTCGACCGGCGGCACCGGGGCCGCGGCGAAGGCGGCTGCGGCGGCCAGCCGCCTCCGGACGGCGGCGTGCAGCCCGGAGGGTGCGACGACGACGGCTTTCGCGCCGTAGGAGGCCAACTCCTCGGCGAGGGTCTCCGCGTCGCGGTACGGCACGCTGAGCCGGTCGAAGCCGGCGCGCGTCGGTGCTGCTGCGGCCGCTGTGGTGCCCGCTGTGGTGCCGTCGCCGCCGTAGGCCGCGGCGCCGGGCGTCCCGCCGTCTTCGTCCCCGCGCCCGTCGTCCCCGGTGTAGGGCTCGGCACGCTTGCGCAGGCCCAGCAGCGCACCGTGGGCGACGTCGATGATCGCGTGCCGAACCGGCAGTTCGGGCAGCGCGGCGAGCTGCTCACGGACATTGAAGGACGACGGCGGACTGAAAGTCTCCTGGTCCAGCACGGTGACGGCGGAGGTGAACCGTGACAGCCGGAAGAACCGCTTGTCACTGCGGGCGCGGTCGTGGCCGACGAGGTACCACTGCCCGAAGCGGCTGCCCAGCCCCCAGGGCTCGACCGTCCGCGTCTGCTCCTGGCCGGTGCTGCCGGCCAGGTAGCTGAAGCTGACCGGGTGTTGGGCGTGGATGGCGGAGACGAGATCCTCGAAGGCCTGACCGGCCGGCCGGATGCGCGGCTGGACGCCCGCGGGGAGCTCCGCGTCCTGCAGGCCGCCGGCGGCCTGCAGCTTGCGGACGGCGTCACGGGCGGCGGACCCGAGGGCGGCCCGTTCCCAGAGCTGCGCCGCGAGAATCAGGACGGTGCACTCGGCCGGGGTGAGGCTGACGTCCGGGAGCCGGTTGGATTCCTTGCCGATCCGGTACCTGGTGGTGGCCGGATCGTCGGAGCCCCAGCCCTTGTCCGTGACGGTCTCCACGTCGAAGCCGAAGTGGCGGAGCTCGCCCTTGTCCCGCTCGAACATGCGGCCGAAGGCGGCCTCCGAGCTGGTGGTGTCATGGTAAACGTTGTGGCGCAGTTCGCTGCGGCGCAGACCATACTTGGTGTTGAGCAGCGCGATGAGCAGGTTCAGGAGTCGTTCAGTACGTGAGGCGGACACTCCGCAAGGGTACTAAAGTCCCCGCCGCCAAAACGGAGAAAGCGCGGTAACAGCCGGAAGAACTTTCCGATTGTTACCGCGCTTTCGACTGCTATGCAGGGAACAGGTGGGTGGGTGGGCCCACGCCGGCGAGGGCCCCGGCCCGAGCTTGCGAGGGCAGGGAGCCGGTGGGGACTAGCGGACGGCGACGAGGTCGACGACGAAGATCAGGGCCTCGTTGGGGCCGATCGCTCCGCCTGCGCCGCGGGCGCCGTAGGCCATCTCGGAGGGGATCTCCAGCCGGCGGCGGCCGCCGACCTTCATGCCCAGCAGACCCTGGTCCCAGCCCTGGATGACCTGGCCGACGCCGACCCGGAAGTCCAGGGGTGCGCCCCGGCCCCAGGAGGCGTCGAACTCTTCGCCGGTGGACCAGGCCACGCCGACGTAGTGGGTGGAGACGGTGTCGCCGGCCTTGGCCTCGGCGCCGTCGCCCTCGATCAGGTCGGTGATGACGAGTTCGGTGGGTACGTCGCCCTCGGGGAAGTCAATTTCCGGCTTCTGGCGGTCGAGGTTGCGCTGTCCAAATGACATGGTTGCTCCTTCTTGGGTGGCTTGCTGAATCTGCGGGTGGTTACTTGACGCCGAGGATGTCGACGACGAAGACGAGGTCGCCCTTGGCATCGCCCTGGCCCTTGTCGCCGTAGGCGAGGTCCTTGGGGATGACCAGGAGGACGCGGGAGCCGACGGTCTTGCCGGCGAGGCCCTGGGTCCAGCCCTTGATCACGCCGTTGAGCGGGAACGTGGCCTTCTTGCCGCTGTCGAAGCTGGAATCAAAGACCTTGCCGCCGGCCAGCGTGACGCCGACGTAGTTCACGGTGACGGTGTCGGTTTCCTTGACCGCCTGGCCCTTGCCCTTGATCAGGTCCTGGGAGATGAGTGCCTTGGGCGCGGCGACGCCCTTGACCGAGATGACCGGAACGCCCTTGTCGTTTTCGGTCACGGTGGGCAGGCCGGCCGGCGGGGTCACGGCGTCGCCTTCGGGCTTGTCCAGGACCTTGGGGGCGTCCTTGGCGGCGAGGATCTTGATGACGAGCAGCTGCGCGGGCTGGGCGGCGCCGCCCTCGGCGCTGGCGGCCTTGCCGGGGACGGCCAGGGCCAGCTGGGAGCCCACCTTGGCGCCGACGAAGGCGTTGTAGATGACGGCGCTGCCGGTCTTGAGCTCATCGTTCAGCTCAAGCTTCTCGGGGTCCTTCGCAAAGGTATCTTCGAGGGTGGAGCCGTCCTTGCCGTTGAAGGCGACGATGGAGATGTCCGCGACCTGGTTGGCTTTGACGCGGTCGCCGTTGCCTTCCGTGACCACCTTGATGGTGGGGTCTTTGACCTCAAGCGGCTTGGTGAACTCAACGCCGGGCGCCTTCTTGTCGCCGTTCTCGGTCAGTTTCAGGGAGTCCAGCTTCGCGGTCTCACCGGCGGACTGGCTGGTGGGCTCCGGGGCGGCGGGCTCGCCGCCACCACAAGCGGTGAGCAGCAGCAGTCCGGGGAGGAGAATTGCTAATAGTCGGCGCACGTAAGAACTTTCGTCGGGGCAGGATGGACGCTTCGCCGGACGGTAGCCAGCGGCAAAGCACGCGGTGGCCGTGAAACGGCACCTCCCCCAGAATAACGCGGAAAGCTGGGTATCAGCCCATAGAGTCCAGCAGGGCGTCCACCCGGTCGTCCACACTCCGGAAGGGATCCTTGCACAGGATGGTCTGGTGCGCGCGGTCGTTGAGCTTCAAATGCACCCAGTCAACGGTGTAGTCCCGGCCCAGTTCCTGGGCCCGCCGGACAAAGTCGCCGCGCAGTTTGGCCCGGGTGGTCTGCGGCGGGGCGTCGACGGCGTCCTTGACGGCGGTGTCGTCGACGACGCGCCGGGCCGCCCCGCGGGACTGCAGCAGGTAGAAGAGGCCGCGGCTGCGTGAAATGTCGTGGTAGGTGAGATCCAGCTGGGCGATCCGCGGGGCATCCAGTTCCAGGCCGTGCCGCTCACGGTAGTTGTCCATCAGCTTCTTCTTGATGGCCCAGTCCACCTCGGTGTCGATGGTGGCGGTGTTGCCGCTTTCAATCGCGTCCAGGGTGCGTTCCCAGAGGTCCAGGATGAGCGGCACGTGCGCGTTGTGGGCTCCGCGGTCGGCTACGAATTCGGTGACCTTGGTCAGGTACTCGCGCTGGATCTCCAGGGCGGTGAGCTGCCGGCCGTTGGCGAGGCGCACCAGCGCGCGGCCGCTGAGGTCGTGGGAAATCTCGCGGATGCTGCGGATCGGGTTTTCCATCCGCATGTCGCGCATGATCACACCGGCCTCGATCATCCGCAGGATCAGGTCCACCGTCCCGACCTTGAGCAGCGCCGTGGTCTCGGACATGTTCGAGTCCCCGACGATCACGTGCAGGCGGCGGTAGAACTCGGCGTCGGCGTGCGGCTCGTCGCGGGTGTTGATGATGGGCCGGGACCGGGTCGTGGCGGAGGAGACTCCCTCCCAGATATGGTCCGCGCGCTGGGAGAACGCGTAGGTGGCACCGTGCGGGGTCTTCAGGATCTTTCCCGCCCCGGCGATCAACTGGCGGGTCACCAGGAACGGGATCAGGATTTCAGCCAGCCGGGAGAACTCCCCGCGGCGGGGTATCAGGTAGTTTTCGTGGCTGCCGTAGGAGTTGCCCGCCGAGTCGGTGTTGTTCTTGAACAGGTACACGGTGCCGTTGAAGCCTTCGGCCGCGAGGCGTTCCTGCGCCTCGTCCACGAGGTCGTCCAGGATGAGTTCGCCGGCCCGGTCGTGGGCGATCAGCTGCGCGAGGTCATCGCACTCGGCGGTGGCGTACTCGGGGTGCGAACCGACGTCGAGGTAGAGCCGGGATCCGTTGGTGAGGAACACGTTGGAGGACCTCCCCCAGCTGACCACCTTGCGGAAGAGGTAGCGGGCCACCTCCTCCGGCGCCAGCGGGCGGGATTCCGGGCTGGAATAGGAAATTCCGAACTCGGTTTCGATTCCGAAGATGCGCTTGTCCATGTCAGTTCTCCTCAGCCAGCAGTGCCTCGACGTCGGCGTCGTCGAGGCGGCGGAAAGCGCGGCGGGTGCCGCGGCTGCTTTCGGAGCCGCGGTCCAGCACGGCGACCTCCACGGCCGACGCCGGCAGCGCGGCGGCTTCCTTGTCCGCTATCAGTCCGGCCAGGGCCAGCCGGATGGCCCCTGCGAAGTCGAGTTCGCCGCGCCAGCCTGCCGCGACCGCTTCGGACACCTTGTCCGCCTGGCCGCCCATCACGATGAACCCGTGCTCGTCGGCGATCGACCCGTCGAAGGTCAGTCGGTACAGGTGGTCCGATTCCTGCCCGGGCCCCACTTCGGCCACCGCCAGCTCCACTTCGAAGGGTTTCTGCTCGGCCGTGAACACCGCACCGAGGCTTTGCGCGTAGACGCTGGCCAGGCCCCGGGCTGTGACGTCCTCGCGGTCGTAGGAGTAGCCGCGAACGTCAGCGTACCGCACCCCGGCCTGGCGCAGGCTCTCGAACTCGTTGTATTTGCCGACCGCGGCGAAGGCGATCTTGTCGTAAATCTCGCCGATCTTGTGCAGCGACGGCGACGGGTTCTCCGCCACCAGCGCAATACCGTCCCGGCAGCTGATGACCACCACAGAACGCCCCCGCGCGATGCCTTTCCGGGCGAAGTCCGCCCGGTCCTTCATCAGCTGTTCCGGGGAGACATAGAACTGCTGGGTCATCTCAGGCCTCCCGCTGGGCCACGGCCCGGGACTCGATGATGGCGCCGGCAACCGCGGCGAGTTCGCGCTCCGGGACCCGGATGGCACCGGAGCGGCTCACGGTGTAGACCACCGGCCACAGCTGCCGGACCGGGTCCGGTCCGCCCGTGGCGGAGTCGTCGTCGGCCGCGTCATAGAGCGCTTCAACGGCCACCTGGACGGCGTCCGCCTCGGAGAGGTTGGGCCGCCAGAGCTTCTTCAGCGCGCCGCGGGCAAACATGGATCCCGAACCCACGGTGTGGTGTTCCTGCTCCTCGTAGCGGCCGCCGGTCACATCGTAGGAGAACAGCCGGCCGACGCCGGCGGGCCGGTCAAATCCGGCGAACAGCGGGATGACCGCGAGGCCCTGCATTGCCATCGGCAGGTTTCCGCGGATCATGGCGCCGAGCCGGTTGGCCTTGCCGTCCAGGCTCAGCTGGGTGCCTTCGATTTTTTCGTAGTGCTCGAGTTCCACCTGGAACAGCCGGGTGATGTCCAGCGCGATGCCTGCGGTTCCGGCAATGCCGAGGACGGAGTACTGGTCAGCGGGAAACACCTTCTCGATGTGCCGGCTGGCGATCACGTTGCCCATGGTCGCGCGGCGGTCCCCCGCCATCAGCACTCCCCCGGCGTAGGTCATAGCCACGATGGTGGTCGCGTGCGGGGTCTGGAGCGGCGCGGCGGCGGGGCCGGAGGGCAAGCCGTGCGGGAGGGCGTTGTACGGCAGCAGTTCGGGCCGTGAACGCTGCAGGTGCTCGGTGAATGAGGACGTCGCGTTCGCTGCTACCTGGTTGGCTGATGATTCCTGCACTGGTGCACTCCCTCAACGTAGTGGATCAACGACTTCCGGTATTCAGCCCTGTATATGCGCAGTTCCGGTCCTCCCTCGCTGGCGGCCGCGCCCGGGCGGGCTACTGGCCACCCTTCTGGACGAAAGCCCGGACGAACTCCTCGGCGTTGGACTCCAGCACGCCGTCAATCTCATCGAGCAGGTCGTCCACGCCCTGGGTCGCGGCCGAGGCCTGCGCTTCGGGTGCCGCGGGAGGCGCGGGGATGTCTTCCTCGACCTCGGTGTCGCGGGACTGCGGCTGCTGCTGCTCCTGGCCTGCCATTGTTTTCTCCTTCTATCCCACTGTTTAATCGCACTGGCTGTCCCCTCCTGCACAGGACATCCTGTAAGCCATATTGCCACGCCCGGACCCCGTACGGGGGGTCTTTGGGCCTACGAACCGGGCGGCAGCCCCAGCAGCTCCGCCAGGAACGGCCCGGCCTCCCGGTGCCGGGCGAACAGGCCCCCGGTCAGGGCCTCCGTCCCGCGCAGCGGTTCGCGGGTTGGCACCCGCTGCAGCTTGCCGCGGCCGGGCAGGTCAAAGATCACCGAATCCCAGCTCGCCCCCACAAGATCGGTGCCGAAGCGGCTGACGCAGCGGCCGCGGAAGAACGCCCTGGTGTCCGACGGCGGTTCGGTGACCGCCCGGGCGATCGCTTCGTCGTCGACGATCCGCTGCATCCGGTCGCGGGCCAGCAGCCGGTGGTAGAGGCCCTTCTCGGGGCGGATGTCGGCCCATTGCAGGTCCACCAGCCCCAGCCGCGCATCGGACCAGTCCAGCCCGTCGCGCTGGCGGTAGCCCTCGAGCAGGGAGAGCTTGGCCAGCCATTCCACGGTCGACGCGGCGGCCGCCCGGTCGCTGTCCAGTTCGGTCAAGGTCGCGGACCAGCGCTCCAGCACCGCATGGGTATGCCCGTCGCCGTCGACGGCGTCCGCCACGCCGGTGTCCTGCGCGAGCTTGGCGGCGGCCTCGAAGTACATCCACTGCAGGTCCAGGGCGGTGACGCGGCGCCCGTCGAGCAGCCGCAGCGTCGCGGTGAGCGAGGTGTCGTGGCTGACCGCCTGCAGGGCGGCCACCGGCTCGTGGACCTCGACGCGGGGCGCCAGGCCCGCCTCGATCAGGCTCAGGACCATGGCAGTGCTGCCGAACTTCAGGAAGTTCGCGCCCTGGCTGAGGTTCGCGTCGCCGATGATGACGTGCAACCGGCGGTACTTGTCAGCCGTGGCGTGCGGTTCGTCCCGGGTGTTGATGATGGGGCGCCGGATGGTGGTTTCGAGTCCCACCTCGGTTTCGAAGAAGTCGGCCCGCTGGCTGATCTGGTAGCCGGGCCGTGAACTGTCCTGGCCCAGGCCGACGCGGCCGGCGCCGCACATGATCTGGCGGGTGATGAAAAACGGTGTCAGCCCCCGGGCTATGTCACCGAACGGGACCGAGCGGGGCATCAGGTAGTTCTCGTGCGAGCCGTAGGAAACCGACTTGTTGTCCGTGTTGTTCTTATACAGGTTGATCGGCGGGAGGTCCGGGTCAGCGGCCAGCCGGCGGACCGCGGCCAGCGCCACGAGGTCCCCCGCGGCGTCCCAGGTCACGGCGTCGCGCGGGGTGGTCACTTCCGGGCTGGAATATTCGGGGTGCGCGTGGTCCACATAAAGCCGGGCGCCGTTGCCCAGCACCATGTTCATCAGCAGCGAGCCGGACTCGTCCTCGCCGTCGTGGTCCAGTTCGGCACGGCCGTAGGCGAGGGCGATCGCTTCCGCGTCCAGCGCCGGCGGCCGGTCGGTGAGCTGTTCCGGTTCGGCGGCGCTCCGCTCCAGGGTCCAGCCCCGGGCGTCGTGCAGCGGCTCCTCGTCGGTATAGTCCCACCGGGTCTCGGCGCCTCCGGCGGCGCGCTGCCGCGTCACCTGGGCGTACGCCTGGATCACCCGGGCCGACATCATGGTGGCGTTCGCTCCCGGTGCGGAGGGCGCGTGGATGCCGTATTCGGTCTCCGAGCCCATCACCCGCATGGCGCCGCCGACGGGCAGGCCTCCGGACACCGCTGCGGGCCCCGCGGTCACAGGTACTGGCCCGTGCTGGGCATCGTCTCGATGGACTTCCCGGGCTCCTGGCCGGCCTTGCCTTGGACGATGGTGCGGATGTACGTGATGCGTTCGCCCTTCTTTCCCGAAATCCGAGCCCAGTCGTCCGGGTTGGTGGTGTTGGGCATGTCCTCGTGCTCCCGGAACTCGTCGATCACGGCCCGGAGCAGGTGGTCGATGCGCAGGCCCTTCTGCCCGCTGGTAAGAAGGTCCTTGATGGCGGACTTCTTGGCGCGGTCCACTACGTTCTGCACCACGGCGCCGGAGTTGAAGTCCTTGAAGTAGAGCATCTCGGTGTCGCCGTTGGCGTAGGTGACCTCAAGGTACTCGTTGGACTTCTCGGTGGAGTACATGGCTTCCACGGTGCGCTGGATCATGGCGTCCACCGTCGCCTGGATGTCGCCGTTGTGCTCGGCCAGGTCCTGCTCGTGGAAGGGCAGGTCCGTGGTGATGTACTTGTTGAAGATGTCCGCCGCGGCTTCAGCGTCGGGGCGCTGGATTTTAACCTTCACGTCCAGCCGGCCCGGCCGCAGGATGGCCGGATCGATCATGTCCTCCCGGTTGGAGGCGCCGATCACGATCACGTTGTCCAGCCGCTCCACGCCGTCGATCTCGCTGAGCAGCTGCGGCACGATGGTGGTCTCGACGTCGGAGGAGATGCCGGTGCCGCGGGTGCGGAACAGCGAGTCCATCTCGTCGAAGAACACCACCACGGGGCTGCCCTCGGAGGCCTTTTCACGGGCCCGGGCGAAGATCAGCCGGATGTGCCGTTCGGTTTCCCCCACGTATTTGTCTAGGAGCTCGGGCCCCTTGATGTTCAGGAAGTAGCTCTTCATGTCCGTCTTGCCGGCGCGCTCGGCAGCCCGCGCCGCAAGCGAGTTGGCCACCGCCTTGGCGATAAGCGTCTTGCCGCAGCCCGGCGGGCCGTAGAGCAGGATGCCCTTGGGCGCCTTGAGACCGTGTTCCCGGTACAGGTCCGGGTGCAGGAACGGCAGTTCGACGGCGTCACGGATCTGTTCGATTTGCGGTCCCAGACCGCCGATGTCCTGGTAGGTGATGTCCGGGACTTCTTCGAGGACAAGGTTCTCGACTTCGGACCGCGGGATCTTCTCCAGCGCGTAGCCCGTGCGGCTATCGATCGAGAGCGCGTCCCCTACCCGCAGTTTCTGCGCCAGGAGTGCGCCGGAGAGCCGGATGACCCGCTCCTCATCGGCGCGGCCCACCACCAGGGCGCGGTCAGATCCCAGCATTTCCTTGAGCGTGACCAGATCGCCGGCGCGTTCGTAGCCGAGGCCGGCCACCACCAGCAGGGCCTCGTTGAGCAGGACTTCCTGCCCGACGGCGAGCTGGTTGATGTTCACCAGCGGGCTGATGCCCACCCGCATTTTGCGTCCGGCGTTGAAGATGTCCACGGACTCTTCGGTGGCGGCCTGGCCGCTGCTGCCCGGCTCCGGGTGGCGCTTCGGGTTCAGCTGCAGGATGGTGCCGAAGCTGTACGGCGGCTGGCCTTCCTGGTCCAGGGCGTTTTTCAGCCGCAGGATCTCGGCCTTGGCCGTTTCCAGCATGCCGACCAGCTTCGAGTTGTTCTGCGTGGCCGCGGCCAGCTGGCGGTCGATATGGCGGAGCTTGTCGCGCAGGATATTCACCTGGCGCTCGGCGACGGACAGCTCATTGGCGGCGTAGCCGTCGACGTCAGCTGCCCCCGCGCGTTCCGCCCGTGCGGCAGCGGCAGCCGCCTGGGCCTCGTCCTCCGCCGGCGTCCGGCCGTGGTCGGTGTTCGGAGTCTCCATCATGCATCAGCCCCTTCAGTACTTCTATTAAGACCATAGCCCCAAGTCGGCGGGTGCTGCCGAAGACTTCCGAAATACGGACTAGTTCGTAACCTCGGGGTCGTCCTTGACGTTGGTGCCGGCGATCGCGTCGCGGGCGGCCCGGCGCAGCTTCTTGTCCGAGACCGCCCGCTCGCCGACGGCGCCGGGGGTCCAGGCGTTGACGTCTTCGGCGTCGAATTCGGTCTTGGACGGCCGGCGCTTCACGGAGATGCCGGTCACGCCGTCGGCCAGCCGGCGGGTGACCAGCAGGAATCCGGTGTGCGCAACCATCCGGTGGTCCGGGCGGACGGCGAGCCCCTCGAGGTGCCAGCCGCGGACCATGGATTCCCACGCGTCCGGCTCGGTGAAGCGGCCGTCGGCGCGGATGGCCTCCGCGGTGCGGGACAGCTGGGTGACGGTCGCGACGTAGTTGATCCACACGCCGCCCGGGGCCAGCACGGTTGCGACGGCGTCGAGGCATTCCCACGGCGCGAGCATGTCCAGGACCACCCGGTCCACGGAGCCGGGAGCCTCGGTGCGCACGACCTCGTCCTGGAAATCGCCCAGGCTGATCTGCCACGCCGGGTGCGGGCCGCCGAAGATCGTCTCGACGTTGCCGCGGGCGATGTCGGCGAATTCCTCCCGCCGTTCGAACGAGTGCAGGTAGCCGTTGTCCCCGACCGCGCGCAGCAGCGAAATGGACAGCGCACCGGAACCGACGCCGGCTTCGACCACCCGGGCGCCCGGGAAGATGTCCGCCATGGTGACGATCTGGCCGGCGTCCTTGGGGTACACCACGGCGGCGCCGCGCGGCATCGAGAGCACGAAGTCCGAGAGCAGCGGGCGGAGCGTCTGGTACTGCTGGCCGACGTTGTTGACCACGACGGAGCCGTCCGGCTTGCCGATGATTTCGTCGTGGTTGAGGAAACCGCGGTGCGTGTGGAACGCCCCGCCGGCCTCAAGGCTGATGGTGTTCATCCGGCCGCGTTCGTCCGTGAGCTGCACCCGCTCGCCTTCACGGAACGGCCCGCGGCGCCGGTTCGCGCCGGTCGGCGCGTTGGCTGGCGCAGCGCCTGCTGCCGGGCCTGTGGCAGTGGCTGGCGCCGGGGTGCTGTTCGCGGCTGTGCTCGCCGCGGCTGTGCTGGCCCCGTTGGGGGTGCCGCTGGCGGCAGTGTCGCTGCTCATGAGATGTTTCCTCGCTCCTGTAAAGCTTTGGTGGCCGCGGATGTGGCGGCTGGCACCGGCCCGCGTCGTTGGGCCGGGAAATTCACGACCGGCAGGTAACTCTACCGGTTCTAGTCCTGATCACGGCCCTCGCCGCCGGCCTGTGAACCGGCGGCCTGTGAACCGGCGGCACTTGGCGGCTGCTTGCCGGTCAGGGCGTTGAGGACGGTCAGCTGGCGCAACAGGCCCGTGACGGTTCCGCCGTCGTTGACCACCGCGTAGTCCGATCCTTCGAGCTGGGCGAGGTAGGCAAGCAGTTCGGCGCCGCGGTCGGCTTCCTTGACGTACGCGCCCGCGGCCAGCGGATAGGACACGGCGGTCGCCGGGGTGGCGGCGGCCAGTGCGGCGGGAACGTCCGCCGCGGCGGCTTCGTCGACGACGGCGGACGGCCGTTGATCCGGGCCGTAGAGCACGACGGCGGGAACCCCGCGCGGCGAGTGCCGCAGCACGTCCAGGACGGAGGCGGTGTCCGGCAGGCCCACCGCCGGCTCGGCGAGGGCGGCGGCGTCTACCAGGTGCAGCCGGCTCCGGTAGCGGGCCTGCTGGATCGAGGCGCTGGCACCCATCCAGAGGAAGCTGCCCACCAGGAGGGTGATCAGCATCAGCGAGGTGTCCGGCCGGTTGCCGCTGAGCAGGGGCAGGACCACGAACCAGACGGCGAGGGCGATCACGATGATCCTGCCGGCCCAGCCTGCCGCGATGGTGCCCTTCTCGTGACTGCCGGTGGCCTTCCAGACCGCGGATTCCACCAACCGGCCGCCGTCCAGCGGCAGCCCGGGCAGCACGTTGAAGATGCCGATCAGCAGGTTGGCCCAGACGAAGATGTTAGCCAGGGTGTCCGCCACGCCCTCCAGCTGCCCGCCGGAGACCAGCAGCCAGCCGCCGGCCGCGAGGATCAGGTTGGCGGCGGGACCGGCCATGGCAACCAGTACGGACCGGCCCGGCGAGGCGGTGAACTCTTCGAACTGGGTGTGGCCGCCCCACAAGTTAAGGACGATCTTCTGGGTGGGCCAGTGGTAGAGCCGGGCGGTGAGCGCGTGGGCAAGCTCATGGACCAGGACGGAGATCAGCAGCAGCACCGAATAAGCGAACGCCACGAGGTAGGCGGTGGCGCCCAGCCGGGGGTCGTTGTGGGCCAGCACCGGGCCGTAGGCAATCACTGTGAAAGCCGCGATGGCGAACCATGAGTAGGCCAGCACCACGGGGATGCCGCCGATCCGGCCCAGCGGAATCCCGCCGCGAAGCGAAAAGGGACGTTCCTCCGGCTGCTGCTTCGGCCGCGGCGCCGACGGTTCAGTCAAGGCCCCGCCCTCCGGTGCCGGCGGCCTGTGCCAGGCCTGCACCGGCAGCTTCGTGCCGGAGCGCGATGAGTTCTTCAAGATCCGCGACGGTGCGCCCGGCCAGGGTCTCCCACGTCGCGCGCCGCGGATCGTCCGGCAGCGGGACGATGTGCGGGATGGCGACGGTGAGGACGCCGGAGGCCACGGCCGCGGCAACCCCGGGGGCGGAGTCTTCCAGTGCCACACAGTGCCGGTGGTCCAGGTCGGGGTCCTCCTGTTGCAGGAGTTCCACGGCCTTCAGGTAGGCCTCGGGGTGCGGCTTGCCCTGCGTGACCGTGTCCCCGGTCACCAGGAACTCGAAATAGGGTTTGGGCAGGCTGGCAACGATCTCCCGCGCCAGCGGCGCCTCGGACATGGTGACCAGGGCGCAGCGCACGCCTGCCGTATGCAGCTCGTCCAACAGCTCGCGTGCGCCGGGACGCCACGGCACGGACTCCCGGACCAGGCTGACGACATGCCCGGTGAGGGTGTCAATGATGTCGCGCACTTCCAGGGCCACGCCGGCGTCCTGCAGGATGCCGGCCGAGTAGACCAGCGACTGGCCCACGAGTTGCATGGCCTTCTCATGCGACCACTGTCCGCCGTGCGCGGCCACGAGGGCGTGTTCGGCTTCAATCCAGTACCGTTCGGTGTCCACGATGGTGCCGTCCATGTCCCATAACGCGGCTTTGAGCAGGGGCTGGGAGGCTGTGGATCGCATGTCCCTCAGTCTACGGTGCGGGCCCGGCGCGGCATCCAACGCTACGCCGATGGCGAATTTCGGGGTACTCGGGACGGGTGCCTTCCTGCGCGCGCCCGGGACTTGGACGTAGGGTGAACACATGAATAGCTTCGAGCCAGACACCACGGAAACGGGCGTCACGCCCGAGCCGGAGCGGCTGCTGCAGCCCGTGCCCGAGGGCCAGCGCATCACCGTAATGCTTGCGGCCTTCGAAGGCTGGAACGACGCCGGCGAAGCCGCGAGCGATGCGCTGCGCTACCTGAACAAGCTTTGGGGCGGCAAGAAGGTGGGCTCAATTGACGCTGACGAGTACTACGACTTCCAGTTCACCCGCCCCACGATCCGCCGCACCGCATCCGGTGAACGGAAGATCAAGTGGCCGTCCACCCGGATTTTCAAGGCCAGCGTGCCCGGTTCCAACGTGGATGTCATCTTTGTCCAGGGCACCGAGCCGTCCTACAAGTGGCGCGCCTACACGGCCGAACTGCTGGTGCACGCCGAAGCGTTGAAGGTGGACTACGTGATCCTGGTCGGGGCGTTGCTGGCGGATGTGCCGCACAGCCGCCCCATCCCGGTCAGCGCCTCGACTGACGACGCAGCGCTGCGGGAGCGGATGGACCTGGAGGCATCCCAGTACGAGGGCCCCGTGGGGATTGTCGGGGTCCTCGCGGAGGTGGCCCTGCTGGCCGGGCTGCCCACGGTCTCGCTCTGGGCCGCCGTCCCGCACTACGTGGCCCAGGCGCCCTCGCCCAAGGCCCAGCTGGCCCTGCTGAACCGAATCGAAGAGCTCCTGCAGGTCCCGTTGGACACGCAAGAACTGGTGGAGGACGCGGACGCGTGGGAACGCGGTGTGGACGAACTCGCCACCGAGGACCCGGAGATCGCCGCCTACGTCCGCCAGCTCGAGGAAGCCAAGGACACCGCGGACCTGCCCGAGGCCAGCGGCGAGTCGATCGCCCGCGAGTTTGAGCGCTACCTTAAGCGCCGCGGCAAGGACAAACCCTAGGGCTGCAGCCCGGGGAGGCGCATGCTGCCCGGCGCGACGCAAAAGCGCTGGCGACACCGGAAATCCGGGTGTCGCCAGCGCTTTTTCGTGTCGCCCGCCTGCTGGCGGGCCGCCGGACTTAGAGTTCGACGCCGAGCAGCGCGTCGACGGCGTCGCTCACCAGTGCCGCGTCGGCGGCCGAAGCGGCACCCTCTGCTGATCCGTCCGCCAGCGCTGCCGCGGCCCAGGCGTCTACGGCTGCGAGGGCGCGCGGGGCGTTGAGGTCGTCCGAGAGCGCAGCCCGCAGTTCTGCGACGAGCGGTCCGGCCGAGCCTGCCGGGGCGGTCTGGAGGGCGGCCCGCCAGGTGCGGAGCCGGTCTTTAGCCTCGGCGAAGCCCTCCTCGGTCCAGGACCAGTCGCTGCGGTAGTGGTGGGCCAGGATGGCCAGCCGGATCGCGCCGGGTTCTTCGCCGGCGGCACGGAGCTTGGAGACGAGGACGAGGTTGCCCTTGGACTTGCTCATCTTTTCGCCCTCAAGGCCCACCATGCCGGCGTGCGCGAAATGTTTGGCCAGCGGAACGCCGGTCAGCGAGTACGCGTGCCCTGCACCCATCTCGTGGTGCGGGAAGACCAGGTCGGACCCGCCGCCCTGCACCGTAAACGGTGCGGGCAGGTATTTTTGCGCGATCACGGTGCATTCAATGTGCCAGCCGGGGCGCCCCTCCCCCAGTTCCCCGCCGGGCCAGCTGGGCTCGCCCTCCCGGGCCACCCGCCAGAGCAGCGGGTCCAGGGCCTGGCGCTTCCCGGCCCGGCCGGGGTCGCCGCCGCGCTCGGCAAACAGTTCCAGCATTTCGGCATCCGAGAGCCCGGAGATGGAACCCAGCGTCCAGGCGTCCCGCGCCTCGGCGGAATGCTTTCCGGCGGCCTCGACGTCGTAGTAGACATCACCGTCGGGCTCGCCGGCGGTGCCGGACACCCGGTAGGCCAGCCCCCGCTTCAGGAGGGATTCGATCGCCGGCACAATCAGCGGCACGGCCTCGACGGCGCCCACGTAGTTGTCCGGGGCCAGCACGTTGAGCGCTTCCATGTCGGTCTGGAACAGCTCGATCTGGCTGGCGGCGAGCTCACGCCAGTCCACGCCGGTCGCCGTCGCACGCTCCAGCAGGGGATCATCGACGTCGGTCACGTTCTGCACGTAGGCGACCCGCTGGCGCCCGTCGCGCCAGGCCCGGTTGAGCAGGTCAAAGGCGACGTAGCTGGCCGCGTGGCCCATGTGCGTGGCGTCGTACGGGGTGATGCCGCATACGTACATGGACTGTTCCCCCGTCGCCTCGAGGGTGACGAGGCCGCCCTTGGCGGTGTCAAAAAGGCGAAGCGCGGGCATGCTGCCCGGGAGCTGGGGAACAGGGCGGGAGATCCAGGATTTCACAACCCAAGCCTAGTGCTAGGCGCTGATGACATTGAAACCGAGCAGCAGGTACAGCGCCAGGCCCAGGAAGATGCGGTACCAGACGAAGAGCCGGTAGCTGCGGGTGGAGACGTACTTGAGGAACCAGCCGATGATGAGGTAGCCCACCACGAAGGCAATGGCGGTGGCCAGGCCGGTCTCGGGCAGGCCGTAGGGTCCGGTGATCCCGTCCTTGGAAACCACCTTGTAGAGCTGGTACAGGCCACTGCCGAACACGGCAGGGATCGCGAGCAGGAACGAGTAGCGGGCGGCGGCCTCCCGGGTGTATCCCATCAGCAGGCCGGCGGTGATGGTGCCCCCGGAGCGGGACACCCCGGGGATGAGGGCCATCGCCTGCGCGAGCCCGTAGAGGATGCCGTGCTTGTAGCTGAGTTTGGTCAGGTCACGTTCCTGGCGGCCGACGGCGTCGGCGACGGCGAGGATCATGCCGAAGACGATCAGGGTGGTGGCGACAATCCACAGGCTGCGGAGGACCGATTCGATCTGGTCCTGGAAGAGCAGGCCAAGGACGATGATGGGCAGGCTGCCCAGGATCACGAGCCAGCCCATCCGGGCATCCGGGTCCTGCCGGGACACCTTGCCGGTGAGCGAGCCGAACCAGGCCCGGACAATCCGGACGATGTCGCGCCAGAAGTAGACAATCACCGCAGTTTCCGTACCCAGCTGGGTGATGGCGGTGAAGGCGGCCCCGGGGTCGGCTGCGTTCGGCAGGAACGCCCCCACGATCCGCAGATGGGCGCTGGAGGAAATCGGGAGGAATTCTGTCAGTCCCTGCACAAGGCCCAGAAAGGCCGCTTCTAACCAGTTCACGTTTATAGACCCTACGTTATGGAGGTTCCGAAGCATCGTAAGCTTGCAGGCATGCAGCAGCGTTATGTCGGCAACAGTGGGTTGCGTGTCTCGTCCCTTTCCCTTGGCACTATGTCGTGGGCCGGTGAGACCGATGAACAGGATGCCGCCGGGCTGCTCCGGGCTTTTGTCGACGGGGGCGGCACACTGATTGACACCGCGGCGTCCTACGCCGGCGGCGGGGCGGAGGTCATGCTCGGCGGAATGCTCGGCGACGTCGTCGCCCGCTCCGAAGTGGTGATCTCCACCAAAGCCGGCCTGACGACGTCGGGCGGGCGGCGCAGCGTCGACACCTCCCGCAACGGGATGCTCTCCGGCCTGGACGCCAGCCTGGCCCGCCTCGGCACCGACTACGTGGACCTCTGGTTCGCCCAGGCCTGGGATCCGAACGTGCCGCTGGAAGAAACTCTCTCCGCCCTGGAATTCGCTGTCCGCTCCGGCCGGGCACGCTACGCCGGAGTCTCCAACTTCAACGGCTGGCAGACGGCCAAGGCCGCCGCCGTGGCGGGCTTCCCGCTGGTGGCCTGCCAGGCCGAGTACTCCTTGCTGCAGCGCAAGGCCGAGGACGAGCTGATCCCGGCCATCGAAGATGCGGGGCTGGGCCTGATGGCGTGGGGCCCGCTGGGACGCGGCGTCCTGACGGGCAAGTACCGCGGCCATATTCCCGCCGATTCCCGGGCCGCGCAGCAAAAACTGGCCGGCTACGTGGAGCCCTATCTCGAAGGGGCCGCCTCCAGCGTGGTAGAGGCGGTGGCCATGGCGGCCAAGGGACTGGGACGCACCGCGCTGGACGTCTCGCTGAGCTGGCTGCTGTCCCAGCACGGGGTCGCTACAGCCGTGGTGGGCGCTCGGACGCCGGTCCAGCTGAAGGAAATCATGGACGCGGTGCTGGCGCCGCTGCCGCCCGAAATCGCCACCGCACTGGAGGATGTCTCGAGCCCGTCCTGATCGTGGCCAATCTTTCTGCCGTTTCCGGGCGGACTCCCGGGTAGCGGTCCTAATCTGGGGCCATGAACCTGCAGAACCTTGCGATCACAACCGGCGTCGTGCCTGTGGTCCTCTACCTTCTGGCGGCGGCGGCCCTGGCCTGGCTGGTCTGGGGCCACCGACGGCATCTGAGGAGGCGGGTTCCGGCCGCGGCCGTGGCCGCAGTGGTTCTCAGCGCCCTCGCCTGGCTGTTAACCGAGCGGGTGTGGAACCTCTGGGGCGCGCCCTTGCCCAAACGTGTCTACGTCTACGCCGGCCTCGGCATCCTGGCATTGCTCCTGGTTGTGCCGAAGATCCAGGACCTGCGCCGGCTGACGGCGCGCGTCGCCGTGCTGCCCGCAGCGCTCGTCGTCGTCCTGGCCTCAGGGTCGCTGATTAACCAGAACTTCGAGTACTACCCCACCCTGGGTTCCGTTTTCGGGGATACGGGCGTCAAGATTGAAACCCTGGACCAGTTCAAGAGCCAGGAACGGCGGGACCCGCAGCCGCGCCAGGGACAACCACCGACCACGCTGTCGAACTGGACGGCGCCGGCGGGCATGCCGGGTTCGGGGACCGTGGTCCGAGCGTTGATCCCGGCGCCGCTCTCCCATCAGGTGTCCTCCGCAGCCTTTGTGTATCTCCCCCCGGCATACCTGGCCACCCCCCGGGCCGACCTGCCGGTCCTGGTCCTCATCCACGGCGTCCCGGGTGAACCCTCCAACTGGCTGCGCAACGGCCGGATCGCCCAGTTCATGGACGATTATGCGTCCTCGCACAAGGGGCTGGCGCCGATCGTGGTGATGCCCGACGCCGGCGGGAAGGGAGCCAATTACCCGCCGCTGTGCCTGAACAGCAAGCAGGGGCAGGCCGGAACGTACCTGAGCCGGGACGTGCCGAACTGGGTCAAGGCGACGTTCGGGGCCGGCCGGCACTCCAGCAGCCAGTGGGCGGTAGGCGGGTTCTCTTACGGCGGGACCTGCGCGATGCAGCTGGCCATCAACTACCCGGGGGTGTACCCCACCTTCATCGACAGTTCCGGCGAAAACCAGCCGACCATCAGGCAGGGACACCAGGTGCTCCTGCAGGAATACTTTGGCGGCAGCGTCGCCGAATTCAAGAAGCAGAACGCTCTCGACGTCATCAAGACCCGCGCGTATCCGGGTACCGCCGGGATCATCTCCGTCGGCGCCGCGGATTCTTTCTACCGGCCCCAGGGCGTTCAGGTCTACCAGGCCATGAGGAGCGCAGGCATCAACGTCCAGTTCCAGGAAGCACCCGGCGGACATGCCTGGACAGCCTGGAAATACGGCGTCGAGAAGAACATGGACTGGCTGATGGGCCGTCTGGGCGTCACCGGCTAAACTGCCGCCGCGGGACCGCAGGACCCGGCGCCGGCGGCCGCCAGCCCTCCTGCGGCAACGGCGGCCGTCACCCGATAACGCCGCGGACCAGTCTGGCCGTATGCCGGAGGGACATGGTGGGCATGTACGCCTCGGTGAGCGCCCGGCCGATGACCGGGAGCGCCAGAGGGTCGTGGTACATCATGTAGAGAGTCCGGTGCCGGGGGTGGAAGCGCTGTTTGAACGCCGCCAGCGACCGGAAACCGTACACCGGTTCCAGCACCGCGCCCAGCCAGTCAAGGAAGCGGCCGACCGCGGCGCCGTCGGTGGATTCGGGTGCCGCGTCACCGCCGTGGGGCGGCGCCAGCGGCGAGCCGGACAAGGAAATCTGGTCCATGGTTCCGTCGAAATGCAGCACGGCGGAGGCAATCAGGAACTCCATCACGCCCTTGAAGCCGTCCGGGCTCCGGCGCATGAAATCGAGCGTGCGGCCGGCGACGGCTCCGTCCTTGAACACCGGCAGCCAACTGGTCACACCGTGGACCTTACCGGCGGAATCCACCGCCAGACACAGCAGCACGTTCTCGTCCTTGAGTTCCTCGAGGCCGCCCAGGGTGAACCCCATCTCCGGCAGGGTCTTCTCGGAGACCCACGCCTCGGAGATTTCGTGTACCTGGGTCCGCAGTGAACCTGTGAGCTCGGCGTAGGTACACCACCTGGCCTCAACGGCCAGCTTCCTGGCTTTGTTCAGGGCCGTGCGGACTCCCTGCCACTGACTGCCTTTGAACTCGATCGTGTCCAGCGGCAGCAGGGTTTCCTCAGCCACCCTCACCCGGCTGAACCCGAGGTCCCGGAGCTGCGGCCAGTGTTCGTCCGTAACGGAGTACCAGCACGGCGAGAGCGACTGTTGAGCACAGAACGCCGTGAAGGCCTCAACGGCCGGTTCGAAGTCCTCGGGTTTGCCGAAGGGCCCGCCGACTGTCAGCGCCACGTTGTAGTGGATCTGGTAGGCGATGCCCACCGTCTCGGCGTCGTTGAACCAGTATTGGTTGTTGGGCCAGAGCGCCATCCAGGACAGCGAGCCGCCGCCCTGGCGTACCAGCCGCCGGGCCAGCGAGATGCCGCTGTCCGCACGGAGGTCCCGGAGTTTCCGGCTGACGAACATGGCGAGGATGCTGACCAGGCAGATGAACCAGAACACGGCGCCGCCATAACTGAAGATCAGCGGCGACCACACTCCGTGCGGGTAGACCGAGACCGAGTACCGGAACGAGAACGGATACGGCAGGAACATCCGCGGCAGGGTGGCCAACAGGGCCAGCAGCCCGGCCCGGTGGTAGTAGTTGTCCTCGGCGAACCACGCCACCACGTATCCCGTAACGAACAGGGCGAAAACGCCAGCCAGGAGGATCAGCGAACGGCGGCCCAGGACCGGGTCGGCGTCGACGTTGAAGTGCCTCCGGGCGGCGAACAGCGCCGCCGCTATCAGCAACGGCACCAGCACTACGGGGAGGACCTCCGCAACGCCCGAGTCCACCGAGAGCAGCCGTGACCCGCTCCGCACGGACCGTCCGAACTGGGCGAAAAGCTGCAGGTAGACGGCGGACAGGACACCAATGACCAACTGGACGGAAATCGTCACCCACAGGGCGGCGCGGTTTCCCCGGCGCAGCCCCTCCGCGCAGACCAGCAGGAGCACCAGGGGAACCAGGGCCAGGGCCTCCCCGCCCGGGCCGCGCAGCCCCGGGCTGTGGATGATCTGAAGGCAGGAAAGGTCGACCGCGGCCGAGCAGCTGGCCTGCAGATCGTTGATAGTGGGGAGCGGGTTGACAATCAGGTTCCTGAGCACGGCCAGTGGCCCCGAGGGTGCCTTCGCCAGACTGGCCAGCACCGGTCCGGCCGCGAAAACTGCCACCACCATGGACAGCAGTGCCCTGACTTCCCGGCTGGTGGAATGGGTCAAGCGGCCGCCGCCGTGCCTGCCGCCCATCACCACACCGATGCCGAGCCCGGAGACCACACCCAGCAGGGTGTGGAGGTTTTGCGGATGCCCGATATAGAGCAGGAGCATCACCGTCACGGCGATGCCCACCGACCGGATTCTTCGGCGCCAGAGGGCGCTGATCCGCGGGCTAGCGGCCATCACGGAGGCCAGGGACGCGGCGAACGGCCCCATCGGCCCGGGATGGCGCAAAGCGGACAGCCATTCGCTGCCGACGGCAGCCCCGAGATCGGCCACCGCGAAATACAGGAGCAGCGCCCCGAGGTGTCCGGCGAGGAAGGCGAGGGCGGCCCGGCCGATTCCCAAGGTTGTTTCGGCCAGGCCGACGCACCCCAGGATGACGGCTGTCGCCAGGACATAGGAGGCGAACGGTCCGGGAAAGAGCGCGGAGGTGAACACTGGCCACCATGGGCCGCGCACCAGCAAGTCCGGGTCCGCGGTCACTGCGGTCCGGAGCCCGGCCGGAGGCCCGGAGATCACGGAGCCGGTGAAAATTCCAACTGCCCACAGCAGCAACACCATGGACAGCGCCAACGGGATCCTGCAGATACTCCGGCCCCAACGCCTGAGCAGCCGGACCGGCCGGCTATCCCGAAAGGCGTTGCCGGGCGCAGGCACCGCAGCCGGGGCCTCCGCGGCAACAGAATTCACCGTCGGGGCGGTTTCGCTGACGCCTGCCCCGGGCAGGCTGCCACGGCGCCATGGTGCAGCCAACGACAACCTCCGAACCTTTCCGAAACCCGGCAACTGACGGGAAGCCTGGCGGCGTCCCGCAGCAACCGTGGTCAGGATACGCCCGGAAGCTGGGGAGTTCCTTAGTTGTCCTGGAGCAGTTCGAGGTCTTCCTCGTCGTCGACGTCTTCGCTATCGTCGTCGTCATCTTCTTCATCGATGACCTCAAGCGGGGTCACCTCGCCATACGCTTCATAAAGCGAGTCATCGTAGACTTCAAAGGCATCGGCGACGGCGAAAAACGCCGCTTCGACCGCGGGATCCCCGTCCCCGCGCCGCGCCGCAGCAGCGGCCAAATGTTCTTCCAGCGCGGAGGTAAGGGACTGAAGCGCGACACGCGGATCGATGCTCATGACTTCACGTTAGCCCGAAAAAGACGAAAATGGAGAGCAATGAAGGAACAATTTCTGAGCAGCTCGGTCCGTCGGGAACGGGACTACGCACGTCAGTACGAGTACCTCGTGCTGACGGTCAGTCCTGAAGATTCGCTGCCCGAGGCGCGCCGCCTCCTCGCCGCGCACTCGGAGTACGGCAAGTGGGAACTCGAACGCAGTGTCCTCTACGTGGGCGGCGGGCGGCGCTTCTGGCTCCGCCGGAAAGTCATCCAGGTCCAGCGGACGGTTTAGGACTCCAGCGGGCCGAGCCAGGCATTGGCGACCGTGTTGTGCGCCGATTCGTCGTCGGAGGGATGGAACATGCCGGCCAACACGTCCCGGTAGAGGCGTTCGAGTTCGGAACCGCGGAAATAGCTGGATCCGCCGGAGACCCTGATCGCCAGGTCGACCACCCTGCGCGACGTTTCGGTGGCGTTCACCTTCACCCCGACCAGCTTAGGAAACCACTGCCCGCCGTGCCCGGCGAGGGCATCGACGTCGGCCGCTACCGCGGCGAGCTGCGGGTAGAGCGCGTCCATCGCCATGGCCGCTTCTGCGACTTTCCAGCGGATGTCCGGGTCCTGTGCGTAGCTGCGTCCGCCGTTCTTGAACGAGGTGCGGCGCTTGACCGCTTCGACGCCGAGCTGCAGCGCCCGTTCTCCGATCCCCGTGTATACCGCGGCCAGCAGCGTCTCGAAGCAGGCGAAGATGGCGAAAATCAGCGGGTCCGCGTTGGGGCCGACGGGAAGTTTGCGGAAGATCCGCTCCGGCGGCACCACGGCCCCTTCCAGGACCGTGGTGTTCGACTGGCTGGCCCGCATGCCCAGGGTGTCCCAGTCGGACAGGATTTCGTAGCCGGGAGTCTCGCGGTCGATGAAGCCGTGCACCAGTTCGCCGTCGCCGTCCCGGGCCGTTGCGTCCTTGCCGAAAATGCCCAGCCGCGTCCAGGCCGGCGAGAGGCTGGTGAAGATCTTCCGGCCGGTGAAGCCATAGCTTCCGTCCGGCAGGGGTGTCGCCTCGGTCCGCGAGTCGAAGAGCACGGAATCGTTGCCTGCCTCGGAGTTGCCGAACGCGAAAATCTCACCCTGCGCCGCCTCCTTCAGGACGAAGTCCAGCGCGGAGTCGCCCCGGGCGGCGAGCACGTGTGCGACGCCGGTCCAGACCAGGTGCATGTTGATCGCCAGCGCGGTGGCGGGGGCCGCCGTCGCCAGCCGCCGCTGCAACTGCGCGGCACCGGCGAGTCCCAGGCCCAGGCCGCCCTCGGACACCGGGACGAAGATCTTCAGGTATCCGGCGGCGGTGAGGTCCCGGAGGTCCTCGGTGAAGAACGCGTTGTCGCGGTCGTAGCCGGCTGCGCGGCCGCGGATCCGCTCCAGCAGCGCGTCGGGCAGGATGTCGTCGGGCGTCATGTCGGTGGGGGCCATTCCTCGTAGGTGCCGCTCAGTAGTTGCTCAGCAGGGTGTTCAGCACGCGTGCGCCGAACTTCAGAGAGTCGGCCGGCACCCGCTCGTCCACTCCGTGGAACATGCCGGTGAAGTCCAGCTCGTCCGGGAGCATCAGCGGGGCGAAGCCGTAGCCGGTGATGCCGAGCCGGCTCAGGGCTTTGTTGTCCGTGCCGCCGGAGAGCGTGTAGGGCAGGACCTTCGCGCCGGGATCCTCGGAGTGGAGCGCGTCGATCATGGAGTCCACCAGGTTGCCGGCGAACGGGACTTCGAGCGAGACGTCCTGGTGGACGTAGCTGACGTCCACGCCGGTGCCGGCCAGTTCCCGGACGATCTCGAGGACCTGCTCCTGCTGTCCCGGCAGAGTGCGGCAGTCCACCAAGGCCTCGGCCGATTCCGGGATCACGTTGTGCTTGTAGCCGCCCTTGAGCAGGGTGGGGTTGGTGGTGTTTTGCAGTGTGGCGCCGACGAAGCGGGCCACGGTGCCGAGCTCCTTCAGGATCTTGTCCGGGTCGTCTGGGTCGAATTCGACGCCGGTGAGTTCGGTGACGCCGTCGAGGAACTGCCGGGTGGTGGGCGTCAGCTCCACCGGCCAGCGGTATTCGCCGATCCTCGAGACGGCGCTGGCCAGCCGGGTCACCGCGTTGTCCGTGTTGATCTGGGAGCCGTGGCCTGCGCGGCCGTGGGCCACCAGTCGGAGCCAGGACAGCCCCTTCTCGGCGGTCTGCAGGAGGTAGGTGCGCTGGCCGCCGATGGTGGCAGAGAATCCGCCCACCTCGGAGATCGCTTCGGTGGCGCCATCGAAGAGTTCGCGACGGTGTTCGACGGCGTACCCGGCGCCGTACTTGCCGCCGGCCTCCTCGTCGGCGAAGAAGGCGAAGATCAGGTCACGCTTGGGTTTACGGCCCGTGCGCGCGAAGTCCCGCAGGACCGAGAGGATCATGGCGTCCATGTCCTTCATGTCCACGGCGCCGCGGCCCCAGATCAGGCCGTCCTTGAGTTCGGCCCCGAAGGGGTCCACGGACCACTGCTCGCGCAGCGCAGGGACGACGTCGAGGTGGCCGTGGACCACGAGGGCGCTGGCCGATGGGTCCTCACCGGCGAGCCGGGTGACAACATTCGCCCGGCCCGGCGCCGACTCGAAGATTTCGGCGTCCAGCCCGACCTCCGTGATGAGGCCGGCGGTGTATTCGGCCGCCGCCCGCTCCCCCGGCCCGGAACCGTCACCGTAGTTGGACGTGTCGATCCGGATCAGTTCCTGGCAGATCCGGACAACCTCATCTTCGGGCCGAACGTCAGTCATATCGCTCCTCGTGGCAGTGGCTCAGTGCTGGCTTCAGCCTACCCACTGGCCCCGATTATTTGTTTCCGGAATCTTCGTGCTAGAGTCTTTCTCGCTGCTTCCGAGAAAAGCAAAACGCTGAAAGGCGAATTTCTTCCCGGAAATACCACCTGCGCGGGTGGCGGAATGGCAGACGCGCTAGCTTGAGGTGCTAGTCCTCGAAAGGGGGTGGGGGTTCAAGTCCCCCTCCGCGCACAACAGGAAATGCCCTGGAATCCTTCATGGATTCCGGGGCATTTTTGTTTTCTCGCCGGGCGGGTCAGGTGATGCCCGCCTTTCACCTCGCTCCCGGCCTATCAATCGCCGGGTAGCGCTTGCGGCGTTGACACCCAGCCGCACTCGGTACCAATCTGTAACAGGGGGCTGAGGCCAGGAGGCACCATGGATCAGTCCGGCAAAGACTCCGCTACGAAGGCTGCTTGGATCACCGGCGGCTTTGCCCTTGTAGGCACTGTGCTGACTTTGATTTTCGCCGGTCCGAAGATTGTGGGCGATGGCGGTAACCCGTCCGGGTCACCTCAGGCTCCACTGTCATCGTCCGCGGTGGCCCCCGTGCCCCCGGTCCCGCCACCGCAGTCGCCGACGTCGATGTTGCCGGACGGCTTGGAAGGTTCCTGGATTGGCGGGGTGGGCAAAGATTCAAGCCGCCACCTGATGCTGACGAAGGAGGCGGGCTACGTCTTGTGGGACACGGCCCGTGAGGGCGCACCCATCTATAAAGGAAAAGCCGCCTTCAACGGCTCCACCGCGACGTTCTTCGGCGAGGACAAGTCCATCCAGTCCTTTTCGTGGTACCTGGAAGAAACGCCCGTCGGTGACATACTTCACCTCTCAGAGCAAAGCTACCGGCGCGAGTAAGCGCCGGCGGTGATGTGTCCACACCTCGAGTCCGGCCTTTCGTGACCGTTGAAACCAGCTTGCCGCCGGAACAGCAGGCCTTACTGGCCGCTTGAAACCAGCTTGCCGCCGGAACAGCAGGCCTTACTGGCCGCTGGAGCTGGGCTCCGGCCGTTTCCACGTGCCGGCCGGGAGAACCTAAACGGCGAGCAGCCCGGCGGGCATGTGGCCGGCCAGCGAGGCCAGCGCGCGGGGCCGCAGGACCGGCCACTCCTCGGTCAGCAGCGACAAGATGACGAAGTCGCGCCAGAGGCCGTCGGCGTTCCGGGAGGACCGGCGCCGGGTTCCCTCGGCCGTGAAGCCGAAGCGCGCCAGCGAGGACAGCGACCGCTGGTTGCGGGCATCCACATCGCATTCGATCCGGCCAGCCCCGCAGGAGAATAACCAGTCAAGCAGGCTGATTTTCACCTCGTGGTTCACCTTCGCCCCCCAGAAGTCCGGGTCCAGCACGGTGCGGCCGATCTTCACCCGCTCGGTCCCGTCGTCGTGTTCGGTGATGCCGGTGGTACCGATGAAGCGGGACTGTCCCAGCGGGAGCTTCTGGTACACCGAGAAGACCTGCAGCCCTGCGAAGCGCCGCTCCACGAACGCCGTCAGGTCCGCCTCGCCGGCAGGCCGGGCCTCACTGTCGCTGAAGCCTTGGGACCAGATTTCGTCGCGGCCCAGCAGCCGGGCCAGCGGCTCGACGTCGAGCGGCGTGAATGGTGCCAGGACAAACCTGCCGGTGACCGTTTGAAGGGTCGGCAAAGTGTCGGGAAGGAGCAGCGCCATTGCGGCCTTTCTGGTGCGCGGGGATGCGTCGGAGCGGGAAATCCGGGAGCCGTCGTTGTCCGCAAATATGCGGCGGCAACAGAAATTATCACCCCGGTGCCCCACCCCGCAACGACACGCTGGCGGGCGGCACCACGGGGGTCCACGCCGAGGGCGTAAGGCCGTGTCGGGGCCCCGCGGCGGTTTCCAAAAACGCTGCGGAATCGGACCGACGCACCCCGGGCCCAAGGTGCGTCCGCCCGGAACCGGCGCGGAAATCGCGTCAGCGAGATTCCAGCCCACGGATGTCCTCCTCGCCGAACCCGCAAGGCCGGTTTGAGACCATCCGCTAAATGTAGGGGACACGCTGGATCTGGAGTACTTCATAGCCGGAAACGACGTTGAGGCGAACCCATTCGTTAGCGGTGGAAGCACCCTCGATGGTCACCCGGCTCAGGTTCGAGACAGTGCCCGAGGGACCGTAGAACGACTTCCATTTCGAGGGCGCGGCCGGGGACCGGGAAGAAGACCGAACGGACAGGGGCAAGCCGCTCCAGCGGGTTCCCCCTGCCGGGTTGAGCCGTAGGGAACGCCGCCGATCACCGCGAGGCTATAACTCGTCGCCGCGCCCGCCGTTCCCGTGACGGCGCCGGATATTCCCCGCGCCGGTGCCGCCCCGGCCATCCTCGGGGCTCGCCTCATCAGCTTCCTCCGTCCGGGCACCGCGGTGCAGGGCCTGCTGGACGGTGCCGAGGAGGGTATGGAACCTGGCGTTGTCCGGCAGCTCCTCGATGAGGACGACGCCGTCCGGCCCGGCGAGCGGTATGCACCAGTTGGGGTATTCGGTGCTGGTGCCCGGCTGGTTCTGGGTGCGGGTCTCCCCCACAGCATCCACCAGCGCCACTCCCAGCAGGGACGACGGCGTAAGGGCCGTGAACTCGTACAGCGCCTCCACTGTGGCCTGCTCCCCTGCGGCTCCCGCCGCCGGCAGCAGTCCGTGTTGCCGCACCAGCGCCAGCACCGCGTCCTGGTCCGCGGCGTCGGCGGCACGTTCTTCTGCCACCGGACGCCGCAGCAATCCGAGGGACTCCCGCAGGGTTACATGTGCGCCGGCCAGGTAGCCCGCGGTGGGCGGCAGGTCATGGGTATTGACGCTGGTCAGGCATTGTTGCCGGTAGCGTTCCGGCGCCAGCGGGCCGTCATCGTCGTGTTCGAACCACAGGATCGAGGTGCCGAAGATCCCGCGTTCCGCCAGGTAGTCCCGGACCCAGGGCTCGAAGACGCCGAGGTCCTCGCCGATGACAATGGCACCGGCGTGCTGTGCTTCGAGGGCCAGGATGCCGACCAAGGCTTCGTGGTCGTAGTACACGTAAGTGCCCTCGCCCGGCCCGGCGCCCTCCGGAATCCACCAGAGCCGGAACAGGCCCAGGACGTGGTCCACCCGGATTCCGCCGGCATGGCGCAGTACGGTCCGCAGCATGTCCCGGTAGGCGGCGTAGCCGGACTCGGCCAGCTTCCCCGGGTGCCACGGAGGCTGTGTCCAGTTCTGGCCCTGCTGGTTGAACATGTCCGGCGGCGCGCCCACCGTCACGCCCTGCGCGAGGACGCCGCCGAGCGCCCAGGCGTCGGCGCCGCCGAGCTTCACACCGACCGCCAGATCGTGCACGATCCCGATGTCCATGCCGGACCGCCGAGCAGCGTCCTGTGCCGATTCGAGTTGTTGGTCGCAGATCCACTGCAGCCAGCGGTGGAACTCGATGCGGTCCGCGAGCGCCGCCCGTTGCGCCGTGGCGTACCCGGTGTCCGGTGAGGACGCGACGTCGTCCCAGTCGCGGGCCGACGGGCCGAGGGACTCCGCGAGAGCCGACCACAGGGCGAAGTCGTCGAGCCCCTGCCCCTGGTCACGGCAGAAATCGCTGAAGCGGCGTGAGCGCGCCGGGCCCCGACGGACCCGGAACACGAGCTCGAGCGCGTCCAGCTTCGCCTGATAACTGGAGTTGCGGTCCAGCAGCGCCGACTCCCGGTTGGCGGCGCGCAGGCGGGACGCCAGCCGCTCGGTTTCGGCCAGGGACTGCGGGGCCAGGTAGGCGTACTCCGGGATCTCCTCCACCCGGATGTACAACGGGTTGAAGAAGCGACGGGTGGTGGGCAGGTACGGCGAGTCCTCCACCGGCGGACGTGGCTCCGCGGCGTGCAGCGGATTGACCAGGACGAAGCCCGCCCCCTCGGCCCCTGCCACCACGGCGAGGTCGGCCAGATCGGCGAAGTCGCCAATCCCCCAGGACCGCGCGGACCTGACGGAGTAGAGCTGGGCCGTGAGTCCCCAGCTGCGGCGGCCCGCCAACGCCTCGGTGGTCCGCAGCCGCTGCGGGGTGACCACAAGGGGACACTCGGCGCGGGTGCCGGCCCCGTCGGCCAGGATGTTATGCCAGCCCAGCGCCAGACCGTCCGGGATACCGAAGCTCGCCCGCCCGGTGAGGACACCGTCGACGTCGCGGGGCGCCTCCCAGTTCTCCAGTTGCCGGGCCTCGCGCCGCGTTCCGTCCTCCGTGACGACCCATACGCTGACGTGGCTGCCATGCGGCACGTGGACGTGGAAAGTGACCGCGGACCCCTCACGTGCCACCACAATGGGCGGCAGGAGCCGCCGCCAGTGAGCCACCTCAGCCTCGGCCAGGGAAGCCCGCAGCTGCCCCGCGCCATCGGTGGCTATGCCCAGGGCAGTGAGGACCCGGCGCAGGGTGCTGCCGGCCACCGCGCGTTCCACCCCGTCCCAGCCCCAGTAAGAGGTTCCCACCCGGTGGACCGCCGCCAGTTCACGCAGCAGGGCGTCGGCGTCGTCCGCCGGTCCCGGTCCGGCGTCGCGCGGCTCGCTGCCGTCCGTCATGGGCGCGTCAGCCGTCGACCGGGCGTGCCGGCGGCTCGGCGCTGTGCTGGATGGCGTGGAGGTGGGCCTCTCCCACCAGTTCGTGCAGCCCGGCGACGGACTCGGCCAGGCTGAGCCCGGGCGACGCCACGATGAACGGCATCAAGAGGCGGTTCTCCTTGTCCAGGTGCAGGGTGAACACCTCGCCGATCGCGCCGGCGGCGACGGCGGCGTCGACCCCCTGCGCGGCCCGGAGCCGTTCGACGAGCCCAACGATCACCTGGTGTTCAGCGAGCATCCCCGCTACCAGCAGCCGGCCCTCCGGGGCGTCACCGGCGCCGCCGTACAGCGGCCCCTCCTCGGCGAGCGCGTGCGGGACCAGTTCGGTCTCGCACCATTCGACCAGCACCTCGTGAGCGTCGTGCTCCGCTGCGGCATCATCTGCCCGCACCGCATGGGTGAGCGCGGTGACCAGCGCATCAAGCCGTTTGAGCATCCCCGCGTGGTGGGTCTGTACGGCAGCGAGCGCCCGGGCTTCGTCCTCGGCGTTCTTGGGAACCGGCGTCTGCATGGCATCTCCCTGGCTGGGCGGGATTCTGGTCCCACTGTACGTCCGGTCCGGCTCCCGGCAACAGGCCTTTCGGCCCGGCGCACGCTCTCCCGGTCCGTGCCGCGATGCTCGGCGGCCGGGAGCGTTTCGCCGCCGCACAGCCCGCCGCGCTAGCCTTGTATCTTATGGTTGACGTCGAACGTTTCCGGGTCCTCCTCACCGAGGAGCGCGACCGGAAACTTGCCCTGCTGCCCGCCCTCCGCAAGGACATCACCTCAGTGAACGCCGCGCGGCAGGACTCCAACGTCGACGACGAACACGATCCGGAGGGCGCGACGATCGCCTTCGAACTCTCCCAGGCGACCGCGCTGCTGGAACAGAGCAGGGCGGGGCTCACCCACATCGAGGCGGCGCTGGCCCGCATCGACGCCGGCAGCTACGGGATCTGCGAAGTCTGCGGCGAGCCCATCGCCGAGGGCCGGCTGGAAGCCAGGCCGTGGACGCCCTACTGCATCCGGCACAGCGCCGGGCGCGCCTGACCGGGAAGGCGTCGCAGTCCCCCATGAGCATTGACGCAACAGCCCTCGCCGCCAACGACCTCGCCGGCACGTGGTGGCAGCGGATCGTGGCCGGGTTCAGCCACGCCCCCGCTCCGGTGGTGACCGGTACCGAGCTTCTGCTGGTGGTCGCCGTCGCCGTCGTGCTGTCCTTGCCGCGCGCCAGCTGGCGGTACTTTGGCCTGCTCGCCACCGTGACCCACGAGCTGGGCCACGCGTTCGCCGCCCTGATGACGGGGCAGCGGCTTGGCGGCATCCGGCTGGGCCTGGACCATTCCGGCACCACCACCAGCTACAGCCGCCGCCCGCTGGCCGCGGTTTGGTCGACGTTCTGGGGCTACCCGGTCCCCGCCGTGGTGGGCGCCGCGATGGTCTGGTCCGGCTTCAATGGCTGGGGCCCGGCGGCGATGTCGGCCGGCACGCTCCTGCTGCTGCTGTCCTTTGCCTTCCTGCGCAACGGCGCCGGTGTACTGATTACGGCCGCGGCGGTGCTCGCCGCGGTGCTGCTAGTGCTGTTCGTCCCGGCGGTGTTTATTGGCCACGTGATGATCGGCCTGGGCCTCGCGCTGCTGGTGGCCGCCGTCCGGGACCTGGGCAAGCTGGCGGCGGTGCACACCAGACACCGGAACCGGCTCTCGACGTCGGACGCGTACCTGTTGTCCCGGTCCACGCCGCTGCCGGCGTTCGCCTGGATTGGACTGTTCGCGCTGGTGGTGGCAGCGGCCTGGTGGGCCGCCTGGCAGCCGATGGCACCCGTCCTCGCCGGCCTGCTGCCCTAGGCACGCCCCCAGCATGCGCCCGCCAGGCACTGCACATAGGCTGGGGGCATGAGTGAGACAACCACAAGCACGGAATTCAGCACCAGGGGCGCCTACGTCACCGGCGGCGCGGAGTTCAACCGGGACACCAACTACATCGAGGACCGGATCACCCGCGACGGCGCCCCGGGTGCCAACGGCGAGCCCGGCTGGCCCGTTGAGCCCGGACGCTACCGGCTGGTCGCTGCCCGGGCCTGCCCCTGGGCCAACCGCACCGTGATTGTGCGGCGGCTGCTGGGACTGGAAGACGTGATCTCCCTTGGCCAGCCCGGACCCACCCACGATGCCCGGTCCTGGACCTTCGACCTTGACCCCGGCGGCAAGGACCCCGTCCTCGGCATTGAGCGGATCCAGGAGGCTTATTTCCGCCGCTTCCCGGACTACCCGCGCGGCATCACGGTCCCGGCCATCGTTGACATCCCCAGCGGCGCGGTGGTGACCAACAACTTCCCGCAGATCACCCTCGACTTCTCCACCGAGTGGACCGAGTACCACCGTGCCGGCGCCCCGGACCTCTACCCCGAGGCCCTTCGCGAAGAGATCGACGCCGTCAACAAGCGCGTCTTCACCGAGGTGAACAACGGCGTCTACCGCTGCGGCTTTGCCGGCTCCCAGGACGCCTACGACGCCGCCTACGACCGCCTGTGGACGGCGCTGGACTGGCTGGAGGATCGGCTTACCAGCCAGCGCTACCTCGTGGGCGACACGATCACCGAAGCGGACGTCCGGCTGTTCACCACGCTGGCGCGCTTCGACGCCGTCTACCACGGGCACTTCAAGTGCAACCGGCAGAAGCTCAGCGAAATGCCTGCGCTGTGGGGCTACGCCCGCGATCTGTTCCAGACCCCAGGTTTCGGCGACACCACGGATTTCGTGCAGATCAAGCAGCACTATTACATCGTCCATGAGGACATCAACCCCACCGGCGTCGTCCCGAAGGGCCCGGCGCTGGGCAACTGGCTCACGGCGCATGGCCGGGAAGCCCTCGGCGGCCGCCCCTTCGGCGACGGTACGCCGCCCGGCCCCGTCCGGGCCGGCGAGGAAGTCACCGCCGGACACGGCGCCGGCTGAACACCGGCGGCGCCGGCCGGCGGGCGGCGCTACGGTGGGGCCATGAAACTCTCCCCCACCCCGGCCGCGCAGCCCCTGGCTCCGTCACTCTCGGTCGGAACCGCCGACCCGGAGTTTGCGGCCGTCCGTGAACTCTTTGACACGTTCCTGGCCCAGGACCCCGAGTTCAGTGCGCAGCTGGCGGTGTACCGCGGAGGCGCCAAGGTCCTTGACCTAAGCGGCGGTCCCGGCCTGGGCCCGGGTGACATCACCGGAACCTACTCCTGCTCGAAGGGCGCCGCGGCCTTCGTCATCGCCCTGCTGGTGCAGGACGGGCTGCTGGACCTGGACGCCACCGTGGCGTCCTACTGGCCCGAATTCGGCGCCCGCGGCAAGGACAGGCTCACCGTCCGGCAGGCCCTCTCCCACCAGGCGGGCCTGCCGGGTATCCCTGGCGGCTTCTCGCTCGAGGAGTTCACGACGCCGGAAGCCGCCCGCCGCTTGGCCGACGCCGCGCCGCTGTGGCGTCCGGGACACATCTTCGGCTACCACGCGCTGACCATCGGCATTTTGATGGAGGAACTCTGCAGGAGGACCGCGGGCGCGCCGCTGCAGGAACTCTACGATGACCGGCTCCGCCGTCCGTTCGGCATCGACTTCTTCCTGGGCCTGCCCGCCGGGGAGGAGCCGCGCTTCCGGGAGGTGCTCTACACGGATGACCCGGCCGCGGAGTGGCTGGACCCGCTCGGCTATGCCGGCCTGAACAGCAACGCTCCGGTCAGCGGCATCATGGAGCTGCCCAACCACCGCAGCGTCCGTGCCGCCGGCATGAGCAGCGCCGGGGGGACCGGCTCGGCGGAAGGGCTCGCCCGGCTCTATGCCGCGGCCACCACGGGCGTCGACGGCGGTCCCGGTTTCCTGGCGCCCGCGACCATCGGGCTGATGGCCGAAGAGCAGGTCTGGGGCCTGGACCGTTCCTCGGGACAGGACAATGCGTTCGCCGTGGTGTTTATGAAGCCGCAGCCCGGCCGGGACTTCGGCAGCCACCTCGCCTTCGGCCACGAGGGCGCCAACGCCGCGCTGGGCTTCGCCGACCCGGGCTACGGGATCGGCTTCGGCTACGTCCCCCGGCGCAGTGAGCAAGGCCGCACCGGCGGCAAGGCCCACCGGCTCTCCGCCGCGGTCCGGCAAGCCTGCCACGCCTGCGCCTGACGCCATCAGCGGCGCCGGCGGAGTTCGTCCAGTTGTCGCAGCAACGACGCGGCCCTAGGGTGAGCCGGGATGGCACACGAAAAAGAACACGTCGACGGAGCACACCCCTCGCGAATCCGCCGGCTGGGCCGCGCCGCGGCCGGGAGTGTGTCCGCTGCCCTGCTGTGGCCGCGCCTGCAACTGGCCACGAAGGCGGCGATTGCCGCCGGCCTGGCGTTTTTCATTGCCCCGTTTATGCCCGGATCCGCGGCGGACTACCCGTACTACGCCCCGCTCGGCGCGCTGGTCGCGATGTACGAAAATGTTTCCGGTTCCATGCGCCAGGGCTTCCAGACCCTCGTCGGACTGGCCATCGGGATCGGCCTGGCCTTTGTGCTGTTCAGCCTGGGCGACCCGAGTCCCGTCACCGTCGCCATCGTGATGGGACTCGGCGTCATCCTCGCCGGGCTGCCCCGGATCGGCTCGGGCAGCGACTGGATCCCGACGGCGGCGCTGCTGGTGCTGCTGGTCGGCGGGCACAACCCGGACAAGTTCTCCTTCGGCTATCTCTTCCAGATGGGCGTCGGAGTCTGCGTCGGCATCGTGGTGAACCTGCTCGTCTTCCCGCCGCTGCACTTCAAGGCCGCCGCACTCAGCCTGGCCGAGCTGCGGCTGGCGCTGGCGCAGCAGCTCTGGGACATGGGCAAGGCCCTGCGTGAGAACTGGCCGCCGGAACATGAGGACTGGTCGCGCCGCTCCGAGGCGCTCGCCGGGCGCGCGCGGTCCGTGCGGGCCGCCGTGCAGAAAGCGGACGCGAGCCGCCAAGCCAATCCGCGGCGCCGGTTGCATCCCCGCGACGTGGAGGCGGACTACCGCGACCTGCGCGATCTGGAACGGCTAACCTTCCACATCCAGGATGTGACGCAGGTGCTCTCGGACGTCATCTGGGCGACGGACACCCCCTTTGTGATCCCCGACGGGTACGCCGAGCCGCTTGCCGAGGCCATGACCCTGGTGGGCGACGTCCTGCGCGCCGCCGAGGAGGAGGAACCACAGCGGCAGGCCGAACTCATCGAGGAAGCCGACTCCGCGGTCAAGGCCTTTACCGCCCGGGTCGCGGCCGAGGACCACTCCGTCGGCGCCCCCAGCGCCGTCGAGTCGATCCTGCTGAGCCTGCACCGGATGATGCGCGTGGCGAAACCAGGCGGTGGAAACCGCGAAGCGGATGCCGCGCCCGCGGGCCCCAGCTAGCCGCCACACAGCCAGCCGCGGCAGCAGAACGGCGGCCGTCCCCGAAACTTCCGGGAACGGCCGCCGCCGCCGTTGAACAGCTGCACGGGCTACTTCAGCGACGCCACCGCTCCGCTGAAGTGCTTGCGCCCCGAATGCGGGCTCCACGCCACGTACTCGGAGCGCAGCCACGCTCCGTCGTCCGACTGCACGGTACTGATGTCCAGCGCCACCCTCGCCGGCAGGAACACCGGCGCCTCGAACGCCACGTCCCAGCTGAACGCGTCGCCCTTGGCGGCGCCGACGTCGGCCAACGCCCTCGAGGCGAGGTACATGCCGTGCGCGATGGAGCGCCGCATGCCCAGGGCCTTGGCGCTGAGGACACTGAGGTGGATCGGGTTGAAGTCACCGGAAACGGCGGCGTACGCCCGGCCGGTGTCCACGCCGAGCTGCCACAACGCCGTCGGATCCGGCACGCGGAACCCCCCGGGCGCGGCGGCCGCGGACGGCTTGTCGATCCCCGGCAGGAACACACCCTTCGCAAGGTAGGTGGAGACGCCGCGCCAGCGGACGAAGTCCTCCCCGGCCCCGCGCACCTCCGCCACCACGTCCAGCTGGGTGCCGGACCGGTGCCCGCGCAGGTTTTCCGCCCAGGCACGGATGTCCAGCGCTTCGGTAAACAGCACCGGGGCGGACTGGACCACCTTGTTGGTGAGGTGGATCATCCCCAGCAGCGGCAACGGGAAGTCGTCCCGGTTCATCACGGACATGGACAGCGGGAACGTCAGGGCGTGGATGAATCCGGCCGGCAGCACATCGCTGGCTGTTTCGCCGATCAGGTGCTGGTAGGCCGTCAGGTTCGTGACTCCGGCTTTGACACCGCGGACCTCGTGGCTGACACCGGGAAGCTGCGTGCCGGCGTGCGCCCCCAGGAGCCGGCGGCGCGCCGCGGTGGCGGCGGCGTTGACGTACAGCTTGGAGAGCGACGGCATCTCGGCCAGGATTACAGGCTGCCTGCCGGTCATGCGCCCACCAGGTTCTGCCCGCAGACGCGCAGCACCTCGCCGGAGATCCCGCCGGCGGCGTCGCTGGCCAGGAACGCGATGGCCTCCGCCACGTCCCCGGGCTGGCCGCCCTGCTGCAGTGAATTGAGCCGCCGGGCCACCTCGCGGGTGGCGAAAGGGATCCGGGCCGTCATCTCGGTCTCAATGAAACCGGGCGCGACGGCGTTGATGGAGCCGCCGTGCGCGGCGAGCAGCGGCGCCGTGGCACGGACCATGCCCATTACGCCGCCCTTGGACGCGGCGTAGTTGGTCTGCCCGCGGTTCCCGGCGATGCCGCTGGTGGAGGCAACGGAGACAATCCGCGGAGAGTTCCGGAAGTGCTCCGAGGCCAGCAGCGCCTCGTTGATCCGCAGCTGGGCGGCGATATTCACGGCAATCACCGAGCTCCAGCGGGACTGGTCCATGTTGGCGAGCAGTTTGTCCCGCGTGATGCCGGCGTTGTGGATCACGATGTCCAGCCCGCCGTGGCGCTCCACGGCGTGGTCGATGATGCGCTGTCCGGCGTCGTCCCGGCTGATGTCCAGCTGCAGGGCGGTACCGTGCACCTCGTTGGCGACCTTGGCGAGGTGGTCCCCGGCGGCCGGGACGTCGACGGCGACGACGGTGGCGCCGTCGCGGTACAGCGTGCGGGCAATCGCCGCGCCGATTCCGCGGGCGGCTCCGGTCACAACCGCAACCTTGCCCGCCAGCGGCTTCTCGGCGTCGGCCGGCAGCTGACCGGCCTCGGAGGAAACGGTGAGGAACTGGCCGTCCACGAAAGCGGAACGCCCGGAGAGGAAGAACCGGAGCGCGCCCAGGGCGCTGGGGCTCGTGGTCCGCGCGTCGTTGGCCAGCAGGATGCCGTTGCCGGTTGCGCCGGCGCGCAGTTCCTTGGCCAGGGAGCGCAGCAGCCCGTCGATGCCCTGCCGGGCCGCCGCGGCGGCCGGATCCGCGGTGCCCGCGGCGGCGCGGGAGATGGTCAGAACGCGGGCGTTGGCGGCGAGGTCCCGGAGCGAGGCCGCGGCGTTGAGCACGGGCTTTTCCAGGTCCTCCGGCCGGGTCGCCTCGTCCAGCACCAGGATGATCGCGCCGAGCTTCTCGCGCGGCACGGCGTGGCGGCGGACGTCGAGGTCCCAGGAAAGCAGCGCGGCGGCGAGTTCATCGGCGCCACTGCCGGTGCCCTGCACCAGCACGGGTCCCTGGACCAGCGGCTGGCCGGGCCGGTGACGCCGGAGCGCTACGGGCTGCGGCAGGCCGAGCTTCCGGGCGATGTCCTTGCCGAGGCCCTTGCTCACGAACTGGGTGTATTTGTCAGTCATTCGGTTCCCCTAGTGTGCTTCGAGAATAGCGACGACGCCCTGGCCGCCGGCGGCGCAGATGGAGATCAGTCCGCGTGCCGGCCGGCCGTCGACCTGCCCCTTGGCGTGCAGCATCTTCGCCAGCGAGGCGACGATCCGTCCGCCGGTGGCGGCGAAGGGGTGCCCCGCGGCGAGGGAGGAGCCGTTGACGTTGAGCCGGGCCCGGTCGATGCTGCCGAGGGCGCCGTCGAGGCCGAGCCGGGTGCGGCAGAACTCCTCGTTTTCCCACGCGGCCAGGGTGCTCAGCACGGTGCCGGCGAAGGCCTCATGGATTTCAAAGAAGTCGATGTCCGCAAAGCCCAGGCCGTGGCGGGCCAGCAGGCGCGGGACGGCGAACGCCGGCGCCATCAGCAGGCCGTCCTTGCCGTGGACAAAGTCGACGGCGGCAGCCTCGCCGTCGAGGACGGTGGCCAGTTTCGGCAGGTCGTGCGCGTCGGCCCATTCCTCGGTGGCGAGCAGCACGGTGGAAGCGCCGTCGGTGAGCGGGGTGGAATTGCCGGCCGTCATGGTCGCTTCAGCGCCGAGGTTCTTGCCGAAGACCGGTTTCAGGCCCGCGAGCTTCTCGAGCGTGGTGTCCGGGCGCAGGTTGGAGTCCTTGCTGAGCCCGCGGTACGGGGTGAGGAGGTCATCGAAGAAACCGGCGTCGTAGGCCGCGGCCAGGTTGCGGTGGCTGTTGTACGCCAGTTCGTCCTGGGCCTCCCGGGTGATCTTCCACTGCGCGGTGGTGAGCGCCTGGTGTTCGCCCATGGACAGTCCGGTCCGCGGCTCGCCGGTGTTCGGGGCGTCCGGGGCGAGGTCCTTGGGCCGGAGCCGGCTGAGCACCTGCAGCCGCTGCGGCAGGGTCTTGGCGCGGCTCAGGTCCAGCAGGATTTCGCGCAGCCCCTCGCTGACGGCGATCGGGGCGTCCGAGGCGGAGTCAACGCCGCCGGCAATGGCGGACTCGATCTGGCCCAGTTTGATCTTGTTGGCCAGGCCCAGCACGGTCTCAAGGCCGGTGGCGCAGGCCTGCTGCAGGTCATACGCGGGGGTCTCGGCGGACAGCGCCGAGCCGAGTACAGCCTCGCGGGTGAGGTTGAAGTCGCGGGAATGCTTCAGGACCGCCCCGGCAGCAACCTCGCCGATCCGCTCGTCCTGCAGGCCGAACCGGGCAATGAGTCCGTCCAGGGCAGCGGTGAGCATGTCCTGGTTGGAGGACTTCGTGTAGGCGCCGCCGGTCCGGGCAAAGGGGATGCGGTTGCCGCCGACCACCACGGCCTTGCGGAGCTGCGGGGCCGCGGCTGCTGCTGCGGCCGGCCCCGTGCTGTCCTTCGGTCCGGTCGTGGACGTTCCGTTTTCAGGCATGTGCTGTCTCCTTTGATCAAAGCGGATTACTGATACCCAGCGTACCTGATACGCTGGGTATCGTGAACATCCTCCAGGCTGAACCCCCCGCTCCGGGCGGCCCCGTCGACGGCCGCGCCTCCCGCTGGCAGTCCCACCGCGAGGAGCGGCGCCGCGAGTTGATCAAGTCCGCGCGCAAGGCAGTGCACGCACTGGGTAGCGAAGCCTCGATGGAGGACATCGCCGCGGCCGCCGGGACGTCCAAGTCTGTCTTCTACCGCTACTTTGGCGACAAGGCCGGTCTCCAGCAGGCCGTGGGCGAAGTGGTGCTGAACCAGATGCAGCGGCGCATCCAGGAAGCCGCCCAGGCCGCCCAGACCCCGCGCGAAGGGCTGTACGCCATGGTCTCGGCCTACCTGCAAATGGCCGAGACCAGCCCGAACGTCTACACCTTTGTCACCCGTTACGCACCCGGCGACGCCGAGAGCCACGCAGGTTCCCTCGCCGCGGCCGGGGCGCTGGGCCATTTCTTCGCTGCGATCAGCGAGATGATCGCCCTGCCCATGCGGAACCAGCTGCGCGCCGTTCCGGGCAAGGAAGCCGTGATCGGCTTCTGGCCGAACGCCGCGATCGGCCTGGTCCGGAGCGCGGGCGAACAGTGGTTGGCCAGTCCGGCCTCCCCGGCCAAGCCGGGCCAGGAAGCGATGGCCCGCCAGATCACCGACTGGCTTTGTTTCGGCATCGCGCCCGAACTGCAGGACCCGCCGGGCCCCGCACCGGACACCCGGCCCTAGACCACCACTGCCCGAACCTCTTACTGCCAACCATCAATCGCCAAAGCGGCAAATTGCCAGCACCGCAAGTTGCCAGAAACCGCAATGTCAGTGCCAACGAAGGAATCGACATGACTGAACTAGCCGACCGCGCTGCGGGCCGCCTCACTCCCCCGGCCACCGGAACCAGCACCCCGCCGGCCGCCTCCGCCGCCGGAACCCATGCCGGCGGAACCCCCGCCGTCGACGTCGCCGCGCTCGGCGAGCAGCTGCTGGGCAAGTGGGCAGCGGTCCGCCGGCAGGCCCGCGAGCTGGCCGGCCGGCCGGAACTGCACAAGACCGAGGGGCTGACCCACACCGAACACCGGCAGCGGGTCTTCGGCCAGCTAAAGATCCTGGTGGACAACGGCGCCGTGCACCGCGCCTTCCCGGCGGAGGTCGGCGGCGCGGACGAGCACGGCGGCAACGTGGCGGGCTTCCAGGAGCTGGTCATTGCCGACCCCTCGCTGCAGATCAAGGCCGGCGTGCAGTGGGGCCTCTTCGGCTCCGCCGTGAACCATCTCGGCACCGAGGAACACCACAAGAAGTGGCTGCCGGGCATCATGAGCCTGGAGATCCCCGGCTGCTTCGCCATGACCGAGACCGGCCACGGCTCGGACGTCGCCAGCATCGCCACCACCGCCACCTACGACCCGGTCGCCGGCGAATTCGTGGTGCACACACCGTTCCGCGCCGCCTGGAAGGACTACATCGGCAACGCGGCCACCGACGGACTGGCCGCCGTCGTCTTCGCCCAGCTGGTGACCAACGGCATCAACCATGGCGTGCACGCGTTCTACATGGAGCTGCGCGACCCGCAGACCAAGGAATTCCTTCCCGGCATCGGCGGCGAGGACGACGGGGTCAAGGGCGGCCTGAACGGCATCGACAACGGCCGGCTGCACTTCAACCAGGTACGGATACCGCGGGAAAACCTGCTCAACCGCTACGGCAACGTCGACGCCGACGGCACCTACAGCTCGCCCATCGCCAGCCCGGGGCGCCGCTTCTTCACCATGCTGGGCACCCTGGTCCAGGGCCGGGTGTCGCTGGACGGCGCCGCCGTAACCGCGTCGAAACTGGCCCTCAAGACTGCCATCCAGTACGCCTCCGAACGCCGCCAGTTCAACGCCTCCTCCGCCACGGACGAGGAGGTGCTGCTGGACTACCAGCGGCACCAGCGCCGGCTGTTCACCCGGCTCGCCACCACCTATGCGGCCAGCTTCGCCAGCGAGCAGCTGCTGCAGAAGTTCGACGACGTGTTCTCCGGCCGGAACGACACCGACGAGGACCGCCAGGACCTCGAAACCCTGGCCGCGGCGCTGAAACCGCTCAGCACCTGGCACGCCCTCGACACCTTGCAGGAGTGCCGCGAAGCCTGCGGCGGCGCCGGCTTCCTGATCGAGAACCGGTTCGCCTCGCTGCGCGCCGACCTGGACGTCTACGCCACCTTCGAAGGCGACAACACCGTGCTGCTGCAGCTGGTCGCGAAGCGCCTGCTGGCCGACTACGCCAAGGAATTCCGCAACGTGGACTTCGGCGTGCTGGCCCGCTACGTCGTGGGCCAGGCCACCGGCGCGGCCATCCACCGGACCGGGCTGCGCGGCGTCGCCCAGTTTGTGGCGGACTCCGGTTCGGTCCAGAAAGCCGCCAGCGCCATCAAGGACGAGGCGGGCCAGCGGGCCCTGCTGACCGAGCGGGTCCAGGCCATGGTCGCCGACGTCGGTTCCGCGCTGAAGGGGGCGAACAAGCTGCCGCAACAGCAGGCCGCGGCGCTGTTCAACAGCCACCAGAACGAGCTCATCGAGGCGGCCCAGGCACACGCCGAACTGCTGCAGTGGGAGGCCTTCACCGAGGCGCTGGGCCACGTCGCGGACCCCGGCACCAAGGCGGTCCTGACCTGGCTGCGCGACCTGTTCGGCCTGTCCCTGATCGAGAAAAACCTGTCCTGGTACCTGATGAACGGCCGGCTCTCCATGCAGCGCGCCCGCACCGTGGGCGAATACATCAACCGGCTCCTCGTCAAGCTCCGCCCGCACGCCCTGGACCTGGTGGACGCCTTCGATTTCGGCCCGGAGCACCTCCGCGCCGCGATCGCCACCGGGGCGGAGAAAACCCGCCAGGACGAAGCCCGGGAATTCTTCCGCCAGCAGCGCGCCAGCGGCCAGGCGCCGCTGGACGAGAAGATCCTGCTGGCCCGCACAGCGCGGGAAGACAAGGCCCCCGGAAAGGCCCAGGCCGGGAAGGCCCTCGGCAAGGCCCAGCGCACTAAATAACAGCGCGGCGAAAAACGGTGCGGCGAACTGACAGCACCGCACGACGACGGCGCCGCCCCATGGCCGGGGCGGCGCCGTCGTCGTTGTTGCGGTCTTCCATTGCAGGCGCTGCTACTGCGGGAGGACCGACCGGTAGACCTCAAGGGTGGTCTCCGTGATGGACTCCCAGGAGAAGTGCTCCTCGGCCCGGCGGCGGCCGGCCTGGCCCATCGCGCGGGCGCGGGCCGGGTCGGAGACCACCTCGGTCAGGGCCGCGGCGAACTCCGTCACGAACTTCTCCGGATCCAGCGGGGTGCCGGTCCCGTCGGTGACCTGCTCAAGCTGCACCAGCAAACCGGTCTCGCCGTGCTGGACCACCTCGGGGATGCCGCCGGTGGCGCTGGCCACCACCGCGGCGCCGCAGGCCATCGCCTCCAAGTTCACGATCCCGAGCGGCTCATAGATGGACGGGCAGGCAAACGCGGTGGCGTGGCTGAGGACCTGGACCAGTTCGTTGCGCGGCAGCATCCGCTCCACGAGGATCACGCCGCTGCGCTGGCCCTGCAGTTCCTCGATCAGCCGGGCGGTCTCCGCGGCGAGTTCCGGCGTGTCCGCGGCGCCGAGGCACAGCACCAGCTGGACGTCGGCGGGCAGCTTCGCAGCGGCCCGCAGCAGGTACGGGACGCCCTTCTGCCGGGTGTTGCGGCCCACGAAGACCACGCTGGGCCGCGCCGGGTCAATGCCCAGGGCACGGACCACGTCGTCATTCTCGTCACGGTTCCAGAGGCTGACGTCGATGCCGTTGTGGACCACGCGGACCTTGGCCGGGTCCACCTCAGGGTAGCTGCGCAGGATGTCCTGCCGCATTCCTTCGGACACGGCGATGATCGCGGCGGCGGACTCGTAGGCGGTTTTCTCCACCCAGGACGAGAGGGCGTAGCCGCCGCCGAGCTGCTCTGCCTTCCAGGGCCGGAGCGGCTCGAGGCTGTGCGCGCTGAGCACGTGCGGGATGCCGTGCAGCAGCGAGGCGATGTGCCCCGCCATGTTGGCGTACCAGGTGTGCGAGTGCACGAGGTCCGCGCCGGCGATGTCCGGAACGATCCGCAGGTCCACGCCGAGGGTCTGCACCGCCGCGTTGGCGCCGGCCAGATCCTCCGGCACGGCGTAGGACGTTACGGTCGCCCCGTGGTAGTCCGGGGTGCGCGGCGCACCGAAGGCCCGCACCTGCAGATCCACCCTCTGGGCCAGCACCCGGCTGAGTTCGGCCACGTGGACGCCGGCGCCCCCATAGATTTCGGGCGGGAATTCCTTGGTCACAATGTCTATTCGCACAAACCCCAAGGTAGTCCTTCCGGCTGATCTGTTCTAGTGTGAAGAGGTCCGGGCACACCGGACGGTTTTTGGGGAGCAACGAAGGCGTTCAGGAGCGATCACATGCCGCAGCAGAAGAAAGTCTTGGCCATTGTCCTCGCAGGTGGCGAGGGAAATAGGCTGATGCCGTTGACGGCCGACCGGGCCAAGCCGGCCGTTCCGTTCGCCGGAAGTTACCGGCTCATTGATTTTGCCCTTTCCAACCTGGTGAATTCCCGGTATTTGCAGATTGTTGTCCTCACGCAATACAAATCCCACAGCCTCGACCGGCACATTTCCGAAACGTGGCGTATGTCCACGCAGCTGGGCAACTACATCGCCTCCGTGCCCGCCCAGCAGCGCGTCGGCAAGAGCTGGTTCCTGGGCAGCGCCAACGCCATCTACCAGTCCCTGAACCTGATCCACGATGCCAACCCGGACATCGTCGTCGTGGTCGGCGCGGACCACGTGTACCGCATGGATTTCGCGCAGATGGTCGCCCAGCATGTCGCCAGCGGCGCCAAGGCAACGGTGGCCGCCGTGCGCCAGCCCCTGCACATGGCCGACCAGTTCGGTGTGATCGAGGTGGACCAGGAGAACCCGGAAAAGATCGCGGCCTTCGTGGAGAAGCCCTCCTCGACCCCGGGCCTCGCCGCGGACCCCAGCCAGTTCCTGGCGTCCATGGGCAACTACGTCTTCAACGCCGACGCCCTCGTGGAGGCGCTGCACGTCGACGCCGAGCGGCTCGACACCAAGCACGACATGGGCGGGGACATCATTCCCTACTTCGTCGACCAGGGCGAGGCCGGGGTCTACGACTTCACCCTCAACGACATCCCCGGCTCCACCGAACGCGACCGCACCTACTGGCGCGACGTCGGCACCATCGATTCGTTCTACGACGCCCACATGGACCTGATCTCCCCCGTGCCGGTGTTCAACCTGTACAACTCGGAATGGCCGATCTACACCCGCCAGAGCATCTCCCCGCCGGCGAAGTTCGTCCGCGGCGAGGGCGGCACCGTGGGCACAGCGCTGGACTCGATCGTGGCCAGCGGCGTCGTGATCTCCGGCGGCATCGTGGAGGGCTCCGTACTCTCCAACGACGTCTACGTCGGCACGGCCAGCCGCGTGCTCGACTCGGTGCTGATGGACAAGGTCCAGGTCGGCGCGGGCGCCGTGATCAAGCGCGCCATCGTCGACAAGAACGTCCGGATCCCCGCCGGCGCCGCGATCGGCCTGGACCCCGAACTGGACCGGGCCCGCGGGTTCAAGGTCACCGACTCCGGCATCACGGTCCTGTCAAAGGGCCAGGAGGTGCCCGAACCCGGCGACGCCGAACGCTCCCTGTCCGCGGCCAACCTGTACCTGGTGCCGGACGCCGTGAAGACGGCCACCGAAAACTGGCCGGCCGGGCGCGAGTCCGTGGAAAAGGTCGGCGAGGTGCACGCCGCCGCCGTCGGCGTCGAGCCTCCCGGGAAGACCTCCACAAAGGCGTACTGAGCCGCGGGCCTGAGCCGGGGCCGCCAATCGGCGCCCCCGGTTCCGGGCCAGCAATATCCGGCGTCGGGTCGGGGCCGTGACAGGCTGTAAAATTGGCCCAATGAGCTCTCCCGACCTGCCCCCCGTGCCGGCCAGCGATTCACCGGCCCCGGTTGACCTGACCCCCGCGGAAATCGCGGCCTGCCTCAAGGTGCTCAACAGCATCCACGTCTACGACGAAGAGCACCCGGACTACGTCTCGATCCGCCGTGCGACCGGCAAGATGTTCAAGGCGGTCAAGCGCCACCGCCGGACCACCAAGCGGGACCTCATCGCCGAGGCGGACCGCGCCGTGATCGCCCAGACCGCGACGGCGGCCCCGGACCGGATCGATGACGAGACGCGCGGCAACAAGCTGGCGCCCTCTGCCACCGGCGAGGTCGCCGGGCACCTGATCCGCTCGCGGCCCTGCTACATCTGCAAGCAGCACTACACGCAGGTGGACGCCTTTTACCACCAGCTCTGCCCCGAATGCGCCCTCTTCAGCCACAGCAAGCGCGATGCGCGGACCGACCTGAGCGGCCGCCGCGCACTGTTGACCGGCGGCCGGGCCAAGATCGGCATGTACATAGCCCTGCGGCTGCTCCGCGACGGCGCCCACACCACCATCACCACCCGCTTCCCCAAGGACGCCGCCCGGCGCTTCGCCGCGATGGAGGACAGCGCGGACTGGCTGCACCGGCTGCGGATCGTGGGCATCGACCTGCGCGATCCCTCCCAGGTGATGGCGCTGACGGACTCTCTCGACGCCGCCGGCCCGCTGGATATCATCATCAACAACGCGGCCCAGACGGTCCGGCGCTCGGGCAACGCTTACAAGCCGCTCGTCGACGCCGAGGACGAGCCGCTGCCGGCGGAGCTGCAGGCGGCCAACGGCGGCCCCGAACTGGTCACCTTCGGCCACGCCCACGACAAGCACCCGCTCGCCCTGGCCAGCTCGGTCCTGGAGCACCCCGTGCTGGCCGGCGACGCCATCACCTCGCTGGCGCTGTCCACCGGTTCCGCCTCACTGGAGCGGATCGCCGCGGGCACCGCGATCGACGCCGGCGGTCTGGTCCCGGACCTCGCCAGCATCAACAGCTGGACCCAGGTGGTGGACGAAGTGGATCCGCTGGAGATGCTCGAAGTGCAGCTCTGCAACGTCACCGCGCCGTTCCTGCTGGTCAGCCGGCTGCGCGGGGCGATGAAGCGCTCCACGGCGCGGCGGAAGTACATCGTGAACGTCAGCGCCATGGAGGGCCAGTTCTCCCGCGCCTACAAGGGCCCCGGTCACCCGCACACCAACATGGCCAAGGCCGCGCTGAACATGATGACGCGCACGTCCGCCAAGGAAATGCTGGACTCCGACGGCATTCTGATGACCGCCGTCGACACCGGCTGGATCACCGACGAACGTCCCCACTACACGAAGGTTCGGCTGATGAAGGAAGGCTTCCACGCCCCGCTGGACCTTGTCGACGGCGCGGCCCGGGTCTACGACCCGATCGTTATGGGCGAGTCGGGCGAGGACCAGTACGGCGTGTTCCTCAAGGACTACAAGCCCAGCCCCTGGTAGGCCCGGGCCCGTGCGGTGTTCTAGCAGCGCCGCGGTGGCGGCGCCACGGGCCTTATGGCCCTAATGGGCCCCAAGGGCTGTCCGTAACGTGGAGCTGTGAATACGACGACGCCACCGCCAAATTTCCAGTTGTCCATCGACCAGTGCTGGGTGCTGCTCGACGGCGAAGTGGTCGGGCGGATTGCCTTGATTGTGGACGGCCATCCGGAGGTTTTCCCGGTGAACTTTGTCCTGCAGCGCCGCTCGATCGTGTTCCGCACCGCCGGAGGGACAAAGCTCTGGGGCGCCATCACCTCCAAGCCGGTGGCGTTTGAAATCGACGGGTACGACGCCCACGAGCAGACGGCATGGAGCGTCGTTGCCCGCGGTGAGGCCGAACTGATCGAAGACCAGGCGGACAAAGACGCGGTGGACGGGCTGCTGCTGGAGCCCTGGCAGCCTGGTGAAAAGAACTACTACGTACGGCTGGCGCCGAAGGCCCTCACCGGTCGCCGTTTCAAGGTCAACAACCCGGATGTGTGGCACACACGACTTGCGGACCCGCGCCGGGCCGCTTTTGAGTAGTCCGGAGCCGTGAATGCTTCCCCGGGCTGATCCGTCCCGGGGCCGGCCCGGCTAGCGCTTTCCCGGCGCGTGCACCACCAGGACGGGGCAGTGTGCGTGCGCCACGAGCGCGGAGCTCACCGAGCCGAGCAGCAGGCCGCCGAAGCCGCCATGTCCGCGCCGGCCCAGCACCAGCAGGTCCGCGTTGCGGCTTTCCTCGAGCAGCATCCGGCGCGGATGCCCCTGGACCAGCCGGGTTTCCACGTTGGCAGGAAGGGTGTCGCCGAAGGCCTTCACCACTGTTTCCTGCAGGATTTCACCGGCGCGCACGTCAAAGTCATTAATCCCCATGGCCACGTAGCCGTCGTACACCGGCGGCACGTCCCAGCAGGCCAGCGCAACGATGTTGGCGGACAACGGAAGCGCCAGGCCCTGGGCCTGGCGCAGCGCCTCCACCGAGGCCTCCGATCCGTCGACGCCGACCAGGATGGTCCGAATGCCCGTAGCCTCGCTCATGACTGGTCCCTTCGTCGTGCCCCCGCGGCGCGTAGCTCCAAGGATTCCGCCGCCCGCGTAGCCCGGGCTAGGGCCGAAAGTCACGGCCCCGAACCGGCCCACGGGCCGCCGTGGGCCGAACGGCCCTTGCCCGGGACCGGCGGCCGGCCGGAGACTGGCTGTGCGGGGCGAAGAAATATTCGGGCCCCGCGACCATTGGCGGCCTCTGGAGGTCACAATGGAAGGTACGACTCCACCACAACTCAGGATCCAGCGGTTAGGGTTCCGCACAAGATGGACGGGCGAAGTCTGTTACGCACCTGCGACGCGAGCTGGGGAGCTCCGCGGGAAGCGTGGCAGCAACGGCGCCCTGACGGGAGAAACATGATTGCCTGGGCAGATGCCGGTCTCACTGCAGCCGAGGGCCATCCGGCTGTGATCCGTGTGTTCATCCTCGACGACCACGAACTGGTCCGCCGCGGCCTGCAGGAACTGCTGGAGGGCGAGGGCTTCCTCGTGGTCGGCAGCTCCGGATCTGCGGTGGAGGCGACCCGCCGGATCCCGGCGCTACACCCCGACGTCTGTGTCCTGGACGCCCGGCTGCCCGACGGCACCGGAATCGAGGTCTGCCGGGACGTGCGCTCCATCGATCCCTCGCTGAACTGCATCATCCTCACCAGTTTTGACGACGAGCAGGCCCTGCGCGGTGCCGTCCTCGCCGGGGCCTCCGGTTACGTCCTCAAGGAGATCGGCGGCACCGACCTGATCGGTGCGCTGCGCCGCGCCGCGGCCGGCGAATCCCTCTTCGAGGATGGCGTCGCTGCCGGGATCGTTGAGAGCCTGGTGGAAACCGAGGAGGTCGATCCGCGCACCGCTGCCCTCACGCCGCAGGAGCGCAGGGTGCTGGAGCTGGTCGGCGGCGGCCTGACGAACCGCCAGATCGCGGCCGAGATGTTCCTGGCCGAAAAGACCGTGAAAAATTACGTCTCGTCCCTGCTGGCCAAACTGGGCTTCGAGCGCCGGACCCAGGCGGCGGTCTTCATCGCCAGCCCGGCCGGCGCCCCGGCGGGCACACCTGCCGACGCTGCCCGGCAGCACAGCGTGCGCTGACGGCTCGGGCGGACAGGCCACGCCGGGAGCGGGGCCGATAGCCGCTAGAGCGGGACGGACCATTCAACGCTGGTGCCGGCGTCCGGCGCCGTCGTGATGGTGCACTGGCCGTCCAGCATCCGTGCCCGGTCTTCCAGGTTGGCCAGGCCGTTGCGTTCCTGGCTGTCGTTGAACCCGGAGCCGTTGTCCGTGATGACCACCGTGACCTGGCCCTTGATGACGGCGACGGAGACCGAGATGGCATCCGCGCCGGAATGCCGGACGGCGTTGCTCAGCCCTTCGGAGACCACCGCCACTACGTTGTCCGCCTTGTCCGGCGTGACCGCGTCCACCGGCCCGGTCAGCGTGAGCCGGGGCGTGAAGGGCATGGATTTGGCCGAACTGCGGGTCACGCGCCGGATCCTGCCGCTGAGCAGTTCGGTCTCCCCGCTGCTGCTCTTGAGCGAGTAGATGGTGTCCCGCAGGCTGCGGATCGCCTCGTCCAGTTCGCCGGTGATGTTGCGGATCCGCTCCGTTGCCAGTTCGTCCTTGGTGAACCGGGTCAGGCTCTGGACGCTCAGCCCGGCGGCGAACAAGCGCTGGATGACCAGGTCGTGCAGGTCCCGGGCGATCCGGTCCCGGTCGGTGAAGACCAGCAGTTCCTCGCGGAGCCGGTGCACCCGGGCGAGTTCCAGGGCCAGGGCCACATGCGAGCCGAAGACGGCCCCCATCTCGATGTCGGTGCGCGCGTACCGCAGCGATTCCTGTTTGCGGGCCAGCAGCAGCAGCCCGTGGTGGGCGCCCTGGGTGCTGAGGGCGACCGCGAGCAGCGGGCCCAGGCAGCCGCCGTCGGTGCCCTCCAGCATCCCGTCCGTGTGCTCGAAGATGACCGGTTCGCCGCCGTTAAGCACGTCCTGCAGCTCGGGTGCGTCAAGGGTCAGGGATTTGCCGGCGAAGTTCTTCGCCCGCTCCCCCGCGGCACCGGCCACGATGTAACCGGGGCCGGACACATCCGGTGCCACAATCAGGGCCAGCTGGGAGTCGGACTCCTGCAGCGCCCGGGCCGCGATGGGATCGAGGCCACCCGAGGTGTAGTCCCGGTCGCTGCCGAGCATCAGCCCGGACACGTCCATGCACGCTTCCAGCCAACGGGCACGGCGCCGGGAGTCGTCGTAAAGTTTCGCGTTCTCGATCGCGACGCCGGCGGCGGCGGCCAGCGCCACCGCAAGCGCCTCATCTTCCGCGGTGAAGTCCCCGCCGCCTTCCTTCTCGGTCAGGTAAAGGTTGCCGAACACGGTGTCCCGGACCCGGACCGGGACGCCGAGGAAGGACTGCATGGGCGGATGGTGCTCCGGGAAACCGTAGGCCTCCGGATGTTTGCGCAGGTCATGGAGCCGCAGCGGCCTGGGATCGCTGATCAGCAGGCCCAGCACCCCGTGCCCGGTGGGCAGCGGGCCGATCTGCCGGGCGAGTTCGCCGTCGATTCCGACGGTGATGAAGTGGCTGAGCGCATGGTCGTCGCCGATCACGCCGAGGGCGCCGTAGCGTGCATGCAAAAGGCCGCAGGCGGACTGCACCACACGTTCCAGCACGGCGTCCAAGCTGAGGTCCTCGGCCACGGCGACGACCGCTTCGAGCAGGCCGGCCATGCGCTCCTGGGACTGGAGCAGCTCTCCGGCGCGGGAGACAAAGTCCTTGAGCAGGTCCTCGATCCGGGGGTTGCCGGAGGAGACGATGTCCGGGCTGTTACCAGGTGAATGCATCTTCATTGGCCCCAATTCTCACGACGTACATCCGCGCCGATGACGTGTTGCCAGAATACCCCCATCCGCAGCGCGGGGACCTAAAAGGGGCTGAGGTTTGTTACGCCGCCGGGCCGTTATGCCCTAGCCCCACCGCCGCGGGCTGACGTAGGCTCGGCGCCATGAGCACTGATCCGAAAGCTGCCGCCGGCCAGCCCCACGACGTCGAAAACCTGGAGAACCACGAGTGCTGGAGGCTGTTGCGCAGCGTCACGGTGGGCCGGATGGCCGTCTGGGTGGACGACCACCCGGACATCTTCCCGATCAACTACAAGGTGGACCACGGAACCCTCGTGTTCCGTACCGCGGAGGGCACCAAGCTGCAGGCCGCCACCGGAGACACCCCGGTGGCCGTCGAGGCCGACGGCGTGGACGCGGACAGCGGGATTGCCTGGAGCGTGGTCATCAAAGGCCAGGCCGCCGCGGTGAAGAACCAGGAGGAGGTCCTGGACACCGTGGGCCTGCTGCTGTTCCCCTGGCAGGCGGGCAAGAAGGAGCACTTCGTCCGGATCACGCCGGACTCCGTCACCGGACGGCGTTTCAAGATTGTGCCCCCGCTGACCTGGTGGACGCCGCTGGATGACGCGACCCGCTCCGGCTTCGAATAACCCCCAGCCCGAACAGCCCCCAGCCGCGTCGGATGCGGCTAGGGCGCGGTTCAGGCCAGCCGGGTGATTTCCACCGTCACGGCCAGCGCGGAGCCTCCGCCGCCGGACAGGATGCCCTTCAGCGGCGGTACGTCGCGGTAGTCCCGGCCGCGCGCCACGGTCACGTGGAAGTCCCCGGCCGGCTTGTGGTTGGTCGGATCCCAGCTGCGCCACTCGCCGTCCCACCACTCCAGCCACGCATGGGACTGCCCGGCGACCGTCTCGCCGAGCTCCGCCGTCGAACGCGGGTGCAGGTAGCCGGAGACGTACCGGGCCGGGATCCCGCAGCTGCGCAGCGCCCCGATGGCCAGGTGCGCGAGGTCCTGGCAGACGCCCTGGCGCTGGTTCCACGCCTCTTCGGCGTTCGTGGTGACGCCGGTGGAGCCTTTCATGTAGCTCATCTCGCCGCGCATCCATTCGAAGACGGCCATGGCCGCCTCGTGCGGGTTCCGCCCCTCGACGACGCCGGGGACGATCGCGAGGACCTCGGCGCCCGGACCGGTCAGCTGCGACTGCGGGATCCAGTCGCTGAACTGGTTGAGCGTCTCCGGCGCGGCGAGTACGTCCCAGCCCACAATGTCCGCCTCGGCCGGGATCCGCTCCACGCGGTGGACCTCCACCGTGGTGGTGGAGAGGACCTCAAGGTGGTCGTGCGGCATCTGCATGTCGAACGCCGTCACCCGGGTGCCCCAGTAGTCGCGGTAGCTGCTAAGCGCCGCCTGCGACGGCGAGACCTTCATCGAGGACTCAAGCACCACCTGCTGGGGGTCCGTCAGCGGCGTCATCCGTGCCTCGTTGTACGAGAGCGTGACCCGCTTGTTGTACTTGTACGCGGTCTTGTGGGTGATGCTGAGCCGGGTCATGAAACTTCTCCCACCCAGGCCAGTTCGTCTGCCTGATTGAAGTACTTACGGGAAATGGCGTCCGAGGCCTGCGACACGGCCTTCTGCACACGCTCCATGTGCTCCGGCAGTTCGGACATCAGGTCATCGGTGCGGTGGAACTCCAGGAACGTCCGGGCCTGGCCCACGATCCGGCGGGCGTCGTTGATGAAGCCGACCCGCTGGGCCGACGGATCCAGCTTGGCGAGGCAGTCGTCGGCGTCGCGCAGGGCGTAGACGATGGACCGCGGGAACAGCCGGTCCAGCAGCAGGAACTCGGCCGCGTGCTGGTCACCGAAGGCGGCGCGCCGGGTCCGCAGGAACGACTCGTACGCGCCGGCGCAGCGGAGCATGTTCACCCAGGACATGCCGGCCGAGAGCACGTCCCGGGTGGAGAGCATCCGCGCGGTCATGTCGGCGCGCTCCAGCGAACGGCCCAGCACCAGGAACAACCAGCTTTCGTCGTGGCTGACCGTGGTGTCCGCGAGGCCGCTGACCATGGCGGTGCGTTCCAGTACCCAGTTGCAGAAGCGGTACGTGCCCACCACGTCCTTCCGATGCTGGTTCAGCCCGTAATAGGTGGTGTTCAGGCTTTCCCAGAGCCCGGAAGACACGGTTTCCCTGGCCCGCCGGGCGTTCTCACGCGCGGCGCCGAGGGACCCGGCGATCGAGGTGGCGCTGTGCTTGTCGTAGGCCAGGGCGTGCAGCAGCTCATCGAGGCCGAACTCCTCGGACTGCGGCCGCGCACCCATCACGGCGAGGAGTTCCTGCGCGACGCTGCGCTGCTCCTCCATCGGCAAGTGGTTCAGCCGTTCCAGGTGGACGTCCAGGATGCGGGCGGTGCCGTCGGCACGTTCCACATAACGGCCGATCCAAAACAGTGACTCGGCGATACGGCTAAGCATTCGCGGCTACCTCCTGCGCCTCGGACATCTGCTGCTGTTGCTGTTCCTTCTGGCTGTCGCGCCAGTTGCTCTCCACCGGCCAGACCGACACCCGCTCGCGGACCGCGATGGCTGGCCGCGGGATGACCTCGACCGGGACCTGCGGGGAATCCGCCAGCACCCAGGTGTCCTTGGAGCCGCCGCCCTGGCTGGAGTTCACGATCAGGGAGCCCTCCTTGAGCGCCACCCGGGTGAGGCCGCCGGGCAGGACCCAGACGTCGTCGCCGTCGTTCACCGCGAAGGGCCGCAGGTCCACGTGCCGCGGGCCGAACTTGTCGCCACTGAGTGTGGGCACGGTGGAGAGCTGCAGCACCGGCTGCGCGATCCAGCCGCGCGGGTCGGCGATGATGCGCTTGCGCAGGGCCTCGAGCTCGTCCTTGGACGCGTCGGGGCCGATCACGAGGCCCTTGCCGCCGGAGCCGTCCACCGGCTTGACCACCAGCTCGTCGAGCCGGTCCAGCACATGCTCGCGGGCTTCCTTCTCTTCGAGCCGGAAGGTGTCCACGTTGGCGATCACGGGTTCCTCGCTGAGGTAGTACCGGATCAGGTCCGGCACGTAGCTGTAGACCAGCTTGTCGTCCGCGACGCCGTTGCCCACCGCGTTGGCGATCGTGACGCCGCCGGCGCGGGCGGCGTTGACCAGTCCCGGGCAGCCGAGCATGGAGTCGGAGCGGAACTGCAGCGGGTCGAGGAACTCGTCGTCGATCCGCTTGTAGATCACGTCCACGCGCTGTTCACCGGCGGTGGTGCGCATGTAGACCCGGTTGCCGCGGCAGATCAGGTCCCGGCCCTCGACCAGCTCGACGCCCATCAGGCCCGCCAGCAGGGTGTGCTCGAAGTAGGCGCTGTTGAACACGCCGGGGGTCAGGACCACCACGGTGGGGTCGTCGACGCCGGACGGCGCCGTTTTGCGCAGCGCGGACAGCAGCCGGCGCGGGTATTCCTCCACCGGGCGGATGAGCTGCTGGCCGAACGCCTCCGGCAGGCCCTTGGCCATGGCACGGCGGTTCTCCAGGACGTAGCTGACACCGGAGGGGACCCGGACGTTGTCTTCGAGCACCCGGAAGGTTCCCGCCGCGTCGCGGACGACGTCGATGCCGGAAATGTGGACGCGGACGCCGCCGGCCGGTTCGAAGCCGTGGACCTGGCGGTGGAAATGCGCGCTGGTGGTCACCAGCTGCCGCGGAATGACGCCGTCGGAGACCACCGTCATCTTGTCGTACACGTCGTTGAGGAACGCCTCAAGCGCCCGGACACGCTGGGCGACGCCGCGTTCCAGGACCGTCCACTCATCGGCCGGGATCACCCGGGGCACAATGTCCAGCGGGAAGGGCCGCTCCTCCCCCGCGAAGTCGAAAGTCACGCCGCGGTCCAGGAAGGTCCGCGCCATGGAGTCGGCGCGGGCGGTGACGTCGGCCAGCGACAGTTCCTGCAGTGCCCCGGCCACCTGCCCGTAGGAGCGCCGGGCCTGCTGGTCCGGGGTGAACATCTCGTCGTAGGCGCCGCTGCGGCCGGCGGCCTCGGAGTAATCCTGGAATAGGTCAGACATGCCCACTAGCCAACCACCTTTTCGTTACGAAATCATTTCGGCGCAGGCCCGCGGGGCGTGTTGCGGCCCACGCTGCGATATTTAGCCGGCGGTTGCGGCAAGGTGGGGTGCGTGCCTTTGATCCGCCCCTCCTTTCCGCACCGCCGCCCGGGCCGCCTGCAGCCGCTGGTGCCCGGCCTGCTGGCCTGCGCTGCTGCCGTCGCCGCCGCCCTCGCCGTCCACCTGGCGCTGCCCGCGCTGCCGGCCATGACCGTGGCCGTGCTGCTGGGGCTGCTCGCCGCGAACCTTCCCGGCGTGTCCGGCTGGAGCGCCGGGGCCGGCCGGCCTGGACTGGACTTCGCCGGCAAGCACCTGATGCGCAGCGGGATCGTGGTGCTGGGGCTCAAGGTCAGTGTGGTGGACGTGCTGGGCCTGGGCGTGCCCGCGCTGTTAGTGATCACCGGGGTGGTGCTGGCGGCGTTCGCCGGCACCTACGGCATCGGCCGGCTGTTCCGGCTGCCGCCGGCGGTGTCGTTGCTGCTCGCGACCGGATTCGCCATCTGCGGCGCCTCCGCGATCGGCGCGATGGCCGCCGTGCGCCGCATCCGGCAGCAGGACACCGTGCTGCCGATCGCGCTGGTCACGCTCTGCGGCACACTCGCGATCGGCGTCCTGCCGCTGCTGATCGGGCCGCTGGGGCTGGGCCCGGAGGCTTTCGGGGCCTGGGCGGGCGCGTCGGTGCACGACGTCGGGCAGGTCGTCGCCACCGCGCAGACTGCCGGCGCCTCGGCGCTCGCCGTCGCCGTCATCGTCAAGCTCACCCGGGTACTGCTGCTCGCACCCATGGTCGCAGCGGCCGGGATCCACCACCGGCTCGGGTCCGACGACGGCGGGAAGCTTCCCCCGGTCGTGCCGTTGTTCGTGCTGGGGTTCATCGCCATGGCCGCCCTGCGGTCCGCCGGCTGGCTCTCCCCAGAGGTACTCGGGGCGGCCGCGGTGCTGCAGGACGTGCTGCTGGGCATGGCACTCTTCGGCCTCGGGTCGGCCGTCCGGGTCGGGCACCTGTTGCGGACCGGTACCCCCGCCCTGTTGGCCGCGCTGGCGTCGTGGCTGCTGATCGCCGCGCTGGGACTGGCCGCCGCCGTCGTCCTTATCCCCGGCCGCTGACCGACCGCCCCGCCGATTCCCGGCCCCGCGGCACCGCCCGTGATTAGATAGCGGAGTGTCGAACCAGAACCTGAGCCGTGACGAAGCGGCAACCCGCTCAGCCCTGATCACCACCCACAGCTACGACGTCTCCCTCGACGTCCGCCAGGCGGCGGATCCCGCGGTTGCGGGCTACACCAGCCGCAGTGTCATCACCTTCTCCGCCAGCGAACCCGGCGCTTCCACCTTCCTGGACTTCATCGGCAGTTCGGTGCACAGCGTCTTCCTCAACGGCAAGGGCCTGCCCGTTGCCGACGTCGTGGACGGCTCCCGGATCCGCCTGGACAACCTGCAGGCCGATAACCAGGTCACGGTCACCGGCACCGCCCTGTTCAGCACCTCCGGCGAGGGCATGCACCGCTTCTTCGACCCCGCCGACGGCCAGTGCTACCTCTACACCCAGTACGAGCCGGCCGACGCGCGGCGCGTATTCGCGAATTTCGAACAACCCGACCTCAAGGCCGAGTTCACCTTCCACGTGATGGCCCCGTCCGAGTGGCAGGTGTCCTCCAACGGCGCCGAAACCCTCCGCACCCAGCTGACCAGCGACCCGGCAACAAGCCGCTGGGACTTCGCCCCCACCAAGCCGATGTCCACCTATATCACCACCGTGCTCGCCGGCCCCTACTTCAAGGCCGAGGACACCTGGCACGGGAACCTCGCGGATGGAACCGCCCTTGACGTGCCGCTGGGGCTCTACTGCCGCGCTTCCATGGCACCGTCCTTCGACGCGGCAGAACTGTTCCGGTTGACCAGGAACGGCCTGGACTTCTTCAACGACCTCTTCGACTACCCGTACCCCTGGGGCAAATACGAGCAGGCCTTCGTGCCCGAGTACAACCTCGGCGCCATGGAGAACCCGGGCCTGGTCACATTCACCGAAAGCTACGTCTTCACCTCCCGGGCGGCCGACTCGCAGTACCAGGGCCGTGCCAACACGCTGCTGCACGAGATGGCGCACATGTGGTTCGGAGACCTCGTCACGATGCGGTGGTGGGACGATCTGTGGCTCAAGGAGTCCTTCGCCGACTACATGGGCACCCTCGGGGTGGACCGGACCACGGACTGGGCGACCGCGTGGGTCAACTTCGCCAACAACCGCAAGGCCTGGGCCTACGTCCAGGACCAGCTGCCTACCACGCACCCGATCGTCGCGGACATCCCGGACCTCGAGGCCGCGAAGCAGAACTTCGACGGCATCACCTACGCCAAGGGCGCCTCGGTGCTCAAGCAACTGGTCGCCTACGTGGGCTTCGACGCGTTCATCGCCGGCTCACGCCGGTACTTCCGCGACCATGCCTACGGCAACACCACCCTGGCGGACCTGCTGGCCGCACTCAGCGCTGCCTCCGGCCGGGACCTCGCCACGTGGGCCCGGCAGTGGCTGCAGACCTCCGGCATCTCGACCCTCAGCACCGAGATCGAAGAGCACGACGGCGTCCTGGGCGCCGTGTCCCTGCTCCAGCACGCCGAAGACCCGATCACCGGCCGCCAGGAGCCGCGCCCGCACCGGCTGCGGATCGGCCTGTACAACCCCGACGCCGCCGGAGCCTTGGTCCGCACCGACAGTGTGGAGACCGACGTCGACGGCGAACGCACCCTGGTGGGCCAGCTCGCCGGGATGGCCCGCCCGGCGCTGCTGCTGGTCAACGACGAGGACCTCAGCTACGCCAAAGTCCGGCTGGATCCGCACTCGGAGGCCACCGTGCGCAGTTCGCTGGGCTCGATCGGCGATCCGATGGCACGGGCCCTGTGCTGGACCGCGTTGTGGGACTCAGCCCGGGACGCCGTCACGCCCGCGGCCCGCTACGTCGAGGCTGTGCAGCGCTTCGGCCCCGCCGAGACCGGCATCGGTGTGCTCCTGAATGTCCTGGGCAACGCCGGAACGGCAATCGAACGCTACGTGCCCGCCGCCACGCGGAGCACCGTCCGCAGCGCCTTCCTCAGCGCAGCGGCCGCGGAGCTGCGGAACGCGGCGCCCGGCTCCGACCAACAGCTGGCCTGGGCGCGCACCGTGGCCGCCACGAGCCGCTACGACGCGGGAGAGCTGGACCTGGTCAGGGGCCTGCTGGACGGCAGCACCGTCATCGAAGGCCTTTCCGTCGACGCGGAGCTCCGCTGGAACCTCTGGCACGCCCTCGCGGCCAACGGGCAGGCGGACCCGGCGCAGCTGGACGCCGAACTGGACCGGGACAACACCGCCTCGGGCAAGTCCGGTCACGCCACGGCCCTCGCGGCCCGGCCCGACCCGGCGGTCAAGGATGCCGCCTGGGACGCCGCGGTCCACGGCACGGAACTGTCCAACCAGCTACTCAGTGCCACCATCGCGGGCTTCAACACGGCGCCGGCCACCCTGCTGGATAACTACGTGGAACCCTACTTCGAGTGCCTCGAACGGGTCTGGGCGGACCGCAGCATCGAGATCGCCAGCCGGATCGTCCGCGGGCTCTACCCGGCCGGCCAGGACCTCGGCCGGGGCGGCGGCGCCCCGGCCGGGCACCCGGTGATCGCCCGGACGGACCAGTGGCTGGCCGAACATCCGGACGCGCCGCGGGCACTGCGCCGGATCATCATCGAACAGCGCAGCCAGTTGCTCCGCGCGCTCACCGCGCAGGCGGCGGCCTAGCAACCCCGCCCCGCGGCCGCTACGGGACCCGGTGCAGCCACTCCGTGGTGCCGAACTTGGTCTCCACCCGGCGGCGGGCGGCGTCGAGTTCGGCCTCGGTGAGTTCCGCCGGCGTCGCCGCGTACCGTTCAGTGAAGACCTCGATCATGGCGGCGACGATCTCGGCGCGGGCCAGCCCGGTCTGCCGCCGCAGCGGGTCGACGCGTTTCTTGGCGCTGGTGGTGCCCTTGTCGGAGAGCTTCTCCTTGCCGATCCGCAGCACGTCGACCATCTTGTCGGCGTCGATGTCGTAGCTCATGGTGACGTGGTGCAGCATGCCGCCGTTGGCGAGACGCTTTTGCGCGGCACCGCCGATCTTGCCCTGGTCGGTGGCAATGTCGTTCAGCGGCACGTAGAAGGCGTTGATGCCGACCTTTTCCAGCGCGGCCATGACCCAGGCGTCCAGGAAAGCGTACGAGTCCGCGAAGCTGATGCCGTCCACGAGGGTTTGCGGCAGGTAGAGCGAGTAGGTGATGCAGTTGCCGGCCTCCATGAACATGGCTCCGCCGCCGCTGATCCGGCGGACCACGCTGATGCCGTGTCGGCTGACGCCGTCGGGGTGGACCTCGTTGCGGACGGACTGGAAACTGCCGATCACAACCGACGGTTCCTCCCAGTCCCAGAACCGCAGCGTCGGGTTGCGGCGCCCGGCACCGACCTCCTCGGTGAGGACCTCGTCGAGGGCTACGTTCACGTGCGTGGGCAGCACGGACGGGGCGATGATGTTCCAGTGGTGGTCGCCCCAGCCGGTGGCCTTGGCCAGGGCCCGGCGGACCGCGATGGCGACCGCTTCGGCCGAGAATCCGAAGAGCACGGCGTCCTCCGGCAGGGCCGCGGTCACGGCTGCGGCCAGGTCCGCCGCGCCGGCGTCCACCGGCAGCCCGGTGAGGCTGCGGTTGATGTCCAGGAGCGCCTCGTCGGGTTCGAGGAAGAAATCCCCGCTGATCGAGACGTGGGCCAGGACGCCGTCCACGACGTCGAGATCGGCTACCACCAGCTTGCCGCCGGGAACCTTATACTCTCCGTGTCGCCGGCCGCCGTCGTCCTCGGTGCTGGGCGCTGCGGGGGAAGGGAAGGAAGTCATACCCTCAATCCTGCCCCACTGCCCGGCCGAAACAGAACCCGGCCGTGAACCGCAGCGGCCCCGCACCCGGCCGGCTTCGGGACGCAAAAAGCCCGCACCGTTGCCGGTGCGGGCTTTTCCAAAAGACCTTGGGGTGAAGAAGGTTACTTCTTGCCGCCGAAGCCCTTGAAGCGAGCGTTGAAGCGCTCGACGCGGCCTGCAGAGTCCATGATGCGCTGCTTGCCCGTGTAGAACGGGTGGGACTCGGAGGAGATTTCGACGTCGATGACCGGGTAGGTGTTTCCGTCTTCCCACTCGATGGTCTTCGAGGAAGACACGGTGGACTTGGTCAGGAACTTGACGCCGGAAGCCAGGTCGTTGAAAACAACAGCTTCGTACTTCGGGTGGATATCAGACTGCATAATTGGACCTTTGTTCGCGCAACTGGATTTTGCCAGCTGCCAGGTATGAGTGGGAGTGGCTGCCCGGCGCCGAAAGGCGCAGCACGGCCAGCTATCAATAATAGCCCAGATCCTGCGCCTGGACGAACCGGCCCGCGGGCGGACTCCCGGGATCCTGCCGACGGCAGCGGCGGCCCGGATGGGGCGTCAGTCGCGGGGCCGCAGTTCCCAGAACGCGACGGCGGACGCGGCCGCGACGTTGAGCGAATCGACGCCGGCGCGCATCGGGATCTTCACGGCCAGGTCGACGGCGGCGAGGGTTGCCCCGCTCATCCCGGCGCCTTCGGTGCCGAGCACCAGGGCCAGCCGGTCGGGGTTCCGGGCCGCGAGCACGTCGACATCCACGGCGTCCGGTGTCAGTTCCATCGCGGCGACGAGGAAACCGTGTTCCTTGAGCACCGCCAGCTCCCCTGGCCAGTCTTCGAGCCGGGCCCACGGGACCTGGAACACGGTGCCCATGCTCACGCGGACGCTGCGCCGGTAGAGCGGGTCCCCGCAGCGCGGGGAGACCAGTACGGCGTCCAGCCCCAGGGCGGCCGCGGAGCGGAAAATCGCGCCGACATTCGTGTGGTCCACGATGTCCTCCAGGACCGCGATCCGGCGGGCACCGGCGAGCAGTTCGGGCAGCGGCACGGGAGCCGGGCGGTGCATGGCCGCCATTGCGCCGCGGTGCAGGTGGAAGCCGGTGATTTCCTCCAGCAGCGCGGCCGAGCCGATGTACGCCGGCACGTCCGGGTAGGCCTCAAACACGTCGGCGAGGTCCTCGAGCCATTTCTCCGCGAGGAAGAACGAGCGCGGCCGGTGCCCGGCGGCGAGGGCGCGGCGCAGCACCCGGGAGGACTCCGCGATGTACATGCCCTCCGCGGGTTCACGGAGTTTGCGCAGGTGCACGTCGGTCAGCTGGGTGTAGTCGGCGACCCGGGGGTCGTCGGCGGATTCGAGGTGGTGGAAGCTCATGGGCCGCTCAATTCACCAGCTTCGCGATCATGAAGCCCAGTGCCACCGTTCCCAGGATGAAGATGACACCGCGCAGCACCGGCGGCGACAGGCGGCGGCCCACCTTGGAACCGACCAGGCCGCCGATTAGCGAACTGACGGCGATCAGCCCGACCGCGGGCCAGCTGATCCGGTCGAAGGCGAACAGCAGGTAGGACGCTGCGGCGACGAGGTTCACGCCAAGGACCAGGATGTTCTTCATGGCGTTGGCGTTCTGCATGGTTCCGGCCATGAATACGCCGAGGATGCCGACCAGCAGGATGCCCTGCGCCGCCACGAAGTACCCGCCGTAGACGCCCGCGAGGTAGACCAGTACCACCAACAGGAAGCCGTGTCGCTTGTCCCGGATGGCGTGTTCCGGGTTCTCTTCGCGGTTCTGCACCCAACGCTGCAGCCTGGGCTGGAACACCACCATCAGCAGGGCCACCACGATCAGGGCGGGCGCAGCGTAGTGGAAAACCTGCTCCGGCAGGTGCAGCAGCAGGTAGGCGCCGGTGATTCCGCCCAGCAGCGAGGCGGGCAGCAGCCGCAGGAGTTGGTTCCGCCGGCCGGCGAGCTCCTTGCGGTATCCCCAGGCCCCGGCCGCGCTGCCGGCCACCAGGCCCATGGCGTTGCTGATCGAGGCGGTCACCGGGGCGAAGCCAAGGGCGATCAGCACCGGGAACGTCACCAGGGTGCCGGAACCCACCACGCTGTTGATGGTGCCGGCCCAGAGGCCGGCGACGAAAATGAAGACGCTACTGAGGAACTCCACGCGCTGTCAGCGGGCCCTTCAGCGGCGGGCGGTGGCGGTGTACCGGCCGCCGGTCTCGCTGACGTCGAGGTCGACGCCGAACGTCTTGCTGAGGTTGTCCGCGGTCAGCACGTCTGCCAGCGGGCCGGAGGCGACCACGCCGCCGTCGCGCATCAGCAGGGCGTGCGTGAACCCGGGGGGCACTTCTTCGAGGTGGTGCGTGACCAGCACGATCGCCGGGGCGGCTTCGTCCCGGGCCAGCTCGCTGAGCCGGTGGACGAGGTCTTCGCGGCCGCCCAGGTCCAGGCCGGCGGCAGGCTCGTCGAGCAGCAGCAGTTCCGGGTCCGTCATGAGCGCGCGGGCAATCTGCACACGCTTGCGTTCGCCCTCGGAGAGTGACGCGAATGGGCGGTTGAGCAGCGGGCCCATCCCCCACTCATTGAGCAGGGCGAAGGCGCGGCGTTCGTCGTCCTTTTCGTAGCCCTCGCGCCAGCGGCCGGTGACGCCGTACGCGGCGGTCACCACGACGTTGAGGACCTTTTCGTGCTCCGGGATCTGGTTGGCGAGGGCGGCGGAGGACAGGCCGATCCGCGGGCGGAGTTCGAAGACGTCCACGGCGCCGAGGATCTCTTCGAGGATCCCGGCCATACCACTGGTCGGGTGGAGGCGGGCGGCGGCCACCTGCAACAGAGTGGTCTTGCCGGCGCCGTTGGGGCCCAGGATCACCCAACGCTCGCCTTCCTTGACCTGCCAGTCAACCTTGTCCAGGAGCGTTTTTGCCCCACGTACAACGCTGACGGCGGCCATTTCAAGAACATCACTCATAGGAGTAGACACTAGGACAAAAAAGCGGACGACTGATAACCGGGGCGGCGGGCCCGCAGTGGCGCCCCCGGGGTGCGTCACCGGCGTGAAACGAATTCAGGGCGGCTGCGGCCCGCTCGCTAGGATTGAGGCCATGAGTTCGAACGTGACCGCGGTCAGCTACGGCGTCAATTTGTCCCTTCCCGAAGTAGCGCAGCTGCGCCGGTCGCTGGCCGGAGCGGGGTTGTCCATCGGCGCCGAAAGCACCGCTGGCGACGGCCGATTCTCGGTTTACTCCGCCGACTGCACCATGCCGGACGCCCCCACGGCGGAAGGGCTGGCCGGGCTCCGCCGGAGCATCGCCGCGGCGCGGATTGACGGCGTCGACACGGCCGTTGTCCCCGCCGCCCTGCGGGAGGCCCCGCGGAAGTTCCTGATCATGGACGTGGACTCCACGCTGATCCGGCAGGAAGTCATTGAGCTCCTGGCGGCCTACGCCGGCAAGCGCGAGGAAGTGACGGCCGTGACGGAGGCGGCCATGCGCGGGGAACTGGACTTCGCGCAGAGCCTGCACGCCCGGGTGGCGGTGCTCGCCGGGCTGCCGGCCGACGTCGTCGAGTCCGTCCGGGCGGAGGTGACCCTGAGCGACGGCGCGGCCGAGCTGGTGGCGGCGTTCAAGGCGGCCGGGCACGCCGTCGCGGTGGTGTCGGGCGGCTTCAACCAGATCCTGCGGCCGATAGCCGAGGACCTGGGGCTGGACTACTGGATAGCCAACGAACTGGAAATTGTGGACGGCGCGCTGACCGGGAAAGTACTCGGCGACGTGGTGGACCGCGCCGCCAAGGAAAAGTACCTGCGGGAGTGGGCCGCGGCCGAGGGCATCCCGATGGAGCACACCATCGCGGTGGGCGACGGGGCCAATGACCTGGACATGCTGGGCGCCGCGGGCATCGGGGTCGCGTTCAACGCCAAGCCGGCAGTCCGCGCCGTGGCGGACGCAGCCGTGAACATGCCGTACCTCGACGCCGTCCGGCACATCGCCGGAGTGTAGGGCCCGGCCTGGCGTCCGCGTTAACGCCAGATGACACTTGGCGGCAGTGTTCTTGAAAACCACTGCCGCCAAGTGCCATCTCGGCGGTTGCTAGTTGCTGCCCGCGCCGCTCGACTTGTCGAAGTAGTCGGCGCCGCCGACGTATTCGGTGTGGCCGGTCTCGACGTCGGCGGTGGCCATCTTGGCGACCTCGGCGGCAAATTCGTTCACCGAGTACAGCTTGCCGGCCTCGGCGCGGCGGGCCTCGATGGCGCCCGGGTTGGAGCGGTCCAGGAGCGTGGCGGTGACGGTGCCTTCGATCATGTCGCCGGAGACCACCACCAGGGAGATGCCCTTGTCGGCGAGGCTCGGAACGAGCTCCCGGAGCGCGTCCTCGCCGGCGCGCTTGCTGCGGGCGACGGGCTCATACTCGGGCATGGTGGGCACGGTCTCGATGAAGTGGGCCTGATGGCTGGTCACAAAGACCACCCGCGACCCTTCGGACATCAGCGGCACGGCTGCGTTGAGCATGTTCACCTGGGCGTCGCGGTTGAGCTTGAGCGCGTAGCCCTCTTCCATGCCGGACTCCATGCCACCGGAGGCGTTGAGGACCAGCAGATCCAGCGAGCCGAAGTTCTCCATCGCTGCGCTGGCGAGGGCCTGGACGCCTTCCTGCGTGGTGAGGTCAGCGCCTACGGCTGCGGCCCGGCCGCCCGCTGCCTCGATTTCCGCGACCACCTTGTTGGCGCGCGGCGCCTTTTGGCGGTAGTTCACGACGACGGCGGCACCCTCGGCGGCGAGGAACTTGGCTACCTCTGCGCCAATGCCGCGCGATGAACCGGTAACGATCGCGGTCTTGTTGTCCAGCAGTCCCATTCGAGCTCCTTTGTTCCAAACGTCCAAATACTGTGGGGTCTGCTGTCCATCATGCCAGCGGTCCGCAGCAATTCGATTGTCCGGGGTCCACAAAGAAGCCGCGCAGGCCTAGTTCCGGCGGCCGCGTCGTTCGGGTCGCGGCACGCTCCGCGGGACATGCCCTCCGGGTGCGTCGGGCAATGGACATAGTACCCATATGCCCACCCGCCGCGACGAAGACTGGACATGTCCCCCTGGTGGAAGACGGTGCGAGTGGCTGCGGGGACCGGTGGCGGCGTAGGCTCGCGGCCATGGGGAGCCAGGGCACCGAGTCCACACCGGAGGAAGTCTTTTACGGGTCGCCCCGGGGCCTTGCCTTGTACCGCGTCGTGGAACGGATGCTTACCGGACCCGCGCCGGTCGCAGCAGGCCGGCTTTCAGCTGGTCCGCCTATAATCCGTCCGGGCGCCGTCGATCCGCCTGAAATCAGGGCAACCAAAAGCCAGGTCGCCTTCCGCGGGCGGCGCCGCGGCTTCGCCTACGTCTGGTGGCCCGGGCGCTACGTGCGCTCCGACGTGCCGGCAGTGCTCTCGATTGCCGCGGGCAGCCGGATCGACTCGCCCCGGTTCAAGTCGGTGGTACACCCGTCACCCGGACTGTGGATGCATCATCTGGAGCTTCGTTCCGCGGAGGACCTCGACGCCGAGGTGGCGGGCTGGCTGCGGCAGGCCCGGGACGAAGCCGGCTGAAGTCCGGCGCACCACTCGCCTGCCGCAGCCAGCCGGCCGACTCCCCCAAGAACCTGCGAAAACCTGCGGTGAGGTGCCTGCCGGCGGTGAGACCTGCCTGCGTCAGCCCCGGTCGACCCTAATCTTCTTGGTCGTCTCGCCCGGCGCCGTGACGGGGGCGGGGGCGCGCACTTCCAGGACGCCGTCCTTGTAGCTGGCGGTGATGTCTTCTTCCTTGGCCCCGGCCGGCAGGGCGATGCTGCGCAGGAAGGAGCCGTAGCGGAACTCTGAACGGTAACCCGTCTTGCTCTTGTGCTCGGTCTTTTCCTCGCGTTCGGCCCTGATATGCAGCATGCCTTCGCTGACCGACACGTCGACGTCCTTGTCGGGATCGATGCCGGGAACCTCCGCCCGCACCACCAGGGTGTTTCCGTCCTGGAACTGCTCGACCTTGATGGTCGAGGCCATCGTCAGGTCGCCGTCGAGGAAGCGGCGGACGGGCTCCAACATGTCCGAGGGTGCCCACTTGCTGAGATCAGCCATAATAATCCTCCTGGGTCCACGCCCCTGCCTTGGCGCGGTCAGGGGCTGTACGACCCATTACACGCCCCCGGCTGCTGCGCCGCCTAGGGCCAAAGGCCCGGCCCCGGGCGGAACCCGCGGCGCCGAGACCGGCCCTCAGCCGCCGTCGTCCCCGGTCCCGGCAGCCGCCGTCGTCCGCGGGGAGGGCAAACGCAGCCCGGCCCAGCCGGCTCAGGCCTAGTGGCCCATGCCGAGGCCGCCGTCGACCGGGATAACCGCGCCGGAGATGTACGCCGCCTCATCGCTGGCGATCCAGCGCACGACGTCGGCGACTTCCGACGCTTCGGCGAAGCGGCCGGCGGGAACCTTGGACAGGTAGTCCTTCTGCGTGGCTTCCGGCAGTTCGGCGGTCATGTCCGTGTTGATGAAGCCGGGCGCCACCACGTTGGCGGTGATGCCGCGTGCCCCGAGCTCGCGGGTAAGTGAGCGGGCGATGCCGACCAGGCCGGCCTTGGACGCGGAGTAGTTGATCTGGCCGGGGGCGCCGTAGAGGCCGGACACGGAGGAAATGAGCACCACGCGGCCCTTGCGGGCCCGGATCATGCCCTTGGAAGCGCGCTTGATGACGCGGAAGGCGCCGGTGAGGTTCGTGTCGATCACCGAGGTGAAATCGTCCTCACTCATCCGCATCAGGAGTGTGTCCTTGGTGATGCCGGCGTTGGCGACGAGGACCTCCACCGGCCCGTGCGCCGCCTCGACCTCGGCGAACGCGGCGTCCACGGAGGCCTCGTCCGTGACGTCGGCTTTGACCCCGAGGATGCCGGCCGGGAGCGTCGTCTCGCTGCGGTAGGTCACAGCGACCTTGTCGCCGTTGGCCAGGAAGGACTCGGCGATGGCGAGGCCAATGCCCCGGTTGCCGCCGGTGATGAGGACGCTGCGGCTGGTCGAGGTTGCTTCAGACATATTGGGCTCCGGGATTCTGCGGCTCACTGGCACCGCGTCGGGTGGGCTGGATTTTCCTGCCTCCGATCTTAGCCTCCGGCGCGAACGTTCCGGCCCGGGGCCGGCAGCTGTTTGGGTGCCCCCGCCGATGGTGAGAGAATCGAAGTAAGCCTATGGAGCGTGATCTGACAGCCGTGACAAACAAGAACCGACCCGGTGAGCGGTCGTCCGGGGAGTACTCCGGTGACACCGAGGTCCATAGCATTACCGACGCCGCCGCCGCCCACTCGGAAGAGATGCGCCAGCGGATGGTCAAATATGCCGTGGCCATGGGCATCCGCATGATCTGCCTGGTCCTCGTGTTCGTGGTGGACGGCTGGTTCAAGGTCATCCCCATCATCGGAGCCGTCTTCCTGCCCTGGTTTGCGGTGGTGATCGCCAACGGCAGCGACCGCGCCGAAGTCCACAGCGAGTCCCTGATCGACTACGTCCCGATGGGCGAACTCGACGCGCCCCGCCCGGCGGAGACTCCCGGCCAGCGCCCCCCGGCGGCGGACGACGCCCCCATCACGCTGCTCCAAGGCGAGCTGATTGACGACGACGACGAGGACCACAGGCGGGCTGCTTCATGAACATTTTTGATCTGGCCGACCCCGCTGCCGCGCCTGCAACGGCGATGTGCTCGCGCAAGGCCTGCCGCGCCGACGCCGCCTGGCAGCTGCTCTGGAACAACCCGAAGATCCACACCCCGGAGCGCCGCAAAACCTGGCTCGCCTGCCCGGAACACCGCGCCTGGCTGGAGGATTATCTGCAGACGCGCGGGCTCTGGAAGGCAACCGTCCCGCTGGACGACGCTGCCGGCAACGGCGCGGAATCCCCCATTGTCCCGGGCAGGGCCGGCTGAATGTACCGCTTCCTTTTCTCCAGCAAGTGGCTGGGTTACCTGCTGCTGGCCGCCATTTTTGCCACCGCGTGCGTGTTCCTGGGCCGCTGGCAGATGGACCGCCGGGCCGAGACCCTCGCCGAGATCAACCGCGTCGTCTCGAACTACTCCGCGACCCCGATTCCCTTCGCGGACGCCCGGGACCAGTTCATCAAGCTCGACGCTGACCGGGAATGGACGCAGGTAGAACTCCGCGGCCGCTACGACGAGGCCGGGCAGCGGATTGTCCGCAACCGCCCGCTCAACGGACAACCCGGCTATGAGGTGGTGGTGCCGTTCAAGCTGGAGTCCGGCGAAACGGTGGTGATCGACCGCGGCTGGCTTCCCATCGGCAATAAGACTCCCGGGAGCCCGGATTCGGTCCCGGCTCCGCCGGCCGGCAACGTCACCGTGGTGGCCCGGCTCAAGCCGGCCGAGCCGGCGCTGCAGCGCGGCGCCCCGGACGGGCAGCTCGCGTCGATCGACCTGGCAACCTACTCCTCCCAGCTTGGATACCCGCTGCTCACCGGCGCCTACGGCCAACTGGCTTCGGAGACCCCGCCGGCCGCAGACATGCCCGTCGGCTTCCCCAAGCCCTCCACCGAGGAAGGCACCCACCTGTCCTATTCGCTGCAGTGGTTTGCCTTCGGCGTCCTCATGTTCGTCGGCTTCGGTTACGCTGCCCGCCAACAGGCCCGGAACGCTGCTATTGATGCGGAGGACGCTGAGGGCCAGGACGCCGGTGACGGGTACCTGCACGCGAGCAATCCGTCCCCGCGCCGTCGGACAGTCCCCCGGAAACGCAAGACTGCCACGGCCGAGGAAGAGGAAGACGCAATCCTGGACGCCCAGGGATTCTGAGGGAGCACCGTATGGACCCCGACGCCGTCGCCAGCGTCCGGCGCGCGCTCCTCGCGGCCGGCGCCACGGATACCGTGGCCATTTTCGAGTCCCCGGTACCGACGGCAGCGGCAGCCGCCGTTGCCTTGGCCTGCGACGTCGCGGCGATCACGAACAGCCTCATCTTCGACCTGGACGGCGCTCCCCTGCTGATCCTTGCCAGCGGCGCAGCCAAAGTGGACGTCCGCAAGGTTGAAGCCCTTCTCGGCTCCGGGAAGATCCGCCGCGCTTCCCCCGACTTCGTCCTGCACCACACGGGCCAGCGCGTAGGAGGAGTGGCCCCGCTCGGCCACCCGGCGAAAATCAGAACCCTCCTCGACGAATCGCTGAAGAACCACGAACTGCTCTGGGCCGGCGCCGGAGACCACAACTCCATGTTCTCCATCAGCTACCAAGAACTCCACCGCATCACCGCCGCCGAAGAACTCCAGGTACGTTAGCTTCCGCAGTGGCGACATGACCGCCAGCGGAGCGACATCCGTGAGAGCGCTGAGCGCGATGATGACGATGCACTAGCGCAACGGTGCGGCTGATTTGCGTAGCGTGCGTCTAAGCGGGGGCCCACGCCGTCCGGGTTCCCTGGCCGAGCTTGCGAGGTTAGGGGGACGGTGGGGAGTACGAGCGAGCACGCGGCAAATCGGGCGTGCCGAGGCGCGGAGGTGACCAAGAGGGACTGCCCAGAGGCCTACGCCAGCGTGATCAAATCCAGGTAGTCCTCGTTCCAGAGATCCTCGACCCCGTCAGGCAGCAACACGACGCGCTCCGGGTTGAGTGCCTCGACGGCGCCCTCGTCGTGGCTCACCAGCACAACCGCGCCGGTATAGTTGCGCAGCGCGCCCAGGATCTCGGAGCGGCTCGCGGGGTCGAGGTTGTTGGTGGGCTCGTCCAGGAGCAGCACGTTGGCGCTCGACGCGACAATCGTGGCCAGCGCCAGGCGGGTCTTCTCACCGCCGGAGAGCACCCCGGCGGGCTTGTCGACGTCGTCGCCGGAAAACAGGAACGAGCCCAGGATGCCGCGGACCTCGGAGTCGTTCATGTCCGGCGCGGCCGAGCGCATGTTCTGCAGCACGGTGCGGTCGACGTCGAGCGTCTCATGCTCCTGCGCGTAGTAGCCCACCTTGAGGCCGTGGCCGGGGATGACTTCGCCGGTGTCGGGCTTGTCGACGCCGGCGAGCATGCGCAGCAGTGTCGTTTTGCCGGCGCCGTTGAGGCCCAGGATAACCACCTTGGAGCCGCGGTCGATCGCGAGGTCGACGTCGGTAAAGATTTCCAGCGACCCGTAGGACTTGCTGAGGCCGTCGGCGGTGAGCGGGGTCTTGCCGCAGGGCGAGGGGTCCGGGAAGCGCAGGGCGGCCACGCGGTCGTTCTCGCGCACCGCTTCCAGGCCGCCGAGCAGCCGCTCCGCGCGCTTGGCCATGTTCTGCGCTGCGACGGCCTTGGTGGCCTTGGCGCGCATCTTGTTGGCCTGGTCCATCAGGACCTGGGCCTTCTTCTCGGCGTTGGCGCGTTCGCGCTTGCGGGCGCGCTCGTCGGTTTCGCGCTGCGTCAGGTAGCGCTTCCAGTCCATGTTGTAGAAGTCGATCTGCGCGCGGTTGGCGTCCAGCAGGAAGACCTTGTTGACCGTCGCCTCGAGCAGTTCGGTGTCGTGGCTGATCACGATCAGGCCGCCCTGGTGGTTCTTGAGGAACTCGCGCAGCCAGGCAATGGAGTCGGCGTCGAGGTGGTTGGTGGGCTCATCGAGCAGCATCGTCTCGGCGTCGGAGTAGAGGATGCGGGCGAGCTCCACACGGCGGCGCTGGCCGCCGGAGAGGGTCTTGAGTGGCTGGTTCAGCAGCCGGTCCGGCAGGGCGAGGTTCGAACAGATCGCGGCGGCCTCAGCCTCGGCTGCGTAGCCGCCGGCGGCGAGGAACTCGGATTCCAGCCGGTCGTAGCGGTTCATAGCCTTGCGCTGGATGTTGGCGTCCTCGCTGGCCATCTCCTCGTGCGCGACCCGGAGCTTGCCGACCGCGATGTCGAGGCCGCGGGCGGACAGGATCCGGTCCCGGGCCAGCTGCTCCATGTCCGGCGTGCGGGGGTCCTGCGGCAGGTAGCCGATCTCGCCGCTGCGGGTCACCTTCCCGGCGGCGGGGAGGCCTTCACCGGCCAGCACCCGGGTCAGCGTGGTCTTGCCTGCACCGTTACGGCCAACGAGGCCGATCTTGTCTCCCTTGTCGATCCGGAAGCTCACCTGGTCCATAAGCAGACGGGCGCCGGCGCGCAGTTCGAGATCCTGGACGGTAATCAATGCAGCTAAGGCCTTTCACAACAGGGAACGCCGCGGCACAACAGATGAAGTCTGGACGGGGCCGGGGCAGTGTGGCCAAGAGTTCGGCCTCTACCAGTCTACCGGCACCTCCCCTGCCGGGTGACATCGGGGAACGCCGCGGACGACGGCGGCCGGCGCCCGCCGTGGTTGACCGCCGCGTCGCCGAATTGGCGGAGTGGTCCAGCGAGCGGGCCCGCGCTTAGTGGAAGGCCTACAAAATGGCGGCGTGGCCGCGGCCGTATCGTCGGAAGTAGATCCCCGGACCCACCACGCGACAGGAAACATCATGAGCAATGCCGAGAATGCCGTTACCGATGCCGGCACCACCAAACCCACCGGTTCCAGTGCCGCGACGCCGCGGGGAAGCCGGCGCAACCGCTGGGATGCTACCGACCTGGGACTGATCGCCGTCTTCGCCGCACTCGTCGCGGCGTCGGCGCTCGTGGCGGCCATCCCGGTGGCCGGCCTGGGTGTGCCGATCACGTTGCAGACCCTCGCTGTGATGCTCACCGGACTCGCGCTGGGCGCGGGCCGCGCCTTCGCCGCCGTCGGGCTCTACCTGCTCCTGGGCTTCGCCGGACTGCCGATCTTCAGCGGCGGGCGCAGCGGCCTGGGTGTCCTGGCCGGACCGTCGGCGGGCTACATCATCGGCTTCCTGCTGGCGGCCACCGCCGTCGGCGCCTTGACCGCCGTCGTGTTGCGCCGCACGGCGGGCCGCTCCGGGAAGCTCCGGGCCGTGCTGCTCTTCTGCGCCGCCATGGTCAGCAGCATCGTCTTTGTCCACGGGCTGGGCATCCTCGGCATGGTGGTCAACGCGAAACTCAGTTTCTCCGCAGCTTTCGTGGCCGACCTCGCGTTCTACCCGGGCGACATCATTAAGAACGTCCTTGCGGTCACGGTCGCCCTCGCCCTGCACAAGGCCTTCCCTGACCTGCTGGTGCGCCGCATCCGGCGCGCAGACGGACGCGCATGAGCATTGTCCTGGACCGCGCGGAGGTGCGGGTCGCCGTTGACGGCTCGGCGGAGCCCAAGACCTTGCTCCACGCCACGTCCCTGGACCTGACCGAGCGGCGGATCGGCGTGATCGGCGCCAACGGCTCCGGGAAGTCGACGCTGCTGCGGCTGCTGAACGGCCTGGTCGCGCCGAGCTCCGGCAGTGTCACGGTCGCCGGTGCGGACACGGTCCGGGAGGTGCGGGCCGTGCGCCGCCGGGTGGGCTTTGTGTTCACCGATCCGCTCTCGCAGCTGGTAATGCCCACGGGCCGGGAGGACGTGGAATTGTCCCTGCGCCGTTCGGAGCGGAACGCCGGCCGACGACGTGCCCTGGCTGAAGCGGCGCTGGAGCGTTTCGGGCTGCTGGCGCTGGCGGACCAGAGTGTCTACGAGCTCTCCGGCGGCGAACGGCAGCTGGTGGCCCTCGCCGCCGTGCTGGCCGTCAAACCGGACGTCCTGGTGCTGGACGAGCCGTCCACCCTGCTGGACCTGCGAAACCGCGAACTCCTGCGCCGCACCCTGGCCGGGCTGGAACAGCAGGTCATCCTGTCCACGCACGACCTGGACCTTGCCCTCGATCTGGACCGGGTGCTCGTGGTGGACGCCGGGAAGGTTGTGTTCGACGGCGGGGCGGCGGCCGCCGTCGCGCAGTACCGGACGCTGTGCGCGGCGGATCCCGCTGCCGTGCCGCCCGCCCGCGGGGAGACGGCGGGGCCATGAGGGGGCACGGTTTCCTGCTGGCCAACTACGTGCCGGGGAGTTCCCCGGTGCACCGCGCGCCGCTGTGGCTGAAGTTCCTTCTGGTGCTGGCGTGCGGGATGGGGTCATTCTTGGTGGCGGACTGGGCCGCGGCTGCCGCGGGGCTTGTGCTGCTGTGCGGGGTGTTCCTGCTCAGCGGCGCCGGTGCCGGCAGGCTGCTCCGGGCCGTCCGGCCGGTCCTGCCCGTGCTGGCCATGATCGGGCTGTTCCAATGGTGGCAGCTCGGCGGCCCCGTTGCGGCACGGATCGTGTTAAACGTCCTGGTCTGTGTGGTGGCGGCGTCTATCCTCACCGCCACCACCCCGGTCCAGACCCTGTTGGACGGCGTGGCCTCGCTGGCCCGGCCGTTCCGCCGGTTCGGCGCCGATCCCGAGCGGTTCGCGCTGACGATCGCCGTGATGCTGCGCAGCATCCCCTTCATCGCCGGAGCCTATGCCGATGTCCGTGATTCGGCCCGCGCCCGTGGCCTGGAGCGGAACCCCCGCGCCTTGGTACTGCCGGTGTTCATCACCACGGTGGCCTTTGCCCGGCAGACCGGCGAGGCCCTGGCGGCCCGCGGGTTGGGCGAGGCGGAGGATTGGGAGGACTGAGCCCGGCCACCCCGGGACATGCCCACCCTTGGCCGCGGGGCGTGGACATACCACCACTGTGTCCGATCCCGGGTCCGAAGAATGAGCATGTCCCGTGGGGTTAGAGGAGCGTCCTGTACTCGAACAGCGCAGCCGTCCCCATCCCGCCGGCGATGCTGATCATGGCCAGGGCCAGCGTGCCGTCCACCGGCTCCCGGCGGGCCTGGGCCAGCAGCCTCGTCACGAGGACGGCTCCGGATGCCCCGTAGGCGTGGCCCAGGGCGAGGGCTCCGCCGTCGAGGTTGGCGCGGCGCGGTTCGATGCCCAGCTGGTCGAGGCACGCCAGCGTCTGCGAGGCGAAGGCCTCGTTGAACTCGATCAGCCCGAGGTCCCGGGCCGCGACGGAAGCACCCGCGAGCAGGCGTGCCGCAGCCGCCGCCGCGCCCATCCCCAGCAGCGCTGGTTCCACGCCCGCGGTGTTCGTCCCGAGCACCAGCAGGCCGTCGCGGGCGCCGAGTTGGCGTGCACGGGCCAGCGAGGTGACCACCACGGCGGCGGCCCCGTCCGCGTCGAAGCAGGAATTTCCGGCGGTCACGCTCCCGCCGGGAACAAACGCGGCCGGGAACCGGGCCAGCACCGCAGGGGTCAGGGAGCGGCGCGGCCCGTCGTCGGAGCGGACAGGACCCGCTGGCCCGGGCAGCGCCACAACTTCCCCGTCGAAGGCGCCGGCTGCGGCGGCGTCGAGGGCCCGCTGGTGGCTGCGCAGTGCGAACTCGTCCTGCCGCTGCCGCGAAATGCCGAAACGCACAGCCACGTTTTCGGCGGCCACCCCCATGTCAGGGTCGCCGTAGCCCGCCGGGGCGAACCGGGCCCGGCGGTAGAACTGCGGCTCGCCACCGGCGCCGGGACGGGCACGGAGCGGCGCCGTGCTGATGCTCTCGACTCCGCCGGCCAGGTAAACGCCGCCGGGGCCACTCCCGAAACCACCCCCGGCGGCAACCAGCCGGGATGCCAGCACAATCGCGTCCAGCCCGGAACCGCACTGCCGGTCCACGGTCAGCCCGGGAACGCTCACCGGCAGGCCGGCCTCCAGGGCCGCCAGCCGGGCAACGTTGCCGCCGCCGCCCACCGCGTTACCAATCACCACATCCTGGACCTGGTCCGCTGCAACACCCGTGTCGGCCAGCAGGCGGCGCAGCACCGGTGCCAGCAGCTGCTCGGCCTGCAGGGTTTTCAGGGCTCCGTGGGCCCGGCAGACCGGGGTCCGCCGCGCGGCGATGATGACGGGTTGCCGGTCGGCCGGCAGCGGATCTTCAGCCAAGGCGCTGGATCCGCGGGTCGTTGCGGGCGATCCACTCGAGCAGCAGCGGACGGCTGGGCTTGCCGCGGTCGGTGAGGGGCAGCTCGGCCAGCAGGTAATAGTCCAGTGGCCGCTTGTTTCGGGCCAGGACGTCCTCGACGCCGGCTCTCAGCTGGGTGCCGGTCAGGCCGCCGTGCGAGGGCAGTACCGCTGCCACGACGCGCTGGCCGCGCAGGTCGTCCGGCTGGCCGGCGGCCACGGCGGCGGCGACTCCCGGGACCGACGCGAGGGCCAGCTCCACCTCGTGCGGGTACACGTTGCTTCCCGACGTGATAATCATGTCCGAGCGGCGGCCCAGCAGGTGCAGGATCCCGCTGGACAGGTAGCCCTGGTCCCCCACGGTGTACCAGCCGTTAAAGCACCGCAGTGCCTCGCCGTCGTCGCCCCAGAGGTAGCCGTCGCTGACCATGCCGCTGCGCACGCACACGTTGCCGTCGTGCCCGTCCGGCACCGGGGCTCCGCCGTCGTCCAGGATCCTCACCTCGACGCCGGGAAACGGCCCGCCGATCCCGGTTCCCAGGCCCGGCTCCCCTGCTGTTGCTACCTCACCGGGCCGCAGGCCCTCGCCGGCGACGAAACTGAGCTCCGCGGCGCCGTAGTATTCGAAGATGGTCGCGTTCGGCGCCCAGCGGCGCGCGGCCTCCAGGGTCCGCGCGTCGAGCCTGGAACCGGCGCAGATGATGCTCCGCAGCCCGGAGCCGTCCACACCGCCGGCCAGCCCGCGCTCGCTCAGCAGCCGGAGCATCGTGGGCACCAGCACCAGCCGGGTGATGCCGTCGTGGCTGACAGCGGTGTGCGCGTCCCCGACGTCGAAATGGTCCAGGGTGTGGAATGCGGAGCCGGCATACAGGCATTCGGCGAGGGCATAGAGGTTGAGGCTGGCGGCCAGGGGCCCGGGCGCGAGCGTCCTGTCGTCCGGGCCCAGGCCGAAGAACTCGACAGAGGACTCGAAGGACAGCTGCCAGGACCGCCGCGACCGGCTGAACGCCTTCGGCACCGCCGTGGTCCCGGACGTGAGCCCGATCAGGAACGGCGAGTCGGGCGGGCCGTCAGCGAGGTCGTCGCCCATGGCGCCGCCCTCGCCTGTGCCGCCCCCGGCGGACCCGTCCAGGGCGGGACCGCCCCCGGGCACGGTGTCCGCGATCCGCGCGGTCAGGCTGTCGAGCAGCTGTTGCGGCCAGGTGGGGTCCAGCACGGCGCAGCGGCGGCTACCGGCGACCGCCGCCGCGAAGGCAGCGGCAAAATCCGTGGAGTTGCGCTCGGCCAGGACCGTGACGCCCGGCGTCACGGGGACGAGTGCGGCCGCGGCATCCCGCAGTTCGGAGAAACTCAGGCGTTGCCCGGCCACGACGACGGCGGTGCCGTCGGGGCGCTCGTCGGCCCAGCGCTGGAGTCTGTCGAGAAAAGGCATCGGACCAACTTTACCGGGCAACGGAGCCCGGACAGCCGGGAGAGGATATTGTTTCAGCATGAGTTTCAATGACAACGTGCAACTGGACCCGTCGCAGGTCCAGAGCCGCGGCGGCATGGGCCGCGGCACCAAAATCGGCGGCGGCATCGGCGGCGGCATTGTGCTGCTCCTGGCCGCGCTGTTCGGCATCAACCCGCAACTGCTGGAGGGCCTGGCCGGCAGCGCCCAAGACCAGCAGTCGCAGGGCCAGAGCACCGCACCGGCGTGCAAGACCGGCGCCGACGCCGATGCCAGCCTGGAGTGCCGGATCGTGGGCACAGTCAACAGCCTGAATGCGTTCTGGCCGGACTATCTGGCGCAGTACAACAAGAAGTACCCGCAACCGGACACGGTCCTGTTCCGCGGGGCAACGAGCACCGGCTGCGGCTCCGCCACCTCGGAGGTCGGCCCGTTCTACTGCCCGGCCGACCAGACGGCGTACTTCGATCCGGGCTTCTTCCAGGAACTCGTGGACCGCTTCGGCTCCTCGGGCGGCCCGCTGGCGCAGGAGTACGTGGTGGCCCACGAGTTCGGCCACCATATCCAGAATGTCCTCGGCACCATCGATCGTGCCCAGCAGGATCCGCAGGGTCCGGAGTCCGGCGCGGTGCGGGTGGAGCTCCAGGCCGACTGCTACGCCGGCCTCTGGGTCCGCTACGCCACCACCACCAAGGATCCGAAGAGCGGCCAGCCGTTCCTGGAACCGCTCAAGACGCAGGACCTGCAGGACGCCCTGTCCGCCGCGTCGTCGGTGGGCGATGACCGGATCCAGAAGGCCGCCACCGGCCGGGTCTCGCCCGAATCCTGGACCCACGGCTCCAGCGCGCAGCGGCAGAAGTGGTTCTACCAGGGTTACAAGACCGGCGACATCAACCAGTGCGACACGTTTAAGGTCGCCACCCCGTAGCCCGACCCCTCAGACGACGACGGCGGGCCCACCTCTTGGAGGTGGGCCCGCCGTCGTCGTTAATCCCGGCTCTCGGCGGAACCGGCGGGGGCTAGATGTTGAAGCCCAGGGCGCGCATCTGGTCGCGGCCGTCTTCGGTGATCCGCTCCGGACCCCACGGCGGCATCCATACCCAGTTCAGTCGCCAGTCGTCCACAATGCCGTCCAGGGCCTTGCCCACCTGCTCCTCGATCACGTCGGTGAGCGGGCACGCGGCCGTGGTCAGCGTCATGTCGATCAGCAGGGCACCGTCGTCGTCGGAGTACTTCAGGCCGTAGAGCAGGCCCAGATCAACGATGTTCACGCCCAGTTCCGGGTCGATCACATCCTTGAGTGCCTCTTCGACATCCTCGAGGCCCGTCCGGGCCATATTGATTTCGGTCATGGCGTAGTCCTAACTAGGCCTGTGCTGCGGCGTCGGCGGCAGCGATGGTGGCGGCTCCGGCGCCCGGGAGGTAGCGGTCGTAGCCTTCTTCTTCGAGGCGGTCGGCCAGCTCCGGGCCGCCCTCTTCGACAACCTTGCCGTCCACGAACACGTGCACGAATTCCGGCTTGATGTAGCGCAGGATCCGGGTGTAGTGGGTGATCAGCAGGGTGCCCATGTTGCCCTCGGCGTGCGCGCGGTTGACGCCCTCGGAGACAACCTTCAGCGCGTCGACGTCCAGGCCCGAGTCGGTCTCGTCGAGGATGGCGAACTTGGGCTTGAAGAGCTCCAGCTGGAGGATCTCCACGCGCTTCTTCTCGCCGCCGGAGAAGCCCTCGTTGACGTTGCGCTGGGTGAAGTCGGCGTCGATGCGCAGCTGCGCCATGGCGGCCTTGACGTCCTTGGTCCAGGTGCGCAGCTTCGGGGCTTCGCCGTCGATCGCGGTCTTGGCGGTGCGCAGGAAGTTGGTCATGCTGACGCCGGGAACCTCGACCGGGTACTGCATGGCCAGGAACAGGCCGGCGCGGGCGCGCTCATCGACGCTCATCGCGAGCACGTCTTCGCCGTCGAGCGTGATGGTACCGCTCGTGACGTTGTAGCGCGGGTGGCCGGCGATCGTTGACGCCAGGGTGGACTTGCCCGAGCCGTTCGGGCCCATGATCGCGTGGGTCTGGCCGGTCTTGATGGTCAGGCTGACGCCCTTAAGGATTTCCTTGGTGCCCTGCTCGGTGTCAATGCTGACGTGCAGGTCCTTGATCTCAAGAGTGGACATGTGTCTTGTTCTCCTCTGCACCGCCACCTCGGCGGTGGTGCGTTTTCTCGTCGATAAGTTTTGGTTGTTGCTGGCTGCCGGCCGGCGGGGGCAAGCGTGGCTTGCCCCCGCGGTCAGCTGAAGTTCGGAGCCTCGGCGCCGTTCAGGATGGTGCTGACGTCCACATAGACGTCGTCATCCTGGATGGTGACGGCAAAGACCGGCACGGGATCGTAGGCGGGCAGCTGGAGCGGCTGGCCGCTGCGCAGGTCGAACTGGGAGCCGTGGCCCCAGCACTCGATCTTGCAGCCTTCCACTTCGCCCTCGGAGAGCGAGATGTCCGCGTGCGAGCAGGTGTCACCGATGGCGTGGATCTCCCCCATCGAGTCCTTGACGACCGCTACCGGGTAGTCGTCGATCAGGATCCGCAGCGCCTGCTTGACCTGGATCTCGCTGGCGTTGCAGACCAACTCGCCTTTTGGCTGTTCCGTCATGTCTTTGTCCCGTACTTCTCTAGTGGTCCGTGGCGGCGAGCTCGCGCTCGACGGCGGCCGTGAGGCGATCCTCGATGACAGGAACCTTGATCTGCTGGATGATCTCGTTCAGGAATCCGCGGACCACCAGGCGGCGGGCCACCTTTTCCGGAATGCCGCGGGCCATCAGGTAGAAGAGGTGCTCGTCGTCGAAACGGCCGGTGGCGCTGGCGTGGCCGGCGCCGGCGATCAGGCCGGTCTCGATCTCAAGGTTGGGCACGGAATCAGCGCGGGCGCCGTCGGTGAGGACCAGGTTGCGGTTGGCCTCGTACGTGTCGGTGCCTTCGGCTTCCTTGCGGATCAGGACGTCACCCACCCAGACGGTGTGCGCGTTCCGGCCCTGCAGGGCGCCCTTGTAGAGCACGTTGGACTTGCAGTTGGCGACGGCGTGGTCCACGAAGAGGCGCTGCTCGAGGTGCTGTCCGGCGTCGGCGAAGTACAGGCCGAACATTTCCGCTTCGGCACCTGGCGCGGTGAAGCGGGCCGACGGCGTCACCCGGACCAGGTCGCCGCCAAGGCTGACGACGATGTGCTTGAACTTGGCGTCGCGGCCCAGCTTCGCCTGCTGGGAGGAGGCGTGCACGGCGTCGTCGTTCCATTCCTGCAGCGAGATGACGGTGAGCTGCGCGCCGTCCTCGACCAGGATTTCGATGTTTTCCGAGACGACGGCGGAGCCCTGGTGGTCCAGCACAACAACGGCCTTGGAGAACTTCTCCGCGATGATCACGATGTGCTGCGCGGACGCCGCGTCGCCCTGGCCGGTCAGCACCACGCTGACCTCGCCGACGGCCTGGACTTCGGCGGGCACCGTGATGACGGTGGCCTCGGTGAAGTTCTCCCAGGCGTTGGCCGAAACCCGGTCCTCCGGGATGGCTGCGGAGCCGATGCGGGCATCGTCGCGGCCGACGGTCTCAACCCGGACGCTCTCCGGGCCGGTGACGGCCACGGACGGCGCGGCGCCGTTCAGGACCTCGGTGTGCAGGCCGCGGAGCCGCTTGAGCGGGGTGAACCGCCAGTCTTCCTCCATGCCGGTCAGCGGCTTGAAGTCCGCCAGCTTGTAGGAGGTCAGGCGGCCGGCGCGCGAGCTGTCCGGGACGCCGACGCCGCCGCCGTGCGAGTGCGCCTTGACGGCCTCGCCGGCCAGCGGGGCCTTCGACTCGGCGGAGTTCAGCGGCGAGAGGCTTTCGCCTTCCTCGGTGAACCCGTCAATGAACGGCTTCGATGAGGGCGCGCCGATGCGGGCCTTTTCAGTAGTGATGTCAGTCATTAACCGACCGATCCTTCCATCTGCAGTTCAATCAGGCGGTTCAGCTCAAGGGCGTATTCCATCGGCAGTTCACGGGCGATCGGCTCGATGAAGCCGCGCACGATCATCGCCATGGCCTCGTCTTCGCGCATGCCGCGGGACATCAGGTAGAACAGCTGCTCTTCGCTGACGCGCGAGACCGTGGCCTCGTGCCCCATGGTGACGTCGTCCTCGCGGATGTCGATGTACGGGTACGTATCCGAACGGCTGATGGTGTCAACCAGCAGCGCATCACAGCGGACCGTGTTGGCCGAGTGCTTGGCGCCTTCGCGGACCTGGACCAGGCCGCGGTAGGCGGCGCGGCCGCCGCCGCGGGCCACGGACTTGGAGATGATCGAGCTCTTCGTGTTCGGAGCGATGTGCACCATCTTTGAACCGGTGTCCTGGTGCTGGCCTTCGCCGGCGAACGCGATCGAAAGGGTCTCGCCCTTGGCGCCCTCACCGACGAGGTAAACGGCCGGATACTTCATGGTGACCTTGGAACCGATGTTGCCGTCGATCCACTCCATCGTGGCGCCCTCTTCGCAGATGGCGCGCTTGGTGACCAGGTTGTACACGTTGTTGGACCAGTTCTGGATGGTCGTGTAGCGGACGCGGGCGCCCTTCTTCACGATGATCTCCACGACGGCGGAGTGCAGCGAATCCGAGGTGTAGATCGGTGCGGTGCAGCCCTCGATGTAGTGGACGTAGGAGTCCTCGTCCGCGATGATCAGGGTCCGCTCGAACTGGCCCATGTTTTCGGTGTTGATGCGGAAGTAGGCCTGCAGCGGGATGTCCACGTGGACGCCCTTGGGCACGTACACGAAGGACCCGCCGGACCACACAGCCGTGTTCAGCGAGGCGAACTTGTTGTCGCCCACCGGGATGATGGTGCCGAAGTACTCCTGGAAGATCTCCGGGTGCTCACGCAGCGCGGTGTCCGTGTCCAGGAAGATGACGCCCTGGGCTTCCAGGTCCTCGCGGATCTGGTGGTAGACAACCTCGGACTCGTACTGGGCAGCGACGCCGGAGACGAGGCGGCTGCGCTCGGCTTCCGGGATGCCCAGCTTCTCGTAGGTGTTCCGGATGTCCTCGGGCAGGTCCTCCCAGGTGGCGGCCTGCTTCTCGGTGGAACGCACGAAGTACTTGATGTTGTCGAAGTCGATGCCGGACAGGTCCGCGCCCCAGGTGGGCATGGGCTTGCGGTCGAAGTACTTCAGGCCCTTGAGGCGAAGGTCGAGCATCCATTCCGGCTCGTTCTTCTTGGCCGAGATGTCACGCACGACGTCCTCATCGATACCACGGCGGGCGTTCGCGCCGACGTCGTTCTTGTCGGCCCAGCCGTATTCGTAGGTGCCGATTCCGTGGAGCTCGGGATTCTTTTCCAGAATCTCCGAGATCACAGTGGATTCAGCAACCTTCTTCTCTGATAGTTGGTCCGTCATCACGGCCTTTCTTGCAGATGGTTGGATACTTCGTCCGGGTTGCCCGGGCCCGCGGGGCTGGGAGCCCCGACGGCGGCCGGACGGCCCGTAGGTATGTGGGTGGTGCAGACGTGGCCGCCGCGCGCCAGGGTGGAGAGCCGGCGCACGTCGACGCCGACCAGCCGGGAAAACAGCTCGGTCTCCACATCGCAGAACACCGGGAACTGGGCGGCGAGCTGCTGGATGGGGCAGTGCCCCTGGCAGAGCTGGACGCTGGAGAGTGCCGCCGGAAGCGGGGCCTTGGCCTCGATTGACTGCGCCGAGGCGACAAACCCGTCGCGGCTCAGGGCCTCCGACAGCGCCTGGGCGCGGGCGGTGATGTCGGTCCCCGCCTGTTCGATTTCCGGCGCGTAGCGGCGTTCCATCTCGGCGAAGCGCTCGACGGCGAACTCCCGCACGGCGTCGGAGCCTGCGGTTTCGCCGAGCCGTCGCAGCGCGGAGCTGGCGATATCGAGGTAGTCGTTCCCGAGCGTGGACTGGCCCTGCGAGCTGAGCACGTAGCGGCGCGCCGGCCGGCCGGCGCCGGCACCCGCGCGGGCCACCCGCTTGACCTCGATCACGCCATGGCGTGACAGGTGGTCCAAGTGGCGGCGGACCGCGGCGGGGGTGAATCCCAGCAGCTCACCGAGCTCGGCGGCGCTGATCGGGCCGTGTTCCAGCACTGCGGCGAGCACGCGGTCCCGGGTGCGTTCCTCGGCGTCCGCGGCGTGTGCCGACGGCACAACAACAGACACTGCCGGCGGCACCGCAACAGGCACTGCCGCGGGCCCGGCAGCCTCACGTGACCCCGCGCGCACGGCAGGCACGGCGGAAGTAGTTGGGCTCATGGAATACACAACACAATCATGTCGTAATTTAGTCCCCCGATCCAGTAAGGCATGGCTTTCCTGGCGCCCGCCGAAGATCGGGGCCGGGCCTACTACATCGCGTAGAATGCTGTGGTGCGATCTCCCGAATCCCCCGCCCTGGCCATCAGCGGGCTCATCAAGGATGTAGGTCCCCTGCCCAGCCTTGACGGCAAAATGCTGCGGGTGGTCAGCGGGCTCTCCCTCGTGGCCGAACGCGGCCAGGTCACCGCCCTGCTGGGCGCCAACGGTGCCGGCAAGACCACCACCATCGAATGCGCCCAGGGCCTGCAGAAACGCACCGGCGGCAGCATCAGCCTGCTCGGCCAGGACCCGGACACAGCCGGGGCGGAGCTGCGCGCCCGCGTCGGCGTCATGCTCCAGGACGGCGGGCTGCCACCGTCGGCCCGGCCCATCCCGCTGCTCCGGCACGTCGCCGGCATGTACCAGGACCCGTGGCCGGTGGACGAGCTGGTGGAGCGGCTGGGCATCGACGCGTTCAGCCGCACCTCCGTGCGGCGCCTCTCCGGCGGCCAGAAGCAGCGGCTTGCCCTTGCCGCGGCCCTGGTGGGCCGACCCGAGGTGCTCTTCCTCGACGAGCCGAGCGCCGGCCTGGACCCGCAGTCCCGCCAGCTGGTCTTCGAACTAATCGGCGAGCTGCGGGACCGCGGAATGGGCATTGTGCTCACCACGCACCTGATGGACGATGCGCAGCGCCTGGCCGACTACGTCTACATCATCGACGCCGGCCGGAACGTCGCCGAAGGCACCGTCGCACAGCTGCTGAAGCACGAGCTGGCGACCGACGGCGAACAGCATATCCGGACACTGCTCTTCGAGGCGGCGCCCGGGCTGGACCTGGCCGGCGTCCTGCCCGCCGACGTCGAGATCCGCGAGACGCGGGCCGGCAGCTACAGCGCCACCGGCGCGCTGACCCCGGCCGACCTCGCCGCCGTCGCGGCCTGGTGGGCCGAACGGGGCATCATGCCCGCCTCCATGAGCCTGGCCGCCCGCAGCCTCGAGGACGTCTTCCTCGACATCTCCGGAAGGGAGATCCGATGAGCTCCACGCCCGCCGGCACAACCGCCCGCACCCCGCTGGGAAGTGCCCCCGCTCCGCTGCTCCGCCGGATCCTGCTGCAGGGCGGGTACGAGACTGTCACCATGCTCCGCAACGGCGAGCAGCTGATCCTCGCGGTCATCCTGCCGCTGCTGGCGCTGATCGGGCTGACGGTCACGCCGCTGCTGGACGGTCTCGGCTCCAGCCGGGTCAACATCGCCGTGCCGGGCATCCTGGCCCTGTGCGCCATGTCCACGGCCTTCACCGGGCAGGGCATCTCCACCGGCTTCGACCGCCGGTACGGGGTGCTGCGCTTCCTCTCCACCACCCCGCTGGGCCGGGCCGGGCTGATCCTGGGCAAGGTACTGGCGGTACTCGCCGTCCTGCTGCTGCAGGTGCTGGTGGTGACCGCCGTCGCCCTACCGCTGGGCTGGCAGCCCTCCACGCCGGGGATCCTCCCCGGTCTGGCGCTGCTGGTGCTCGGCGCCGCGGCGTTCACCGCCCTGGGCCTGTTGGTCGCGGGCACGGTGCGTCCGGAGGCCACCCTGGCGATCACCAACCTGCTGTGGATCCTGCTCGGTGCGCTCGGCGGCATTGTCATTCCGGCCGAACGCCTCCCCGCCCTCGCCCAGGCGATAGTGCATTTCCTTCCCTCCGGCGCGCTGGGCCAGGCGCTGCGGGATGCTTTCCTGCACGGCAGCGTCAACCTGGCCGCCGTGTTTGTCCTGCTGCTCTGGACGGCGATCGCCGGCGCCGCAGCAACCCGTTGGTTCAAGTGGAATTGAGAAAACTGTGAGTACGGCGTCCCGCCCTTCCCGGATCGTGTCCCGGATTTCCTCCCGGCTGCCCGGCACCGTCGACAAGACGGTCCGCCGGCTGGCCGTGCTGTCCCTGGTCGGCCAGACCGTGCTGGTGGTCACCGGCGGCGCCGTCCGCCTCACCGCCTCCGGCCTGGGCTGCCCCACCTGGCCGCGCTGCACCGACAGTTCGCTGGTGAACACGCCGGAGATGGGCATCCACGGCATCATCGAGTTCGGCAACCGGCTCCTGACCTTCGCGCTGGCCGCCGTCGCGGTGATGATGCTGGTGTACCTGTGGAACCTGCGCCGCGAACGCCGCGACCTGTTCCTGCTGGCGCTTGGCCTGCTGGCCAGCATTCCGGCCCAGGCCGTCATCGGCGGCATCACCGTCCTGACCCGGCTGAACCCGTGGGTAGTGGGGCTGCACTTCCTTGTCTCCATGGCCCTCGTGGTGGTCGCGACGCTGCTCGTCAACCGCGCCTACGGGCGGACCGGCGCCTTCCGCACCCGTGATCTCCCCGCCCTGCCTGGCGCCGCACGGCCGGTGCTGGGCGCCGTCGCCGTGTTCTCCGCCGTCGCCGTCTGCCTCGGCGTTGTGGTGACCGGCGCGGGCCCGCACGCCGGCGACGCGAACGCCCCGCGCAACAACCTGGACTGGGACCTCTTCTCACACATTCACGCCGTCCCGGCGTACCTCGTCACGGCAGGGGCCTTGTTCGGTGTGTTCCTCGTGCTCCGCGGCCGCATCTCCGGCCCGTTCCGCACCGCCGTGTTCGCGCTGCTGGGCGTCACCGTGCTGCAGGCCGCGATCGGCTTCACGCAGTACTACAACGGCATCCCGGCGCTGCTCGTCGGCGCACACATGCTCGGCGCGGCGCTGCTGATGATCGCGTCCACCAACGCCGCGGACATCGCCCGCAGCAGCCCGGTCAACTAGCCACACACAACAACGCGGGGTCAGATACAGTCCATACCGGCCGTCCGGATGGGCTGTATCTGACCCCGCGTTCGTTGTTGGTTCGGGGGGCGCTGCTTAGCCGCCGACGAGGGCGGACCCGATGAAGGGGTCGACGGCCAGCGCGAGGAAGAGCAGGGTGAGGTAGCTGATGGAGCCGTGGAAGACCTTCATGGCGCCCTTGTTGGAGACGTCCCCGCCCTGGGCCCGGTTGTAGAGGGCGTGCGATTCGTACAGGAACCAGGCGCCTGCGGCGACGGCGGTGACGGTGTAGACCCAGCCGGCCCCGCCTACCGGGATCAGCAGCAGCGAGCAGGCGACCATGGCCCAGGCGTACAGGACGACCTGCACGGACACGACCTTGGCGCCGGCGATCGCGCCGAGCATCGGCACGTTGGCGTTGCGGTAGTCCTCGCCGTAGCGCATGGACAGCGGCCAGTAGTGCGGCGGGGTCCAGAGGAAGATCACCATAAAGAGTACGACGGCGGGCCACTCCACCGTGTTGGTCACCGCGGCCCAGGCAATCAGCACCGGGAAGCAGCCGGCGGCGCCGCCCCAGACGATGTTCTGCGCGGTGCGGCGCTTGAGGATCATGGTGTAGATCACGACGTAGAACACGATGGCGCCGAGGCCCAGCCAGGCCGAGAGCGGGTTGGCGCCAAACCAGAGGATCGCGATGGCGGCGGCGCCGAGGAGCCAGGAGAACACCAGCGCTTCCCGCGGCGTCACCTCGCCCGTGACCAGCGGCCGGTTCTCCGTCCGGTGCATGAGCTTGTCGATGTCCCGGTCGATATAGCAGTTGAAGGAGCCTGCGCTGCCGGCGGCGAAGGCGCCGCCTACGAGTGTTGCCAGGATCAGGCCCAGGGACGGGAAGCCGCGCTCGGCGTAGATCATGGTGGGCAGGGTGCTGACCAGCAGGAGTTCGATCACCCGGGGTTTCGTGAGCGCCAGGTAGGCCTTGGCTTTGCGGGCGAAGCCGATCCGGCCTGGGGCCTGGGCGGCATTAAGCGGCGTATCTGTTGTGCTCACGGTGGCAGTCACTCTGTTCTGTCTGGCTGTTCAGTCCGGCTGGTCATCGCAGTGCGTGCTAAATCCGCCGCACTGCATTCGGAGGGGGTCCACGCGCGGCGCACAGGCATGTCCTCTCCCCCATTGGTAGCCACGCACCATCATACCGTGGCGGCACCGGCGTCCCGGTTCCGCAGCGGCCGCCGGGAATTCCGGCAGATTAACGCCGCCTCACCGCCGCGGCGGCCCGCGGTGATTCATATAAGCCGAAATCCGGTCCAATTCGTGAGATGTACGCTGCCCGGCAGGTGGAATGGGGCTAAGCTGTCTGACAGATCAGCACGCACCGGCGGACGCCCCAAACGGCGTTCCCTGCCCTACGCATGCGACTGAATGATAGATCAACGTTTCGATGGTGAACGGCTGGTACGAACCGCAGCGGGCACCGACCTGTGCCCCGGCGGGAAAGCTCCCCGAGGGAATCCGCCCGGAGGGAATCGTACCGCCGGCCGTCAGCACAGAGAGGGGCCCGGTTTTCGTGCCACATTTGGAAGAGCAAGAACTGTCATGGACTGATCTGGACCAGCGTGCCGTGGATACCGTCCGGGTGCTCGCGGCGGATGCGGTGGAGAAGGTCGGCAACGGCCACCCCGGCACGGCCATGAGCCTGGCGCCGGCCGCGTACCTGCTCTTCCAGAAACTGATGCGGCATGATCCGGCGAACCCGGACTGGCTGGGCCGTGACAAATTCGTCCTGTCCCCGGGCCACACGTCCCTGACGCTGTACATCCAGCTGTTCCTCTCCGGCTACGGCCTGGAGCTGAAGGACCTCGAGGCGCTGCGGACCTGGGGTTCGCTGACCCCGGGCCACCCGGAGTACAAGCACACGGCCGGTGTGGAGATCACCACCGGCCCGCTCGGCCAGGGCCTGGCATCCGCCGTCGGCTTCGCCTACTCCCAGCGCCGGATGCGCGGACTGTTCGACGCCGACGCCCCCGCCGGCACCAGCCCGTTCGACCACACCGTCTGGGTGATCGCCTCCGACGGCGACCTGCAGGAAGGCGTCACCTCCGAGGCCTCCTCGCTCGCCGGCCACCAGGAACTGGGCAACCTCGTAGTGATCTACGACGAGAACCACATCAGCATCGAGGACGACACCGACGTCGCGTTCACCGAGGACGTGCTGGCCCGCTACAAGGCTTACGGCTGGCACACCCAGCGGGTCGACTGGACCCGGACCGGCGAGTACAAGGAAGACGTGGCGGAACTGCACGCCGCCCTGCTCGCTGCGAAGGCCGAGACGGGCAAACCCTCGATCATCTCGCTGCGGACCATCATCGGTTGGCCCGCGCCCAAGAAGCAGAACACCGGCAAGATCCACGGCTCGGCCCTGGGCGCCGAGGAAGTCGCCGGCCTGAAGAAGGTCCTGGGCTTCGACCCGGAACGCTCTTTCCAGGTTGATGACGAGATCCTGGCCCACACCCGCGAGGCGCAGGCCCGCGGCGCCGCTGCCCGGAGCGCGTGGCAGGACTCCTTCGAGGCCTGGCAGTCCGCCAACCCGGAGGCGGCCGCCCTGCTCGAACGGGTCGAGGCCCGCAAGCTCCCGGCCGAACTCGACGCCGCCCTGCCGGTCTTCGAAGCCGGCAAGGATGTTTCCACCCGCGCCGCCTCCGGCAAGGTCCTGAACGCGATCGGCCCGGTCCTGCCCGAACTGTGGGGCGGCTCCGCGGACCTCGCCGAGTCGAACAACACCACCATCGAAGGCTCGCCGTCGTTCATTCCGGCCTCCCGGCAGACCGAGGCGTGGAAGGGCAACCCCTACGGCCGGGTGCTGCACTTCGGCATCCGCGAACACGCCGCGGCGTCGATCGTGAACGGGATCAGCCTGGCCGGCCCGACCCGCGCGTTCTCCGGCACGTTCCTGATCTTCTCCGACTACCAACGCCCGGCGATCCGGCTCGGCGCCCTGATGGGCGTCCCGTCGCTGTACGTCTGGACGCACGACTCGATCGGTCTCGGCGAGGACGGCCCGACCCACCAGCCGGTTGAGCAGCTCGCCTCGCTCCGCGCGATCCCGGGCCTGGACGTCGTCCGCCCGGGAGACGCGAACGAGGTCGCGGCGGCCTGGAAGGTCATGCTCGAGAACCACGGGAATCCGGCCGGCATTGTGCTGACCCGGCAGAACATCCCCACGTACGCCCGCGGCACCGGCGACGCCGACGCCGACACGTTCGCCTCGACCGCGGGGGTCGCCAAGGGCGGCTACGTGCTGGCCGAAGCCTCCGCCAACGGCCGGACCACCGGGGCGCAGGTCATCCTGATCGCCACCGGCTCCGAGGTCCAGCTGGCCGTGGAGGCCCGCGAAGCCCTGCAGGCCGACGGCATCCCCACCCGGGTCGTGTCCATGCCGTGCGTGGAATGGTTCAACAAGCAGGACCCCGCCTACCGCGAGGCTGTGCTTCCCGCGTCCGTCAAGGCCCGCGTCTCCGTTGAAGCCGGCCTCGCGCTGGGCTGGAAGGAATTTGTCGGCGACGCCGGCCGTTCCATCAGCCTGGAGCATTTCGGCGCCTCAGCCGACTACAAGCGCCTGTTCCAGGAATTCGGCATCACCGCCGAGGCTGTGACCGCCGCCGCGAAGGAATCCCTCGCGGGCCTCACCGCCTGAGCCCAACTTCACGCTTTCCGGGCCGCCGCCGCCCACCCGACGGCGGCGGCCCCAGACTTCAGGAGTTACCCATGAACACCACCCCCACCCAGCAGCTGTCCGACGCCGGCGTTTCCATCTGGCTCGATGACCTCTCCCGCGGCCGCCTCGCCACCGGCACGCTGCGCAAGCTGATTGAAGAGAAGAACGTCGTTGGTGTCACCACCAACCCGAGCATCTTCCACGCCGCGATCACCACCGGGACCGACTACGACGGCAAGATCAAGGAAATGGCAGCCGCCGGCGCCAGCGTCGAGGAGACCGTCTTCGCCATCACCACCACCGATGTCGCCGACGCCTGCGACCTGTTCGCCCCCGTCGCCGCCGCGACCAACGGCGTCGACGGCCGCGTCTCAATCGAGGTGGATCCCCGCCTTGCCTGGGACACCGCCGGCACCATCACCGAGGCGAAGGAACTCTTTGGCCAGGTCAACAAGGACAACGTCCTGATCAAGATCCCCGCCACGCTCGAAGGCCTCGAGGCAATCACCGCTACCCTGGCCAGCGGCATCAGCGTCAACGTGACCCTGATCTTCTCGCTCGAGCGCTACCGCGCCGTCATCAACGCCTTCCAGAGCGGACTCGAGCAGGCCAAGGAAAACGGCCACGACCTGTCCAAGATCCACTCCGTGGCGTCGTTCTTCGTCTCCCGCGTGGACTCCGAAATCGACAAGCGCCTCGACGCGATCGGCACGCCGGAAGCCAAGGCGCTCAAGGGCAAGGCCGGCCTCGCCAACGCCCGCCTGGCGTACCAGGTCTACGAGGAGCTCTTCTCCACCGAGCGCTGGGCGCTGCTCGCCGAGTCCGGCGCGCGTCCGCAGCGGCCGCTCTGGGCGTCCACCGGCGTCAAGGATCCGGCCTACCCGGACACCCTGTACGTGACCGAACTCGTGGCCCCCGGCGTGGTCAACACGATGCCGGAAAAGACCCTGGACGCCACCTACGACCACGGCGCCATCACCGGCGACACGGTCACCCGCGGCTACGATGACGCGAACGCGACCCTGAACGCGCTCGACGCCCTCGGCATCTCCTACAACGAGGTCGTCGCCGTGCTCGAGTCGGAGGGGCTCGACAAGTTTGTGGCCAGCTGGAAGGAACTGCTGGCCGACGTCGAGGGCGCCCTCGCCGCTGCACGGAAGGACGCGTAGTCCCCCATGACCACTCTCAGCTACGACGCCACTGGCGCTGCCCGCCAGGCCCATGAACAGCACCTGCCCGCGCTGCTGGAGGAACGGGTTGCCACCCGGATCTTCGCCAAGGACGCCACCCTGTGGGGTCCCGACGCCGAAGCCGAGGCCGCGGTCCGGCTCGGCTGGGTGGAGGCCGCCACCATCTCCCAGCCGCTCGTGGCGGACATCCTGGCGCTCCGCGACGCGCTCCGCGCCGAGGGCGTAACCCGGATCGTCCTATGCGGCATGGGCGGTTCCTCCCTCGCCCCCGAGGTCATCGCCGGAACCGCCGGCGTCGAGCTGACGGTGCTGGACAGCACCGACCCCGAGCAGGTCGCCGCTGCCCTCGCGGACCGGCTGGCGGAGACCGCCATCGTGGTCTCCTCCAAGTCGGGCTCGACCCTGGAGACCGACTCGCAGCGCCGCGTCTTCGAGCGCGCCTTCACCGAAGCCGGGCTCGACGCGAAGAGCCGGATCATCATCGTCACGGACCCGGGGTCCCCCCTGGACAAGTCCGCGCGTGAGGCCGGCTACCGTGCCGTCTTCAACGCCGACCCCAACGTCGGCGGCCGCTACTCGGCGCTGACCGCCTTCGGGCTGGTGCCGTGCGGCCTGGCCGGCGTGGACATCCAGGCCTTCCTGGACGAAGCCGAAGAAACCGCCGAAATCCTCAACGACGACAGCGAAGAGAACATCGGCCTTGCGCTCGGCGCCGCGCTGGGCGGCACCAACCCGCTGCGCGACAAGATTGTCATCGCCGAGGACGGTTCCGGGATTGCCGGGTTCGCCGACTGGGCCGAACAGCTCATCGCCGAGTCCACCGGCAAGCTCGGCACCGGCGTGTTGCCGGTGGTCGCCGGCCCGGAAGCGCCCGAGGTGAAGACCGGCGCCGCGGATGTGCTGGTGATCCGGCTGGTGGCCGCCGACGCCGACGTCGAACTGGGCGCCAACGAGGCCGCAATTGCCGGCGGCCTCGCCGCGCAGATGATGACCTGGGAGTTCGCCACCGCCGTCGCGGGGCGGCTGCTCGGCATCAACCCCTTCGACCAGCCCGACGTCGAGGCCGCCAAGGTGGCCGCCCGCGGCCTGCTGGACGCGCAGCCGGAACCGACGCCGGCCAACTTCACCGACGGCGCCATCGAGGTCCGCGGCGGCGACTGGCTGGGCCAGGCCGGCACCGCGGCCGAGGCGGTCAGCGCGCTGCTGGGCCAGCTCGGGACGGACGGCTACCTCAGCGTCCAGGCCTACTTCGACCGGCTCAGCTACGCACCGCTTGAGGGCATCCGGGACGAGCTGGCAGCACTGAGCGGCCGGCCCGTCACGTTCGGCTGGGGACCCAGGTTCCTGCACTCCACCGGCCAGTTCCACAAGGGCGGCCCGGCGGTCGGCGTGTTCCTCCAGGTCACGGCGGCGTCCTCGACGGACCTCGCCATCCCGGAACGTCCCTTCAGCTTCGGCGAACTGATCTCCGCCCAGGCCGCCGGCGACGCGCAGGTCCTCGGCGACCACGGGCGGCCCGTGCTCCGGCTCCACCTCACGGACCGTGCCGCCGGCGTCCGCCAGCTGCAGCAGCTCGTCTCCTCGCTGGCCGGCACGCCAATTGCCGGCCGCCCAGCGTCCTCCACCGAAAGCTAAGGCACCACAGCAACCATGCCACTCTCGCAAAACGGCGGCCTCAAGCCCGCGGGCCGGGGGCGCAATCCGCTCCGGGACCCGCGGGACCGCCGCCTGAACCGCATCGCCGGCCCCTCATCCCTGGTCCTCTTCGGCGTCACCGGTGACCTCGCCCGCAAGAAACTCATGCCGGCCGTCTACGACCTCGCCAACCGCGGGCTGCTGCCGCCGAGCTTCGCCCTCGTCGGGTTCGCCCGGCGGCAGTGGGAGAACGAGGACTTCGCCGCCGAGGTCAAGGAATCGGTCAAAAGCTACGCCCGCACACCGTTCGACGAGACGGTCTGGAAGCAGCTCTCCGAGGGCATCCGCTTCGTGCAGGGCGAGTTCGACGACGACGACGCCTTCGAAAGGCTCAGCGAAACGATCGACGAACTGGACGAACAGCGCGGCACCCGCGGCAACCACGCCTTCTACCTGTCCATCCCGCCGAAGGCCTTCGAACTGGTCTGCCGGCAGCTCTCCAAGCACGGCCTCGCCCAGGCCGAGGGGGACAAGTGGCGCCGCGTCGTGATCGAGAAGCCCTTCGGGCACGACCTCGAATCGGCCCGGCAGCTCAACGACATTGTGGAATCCGTCTTCCCGCCCGACGCGGTCTTCCGGATCGACCACTACCTCGGCAAGGAGACGGTCCAAAACATCCTGGCCCTGCGCTTCGCCAACCAGCTGTTCGAACCCCTGTGGAACGCCAACTACGTGGACCACGTCCAGATCACCATGGCCGAGGACATCGGCACGGGCGGCCGCGCCGGCTACTACGACGGCGTGGGCGCGGCCCGCGATGTGATCCAGAACCACCTGCTGCAGCTGCTGGCCCTGACTGCCATGGAGGAACCCATCTCCTTCAACGCGGACGACCTCCGCGCCGAGAAGGAAAAAGTCCTCGCAGCCGTGCGACTGCCGGACGACCTCTCCACGCACTCCGCCCGCGGCCAGTTCGCCGGCGGCTGGCAGGGCGGCGAACAGGTTCTGGGCTACCTCGAGGAAGAGGGCATCCCCGCCGACTCCACCACCGAGACGTTCGCGGCGATCCGAGTGGACATCAACACCCGGCGCTGGAGCGGTGTGCCGTTCTACCTGCGGGCCGGCAAGCGGCTGGGGCGCCGGGTGACGGAGATCGCCGTCGTGTTTAAGCGCGCTCCCAACCTGCTGTTCCGCGACCACGGGGAGGACGACTTCGGCCAGAACGCCGTGGTGATCCGGGTGCAGCCCGATGAGGGCGCCACGATCCGTTTCGGTTCCAAGGTCCCGGGCACCCAGATGGAAGTCCGCGACGTCACCATGGACTTCGGCTACGGCCACTCCTTCACGGAGTCGAGCCCGGAGGCGTACGAACGGCTCATCCTGGATGTGCTGCTCGGCGAGCCGCCGCTGTTCCCGCGGCACCAGGAGGTGGAACTGTCCTGGAAGATCCTGGACCCGTTCGAGGACTACTGGGCGTCCCTGAAGGAACAGCCGGAGCCCTACGCCCCCGGAAGCTGGGGCCCCGCCTCCGCCGATGAACTGCTCGCCCGCGACGGACGGACCTGGAGAAGGCCATGATCGTAGATCTTCCCGACACAACAACCTCCAAGATCTCCAAGAAGATCATGGCGCTGCGCGAACAGGGCGGCGTGATCGCCCTGGGCCGCGTGCTGACCCTGGTGGTGGTGACCAAGTCCGGGCTCGAAGAGGAAGCCATCGAGGCCGCCAACGAGGCCAGCCGGGAGCACCCGTGCCGCATCATCGTCCTGGCCGACGCCGGCGCCTCCGCGCCCACCCGGCTGGACGCCCAGATCCGGGTGGGCGGCGACGCCGGCGCTTCCGAGGTCATCCTGCTCCGCGGCTACGGCGAACTTGCGGAGGAAAGCGAATCCCTGGTGGCCGCGCTGCTGCTCCCGGATGCCCCGATTGTGGCCTGGTGGCCGCACGGCGCGCCGCGGAACGCCTGCGAGACGTCGATCGGCCGGATCGCGCACCGCCGTATCACGGACTCCGCGAACGAGCCGGACCCACTGGCGGCGCTGGACAATCTGCGCACCACCTACAAGGCCGGTGACACCGACCTTGCCTGGACCCGCCTGACCAACTGGCGGATCCAGTTGGCGGCCGTCCTGGACCAGGTCGACTCCTCGCCGGTCACCGCCGTCGCCGTCGAAGGCGCCTCGGACTCCCCCAGCACCATGCTGCTGGCGGCATGGCTCACCTTGGCGCTGGATGCCCCGGTGACCATCGTGGCCGATCCGGCCGGCACCGGAATCCGACGGGTGCGGTTGACCCGTACCGGTGGTGACGTGCAGCTGTTCCGGCCCGGGCTCACGGTGGCGGAGCTGACCCAGCCCGGCCAGCCGGCGCAGCGGATCTCGTTGCCGCGCCGCAGCCTCAAGGACTGCCTGGCCGAGGAACTCCGCCGCCTGGACCCGGACGAAGTCTTCGGCGAAGTGATTACTATGGGACTGCCCCGTACCAACCTAAGGAGTGTCCGTCCCAGTGAGCGCTGATCCCAGAGTAAGCATCCATCCAGACTCGACCGTCCTGATGGCCGCGATCGCGGCACGCCTGATCACCAAGCTGGTGGACATCCAGGATAAACACGGCGAGGCGACGGTGGTGTTGACCGGCGGTACGATGGGCATCGGCTCGCTCAAGGCCGTCGCTGAGTCGCCGGCCGCGCCGGCGGTGGACTGGTCGAAGGTGAACTTCTGGTGGGGCGACGAACGCTTCGTCGGCGGCGACGACGCCGACCGGAACGCCCGCCAGGCGCACGAGGCCCTGCTCTCGCACATCGAGGTGGACCCGGCGCGCGTCCACGTACCCGGCTCCACGGACGACTTCGGCACCCCCGAGGAGGCCGCCGCCGACTACGCCCGGCGGCTCGCCGAGGCTGCGGCGGCCGAGCACGCCGCCGACATGTCCGATGACCGCCCGGAAGAGCCCGGCAGCCTGCCGCGGCTGGACATCGTGCTGCTGGGCGTCGGCCCGGACGCCCACGTGGCTTCGCTGTTCCCGGAGCAGGCAGGCATCCGGGAGAAGGACCTGACCGTCGTCGGTGTCCGCAACTCCCCCAAGCCGCCGCCCGCCCGGCTCTCGCTCACGCTGCCGACGATCAACACCGCGAACGAGGTGTGGATGGTGGTGGCCGGCGATGACAAGGCCGGCGCCGTGGGCCTGGCCCTCGCCGGAGCCAACCCGGTGCAGGTGCCGGCGTCAGGGCCGCGCGGGCGCTTCCAGACACTGTGGCTGATTGACGAGGACGCGGCCTCACGCGTCCCCGAGCAGCTCGTCCGGAAGGGCGCGTCGGGCGCGTAACCTTTCCAGCGCTCCGGCCAGCACGTCTTCGGCGTCCTGGCTGGAGCGCCGCTCTTTAACGTATTCGAGATGGCTCTTGTACCCCTCGGCGGCCTCGTCCTCCAGGGCGAAGCGGGCCTCGTCGCGGGTGGCCGCGGCGCCGCAGCGGCGGCAGTCCCACACCCCGGGGATCTGCTCCTCCGGGAGCTTGGCGAACACCAGGGAGGTCTCGTGGCCCTTGGCGCACCGGTAGGTAACGCAGATCCGGGGTTGGCCCGCTCCGCCGTCGAGCGGTTCGTGGCGCGCCGAGGCTCCGGCGATGGCGCCCACGCGGATGCCCCTGAATCCGGAGGCAGAATGCAGCATCGGGAACTCCTGGCTACTCAGCTGGTGGATTGGTGCTTGCCAGCGACAGTGTAGTCCGGGAATTCCCGATGCCGGGAGGGCCGCAAGGCCCCTTATGAACTTTTGCGGAAGCGGGTATTAGGAGTCGGCGCCGGTGCTGAAGCGCATCAGCAGGCCGAGGGCGATGATCACAACGCCCCAGGTGACTCCGAGGATGACCGTGAAGCGGTTCAGGTTCCGCTCGGCCACGCCGGAAGAGCTGAGGCCGGAGCTCATGCCGCCGCCGAACATGTCGGACATACCGCCACCACGTCCCTTGTGCAGCAGGATGAGCAAGGTCAGCAGGAGGCTGGTGATGCCCAGCAGCACCTGCAGAATGACATGAAGAACGTCCACGACGGCCTTTCAGAAGAGGGGGATTGCGGGGGCCAACAGCTGTGTCCGGACTAATCCGTCAGCAGGTGACTCTCGAACCTGACAATATTAGCAAACTCGGCGGCGTCCAGACTGGCACCGCCGACCAGCAGCCCGTCCACGTCGCGTTCCTTCAGGATCGAGGCGGCGTTGTTGGCCTTGACCGAGCCCCCGTAGAGCAGGCGCGTCTTGGCGGCAACCGGGGCGTCGAAGAGGGTGGACAGCTCGGCGCGGATCGCGGCACACATTTCCTGGGCGTCCTCCGGTCCGGCAACCTCGCCGGTGCCGATGGCCCAGACCGGCTCGTACGCGACCACGAGCTCGGCGGCCTGTTCCGCGCTGAGTCCTTCGACGCCGGCCCGGAGCTGGGCCAGGGTGTGCTCGACGTGGGTACCGGCCTGGCGGACTTCAAGGCCCTCGCCGACGCAGAGCACCGGGGTGATGCCGTGCCGGAAGGCCGCCTTGGTCTTGGCGTTGAGCACCTCGTCGGACTCATCGTGGATGGTGCGGCGTTCGCTGTGGCCCACCAGGACGTAGCGGCAGCCGAGCTTGGCGAGGAACTGCCCGGAGATGTCCCCGGTGTAGGCGCCGGAGTCGAACTGCGAGAGGTCCTGGCCGCCGTAGGCGACGTCGAGTTCGTCGCCCTGGACGAGGGTCTGGACGCCGCGGAGATCCGTGAACGGCGGGAACACGGCGACCTCCACCCGGCTGTAGTCGTGCTTGGCGTCGGACAGGGTCCAGGCCAGCTTCTGCAGGAGGGTGATGCCCTGGACGTGGTCCATGTTCATCTTCCAGTTGCCCGCGATGAAGGGCTTGCGGTCGAACTTGCCGTTGGTTGACGTTGTCACGTGATCTCCAAAAGATTCGTTGCAGTGAAAGAACCGGCCGGGTCCCCGCAGTGCGGAACGGGGACCCGGCCGGCCGGGAGTTCTAGCGGTCCAGCACGCTCAGGCCGGGAAGTTCCTTGCCTTCAAGGTATTCCAGGCTGGCGCCGCCGCCGGTCGAAATGTGGCCGAACTGGTCATCGGCGAAGCCGAGGGTCCGCACCGCGGCGGCGGAGTCGCCGCCGCCCACCACCGTGAACGCGGCAGTCTCCGTCAGCGCCTGGGCGACGGCCCGGGTGCCGGCGGCGAAGGCGGGGAATTCGAAGACCCCCATCGGGCCGTTCCAGAACACCGTCTTGGCGCCCTTGATCCGTTCCGCGAACGCGGCGGAAGAGTCCGGTCCGATGTCCAAACCGATGCCGGAGGTGCCGAAGCGGCTGGACTCAATAGCGTCCGCGGATACCGTTTCGTGGTCGGCGTCGGCGGCGAACTTGGCAGCCACCACCACGTCGGTGGGGACCACAAATTCGGTGCCGGCGTCCGCGGCCCGCTTGAGGTAGTCCTGCACGACCGGGATCTGGTCCTCTTCCAGCAGGCTGCCCGCGACCTTGTGGCCGGCGGCGGCGAGGAAGGTGAACAGCATGCCGCCGCCCACCAGGATGGTGTCCGCCTTGCCGATCAGGTTGGCGATCACGGCGAGTTTGTCCGAGACCTTGGACCCGCCGAGCACCACGACGTAGGGCCGCTGGGTGTCGGTGGTCAGCTTGCGCAGCACCTCGACTTCGGTGCGGACCAGGTCGCCCTGGTAGGACGGCAGCCGGGTGGCGACGTCGTAGACGGATGCGTGCTTGCGGTGCACGGCACCGAAGGCATCGTCAACGAAGGCGCCGTTGTCGCCGGTGAGGGCGACCAGCTCGTCGGCGAAGGCGCCGCGCTCGGCGTCGTCCTTGGAGGTCTCACGGGCGTCAAAGCGCACGTTTTCGAGGACCAGGGCTTCGCCGTCCTGCAACGCGGCTGCGGCCGCCGTGGCGGCTTCGCCCACGGTGTCACCGGCAAGGGTCACCTTGAAGGACGCGAGCCCGGCCAGGCGCGCCACAGCGGGCTTGAGCGAGTACTTCTCCTCCGGGGCGCCCTTGGGGCGGCCGAGGTGCGCCGTTACCAGCACGCGGGCACCGGCGTCCGTGAGCTTCGACAGCACTGGCAGGGAGGCCTTGATCCGGCCGTCGTCAGTGACTGTAGAGCCGTCGAGCGGCACGTTCAGGTCACTTCTGACCAGAACGTACCGCCCGCGGACACCATCAGCGATCAGTTCGTCGAGGGTGTGGAATGTCATGGGTCTTACCCTAGCCCAGCTTCGACGCGACGAGCTCCGTGAGGTCGACGAGGCGGTTGGAGTAGCCCCACTCGTTGTCATACCAGGAAACAACCTTGACCTGGTTGCCGATGACCTTGGTCAGGCCGGAGTCGAAGATGGACGACGCCGGGTCCCCGACGATGTCCGAGGAGACGATCGGCTCGTCGGTGTAGGTCAACAGGCCCTTGAGCTCTTCGGTCTCGGACGCAGCCTTGAGCGCGGCGTTGACTTCCTCGACGGTGGTCTCGCGGGAAACGGTCACGGTGAGGTCGGTGGCGGAGCCGGTGGGGACCGGGACGCGGATGGCGTAGCCGTCCAGCTTGCCCTTGAGCTCCGGCAGGACCAGGCCGATCGCCTTGGCGGCTCCCGTGGAGGTGGGAACCATGTTGATGGCCGCGGCGCGGGCCCGGCGGAGGTCCTTGTGCGGGCCGTCCTGCAGGTTCTGGTCGGCGGTGTAAGCGTGGATGGTGGTCATCAGGCCGCGCTCGATGCCGAACGAGTCGTTGATGACCTTGGCCAGCGGGCCGAGGCAGTTGGTGGTGCAGGAGGCGTTGGAGATGATGTTGTGCGTGGCGTTGTCGTAGAGGCCGTCGTTGACGCCCATCACGATCGTGATGTCCTCGTCTGAGGCGGGCGCGGAGATCAGGACCTTCTTGGCGCCGGCGTCGATGTGCTTCTGCGCATCGGCGGCCTTGGTGAAGAAGCCGGTGGATTCGATCACGATGTCGACCCCCAGCTCGCCCCAGGGGAGGTTCGCCGGGTCGCGCTCGGCGAGGACCTTGACAGTCTTGCCGTCGACGACAATGTTGCCGTCCTTGACCTCGATGGTTTCGGCCAGGCGGCCGCCGACGGAGTCGTACTTGAAGAGGTGTGCGAGGGCTTCCGGGCTGGTGAGGTCGTTGACTGCAACGATCTCGAGGTCCGCTCCCTGCGCCAGGGCGGCGCGGAAGTAGTTGCGGCCGATGCGGCCGAAGCCGTTGATACCAATACGTGTCGTCACGTTTTCAGTCTCCTTGGTGCTCTATCAAGCACGACTAGTTGAGTAGGCGTTCAAGCCAACTAACAGATCCCGCACGCCATTGGGCAGAGATGATTACCAGATCGGAGGGCGACCAGCCACGTTGCTGAAGGCTAACCGCCTTCCGTGATCCATCTTACGTTTAAGTGGGCACGCCCCCGCAAGTGCGGGGGCGTGCCGTCCACAATTCGGGCCCAACGGTCCGAAATGTGAGCTTTGTTACAGCGACATTTCGGCTGGGCGCCGGTTCGGCGGGACCGCCCCTAGAGGGTGATCAGGCCGGTGGCGTTCTTGCGGGCAGCGTCGAAGCGCTTGGCGACGTCAGCCCAGTTCACGATGTTCCAGAACGCCTTGACATAATCGGCCTTGACGTTGACGTAGTCCAGGTAAAAGGCGTGCTCCCACATGTCCAGCATCAGCAGCGGCGTGGTGCCCAGTGCGACGTTGCCCTGCTGGTCATAGAGCTGCTCGATGACGAGGTTGCCGCCGATCGGTTCGTAGGCGAGGAAGCCCCAGCCGGAACCCTGCAGGCCCAGCGCCGCGGCGCTGAACTGGGCGCGGAAGGCGTCGAAAGAGCCGAAGGCGTCGTCGATGGCCGCCGCGAGCTCACCCTCGGGCTTGTCGCCGCCGTTCGGGGAGAGGTTCTTCCAGAACACGGAGTGGTTGATGTGTCCGCCGGTGTGGAACGCGAGGTCCTTGGAGAGGCGGTTGATGTTGGCGAAGTCGCCCTTCTCGCGTGCCTCGGCCAGCTGGGCCAGCGCGTTGTTGGCGCCGGCAACGTAGGTGGCGTGGTGCTTGCTGTGGTGCAGCTCCATGATTTTCGCGGAGATGTGGGGCTCCAGCGCGGCGTAATCGTAGTCAAGTTCGGGCAGTACGTACTCGGTCACAAAATCCTCCAATGTCGTGGACGGGTTCGTCCGGTTTTGCTAACTCTCGGATTGTGCATCCGGATGGTTGGACACCCGGAAGTCTATGGATGTGGATCCAGTGGGCATAGCCTCCGCTCCCGCTGAGGTATTCCCGGCTGCTGGATCCGATTCTGGCCCTGGAGCCGGCCGGTGGCTACTCGTCCAGCATTTCCGGGGTCACATTCGCCTCGGTGCCGGGGATGCCCAGGTCCTGTGCCCGTTTGTCCGCCATGGCCAGGAGGCGGCGGATCCGGCCGGCGATGGCGTCCTTGGTCATCACCGGGTCGGCCAGCCGGCCCAGCTCGTCCAGGCTGGCCTGCTTGTGCGCCACACGGAGTTCGCCGGCGTATTTGAGGTGGTCCGGGACGTCGTCGCCGAGGATCTCCAGGGCCCGTTCAACCCGGGCTCCGGCCGCGACGGCGGCCTGCGCCGAGCGGCGCAGGTTGGCGTCGTCGAAGTTGGCCAGCCGGTTCGCTGTGGCGCGGACTTCCTTGCGCATCCGCCGTTCCTCCCAGACCATCAGCGCGTCGTGCGCGCCCATCCGGGTCAGCAGCGCGGCGATGGTGTCGCCGTCGCGGATCACGACGCGGTCCACTCCCCTGACTTCGCGCGCCTTGGCCTGGATGCCGAGGCGGCGGGCGGCGCCGACGAGGGCAAGGGCGGATTCGGGGCCGGGACAGGTGACTTCCATCGCCGAGGAACGGCCGGGTTCGGTGAGCGAACCGTGGGCCAGGAACGCCCCGCGCCAGACGGCCTCGGCGTCGGCGGCGGAGCCGTTCACCACCACCGAGGGGAGGCCGCGGACGGGCCGGCCGCGGGCGTCCAGCAGGCCGGTCTGGCGGGCCAGAGCCTCGCCGTCGCGGACCACCCGGACCACGTAGCGGCTGCCGCGGCGCAGGCCGCCGCCGGAGACGACGATGATCTCGCTCTGGTGTCCGTAGACTTCGGCGATCGCGGCACGCAGCCGGCGCGCGGTGGAGGCCAGATCCACTTCGGCCTCGATCACGATCCGGCCGGAGATGATGTGCAGTCCGCCCGCGAAACGGAGCATGGCGGACACTTCAGCCTTGCGGACCGAGGACTTCTTGATGTCCAGCCGGGAAAGTTCTTCCTTGACTGATGCTGTCAGTGCCATGGCACCTTTCCTACCTGTTCCCGAAAATGTCGTGGTACGCCGTTGCCAGACGCAGCGGGTCGTGGATCGGCCGGCGGCTCGACGCCCCTACTTTACCCAAGACCACCTCAGCACCCAGCATCCCGGCGGCCCGCTCGAAGTCCGGGAGGTCCGGCACCGAGGCGGGGTCGGCCAGCACGACGTCGACGCTGAACTCCGGCGCGTAGTCCCGCAGCACGCGCAGGTGGTCCGCGGCGGTCATCCCGAGGGTCTCCTTGGTGTCCGTGGCGAGGTTCATCGTCAGGCAGCGCCGCGCCTCCGTCTTGCACAGCGCGTCGCGCATTTCCGGCAGCAGCAGATGCGGCAGCACCGAGGTGTACCAGGACCCGGGGCCCAGGACCACCCAGTCGGCGAGCTCGATCGCGGTCAGCGCCTCCACGCAGGCCGGAGCGGACTCCGGCAGCAGCCGGACGGCCTCGAGGGAGCCGGCGACGGCGCACTTGGCCTGCCCGCTGACGGTCTGCAGGACCGAACTGCCGTCGGGCCGCGTGACCCGGACCTCGCCTTCGATGGTGAGCGGGGTGGTGGACATTGGCAGGACCTGTCCCCGGGCGCCGAGCAGCGCTCCGGCCCATTGCAGTCCTACGACGGCGTCGCCCAGCAGTTCCCAGAGCGTAACGATCAGCAGGTTGCCCATGGCGTGCTCGTCAAGCGAGCCGCCGCGGCCCTTGCCGGGCTTGAACCGGTGCTGCATGACGTCGCGCCAGGTCCGGCCCCAGTCGGTGTCGTCGCACAGCGCGGACAGCGCCATCCGGAGGTCGCCCGGCGGCAGCACGCCGTACTCGTCGCGCAGCCGCCCGGAGGACCCGCCGTCGTCCGCGACCGTGACGATGGCGGTCAGCTCGGAGGTGAGCAGGCGCAGGGCTGAGAGGGAGGCGGAGAGGCCGTGGCCGCCGCCGAGGGCGACCACGGAGGGGCCTTTGTCCTGCTGGCCGGCGGAGGCCGCGCTGGCGGCCGGAACCAGGGGCAGCGGCCCGGTGAGGAGCGCCATTACTCGCGGCCCAGATCCCGGTGGGTGGTGGTGACGGTGACCCGGGGGTACTGCGCCAGCCGCCGTGAGAGTTCGACGGCGACGGCGACCGAGCGGTGCTTGCCGCCGGTGCAGCCCACGGCGATGGTCGCGTAGTGCTTGTTTTCGCGCCGGTAGCCGTCCAGGACGGGTTCCAGCGCCAGCACGTAGCGTTCCACGAAGTTGCCCACACCCTCGGCGTCGAGCACGTAGTCGCTGACGTCCTTGTCCAGGCCGGTGTGCGGGCGCAGTTGCGGCACCCAGTGCGGGTTGGGGATAAAGCGGGCGTCGGCGACGAAGTTGGCGTCCACCGGCAGCCCGTATTTGAAGCCGAAACTCATGACGTTCAGGCGCAGCGCCACGGGGCCCGTTTCGCTGAACAGTTCGGTGATGGCGGTCGCGAGGCCGTGTACGTTCAGCGTCGAGGTATCCAGCACAATGTCCGCCGAGTCACGGAGCTCCTGCAGCAGTTCGCGTTCCGCTGCGATGCCGTCGAGGATCCTGCCGCCGCCCTGCAGCGGGTGCGGGCGCCGGCCTTGTTCGAAACGGCGCACCAGGACGTCGTCGCTGGCGTCCAGGAAGAGCACCCGGAAGGTGACGCCGCTGGCCTCGAGGTTGCGCAGCGCGGTTCGGATGTCCGCGAACAGGTCCTTGCTGCGCACGTCGACGACGACGGCGAGTTTGGAGATGGAGCCGGGCGCGTGGGAGACCAGCTCCGCGAGCGTTCCCAGCATCTGCGGCGGAAGGTTGTCCACGACGTACCAGCCGTGGTCCTCGAGGGCATCCGACGCGGTGCTCCGGCCGGCCCCGGACATCCCGGTCACCACGAGCAGCTCGGCCTCAATCGGCTTGACGGGGGTCAAGCCGTCCGCCTCCACGCCGGATCCTGCCGTTGACTCTGCCATCAGTCGTGCCCCATCTCTGCTGTCTGCTCTGCCATGCGCCCGCGGTCCGGCGCAGTTGCCTGCCGCCCGCGCGCCATACCTCAGCTCCTTACCCTAGCTAAGATTGCCGGTGCTAGCTAAGTTTCGAGGATTTCGCCCGTCGTCATGTTTACGGCCGGGGCAACAGGCCTGTCCGCGCCGTCGTCCGCGTTGAAATGCCGCACGATCGCGCCGGCGAGGGCGGGCCCGATCCCCTTGGCGGCCGTCAGCTCCTCGATGCTGGCGGCCTTGATGCTTTTTACCGAGCCGAACTGGTTCAGCAGGGCCTTGCGCTTGGAGTCGCCAAGGCCGGGCACGCCGTCCAGGGCGGAGACCGTCATGGCCTTGCCGCGCTTTTGCCGGTGGAAGGAGATGGCGAAGCGGTGCGCCTCGTCCCGGATCCGCTGCAGCAGGTACAGGCCGGCGGACGCGCGGGGCAGGATGACCGGGAAGTCGCTGTCCGGCAGCCAGACCTCCTCGAGCCGCTTGGCGAGCCCGACGACGTAGACGTCGTCGATGCCGAGTTCGGCCAGGGCCTTCGCCGCGGCGTTCACCTGGGGCTTGCCGCCGTCGACGACGACCAGGTTGGGCGGGTAGGCGAACTTGGTCCGGGGCGCCGGCGTCGTCGTGTCGGTGAGCGGGGCGTCGGCCACTGCGGCGGCCTGGGCGGCGGCCAGCGGTCCGGAACCTTCGGCCGTCTTGTCGGCTTGTTCCTGCAGGTAGTTCCGGAAGCGGCGCGTCAGGACGTCGTGCATTGCCGCCGTGTCGTCGTTGGCCGCGGCTCCGGTGACCGAGAATTTCCGGTAGTCGGATTTCTTGGGCAGCCCGTCCTCGACCACCACCATGGAGCCAACCACGTTGGTGCCCTGGATGTGTGAGATGTCGAAGCATTCGATCCGCATCAGCGCGACCGGCAGGTCCAGCGCCTCCTGCAGTTCCTGCAGCGCCTGGGAGCGCATGGTCAGGTCGCCGGCACGCCGGGACTTGTGCAGCTTGAGCGCGTGTTCGGCGTTGTCCCGGACGGTGGAGAGCAGCGTGGCCTTGTCGCCGCGCTGCGGGACGCGGATGTCCACCCGGGCCCCGCGCAGCCCGCTGAGCCATTGGGCCAGTTCGGCGGCGTTGCTGGGCTCGGCCGGGACGAGCACCTCCCGGGGCATCCTGCCCTGGCTTTCGCCTTCCTCGCCGTAGACCTGCTGCAGCAGGTGCTCCACGAGGTCAGGGGTGGTGGAGTCCTCGACCTTTTCCACCACCCAGCCGCGCTGGCCGCGGATCCGGCCGCCCCGGACGTGGAAGACCTGGACCGCGGCCTCAAGCTCGTCCTCGTGCAGCGCGAACACGTCGGCGTCGGTGTCCTCGGCCAGGACCACGGCGTTGCGTTCGAAGACCTTTTTCAGCGCGATGATGTCATCGCGCACCCGGGCGGCCCGTTCGTAATCCAGCTCCGCGACGGCCGCGGCCATGTCCTTCTCCAGCCGCGAGACAAAGCGTTTCGCCTCGCCGCCCATGAAGGCGCAGAAATCCTCCGCCAGGGCGCGGTGGTCCTCGGCCGAGATCCGGCCGACGCAGGGTGCGGCGCACTTGTCGATGTAACCGAGCAGGCAGGGCCGCCCGCTGGCTTCGGCGCGTTTCAGGACGCCGGCGCTGCAGCTGCGGACCGGGAAGACCCGCAGCAGGGTGTCCATAGTGTCGCGGATCGCGCCGGCCGTGTAAGGGCCGAAATAGCGGGTTCCCTTGCGCCGTTCGCCGCGCAGGACCTGTACCCGGGGGTACTTCTCCCCCATCGTGACGGCGAGGTACGGATAGGACTTGTCGTCGCGGAACATGACGTTGAACCGCGGCTTGAATTCCTTGATCCAGGTGTACTCCAGCTGCAGGGATTCCAGCTCGCTGCCGACGACGGTCCACTCCACGCTGCTGGCGGTGTGCACCATGGCGTGGGTTTTGGGCATCAGGCCCGCGGGGTTCGCGAAGTAGGAGTTCAGCCTGGAGCGGAGGTTCTTGGCCTTGCCGACGTAGATGACCCGGCCGTGCGGGTCGCGAAAGCGGTAAACGCCCGGGTTGGTCGGGATCTCCCCCGTCTGGGGGCGGTAACTAGCTGGATTTGCCACCAGTCCATTCTACTGAGCCGGCCGGCTCGCAGCCGACCGCGCCCCTCCGCACGAGGTGCACCCGCCCGGTGGAGCGGCTAGTCGACGCTCTTGCTCTGGTTGTAGGTGGTGGCCCGCTGCTGCCCGCTCAGTTCCGCGATCGCGTCCATGATCCGGTCCGTGACCTGGCGCCGCGCCGGCAGGGAGTGGTCCGGACCGGTCTTGTCGAAATAAAGCGGCTCACCCACCTTCATGGTGAAGTGCTGCGGGGTGACCTTATTGCTGTCCGCCGGCTGCAGGTTCTCCGTGCCGATCAACCCGACCGGGATCACCGGGGCGCCCGTGGTGAGGGCGAGCCAGCCGACGCCGGTGCGGCCCCGGTAGAGGATTCCATCGCGGGAGCGGGTGCCCTCCGGGTAGATTCCAACGCCCTTGCCGGCGTCGAGGATGTCCAGCAGCGTCTTCAGCGCCTGGACACTGGCGGCCTGTTCGCCGCGTTCCACCGGGATGGAGCCGACAGCCTCGAAGAAGGACTTCATCACCTTGCCCTTGACGCCGCCCGTGGTGAAATATTCCGCCTTGGCGAAGAAAGCGACGGGGCGGGGCATCAGTGCCTGGACGATCACGCTGTCCAGAAAGGACAGGTGGTTGGGCGCCACGATGAACGGGCCCTCTTTTGGCACGTTCTCGAGTCCGACGACGGTGGGCCGGCACGTGGAGGAAATGAGCCCGCGCGTGGTCCAGCGGATCGCGTCAAACATTGCCAATGGTGTGCACCTCATTCAGCTGCAGGGCGGCGGTCCGGACGGGGTCCAGCCTGGAAATAGTCTCGTGAAGGTCGGAGGTGCTGTGCACGACCGCCACTGCGCCCGCCTCACGGAGTTCGCCGTCGAGCGCAAAGCCCCAGCCTACCCCGATGCATTCCAGGCCGTTGGCAGCCGCTCCGGCCACATCCTGGGCCCGGTCCCCCACCATGACCGCGTGCCCGGTCCCGAGGTCCGCCAGGGCGGCGGCAACGATGCCGGCCTTTCCGGCCGGACCGTGGGCGGTCGTCGATTCGTCCGCTGCGGAGCCGCGGACGGACCGGAACAGGCCGGCGATGCCGTGGTGCTCCAGGACCATGCGGGCCAGGTGTTCGGGTTTTTGGGTGGCGACAGCGGTTGGCCGTCCGGCGTCGGCGTATGATTCCAGCAGCTCACGGATGCCGTCGTAGAGCCGGCTCTGCGCAATGCCGCTGGACAGGTAGTGCCCCCGGTAGATCCGGATGGCCTCGTCCAGTTGTTCCGCAGGCACGCCGGCAATGTCCAGGAGCGAATGGCTGAGTTTCGGGCCGATCATCGCGTCCAGCCTGTCCGGTCCCGGGACGGGAAGTCCAAGCTCGCTGAGGGCGGCGGAGATACCGGCCGTGATTCCCCCGGCCGGATCAACAAGGGTGCCGTCCAGGTCGAAGATCACGGGCACGGAGGTAGGCATCACGGGCCTTAGTTTCTCACGACCGCGGGGATGCCTGAAATTCGCATACCGCTGCGGGTATGGGTCAGGGCGGGCCCGCGACGCGCGGATGCCCTGCCGCCCCCCGGAATTCCGGCGGCGGCAGGGCAGCTGCATGTCAGGTCAGTGCGGGCTTCGGACTAGTTGAGGATCTCGGCCAGGAAAGCCGCGGTGTGGCTGTCCTTGGACTTCGCGACATGCTCCGGTGTACCCGATGCGACCACCCGGCCGCCGCCGGAACCGCCGTCGGGTCCCAGGTCGACGATCCAGTCCGCGCTCTTGATGACGTCGAGGTTGTGCTCGATCGTGATCACGGTGTTGCCCTTTTCGACCAGGCCCTGCAGCACCATCAGGAGCTTGCGGATGTCCTCGAAATGCAGTCCGGTGGTGGGCTCGTCGAGCACGTAGACGCTGCGGCCATTCGAGCGCTTCTGCAGTTCCGCGGCAAGCTTCACGCGCTGCGCCTCGCCGCCGGAGAGCGTCGTGGCGGGCTGGCCGAGCCGCACGTAGCCGAGGCCGACGTCGACGAGCGTCCGCAGGTGCCGGGCGATCGGCGAGAACGCGGCGAAGAACTCGGCGCCCTCCTCGATCGGCATGTTCAGCACGTCCGCGATGGTTTTGCCCTTGTAGTGCACCTCAAGCGTCTCGCGGTTGTAGCGGGCGCCGTGGCACACCTCGCACGGGACGTAGACGTCCGGCAGGAAGTTCATCTCGATCTTCAGCGTGCCGTCGCCGGAGCAGGCCTCGCAGCGTCCGCCCTTGACGTTGAAGGAGAACCGGCCCGGCTGGTAGCCCCGGACCTTAGCCTCGTTGGTCTCCGCGAACAGCTTCCGGATGTGGTCGAACACGCCCGTGTAGGTGGCCGGGTTGGACCGCGGGGTGCGGCCGATGGGGCTCTGGTCAACGTGCACCACCTTGTCCAGGTGCTCGAGGCCTTGGACCGTCTTGTGCCGCCCGGCGACCTGCTTGGCGCCGTTGAGCTTGTTGGCGAGCACCTTGTAGAGAATCTCGTTGACCAGGGTGGACTTGCCGGAACCGCTGACGCCGGTGACGGCCGTGAACAGGCCCAGCGGGAAGGCGGCGTCCACGTTGAGCAGGTTGTTTTCCTTGGCGCCGACGACCTTGAGCTCGCGCTTCTTGTCGTACTTGCGCCGCTTCTTCGGCACCTCGATGGACTTCCGCCCGGAGAGGTAGTCGCCGGTCAGGGACTCGGTGTTTTTCAACAGGTCCTGGTAGGAGCCGGAGTGGACGACCATGCCGCCGTGCTCGCCGGCGCCCGGTCCGATGTCCACCACCCAGTCTGCCTCGTGGATGGTGTCCTCGTCGTGTTCGACCACGATCAGGGTGTTGCCCAGGTCCCGGAGCCGGGTGAGGGTTTCGATCAGGCGGCGGTTGTCGCGCTGGTGCAGCCCGATGGACGGCTCGTCGAGGACGTACAGCACGCCGACCAGGCCGGAACCGATCTGGGTGGCGAGGCGGATGCGCTGCGCCTCGCCGCCGGAAAGCGTGCCGGAGGGCCGCTCCAGGTTCAGGTACTCGAGGCCGACGTCGAGCAGGAAGGTCAGGCGGGCCTGGATCTCCTTGAGGACCTGGTGCGCGATCTGGGCCTCGCGGCCGCTGAGGACCAGGGTGTCCAGGAAGTGCGCGCACTCGCGCATGGGCAGCGCGGCGACCTCGGCGATCGACTTGCCGTTGATCAGGACCGAGAGCGACGCCGGGTTCAGCCGGGCGCCGTTGCAGGCCGGGCACGGGACCTGGCGCATGTACTCCTCGTAGCGGTCCCGCGCCGAGTCGGAATCCGTTTCCGTGTGCTTGCGGTGCACGTACTGGACGACGCCTTCGAAGCCGGTGCTGTACTTGCGTTCCCGGCCGAAGCGGTTGCGGTATTGCACCACGACCTTGTGGTCCTTGCCGTGCAGCACGGTCTGCCGGGCCTCGGTGGAGAGCTTCTCCCACGGCGTGGTCATCTTGAAGCCGATTTCCTTGGCCAGGCCGCCAAGGAGCCGGTTCCAGTACTCGGTGGTGGCGGTACCGAGAGACCACGGCGCGATGGCCCCCTCGGAGAGGGAGAGCTCCGGGTTGGGGATCAGGAGTTCCTCGTCGACCTCCAGCTTGGTGCCGATACCGCTGCAGGCGGAGCAAGCGCCGAACGGGTTGTTGAAGGAGAACGAGCGGGGTTCGATCTCATCGATGGCGAGGGGGTGCTCGTTGGGGCAGGCGAGGTGCTCGGAGAAGGCGCGGATCCGTTCCGGATCGTCGGCGTCAAGGTCAACGAATTCGGCCAGCACCCGGCCCTCGGCCAGGCCCAGCGCGGTTTCCACCGAGTCGGTGAGGCGCTGGCTGATACCCTCCTTCACGACCAGGCGGTCCACCACCACTTCAATGGTGTGCTTGAACTGCTTGCCCAGCTTGGGCGGATCGCTGAGCTGGATCAGCTTGTCGTCCACCCGGGCCCGGGAGTAGCCCTTCGCGGTGAGCTCCTTGAACAGTTCAACAAACTCGCCCTTGCGGCCGCGGACCACGGGCGCCAGGACCTGGAACCGGGTGCCCTCGGGCAGTTCCAGAAGCTGGTCGACGATCTGCTGCGGGGTCTGCTTGGTGACCGGCTCGCCGCAGACGGGGCAATGCGGGCGCCCCACCCGGGCCCAGAGCAGGCGCATGTAGTCGTAGATCTCGGTGATCGTGCCCACAGTGGAACGCGGGTTCTTGCTCGTGGACTTCTGGTCGATCGACACCGCCGGGGAGAGCCCCTCGATGAAGTCGACGTCGGGCTTGTCCACCTGGCCCAGGAACTGGCGCGCGTACGCGGAGAGTGATTCCACGTAGCGCCGCTGGCCCTCGGCGAAAATGGTGTCGAAGGCGAGCGAGGACTTGCCGGAGCCGGAGAGGCCTGTGAAGACGATCATCGCGTCGCGCGGCAGGTCGAGGTCGACGTTGCGCAGGTTGTGCTCGCGTGCGCCCTTGACGACGAGGCGGGACAAGTCGGGGCGGGCCAGTTCCGCACCCGCCGACGCCGGGCTGGACGGCTGCGGGCTGGCCGCTTTCCCGGACTTCACCGGTGCGGCAGCGGACTGGACATCGACGGCGGGTTCTTCAGCTAAGGCTTTAGGCACGCCTCCAATGCTAATCGAAAACTTCTTCGAATATCTATTCGGGCGGAGGTTGTGCTAGTAGAAGATGCGCTAGTGCCGGTCGTACGCGGCGGCCAACAGCTGAACGGCCTCGGCGAAGCTGGCACCCTGGGCTTTAGCCGCCGCCGCGAACTCCGCCGCGGCGGCCGTGAGCGACCCCCAGGCCTCGTCGCGGGCACAGACAACCGTGCCGTTCCTGCCCTGCGTCGCCACGACGCCGGCGGCCTCAAGTTCCTTGTAGGCGCGCGCCACGGTGTGCGGTGCCACGCCAAGTTCGCCCGCCAGGCTGCGCACGGCCGGGAGCCGGGTGCCGGGGGCCAGGGAGCCGTTGTTGGCCTGCTCGATGATGTTCAGCCTGAGCTGCTCGAAGAGCGGCACCGAACTGCCGGCATTGGGCTTCCAGCTGCCGGGGAATCGGCCCGCCGTCCGCTCGCCGGAACTCACAGTTCCGGCTCCAGGACATCCCCGGCCCGTTCGCTGCCGGCGAACTGGGCGCGGTACAGCGAGCTGTACAGTCCGCCCCCCGCTATCAGGTCCTGGTGGTTCCCCTGTTCAACTATCCGTCCGTGGTCCATGACCAGAATTAGATCAGCGTCCCGGACGGTGGACAAGCGGTGGGCAATCACGAAGCTGGTCCGGCCCTGCCGGAGCCGCGCCATGGCCTGCCGGATCTGCACCTCCGTGCGGCTGTCCACCGAGCTGGTCGCCTCATCGAGGATCAGGATGCTGCGGCCGGACAGCTCCGCCCGGGCAATCGAGATCAGCTGCCGCTGGCCGCGGCTGAGGGAATCGCCGTCGTTGCCGAGCATGGTGGCGTAGCCGGCCGGCAGGGCGCGGACGAACTGGTCCACGTGGCTCGCCTGCGCGGCGGCGAGAATCTCCTCGTCGCTGGCGCCGGGCCGGCCGTACTCGATGTTGTCCCGGATGCTGCCCGTGAACAGCCACGCGTCCTGCAGCACGGTGCCGAAGGCGGACCGCAGCACGTCACGGGGCAGTTCGGCGATGTCCGCGCCGTCCACCGTGATCCGGCCCGAATCGAGCTCGTAGAACCGCATCAGGAGGTTGACCACCGTGGTCTTGCCCGCCCCGGTGTGCCCCACTATCGCGACGGTCTGGCCCGGCTCGACGGCGAAGGACAAGTCCCGGACCACCGGGGAACCCGGCGTATAGCCAAATGTGGCGTTTTCGAAGGTGACCCTCCCGGACGGCGGGGCGTCCCCGCCGTCGGCGGCGCGCAGGGCTGCGGCCCGGGCGGCGCCGGCGGCCGGCTCAGCCGGGTCCGCGGGTATTTCCGGGGCGTCCAGCAGTGCGAAGACGCGTTCGGCCGAGGCCACGCAGGACTGCATCAGGGTGAGCATGCCGCCGATCTGGCCCATCGGCTGGCTGAAGAGCCGGCTGAACTGGATGAAGGCCTGGATACCGCCGACCGTCATGGTGCCGGCGGCCACCTGCAGCGCTCCGATCACGGCAACCGCGATGTAGTTGAGGTTGGAGACGAAGATCATCAGGGGCTGCACGACGCCCGACAGGTACTGCGCGCTGGAGGCGGACCGGAAGAGCCGGTCATTGCTCTGCCTGAAGGTGGCCGCCGCAGCGTCCTGCCGGCCGAAGGCCTTCACGACCTCGTGCCCGGTGAAGAACTCCTCCAGGTGCGTGTGCAGTTCGCCGGTGCTGCCCCACTGCGCGGTGAAGTGCGCCTGCGATTTGCGCGCCACGGCCACCGTGATCAGAGTGGAGACGGGAACCGAGGCGAGAGCGATCAACGCCAGCAGCGGCGACAGCCAAAACATCATGGCCAGGGCCCCGGAGAGCATCAACACCGACATGATCAGCTGGTTGAGCAGCTGGTTGAGCGACTGCGAGACGTTGTCGACGTCGTTGGTGGCCCGGCTGAGCACGTCGCCGCGGTGCTGGTCGTCGAAATGGCTGGAGGGCAGCAGGTGCAGCTTGTGTTCCACGGCTGAACGGAGACCGTAGCTCAGCCGCTGCACCGCTGTTGCCGTCAGGGCACCCTGGATCCAGCTGAAGAGCGAGGCGCCAAGGTACATCAGTGCCACCGCGAGCAGCAGCCGGCCAAGCCGCTTCTCGTCGAAGACTCCGCCGACCACGCCGCGGACCACGACGTCGGTGGCGTCGCCGAGGTATTTGGGGGCCGCCACGTTCAGTGCCGCGAAACAGCACGTCGCGGCGATGACGCCGGCCATGCGAAGGCGTACCGGCTTCAGCAGCCCCAGCAGCCGGCCGGCGGTCCGCCATTTGGCCGCGGGCGTTCCGGCCTGCACCGGGGTGCCGGCGCTCACAGGGTTTCCTCGAGGACCAGCTGGGAGGCGGCGATCTCCTGGTAGGTCCGGGATGACTCCAGCAGCCCGTGATGGGTGCCCTGCGCCACCAGACGGCCGTCCTCGAGCACGAGGATCAGGTCCGCGTCCTCGATGGTGGAGAGTCGTTCGGCCACGATCAGCACGGTGGCCGTCCGCAGGAGCGGCTCCAGCGCAGCGCGGAGACGGATGTCAGTGCCGTAGTCGAGGGCGGAGAAACTGTCGTCGAACAGGTAGACGGGGGCCGGCCGGAGCAAGGCGCGGGCAATGCACAGGCGCTGGCGCTGGCCGCCGGAAAAGTTGGTGCCGCCCTGGCTGACCGGGGCGTCGAGGCCGCCGGGGAGGTCCCGGACGAAGTCCGCGGCCTGGGCGGTTTCCAGCGCCTGCCACAGCTGCGCCTCGTCCGCCGCCGGCCCGCCCATCCGCAGGTTCTGGGCGAGGGTGCCGGAGAAGAGGTAGGAGTGCTGCGGCACCAGCGCCATCATTCGACGCAGCGACGCCAGCGGCAGCGAGCGGATCCCGCGGCCGCCGATGCTGATGCTGCCTGCCGTCGGGTCAAGGAAGCGCGGCAGCAGGTTCAGCAGGGTGCTCTTGCCGCTGCCCGTGGCGCCGACGATCGCCGTCGTCGTCCCGGGAACGGCGGTGAAGCTGACCCCGGCCAGCACCGGCGCTTCCGCCCCGGGGTAGGCGAAGGCAACCTCGCGGAACTCGACGGTGCCATCGGCCACCGGCGGCCCAGGTTCCGGCTCAGTTCCTGGCTCCGGGCTCGCCGCGGAGGCCGGTGCGGAGTCGGCAGCCGCGTCCGGCCAGTTCTCCGGCGCGGGAGAGCCGATGGACGGCTCGGTATCGAGGACCGCCCGGATGCGCTCGGCGCAGGCCGCCGCGCGCGGGGCTGTCGTAAAGACGTACATCGCCATCATGATGGCGATCAGGATCTGCAGGATGTAGGCGATGAACGCAGTCAGGGCGCCGAGGCGCATCTGTCCGGCTTCGATCCGGTGGCCGCCGAACCAGACAACGGCGACCGAGGACAGGTTGACCACCACCATGATCACCGGGTTCATGCCGGCCACCAGCAGCGCGGAGTCCAGGTTGTTCCGGGTGAGGTCGCGGTTGGCGGCGTCGAAGCGGCGGATCTCATGGTCCTGCCGGACGAAGCCGCGGATGACGTTGGCGCCGATGATCTGTTCCCGCAGCACCCGGCTGATCCGGTCGATAAGTTCCTGGCCGCGCCGGTAGAGCGGGATCAGCCTGCGCACGATCAGCAGCATCAGCCCGGCCAGCACCGGGATGACGGCCACCACAATGCCGGAGAGCGCCAGGTCCTGGTGCACTGCAAGGGCGACGCCGCCGATGAAGCTGGCGGGGGCCGTGACGAGCATGGTGAATACGAGGACGGTGAGGTTCTGGATCTGCGCGACGTCATTGGTGGCCCGGGTGACGAGGCTGGGGGCACCGAACGCGCCCACCTCCTGCGAGGAAAAGGTCTGGACCTTGGCAAACAGTTCCTCGCGCAGCCCGCGTCCCACCCGCATGGCCACGACGGCGCCGAGATAGCCGGCGGCGACGGCGGCACCGACCTGGACGGCTGCGATCCCCGCCATCGCGCCGCCCAGACGGAGGATCACGGGCGTGTCGCCGGCGACGATGCCGTCGTCGATGATGGCGGCGTTCAGCGTGGGGAGCAGGAGGTTCGCGGTGGTCTGCACGAGCTGCAGGCAGATGATGGCCAGGACGGTCCTCCTGTGGGCGGCGAGCAGCCGCCGCATCAGGCTAAATAGCACCGAACCTCCATCGCTAGAACAGGGCGAGGATACGGACCAGAGGGCGGCCGCCCCCAGACCGCTTTGTCATTGTAAGCCCCATCACATGGCAAGAGTTGTCACACGGCGTGTCATATCCGTAAACGCGGCCCCGTTCGTGCCTCGCTTTCCCCGCCGCAGCGGTTTGTCGACGGCGCCGGACGGGGCAGCCTTCACCGTTTGCGGGCCACCGCGAAGACCCGCCGGAACGGGAACACCGTTCCGTGGGTGCCGGGCGGATAGGCCTCGTTCAAGAGCCGCGCGTAGTCGGCCTCGAAGCGGGCGCCCTCCTCCGCCGTGAGCGCGGCAAGCACCGGGCGGAGCCCGGTCCCGCGGACCCATTCCAGCACCGGGTTGGCCCCCGGCAGGACCTGCAGGTAAGTCGTCTCCCAGGCGTCCGCGTCGCAGCCGGCGTCGAGCATCAACTCAAGGTAGTCGTCCGGTCCGCCCACCACGTCGTCGTGCCGCAGCACGCCGGCAAGGCATCCGGACCATTCGTCCGACGCGGCAAGCCCGCGCATAAGGGTGTGCGAGGGCGCGTCGAAGTTGCCTGGCACCTGCAGCGCGAACCACGCTCCGGGGCGCAGCGCCTCAAGCCAGCGGGGCAGCAATTCCCGGTGCCCCGGCACCCACTGCAGGGCGGCGTTGCTGACAACGACGTCGGTGTCCGGCCCCGGCATCCACGCGGCGATGTCCCCCTGGCTAAACGACAGGTTGCCGGCCGCGGCCGCCACAGCGCCGGCCTTGGCAAGCATCTCCCCCGAGGAATCCAGCCCCTCCACCGCGGCGCCGGGCCAGCGGGCCGCCAGCGCCGCCGTCAGGTTTCCCGGCCCGCAGCCAAGGTCGACGACGTGCCGTGGCCCGTCCGCCTGGATGCGCGCGGTCAAGTCGAAAAAGGGCCGGTCCCGATAGTCCCCGAACTGGACGTACTTGGCTGGATCCCATTTCATGCATTCCTCCGCTTCACCGCTGGTTCTGTCAGCCGAAGCCTAACCCCGTGGGTCGGCCGGGGGATGGATGCATCGGTGGCTGCGCGCCGCCGGCCGCGCCGCTGGCCACTAAGCTGGAAGGCAATGAAACTCGTTGATCAGCTCCCCGCCCCGGCCGCCCGAGTTCCCGGCCGGACCGGCCTCGATCCGGACGAGCTCTACACCCGGTTCGTCGAATGGACGGAGAGCCGCGGGCTCGCCCTCTACACCGCCCAGGACGAGGCTGTAATGGAGCTCGCCGCCGGGTCCAACGTCATCCTGGCGACCCCCACCGGCTCCGGAAAATCGCTGGTGGCCATCGCGGCGCATTTCCAGGCGATGGCCCGTGGGGAGCGCAGCTACTACACCGCCCCCATCAAGGCCCTCGTGTCGGAGAAGTTCTTCGCGCTCTGCGAGATCTTCGGCGCCGAGAACGTCGGCATGATCACCGGCGACTCCGGCGTCAACCAGGACGCGCCCATCATCTGCTGCACCGCGGAGATCCTGGCGAACATCGCCCTGCGCGAGGGTTCCGCCGCGGAGCTTGGCGCGGTCATCATGGATGAGTTCCACTTCTACGCGGATCCGCAGCGCGGCTGGGCCTGGCAGGTGCCGCTGCTGGAACTCCCGCAGGCCCAATTCCTGCTGATGTCCGCCACGCTCGGCGACGTCACCCGCTTCGAGGAGGGCATCACCGAGCTGACCGGCCGGCCGACGACCACGGTCAGTTCCGCCGAACGGCCCATCCCCCTGCATTTCTACTACCAGCAGACCCCGGTGCACGAGACGCTCGAGGAGCTGCTCTCCACGAAACAGGTACCTGTCTACGTTGTGCACTTCAGCCAGCTTGAGGCGATCGACCGGGCCCAGAACCTGATGAGCATCAACGTCTGCACCCGCGAGGAAAAGGACAAGATCGCCGAGCTGATCGCCGGCTTCCGCTTCGCCGCCGGCTTCGGCAAGACGCTGAACCGGCTGGTCCGGCACGGCATCGGCGTGCATCACGCCGGCATGCTGCCCAAGTACCGCCGGCTCGTCGAGCAACTGGCCCAGGCCGGCCTGCTCAAGGTCATCTGCGGCACCGACACGCTGGGCGTCGGCATCAACGTCCCCATCCGCACCGTGCTCCTGACGGCCCTGAGCAAGTACGACGGCACGCGCACACGCCTGCTGAATTCCCGCGAGTTCCACCAGATCGCCGGCCGGGCGGGGCGGGCCGGCTACGACACCGCCGGGACCGTGGTGGTCCAGGCGCCCGAGCACGTGATCGAGAACGTGAAGGCGATGGCCAAGGCCACGGCGAAGTTCGGCGACGACCAGAAGAAGCTGCGCCAGGTGGTGAAAAAGAAGCCGCCGGAGGGCTTTGTGTCCTGGGGCGAGCCCACCTACAAGCGGCTGGTGGAGTCCGTGCCGGACCCGCTGGGCTCCAGCTTCACCGTCACTCACGCGATGCTGATGAACCTGATGGAACGCCCGGGCGATCCGTTCAAGGCCGCGCGCCGCCTGCTGACCGAAAACCACGAGCCGCGCGCCGCGCAGCTCCAGCTGATGAAGAAGGCCCTCGGCATTTACCGCGAACTGCTGGCCGCCGGCGTCGTCGAACGCATCCCGCCCGCCGAGCAGGGCCCGGACGGCCGCAGCGTGCGGCTCACCGTGCACCTGCAGGCGAACTTCGCCCTGAACCAGCCGCTCTCCCCCTTCGCCCTGGCGGCCCTGGAGCTGCTGGATCCGGAGTCGCCGTCGTACGCCCTCGACGTCGTGTCGGTGATCGAGTCGACGCTGGAGAAGCCGCGGCAGATTTTGTCCGCGCAGCAGAAGAAGGCGCGCGGCGAGGCGATCGCCGCGATGAAGGCCGACGGGATCGACTATGACCAGCGGATGGCCATGCTGGAGGAGGTCAGCTACCCCCAGCCGCTCGCGGAGATCCTCGGCGAGGCCTTCGATGTGTACCGGAAGGCCGCGCCGTGGATCGGCGACTTTGAGCTCGCGCCCAAGTCCGTGATCCGGGACATGTACGAACGGGCCATGAACTTCGGTGAATTCGTGCAGTTCTACGGCCTGGCCCGGTCCGAGGGCATTGTGCTGCGGTACCTGGCCGACGGGTTCAAGGCCCTCCGGCAGACCGTGCCGCAGGATGCGCTGCGCGAGGACCTCGAGGACCTCATCGCCTGGCTCGGCGAGCTGGTCCGGCAGGTGGACTCGAGCCTGCTGGACGAATGGGAGGAACTCACCTCCGGCGCCGCCCCGACCCCGCACGACGCCCCGCCGCCCCCGCCGCCGTCGCTGACCTCCAACGTCCGGGCGTTCCGCGTGATGGTCCGCAACGAGATGTTCCGGCGGGTGGAACTGTTCGCTGACGAGGCCGCCACCGCGCTGGGCGAGCTCGACGGCGGCTCCGGCTGGGACGCGGAACGCTGGGAGGATGCGCTGGACGACTACTTCGAGGAGCACGGGGACATCGGGACCGGCCCGGACGCACGCGGGCCCGGCCTGCTGATCATCACCGAGGAACCGGGCGTCTGGAAGGTGCGGCAGATCTTCGACGACCCGGCCGGCAACCACGACTGGGGCATCTCCGCCGAGGTGGACCTGCCCGCCTCGGACGAGACCGGCACCGCCGTCGTGCGCGTAGCCGACGTGAACCGCCTGTAGCCGCTAGTAAACTGGCGGGCATGAGTGTAATCCGCCCGGCCACCGCCCACGACGTCCCCGCCATCCTGCAGATGATCCACGACCTGGCCATCTACGAGAAGGAGCCGGACGCCGTCCGGAACACCCCGGAAATGCTTACGGAGGTGCTGTTCGGCGAGAACCCGCGTGTATACGCGACCATGGCGGAGAACGAAGCCGGCGACGTCCAGGGCTTCGCGCTGTGGTTCCTGAACTACTCCACCTGGGAAGGCGTGCACGGGATCTACCTCGAGGACCTGTACGTGATGCCCGAGGCCCGCGGCGCCGGCCACGGCAAGGCGCTGCTGCAGCACCTCGCCGCGACCGCCGTCGACCGCGGCTACGCGCGGGTGGAGTGGAGCGTGCTGGATTGGAACGAACCCTCGATCGCGTTCTACAAGAACCTCGGCGCCGCTCCGATGGACGAATGGTCCACCTTCCGGCTCACCGGCGAAGCACTGGACGCGTTCGCCGGCGCCCGGACGGCCGACGCGCGTGGCTGACACTGTTTCGGCGACGACAGCTTCCGTCCCGCACATCGTCAAGGCCCGGCACGCCTACCGCGGCATGCGCACCGCCGAGCACTACTTCGAGGTTCCGCTGGACCACTTCGGCGCCGGCGGCGAAACGATCACGGTCTTTGCCCGCGAATACGTCTCCGCCGACCACAGCGAGGAGGCCGCCGCGGAACTGCCGTGGCTGCTGTACCTGCAGGGCGGTCCCGGCGGCCGCGGCAACCGGTTCCCCGCCCTGGGCGGCTGGAGCAAGGCCGCGGCGAAGGACTTCCGGATCCTGATGCTGGACCAGCGCGGCACCGGCCTGTCCACCCCCGTCGACCGCAACACCCTCCCGCTGCGCGGGAACGAGCGGGACCAGGCGCACTACCTGGAGCACTTCCGGGCCGACTCGATCGTGGCCGACGCCGAAGCCATCCGCCGGACCCTGGGCGCCGCGCCGTGGACCATCTACGGGCAGAGCTACGGCGGTTTCTGCGCGCTCAGTTACCTGTCCTTCGCCCCGGAGGGGCTCCGCGAGGCGCTGATCACCGGCGGCCTTGCGCCCCTGGCCGGTCCGGCGGACCGGGTCTACCAGGCAACCTTCCGCCGGGTGGCTGCGCGGAACGCCGAGTACTTCGGCTGGTACCCGCAGGACCGGGAGCTGGTCAGCCGGATCGCCCGGCACCTCCGCGAGTCCGAGGAGTTCCTGCCCGACGGCAGCTCGCTCACGGTGGAGCGGTTCCAGATGGTGGGCTCCTACCTCGGCGGCAACACCCGGGTGGACGGCCTGCACCACCTGCTGGAGGATGCCTTCGTCAGTACCCCCGACGGCGACCGCCTCTCCGACGGCTTCCTGGAACAGGTCCGGGGCCTCGTTTCCCGCGCGGCGAACCCGCTGTACGCCCTGATGCACGAATCCATCTACGGCCAGGGCGAGGCCACCGACTGGGCTGCGCTGCGGGTGCTCCAGGACTTCCCGGAGTTCCGCCCCGACGCCGCCGACCCGCTGCTGACCGGTGAGATGGTCTACCCCTGGTACTTCGAGCAGGACCCGGCGCTGCGTCCGCTACGGACGGTGGCGCAGCTGCTCGCCGAGAAGAACGACTGGAAACCGCTTTACGACCCGGAGCGGCTTGCCCTCAACAACGTACCGGTGACGGCCGCCGTGTACAGCGATGACATCTACGTGGACCGGGACCTGTCGCTGGAAACCGCCGCGGCGGTGCGCCGGCTGCAGGTGTGGGAGACCGACGAGTTCCACCACGACGGCATCGCCGACGACGGCGAGGCCATCTTCGGCCGGCTGCTCGGCATGGCCCGCGCGGGCAGGGCCTGAGCCGTCCCGACGCGGTACCGGCGGGGGCTCATCCCCCGGCCGAAACAGCAATGCGGCGGTGGCCCGCCGACACGACCAGTGCCAGCACCGCGGCGGCCACCACGGCCGCAACGAGGTTCAGGCCCTGGTAACCGACCCCGCTCATCACGAGCCCGGCGAACCCCGATCCCACGGCTCCCGCGACACCCATCAGGGTGTCCGAGACGCCCTGGACGAGGACCCGGTCGCCGGCCGCGACGCTCTCCGCGAGCAGGGTGGACCCTGCGATGGTGGCCGCGGACCAGCCCAGGCCCAGCAGCACGAGTCCGGTCGTGACCAGCGCCGGCTGCGCCTGGCCGAACCCCGCGACGCAGGCGGCGAGCAGAATCAGGCCGTGGCCCAGCAGGATCACCGGCAGCCGGCCGAACGTGTCGGTGAGCCAGCCCATCACCGGGGAGAGGGCATACATGCCGGCGATGTGCAGCGAGATCGTGAAGCCGATCAGCACAAAGACGTCGGTGCCCGCAGCGTGCGAATGCCCCGGGTCGTGGCCGGCCAGCGGCCCTTCGGTGAGCAGCTGCAGATGCAGCGGGGTCATGGACATCACAGCGGCCATGCAGCCGTGCGCGGCGACGACGGCGAGCAGTGCCAGCCGGGCGCGGGGCGAGGACCGGGCCGCGCGCAGCCCGTCCCGCAGGGCATGCCTGCGCCGGCGGCCCGCCGCCCCTTTCGCCGGCCCGTCCGCAGTCGCCGCTGCCGGCTCCCCTGACCCGCTCCGGATCCGGGCGGCCAGCAGCAGCGGGTCCGGGCGCAGCCCGAGGAACAGCAGCAGCGCCGCGAGGGCGAGTCCCGCCGTCGAAAACACGAAGGGCCCGGAGATCGGCGGCAGGCCGAGCGCCTGCCCCACCACCGCGCCGGGCTGGATCAGGTTCGGTCCGGCCACGGCCCCGACCGTGACCGCCCAGACCACCACCGCGAGCGAGCGTCCCCGGTGTTCCGGCACTGCGAGGTCGACGGCGGCGAAGCGGGCCTGCAGGTTGGCTGCCGTGCCCAGGCCCAGCATGGCGGCGCCCAGCAGCAGTACCGGGAAGAGGCCGGTGACGGTCGCCAGGATCACCAGCAGGGCGCCGGTCATCGCGGAGAGCAACCCGGTCACCAGGGCTGCCCGGCGGCCGCGCCGGCCGGCCAGGCCGGCGAGCGGCAGCGCGGCCACTGCTGCCGCCAGGGTCATGGTGGTGGTGACCGAGCCCGCCCAGGCGTTCGATCCGGAGAGCTGGACGGCCAGCAGCGAGCCGACGGAGAGGCTGGCGCCGCCGCCCACGCCGCTGAGCAGCTGGGCGGCGCTCAGCACCACAACGGTACGGCGCTGCACCCGTTGCGGGTGCAGCGCCGTACCGGCCGCCGTCGCGGCGTCAAAGATTTTCACGCTCCGAGCTTAGCCCGTGGCGGGGCCGCCCGGAGGCGCTACTCGGCGTCGGTGAGGCTCTTGCGGGAGTCCTCTTCGAGCCGGGCGTCCAGCTTGGCCTTCGAGGCCTTGGAGCTGACCAGGCTGGCGACGACCGCGATGATAATGGTGCCGATGATCACTCCGAGCGACACGTAGGTCGGGATCTCCGGGGCCCATTCGATGTGCTTGCCGCCGTTGATGAAGGGCAGTTCGTTGACGTGCATGGCGTGCAGCACCAGCTTGACGCCGATGAAGGCGAGGATGACGGACAGCGCATGCTTGAGGTAGATCAGCCGGTTCATCAGGCCGCCGAGCAGGAAGTAGAGCTGGCGCAGACCCATCAGGGCGAAGATGTTGGCGGTGAAGACGATGAACGCGCTCTGGGTCAGGCCGAAGATGGCCGGGATGGAGTCCACGGCGAAGAGTAGGTCGGTCATGCCGATGGTCACAAAAACGATCAGCATCGGGGTGAAGACCTTTTTGCCGTCGACCTCGGTGCGCAGCTTGCCGCCGTCGAACTTCTCCGACATCGGCAGGATCCGGCGGATCCGGGCGATCAGCGGGTTTTCCTTGTCTTCCTCGTCCTCGCCCTCGTCCTGCGCCTGCTTCCAGGCGGTCCAGAGCAGGAACGCGCCGAAGATGTAGAAGACCCAGCTGAACTGTTCAATCACGATCGCGCCGAGCAGGATGAAGATGCCGCGCAGGATCAGGGCGATGATGATGCCCACCATGAGCACTTCCTGCTGGTACTTACGGGGTACCGAGAAGCGAGCCATGATGATGATGAACACGAACAGGTTGTCGATGCTGAGGCTGTACTCCGTCACCCAGCCGGCGATGAACTGCCCGCCGTACTCCGGGCCGGTGAACAGAAACATGGCTCCGGCGAAGACGAGCGCCAGGGCGATGTAGAAGGAGACCCAGAGGCCCGCTTCCTTCATGGACGGCTCGTGCGGGCGCTTCAGCACCAGAAGCAGGTCGATGGCGAGGATGATGCCGAGAACGACGAAGGAGCCGATCTCGAACCAGACGGGAAGTTCGGGCACAAAGATACCTTTCGCAGGGTACAACTAAGCGGTGTAAGTCTCTCCGGCTAGCTGCCGCACCGGGGCCGTTGCCCTCCGGTGCCGATTCGCTGCCCGCTACGCCCGGCAGGGCATCTGTGCCGTGCGTGTTGACGATCGTAGCGCTTGGGATACTCCCCTACGTCAGTCCCACTTTACCCTAGGCGTGCCCGGCCGACTGCATCTGGCGCAACTCCTTCTTGAGCTCCCCGACCTCGTCCCGGAGCCGGGCGGCGAGCTCGAACTGCAGCTCGCCGGCTGCGGCGTGCATCTGCTCGGTCAGCTGTTCGATCAGGCCCACCAGGTCCTCGGCCGGGGCGGCGGCGAGGCCGTCGGCGCGGACCTTGGAGCTGCCCTTGCCCTTGCCGCGGGCCTTGCCCGCGCTGGCCAGCAGCTCGCGGGTGTCTGCGTCCTCCTTGTTGATCTGGTCCGTGATGTCGGCGATCTTCTTCCGCAGCGGCTGCGGGTCGATGCCCTTTTCCGTGTTGTAGGCCACCTGGATGGCGCGGCGCCGGTTCGTTTCGTCGATGGCGTGGGCCATCGAGTCAGTGATTCTGTCCGCATACATGTGGACCTGGCCGGAGACATTGCGGGCGGCACGCCCGATGGTCTGGATCAGCGACGTGGAGGAGCGCAGGAAGCCTTCCTTGTCGGCGTCGAGGATGCTGACCAGCGAGACCTCCGGGAGGTCAAGGCCTTCCCGGAGCAGGTTGATGCCGACCAGGACGTCGAAGACCCCCATCCGCAGTTCGCGGAGCAGCTCCACGCGGCGCAGCGTGTCGACGTCGGAGTGTAGGTATTCGACCTTCACACCGTGGCCCAGCAGGTAGTCGGTGAGGTCCTCGGCCATCCGTTTGGTCAGCGTGGTGACGAGGACGCGTTCATTCTTCGCCGTGCGGGTGCGGATTTCGCCCAGCAGGTCGTCGATCTGGCCCTTGGTGGGCTTGACGATGACCTCGGGGTCGATCAGGCCGGTGGGCCGGATGATCTGCTGCACGAAGCCGTCCGCCTTGCCGAGCTCGAACTTGCCCGGCGTCGCGGACAGGTAGACGGTCTGGCCGATGCGTTCCTGGAACTCGTCCCACTTGAGCGGTCGGTTGTCCATCGCCGAGGGCAGCCGGAAGCCGAAGTCCACGAGGTTCCGCTTGCGGGACATGTCGCCCTCGTACATGGCGCCGATCTGCGGCACGGTGACGTGGGATTCATCGATCACCAGGAGGAAATCGTCCGGGAAGTAGTCGAGGAGGCAGTGCGGCGCGGTCCCCGGGGCGCGGCCGTCAATGTGCGAGGAGTAGTTCTCAATGCCGTTGCAGAATCCCATCTGCTGCATCATTTCCAGGTCGTAGGTGGTGCGCATCCGGAGCCGCTGGGCCTCGACCAGCTTGTTCTGGCTCTCCAGGACCTTGAGCCGGTCGGCGAGCTCGTCCTCGATCCGCTTGATCGCGCGGGCCATGCGCTCCGGACCGGCCACGTAGTGCGAAGCGGGGAAGACGTACATCTCGGTCTCGTCCCGGAGCACCTCGCCGGTCAGCGGGTGCAGCGTGTAGATGTTCTCGATCTCGTCGCCGAAGAACTCGATCCGGATGGCCAGTTCCTCATACATCGGGATGATTTCCACGGTGTCCCCGCGTACCCGGAACGTGCCGCGGTGGAAGTCCATGTCGTTGCGGGTGTACTGCATGGTGACGAACTTCCGGAGCAGGTCGTCGCGGTTCATCTCGGCGCCCTTGCGGAGCGTCACCATGCCGGCGATGTACTCTTCCGGGGTGCCGAGGCCGTAGATGCAGGACACCGTGGCCACGACGATTACGTCGCGGCGGGTCAGCAGCGCGTTGGTGGCCGAGTGCCGGAGCCGTTCGACTTCCTCGTTGACGGAGGAGTCCTTCTCGATGAAGGTGTCCGTCTGCGCCACGTAGGCCTCGGGCTGGTAGTAGTCGTAGTAAGAGACGAAGTACTCCACGGCGTTGTTCGGGAGCAGCTCACGGAATTCGTTCGCGAGCTGCGCGGCGAGGGTCTTGTTCTGCACCATCACCAGGGTGGGCCGCTGGACCTGCTCGATCAGCCACGCCGTCGTCGCGCTCTTACCGGTACCGGTGGCGCCGAGCAGCACCACATCCTTCTCACCGTTCTTGATGCGCTCGGTCAGTTCGGCGATCGCAGCGGGCTGGTCACCGGCGGGCTTGAACTCGCTGATGACCTCGAAGGGCGCCACAACACGGTTGATTTCCTGGGCAAGGCTCATGGTACTAATCTACCGCCGCCCTCCGACAGGGTTCCCCTGATTCAGCTTTGGGCTGTACCGCCCGGTCCGCCGCCGGCGTACGACGGCGGCTGCCAGCCGGTGCGCCGGGCCCAGTCGTCCATCCGCGGGGCGGCGTAGGCCGTGAACCACTCCTCCTTGTCCGCGGCGTAGGCCGCGGTGGACTTGTCCACGCCGTGCCGCCGCGCCGCGCGCCGCTTTTCCGCTAGGTAGTCCGCGCGGGCCGCGGCGTCGTCGCGCAGCCAGTCGCGGAAGCACAACGCGTACCGCCAGCCCGGGGATCCCGCGGCCCGGACGTGCAGGTTCACGGGACGGCCGGGGTCCGCGCTGCCGTGCACCCGCTTGTCCCAGTCGGCCGGGTCGGGGTGCGCGGGCTTGGGGTTGTCGGCGCCGATTCCCGGCCAGCGCGGGAACCCTGCCTCGGCCAGCAGCGGCTCCAGGCGGTCCGCCGTCGCCAGGTCCCGGACGGTGAGCTGCAGGTCCAGCACATCTTTCGCGGCGAGGCCCGGGACGGCCGTGGATCCGATGTGGTCCACCGCAAGGATGTCCCGCGGCGCCACGGCCTGCAGCCGGCCAGCCAGGCGCGAGGCCTGGGCAGGCCAGTCGGGGTCCGCGGGGCTGAGCACCGGCCCGCCGGTGCGCGGGGCCATCCGGTGCTTGGCCAGGTTGTCCGCAAACGGCAGCAGCCGTCGCTGCCAGAGCCGGTCCACTGCGTCCCGGAGTTCCTCCTTGGAGCCGGAGTTGTCCAGCACGACGTCGGCCGCGGCCAGCCGGGCTTCCCTCGTTGCTTGGGCGGCCATCCGGGAGCGTGCCTCTTCGACGGTCATTTTGCGGTGCTCCACCATCCGCCGGACCCTGAGGTCCTCCGGGGCGTCCACGACCACCACGAGGTGGAAGTTGGCGCCCTGGCCGGTCTCGACCAGGAGCGGGATGTCCTGGACCACAACGGCCCCCTTCGGGGCGGCCGCGGCGAGAGCGGCGGCACGTTCCCTGACGAGGGGGTGGACGATGCCGTTCAGCACGGCGAGCCGTTCCGGGTTGCCGAAAACCACGGCGCCGAGGCGGGTGCGGTCCAGGGCGCCGTCCGGGTCGAGGATGGCGGAGCTGAAGGCTTCCACCACGCGCGCCAGTCCGGGCGTCCCCGGCTCCACCGCCTCGCGGGCCAGCGCGTCGGCGTCGACCAGCACCGCGCCCAGCTCGCGCAGCCGCGACGCCACCACTGACTTCCCTGAGGCGATGCCGCCCGTCAAACCAATCTTCAGCACCCCACCAGACTAAACTGAAGCCGTGCCAGTCGACGCGGTTTCTCCGGAAAGCAGGGCCACTGCGTACACCACCCTCGCGGGCGGCGGCGGCTTCCGACACGAGCTGGAGATCAAGCGGTCCCGCTTCATCACGGTGCTGCAGCGCACCGCCGACGAGGACAGCGCCCGGTCGCTGGTGAACGGGCTGCGCCGGGAATTCCACGACGCGCGGCACCACTGCTCGGCCTTCGTGCTTGGCCCGGACCGCGGGGTGCAGCGCTCCAGCGACGACGGCGAACCCTCCGGCACCGCAGGCATCCCGATGCTGGACGCACTGCTGAAACGCGAAACCGCACCCGGCGTGGCCGACCTCAGCGACGTGACCGCCGTCGTCGTCCGCTATTTCGGCGGCATCCTGCTCGGTGCCGGCGGACTGGTACGGGCCTATTCCGAATCCGTGTCCGCCGCGCTGGAACTCGCGCCGCTGGTGCGGCGGCAGCGGCTGCGGATCTGCGCCGTGCCGGTGCCGCACGCGTCCGCTGGCAGGCTCGAAAATGAACTGCGCTCGGCCGGTTATGTGATGGCCGGCACCAGCTATGATGCGCAGACGACGGTTCTTCGGCTGGCGCTGCCGGACGACCCGGCTGGGCTGGCGCAGGCCGCTGATCGCCTCGCGGCCCTCACGACTGGAACCGCCGTGCTGCAGCCCGGAGAAACGGAGTGGATCGATGTTGCCATCAACTGAGCCGGTGCCCGCGGTGGCGCTGGTCGACGTGACGGAGCCGGTGCTGGAGCGGCTGCTGTCGGTCGCGCTGCACGACGCCGACGCCGAGGAAGTCACCCCGCCGCTGGGGACCGCCGAGGGTTGGAACACCGAACGGATCAGCTGGTTCCGCGACTACCACCACGCCGCCGCGGCAGGGCTGGACGGTCCGGCACGGCAGAAAACCTGGGCCATCACGGCCGACGGCGAGCTGGCCGGTTCCATCCGGCTCCTGCGCGTCCCCTCTGACCGGCCCGGGACGGCCGTGCCGGGTGGCGGGGCCCTGGAGACCGGGCTCTGGCTCGGCCGCAGCTTCCGCGGGCGCGGCATCGGCCGGGAGGCGCTGCGGCTGGTCAAGGCCGAAGCCGCAGGGGCCGGGGCGGACCTGCTGGTGGCCGAAACAACCACGGGCAACGGCGCCGCGCAGGCCCTGCTTCGTTCCGTCGGCGCCGAGCTGGCAACGGACGGCCACCGGGTGGGTGCGCGCCTCAAACTCTGCTAGCTGGCGGTGCGGGGTGCCGAATCCCCGGGACATGCCCCACGCCCGCGCTGACCGATGCGCAGAGTGCCTCTATGCCCACCATCTGCGTCCAAGGATGGACATGTCCCTCCCCCAGGCAACTTAGGGGACATGCCCCACGCCCGCGCGGACCGATGCGCATAATGCCACTGTGCCCACCGGCTGCGCCCAAGGATGGACATGTCCCTCCCCCAGGTAACTTAGAGGACATGCCCCACGCCCGCGCGGACCGATGCGCATAACGCCGCTGTGCCCACCGGCTGCGCCCAAGGATGGACATGCCCCTCCCCGCGAGGCAGGAACAGTGGTTGGATGAAGGAAAGGCCCCGGCGAGCGAACCAGGAGAACACACGTGGACGACCCCTTCAACCTCGCGCGCTTTGCGGAAGCACAGGACGCGGCCGGCACCTACCAGCGGGCACTCTCGGAGCTTCGCGCCGGGGCGAAGCAAAGCCACTGGATGTGGTTCGTCTTCCCGCAGATCGCCGGCCTCGGACTCAGCCCGACCTCGCGGAAGTATGCCATTTCCTCCTTGGATGAGGCGCGGGCGTATCTGGAGCATCCGCTTCTGGGCCCCCGTCTCAGGGAGTGTGCCCGGGCGGTCCTCGCCGTCGAAAATCGCAGCGCGGACACGATTTTCGGTGGCATCGACGCACGCAAGCTGCAGTCGTCGTCGACCTTGTTCCTCCGGGCGGCACCCGGCGAGCCGGTGTTCCGGGAAATCCTGGACAAATACTTCGACGGACTCCCCGACGAGGCCACAGACCGGCTCCTATCCTCATCCGCCTAGTGCCTCCTGCCTCGCCGGCCTAGGGACATGCCCCGCGGCGGCGTCGAAGAGTGGACATAACACCACTATGTCCACTCCTGGGCGCTAAGACTGGGCATGTCCCCACGCCCGAGCAACCCCCGCACAGTCCGAAGGCTGCCTGCTGAAAGGGACATGCGCCGCGGCGGCGGCGAAGAGTGGACCTAACACCACTATGTCCACTCCTGGGCGCTAAGACTGGGCATGTCCCACGCCCACGCAGCACTGCGGCCCGGCTTAACCCAAAGCGGGCCCCTGCACGTGGCAGGGACCCGCTTGGCTGGCCCGGAGCAACCCGGGCCGGTGGCAATTAGTTGCCGGTCAGCTTCTCGCGCAGAGCGGCAAGCGCTTCGTCCGATGCAAGCGTGCCTGCACCGGTCTCGGCTGCGGCCGGCTCGGAGGAGTAGCTGGTGGTGCCGGAGTCGCTCTCGCCGGACGTTGCTGCAGCAGCGTCGTCGGCAGCGTGCTGGGCAACCTGCTTCTTGTGGGCTTCCCAGCGGGTCTGGGCGTCAGCGTACTGCTGCTCCCAGGCGGCGCGCTGCGTCTCGTAGCCTTCAAGCCACTCGTTGGACTCCGGATCGAAGCCCTCCGGGTACTTGTAGTTGCCCTCTTCGTCGTACTCAGCGGCCATGCCGTAGAGAGCCGGATCGAATTCGGTGGACTCGGCGTCGACGCCCTCGTTGGCCTGCTTGAGGGACAGCGAGATGCGGCGGCGTTCGAGGTCGATGTCGATGACCTTGACGAACAGCTCGTCGCCAACGGAGACAACCTGCTCGGCCAGCTCAACGTGGCGGACGGCGAGCTCGGAGATGTGGACCAGGCCTTCGATGCCGTCTTCAACGCGAACGAACGCGCCGAACGGAACCAGCTTGGTGACCTTACCCGGAACAACCTGGCCGAGGGCGTGGGTGCGGGCGAAGGTCTGCCACGGATCTTCCTGCGTAGCCTTGAGCGACAGGGAAACACGCTCGCGGTCCAGGTCGACCTCGAGAACCTCGACGGTGACTTCCTGGCCAACTTCGACAACCTCGGACGGGTGGTCGATGTGCTTCCAGGACAGCTCGGAAACGTGAACCAGGCCGTCTACGCCGCCCAGGTCCACGAAGGCACCGAAGTTGACGATGGAGGAAACGACGCCGGGACGAACCTGGCCCTTTTCCAGCTTGTTGAGGAACGTGGAGCGGACCTCGGACTGGGTCTGCTCGAGCCATGCACGGCGGGACAGCACAACGTTGTTGCGGTTCTTGTCCAGCTCGATGATCTTGGCTTCGATCTGCTGACCGATGTACGGAGCAAGGTCGCGCACACGGCGCATCTCGACCAGGGATGCGGGCAGGAAGCCGCGCAGGCCGATGTCGAGGATAAGACCACCCTTGACAACCTCGATGACGGTACCGGTGACGACGCCGTCTTCTTCCTTGACCTTCTCGATGTCGCCCCAGGCACGCTCGTACTGAGCACGCTTCTTGGAGAGGATCAGACGGCCTTCTTTGTCTTCCTTGGTGAGCACCAGGGCTTCGACCTGATCGCCAACGGAGACGACGTCTCCGGGATCAACGTCGTGCTTGATGGAAAGCTCGCGGGAGGGAATGACACCTTCGGTCTTGTAACCGATGTCGAGCAGAACTTCGTCGCGGTCGACCTTGACGACGGTACCTTCGACGAGGTCCCCGTCGTTGAAGTACTTGATGGTCGCGTCGACTGCTGCGAGGAAGTCCTCAGCGGTACCGATGTCGTTAATGGCGACTACGGGGGTACCGGGCTTCTCGGTGGAGGTGATGGTCATGTAGTAGGGGCTCCGTTGTGGATAGTTAGTCGGTCAGGCAGACCGTCGCGCCCGCGTCGGCGACACGGGCAAAGAACACGGCACATCAAAGGCGATCCGCCGGGTCATCCTGATTCTGTGGATTTGGTTGCGCACACGTAGTACACGCCCGTTTAGTCTAGTCGTTTACAGCAACGCCGGTCAAAGCGCAACGGTGCCCACAGCCGCCGCCTAGAAGTGCGTGAGGCAGTGCGGCGGGCGTTCGACGGCGAACATGCGGGCAGCGAGGAACGCCGCTCCCGGCGTTTGTTCGCGGATCCGCCCCGAGGCAGCCAGCGTGACGGGGTGCACTCCCCCAAGGTAGATCGAGGACAACGCCGCTACGTCCAGTTCGAGGTCGACGCCGGCGCCGTCCGCTTCCGTGACGACCGCTGCGCCCTCGTTGACGTCCAGGGCGAACGTCCCGCCGGTCAAGCCGAGCGGATCAGCCACCTTCAGCAGCAGCTTGCCGTCGGCCGGGTAGTGGCGGGCCGCCAGGGCCTGTGGCACATCGAGTATCCGCAGCCAAAGCATGTCCCGAGCCTCTGAGGCGTCAACGCAGCGTGGATCCGCGAGGGCCCAAGGCAACGGATCGTCAACCGGCGCCTCGTCCCAGGTCACGCGTTCGACCAGGTCAATGGCGCCAAGATATTGCCACAATTCCAGGTAGGCGTGCCGGGTGGCCGCCACCAGGTCGACGACCTCCATCGTATACGGGGTGCTGGCCCAGCCACCGAACTTGTAGGACACGTAGCCGTCCACCTCGCCGTCGGGGCCGTAGTGCAGCGCGACCTTGACCTTGGGGTCCTCTCCGTCGTCCCGGCTGATGGTGCCCGAGGCGAACTGCCGGTAGAACTCGTGCCGGTCAATGGAGCCGGGGGTGAGGCGGTGCAGGCGGTCGAAGATCACCGGAGCCAGTTCGAGGAGGACCTTGGGGTCGGCCACCTCGACGCTGCCAGCCGGGGTGTGGTTCAGGACGAAGCGGGCACCGGTGTCAAGCTTGATCGACTGTTCCGACGTCGCGACTCCGTATCCAAAGCGGCCGTAGATGGACGCTTCCGAGGCGGTCAGGGCGGCCATCGCCAAGCCCTCCCGCTGTGCGAGCCCGAGTTCCTCGGCCATCATGCGGCGCAGCAGTCCGCGGCGGCGGTGCGAGGTCCGCACGGTCACGGCAGTCACGAGCCGGGTGTCCAGGAGCCGCCCAAAGCCAATGTTGAGCGTCTTGGTCATCGTGCCGAACGTCGCCACCGGCACGTCGGGACCGAGTGCGTGGTCGGCGACGGGCCCGGTTTGATAGACCCCGGTCATGACGCGCCCGTCGGTGCGCTGCATCTCGATGCCCTTATCGACCCGTTCGTCGCTACGGCGGGCGTCGTGGAAACCGAAGGCTACCGCCCGCATCCACGCGACGGACTCCGGGTACGCCGGGTCGTCCTTGGCCGCGGGCTGGAATCGCCTGATCTCATACTGCTCTGCCACGTGCTTCTCCCCCTGGAATCCCTGCAAACTTGAACGGGCCTAGTGCCCTGCCTCGAACCAGCTGGACCCGATGCCGATCTGGACTTCGAGCGGAACCGACAACTGCGCCGCGGCGCCCATCTGCTCCGTCACGAGCTTCTCGACCGCGTCGCGTTCGCCCTCGGCGACTTCGAGCACCAGTTCATCATGGACCTGCAGCAGCATGCGTGATTTCAGGCCCTGCTCGGCCAGCGCGCCGGAGACGCCCAGCATGGCCCGCTTGATGATGTCGGCCGCGGAGCCCTGGATCGGCGAGTTGAGCGCGATCCGCTCGGCGTTCTCGCGCAACTGGCGGTCCGTGCTGGTCAGGTCCGGGAGGTACCGGCGGCGGCCCTCGATGGTGGCGGTGTACCCGTCGATCCTGGCCTGGGCGACGACGCCGCGCAGGTAGTCGCGGACGGCGCCGAACCGGTCGAAGTAGTCCTTCATGAGGGTCCGTGCCTCGTCGACGGAAATCTCCAGTTGCTTGGACAGGCCGAACGACGTCAGACCGTACGCCAGGCCGTAGGACATCGCCTTGACCTTGGATCGCATCGCGCTGGTGACCTGGTCCGTGGGCACATGGAAGATGTTGGACCCCACGAACCGGTGCAGGTCTTCGCCGTCCTTGTACGCCTGGATCAGTCCGGCGTCACCCGAGAGGTGCGCCATAATACGCATTTCGATCTGCGAGTAGTCCGCCGACAGCAGGCACTCATAACCGTCGCTGACCACAAAGATGCCGCGGACGCGGCGGCCCTCCTCGCTCCGGATCGGGATGTTCTGCAGGTTCGGGTTGTTGGAGGAGATCCGGCCGGTGGCGGCGACGTTCTGCGCGTAGGTGGTGTGGATCCGGCCGTCTTCCGCGACGGATTTCTTCAGCGACTCCAGCATCTGGCGCAGCTTCGAGGACTCCCGGTGCGCCATCAGTTGCACCAAAAATTCGTGCCCGGTCTTTTCCAGCAGGTTCTTGAGCGAGGCGGCGTCGGTCGTGTAGCCGGACTTGATTTTCTTGGTCTTCGGCAGGCCCAGCTCGTCGAACAAAACGGTCTGGAGCTGCTTGGGCGAGCCGAGGTTGACCTCATGGCCGATGGCCGCGAACGCCTGCTCCTGGGCGTTGTCGATCACCTTGGCCAGGTCCGCCAGCTGCTCGTCCATGCGCGGCATATCGATGGCGATGCCCGCGAGTTCCATGTCGGCGAGGACCCGGCTGACCGGCAGCTCCAGGGTCGTCAGCAGGTCCTGGGCCTTGCGCTCCTTCAGCTCTGCTTCGAAGTACCGGCTCAGGGCCTGGACGACGGCGGCGACGTGCACCAGCGCCCCGGCGGCGGCGGTGTCGCCGTCGAACGCCAGCTCAAGCTGGCCTTCCTTGGCAGCTTCCGGGGAGACCGCGATGTTGAGGTGGTGCTGGGCCAGCTCGGCGAGCTCATAGCTGCGGCGGTCAGGCTGGATGAGGTAGCCGGAGATGGAGGTGTCGTCCACCACGCCCCCAAGTTCCAGGCCGCGGGCGGTCAGCGCCTTCAGGGCGGCCTTGAACCCGTGCATCACCTTGGGTGCCTGCTCGTCGCGCAGCCATGCTGCGAGGACATTTTCGGTGGCGGCGTCCAGGCGGGTGAGGTCGAGGTAGGCGGCGGCGCCGTCGCGGACGATCGCCAGCGCGGCGGCGTCCTCGCCGATCCGGCCGGGCATCAGGTCGACCGCCAGGGCTGAGCGTGTCCCCGCGCCGGCTGCGAGGAAGGCGTTCAGCTCGGCGGCGTCGGCCGGGATAACAAAGTCCGGAGTGTCGAGGCTCTCCCGCTCGGCCTCGGTCACTTCACTGCCGTAGAGGGCGAAAAGCCGGGTGCGGATGGTCTTGAATTCGAGGGCGTCGAACAGCTCCTCGAGCGCGGCCTGGTCCGGCCGCGGGTCCGCGAGGTCCTCCAGCGTGACGGGCAGTTCGAGATCGGTGCGGAGCCGGTTGAGCCGCCGGTTGCGCTTGACGTCCTCCACGTTTTCGCGGAGCGCGTCCCCCACTTTCCCGCCGATCGCGTCGAGGTTCTCCAGGACTCCCTCGAGGCCACCGTAGAGGTTGATCCATTTGGCTGCCGTCTTGGGTCCGACGCCGGGGACGCCGGGCAGGTTGTCCGCGCTCTCGCCCACCAGGGCGGCGAGGTCCGAGTACTGCGCCGGGCTGACGAAATACTTCTCCTGGATGGCGTCCGCGTCCATCCGGGGAATATCGCTGACGCCCTTCTTGGGGTACAGCACAAACACGTTGTCGGTAATGAGCTGGAAGGCGTCCCGGTCGCCGGAGACCAGCAGCACCTCGTAGCCTGCCTTCTCCCCCATCGCGGCGAGCGTGGCCAGGATGTCGTCGGCTTCCCAGCCGGGCATCTTGATGGTCTTGATGCCCCACGCGCCCATGACCTTGTCGATCAGGTCGATCTGGCCGCTCATTTCCCGCGGGGTCTCATTGCGGCCGCCCTTGTAGCCGTCATACTCGGCCTTGCGGTGGGTGGTGTCATCGGAGACGTCGAAGGCCACGGCCACGTGGGTCGGCTTCTGCGCTTTGATCAGGTTGATCAGCATCGAGGTAAAGCCGTGCACGGCGTTGGTGTGCTGCCCGGTGGAGGTAGAGAACTTGTCCGCCGGCAGGGCGAAGAAGGCCCGGAACGCCATCGAGTGTCCGTCCAGCACCAGGAGCCGGGGCTGGTCCGTGATCGGGATGACCGGCGCTTCGGTGGCGGAGACCTCCGGGGTGCTGCGGCGGGGCTTCTTCGCCGGTTCGGCCACGAGCACGGAACCGCCGGCCGCGCCAGCGTTGTCGGTCATGCTGTCAGTTGTGGTGCCTGCGGCAGAAGGGGAAGGGGCCGGTTTGGTAGTTTCGCTCACAGGTGCCAGCCTAGTTCCCATGATCGACAATTTCACGCCCGCCCCGTTCGCCGCTGAACTGGAAGCCGCCGGCGTTCCCGCCGAACTGCACGACTGGCTGGGCCGGATGGGTGTGGGCGCCCTGGTGGTCAAGATGGGGATCCACTTCCTGGAAATGAGCCCGGAACGTACGGTGGCGACGATGCCGGTGGAGGGCAACACCCAGGTGGCAGGCATCCTGCACGGCGGCGCGCACGTGGTGCTGGCCGAAACGCTGGGTTCGTTCGCCGCCGGCATGCATGCCGGGCCGGGCCGGCAGGCCCTGGGGATCGACGTCGGCGCGACGCACCACCGCGCGGTCTCCTCCGGCACCGTCACCGGAACCTGCACGGCGATCCACCTCGGCCGCACGCTCACGACGCACGAGATTGTGATGACCGATGAGCACGGCCGCCGGCTTTCCACCGCGCGGATCACGAACCTGCTCCGCGACATCACCGAATAACCAACGGCCGGCCTGCACCGGTAAGCCGCCGCCGGCCTGGCCGGCCGGTAGCCGGGCGGCGTGCGAATCAGGCGCCGCCGCCGAGGCGGTAGCGAAGTTCGACGATGCCACGGCCCATGGTCCGCGACGAACGCAGTTCCAGCGGGGCTGTCGGGCGGGCCAGCGGAAGCAGCGGCTTCCCGCTGCCCAGCACCACCGGGATAACCGAGAGGATCAAATCGTCCAGCAGGCCGGCGTCGGCGAATTGAGCGGCGAGCACCCCTCCGCCCACCACCCAGACGTTCCGGCCCGCGGCGGCGTCTTTCAGGTCCCCGGCGAATTCGGTGACGGGTCCGCGGACGAAGGTGATGTCCGTGCCTGTCGGGGCCGCCAGTTCATGGTGCGTGAACACCCAGCAGGGGGTGCCGGGGTACGGCCAGGTATCGGGTTCGTGTTCCCGCAGCCAGGCGTAGGTCTCCCCGCCCATCACGATGCACCCGACGTCGGACATAAACGCGTCGTAGCTTTCCTTGCCGCCGGCGAAACCGTCGAACTGGAGCAGCCAGTCAAGGTTGTCGTCCGCGGTGGCGATGAAGCCGTCCAGGGAGGCCGCTACGAAGTACTGGAAACCCGGCATGGGCCCAGCGTAGCCATCCGCGGTGGCTTTTCCCAGAGCCCGGCCTTTCCCAGAGCCCGGGCTTTCCCGGAGCGGGTTTCCAGCACGGCTTAACGGCCTGGGGCCGCCGGGGCCAACGTCTGCGGGCTACTTGCTGAAGTACGGAATGATCAGGTACAGCCCGAAGAGCACGGCGAGGCCGCAAAGGCCGAAGCACACGTACGAGAGCGGCCGGATCCAGCCGGGCTGGGTGGTCCGCACGTCCCCGGCGATGGCCGTCAGCCGGACGCCCAGCGCGTAGAGGACGGTCACGGTCACGGCGGCTGCGAGGGTGGCCCCCGCTACCTGGACGAGTTCAAGCCACTTCATTTCAGGCCACCCTTGGTGTTGTTGCCGCGGCTGACTGCAGCCGCCTTCTTCTTAGCGAAGCGGATGGCCTGGCCGGCCTCTTCGACCTCGACGGCGTTGTGGTGGCCGACGTGGGATTTCCGCGACGCGATGAACATGTAGATCACGGCTGCCGTGCCGGCGACCGCGGCGATGATGAACCCGACCGTGCCGGTGTGCACCAGCATGGCGGTCAGGGCCCCGACGATCCCGGCGGCCGGGAGGGTGAAGAGCCAGCCGAGGACGATCTTCCCGGCGGTTCCCCAGCGCACCGTGGTGCCGCGCCGGCCCATTCCCGAGCCGATGACCGAACCCGAGGCCACGTGAGTGGTGGACAGGGCAAAGCCCAGGTGCGAGGAGGCCAGGATGGCGGCGGCGGTGCTGGTCTCGGCGGCGAAGCCCTGGGCGGGCTTGACGTCGGTGAGGCCGGAGCCCATGGTCCGGATGATCCGCCAGCCGCCGGAGTACGTGCCGATGGCAATGGCCAGGGCGCAGGCTGCGATAACCCAGAGCTGCGGGCCGGAGCCGGGGGCCTGGCTGCCGGCCGAAATCAGGACCAGGGTGATGATGCCCATCGTCTTCTGCGCGTCGTTCGTGCCGTGCGCGAGGGCCACCAGGCTGGACGTGAAGATCTGCCCCGTACGGAACCCGCCGCGCTTCTGCGTGAGCTTGCTGCCGGTCTCCGGATCGTGCCGCGCGGTCAGGGCGTAGGCGAGCCGGGTGCAGATGTAGGCCACGACAGCCGCGATCACCGGGGCGAAAACCGCGGGCAGGAGGACCTTCTGGAACACCGAGGCGAAGTTCACCGAGTTCAGCCCGATGCCGGCGATAGCGGCACCGATGAGGCCGCCGAAGAGGGCATGCGAGGAACTGGAGGGCAGGCCCTTGAGCCAGGTGATCATGTTCCAGAGAATCGCGCCCATCAGGCCGGCGAAAATGATGTCCGGGGTGATCTGGATGCCGTCGGAGCCTTCGCGGATGATGCCGCCGGACACCGTCTTCGCCACTTCGGTGGACAGGAAAGCGCCCACGAGGTTCAGCACGGCTGCGAGGGCGACGGCGGTCTTGGGCTTGATGGCGCCGGTCGCGATGGGCGTGGCCATCGCGTTGGCGGTGTCGTGAAATCCGTTAGTGAAGTCGAAGAACAGCGCCAGCGTTATGACTAGCGCCACCATTACGGTGATTTCCACCTGTTGCCCAATCTGCAGAGTCGACGGTCAGCAGTTTCATTCCCCGTGGCGGCCTGGTCGGGTCGATGTTCACCGGCTGTTTAGCCGGAGTCACTTGCGCAGTTCACCAAAGCTGTCTTGAAACCTTATAGATCGTACGTGCGAATGGGTGCGGGGCAAAACACGGGCTGTGGGCCGCTCCCGGAGCCGGACCGGCGGCAGGAAGGCCCCCTCCAGATGAAGGGGGCCTCGCCGGCAATTGGTCCGTTGACGGGGTCAGTCCTCGTGCTTGACCTTGTGCACCCGCGTCACCACGGTGGGGCACGGCACGTTCAGCAGCACCGCGTGGGCGGTGGAGCCGAGCACCAGCCGGGAGAAACCGCCGCGGCCGCGGCTGCCGACCACCAGCAGGCGCGCCTCCCGGGCGATGTCAACGAGTGCCTTCGCCGGCTCGGTGTCGGTTTCGAGACGTTGGTGAACCACCAGGTCGGGGTATTTGTCCCCGAGGCCGGCCACGGATTCGGCGAGGACCACCCGGTCCTCCTCGACGATCGTCTCCGCGAGTCCGCTTTCGGGCAACTGGTGCTCAACCCAGCGGGCAGGGCTGCGGAAGGCCAGGACCACGGTCAGTTCGTCGCCGCCGCGATCGGCCTCGGCAGCGGCAAACGCCACGGCCTGGAGGGACTCTTCGGACCCGTCCACGCCGACCACCACGCCGCGCTTGCCGGTGCTGCGCGCGCTGGGGATGACGGCCACCGGACTGTCCGAGGCGGAAACGATCTGGAGTGCGCGGTCCGTCATGGGCCCGCCGTCCATCCAGTGCTTGTCGTGGCACCCAACCACCACCATCGAGGCGTCCTTGGACGCCTCCCGCAGTGCCGAGCCGGGGCTGCCGTGCCGGAGCTGGACATCCACGTCCACGTCCGGGGCCTGGTTTTTCGCGTTGGCCTTGGCCTTCTCCAGCAGTTCCATCCCCGACTCGCGGATGAGCTCGTGGTACTGGAAGTCCGGTGACATCCAGCGGTCATCCACGGCGTGGACGCCCAGGACCTGGAGTTTGTGCTGGGCAGCGCGCTCGAGCGCCCACGCAAGCGCGGCTTCGCTGCCCGCCGAGCCGTTGATGCCGACGACAATTGGTTTACTCATGCTGAATCCTGCTCTTTTCCATAGCGTGAACGTGTACGCGACCCCTACGGTGGCCCCCGCAGCGCACCGTTCTGTGACCACTGCTGAGACCGCGGCGGAGACCGCTGTTGGCGGCCGCTGCTGTTGGCATGAATCGCCGGCAGCACCGAGGCTCTGCCGACACTTCAGTGTGCCCCGGCACCCGCCCGCCGGTTAGGGCCTTAAGCCCCGCACGGGGAGGCCCTAGAATCCGGTCGGTTCGGTCTCGAACTCCGGCTCCCGGGGCGGCCCTTCGTGGTGCACCGGGCGCAACGCGGCCGTCTGCTCGAGCCAGATCAGGGCGTCGTAGCGCTCGCCCATCCGGGTCGGCACGTAGTTCCCCTGCTCCCGCTCCGGGTGGTAGACCACCCCGATCGCGCGGTGCCCGAGCCAAGTGGAAAGCCACGCTCCGGTGCGGTCGTCGCCGAAGTCCAGCACCGCCGGCACGCCCAGGGCCTCGTGCAGGAAATCCTCGTGGCTGCCCGGCCGCGCCGCGGGCACGGGCAGGATCCGCTCCGGCGTCCCCCAGGCATCCGCGGCGATGACCGTTCCCCGGTGGGCGGCGAAGCCCACCAGCAGGACCCCCTCCGGGGCGTGCCGCTCGCGCAGCAGCTGGCCCACGTTGACCAGACCGTCCTGCGCCATGTCCGTGGCCCGGGCATCCCCCACATGCGTGTTGTGCTCCCAGATGATGCCCTTGGAGCCGGCCCCCAGGTGCCGGCTCAGCCGGTCGATTGTGTCCGCCATGTGGTGGTCCCGGACGTTCCAGGATTGCCGGTCGCCGCGGACCATGATGCGGTAGTAATGCTCGGCGTTAGCCGCCACCTCCGCGTTTTGGACGGCGTCGAATGCCTCCTCGTCGTGATCGCCCGGACCGAAGACCCGGCTCCGCACCTCGCTGAGCAGGGCCACGACGTCGGCCTCGCAGGAGTTCGGGACCAGCCGTGTACTCCACGCGTACTGGTGCGGGTCCTCATGGTGCGGCAGGAAGCACTGCCAGGCCCGCATGGCGGCGGGCACGGCGGCGGGCTGGTTCTCCTGGAGCCAGGCGATGATCTCGCGCAGCGAATCCCAGAGCGAGTAGACGTCCAGGCCGTAGAAGCCGACCCGTTCCGGCAGCGGCCGGCGCGAATTCCAGGTCCGCAACCAGTCCAGGAACCCGGCGACTTCCTCGTTCGCCCACATCCAAGTGGGCCAGCGCTGGAACCCCGCAAGCAGCGCATGGACGCCCTGGTCCTGCCCGGCCTGCCCGCGGACCCACTGGTTGATCCGCCAGCAGTCGGGCCAGTCACCTTCCACGCCGATCCAGGTGTAGCCCTGTTCCTCGATCAGCCGGCGGCTGAGCGTGGCACGCCAGGTGTAGAACTCGTGGGTTCCGTGCGAGGCTTCCCCGATCGCGGTGAAGCGGCACTCCCCGGCCCGGCGGACCAGCCCGTCGAGGTCCCGGTCGCTGCGGAGCTGCCGCGCGAGGGAATGGATCTCGCCCAGCACTGCAGCCTTGGTGACGCTGCCGGGTTTCACCGCGGGTCCCCGATGTCGATCCGTTCCAGGTGTTCCGGCACCCTGGCCCGCCAGCCCAGTTCACGTTTGATCCGGATCCGCAGCGCGTCCGCGGCGTCCGGCTCGCCGTGCGTAATGTAGGTCATCGGCGGCGCCTGCGGTGCGGCCTTCATCCAGTTGAGGATGCCGTCCGCGTCGGCGTGCGCGGACAGGTTCTCCAGCTGGATGACTTCGGCCCGGATCATCACGTCCTCGCCGTAAATCCGGACCTCACGCTCCCCCGCGGCGAGTGCGGCGCCGCGGGTGCCGCCGGCCTGGTAGCCGCTGAGGATGAGGGCGTTTTTGGGGTCGGTGCCGTACGCGGCGAGGTGGTGCAGGATCCTGCCGCCGGTGAGCATGCCGCTGGCCGAGATGATGATCATCGGTCCGCCGCGCAGGTTCAGCAGCTTGGAGTCGTCCACGCTGCGGGTGAGCTTGGCGATGCTGTACATGTGCTCGTATTCGTCCCGTTTGAGCCGGTGCTCCTCGGGATGCCGCTGGTACATATCCGAGGCGTCGATGGCCATCGGGCTGTTGAGGTACACCGGAATGTCCGGGATCGCGTTCTTGCGGCGGAGCCGGGACAGGTAAAGCATGAGAGTCTCGGCCCGTCCGACGGCGAAGGCGGCGAACATCACCACCCCGCCACGTTTGGCGACCCGGGTAATGATCTCCCCGAGCTGCTTCTCGGGATCCAGGGTGGAGTGCGCGCGGTTGCCATAAGTGGATTCCGTGACGAGCACGTCGACGGCGCCCAGCGGCCGTGGCGGGAACATGAACGGATCATCGGAACGGCCCAGGTCGCCGGTGAAGTGCACCGACCGGGAGCCGAACCTGACGTGGACCTGCGCGGCCCCCAGGATGTGGCCGGCCGGCACGAAAGTCATTTCCATGCCCCCGCCAAGATCCAGCGGGTCGTCGAAATCGCGGATCTTGAAGCTGTTCAGCGACCTGACGGCGTCCGCGGCGGTGTACAGCGGCAGCGCCGGGCTGTGCCGGGTGGATCCGCGGTGCGTCGCATACCGGGCCTCTTCTTCCTGCAGGTAGCCGCTGTCCGGAAGGATCAGCTTGCACAGCTCGGTGGTCCCGTCGGTGGCGTAAACCGGCCCGGCGAAGCCGTCCCGGACCAGCGCGGGCACGTAGCCGGTGTGGTCCAGGTGAGCGTGGGTGAGGACGACGGCGTCGATCGAGCGGGGCGGCACCGGGAAGGGCATGCGGTTCCGCTCGCGGCTGCGTTTGTAGCCCTGGAACAACCCGCAGTCAACCAGCACCCGGCGTCCGCCGGCTTCGAGCAAGTAGCGGGAGCCGGTCACGGTGTCCGTTGCACCGAAGAACCGGAGGGTCGGCTGCTCGTGTTTCATGGTGCTTCCGTTCCCGAATCCGTCAAACCCACCTTCCGCGCAATGCGGGCCCCCACCTAGGGCCGAAAGTCACGGCACGCGCCGGCAGCGGGTGGCGGCGGGCGGCACGGGCCCCGGCGTCGGCACCGGTAGGCTTTTTGGGGCAGGCTCTCCGGGCAGGCTCTCGGGCCGGAAGGGAAACCGGCTCCGCTATTCCCAGTGGCAAGGACAACGGCATGAACAAGAGATCTTCCCGCGGCGCCCCGGTTCCCGGCCTCCCCTGGGCGGACCGTCCCTGGACCAGGCACTACAGTCCGGGAGTCCCCGCCGACCTCAAGCTGCCCGCGGGCTCCCTCGTGGACCTGATGGATTCCTCCGTCCGGCGCTTCGGCGCCAAGCCGGCGCTGGAATTCTTCGGCGCCCGGACCAGCTACCGGGAACTCGGGGCCCTGATCAGCCGGGCGGCCGCCGGACTGAAGAAACTCGGTGTGAAGCGCGGCGACCGGGTGGCACTGGTCCTGCCGAACTGCCCGCAGCACGTGGTTGCCTTCCACGCCGCGCTGCGCCTGGGCGCGGTTGTGGTGGAACACAACCCGCTCTACACGGACCGGGAGCTGCGCCACCAGTTCGAGGACCACGGCGCCACCGTCGCCGTCGTCTGGGACAAGGCAGTGGATCGGGTGCTGCAGCTGCCGGACGACGTCGGGCTGCGCAGCGTTGTGTCGGTGGATCTGATCGCGGCGATGCCGCTGGGCAAACGGCTCGCGCTGCGGCTGCCGCTTCCGGCGGCCCGCAAGGCGCGGGCCGCGCTCGCCGCCGGCAAGCCCGCGCCCCGGACCCGTGGTGGGGTGCAGCGCACCGTGCTGCCCTGGCGGGACCTCCTCGACGCCGGGGAACTGAAGAAGCGCCACCCGCGCCCCGCCCCGGAAGACCTGGCGGTGCTGCAGTACACGAGCGGCACCACCGGCGAGCCCAAGGGTGCCATGCTGACGCACGCGAACCTGCAGGCAAACGCCGCGCAGGGCCGCGCCTGGGTTCCAGGGCTCAAGGACGGGAGCGAAACCGTGTACGCGGTGCTGCCCATGTTCCACGCCTACGGCCTGACCCTGTGCATGACCTTCGCGCTGAGCATCGGCGCCCGGCTGGTGCTCTTTCCCAAGTTCGACGTCGACCTGGTGCTCAAGGCGTACCGGAAGTCCCCCGCGACCTTCCTCCCCGCGGTGCCGCCGATCTATGACCGGATCGCTGCCGCGGCGGCCCGGCAGGGCATCAGCCTCAAGGGCATCCGCTTCTCCATTTCCGGGGCCATGAACCTGCCGGCCGCGACTGTGGAGACCTGGGAGAAGGCCACCGGAGGCTACCTGATCGAGGGTTACGGCCTGACCGAAACCTCCCCCATCTCCGTGGGCAACCCGTTTGGCCCCAGCCGCAAACCTGGCACGGTGGGCGTCCCGTTCCCGCTGACCGACATCCGCGTGGTGGATCCGCAGAACGTCCGGATCGACCGCGCCCCGGGCGAAGCGGGCGAGCTGCTGATCCGCGGGCCGCAGGTCTTTACCGGCTACTGGAACCGGCCGAAGGAGACCGAGGAGGCCCTGCTGGAGGGCGGCTGGTTCCGTACCGGCGACATTGTCTCGGTGGACAAGGACTACTTCGTCGCGATCCGGGACCGGATCAAGGAACTGATCATCACCGGCGGCTTCAACGTCTCGCCCACCGAGGTGGAGGACGTCCTGGCCGGATACCCCGGCATCGCCGAGGTCTCGGTGGTGGGGCTCCCCCGGCCCGGCGGCGGGGAGGACGTCGTCGCGGCGGTCGTGGCGGCCCCGGGAAGCACCGTCGACCCGGCGGCCCTGCTGGCGTTTGCGCGCCGGGAGCTGGCGGCCTACAAGGTCCCACGCCGCGTGGTGGTGATGGACGTGCTGCCGCGCTCGCTGATCGGGAAGGTGCTGCGCCGGGAGATCCGGGACATGCTGGTGGCCGGCCGCCGGGACGACGCTGCCGGCCGCTGACGTGCGCTGACGGTGGCAGGGCCGGCTGCCGGGTCGCTGGGAACCCGGCAGCCAGCGGTCCCATCACATGCTTCCGGGACGCGGCCCTGGCTGTTGTTCCGCGGCGGGACGGCGGCGGTCCGGTGACGGGCCTCCGCCTGAAGAAGTTGATGGTGGTGCAAGGATGCGGGACGGACCTTGGGCAAATCTGGATCGCCGCCCGCCGTCGGCGCCGTCCATTTGCTTGCGGCGCTCCGGGCAAGCTGATAGGCCTGTCATAAGAGGACAGGTAGGGTGCCTAGAGGTAGTTGTGCCCGCCGCCGGGTTACCGGCGGCGACTGCAGAAGGGAAGTTGTCGTGACTCGTAAGACTCCGCACGTTGAAGAAACGAACGAAAAAGACCTGGAGGTCGGCGACGGGCCGAAGCACTGGGCCGCCGGCGTCCCGGGCGTCTACCACTCCATGAAGCCTGCCATCGAGCAGATGGGGCTGAACCGCACGCGCAAGACTGTCATGTCGATGAACCAGAAGGACGGTTTCGACTGCCCCAGCTGCGCCTGGCCGGACCCGCACCACCGGAAAGCCTTCGAGTTCTGCGAGAACGGTGCCAAGGCCGTCACCTGGGAAGCGACGCCGGTGGTCATCGCGTCCGAGTTCTGGGCGGAGCACTCCGTGAGCGAGCTCCGCAACCACTCGGATTACTGGCTGGGCATGCAGGGCCGGCTGACCGAGCCGGTCTACAAGCCCGCCGGCGAGGACCACTACAAGCCGGTCAGCTGGGATGACGCGATCCGGATCATCACGGACAAGCTCAAGGGCCTCGCCTCCCCCGACGAGGCGTCGTTCTACACCAGCGGGCGCACCTCCAACGAGGCCGCCTTCCTCTACCAACTGCTGGTCCGCGGCTACGGCACCAACAACCTGCCGGACTGCTCCAACATGTGCCACGAGTCCTCCGGTTGGGCCATGGGCCAGACCATCGGCATCGGCAAGGCAACCGTCAATTTCGACGACTACGCGGATGCCGACCTGATCATCATCATGGGCCAGAATCCCGGCACCAACCATCCGCGGATGCTCACCGAACTGGAAAACTGCAAGGAGAACGGCGGCGAAATTGTCGCCGTCAACCCGCTCCCGGAGGCGGGCCTGCACCGGTACAAGAACCCGCAGAAGGTCAAGGGCATCATCGGCCGCGGCACCCCGATCGCCGACCAGTTCCTGCACATCCGGATCGGCGGGGACATGGCGCTGCTGCAGGCCGTCTCCAAGCGTGTGCTCGACGCCGAGGCCAAAAACCCCGGCACCGTGCTGGACCACGACTTCCTTGCCGAGCACTGCGAAGGCCTCGAGGAGCTCAAGGAGCACCTGGCCCTGCTGGACGAGGCCGCGGTGCTGGAAGCGACCGGGCTGCGCACGGAGGAGATCGACGAGCTTGCCGCCCGTTACTTGAAGGCCGACAAGGTCATCATCACCTGGGCCATGGGTATCACGCAGCAGAAAAAGGGCGTGGCAACCATCAAGGAGATCATTAACCTGCTCCTGCTGCGCGGCAACATGGGCAAGCCCGGCGCGGGCGCGTCGCCGATCCGCGGGCACAGCAACGTGCAGGGCGACCGCACCATGGGCATCTGGGAACAAATGCCGCAGTCCTTTATGGAAGCCCTCGGCGAGGAGTTCGACTTCGAACCGCCCCGCGAGCACGGCGTGGACGCGGTCGAGACGATCAACAGGATGCAGGAAGGCGAGATTAAGGTGTTCATGGCCGTCGGAGGCAACTTCGTCGGCGCCATCTCGGACACCAACGCCGCGGAGGCGGCCGTGGCGGGGACCGAAATGTCCATCCAGGTCTCCACCAAACTGAACCGCTCCCATGTGGTCACCGGCGCGGAGGCCCTGATCCTGCCAACCATGGGCCGGTCCGAGATCGACATCCAGGAATCCGGCGAGCAGTTCGTCTCGGTGGAAGACACCGTCTGCGCGGTGCACCCTTCATGGGGCAGCGTGGAGCCCGTGTCGCACCACTTGCTCTCCGAACCCGCCATCCTGAGCCGCCTGGGCAAGGCCCTCGTGGGCGACAAGATCAGGGCCGACTGGGACGGCTACGAGAAGAACTACGACCTGATCCGGGACCACATCTCACGGGTTGTGGGCGGCTGCAAGGACTACAACACCCGGATCCGCCAGGAAGGCGGCTTCATCCTCGAAAACGGTCCGCGTGATTCCCGGACGTTCCCGACGCCGACTGGCAAGGCCGTGCTGACCGTGAACGAGCTCGAACACGTGGAGCGTCCGGAAGGCACCCTGATCCTGCAGAGCATGCGCTCGCACGACCAGTTCAACACCACCATCTACGGCCACAACGACCGCTACCGGGGCATCAAGAAGGGCCGCCACGTGGTGTTCGTGAATCCGGACGACCTCACCGAACTGGGCCTCGCGGACGGACTCTTCGTGGACATCCACGGCGAGTACCAGGACGGCGTCGAGCGCGTACTGCGCAAGTTCCGCGTGGTCTCCTACCCGACGGCGCGCGGCTGCGCGGCCGCCTACTATCCGGAGGCCAACGTGCTGGTGCCGCTGAACCACACGGCCGAGGGCAGCAACACCCCGATCTCCAAGGCCGTGATTGTCCGGCTTGAGCCCAGCCTGGACCAGTCTCCGGACAGCCCGGCCCGGCTCCATGCAGCCCCGGGAGTCACGTTGCCGGCCTAAACCGCCGCGCCCAACCGGACACAGGAAGGCCGCGCCCCCAACGGGGACGCGGCCTTCCTGCTGACCGGCGGTGGCGCCTTCCGGGTGCTACTGGGCGCGCTTGGCCCAGCCCTTTTCGTCCGGGCCGCCGGCCTCGCCGTGTTCGCACAGTTCGAGGACCTTGTTCGACGCGGCGTGCACCGCTTCGTCGGTGCCCTTGCGGCCGTTGGTGGACGCCGTTCCGGCGGCGTAGCCGACGATGAACGCGCTGATGGCATCGGCGTGCGGTCCGACGGCCTTCAGGGATTCGTCGGCCACCTGGACGATTTTCTCGTGGTCCACTTCCAGGTCCAGGATCTGCAGGGCCTGGATCAAGCGGGCGCTCCAGTGCCGCAGCGAGCTGTCTTCGTCTCGGGGCAAAGTCATGTGCTACTCCTCATCGTCGGGTGCTTCGGTGGATCGGCTATCCCTCAAGGGGTAGCACCGATTCCGGCCAATGTGCAACGCGACACAAGGAACCCCGCCAATAACCTGCGGCCAGCCGGGTCAGCTCCACAGGGCGACGTGGAACTTTGAGCCGCGGCGCTCCAGCCCTCGTGAACCGCTGTGGGCGACCATCGCCGCCGTGGCATCGGCAGTGCCGACGAACCGCTGCAGGGTGTGGGCCATGGTCGTGGTCCTGTGCTGGCCCAGCGTGCTGGCCCACCACAGGCCGGCGACCGGGGTTCCGGCCACGGGCAGCCGCACCAGCGCGCCGCCGTGGACCGCGGCCCGGACGATGTGCGCCAGGGCCAGCATGGTCCCCTCCCCTGCCCGCACGGCAGCAAGGGCCTCTGTCTCGCTGCTGAGCCGGATGATTTCCGGCGCCACGTCTAGCGACGCGAGCCAGCGGCCCTCCTCCGAACCCGGCAGGATTCCCGCCGGCCCGGCGAACCACGGCCGGCCCAGCAGGCGCCGGATGGCGATCGGGCCGTGCAGCCGGCCAAGGGGGTCGGCCGCGGCCGCAACAAAGACCCGCTGGTAGCGCAGGAAAGGGACCGATTCCAGGCCGGAGTTGGCGGCCGGGACACCCGCAGGCGCCGGCGGCCGGGCGCCAAGGGCAATGTCGTAGGCCCGCTCCAGCAGAAGCCCGGCCAGATCCTCGGCGGCTTCGGCGACCACGTCCACCGAGGCGCCGGGGACGCGTTTGGTGAACAGGTCCAGCAGCCGGCCGGCCGCGTGCTCGGCAAACGGCGCGGTGGCGGCGATCTTGAGCCGCCCGGCGTCGTTCTTGGCGTTACCGACCTCCCAGCGGGCCTGGTCCGCGAGCCCGACAATGTCCTGCGCATAGTCCGCGAGGGCCCGGCCGCCGGGCGTCAGGGTGATCCCGCCGGCAGCCCGCGCAAACAAGGGATCGCCCAGGTCCTGCCGGAGCGCCGCCAAGGCCGCGGACACCGCGGGTTCGCTGACGCCCAGGGCAGCCGCGGCCGCATGGAGCGAGCCCAGGCGCGCCACCAGCGCGAACGTCCGCAACTGGCTCAACGTCATCGGCACGGCTTCATAACCTTTCGCTTATGACGATGTTGACACCCCCGCCGGGGCGGGGCAACACTTGCGTTAAACCGGCGCCGGGCGACGTTGCCCGCGCCTTGGAGTGAGGTGGGACCATGCAGATTCCGGCTCCATTCGACTACGTTCGGGCCACCACGGTGGAGAACGCGCTCGAGCTTCTGGCACGCCACGGACCTGAGTCCCGGGTCGTCGCCGGCGGCCACAGCCTGCTTCCGATGATGAAGCTCCGGCTCTCGCGGCCCGAATGGCTGATCGACATCAACGACCTCTTCGAATTGGACTTCATCCTGCGCGACGGCGGGGAATTGCGCATCGGCGCCCTGACCCGCCACAGCACGCTGCTGGAATCGGAGGAGATCGCCGGGCTGTTCCCGATTGTCCGGGACGCCGAACAGGTGATCGCCGACCCGGTGGTTCGCAACCGCGGGACCATCGGCGGCTCACTCTGCCAGGCCGACCCGGCCGAAGACCTCTCCACGGTGTGCGACGTCCTCGGTGCCCGGGCCGTGATCCGCGGCCCCGGCGGCGAGCGCACGCTGGCGATGCGCGACTTCCACCGCGGCCCGTACCAGACCGCCGTCGGCCAGGACGAACTGCTGTGCGAGGTCCGCCTGCCGATCCGGCCCCGCTCGTCCAGCGCGTACGAGAAGGTGGAGCGGCGCGTGGGCGACTGGGCCGTGGGGGCCGCTGGCGCGGCGGTGACGCTCGAGGAGGACGGCCGCATTGCCGACGCCGCCGTCGGGCTGACCGCCCTGGGCCTGGACCACACCGTCGCGGAAGCCGCCGCGGCACTGCGCGGCAAGCACCCCTCCGAGGAACTGTTCGCCGACGCCGGGCGGCTGGCCGCCGCAGCCTGCGACCCGGTAGCGGACCAGCGCGGACCGGTCGACTACAAACGGCACCTCGCCGACGAACTCACCCGGCGGGTCCTGCGGCAGGCCTGCGCCCGCGCCGCCCGGACAGCCGCCCAGACGCAGGAAGGCTGAAGCGCATGCAGATCAGCATGACCGTGAACGGCAACGAAGTCAGCAGCGAAATTGAGCCGCGGGTGCTCCTGGTCCACTACCTCCGCGAGGTGCTGGGGCTGACCGGCACCCACTGGGGCTGCGACACCAGCAACTGCGGGACCTGCGTGGTCCTGATGGACGGCCAGCCGGTAAAGTCCTGCACCGTCCTCGCGGCGATGGCCGCCGGGCACGACATCCGCACCGTCGAGGGACTCGCCACCGGGGCCACGCTTGACCCGGTGCAGCAGGGTTTCATGGAGGAACACGGGCTGCAGTGCGGTTTCTGCACGCCGGGCATGATGCTCACCGCCCGGGCCCTGCTGGACAAGAACCCGCACCCGGACGACGGCGAGATCCGGCAGGCCATCTCCGGGCAGATCTGCCGGTGCACCGGCTACGCGACAATCGTCCGCTCGGTGCAGTGGGCCGCCGCCCATCCGGCGTCCGCCGCCGGCGGGGCCGAGGGAGCCGACGAAGTCCTCGACGGGACCGACACCGTGGTGGCGGACGTCGCCACGGAAACCCAGGACGCAGAGGTGAAGGCATGACTGTCATCCACGAGCGGGAGAGCAACCCCGCCGCCGGCGACGCGGACCGGCCGATCGGTTACGGCCGCATCCAGCGCAAGGAGGATCCCCGCTTCGTCCGCGGCAAGGGTCACTACCTTGACGACCTGGTGCTGCCCGGCATGCTGCACGGCGCGATCCTGCGCGCCCCGGTGGCGCACGCCCGTCTGGTGTCGATCGACACCACCAACGCCCTGGCGCACCCCAAGGTCCTCGCCGTCATCACAGGCAAGGACCTGGAGGGCCTCAAGCTGGCCTGGGCGCCGACACTCTCCGCCGACGTGCAGGCGGTGCTGGTCACGGACAAGGTCCGGTTCCAGGGGCAGGAGGTCGCGTTCGTCGTGGCCGAGGACCGCTACGCCGCCCGCGACGCGCTGGAACTGATCGACGTCGAATACGACGTGCTGCCGCCGCTGGTCGACGCGCGCAGGGCCCTCGACGCCGACGCGCCCCTCATCCGGGACGAAATCGAGGGCCGGACGGACAACAAGATCTTCGACTGGGAAATGGGCAGCGCGGCGGAGACGGATGCGGTGTTCGCGGGCGCCGACGTCGTGGTCAGCCAGGAGATGGTGTACCCGCGGGTGCACCCGGCCCCGATGGAGACCTGCGGCGCCGTCGCCGATTTCGACCCCATAGACGGCAAGCTCACGCTCTACGAGACCACCCAGGCCCCGCACGCGCACCGGACCCTCTTCGCGATCGTGGCCGGCATCCCGGAGCACAAGATCCGGATCGTCTCCCCGGACATCGGCGGCGGCTTCGGTAACAAGGTCGGCATCTACCCGGGCTACATCCTGGCCGTCGTCGGTTCCATCGTCACCGGCAAGCCGGTCAAGTGGATGGAGGACCGCTCCGAGAACCTGATGTCCACCTCCTTCGCCCGCGACTACATCATGAAGGGCGAGATCGCCGCGACGAAGGACGGGAAGATCCTGGCGCTGCGCACCGACGTGCTGGCCGACCATGGCGCGTTCAACGCCACCGCCCAGCCCACCAAGAACCCTGCCGGTTTCTTCTCCATTTTCACCGGCAGCTACGACCTGCAGGCCGCCTACTGCAAGGTGACCGGCGTCTACACCAACAAGGCGCCCGGCGGGGTGGCCTACGCCTGCTCCTTCCGCGTCACCGAGGCCGTGTACCTGGTGGAGCGGATGGTGGACATTCTGGCCCGGAAGCTGGACATGGACCCCGCGGAGCTCCGGCTGAAGAACTTCATCAAGCCCGAACAGTTCCCCTACGCCAACAAAACCGGCTGGGTCTACGACTCGGGCAACTACGAGGCCGCCATGCGGCTCTCCATGCAGCTGGCCGGCTACGAGGACCTCCGGCGCGAACAAAAGGAGAAGCGCGCCAGGGGCGAGCTGATGGGCATCGGCATCTCCTTCTTCACCGAAGTCGTCGGAGCCGGGCCCCGCAAGCACTTCGACATCGTCGGCCTGGGCATGGCCGACGGCGCCGAACTGCGGGTGCACCCCACCGGCAAGGCCGTCGTGCGGCTGTCCGTGCAAAGCCAGGGGCAGGGCCACGAAACCACCTTCGCCCAGATCGTCGCGGAGGAACTCGGCATCCCGCCGGAGAACATCGACGTCGTCCACGGCGACACGGACCAGACGCCGTTCGGCCTGGGCACCTACGGGAGCCGCTCGACGCCGGTCAGCGGCGGCGCCGTGGCGCTCGTGGCGCGCAAGGTGCGGGAAAAGGCGAAGCTGATTGCCGCGGCCATGCTGGAGACCCGCCCGGAGGACCTGGAATGGGAAAAGGGCCGCTGGTTCGTCAAGGGCGACCCCAGCGCGGGGAAGACCATCGAGGACATCGCGATGGCCGCCCACGGGACCATGACGCTGCCCGAAGGCGTCGACGGGTACCTCGACGCGGAAGTAACCTACGACCCGCCCAACCTGACCTTCCCCTTCGGCGCCTACATCTGCGTCGTCGACGTTGACCCGGGCACCGGCCATGTCAAGGTGCGGCGTTTCATCGCGGTGGACGACTGCGGGACCCGGATCAATCCGATGATCATCGAGGGCCAGGTCCACGGCGGGCTGACCGACGGCGTCGGGATGGCCCTGATGGAGATCATCGAGTTCGACGCGGACGGCAACAACCTGGGCGGCTCCTTTATGGACTACCTGATCCCCACCGCCATGGAAGTCCCGGACTGGGAGACCGGCTTCACGGTCACGCCCTCCCCGCACCACCCGATCGGCGCAAAGGGGATCGGCGAGTCCGCCACCGTCGGCTCCCCGCCGGCGATCGTGAACGCGGTGGTCGACGCACTGGCGCCGTTCGGGGTCACGCACATGGACATGCCGTGCACACCGGCCAGGGTCTGGGCGGCCATGCAGGGCCGGGCAAGGCCGCCGATCTGAGATGACTACCGCCGCTGACTCCATCGCCGCCCGGGCCGGCGAGCTCGCAGCCCGCCGCGAGCCGTACGTGCACGCCACGGTGGTCCGCGCCCAGCATCCCACCAGCGCCCGCGCCGGGGACACCGCCCTGGTGCTGCCCGGCGGCGACATCCAGGGCTTCGTCGGCGGGAACTGCGTCGAATCCTCGGTCCGGGAGTACGGCCTGAAGGTTCTGACCTCCGGGGAACCCCTGCTGCTGCGGGTGCTGCCCGGGGAACCCTCCCGCCGCGCGCAGGAGGGCGCCGTCGAGGTGTCCAACCCGTGCCTGAGCGGCGGCGCGATCGAAATCTTCCTGCAGCCGCGCCTGCCCGCGCCGCGGGTTGTGGTCGTGGGGACGACGCCGGTGGCGCAGGCCCTCGCCGCGCTGGGGTCCGGGGTGGGTTTCGACGTCGAACTCGCCGAGGGCGGGGCCGCCGAACCCCACCCGGACGACGCCGCCCTGATCGTTGCCTCGCACGGGAAGGCCGAGGAGAGTGCCCTCGAAGCCGCCCTGCGGGCCGGCGTGCCCTACGTCGCGCTGGTCGCCAGCGAATCGCGCGGCGCCGCCGTACTGGACTCGCTCGACGTCGACGAAGCGCTGCGCTCCCGGGTGTACACCCCGGCGGGCCTGCAGCTGGGCGCCCGCACCGCTGCTGAAATCGCGCTGTCCATCCTCGCCCAGCTGGTCCAGGAACGGGCCGCGGCACGGGCCGGCGCTCAGAACGGCGCGCAGAACAGCGCGCAGTCCGGCGGGGTTCCGGCGCCGTCCGCGCCGCAGCCGGAGACCGCGGTGGACCCCGTGTGCGGGATGTCCGTGCCGGTGGCCGAATCCTCGCTGCAGCTCGAGCATAACGGCGCCACCGTGTACTTCTGCTCCCCCGGCTGCCGCGCCGCCTTCCGCAAGGATCCGGAGCGCTATGCCCCCAGCATGTGAATTCCCCTCCAATGCCGTCACCGCGGCTGTCATCCTGGCGGCCGGGGCGTCCAAGCGCCTGGGCCGGCCCAAACAGCTGCTGCCCTACGGCGACGGCGTGCTGCTGGACGCCGTGCTCGCGACGGCCCGGCGCTGCGGGTTCGCGCAGACCGTGCTGGCGCTGGGCGGATCGGCCCGGGAGGTCCTCGGCGCCGTGGACACCACGGGCTGCGAGGTGGCGCTCAACCCGGACTACGGCCAGGGATGCTCGTCCTCGATCGCCGCGGCGATCGCGGTGCTGCGGCCGGACACCGAAGCGGTGGTGCTGCTGCTGGGTGACCAGCCTGGCATCCGAGCGGCGAGCGTGGCCCCGCTGCTGCGGGCGCTGGCCGGGCCGGACGGTCCCGGGGCGGCGGTGTGCCGCTACGACGACGGCCCCGGCCATCCCCTCGCGTTCAGCCGGCGACTGTTCCCGGACCTGGCGTCGCTGCACGGGGACAAAGCCGTGTGGAAGCTGCTGGAGCAGCGGGCGGAGGACGTCATCAAGGTTCCCACACCGGGCAATGTCCCCCTCGACGTCGACACCGAGGATGACTACCGGCGGGTGCTGGCCGAGCTGCAGGGGGCCGGGTGAACACGGCGGCCCGGACCGGGGCGGAGGAAGAAGTGCAGCGGCGGATCCCGGACATGGCCGCGCTGATGGCCGCGCTGGACAAACACGACTATCTGGCCGACACCGGGCTGGCCACCGCCCTGTTCCTCGCGGTGCGGCTGCCGCAGCCCATCCTGCTCGAGGGCGAGGCCGGAGTGGGCAAAACCGAGGCCGCCAAGACACTGGCGGAGCTGCTGGACACCCCGCTGTACCGGCTGCAGTGCTACGAGGGGATCGACGCCGGCGAAGCGCTTTACGAGTGGAACCACCAGCGCCAGCTGTTGGGGATCCGGTTGGCCGAAGCGCGCGACGCCGACGTCAGCGAGGCCGAGCTGTTCGGCCCCCAGTACCTGCTGCGTCGGCCGCTGCTGCAGGCCATTGAACACCCGGGGCCGCGGCCGGCTGTGCTGTTGCTGGACGAGATCGACCGGGCCGACGCCGAGTTTGAGGCGTTCACCTTTGAGCTGCTCGCGGAGGCCTCGGTCACCATCCCGGAGCTGGGCACCATCCGCGCCACGCATCCTCCGATCGTCGTGCTGACCTCCAACCGCACCCGGGACCTGCACGACGCGCTGACCCGGCGCTGCCTCTACCACTGGATCGACTATCCCGGGCCGGCCCGGATCGCCGAGATTGTGCGCCGCCGGGTGCCCGCCAGCAGCGGCCCGCTGGCGCTGCAGGCCGCCGCGGTGATCACCCGGCTGCGGACCCTTGACCTGGCAAAGCCGCCCGGGATCTCCGAGGCCATCGACTGGGTCTCCGCGCTCGCGGTGCTCGGCATTGAGCGGATCGACGCCGCCACGGCGGAACAAACCTGGGGTTCGATCGTGAAGAACCGCGACGACCTGGAGCTGGTGGGCTCCCGTGGCGCGGCCTGGCTGGTGGACGGCACCGATGACTGAATCGGCGCCTCCGCCCTCTTCGCCGGCCGTCGAGGCTGCCGCCCTGGCCGCGGCCTTCATCACGGCCCTGCGCGGCGCCGGCCTTTCCTGCTCGCCGGACCGGGCCGCCCGGCTGGCTGAGGCGCTCGCGCTGGTCCCGCCCACCGACCTGGAGCGGCTCTACTGGGCGCTGCGGATAGTGCTTGTCTCGGGCCACGAGCAGTTGCCGGTGTTCGACGCCGTCTTCGGCGCCGTGTTCCAGGGCGGTTTCGATCCCGCCGCCTCGCTGGAACGCCGCGCCGGGGAACCCGTCCCTGTCCCGGCTCCGCCGCCGCCCGCGGACGGGTCGCGGACCCGGCCCGCCAAGCAGAGCGGCCGCCCCGCCGAGCCCGGCAGCACCGCCCTACGGCCGCCCGCGCTGACCGCCGGCAGCGACGACGCCGGCAACCGGCCGGAGTCCGTGCGGGAGGCCGTCCTGGCGATGGCGTCCACGGAAGAGCACCTGCACGGGATGAACTTTGCCGCCCTGTCCGACGTGGAAGCCGCGGAGATCCGCCGGCTGGCTGCCAGGATCCTGCTGGCCACACCCGAGCGCCTGAGCCGGCGCACGCGCAAATCCCCGCACAGCAGCGCACGCCTGGACATCAGGGCCACCGTGCGGGCCGCCCGCCGCTCCGGCGCCGACTCCCCCCGTCTCCTGTACGCCCGGCGCCGCCGGCTGAGGCGCAAGCTGGTGCTGCTGTGCGACGTTTCCGGATCGATGGAGCCGTACTCCCGGATCTTCCTGGCCCTGCTGCAGGGCGCCGTCGCCACCGCCGGAGCGGAAGCCTTTGTGTTCTCCACCCGGCTGACACGCCTGACCCGGCAACTGGCCCACCGCGACCCGGACCTGGCCCTGGCGCAGGCCGCCGCGACCGCACCGGACTGGGCCAGCGGCACCCGGCTCGCCGAGAGTCTCCGCCGGTTCTTGGACGAACACGGCCGCCGCGGACTCGCCCGGGGCGCCGTGGTGGTGGTCTTCTCCGACGGCTGGGCGCAGGAGGATCCGGAGCAGGTCGCGACCCAGATGGCCCGGCTGCGCAGGCTCGCGCACCGGGTGGTCTGGGTGAACCCGCGGAAAGCAGCGCCGCAGTATCAGCCGCTGGCGGGCGGGATTGCCGCCGCGTTGCCCTACTGCGACGCCTTCGTCAGCGGGCACAGCTACACGGCGCTGGCGGAGGTGGCGGCCGCCATCCGCGGCGATGGCCCCTCCGCACCCGGAGGACACAAAGTTGGAAGTCAAGGGATCGCAAATCAAGGGAGCAGCTAATGCAGATAGACAGCAGTTTCGCGGTGGTGGCACCGATCGGCAAGGTCTGGGACACCCTGATGGATTTTGAACGGGTGGCAGGCTGCCTCCCGGGCGCCCAGATCCTGAACAAGCTCTCCGATGACGCCTACCAGGTGGGCATGACCGTGAAGCTGGGTCCGGTAAACATGCAGTACCGGGGCCTGCTCAATGTCCTGGAGCGGAACGCCGCCGAGCACCGGGCCGTGCTGGGCGGCAAGGCACAGGAAACCCGGGGCCAGGGCACCGCCGAAGCTACGGTGACACTGGCGCTGACCCAAGAGGGGACCACAACGCACGGGACAGTCAGTGCCGATCTGGCGCTCTCCGGCAAGGCCGCGGCCATGGGCAAGAGCGTGATCGGCAGCGTCACCGAACAGATGATGGGGCTCTTCGCCGGTAACCTGCAGACCATGCTGGCCGAACCGGAGCCGGCAACCGCCGCCGCGGCCCCCGCGGCGGCCGAACAGGTGCCGACCGCCGCCCACGCGCCGGCCGCCCCCTCCCCTGCAGGCCCCGGAACGCCGCCCACGCCAACGGCGCCGCCCGCGCCGCCGTCGGGCGGCCTGGACGCCGTCAGCCTCGTCAAGGGCATCGCCGCCGACCAGCTCTCCAGCCCCGGCAAGGCCCTCGGCCTGCTCGCGGCGGTCGCCTGCCTGGCCTACTGGGCCGGCCGCCGGTCGGCGTTCCGGATGCTCCGGCTCTGCGGACGGCTTTAGGAGCACTCCATGCGGGACGTGCTGGCAGCCATCATGCCGGACTGGCGGCAAGGCAGAACCGCGGGGCTGGCGACGGTGGTGGACACGTTCAAGTCCGCCCCGCGGCTTCCGGGCGCGTCCATGCTGGTCACGGCCGGCGGCGCCGCCGTCGGGTCGGTGTCCGGCGGCTGCGTCGAGGGCGCGGTGTTCGAACTGGCCAGCCAGGTCCGGGACGACGGGGTCCCCGTGCTGGTGCGGTACGGGATCAGCGACGACGACGCGTTCGCCGTCGGCCTCACCTGCGGCGGCATCATCGACATCTTCGTTGAGCCGGTCTCGGCGCAGCGCTTCGCGGCGCTCGACGGCGTGCGGCAGGACATCGAGGACGAAAAGCGGGTGGGGGTGGCCACAGTCATCGAGCACCCGGACAGCACCTGGCTGGGGCGGCATTTGGTGGTGCGGACGGACGGCTTCGAGGGCAACCTGGGCTCGGAGCGCGCAAACCTCGCCGTGGGCGACGACTGCCAGGGTTACTTGGCCGTGGGCCGCACCGGCATCCTGAGCTACGGCCCGGACGGGGAGCGGCTGGACAGCGGGATGCGGATCTTCTTCACCAGCTACGCCCCGCCGCCACGGATGCTCGTTTTCGGGGCCATCGACTTCGCCGCGGCGCTCGCCCGGCTCGGTACGTTCCTGGGCTACCGGGTGAGCGTCTGCGACGCCCGCGCCGTCTTCGCCACTCCGGCCAGGTTTCCCGAGGCTGCCGAGGTGATCAACGAGTGGCCGCACCGCTACCTGGCCGGGCAGCAGGAGCTGGGCCTGGTCGATGAACGGACCGTCATCTGCGTCCTCACGCATGATCCGAAGTTCGACATTCCGTTGCTGTCGGTGGCCCTGCGCGGCGGCCCGGTCGCCTATATCGGGGCCATGGGGTCGCGGCGCACCCACCAGGACCGGCTCCGGCGGCTGGGCGAGGCGGGACTGGGCGGGACCGAACTGTCCCGGCTGCACAGCCCCGTGGGCCTGGACCTCGGCGCCCGGACCCCGGAGGAGACGGCGGTGTCCATCGCCGCGGAGATCATCGCCACGCAGTGGAGCGGCAGCGGCGAACCGCTGCGGCAGCTGGACGAACGGATCCACCACGACGAGCAGCATCACGGGCAGCAGGCCTAGCGGCGGGACGACCGGCGTCGGGCGTAAGCTCGTGCCATGGCGAGATATTTCGATGTGCACCCCGACAACCCCCAGCCGCGATCCATCACGCAGGTGGTGGACATGGTGAAGTCCGGCGGCCTGATCGCCTATCCGACCGACTCCTGCTACGCGCTGGGCGCACAGCTGGGGAACCGGGACGCGCTGGACCGGATCCGCGCCATCCGGCACCTCGATGACAAGCACCACTTCACGCTGGTCTGCAAGGACTTCGCCCAGCTGGGGCAGTTTGTCCAGATCGACAACGACGTTTTCCGCAGCATCAAGGCCGTGACGCCGGGCAGCTACACGTTCATCCTGCCGGCCACCAAGGAGGTGCCGAAGCGGTTGCTGCACCCCAAGAAGAAGACCGTCGGCGTGCGCATCCCGGACAACAAGGTGGTCCAGGCTCTGCTGGCCGAACTCGGCGAGCCGCTGCTCTCCAGCACGCTGCTGCTCCCGGACGAGGAAGAGCCCCTGACCCAGGGCTGGGAAATCAAGGAGCGGCTGGACCACGTGGTGGATGCCGTGATCGATTCCGGCGACTGCGGGGCGGAGCCGACGACGGTCATCGACTTCTCCAGCGGCGTTGCCGAGGTTGTCCGCCACGGTATGGGCGACCCGTCGCGGTTTGAATAGTCGGGCCCCCGCCCCTGGGATACGATCCTGGCATGCCCCGCCTCACTGTGCCTGACGTCAGCTTCCACTCCTCCTGGCTGGAAGGGTCCGCAGAATTTGAGGGCGCGCGCCGGGACGGCGGGGGCGCGGATGACTGGCCTCTGGAAGAACTCAGGGACGCCGGGTCGTTCCGTCGTTTTGTCGATGTCCTCCTCAATGACGCTCTGCCGGAGACCGAGCGGAAACCGGGTTACGTGCCCTGCACGTATTTGTGGATCGTGGAGGGTGACACGTTCCTGGGCTCACTTGCCATCCGGCACGAACTGAACGATTTCCTGCTCAATGAGGGTGGGCACATCGGCTACAGCGTGCGACCCTCCGCCAGGCGCCGCGGCCATGCGGCGAAAGCGCTGGCTGACGCCCTGCCGCTGGCGCGGGAGCTGGGAATCCCCCGGGTCCTCCTCACCTGCGATGAGGACAACGCCGGATCCCGGGCGGCCATCGAAAAGAACGGCGGCGTCTACGAGGACAGCCGCAACGGCAAGCGGCGCTACTGGATCGATACCGTTCGGCCGGAGGCACCCTAAACGCTCAGCGCTATGACGCGGAGCCTGATCCGGCGGGAAAGGTGCCAAGCGCTTCACTCGCGTCGAAGGTTCGCGACACGGCCAACAACCAGTTGTGTTCGGACCCTCGACGGCGGCACTCGTGTCCTACGGTAGTCCTAAACCACGAGAGGGGACTCCCACATGGCCTGTGACGGCTGCACCACATCTTCAAAACTTGACTTCGATTTCAGCATGGCCTTCCAGCCGATCTATGACGCCGTTGCCGGCCGCGTGTGGGGCTACGAGGCGCTGGTCAGGGGCTTGTCGGGCGAGGGCGCTTACGAAGTTTTGTCAAAGGTGTCGCCGGAGCAGAAGTACCGTTTCGACCAGGACTGTCGCGTCAAGGCAATCGAGCTGGCATCGCGGCTGTTTCCGGCGGGTGAGGAGTTGATGTTGTCGATCAACTTCATGCCGAACGCGGTTTACGAACCGGCTGCCTGCCTACGCGCGACACTGCTCGCAGCCAGCCGGTGCAGTTTTCCGACCTCGTCGATCATGTTCGAGTTCACGGAGAATGAGGAGGTCTCGGATACCGCCCACCTTACGAACATCATCACCGAATACCGCAAGCATGGTTTTACCACCGCCATCGACGACTTCGGCGCCGGTCATGCGGGTCTGGGCCTCCTTGTCGATTTCCAGCCGGACCTGATGAAGATTGACATGAAGCTCATCCGCGGGATTGACACCAGCCCGGCCCGCCAGGCCGTCGTCGCCGGCATCGTCGATATCGCCCGGGAGCTCAACATCACGGTGCTCGCAGAAGGCATCGAGACTGAGGCGGAGTTCCTGGAGCTGAAGGGTACGGGCATCCGGCTGTTCCAGGGATACTGGCTGGGGAAGCCCGCTTTCGAGAAGCTTCCACAGGTAAATGTGGATGCCGGGTCCGGTCACGACGTCGCCGCTTTCGCGTAGCCGCAGCGGAGCCCGCCGCGGCTGCCAACCGGGGCCGGTTGAACGCGGCACATGCGCTCCCATCGACTAGCATAAGTGCATAACCATGCACGTATGCACTTGAGGGGTTTCGCTGATGTGGTCAGTTCTGAAGAACGTGCCGTACCGACGGCTGTTCGCAGCCCAGATCGTGGCCTTGATCGGCACCGGGCTGCTCACCGTCGCGCTGGGGCTCCTGGCCTACGACCTGGCCGGCAGCAACGCCGGAGCGGTGCTTGGCACCGCACTGACGATCAAGATGCTGGGCTATGTGGGCCTGGCTCCGGTGATCAACGCCCTGGCCGCGCGATGGCCAAAGAAACGGGTCCTAATCGGGGCGGACCTGATCCGGGCCGCGATGGCCCTATGCCTTCCGTTCATTACCGACGTTTGGCAGATCTACATCGTGATCTTCCTGCTGCAGAGTGCGTCCGCGACGTTCACCCCGGCGTTCCAGTCCCTGATCCCCACCATCCTGACCCAGGAAAAGGACTACACCCGGGCACTGTCGCTGTCCCGGCTGGCTTACGACATGGAAGCCCTGGTCAGCCCGGCCGTTGCTGCACTGCTGCTGACCGCGCTCAGCTACAACAATCTCTTCCTCGGGACCGTCGCCGGGTTCCTCTTTTCGGCGCTCATGGTCGCCATCACCGTCCTGCCGCGGGTCTCCGCCTCCGCGGCGCCGCAGACTTCGCTATGGCACCGGACTACCCTGGGAGCCAGGATTTTCTGGCGGAACCGTCGACTGCGGTCCCTGCTGGCGCTGAACCTCGTGGTCGCCGCCCCGACGGCGCTGGTGCTGGTCAACACAGTGGTCTACGTGCGGGATGTCCTGCACCGGCCGGACACCGACCTGGCGCCGGCGTTGGCCTGCTTCGGGGTCGGGTCGATGATCGTGGCCCTGTCTGCGCCACGGGTCCTGGACCGGTTCGGGGACCGTGCCGTGATGCTCTCCGGCGCCGCCGCCATTCCGCTGGTCCTGGCCGCTACGGCGGCACTGACCTTGCTGGGCGCCCCAGGGTCGGGATGGTGGCTGCTGGTGGGTCTATGGTTCCTGCTGGGCGCCGCGAACTCCACCATCCTCACCCCTTCTTCACGGCTGCTGCGGGATGCGTCTACCGAAGAGACCCGGCCATACGTGTTCACGGCCCAGTTCTCCCTCTCCCACGCCTGTTACATCGTGACGTATCCGCTGGCCGGATGGGTTGGGGCCATGGCCGGTTTGGGCTGGGCTGCCATGGCGCTGACAATTATTGCGATGATAGGCAGTGCAGGTGCATTCCTGTCCTGGCCCCGGCACCACGCCGCAGCAGCCAAGGAACCGGCGGAGAAGGAGCAGAGCGTTGAGCAGTCAACCCGACAGCGCGCCGGATCACGCCCCTGACGCTCCGTCCCTGGCCCACCCGGTCACCCCGGGACCGCAGCTGTTGGAGACTGCCGCCGGCACGTTGCGAATGCTCGCCGAACCGACCCGCCTGCACCTGCTCTGGCAGCTCGCCGACGGACCCAAAACCGTCACCGAGCTCACCGCCGCCGCCGGGGTGCCGCGGACCGTGACCAGCCAGCACCTGGCCAAACTCCGCCTCAGCGGACTCGTGGACACCCGCAAAGACGGCCGACACGTCATCTATTCCCTCCACGACGGACACCTCGTCCGGCTGATCCGCGAAACCATCAACCACGCCGATCACCGGATCACCGGCGAGCCGACGCACGACTGAATTCCACACTGCCTGCTGACGTGCTGCCGCAGGCGGCCACACCTACACCAGCCGTGGCACTGGGAAGCTGCTGCCGCTGTCCCGTCGGTGTCCACCATTTGCCGGTTATGGGTTATGACATGGCTTAGTCAGCGTCCTGCGGGCGAATCCGATCCTTTGAATCCCTCCCGGCTCGAACGCATCCTGCATCGAATGAAACCTCATGAAGAGGTCAAATGTCAGCCCCGGGCGCTACACTTTAATTCGAACATATATTCGAAAAAGGGTGTGTTGTGGGCGTAATCATCGGGCCCCGCGTGATAGATGCGGGCTCTTCCCTCCTGTCGGTCCTCATCTCGCCGGTGCCGGTCGCTGCCGGCTATCCGTCGCCGGCGCAGGACTATTTTGACGGCCGGATCGACCTCAACGAGCACCTGATCAAGGACATCACCAGCACCTACGTCGTCAGGGTCTCAGGGGACTCCATGGAGGGCGCCGGCATCAGCGACGGGGATGAGTTGATCGTCAACCGGGCGCTCGAGCCGCGCGACGGGTGCGTCGTCGTCGCCGTCCTCGACGGCGAGCTCACCGTCAAGCGACTCCGAGTCACCGCCTCCGGGGTGGTCCTGCAGGCAGATAACCCGCGCTACCCGGACATCCGGGTACCGGCCCTCTCCGACCTCGTCATCTGGGGCGTCGCCACCCGGTGCCTGCACCATGTCTAGGCCCGGGTCCGAGCCGCGGCCCGGCGGCAGTATTGCCCTCGTGGACGTGAACTGCTTTTACGCCAGCGCCGAACGGGCGTTCGATCCCTCGCTGGAGGGCAGGCCCGTGGTGGTGCTGTCCAACAACGACGGCTGCGCCGTCACCCGCTCGCCGGAAGCGAAGGCCCTGGGCATCCAGCTCGGCGAGCCCTGGTTCAAACTTGCCCCGCGGGCCAGGGAATGGGGGCTGGTGGCCAGGTCCAGCAACTACGAGCTCTACGGGGACATCAGCGCCCGGGTGATGGAACTCCTGGGCCGGTATTCGGCGTGGCTGGAGGTCTACAGCATCGACGAAGCGTTCCTTGGCGTCCGCGGCAGCCCGGAAGAATTGCTGCGGCTCGGGCAGGCCATGAAGACGTCGGTCCGCCGGAATGTCGGCGTTCCGGTGTGCGTCGGGATCGCCGGCACCAAGACCCTGGCAAAACTGGCGAACAAGTGGGCCAAGCACAACCCGGCGTTCGACGGCGTCTGCCACTGGGACGCCGTTCCCGCCGAGCGCCAGGAGCAACTGATGGCCGGCCTGTCCGTCATCGAGCTCTGGGGCGTCTCCACGCGGCTGACCAAACGCCTGAACGGGCTGGGGATCCGGAGCGTGCTCGACCTGGCCCGGGCGGACCCGGTCACCATCAGGGACCGCTTCTCGGTGGTGCTGATGCGCACGGTCCTGGAACTGCGCGGCACGTCGTGCATCCCGCTCGAAGAGGAACGCGTCGGCCGCGACCAGCTGATTTTCAGCCGGTCCTTCGCCACCCCCATCAGCACTGCGGCCGCGATGCGCCAGGTCCTCGGGATCTACGCGCAGCAGGCCAGCGCCCGGCTCGCCCGGCACGGCCTGCAGGCCAAAGTCCTGACGGCTTTCGCCGCCACATCCCACTACAACCCGCGGGACAGCTCGCACCCCTCGGCGTGCGTTTCGCTGCCAATGCCTACCGCGGACCCGCTGCTGCTGGCCAAAGCCACCTACGCCCTGCTCCCCCGGATCGTCGACGGCGTCAACTATGCGCGGGCCGGCATCATGGTCACGGACCTGCGTCCGACAGCCAACCAGGCTCCGCTGGCCGTGTTTGAGAACCCGCACGAGGAACGGGGCATCGGCCCGCTGCTGGAGGAGGTCAGCCGCAAGTACGGCAAGGGTTCCATCGGCCTGGGGTCCGCAGGGATCCGCGGCGGCCCTGACTGGACGATGAAGCGCGACATGCTGTCCCCGCGCTACACGACCCACTGGGACGAACTGCCCGTGGTCAAGGCCGCCTGACCAGTCCCCCACAGGATCGGGCGGCCGGCGCCGGGACGATACCCAAAAGAGGTCACCATGCTTACTATTGAGGCTCCGGCTGCTGGCACCCCGTGTGCCGCTGGAACCGGCCGATCCGAGGAGCGCCAATGCCGCTAAGCAAGGGAACACCCGTCGAGTGGAACACGCCCCAGGGCCCCACCCACGGCAAAGTTGTGCAGAAAAAGGTCAGTGACTTCGAGCTGGACGGACACACCCACCGGGCCAGTGCGGACGAGCCGATGTATGTCGTGGAGTCCGCCGGAACAGGTGCCCGGGCTGCTCACAAAGCCTCCGCCCTGACAGTGCACGAGTAACGCCGTGGCCGGCCAGAACCACGACGTCCTCATCATCGGCGGCGGTAATGCCGGTGTCTCCCTCGCCGCACGCCTGCATCGCTACGGCATCAAGGATGTGGCCGTGGTGGAGCCCGGAGAGCAGCACTTCTACCAGCCGTTGTTCTCCCACATCGCCGGCGGAAGGGCAAAGGCCGCCGAAGCCGTCCGGACCCAGAGCTCCGTCATGCCACCTGGCGTGGAATGGATCCGGGACAGCGCAGTGGACGTCGACCCGGCGGCCAACACGGTGACGTTGGCCTCCGGCCGCCGGCTGGGCTTTGGCCACCTGGTGGTCTGCCCGGGCCTGCAGCTGGACTGGGCCGGTATCCCGGGCCTGGCCGAGGCCGTCCATTCCGCCGCGGGTGCCTCCCACTACGACTTCGGCCTGGCAGCGAAATCCTGGGCGCTGCTGAGCGGCCTCACGGCCGGCACCGCCGTCTTCACGATGCCCTCAGGCCCCATCAAGTGCGGCGGCGCCTCACAGAAGCCCATGTACCTGGCCTGCGATTACTGGCGCCGGCAGGGAGTCCTCCAGGACATTCGCGTCCTCATGGTGCAGCCTTACCCCACCGTGTTCGGCGTGCCCGGGGTGGACGAGGAGCTGCGTCGCAAGATCGCCGAGTACGGCATTGAACTGCGCCTGGACAGTGAACTGGTTGCGGTGGAGGCGGCGGCCCAAAACGCGGTGATCAGGGACAATACAACCGGATCCACCGAGCAGCTGCACTACGACGTCCTCAACGCCGTGCCGCCGCAGTCGGCCCCGGACTGGCTCAAGGCCACCGAACTGCCCGCCCCGGGCGACTCCGGCGGGTTCGTGGACGTGGACCCGCAGACCCTCCGGCACACCCGGTTCCCGAACATCTGGTCCCTGGGTGATGCCGCGGCGACCACCAACTCCAAGTCCGGCGGTGCGTTGCGGAAGCAGACGAAGGTCCTGGCCAAGAACCTCGTCGCGGCCCGCGAGGGAAAGCCGCTGCCGGAGAAGTACGACGGATACTCGGTGTGCCCCTTCACGGTGTCCCGCTCGACGGTTGTCTTCGCCGAGTTCGATGACCACTACAGGCCCATGCCCTCGGTCCCCAAGGTTCCGACGTGGAAAGAGAGCCGCGCGTCGTGGGTTGTGGACCGGGACATTTTCCCGCAGGTGTACTGGAACCTGATCCTCAAGGGCCGCGCCTAGGTTTGCAGAATGCGCGTGCCGGTAGCCGTCAGACCGCGGTCCGGACGCGCTGGAGGAAAGAATCCAAGATCCTTCCGGCGTTCTCCCTCAGACGGTCATCGGCCGCTGTGCCCTTCGGCCCCGGTGCGTGCAGCCGTTCGCCGAGGAGCAGCAGGGCCGCCAGTACTTCGGAGAGCTCCGTATTTTCTTCAGCGCGCTGCCGCAGCAGCCTCAGATGCGCGGCTTGGAGGGCCGGTCCCGGCGGGCAGGCCAGCGCGCGGTCAAAAAGTCGGCGGCAACGCTCATACGCAGACAGGCCCTCTACCGGCAGGCCGGCATGTTCAAAGGCCGTCACCAACACCGTCCAGGCCCGCTCGTTCAGCGGCTCGGACCGGACGGCTGACTGCGCCCAGCGGACAGCTTCGTCGTGCCGTCCGAGGGACAGTGCCGCCTCCGCGGCCGCGATCTTTGCGGCAACGCGATCGGCGGCGTGGCGGGCGCGGGCCGCGTCCGCCCAGTCGGCGACGAGTTCGAAGCCGAGGAGTGGTTCGGCGGAGAGCTCCAGCGCCTCGACCAGGAGCGCGTACGCCTCGGCCGGCGCGGCGCAGCCCGCAGCGAGCAGCAGGCCGTGGAAGCGCGTGAGGTCCAGGTCCACCAGCCGGGGCTCCAGGACGTATCCGCTGTTGGCCGTCCTGAGAGGACCCGTTTTGGTCTGTCCCGGCTGGATCGCCCGCCGGATGCCGCTGACGTAGCTCTCCAGCGTGGCTACGGCTCCGTCGCTGGCGTGGGGCCCCCAAAGAATTTCGATCAGCCGCGTCTTTGACACCGGAGTGCCCAGGTTCAGCAGGAGAAGTTCAAGAATATGCCGTGGCTTGCTCCCGCCCAGATCCGCGGCCGTGAGGGACACGCCATCGCGGCGGATTTCCAAAGGTCCGAAAAGTTGAACCGATATGGGCGGTGGTGCTCCCGGCGGTGTGGGCACGATGTTCTCCGATTCCCCAGGCAACGAATTCAAATCGCGTGGAACAGGGCGGGAAGAGGTGCCGAATACGGCGGACCGGCCCCGTTTTCCACTCCTGCCCCCGGAGCCACGGTTACACGACCCTCCGGGGGCGGCAAGCGCGGGAACTACCCGATTTGGCGCACGCCAAAAGTCGGGTACGGCGACCGGGAACGTCGAGTACGGTGCCGCGAAGAAAAGCAGGTAGCCGGGGCTGTGGCCAAGTAGATCGCGGCGGCAAGCAAGGGGCCGTCACGTAGCGTGGCAACCTCACGCGCAGCGCTGGCCTACCCGCCGAACGGCCCGCGGCCGGAGTTTCCGCGGCGCGGTCCCTGGCTGTCCGGCTTCCTCCGGCGGACACCTCTGGCGATGAACCAGACCAGCAGGGCCGCGCAGGCCGCGTACACGGCGTAATTGAGATAGTGCGAGTACTGATCGATCAGTTCGTACCGGGCCCCGAGGACCGCGCCCAGTCCGATCAGGATCCCGTTCCACAGGCCGCTTCCCGCGAGGGTGAAGGCACTGAAGCTGAGCATGTTCATTTTCTGGGCCCCCGCCGGCAGACTGATGAGGCTCCGCACGCCCGGAATCAGCCGGCCAAAAAAGATCGCCGGCCTGCCGTGCCGGTCGAACCAGTCCGCGGCCTTCTCAAAATCGCCCCGGTCCACCAACGGCAGGCGGGACAGCCAGCGGATGGACCGTTCCAGACCCAGACGGGCGCCCAGCCAGTACAGCACCAGCGCCCCCAGGTAGGCGCCCAGGGTGCTGGTCAGGAAGACGAGCACCAGGTTCATGGACCCCTGCCGGGTGAGGAATCCGGCCAGGGGCAGGATGACCTCGCTCGGGATGGGCGGGAAGACTGTTTCGGCCAGCGTAAAGAGCCCCACGCCCCATTCCCCCAGCGCATCGATGGACCGCGCCGCGAAACCGACAATCCCGGTCAGGTCCTGCGTTGCGGAGGCTACGGGCAGTATGGCTGGCACGGTCATCGATCGAACTCCTTGGCGGCACGGCGGGACTCGGGCACTCTCCACCCTGCCACACCGTCCCCGTCCGGGGCGCGAAAACGGCCCGGGCAGCCTGTCGGCGTCGACTCCGCCGGAAGCCGAACCAGAGGCCCGGCGCGGGGGCAGCATCAAGTGACCACCGTCAGATTGGCCGGCGCCACGGGAGCGGAACGGGAGCAGAATTGAAGCAGGCAGCTTCACTGTTATCGCAAGATCCAAGTGGGAAGGTAGTCGGCTATGAACACCGGAAACGCGCGCGCAACGCTGCTGCTGGCGGTGATCCTGCTGGGTGCGGCGGGATGCGCCCCGGGCGGCGGCACCACGACCGCGCCGCCTGCCACCGCGCCGGCGGCCACCGCGTCCGCGACCGGGAGTACGGAGACGGGCGGCGGCGCGGCCGGCACGCCCTCCGGCGGATCAGCCGCGGCAACTTCCGCAGCAGTGATCACAATTCGGGACTTCGCTTATGGCCCGCCGCTGGTGGTGGCCGCCGGTGCGGTCGTGACCGTGACCAACATGGATGGTGCCGAGCACACGGTCACGGCCGACGACGGCCCGGCGTTCGACGTCGACGTCAAGGGCAGCGGCGGCACGGCCAGCTTCACGGCCCCGTCGACTCCGGGAACGTACGCCTTCCATTGCACCTTCCACCCCGGCATGCACGGAACGCTGACGGTCAAGTGAGCGCGCCGGTCCGCAGTGCTGAACCCGCCCGGGCGCCCCGGTTCGACCCCGGCTGGCCAGGGGCCGGGGCCGCAACCGCGGACGCCTTCAATAGCAGTCCGGCCGGTGCTACGTTGCAGTGATGGACACTCCAACCGAATCAATACCGGTGCTGGACCTGGCTGAGGCGAGAAGCGAGGACGGGTCCTTTAACCCCGCTTTCGTCGCGGCCCTCCGCGACGCCAGCCACCGGGTGGGCTTCTTCCAGTTGACCGGCTACGGCGCCACCGCCGCCCAGGTCACTGAGCTCTTCGAGGTCACCCGACGGTTCTTCGCCTTGCCGGAAGCGGAGCGGCTGGCCCTGGACAACCGCAAGTCGCCGCATTTCCGCGGCTACACGAGGCTTGGCCACGAAGTGACCCAGGGGCGGCCGGACGCCCGCGAGCAACTTGATTTCGGACCGGACCGGCCCGCCCTGCGCGGCTACCCGGCGGATCAGCCGTACTGGCTGATCCAGGGCCCCAACCTCTGGCCGGACGCGGCCCTCCCGGAGCTGCGCACCGTCGCCATGGCCTGGGCCGAACACATGTGCCGGGTCGGCGCGGAATTGCTGGCCTCGATCGCGGTGTCGCTGGAGCTGCCCGAAGACTACTTCGCCGCCGCCTTCGAGGGGACACCGGCGTGGATGGCGAAACTCACGCACTACGTCGGCGGCGTGGTTCAGGCCGCGGGGAACCAGGGCGTTGGCGCGCACGCGGATTACGGCTTCGTCACCCTCCTGCTGCAGGACCGGGTGGGCGGACTGGAGGTCCGGCCGCACGGCAGCGATGTCTGGATTCCTGTGCCGCCGATCGAGGGTGCCCTGGTGGTGAATCTCGGCGAGATGCTTGAAGTGGCGACCCAGGGGTACCTCTCGGCGACGGTCCACCGGGTGCAGGCGCCGCCGCCCGGCGTCGACCGCTACACGGTCCCGTTCTTCTGGTCGCCCCGGCTGGACGCCGTCATCGATCCGGTTCCGCTGCCGCCGGCGCTGGCGGCACAGTCCCGCGGGCTTTCAGACGATCCCGCCAACCCGATGCTCGCCTCCTACGGGGCGAACGTGCTCAAGGGCTGGCTCCGCGCCCACCCCGAGGTTGCCCGGCTGCACCACCCCGAGCTGGTCCGATAAAACGGGCCGGACCTAGTCCTTGCTCCGGGCCCGGCTGGGCTGCACCCGCGGCGGTTCGCCGGGCATTTTCGGGAAGTCCGGCGGGAAGGGGAGCTCGCCCAGGCCGGCGGCCAGGTCCCGCTCCCACCACCCGAGCAGGGCCTCGATGGAGCCGGGGCTGGCATGCATGCCGGCCCAGGGATCCCCGGTGGCCTTGAGCCGGCTGGGAACGGTCGCGACGGTGAAGTCCCTGGGGTCCGCGCCCTCCAGCTCTTCCCACTCCAGCGGGCAGGACACGGTGGCGGCGGGCAGGGCGCGGGGGCTGTAGGCCCCTGCCATCGTGCGGTCACGGTTGGCCTGGTTGAAGTCGATGAAGACCCGGGTGCCGCGTTCCTCCTTCCACCAGGCGGTGGTGACCTGCTCCGGCATCCGGCGTTCAAGTTCGCGCGCGGCGGCAATGACGGCGTGCCGCACCTCAAGGAACTCATGCGCGGGCTCGATCGGCGCGAAGACGTGGAGTCCGCGGTTGCCGGAGGTCTTGATGAAGGCGGTCAGCCCCGCCTCGGCCAGCACGGTGCGCAGTTCCCGGGCGGCCGGCACGGCGTCCCGGAACCCGGTGCCGGGCTGCGGGTCAAGGTCGATCCGCAGCTGGTCCGGGTTGTCCGGGTTCGCCGCCCGCGACGCCCAGGGGTGGAAGACCACCGTGTTCATCTGCACCGCCCAGACCGCTGCGGCGATCTCGTCGATCACCAGCTGGGGGTGGGACCGGCCGCTGGGATAGACCACGTCCACGGCCCCTACGAAGTCCGGCGCGCCCTTGGGCGGGTTCTTCGAGAAGAACTGGTCGCCGTCGACGTCGCCGGAGAACCGCTGCAGCGTGATGGGGCGGCCGCCGTTGGCGGCCAGGAACGCGTCTCCGACGGCGACCATGTAGTGGGCGAGGTCCAGCTTGCTCAGGCCCGCTTCGGGCCAGAGCAGCCTGCTGGGACTGGAGATCCTGACGTCCCTGCTGCCGTCGGGTCCCTCGACGGAGACCGTGGTTTCTTCCCGAGCCATGAGGATCAAGCTACCCCGGGGCGCTGTCCAAGGAAAGCACGCAGCGTCAGGAGCGGCGGACCGTCTTGTAAATTTCGAACCAGGCCACTCCGGCGGCCCCGGCGACGACGGCCAGCCCCCAGTCCCCCGGCGCCAGCGGCCCCAGGTCGAAGGCGCCGCGCAGTGAGGGCACGTTCAGCAGCACCACGAGGAACAGTGCCGCGCCGCCGACCACCCACTTCAGCGTCCGGTTCCGGCGCTCGCGGAAGGTCCGCCAGACCGGCAGCCGCCAGGACCGGTTGACCAGGATCAGTGACAGGTTGCCGATCACCAGGGTGGCGAAGGACAGCGACCGGACGACGTCGTCCGCCTTGCCGTTGCCGATGCTCCAGAGGTAGACGCCGACGACGGCGGCCAGCACGGAGAGCCCCTGGCAGGCGGCGATGGCCAGCACCCGGCGGCCGAAGATGCCCTGGCCGGCCCGGCGCGGCGGCTGGTCCATGATCGCCGGATCGATTTCCTCGGCTTCGAAGACCACGGAGCAGGCCGGGTCGATGATGAGCTCCAGGAACGCGATCTGGACCGGCAGCAGCACCAGCGGCCACCCGCTGACGAAGACCGGCAGCAGGGACATGCCGACGATCGGGACGTGCACGGCGATGGTGTACGCCAGGGCCTTGCGCAGGTTGTCGAAGATGCCGCGGCCCTGCCGGATGCCGCCGGCAATCGAGCTGAAGTCGTCGTCGGTGATGACCAGGTCGGCGGATTCCCGGGCCACGTCGGTGCCGCGCGCGCCCATGGCGATGCCGATGTCCGCGGCGCGCAGCGCGGGGGCGTCGTTGACGCCGTCGCCGGTCATGCCGACCACGTCACCGTTGACCTTGAGGGCGCGGATGAGCCGGAGTTTCTGCTCCGGCACCATCCGGGCGAACACGCTGACGGTGCGGATCCGCCGGGCCAGCTCATCGTCCGTCATGGCCTCCAGCTGCGGACCGGTAATGACGCCGGCGCCGTGGTCCAGCCCGATCTCGCGGGCGATCGCCAGCGCCGTTCCGGGATAGTCCCCCGTGATCATGACGGTGCGGACCCCTGCCCGGGCGCACGCCGCGACGGAGTCTGCCGCGTCGGGCCGCAGTGGATCGTGCAGGCCGACCAGGCCGAGGTACTCGAACCCGAAGTCCGCCTGGCGGTCCGGCAGGCTCCCGTTCCGGTCGAAGGAGGCGCGCGCCACGGCGAGGACCCTCTGGCCGCCGGCCGTGGCCGTCTCCACGTCCGCCATCAGGACCGCGAGTCGGGCAGGGTCCAGGCGGCACAGCCGGGCGATCGCCTCCGGGGCGCCCTTGGCGGCCACCACGTAGTGGCTGCCGTCGGGCGCGCGCCACACGTGAGAGAGGGCGAGCAGGCCTTCGGAGAGCGGGTATTCCCGGACCAGTTCCCAGTCGGCGTGCAGGTGTCCGGTCTCGCCGAGGTACTTCGCGCCCACCGCTTTGAAGGCCTTGTCCATCGGGTCGAAGGGGTCCACCGGGGAGGCCAGGACGCCATACTCGGCGATGGTGTGGAAAGCCTCCGGCAGCGGCCCTTCGTCGATGGTGTGGCTCTGGGTCCCCACCACCAGCTGGCGGACGGTCATGCTGTTCAGGGTCAGGGTGCCGGTCTTGTCCACGCAGATGACGGTCGCCGAGCCAAGGGCTTCGATCACCGGCGCGCGCCGGGTCAGCACGTGCTTTTGCGACATCCGCCAGGCCCCGAGGGCAAGGAAGACGGTCAACACCACCGGGAACTCTTCGGGGAGCATCGCCATCGCGGTCGCGATCCCGGCCAGCAGGCCCTGCAGCCAGTTGCCGCGGGTCAGCCCGTACACCACCACGACGACGGCGGCGGCCGCCAGGCCGAAGGCGGCCAGGTACCGGACCAGCCGGTCGATTTCCCGTTGCAGCGGGGTGGGTTCCTGTTCGATGGACCGCAGGGCCGAGCCGATCCGGCCCAGCTCCGTACCGGCCCCGGTTTGCTTGACCAGCGCCAGGCCGTGGCCCTTGACCACCAGGGTGCCGGAGAAGATCCAGGGCGTCGCGTCCCCGCCGGGCCGTCCCATGGCTTCGGCCGCGGTACCGGCCGGGCCCGGCGCCTTGCGCACCGGCACGGATTCGCCCGTCAGCGCGGATTCGTCGGCCGAAAAGTTGCGGGCCTCCAGCAGGACCGCGTCCGCCGGCACCCGGTCCCCCTCGGCCAGCACGGCGAGGTCCCCGCGCACCACCTCGCGGCCGGGGATGCGTAGCTGGTCCCCGTCGCGGATCACGAGCGCGCGCGGGGAGGACAGATCCCGGAGGGCTGCGAGGGCGTTCTCGGTCTTGCGCTCCTGGTAGATGGAAATACCGATCACCACGACGACGAAGGACATCAGCAGCACGCCGTCCAGCAGTTCAGCCAGCAGGAAGTTCACGGTCCCGGCGACCAGCAGCAGGAGCAGCATGGGCTGGCGGATCACGGCCCAGCTCTGCTGCAGGATGTTCCGCGGCTTCGCCGTCGGCAGTTCGTTCGGACCGTCGGCCGCCAGCCGCCGGGCCGCCTCCGCCGAGGCGAGCCCCTCCGCGACGGCGGCGGCCGGTCCGGGTTTCATCAGAGCCAGGCGGTCCGGCGCAGCGGGGGTTCGGAGCCGCCGGCGCGCTGCACCAGGACCTGGTTCACCCCGGTGGTTCCGGCCTCGAATCCCAGCGCACTGGCGGCCATGTAGAGCCGCCACACCCGGGCCCGGCCCGGGCTGCTGGCCCGCACGGCCTCGTCCCAGTGGCGTTCCAGGTTCTGCACCCAGGCCCGCAGGGTCAGTGCGTAGTGCGGGCGCAGCGCCTCGACGTCGAGCACCTCCAGGCCGCCGCCCTCCAGCGCGCCAATCATCTCGGCCAGGCTGAGCATCTCCCCGTCCGGGAAGACGTAGCGCGGAATGAACGAATCGGGATCCGGATCGGTGGGGCCGGCGTTCCAGGAAATGGCGTGGTTCAGCAGCCGGCCGCCGGGGCGCAGCAGCGCGTGCAGCCGGGAGACGTAGTGGCCGAGCTGTTCGCGGCCCACGTGCTCGGACATGCCGATGGAGCTGATCGCGTCGAAGGGACCGTCGTCCACGTCGCGGTAGTCCTGGATCCGGATCTCGACCCGGTCCGTCAGCCCCGCTTCCGCGACCCGTTTCCGGGCCAGTTCCGCCTGCTCGGCGGACAGGGTGATGCCCACGACGTCGGCCCCGTAGCGTTCGGCGGCGTGGATGGCGAAGCTGCCCCAGCCGCAGCCGACGTCCAGCACCCGCATCCCGGGCCGGAGGCCGAGCTTGCGGCAGACCAGGTCGAGTTTGGCTTCCTGCGCCGCGTCCAGGCCCGTCTCCGGGGTTTCCCAGACAGCGCAGGAGTAGACCAGGGACGGGCCGAGCACGAGGGCGTAGAAGGTGTTGCCGACGTCGTAGTGGTGCGAGATGGCGGCGGCGTCGCGCTTCCTTGAATGCCGCCGGCCCTTGCGCGCCACGCGGGCCTCCTCCGGGGGCGGGGCGGGGTTCGGCCCGAGCGCGCCGAGCCGCACCGCGGCCGCGGCCAGGGTCCCCAGTTCCCGGACCGTGGGCCGCCGGAACGGCCCGGGCTCGGCGAACTTTCCCGCCGAGCTGAGCGCGCCGAAGCTGGCAAAAATGTCACCGGGCGCCTCAATCTCGCCGGCGACGTAGGCCCGGCTCAGGCCCAGCTGGCCGGGCGAGAAGAGGATCCGCCGCAGCGCCCGGCGCGAGTGGAAGACCAGCAGCGGGGCGCCCTCCGGTCCCGCTTCCGAGCCGTCCCAGGCGCGCAGCCGCAGCGGGATGTCCTTGGTACCGAGCACGATGGCCAGCGCCCCGGCCAGCCGCGACGCGGCTCCAGCAGTGGTCGACATGGTTCTTTCCTCTCAGCCGGTGGCTTGCCCCAGCCCCAATCTATTGGCAGCCGGGGCGCCGGAACAGGGGCCGGACGTCCCGGAAGCGCACGCTTCGGCGGCGCGCGGCGGGCCGCTCTGGTGATCCCCGCGGCCGCTGATTAGGGTGGCTGACATGTCTGAGGCATTTTCCGCTGAACTTCCGTTGACCATCGACGTCGACGGCACTGAGGTTTCCGGGGTGTACGCGCGGCCCGCGAGCCCCGCCGCGACCCTTGTCGTGGCCCACGGCGCCGGCGCCGGGATGGAGCACCCGTTCCTGCGCGGTTTCACCGCGGCCCTGTACGACGCCGGCGTCGCCACCTTGCGGTTCAACTTCCCGTACCGCGAGGCGGGCCGGAAGTTCCCGGACCGGCCCCCGGCGGCCATCGCGGCGTGGCGGGCCGCGATGGACGCGGCCGCGGCCCGCTCGGAGGGCGAACCGCTGTGGGCCGCCGGGAAGTCTTTCGGCGGCCGGATGGCGTCCATGGCGGTGGCGGAGGGCATGCCGGCGGCGGGCCTGGTGTTTCTCGGTTATCCGCTGCATCCGCCGGGCAAGCCGGAGAAGCTGCGCGACGAGCATCTCTACGGGCTCTCCGTGCCGATGCTCTTCCTCCAGGGCACCAGGGACACCTTCGCCACCCGCGGGCTGCTGGAGTCCGTGGTGGCGCGCATCGGCCCGGCCGCGACGCTGCAGTGGCGCGAGGGCGGCGACCATTCCTTCGCCGTGGCCGGGACGAAGCGGACACCGGAAGAAACCGGGGCCAGCCTCGCGGCGGCCGTGGCGGAGTTCATCGGGCTGCACAGCCAGGACCGGGCGGCGGACGGCGGCCGCCCGGAGGGCGCCCGGTCGAAGGATCCCCGGTGACGGGGCCGCGCACCGGCCCGGCGGCAGCGCTCACGGACGACGACGTCCCGGCCTGGTGGCAGCGGCTGGGGCTGCCGGGACTGATCGACATCCACACTCATTTCCTCCCCGAGCGGATGTTGCGGCGGGTCTGGGCGCATTTCGATGCGGCCGGACCGCTGGTAGGCAGGCCTTGGCCGATCACCTACCGTACGGACCAGGAGAGCAGGCTGGCCCGGCTCCGCCAGCTGGGGGTCCGCCGCTTCACCGCGCTCACCTACGCTCACCGGCCCGGGATGGCGGCCGACCTGACCGATTTCGCCCTGGGGCTCGCCGCGGACGAGCCGGACTGCGTCCCCAGCGCCACGTTCTATCCGGAGGACGGCGTGCTGGGGCAGGTCGGGTCGGCCCTCAACCGGGGCGCGCGGGTCTTCAAGATCCATGCCCAGGTGGGCGGGTTCGACCTGCGCGAGCCGGTCCTGGACCCGGTGTGGGGCCTCCTTGCCGACGCGGCCGTTCCGGTCGTCGTGCACGTGGGCAGCGGCCCGGTACCGAGGGCCGGGTTCACCGGCCCGGACAAGCTTGAGGGTGTGCTGCGCCGGCATCCGGGGCTCACCGCCGTCGTCGCGCATCTGGGCACGCCGGAGTACGGCGAGTTCCTGGGCCTTGCTGAAAGGTACCCCCGGGTCCATCTGGACACCACCATGGCGTTCACCGACTTCTTCGAAGACGTCGCCCCGTTCCCCGCCGGGTTGTTGCCCAGGCTGGTGGAGTTTGCGGACCGGATTGTGCTCGGCAGCGACTTCCCCAATATCCCGTACCCCTACGCGCACCAGCTCGAGGCGCTGGAACGCCTCCGCGACAAGGAGCCGCGGCTCGACGACGACTGGCTGCGCGCGGTCTGCTGGTTCAACGGCGAACGGCTGGTGGGAAGCTGAGCTGGCCGCTCCCATGGCGGGCGGTGGTTCCCATAACGGCGCCCAGGCTGAAAGATGGTGCCCATGAGCAAACCATACGAAGCATCCCGCCCCGTTGAATCCGACAACCCCGAAGCAGTAGTAACAGCGGTCCGTGAGGCCACCAGCGAACTCCGCGACGAGCTTCAGCGCAACGGGATCGAGGTCAGCTTCCAGGACCTGGCCCTGCTGGGCCATTCGGAATCCTGGGACGGCGAAGGCCAGCGCTGGGTCCATGTTGCCTGGGAGGGCGCGGAGGCCGGATAGCACCTGCCCATGGGTGGCGCCACCCCGCCGCCCGGCCGTCACATCCGGCTTTTGACCCTGGCCGTCGCCGGCGCCGTCCACGGATCCTCCGGCCAGGGATGCTTCGGGTAGCGGCCGCGCATCTCCGCCCGGACCTGCGCGTAGGGGCCCGACCAGAAGGATGCCAGGTCGTCGGTCACGGCGAGCGGCCGCCGGGCCGGGGAGAGCAGGTGGAACAGCACCGGAACCCGGCCTGCCACCAGCCGCGGCGTCTGGTCCCAGCCGAAGCACTCCTGCAGCTTGACCGCGACCACCGGCCGTCCGTCGTCGTCGCCCGCCTCGGGGTAGTCGATCCGTACCCGCGAGCCGCTGGGCACCTCCAGCGTCTCCGGAACCAGCTCCCCCAGCCGGGCCGCGTCCGGCCAGGGCAGCAGCCGCCGGAGCGGTTCGGCCAGGTTGATGCCGCTGGTCGGGGCACCGGCAGCCAAGGCCTCGAGTTCCGGCGCGAGCCACTCGTCCAGGCGGCCCAGCAGGGCGGCCTCGGACATCCCCGGCCACGGGGCACCCAGTTCCCGGTGCAGCAGGGCCAGCCGCCGGCGCAGGGCGTCCGCCGCCGTGGACCAGCCAATCGTCGCCAGCCCGGATTGCGCCAGGGCGCGGGCCACCGCGGCGCGGCCCTCCGCCGGGGCCGGCCGCACCGGCGTCGAGGAGAGCACAATCGCACCGAGGCGGCGTTCCCGGCGCGCGGTGACCCGGCCCTGGCCGAAGGCCGCCTCCACCGTGTCACTGAGCAGCTGCCGCGCGGCGGTCTCCGCGGCCTCCGCCGTCAGCGGCGCGGCTGACCGGATGACGGCACCGGTGCCGGCCGCGTCCCGCCCTTCGGCCCGCGATACCTCCGCAACGGCGAGCCACTCGTGGCCGGCCAGGCGGCTGCCGGCCGGGAGCCCGGCCCGGGTGCCGGAGGACAGCAGATACCGTTCCCCCGGCCCCGGGACCCGGCGCGCCACCCGGTCCGGGAAGGCGAGGGCGACGACGAAGCCGGTGCCTTCCGCCCCGGCTGCGCGTCCCCCCGGCGCTGCGGGTCCCGCCGGCGCTGCGGGCGGGGACGCTTCGCTGCCGGTCCGGGCCTGGCGCGCGATCGCCTCCATCCGCCGGACGTCGTCGGCCCAGCGCCGGGACCCGGGATCAGTGCCGGACCGCAGGGCCTTCAGGAGCCCGGGCAGATCGGCGCCGGGGACCCGCTGTCCGCCGGCGACGACGGCGACGGCCTCCGCCGCGGCGCGGTGCCCGACGGCGGCCGCGCCGTCCAGCAGGGCGCGGGCCAGCCGCGGATCCGCCGGGATCCGGGCCAGCGTCTTGCCCAGGTCCGTCGCGAGGCCGCCGGGGCCCACCGCGCCGAGTTCCCGCAGGACTTCGACGGCCTCGTCCATCGCCGCCCGGGGCGGGGCGTCCGGCAGGGCCAGCCCGCGGCCGCCCGGTGAGCCCCAGCAGGCCAGCACCAGAGCCGCGCCCGTCAGGTCGGCGACGGCGATCTCCGGAGTTTGATGGGCCGGGGCGGCTCCGTAGCTTTGCTGGTCATAACAGCGGACCACCCGTCCGGGGCCCAGGCGGGCGGCACGTCCGGCGCGCTGTTCCGCGGAGGCCCGGGAGCAGGACACAGTCACCAGGCCCGTCATGCCGCGCCCCGCGTCCCGCCGCGGCTCACGGGCGAGGCCGGAATCGATCACCAGGCGGACCCCCGGCACCGTAAGGGAGGACTCGGCGAGCGCAGTGGAAACGATGATCCGTGCGCGTTCGCCCGGACGGCGGCCGGACACCGCCCGGTCCTGCACGGCGGGGGTGACCTGGCCGTGCAGCTCCAGCACCTCAGCCCCCGTCCGGCCGCGCAACCGGGCCGCAACCTCCGAGACTTCCCGGGCACCCGGCAGGAAGACCAGGGCGTCGATGTCCTCCCCGGCGGCGAGCGCTGCGGCGTGGGCTTCCTCTGCTGTGTCCGCGACGTGGCCAAGGAAGGCCCGAGTCACGCCCCGCTCGTCCAGGCGGGGTCCCGCCGCCGGTGCCCATTGAACCGCCAGCGGATACAGCGCCGACGGGCAGCCGACGACGGGAGCCGCGCCGCCGCCGTCGTCCGGGGCCCGCCCCGGCGTCTCCCCCGGCGGGGTGTCCGCGAGCAGGGCGGCAAACCGGGGCGCGTCCAGGGTGGCCGACATGGCGACCAGGGTCAGGTCGCCGCGGAGTTGGCGGACCTCGGCGAGCATGCCGAGCAGCAGGTCCGTCTCCAGCCCCCGTTCGTGGACTTCATCGAGCACCACCGCGCCGGTGCCCTCCAGCCCGGGATCGGCCAGCAGGCGGCGCAGCAGGATGCCGGTCGTCACGAATTCGACCCAGGTGCCCGGCCCGGCCTGGCGGTCGCCGCGGACGGTGTAGCCGACGCGTCCGCCCAGCGGGCTTGCGTCCAGGGCGGCGAGCCGCCGGGCCGCGGACCGTGCGGCGACGCGGCGCGGCTGGGTGACCACAATGCGCGGGGTCCGGCCGGCGGCGCCCTGCAGGGCCAGATTGGCCAGCAGCGGCGGCACCAGCGTTGTCTTGCCCGTACCCGGCGGCGCCTCGACCACCGCGGCACCGGCCGGGCCCTCCGCGCGCAGCGACGCCGCGAGCTGGTCCAGCGATCCTGCGAAGACCAGGCCGGCGCCAAGGGCGGCGAGATCGAACGGCCGGGATTCCGGGGTCTGCGCGGTCGGCGAAAAAGTCACGCCTCCATTGTCCCCCGCCGCTCCCGCCGGCGGTCCCGCCCGCCGCCGCCATTGCTTCGTCGGACCCGCTGCGTCGCGGAGGTGGTGGAAACTACGGAAGACTGGGACTACCCAATCGCAAAGGTGGAACCCCCCTTGATCAATCTGCAGCAGGACGCCGAAGGCTTCATCCGGATGAACCGTCACTTCCCCGCCAGCACACCCGTCACCATCACCTTCGCCGACGGTTCCACCGAGGAAGTCACCGGCCGGCAGCTGAACGCCGCCTACGACGACGCGCTCGCCGAGTACCGGGCGCAGAACCACCTGGACGCCAAGGGGTTTTCCCGGGCCCCCAGGAAGCGGGTCGACCCGGGCAACAAGATCGAATTCGTGCGTGTCCACCCCGGCATGGCCGGCTAACAGCGCTGGGGAGGGAGGCCCTGCCGGTACCTGTACCAGCAGGGTCTCCCCCGCCGCCGCAACAGGCACTTGAATAGAACCATGAGCCCGCGCCCCGCCGCCGGAGCACTCCCATCCGGGCCTGTGACGAACGCTGGACCAGAAAAAGTGTCCCGCTGCGGAACAATCCACCCCGGCAGGGTGTTGGCTCATACTGTGGCCCGGGCGGCATGCCGTCCGGCCACCGCGCCATCGTGGGCCGACCGGTTCCGAGGCGCCCCCCAAGCCCCTGGACCCGATCCTCTCCCCCGCGATCGCGACTTTCTTACCGACTCTTACTGGAGAAGAATGCTTACCGTAAACGCTTACGCTGCCCCGTCCGCCACCGAGGACCTTGTCCCCACCACCATCGAGCGCCGCGACGTTGGCCCGCACGACGTCCTGATCGAGATCAAGTTCGCCGGGATCTGCCACTCGGACATCCACACGGTCCGCGGCGACTGGGGACCGCAGTCCTACCCGCTCGCTCCCGGCCACGAGATCGCCGGCATCGTTACCGAGGTCGGCTCGGCCGTCACCAAGCACGCCGTCGGTGACCGCGTCGGCGTCGGCTGCATGGTGAACTCCTGCGGCGAGTGCCCCAATTGCCAGGCCGGCGAGGAACAGTACTGCCTCAAGGGCAACACGGGCACCTACGGCGCCGTGGACCGCGACGGCACCATCACCCAGGGCGGCTACTCCACCCACGTCGTCGTCACCGAAGACTTCGTGGTGCGTATCCCCGAGGGCATCGAGCTCGACGTCGCCGCACCCCTGCTCTGCGCCGGCATCACCACCTACTCGCCGCTGCGCCACTGGAACGCCGGCCCCGGCAAGAAGGTCGCCGTCGTCGGACTCGGCGGACTGGGCCACATGGCCGTCAAGATCGCCCACGCCATGGGCGCCGAGGTCACGGTCCTCTCCCAGTCGCTCAAGAAGCAGGAAGACGGCCTGCGCCTCGGCGCGGACCACTACTTCGCCACGAGCGACGAGAACACCTTCACCGAACTCGCGGGCACGTTCGACCTGATCATCAACACCGTCAGCGCCTCGATCGACATCAGCTCCTACCTGCAGCTGCTGCGCCTCGACGGCACCATGGTCAACGTCGGCGCCCCGGCCGAGCCGCTGCCGGTCAACGCGTTCGCCCTGATCGGCGGCCGGCGCTCCTTCGCCGGCTCGATGATCGGCGGCATCCGCCAGACCCAGGAAATGCTGGACTTCTGCGCCGAACACCAACTCGGTGCCGAAATCGAGGTCATCCCGGCCGAGAAGATCAATGAGGCGTACGAGCGCGTGCTGGCCTCCGACGTCCGCTACCGGTTCGTGATCGACACCGCGACCCTGGTCTAGCCTCCGCGGCTGCCGTTCCGCGCGGCGGTTCCGGACGGACGACGCGCAAACGGTCCGGCGCTACGGGAATCCTGTAGCGCCGGGCCGTTTCCGTATCCCGGGACCGAAACCGCCGCGGAAACTTTGCTCCCGGCACGGCCCGACGGCGGCCCCGCGCGCCCGCCGGCTTTGTCACCGCCGTCGCCGGCCGGTCATGACATCCCTGGGAAAGACAGCGTTCACCTTCCGCTGGCCGTCCCGACGTCTGGATATCACCATCCGGAAACGCCGCCGCAACACAGCGGGTGCAAGCTGGAAGGGACGCCCGAAGGTGTCGTCGCTGCAAGAGAGAGCAGGGTTGTTATGAATCCCTTGATCATCCTGACCGCAGTCACCGGCCCCAGCGATGGCGGCCGTCCGGGCACCGCCATCCGGCCCATCCAGGCCGCCGACGTCCCCGAGCTCTCCGAGATGTACCGGGATTCCTACGCCGACAGCCTGCCGCAGCCTCCCGACCGCACCGCCGGCTGGATCGACACCCTGCTCGCCGGTGCCCGGGGCCGGCACGTTCCCGAAGCCTCCGCGGTCAAGGCGGCCCCCGACGGGCAGCTGGCAGCCGCCATCATCGTCACGGACCCGGCCCCGGGGATCGAAGGCGACTGGGACAGCGTGATCGCGGAACTGTTCACCCACCCCGACCACCGCCGGCAGGGGCTGGCCGAAGAACTGCTGGGCCACTGCCTGCACGTGCTGCACACCCTGGGCCGGAAACGGGTCGCCGTGATCGTGGACAGCGGAAACTCGGCCGCGCTGGCGCTCTACCTGTCGCGCGATTTCCGCCGGCTGTCCGACGACGACGAGGGCGACTAGGGGCGCCGGCACTCCCTTCCCCGGCCGGCGCCGCCGGTGCTAGCTTGTCCGGATGGACGTCCTCGACTGGCTGCTCGACTCCGACCCCGCGATCCGCTGGCAGGTCCTGCGTGACCTCACGGACGCGCCGCCGGAGGAGCTGGCCTCCGAACGTGGCCGGGTCGCCGAGCAGGGCTGGGGCGCCCGCCTGCTGGCACTGCAGGGCCGTGACGGGCAGTGGGACGGCGGCACCTACTTCCCGACACCGTTCGACGGCTCGGAGCCCGGCCAGCCCTGGACCTCGACCGCCTATACCCTGCTGCTGCTGCGCGAGTTCGGGCTTGACCCGCAGAGCGGTCCGGCACGCACCGCCGTCGAACGCGTCCGGAACAACAGCCGCTGGGAAGAGGGCGGCCAGCCGTTCTTCGAGGGCGAGGTGGAACCCTGCATCAACGGCATGGCCGTCGCGCTCGGGGCGTACTTCGGCGAGAACGTCGACGGCATCGTCGCGCGGCTGCTCGACGAACAGCTCGACGACGGCGGCTGGAACTGCGACGCAGACCGGGGCTCGACCCGGTCCTCCTTCGCCACCACCATCAACGTCCTGGAGGGGCTGCTGGAGTACGGGAAGGCGACAGGCGGCACTCCCGAGATAGCCGCGGCGCGGCAGCGCGGCGAGGAGTATCTGCTCGAACGCAGCCTCCTGCGCCGCAAGAGTACCGGGGACGTGGTCAACCCGGCCTGGCTCCAGTTCTCCTACCCGGTCCGTTGGCACTACGACGTGCTGCGCGGCCTGGATTATTTCCGGGCCGCCGGTGCCGCGCCGGACGGCCGGATCGGGGAAGCCCTGGCGCTGGTGGAGTCAAAGCGCCGGCCGGACGGCACCTGGCCGTTGGAGAACAGCCATCCGGGCCGGATCCACTTCCCGCTGGACGACGGGGACGGCCGTCCGAGCCGCTGGAACACAATGCGCGCGCTGCGCGTGCTGCAGTGGTCGGAACGCTCCTAGGAGTTTGTAACTTCGATGGAAATATGGCTACATTGACCTTGACGCAACGCATCAAAGCTTTTTGGGGGAAACATGAACAAGGCGCAACGACGCGCGCATATGGAGCCGCCGTGTCCGGCGTGCGGCTCACGGGTGGTGCCAACCTGGAAAGACGAGCGCTCCCTGGCGGCACGCCAGCCCGACTGGCAGGTCAGCGCGCGGCAGTGCAGCAGCCAGGCCTGCACCATGAACGACCCGGAGAACTGGTAGCACCGCCACGCCGCGCGCCGGGTGCCCGTGGAACGGAGTCCGCATGAGCGTCCGCAGCGCAGGCCTCCTGTTGTACCGGCGGGGAGCGCAGTCGCAGCCGGAATTCTGGATCGCCCACATGGGCGGTCCGTTCTGGGCCCGCAAGGACGCGGCCGCCTGGTCCATCCCGAAGGGCGAGTACACCGCGGACGAGGATGCCCTGGCGGCCGCGCGGCGCGAGTTTACCGAGGAAATGGGCACGGCGCCGCCCGACGCCGGCTACTTCCCGCTGGGCAGTTTCCGGCAAGCTTCCGGCAAGGTCGTCACAGTCTTCGCCGCCGAAGCCGATTTCCGGCCGGAACGGGTGGTGAGCAACACCTTTGAGCTGGAATGGCCAAAGGGCTCCGGCGTGGTCCGCAGCTACCCCGAGATTGACGACGCCGCCTGGTGCGGGGAGGCGGAGGCGCGGCGCAAACTGGTGCGCGGCCAGCTCCCGGTCCTCGACGCCCTCCTGGCACACCTCCGGGACGTCGGCTGGGCAGCCCCATCACAAATGTGACACCTTATTTCATTGAAATGTCACAAAGCGCCCGGGTAGTGTGACAGGAACTGTCAGATACTTACGGCCCTAGCCCTGGAGCGAGCATATGCAACATGTAGGACGTCGGCTGTCCGCCGTCACGGCGGCACTGGCCTTGAGCGTGGCAGGCGGGGCCGTTGCCAGCCCCGCGTTCGCGGATCCCCGCGAGACCCAGAAGACCCCCACGGCCAGCGGCTACGGCGGCGCCGTCAGCACGGTGGATCCGGAGGCCTCGGCCGCGGCACTTGAGGTGCTCCGCAAGGGCGGCAACGCCGCGGACGCCGCCGTGGCCGCGGCCGCGACCCTCGGCGTCACCGAACCCTACAGCGCCGGAGTCGGCGGCGGCGGCTACTTCGTCTACTACGACGCCAAATCCGGCCAGGTCGGCACGATCGACGGGCGCGAAACCGCGCCGGCCGCGATGCCGCACGATGCGTTCATCGATCCGGCAGCCGGGAAGCCCTGCCGTTTCACCCCCGACCTCGTCACGAGCGGGGTCGCCGTGGGTGTCCCGGGCACCCCGGCCACCTGGCAACGGGCCCTCAAGCGCTGGGGAAGCCTGAGCCTGGGCGAGGCCCTGAAGCCGGCCATCAAGGTCGCCACCCGCGGCTTCGTGGTGGACAATACGTTCCGCCAGCAGACGCTCGACAACAAGGCCCGCTTCGCGGCGTTCCCCGCGACCAGCAGCCTGTTCCTGCCCGGCGGCGACGCCCCCGCCGTCGGCAGTATTTTCCAGAACCATGACCTGGCCGCCACCTACCGGCTCCTCGCGCAGCAGGGCACGGACGGCTTCTACACCGGCCCGCTCGCGGCCGAGATCGCCGCCGCCGTGCAGGCACCGCTGAAGGCCGCCGGCACCGGGCTGCCCGTCCCGGCCGGGTTTATGACCACGGCCGACCTCGCCGCCTACCGCGCGGTGGACCAGGCCCCCACCCACGTGAACTACCGCGGCCTGGACGTCTACGGCATGGCACCCTCCAGCAGTGGCGGCACCACGGTGGGCGAGGCGTTGAACATCCTGGACCCGGCCAATCTCTCCGGAATGTCCCGGGCCGGCGCCCTGCACCACTACCTGGAAGCCAGTGCCCTGGCGTTCGCCGACCGGGGCAAGTACGTGGGCGACCCGGCGCAGGTGGACGTGCCGACAGCCGCCCTCACCGACCCGCTCTTCGGCAAGGAACGCGCCTGCCAGATCGACCCGCAGCACGCCGCGGCCAAGCCGGTCGCACCGGGGAATGTGGCCGCGTTCGACGGCGTGTGCCCGGCGTCGACCGTGGCGCCCGCCGAGGAGAAGGACACCGAGAACATCTCCACGACCAACCTGACGATCGCGGACCGGTGGGGCAACGTGGCCGAGTACACGCTGACCATCGAGCAGACCGGCGGCTCCGGCATGGTGGTACCCGGCCGCGGGTTCCTGCTCAACAACGAACTGACCGACTTCTCCACCGTGTACGACCCGAAGGATCCGAACCGGATCGAGCCCAACAAGCGGCCGCGCTCCTCGATGGCGCCGACCATCATCCTGAAGGACGGGGCCCCGTTCGTTGCGCTCGGCTCGCCGGGCGGGTCGACGATCATCACGACGGTGCTGCAGACCATCCTGAACCGGGTGGACCTGGGCATGACCATCTCCGAGGCGATCGCCGCACCCCGCGCCTCGCAGCGGAACACGGCCAAGGTCACAGCGGAGCCGTCGTTCATCGCCGCGTACGGCAGCGAGCTGACGCCGTTCGGCCATCAGTTCACACCGTCCGGGGATGCGTTCACGTCGGCGGCGGAGATCGGCGCAGCAACCGCGATCGAGTTCGGTCCGGGCGGCAGGATGGTGGCCGCGGCGGAGCCGGTCCGGCGCGGCGGCGGCTCGGCGATGGTGCTCAACCGGTCACGGTAGCCGCGCCGGCACCCTTCACGTAGGCGGCCTGCCCCGCGTGCTGGAGGCAGTCGGCCAGGATGCTGACCAACCGCACCCCGAGCGTGACCGGCGGCTTCCAGCGGGTGTCGACGACGCGGTCCAGGTCCTCGTCGCTGAGGGAAGCCAGGAATTCGACGGTCTGCCGGTGGACGGCGTCGTAGTAGGCGAGCAGCAGCTCGGGAGGGGCCTGCACGGCGTCGACCTGGCTCCGGGTGTGGCCGTAGCCGGTGTCCTGGTCCGGGAGTGGGAGATCAAAACGTCCGGCGAACCCCTGCGACGTCCACACCTGTTCCAGGCCGGCAGCCGCCGCGACCTGCGCATCCTCCCCGCGGCCGAGGTGCCAGACCAGCCAGGCGATCGGGTTGGTGTGATCTCCCAGCCTCCGCGCCAGCGCCTCCGGGTCGATGCCTTCAAGCGTTGTGGCCACGATTTCGCGGATCCTGCCAAAACCGTCAAGCAGCAGTTCGTTGGCTTTCATTGCAGTGCCTCCGATGGATAGTCGCTGCGCCCCATGCTGGCACGGACGGAACCGGTTGCGCTATCACTTCGGGCCGTTCCGGGCGTCGCAGAGGGACCATAAGTGATAGAGCAACCCCTACACCTTCCGGTGGATCGACTTGTAGCTGAGGTAGGCGTTCAGGCCCTCGATGCCATACTCGGTGCCGAGGCCGGAATCGTGCCGGCCGCCAAAGGGCGCCGCGTGGTTGGATGCGAAGAAATTAATGCCCACCGAACCGGTGTCCATCCGATCCGCCACCGCAAACGCGGTCCCGGCGTCGGAGCCGAACACCAGTCCGCCCAGGCCGAACTCGGTGTTGTTGGCCAACGCCACCGCTTCCTCGGCGCTGCCTCCCGCGTCGTTGTACTTCAGGATGCAGATGACCGGGCCGAAGATCTCCTCGCGCGCGATCCGCATTTCAGGGGTGACGTCGGCGAACACGGTCGGCTCGACAAAGTAGCCGCCTTCCAGCCCGCCGCTCAGGGACGCCGCGCGCCCGCCGGTCGTGGCACGGGCGCCTTCTGCCAGGCCGGACTCCACGTATTCCAGCACGGTCCGGTACTGGGACTCCGTGGCGCACGGGCCAAACACCGTGTCAGGCTCCAGCGGGTCGCCCTGCTTGGCCGCCGCAATCGTGGCGGTGACCATGTCCACGACTTCCTCGTACCTGCTGGCGGGGGCCAGGATCCGGGTCGAGATGTAGCAGGTCTGCCCGGTGTTGCGCAGGCAGGAGCGGATCAGCACCTTGGACATTGCGTCCAGGTCTGCGTCCGGCAGCACAATCGCACTGGATTTTCCGCCGAGTTCCAGGGTGACAGGGCGCAACAGCTCTCCGCAGGCCGCCGCGATCTTCCGGCCAACCGGTGTGGAACCCGTGAACGCCACCTTGTCCACGCCGGGGTGCTTCACCAGCTCGTCCCCCAGCCGGCCGGATCCGGTGACAAGGTTGACGACGCCGGCCGGGACTCCGGCCGCGGCCACCGCGTCGATGACCACCCGGAGGGACAGCGGGGTGGGCGACGCCGGCTTGATCACCACGGTGCAGCCGGCCAGCAGCGCGGGGGCGAGCTTGATGACCACGAGGTTGATCGGGAAGTTCCACGGTGCGATCAGGGCGCACACGCCCACCGGTTCGCGCCGAACGACAGATTCCCCGCCGCCATTGGGGAAGGCCCGTACGTCCTCCCGCTCCAGGTATTCGGCCAGGGTGGCGAAGTAGCGGAGAATCCCAGCGGCGTTGGCGGCAGCCCCGGCGGACTCAGACACCGGCGAGCCATTCTCGCGGGTGTTCATCAGGGACAGCTCCCCGGCCCGCTTCTCGACTTCGTCGGCGATGCGCAGCAGGTATGCGGCGCGGACCGACGGCGCCAGCCGCGGCCAGTCGCCGGCGTCGAAAGCCCGGCGTCCGGAGGCGACGGCGGCGTCGACGTCTTCGGCGGTGCCGTCCGGCACGGAGCCCCAGACTTCGCCGGTGGCGGGGTCCGTCACCGGGTTCCGTCCGCTGCCGCGTGCCGGGATCCAGGCGCCGTCGATGAAGAGGTCGTCCACGTGGGTGTAGGGCAGGTTGAGCGCGGCGCGGGCGGCCAGGGCGTGGGCCTCGTGCGTGGCGGCGGTCATCGGATGACCGCCGTCTTGAGCAGGGCGGTGGAGCGGTCCAGATCGGCGGTGGCCATGTCGAACGCGGCCTGGGTGATGAGCTCGGGCACGATTTCCGAGGTCAGCCGCTCGGTGTAGGTGGCCGGGTCCATCTTGAACCAGGAGGAGGCCAGGGCGATCCCTGCCTGGTCGAAGCGCCACAGCCGGTCGGCGTCGCGCATCAGCGCATCCTCCAGCGAATAGGCCACGGGGCGGGTGTCATGCCCGTCAATGATCGCGCAGACGCGCTCGATGAAGTCGGCGTGGTAGCCCAGGTCCGGCAACACCCGGCGGGCGACGTCGCAGCCCTGCTTTTCGTGTTCGTACCGGATGGCGGCCTTGCGCCAGTCCCCGGCGAAGCCTTCGGAGATGATCCGGGATTCGTCCACGTGGGCCCAGCCGGTATCGTGCAGCACGGTGGCCACCCTGACCAGTTCGGCGTCCGCTTCTGGATAGGCCCGGCAGAGCCGCTCCGCGAAGGCGAGCGAGATCGGCAGGTGAATGTCGTTGCCGCGGGTGCGTGTCTCGTGCACTACTGCCCGCCAGAGTCCGTCCAGTTCCTCGAGGGCCGCGGGGGTGGTGGCGATTGGGGCCGTGTCCACCGGTCCCGGGGCCGGAATCGGCCGGACCGGGTAGGCGGCGGCGAAGTCCGTAGCCGCGGCGTCGGAAACCGGATTCGCATTGGCGGCGTCGGCAACCGGGGTCTTGGGGGTGGTCATAGTGCTCCTTCGGGTGGGGCCAGCCGCAGGCGGCTAGCTGTCCGTGGTGATCGTTTTGAGGGGTGTGGCCGGGTCCGCGGCGGCGTCGGCGGGGATGTTCAGGCCTTTGGCGAGGGCGTTCTTGACCGCCATGAAGTCGAGCGGGGCGTTGACGCAGTCCGCGGCGATGATCCGGCCCTGCCGGTAGTAGAGCACGCTGAACTTGCCTCGTTCCTGGTCCTGCCGCAGCACCGTCTGGTCGTAGCCGCTGCAGAGTCCAGCGATCTGGAGTTTGAGGTCGGCCTGGTTGGACCAGAACCAGGGGATGCCGGCGTATTCCTCGCGCCGCCCGGTGAGCGAGTAGGCGGCCACCTTGGCGTGCTCGATCGCGTTGTTGACGCTCTCGAGCCGGATCCGCTCCCCCGGTTCCGAGCCGGGGACCGGGTTGGGCATGTTGGCGCAGTCGCCGATGGCCACCGTGGTCCCGTCCGAGGCCAGCGCGAAGCGGTCCACGACAATCCCGTTGTCCACGGCCAGGCCAAGCTGTTCGGCCAGCTGGGTGTTGGGGATGACGCCGATGCCGACCAGCACGATCTGCGCCGGAAGCACCGTGCCGTCCTGGAGTTCGACGCCGGCGACGGCCCTGCGACCGTCGGCCGCGGCGTTGTCACCGGCGGCGCCGCCTGCGGTGAACCGTTTGGCACTCGTGTTCAGCCGGATGTCCAGGCCCCGTGCACGGTGGGCCTGCAGGAAGTACTCGGCGGTTTCCTCGCCGACGGCGCGGCCCACCAACCGTGGACCGAATTCGAGAACGGTGACGTTCTTGCCCATCTTTTGCAGGCTGGACGCGGCTTCGAGGCCGATGAATCCGCCGCCGATCACCACCACGTCGCTGGCATCCCCCACCCGGGCCTTGAGCGCCAGGGCGTCGTCGGCGTTGCGCAGGTAGAGCACCCCGTCGAGGTCCCCGCCCTCAATCTCCAGTTTTCGGGCGCGGGCGCCTACGGTGAGGGCGAGCCGCGCGAAGGGGAACTGCCGGCCGGAGGAGGAATGGGCCACCCCCGACCCGTCCGCGTCCTTCTCGATCCGGACGATGTATTCGCCCTTGACCAGCTCCACATTGTGCTCGGCCCAGTACTCGTTGGAGCGGAAGATCAGGGATTCGCTCTCCACCGTGCCCTGCAGGAACTCCTTGGACAGGGCCGGGCGCTGGTAGGGCCGGTGGTCCTCGTCGCCGAGCAGGGTGATGTGCTCGTCGAAGCCGAGCGCGCGCAGCGACACGGCGAGCTGGACGCCGGACTGGCTGGCGCCGATGATCAGCAGGCCGGTGCGGGTGGGGCTTGCAGTGTCGGGACCGGCTGCGCCGGCCGTTTCGGCGGACGGCTGCTGCGCCGCGGCAACGTGGGTTTCCACGGCTACACCTGGGTTTCCGGGGTGGTGACGAACAGTTCGAGCTCGTCCGTCAGGCGCAGCTGGCAGGACAGCCGCGAGTTGTCCTCGCGGTCCACGGCCGTGCCGTAGAGCATCTCGTCCTCCATGTCCTCCATCGGTGGAAGCTCCGCGAGGCAGTCCTCGCGGACAAAGACGTGGCAGGTGGCGCAGGACAGCGAGCCGCCGCATTCGGCCACGATGCCGGGGACGCCGTTGCGCACCGCGGTCTCCATGACGGAATCCCCGGGGTTGCCCTGCACGTCGCGGACGGCGCCGTCGGCGTCGGTGAAATGAACCGTTGGCATTGGTCCTCCTTGGGTAGAAAGTCGCTTGGAAAGTTGGAGCCGGCGCTCAGATGAACTGGCGGCCGCCGTCGACCACCATGGTCTGGCCGGTGTAGTAGGAACTGTCCGGGCCGGCCAGGAAAAGCGCCGCACCCACGATGTCCTCCGGCTGGCTGGCCCGCTTGATGGCACCCCGGTCCACGCCGTAGTTCTCGGCGTTCTCCATCAGCCCGTAGCTGGCTTCGGTGAGGGTGAAGCCGGGGGCGATCGCGTTGACGGTAATCCCCCGGCGGCCCAGTTCCTTGGCGAGCACCCGGGTCAGGGCCACCACACCGCCTTTCGAGGCGACGTAGTGCAGCCACTGCTCCGAGCCGCTGAAGATCGTGGCGCTGGAGAGGTTGATGACGCGCCCGCCCTCGGGCAGGTACGGGCTCGCCGCGCGGGTGACGAGCCAGGGGCCCTTGAGGTTGACGTTCATCACCAGGTCCCATTCGGCCGGGTCGATGTCCTCGAACGGGCTCCGGGTCACCCCGGCGTACACCGCCGCGTTGTTGAGCACGACGTCGATGCTTCCGCCGCCGAAGTCCGCGCAGCTTTTCGCGAGGGCCTCGGTGGAGTCGAGGCTGGTGACGTCCGCGTGGAAGGCGGCAGCTTCGGCCCCGGTGTCCAGGACCAGCTTGGCCGTTTCCTCCGCACCGGCCAGGTTCACGTCGGCCAGCGCCACGCGGTAGCCGCGGCGGGCGAAGCCGAGCGCGAACGCCCGGCCCAGCCCGCCGGCGGCACCGGTGATCAGGACGGTGCGGGCCGGCTGGCGCCCGCTCCCGTTTTCTGCCGGGGTCATCGTCGGATCAGACATGGCTGTGGCTGTGCGCCCCGGGCCCGGCGACGACCAGTTGGTCTTCGGTGTCGAGGATCTGGACGGTCCCCTTGGTGCCGTCCACCCGCAGCCGCTGCCCCGTCTTGATCGTGGTGGACGCGGAGCCGGTCCCGGTTACGGCCGGGAGCCCGTATTCCCGGCAGACGATCGCCGCGTGGCTCATCATGCCGCCGATGTCAGTGACCGTTGCCTTGATCTTGCCGAAGATCGGGCCCCAGGACGGTGCCGTGACGGTCGCGACCAGGATTTCGCCCTGCTGCACTTCGGAGAGCTGGTCGGCGTCCGTGACGACGCGGGCCAGCCCCTCCACGATGCCCGGTGATGCCGCCATACCGCGCAGGCCGCCGCCCTCCACCGCTTCGCCGGCACCCAGCCACTGCTGGACCTGCTCGGTGGTGATGCCCCAGAGCATCCGGGTGAACGGTTCGGTGATGATCTCCGGCGGGGTGTTCAGCGCGGGCGCCGGCCGCGCCGTCTTCAGCGCGTCCACGATCCCGCGGCGGCGTTCGATCTCCTCCGGCCAGTAGTCCGGGCCGATCGGCTTCGCGCCGACGCCCCAGCCGGTGACGAGGTCGAAGAGCGCATCGCGGACCTCGTTGCGGCCCAGGTACAGGAGATCGTCGGGTTCGGTCCAGAACCCCTCGGCCTGCATCATCCGGCTGAGCTCGCGGATTTTGCGCCAGAAGACGCCCATGGTCCAGTGCTCGATGTAGAAGTTGTGGTTCTCCACGTACGGGTAGGCGGTGCCGGCGAGCCGGCGCTTGGCGTCGAAGAGCGACTGGTTCTCGCCCTCCAGCAGTTCCCGGTATTCCTCGATGATGCGGTCGCGTTCGATGATCAGGGCCTCGATCGGGCGCATGATTTCCTGGCCCTCGTCCACCCGCCGGATGTAGTCCGCGATGTAGCCGAGCGGGATTTCCTGGTGTTCGTTCCAGTACTTGTCGTGGCCGTAGAAGCCATTGCCTACGGTGAAGTTGAACCACGGGTCCTTGGCGGCCTCGTACTGGGCAATCCAGCGGTCCCCGTCGGGGGCGGCGGCGATCGCAGCCAGGGTGGCCTCGACGTCGTCGGTGTTGCCGAAGCGGGACTGCAGCCCGAGTTCGACGGCGAGCTTGGCGAGCTGCTTGAGCTCATCATCCGGACGGAACAGCTCCATGTCCACGCCCTGCACCATGGTGGCGATCGACTGGTCGGGGATGTTGGGGAAGACCTGCTTGCAGAAGTTGAAGAAGTCCAGGTAGGCGATGTAGCCGAGGTTGAGGAACTCGAAGTGGTACTGCCAGTTCTGGTAGGCCAGCTGGATCAGCCGGTCGTAGCTTTCCAGCAGCTTTTCGGAGCCGTCCTTGCCCTTGCCGGAGAGGATATCCTCCATCGGGACAACGTCCGGGAGCTTGGGGAAGGAGATGGTTTCCATCTCGTCGATGGTGCCCTTGACCTTGACGTGCCACTGCTTGAGCAACTGGTCCCAGTTCTGGAAGTAGTGGCCCACGCGCTGCTCGAACAGGGGGACCCGCGCGGCGATCTGGTCCTCGGGGACCGGGATGGGCGACATGTACAGGTAGCCCAGGTGCACCCTGAATTCGATGCCGTTGGCGTTCGGGATCATCAGATGCCGGGCGTTGTACTGGCCCAGGCACTTGACCGCGAATTCGCCGCCGATGGTCTCGAAGGGCTTGAACACTGTGGGCCAGTGCTGGCTGTCGCAGAACCAGAACTTGGCGTCCTCCTGCTCTTTGAGCTTGTCCTGGAAGACCAGGTAATACGGGTAGATCTTTTCCCAGCCCTCGGCGCCGGCGGGGACCGCAAGCTCGGAGGGTTTGGGGAAGGACTTCAGGGACATGGCGGTCCTTTCAAGGCGGGCTCATCGTCGAGCCGTGGTGGGAGGGCGGAACGGGGGGCATTAGCGGGTACTAGGCGGACGCCTTGGGCGTCCCGGCGCTGAATCCGCTGAAGAAGCCTCCAGCGACCACCGGTTGCGGGGCCGTGACGACGGCGGGCTTGGAGGAGTGCACGGTCTCCGGGCGGGACTGCAGCAGGAGCAGGTTCGCACCGTCCGGCAGGTCCGTGTCAAGGGCCCACTCGATGTCCTGCGGGCACTTGTAGTGTTTCTCCGCGCGCTTGGCCATCAGCGCCACGGCGCTGAGTTCAGCGTCGCTGAGGCTGCGCCGGCCGCGGCGTTCGGCGTCGACTTCCCGCTCCACCAGGCGGCCGGCAACGGCGTCCGGGACGAGTTCGGCGTGCTTGTCGCCAAGGTGTTCGGAGATGACCGCCAAGGTGACCTTGTCCAGCATGATGTTGTCCGGGGTGACCTGGCCTGAGACCACCATCTCGCCGACGCCGTAGGAGGAGTCGATGGTGATCTTGGAGCGGTCGCCGTTGGTGGGGTCCATGGTGATCGCGACGCCGGAGACGCGGGCGTTGACCATCTTCTGCACCACGACGGCCATCGAGAGGCCCTCGCTGGGGATGTTGTTCTTCAGCCGGTAAATGATGGCGCGGGAGGTGAACAGCGATGCCCAGCACTGCCGGATGTGATCTGTGACGGCCTTGACGCCGTTCAGCCAGAGGTAGGTGTCCTGCTGGCCGGCGAAGGAGGCGTCCGGGAGGTCCTCGGCGGTGGCGCTGGAGCGCACGGCCACCGGCACGGGCGCCTTGAAACGGGACATCAGGGCCTCGTAGGCGCCGACGGTGAGCTCGCGCAGGGCTTGCGGCACCGGGCGGGAGCAGATGTCCTCGCGGATGGCGGCCGAGACCTTATCCACCTGGCCCATGTCCTCGGGGTCGAGGTCGGCCAAGAGCTGGTGAATATGCCGGGTGATGCCTGCTTCCTGCATAAAGGCGTCAAACTGCGCGGTGGTGACCACGAAGCCCGGCGGGACGGGCATGCCGGCGGCAGTCATGGTGACCAGGGACGCGCCCTTGCCGCCGAGGTTCTCGAGCTTCGGTTCAATGCCGCCGTCGAAGAACTGGATGTATTCGTTGCTTTGCATATTCCTTAGGCCTTCCAGCTGACAGGGACGGTCTCGGGGACGCGGAAGGAGAGGTTTTCGCGGAAGGTGATGGCTTCCGGGTTCTCCAGCTGCAGTTCCGGGGCGAGCCGGGCCACTTCCTCAAGGGCGATCTTGGCCTGGAGCTTGGCGAGCATGTTGCCCAGGCAGTAGTGGATGCCGAACCCGAAGGAGAGGTGCTCGCGGGCGTTGGGGCGGCTGATGTCGAAGTCCTCGCCGGCGTCGAACTTGTTCTCGTCACGATTGGCAGAGCCCATCAGGAGCAGCAGCTGCGCGCCTTCCTCGATCGGGACCCCGCCGACTTCGGTGTCGTTGAGCGCCTTGCGCCGCCAGCCGACGATCGAGCCGGCGTAGCGGAGCACCTCGTCGATGGCGGCCGGAATCTTCTTGGGGTCCTCGACCAGTTGCTTCCACTGGCCGGGGCGGGCCAGGAGCTCACGGAGGGCGTTGGAGATCAGCGTGGTGGTGGTCTCGTGGCCGGCGAAAAGCAGGCTGTACAGGACGGAGGCGATCTCGTGGTCGGAGATCTCGGCACCCTCCTGCTGCGCCTTCACCAGGTCCGCGGTGAGGTTGTCGCCGCCCTCCTCGTGGACCACCTTCACCAGGCGGAGGCATTCCTGCCAGTACTCCACCAGGTTGTGGGCGTGCGGGATCTGCTCCTCGTCGCTGAGGTCGCCCCAGGTCATCGCCGCGCGGGAATCGCTCCAGCGCTTGAAGGTGTCCACCTGGGAGACATCCGCGCCGATCAGGGTGAGGATGGTGATGGTGGGGACGTCGTACGCGAGGTCCTTGACCATGTCGCCGCGGTGTTCCGGGTGGGCCAGCATCTTCTCCAGCAGGTCGACGACGTTCTGCCGGATGAACGGTTCCAGCGCCTTGTAGCGGCGCGGCGTGAAGGCTTTCTGGACCACGGCGCGGATGCGGGTGTGCTCCGGCGGGCGCCGCGCCGACAGGCCCGAGTAGGCGGTGAACCCGCCCTCTTCCATGATCTTCTTCGCCGCAGCGCCGCGCTCGCGGACCGGGGCCTGGGCATTTTCGCTGGAGAAGGTCTCCCAATCCTCAAAGACGGCCTTGATGTCGTCATAGCGGGAGACGACGTAGAGGCCCACCCGCTCGTCGAACATCACGGGCTGCTCGGTCCGGAGTTCAGCGTAGGCGGGAAACGGATCCTTCATCTGGAACGGCTCATAGCCGTGGTGCCCTGCGGGGGCTTCGGCGCCGTGGCCAAAGGGACAGCGGCCGGCCGTTTCCGTCGAGGGTGACATCTAAGCTCCTAGGTTTTCGGTCCCGCCGGCAGCGCCAGTGCATGCCGGGGTTCTTATCTCCCAGTGTGGCCCGCGTCACTCCCGTCGGACAGTGTCTGCTTCCACTGGGCGGAAGGCAGTTGGTTTCACGCCCGGTTAACGCGCTCCGCCTGGGCAGGGTCCGGCCCGGGTGCTGCCAGCGGTCCGGGGGCACTTCGACACGGACACGCCGCCAAACTAGCCGCCGACGTCGAACATTGCCGCCAAAGGGCCCCCGGACGGACCCTCCCGGACCGGCTCAGCCCGGACTCCGCTCAGTTGGTGCCGGCGACGTGGCTTCCCAGCAGCGTTTCGAGCGGGATCCGCGCGGTGGCGCGCTCGATCTGGGCGGCGATGCCCCGCAGGACGGGGAGGTGCCGGGTCATGGTGGCGGCCTGGCTGGTGGGAAGTACCAGGCCGATGGAGGCGCCGATCCTGCCGGTGTGGAAAACCGGGACCGCGATCGAGCAGGAGCCCAGCCGGACTTCCTCCAGCGTGGTGGCGTACCCCTGCTCCCGGATCTTGGCCAGTCCCGCCGCCAGCTTTTTGGGGTCCACATGGGTGTGGGCGGTGTGCCGCTCCAGCTGCCGGTTCAGGTACGCGTCGCGGACCCAGTCCTGCTCGTACGCCAGGATCACCTTGCCGACGGCGGTCGCGTGCATGGGCAACCGGCCGCCGACCCGGGAGGCCCGCGGCACCCGTTTTGAACCGTAAACGCGGTCGATGTAAAGGACCTCGTGTCCGGCCCGGACCGCCAGGTGCGCGGTTTCCCCCGTGAGTGAGAACAAGTCCTGCACGTAGGGCCGGGCCGCGTCACGCAACTGCCTCCCCGTGTTCTGCGCCAGCTCCCACAGCCGGATACCGAGCTGGTAGCGCCCGTTCGGCTCCCGGGACAGGAGTCCCCACGCGGTGAGTTCGGTGACCAGCCGGTGGGCCGTACTCAGCGGCAGCCCCGATTTCTCTGCAATCCCGGTCAGGCTGAGGGCACCTCGGGACGTCTCGAAGGCTTCCAGGATGGAGAGCACTTTCGAGGTCACGGACCTGCCGGGTTCGCTGCTGCCGCCAACCATCCTGACCTCCTTGTCGAGGGCTCATCCGGCCCGGTCCCGGCCGCCGGTCGGCCGGCGTCCGTCCGGCCCCCTGTCGGCCGTGCACCAAAATGAAGCGAGTCTAGTCCGGACCGGGTTGGTCCGGTGCTCCGAACACGCAACGCGGGGTCACGTAGCGTCCATCCGGGGCTCCGGAATGGGCGCTAGGTGACCCCGCGTCGGGGTTTGCCTAGGCGGGGATCCGGTCCGCCAGGCGGGATTGGGCCTCGCGGACCGCGGGCACGCCGTCGCCGTCCTGGCCGTACAGCCAGTCGTTGTACTGGAAGTCGTTGTCCTTCCGGCTCTTGAAGAGCAGGTTGCGCAGCGTCCGGGCCAGTCCGGAGACGTGCCAGGATTCGCCCCAGACGCGGGCAGTGCGCTGGACCCGGGCGGTGCGGCCGGCGCGGATGGTGTTGAACTCCCGGATCGCGCCGTCCCAGGCCTCGGGGTTGGCACCGTCCTCGGTGAAGACGGTGCCCAGGCTCGCGTCCTGCAGCGCGGCGGCGTCCTCCAGCGCCTGGCAGGCGCCCTGGGCGAGGTACTGGAGCATGGGGTGGGCGGCGTCGCCCATCAGCACCATGCGGCCGGCAACCCAGTTTTCGATCGGGTCACGGTCGTACATGGGCCAGCGGATGCCGGTGGCCAGGTTCTTCAGCGCTTCCTGGACGGCCGGGACGCAGTCCTTGTAGGCAGCCTCGAGCTCGTCCACACCCCCGTACTGTTCCTCGCCGCGCTCGAAGGACGGCGACTTGAAGACGGCCACGGTGTTCAGCAGCTCGCCCTTGCGCAGCGGGTACTGCACCAGGTGGCAGTCCGGGCCGAGGTAGACGATGACGTCCTCGAGGTCGGCCTTGGGGGTGTCCTCGGTGATCGGGACGGTGCCGCGGTAGGCGACGTAGGCCGAGGAGACGGGCTCGTCGTTGGTCACGAGCGGGCGCAAGGTGGAGCGGAGCCCGTCGGCGCCGATCACGACGTCGGCCGCGTAGTCCACTCCCGCGGCGGTGTGGGCCACGCCGCGGCCGTTGACGGTTTCAACGCTCTCGACCATCACGTCGTTGACCAGCTTGACGCCGGCGGCCTCGCAGCCTTCGAGCAGGACGCGGTGCAGGTCGCTGCGGTGGATCACGACGTAGGGTGCGCCGTAGCGGTCCGCGAACTCCCCGCCGAGACTCTGGCGGGTGAGTTCCTCGCCGGTGACGGCATCGCGGAAGACCAGGTGCTTGGGCTGGACACCGATTTCCAGTGCCTTCTCCAGCAGGCCCCAGCGCTTCAGGACGCGGGAGGCATTGGGGGCCATCTGCAGCCCCGCGCCGACCTCGCCGAATTCGGGGGCCCGTTCCACGAGGGTGACGTTGGCGCCGTTTTCACGCAGCGCGAGGGCTCCGGCCAGTCCGGCCATTCCCCCTCCGATGACCAGGACATCGGTGGACGTGGCGTGCTCAGACATTGCTTGCTCCTTGCGGGATAGAGATTTTCGATTTGAGTTGGAGGCCGACGACGACGAGCAGGACCGCGGCGATGGCGGCCGCGCCGGCGAAGGCGAGGAAGTTGGAATTGACGCCGAGCCCGGCGGCCAGCAGGAGGCCCCCGACCTGCGGTGCGGCGACGGCGCCGATGCGGCCCGTCCCCAGCGCCCAGCCCAGCGCGGTGCCGCGCAGGTGTCCGGGATAGTGGCTGGCGACGGCGGCGATGATCAGGCACTGCGTGCCGTGGGTTCCGACGCCAGCCAGGACCAGCATGAGGTAGACGACGGTGACGGACGGGCCGGTCACGAGGACCATGAGCGCACCGGCGGCGACGGCGGCAGCGGCGATCGCCGTCGGGATCGGACCGAACCGCGTCCCGGCCCAGGCCGTGAGGACCGAGCCGGCCACCGCCCCGAGGTTCAGGGCCAGGGCGAAGGTCAGGGCGGACCCCAGGTTGTAGCCGGCCAGCTGCATCAGGTTCGGCAGCCAGGTGCCCAGCCCGTACCAGGCGAAGAGCGTGGCGATCGTGGCCAGCGCGAACAGCATGCTGATCCCCAGGTACGGGGCGCGGAGCAGGGACGAGAAGCCGGCCGGCTCCTTGAGCGTACGGCCCCGGCGGGCCGCTATCTCGGCCGGGGTGGCCGGGGTGAGGGTCTCCGGCAGGTATTTCAGTCCCAGCGGGACGACGACGAGCAGGGCCAGTGCGGCGACCAGGAACATCGATTCCCAGCCGAACGCGGGGATCAGCTGGATCCCGACGAGGGCGGCGATGGATCCGCCGATCGGCACGCCGGACATCATCAGCGTCGCGATGGTGGACCGCCACTTGGTGGGGACCAGTTCGGCCACGAGGGCGTTGGCCGAAGGCACCAGCCCGCCCAGGCCGATGCCGGCCAGGAGCCGGAGGGTGCCGAAGACCGGGGCGTTGGGGGCGAACGCGCAGAGGATGGTGAAGACCGAGAAGCCGATGGCGCAGCCAAGGATGGTGCGGCGGCGGCCCCAGGAATCGGCCATCCGGCCGGCGAAGATCGCGCCGATCATCATGCCGACGAAGGCCATCGAACCGATGGTCCCGGCGGTGGCCTTGCTCAGGCCCCAGCCGGTCTCGGAGATCAGGGAGGACTGGACGGTGCCGTAGACAATCAGGTCGTAGCCGTCGAAGACCACGAGGAGCCAGCAGACGAGCACAGCCGCCGCCGAGGCTTTGGAAAACCGGGAGGCAGGACCGTCAGCGGCGGTGGGGCCGGGAGACCCCGGCGCGGACCGTTGCGGCGCTGCAACAGAGGGTGTGTGATTCATGCCACTACTGTCCTAGCCACGCTAAGTGAACCACAATACAATTCTGATGTGCAGAACAAGCCATCGTCTCCCTCCGCCCGGAAGCCCGTGCAGAAACGGCCGACCTATTCCATCGAGGCCGTAGACAACGCCCTGCAGCTGCTGCAGCTGCTGCGCGACGGCGGGGCGCTGCGGCTCAAGGACGCCGCCGCGGAGCTCGGCGTCGCCCCGTCCACTGCCCACCGGCTGCTGGCCATGCTGGTGTACCGGGGGTTCGCTGTGCAGGATGAGACGCGCCGCTACGTCCCGGGGCCGGCGATGGGCGTCGGGCCGGCCGGGCTGGCGTGGACCAGGCTGCTGCGCACGCTCGCGCAGCCGCACATGGAACTGCTCTCGGCGCGGCTGGACGAAACCGTGAACCTGATGGTGCGGGTGGGCACCAAAGTCCGCTTTCTCGCCACGGTGGAGGGAAACAGCGTCCTGCGGGTTGGTGACCGGCAGGGGACGGTGATGCCGGCCAACAGGACCTCCGGCGGCAAGGCCATGCTCGCAGAACTGGAGCCGGCCATGATCGAGCAGTTGTTCCGCAGCAGCAACGCCGAGATCGGCGGGGACAACATTCCGGCAGCGGAGTATCCGGCCTTCCTGCGCGAGCTGGAATCCATCCGCAGCAACGGCTTCGCCGCCAACTTCGAGGGCACCGAGGAAGGAGTGAGCGCGCTCGGAATGGCCCTGCACAACCGGCACGGGCACGTCGTCGGCGCGCTCAGCGTCGCCACTCCCGCAACCCGGTTCCGCCGGGTGTTCGACGCCGGACTGGTCCAGGCCCTGCGGGAGACCTGCCGGCAGCTGGAGATCGACATCGCGGCCAATCCCGCCGAGCCGGACTGAGCACCCGGCACGGTCCCGGCGCGGGGCAGGGCTGGGCGCCCGGCAGGGCAGCCTAGGCGGGACTCGGCAGCAATTCTGATCAGCAGAATATGTTGGAGGTCACACCGCCGGCTCCGTATGGTCGAACTACGCCAAAGAACCGTCCTGACCTACCGAGGAGGCCCACGTGTCCATCAGCGCTGAGAACACGACCCACGAATCAGTGGCTGCAGCCCACACCGCTCCGGAGCCCACGCCCGAAGAGGCTGCCCAGCTGCAGGAGCTGTACCGCGACTTTGACCGCGAGAACCTGATCCCGCTCTGGACCGAGATCGCGGACCTGATGCCGATGGTCCCCAGCCCGAAGGCGGTCCCCCACGTCTGGCGGTGGAGCGACCTGTACCCGCTGGCCGCCCGCGCCGGCGACCTGGTCCCGGTGGGCCGCGGCGGTGAACGCCGCGCCATCGCGCTGGCGAACCCGGGCCTGGCAGGCACCCCGTACGCCACCCCCACGCTGTGGGCAGCCATTCAGTACCTCGGTGCCCGGGAGACCGCCCCGGAGCACCGCCACTCGCAGAACGCGTTCCGCTTCGTCGTCGAGGGCGAAGGCGTCTGGACCGTCGTCAACGGTGACCCGGTCCGGATGTCGCGCGGCGACTTCCTGCTGACCCCGGGCTGGAACTTTCACGGCCACCACAACGACACCGATGAGCCGATGGCCTGGATCGACGGCCTGGACATCCCGTTCGTGCAGTACGCTGACGCCGGCTTCTTCGAGTTCGGCACCGAACGCGTCACGGACGAGGCCACCCCGGACATCTCCCGCTCCGAGCGGCTCTGGGCCCACCCGGGCCTGCGCCCGCTCTCCGGACTGGACGACACGACCAGCTCCCCCATCGCCGCCTACCGCTGGGAATACACAGACCGCGCGCTGCGCGAGCAGCTGCTGCTCGAGGACGAGGGCCACCCCGCCACCGTCTCCCAGGGCCACGCCGCCGTCCGCTTCACCAACCCCACCACCGGCGGGGACGTCATGCCCACCATCCGGGCCGAATTCCACCGCCTCCGCGCCGGCGCCACCACCGAAACCCTGCACGAAGTGGGCTCGAGCGTCTGGCAGGTCTTCGAAGGATCCGGCTCCGTGGTCCTCAACGGAGAAACCCGGATCCTCGCGAAGGGCGACCTGTTCGTTGTCCCGTCCTGGGCGGCGTGGTCGCTGCAGGCGGACACCGAATTTGATCTCTTCCGCTTCAGCGATGCCCCCATTTTCGAACGACTGAACTTCAACCGCACCTACACCGAAGGACGCAAGAACGCATGAGACTCCTCACCCTCCGCACCGAAAACGGCACCGGCACTTCCACCGTGGCTGTGCGCCAGGACGGCGACACCCTGACCGAGATAGACGGCTTCGCCAACGTCGGCGAGCTGCTCCGCTCCGCTGACTGGGAAGCGATCGCGCAGAACGCGGCCGGCGCCACCCACCCGCTCGAGGGCGCCGACCTCGACGCCGTCGTCCCCTCCCCCGGCAAGATCATCTGCGTGGGCCACAACTACCGCAACCACATCAAGGAAATGGGCCGGGAAGTCCCCGAGTTCCCCACCCTGTTCGCCAAGTACGCCGAATCCCTGATCGGGCCCAACGATGACCTCGCCCTCCCGCAGGAATCCGACGCCGTCGACTGGGAAGCCGAGCTCGCCGTCGTGATCGGCAAGGCCGGCCGCCGGATCAGGGAAGCCGACGCGAAAGACCACATCGCCGGCTACGCCGTGCTGAACGACGTCTCCATGCGCGACTACCAGTTCCGCACCATCCAGTGGCTGCAGGGCAAGACCTGGGAAAAGTCCACCCCGTTCGGCCCCGCCCTGGTCACCACGGACGAATTCAGCGCCGGCCCGCTGATGACCTCCGAGGTCGACGGCGAGGTTCAGCAGCAGACCCCCACCGGCGACCTGGTCTTCGCGCCGGAGTTCCTGGTCTCCTACATCTCCACCATCATCACGCTGAACCCCGGCGACGTCATTGCCACCGGCACCCCCGGCGGCGTGGGCCACGCCCAGGACCCGAAGCGCTACCTGCAGGAGGGCCAGCTCCTGGTCACCACCATCGAGGGCTTGGGGCAGCTGAAGAACCGCGTGGTCAAGGAAGCCTGATGGTTGCCCGCCACGACCAGACGCGCGACCCGGAGCTGCTGGCAGCTTTGCTGCAGGCGCGCCGGGGCACGGCGTTCTTCGCCCGCAAGCTCAACGAGCTCTCCGACGCGGAGCTCGACGGCGACTCGCTGCTGCCGGGCTGGACCCGCCGCCACATCACGGCGCACATCGGCTACAACGCCCGGGCCATCGCCCGGCTCATCGAGTGGGCGGCCACCGGGGTGGAAACCCCGATGTATCCCTCCACGGACGTCCGGGACCACGAGATCGCTTTCGGCGCCACGCTGAGCCCGATCGCTCTGCGGCACCTGTTCGACCACTCGGCCGTGCACCTTAATGTCGAATGGCGGGACCTGCCCGAGGACGCCTGGCACCACACGGTGCGCACCATCCAGGGCCGGGAAGTCCCCGCCACGGAAACGGTCTGGATGCGCAGCCGGGAAGTCTGGATGCACGCCGTGGACCTGGACAACGGGGCCGTCTTCCGGGACATTCCCGTTCCTGTCCTGGAGCGGCTGCTCAACGACATCACCGGCGCCTGGAAGACCCGCGGCACCGACAAGGACCTGGTGCTCAAGGTCACCGACCGCGATCTCACCCTCGGCGACACCGCGGCGGCGTCCCCCACGGTGGTCTCCGGACCGCTGCCCGCCGTCGTCGAATGGTCCGCCGGCCGCGGCACCAGCGGCGTCACGGCAGTGGGACCCCGTACAACGAATGGGACGGTTCCTGCCGCGCCCAAGTGGATCTGAGGCTAGCTAAACGATCGACCCAGCGTGAGGCCCCTTCGCCTGAACAATTCAGGCGAAGGAGCCTCCCGCTTTCGTGCCTGGTTGCCTCCGTCCGGGGGCACTTTGAGGGTGATGTTCGACGACGGTTCCCTGGCCGACGGCGTGTCCGCGCCGAAGTGCCCCCGGACCGCAGCGCCGGCTACATGGGAGTCATCATGGGCCGCCGAGCGGCGCTTGGCCGCCGCTGTGCAGAGGCCGGTTCAGCCCTCGTCGCAGAGCAGGTGGTACCAATTGTCGGCCAGGACCTCAAGGGCGTGTTCCCGGTTGGGTTCAAACTTGCGCCGCGTCCAGAGGGTGGCCACGTAGTCCAGGGACGTGAAGGCGAGGGTTCCCCGGATGTGGTGCGTCTCCTCCGAGAAGCGTCCGGCCAGCTGCATTCCGCGGACCAGATCCGAGATGACCTCCTCATGCCACTGCTCGACCATGGTGCGGACCTCACGGTCCACGGCGGCGGCCTCATCGAGGACGTCAAGGTAGGGCCGGAAGACCGGCCAGAGCGCCGCCCGGGACTCCAGCCAGGCGAGTATGCCAGACAGTTCACCTGCCCGCACCACATCAACAAGGTCGGGCGCAGTGGAACCGCTCTCCGGGCCGTCGGCACGGTCCAGTACCGCGTTTACCCGCGCCATGAAGTCCCGCATCAAGTCGGCGCGGGAGGGGTAGTAGGCGTAGAAGGTCACCCGGGTGGTGCCGGCCGCGGCGGCGATCTCGTCGATGGTGGTGGGGGCGTAGCCCTTCTCGGTGAAGAGCTCAAGCGCGCGCTCCACAATCATGTCGCGGGTGAGCTTCTTCTGGGCTTCTCGCAACGACGACATGGATCAATCCTAACGGTGCCGTGCGGCGTCAAACCGGGGCCGGCGCCGCCGGGCGCGGCGCGACCGCTCCGGCGCCGGCCGGACCCGCGGCAGGGACGCCCGTCGGACCGGCGTCGGCCAGCAGGCGCAGTTTGGGGACCGGGATCCGGTAGTTGACCGCGACTGCGGTCCCGGAACCGTCCGGGTTGGCCCAGCGCAGCAGCGCCGACCCGTCCTCCGTGCCCGGTTCGTTGTAGTCGGGGTCGCCTGCCACCGGGGTAAAGCCGACGGCTTTGAGCGCCAGCCCGAAGCCTTCCGTCCAGAAGTACGGCTGGAACTTGAATACGGGTGCGGAGTCGCCCTGCAGCAGGCCGACGGCGGCCACCTTGGCCTGGTCGATCGCACTCGTCCACAGCGGAACCCGCTGCACACCGCGAGCGGTGGGGAAAAACGCCACGTCGCCGGCGGCCACGATCTCCGGCCGCAGCCGGCCGCGCGAGTCGACACGCAGCGACCCGTCGCTGAGGAGGCCTGAGCCGGCCAGCCAGCGGATGTTCGGCTCATCGCCGACGGCGGTGACCACAAGATCCGCCTCCAGCACGGTCCCGTCGGCCAGGGCCACTGTGGCCCCGCCGCCGTGATCGCCCAGGCTCGCCTTTCCGCCTACCACCACCCGGAGCCCGCGCCGGATCGCGGCGCTGGTAAACATGTCGGCCAGGTAGCCGCCCAGCTGCCGCGACAAGGGCTTGGCGTCGGCGACGAGGGTGACCTCGCAGCCCTGGTACAGGCAACCGGACGCGACCTCCATGCCGAGCGGCCCTCCCCCGATCACGATGACCGAGGGACGGGACGCGACGCGCTCCTTGAGGCGGACCGCGTCCTCGATGGTGCGCAGGGTGATCTCTTGGGACTCGCCGTCCAGGCCCGTTCCTGCTGCTCCGGGCCCGGCGGCGAGCCGCCTGGCCCGGGAACCGGAGGCGATGACGAGGCCGTCATACGGCAGCTCGCCGCCACCGTCCAGGTAAACCAGCCGGGCGTCGACGTCCAGGCCCGCGGCGCTCACGCCGAGCATCTCGGTTGCTTCATGGGACGGCGCCGGAAGCTCGTGCGCGCGGAGCGCGTCACCGCTCCTGCCGTCGGAACCGCCCCCATCAACACCGTGCAGCAGCGCCTTGGACAGGGCGGGGCGGCTGTAGGGATGGTGGCGCTCGGCGCCCACGACAGTGAGCTCACCGTCGAAGCCGGCGGCGCGGAGCGAGTCGCAGGCCGTGAGCCCGGCGATGCCGTTGCCGACGACCACTATCCTGCGCATCATCAGGCGGCGGCCAAGCGCAGCGCGGCCACCGGGCAGACCCGGACAGCCGCCTTGGCGGCGTCGAGGTCGGCCCCGTCCACCTCAGGGACATCGATCACCAGCTCGCCGTCGTCGTCGAGGTGCATCAGCTTCGGGGCGGCTTCCTCGCAGAGGCCGTGTCCTTCACAGCGCGGCCGGTCCAGTTCGATCCTCATGCTGCCACCACCTTTTCGACCTGAAGCAGGTCGAGGCTGCGGGTGATATTGCTCGGCTCACGAACTTCGTCGGAGACCGTCAATGTTTTCACCCTCCGGGCAAGTGCCTCGATGATCGCGTGTGCTTCAAGTTTCGCCAGCCCTTGGCCGGCGCAGCCGTGCGGGCCGTAGCCGAAGGAGAGGTGGTCCACCGGGTTGCGGGCCACGTCGAAGACATCGGGATTCCCGTAGTGCCCGGGGTCCCGGTTGCCGGCGCCAAAGAGGATGCCTACCTGGGCGCCGGCGGGAATGGTGACGCCGTCGATTTCCACGTCGCGGGTCGCCTTGCGGCCCCAGATGTGGACCGGCGCCCAGTAGCGCAGCACCTCGGCGAACGCTGCCGGGACCAGTTCCGGATTCTGCCGGACCAGCTCGAACTGTTCGGGGTGGTGGCCGAACAACGCAACAATGTTGCCGATCGACGCGATGGTCGTGTCGACACCCGCTCCCAGGTACTGGTGGATGATGTGCCCCGCAGAACCCTGCGGGATGTCCCCGCGCGTCTCGGCGTCGAAGATTCCGCGGCCGATTGACCCGGGCGTGAGGTCCTCGGCGGTAACCGAGGAGCACCAGCCGTAGAGCTCGCCGGCAATCGGGAAGCTCTCTTGCGTGCGCTGGTTCAGCGGGCCGATGACCTGCATCGCGGCCTGGCCCCAGCGCAGCATGTTGTCCTTGACGTGGCCCCTGAAGCCGATCAGGTCGGCGACGATTTCGATCGGGAAGGCCCGGGCCAGTGCATCGATGGCTTCGAAGTTGCCGCTGTTGGCGAGTTCGGCGACGAGTTTGTCCGCCTTCTCGTCGATGACGACTTTCAGGCCGCGGAGGGCGCGGGGGGTGAGGTTCTGGGACAGCGTGGCCCGCAGCTGGGTGTGGACGGGCGGGTCCGAGGCAAGCGAGGTGCCCTGCAGCGCCTCGTTCACCATGGGGTTGAAGCCGATGCTGCTGGACGAAAAGGTTTCCGGATCGCCGAGTGCGTCGCGGATGGCGTCGTAGCGGGTCAGGACGTACAGCTCGTTCTTGGGCAGGTGGACCACTGCTCCCTGCTCACGGAGGGAGGCGTAGGTGGGGTATGGGTCGACCAGGATGTCGTCGTCCCAGATGTCGATGTCGGATTCGATGGGTGCAGTCACGGTGTTCTCCCAGTGAGGTGTTGGTTGGTAGGGAAGGCCAGGGGCGTGCGGTCTTACACCGCTGCCTCGGCGCTGGCCTCGGCGTTGGCTTCGGTGGTCTCCGCGACCGCGTCCGGCGTGGGCGCCGAGGAACGAGCGGAGATGAAAAGGGTCAGGAGGGCGGAAAGGGCCGCCGCGATGCCTGCGACGAGGTACACAGCCTGGAACCCCTGACCGAGGGACGTCCCGGCCACGCCCTGGATCTGCTGCTGCGCGGAGCCGAGGGCTTTGACCATGCCGTCGACGGCCTGGGCGGGTGCGCCGGACGCCGCTGCCTGGCCGGAGAACTGCGCGATCACGCCGTCCCAGCCGGAGAGGAAGCCGAGCGGCGGCACGTTCGAGAGCCCGGCTACGGCGTCAGCGGGCAGCCCGGCGCCGCCGAGGATGCCCGCGAGGGGTCCGGCGAAGACGCTGGCTCCGACGCCGAACGCGATGGCGGAGCCGATCACGGGGCCCAGGGCGAAACCAAGGTCGCGCAGCAGGTTGGTGGTGGCGGAGGCCATGCCGATGTGCTGCGGCTGGACGGTGTTGATGGCGACGGCGGTGATGGAGCCGACCGTGAGAGCGAAGCCGATGCCGAGCAGCAGCAGCGGCGTAATGAACGCCGTCCACGGCGTTCCGCCGAAGGCCTCCGGCGTGCCCAGTGCGAACGTCGAGAGCCAGAAGGCGGAAACGGCCATAAAGCCGAAGCCGGCAGTGAGCACCCAGCGCGGGGCCACGTGGTGGATCAGCCAGCCCACCACCGGGATGAATGCGAAGGCCGGTCCCTGGATGAAGACGAACAACACGCCGACCTTCCAGGCTTCGGCGAGGGCGAGTCCGCCGACGGCGACGCTGGTGCTGAAGCAGACTGCGAGGAAGGCGAACATGCCGGTGACCGCAACAATGCCGGTGATGGAGTAGGCGCTGTTGCGGAACAGGGACAGGTGGATCAGCGGCTGGCTGGTGCGCAGTTCGATGACGACGAAGGCAACCAGGAGGAGCCCGCCGAGCACGTAGCTAAAGATCACCTCGGCGCTGCCGAAGCCGGCGTCGACGGCCTGCACGGTGGCGAAAAGGACAGCGATCAGGCCGAGCGCGAGCGTCACCTGGCCGGGCAGGTCCAGCTTGCGGCCCTCGGCGGCTGCGGAATCCTTTGCCCGGACCGCAATGATGAGGACCGCGACGGCGATCGCGGCGGCGACGTAGTAGGCAACGCGCCAGCCGCTAAAGGCGTTGGGCGCGCCTGCCCCGGCACCCGGAACGGTGAACGCCGCAGCCGTCAGGCCTGCCAGCGTTGGAGAGATGACCGCACCAAGCGAGAGGAACCCGGCCCAGGTGGCGATGACTTTCGCCCGCGCGCGGTGGTCCGGGGTGATGGCCGCGATCATGGACAGCGAAATCGGGAACAGAATGCCGGCTCCGATGCCGCCGACCGCCTGCGCCGCGATCATCATTTCGGTGGTGGACGCCAGTGCTGCGAGGACCGAGCCGACGACGCTGACCACGGCGCCGGCGTACAGCAGCTTCTTGCGGCCGAACATGTCGCCCAGGAGCCCCCAGCTGAGCTCAAACACCACGATGCCCATCATGAACATGCCGGCGATCCAGGTCAGCCCGGCGCCGGAGGTGCGGAATTCCACGGCGAAGGTGCCGTTGAGGGCGCCCGGCAGGGCGTTGGTGATCTGGGCCAGGGTGACCGCACTGTAGGCGGCGACGAACGTGGCCCGTACCGAGCCGCGGCTCGCTACCAAAGTGGTTTGACTCATCGATGAAACTCCTTTGTTTCCGGTCGATACACCGGCGCTACGCCGGGACTGGCGTTCTGCCGGGAGGGAGGCCGGCCTGGGCCGGAAGTAGATGTGGCGCTCCCCACATCTTGGAGCCTTGCTTTACATGATGTCAAGACGTCTTACGCAACGTTGGTTACATGAACAAGGCGAACATATACGCGCCGGATGTTTCCTTGACACAATGTAAAGCGTTATGTGATGCTGGCTACACCGCAACGGAGCGACGGCGTGGCCAGACTCCGCGGCGCTCCTGGATACAGCACCCGAACTTCAAGGGAGAAGCCACGTGAGTTACCCCACACCCCCCGGCACCGGCGCCGCCTTTGACGCCTCCGCCGGACCCACCGTCAACACGGTCCTGGGCCCCGTCCCCGCTTCCGACCTGGGCGTTGTCGCGGTCCATGAGTCCCTGTTGTCGGTACTCCCCGGCGCCCAGTACGCCCCGGACATCTCCATGGACCGGGCCGAAATCTTTGAGACCCTGGCCGGCAAGCTCACCGACTTCCGGGCCCACGGCGGCGGCACCATCGTCGACAGCACCGGCATGTTCCACGGCCGCGACCTCAAGCTGTACGAGGCGCTGTCCCGCTCCACCGGCGTCCACATCGTCGCCTCCACCGGGCTGGGCCCGGAGGAAGAACTCGGCGGATATTTCCTGACCCCGCAGACCAACCCGCCCACCCCGTGGCCTGCCGAAAAGTTCAGCGAACTCTTCGGCAAGGAAGTCAGCGAAGGGATGGTGGTCCCCCGCGTCGAACGCCGCGCCGCCGCCGGCGTCGTTGCCACCATGGCGGACCGCGCGGGCATGACCCCCACCGAGGAAAGCCTGTTCCGCGGCTCCGCCCGCGCCGCAAAGAACACCGGCATCGCGGTGTCCCTGCGCTTCGGCGCCGACGCCCTGCACGACCTGGACATTGTCCTGGACGAGCAGCTCGAGGCCGACCGGGTGCTCGTCGGTGACCTGGACCGCAGTGACGCAAAGGGTGCCGCCGTCGAGGTCGCCGGCCGCGGAGCCTTCGTCGGCCTCGACCACGTCGGCCTCAACGACCACCCGGACTACCTCTCAGACCACCAGCGCGCCGAACTGGTCCTCGAGCTCGTCAGGGCCGGCCATGCGGACAAGATCATCCTTTCGGGCAACTCGATCGGCGTGGCAAAGGGCCTGCCGGAGTACAACCTGCCGTACAGCCACGTGCTGACCACGTTCGTGCCGTTCCTCAAGTCCCGCGGCCTGAGCGAAGCCGACGCCCGGCGGATCCTCGTGGACAACCCGCACCAGCTGCTGACCGTGCGCTAAGCACGCGTCCGCTCACAGACAACAACCTTTCGAACCCCTGAGGTGAACGCATGACCAAGGTCAACACAGTGCTGGGAACCATCCCGGCCGAAGAACTGGAAATCGTGGCCGTCCACGAACACATCGGCTACGGCATGCCCGGCTCCGAACTGGACACCAAGTGGTGGAAGTCGCCGGAACAGGCCTACGAGGAAACCGTGCCGAAGCTGCGGAAGTTCCGCGAATACGGCGGCGGCACCTTCGTGGACGCCACGGGCATCTGCAACGGCCGCGACGTCGACTACTACCAGTCCCTGTCGCAGAAGACGGGTGTGCACATTGTCGCCTGCACCGGCTTCGTCGGCGGCGACACCGCCCTGCCGCATTTCTCCCGCGCCAGCGTGGACTACCTCGCCAAGGTCTTCATCCATGAGATCACCGTCGGCATCGGCAACACCGGCGCCAAGGCCGGAGTCATCAAGGTCGGCGTCAGCCGCGGCGGCCGCATGACGGACCTGGACAAGCGCATCTACCGGGCCGCGGCCCGCGCCGCCGTCGTCACCGGAGCGCCGATCCTGACCCACCTGGCCATTGACCCCGAACCTGCCGTGACCATCTTCAACGAAGAGGGCCTGCCGCTGGACCGGGTGCTGTTCGGCCACGCCGACGACGGCCTGAACGCTCCGATCACTCCGCACGACTGGATCTACCAGCAGGGCGGCCGGATCGGCTTCGACACCTTCGGCTACGACCTGGAACTGCCGGACCCGCCGTTTTGGGGCCGCAAGCGCGCCGAACGCATGCAGCACTTCGTCAACCTCGTGGAGAAGGGGTACGCGGACAAGCTCCTGGTTTCGGCGGACGCCAACTGCAGCCCGCTGGGCTGGCCAGGCGTGAAGGGCCACACCATCAACTACATCTTCGAGGACATGATCCCCGACATGCGGGCGGCCGGCATCGACGACGCCACGCTCAAGCTCCTGCTCGAGGACAACCCGGCCGACTTCCTGTCCCTGCACGCCTGAGCCACACACAGGCCACCACACCATACCCGTTCCAGCAGGCATGGCCCGGGCCACGAAAAAGCTTTAGAAAGAGATGAAACCATGAAGGCTGAAGACATCACGAACCTCAAGATCGCCATCATCGGCGCAGGCTACGGCGGCGCCGCCGCGGCCAAGGCGCTGAGCCTGCTCGGCGCAGACGTCACGGTCTACGAGCAGGCTCCCCAGATGGGAGAAGTTGGCGCCGGCATCGGCCTGCGCCCCGCCACGATGGCCCGGTTCCGCCAGTGGGGGATCTTCGACACGGTCGCCAAAGTGAGCTCGGCAAGCGACTACTTCGAAATCCTCAGCGCCACCGGCGAACCGATCATGAAGGACAGCTGGCCGGAGTTCGGCGACGAGAAGCACACCTACCTCATCCACCGCTGCGACTTCGTCGAGGCCCTGCTCGGCGTGCTTCCCGAGGGCATGGTGCAGCTCGGCCACCGGCTGGAGACCATCGAGGACAAGGGCGGCCGCTCCGTCCTGACCTTTGCCAACGGCAAGAGCGTCGAAGCCGACCTGGTGGTCGGTGCAGACGGCATCAAGTCCGCCGTCCGCGAGCAGCTCTTTTCCGACAAGGGCCCGGTGTTCTCCGGCGAGCACGCCTACCGGGTGGTGATCTCCGCCGACGACGCCCACGGCATGGTGACCGACGACAACCTGCGGATGTACATCGGCAAGGGCACCAAGGTCTACCTGCTGCCGCTGCGCCACCGCAACCAGATGTCCTTCGACATCACAGCCCTGAACCCGGACGGCACCTGGGCACCCACCATCACCAAAGAAGACCTCCTAAAGACGGTGGAAGGCTTCGACGAGCGGATCGTGGCGATTGCCCGCGGCCTGGACATGGACACCGTCAACATCCGCGCGGTCTACGACATCGACCCGGTGGACACCTGGCACACCGACTCCGTGGTCCTGATGGGCGACGCGGCCCACTCCATGCTGCACCACCAGGGCCAAGGCGCGAACTCGGCCATCGAGGACGCCGGAGCGCTGGCCGACGCACTGGCCCAGGCCGGCTCGGTCAAGGAGGCGCTGGCCCTGTTCCAGGCGACCCGCAAGCCGGTGACCGATGAACTGCAGCGGATCTCCCGCCAGGGCTGGAGCGAGGAAGAGGTCAACGACGTCTTTCCCGGCCAGAAACCCGCGTCGCAGCAGCCCGCCACCGCGGCAGCACCGGCAAAGGCCTGAACGCCATGACCATTCATCCCGAAATTGCCAAAATCCTCAGCACCCTGCCGGCACCCGACGGTTCGCCCCTGGACCCCCGCGCCATGCGCGCCGGCGAGGCCGCGCAGGTCCCGCGGATCGAAGACCGGCTGCCGCTGCGCAACGTCGAGGACACGACGGCGGTGACGGAGTCGGGCGAGGTGCCCGTCCGGATCTACACGCCGGCGGAGGCGGACGCCTACGGCATCCTGGTCTACTTCCACGGCGGCGCGTTCTTCCTGGGCAGCCTGGACACGCACGACCACGTCGCACGGTCCCTGGCCAAGGAATCCGGCTACAAGGTCATCTCGGTCGGCTACCGGCTGGCCCCCGAGGCCGCGTTCCCGGCCGGGCTCCAGGACTGCTACGGCGTCGTCCGGTGGGCGGCCGGGCAGGGCGAAAGCCTCAACTGGGACGGGAAGAACCTCGCCATCGCGGGCGACAGCTCGGGCGGCAACTTCGTCGCCGCCGTCGCGGCGATGGCCCACGACGACGGGTTCGGCGCCATCACACACCAGGTCCTGTTCTACCCGTCGCTGGACCTGGACTTCGACGTCGACCGTTACGCGTCGCTGCGGGAGAACGCCGAAGGCTACGGGCTGGAAACGGCCGGCCTCAAACCGTTCAACGCGTTTTACCTCGACAGCGGCGCGGACCCGGCGGACCCGCTGGTCTCCCCCATCAAACGCCGGGATCTCGCGGGCCTGCCGGCTGCTCTGGTCATCACCGCCGAACACGATCCGCTGCGCGACGAGGGCGAGCTCTACGGCCGGCGCCTGAGGGAGGCCGGGGTGGACGCGGCAGTGAGCCGCTACGCGGGGGCCAACCACGGCTTCGTCCAGAACTTTTCCTGGATCCCGGAGTTCTACGGGGTCTTCGAAGAGACCGCCGCCTTCCTGCGCGGGACCCGGAGATCGGACGGGAGCCGGGGCGTGGCGGGGGCACAGCGCAATGACTGAACCGGTTGCCGTCCATCCCCTGGTCTCCCCATGGGGGCGGTTCGGTCTCTACAGCTTTTACATCGACGCCCCGGAGCCGGCGATCGTGGACACGGGAATCGCGTCATCGCCCGCCGACGGCATGGTGCCGGCCCTTGCGGCGATCGGTCGCCGGATCGAGGACGTCCGCTGGATCCTGCTGACCCACGGACATATCGACCACATCGGCGGCGCGCACGCCCTGTGGGAGCTCACCGGGCGGCGGGCCCGGGTGGTCATCCACGAGGCCGACGCCCCGTTCCTGCGCTCGCGCCGCACCCACGTGGACGAATACCTGTCCGGACGGGGGCAGTACCTGCACGACCCGGACGGCGAGGCGAAGCTGACGGCGGCCACGAACGCCGTGATTTCGGGCGAGCTGGAGCCGGACCTGCTGGTGCGGGGCGGGGAGACCCTTTCCCTTGGCGGCGACGTCACGGTCTCGGTCCACTCGATTCCGGGCCACACCCGCGGCTCGGTCGCCTATGTCCTTGACGGCCAAAACGACGTGTTCGTCGGGGACGCCGTCCAGGTCCACGGTGCCGCCAACGGATTCCCCGGCTTCGTGGACCCGGCCGGCTACCGCTCCAGCCTGCAGTACCTGAGCGAGGAAATCCGTCCGCGGCACCTCTATCTGGGGCATCCGTACCGCCGTGCGGACGGCACACCGTACGGCGTGGAGCTCGACGCCGGTCAGGCCCGCGAAGCGCTGGAGGGGAGCCTGGCCGTGGAGTCCCGGGTCCGGGAGGCGGCCTGCGGCTGCCTGGCTGCCGGACTCCAGGAGACGGACTCGCCCTACTCCCCGTTCGCCCGGGCAGCGGCGGACCTTGGGTACGCCGGGGATCCCGCTCTGGAGCCGTCCCCGTTCTTCACCACGCTGCACGGCTACCGCACGGCGTCGGACCATTCGACAGAAGATGAGGAGATCAGCACTCATGGATGACTTCCAGCTACTGAACGCCGGCGGCGAAAAAATCGCCGTCCGCAAGGACCTGCGGGTTCCCATGCGCGACGGCGTCGAGCTCGCCGCGGACGCTTATCAGGGTCCCGAGGACAAGCCGCGGCCCGCGCTGGTGGCTTTGAGCCCCTACGGCAAGGAACTGCAGGCCCTGGCCCTGACCACCCCGCCGCAGCGGCGCCCCAGCCCGATGTGGGACGGCTGCATCGAGGCCGGTGACATCGCCCGCATCGTCAAAGAGGACTACGTCCACGTCATCGGCGACCTGCGCGGCTCCGGGCACTCCGGCGGCGAACACATCGGCAACTACAACGCCGGCGGCGTGTCACTGGGCGAGGATGCCTATGACTTCATCGAATGGGTCGCCGCGCAGCCATGGTGCGACGGCAATGTCGGCATGGTGGGCATCTCCTACTTCGGGTCCATGCAGGTGCTGGCCGCGGCCGAGCGGCCGCCGCACCTGAAGGCGATCTTCGTCTCCGGCGGACACTACGATTTCTACGAGACCACGTACCACGGCGGCATCATGTGGTTCATGCCGCGCGCCGCCCGCGAGGGCCGCGGCGGCGATTCGGGCTGGGCGTTCACCGACAACGTCAAGTCCCGCATGGTCGAGAAGTACTCCCCCGCGGAGCTCAAAGATCTTGTCGCCAAGCGCCTTGAGGATCCCGACGTCGCCGCCTGGCCCAACCTCGTCCACGTGCTGCACTACCCGAAGAACCACGAAACCTGGTTCGACATCGTCATGAACGAACTGGACGGCGACTGGTACGAGGAGCGCAACCCCATCACGCTCGCCCCGAACATCGACATCCCGGTCTGGCTGCAGATTGACCAGGGCCGCGGCTGGACCATGGACGGCACGATCGAGCTGTTCAAGGAGCTGAAGGGGCCCAAGAAGCTGGACATCGGCCCCTACCCTCCAATGCAGTCGCGGCCCTTCATCGAGGAACACGACAAGATGTTCCGGTGGTACGACTACTGGATCAAGGGCATCGACAACGGTGTCATGGACGAGCCGGCCGTGAGCGTCTTCGTGGAAGGTTCGCGCGAGCTGGTGACCGCTGATCAGTGGCCGCCCAAAGACGTCGAGTACAAGCCGCTCTACCTGCGCCCGCGGCGCAAGCTGTCGGCCGAGCCTGAAACGATGGGGTCCGAATACGCCGCGCCGGATGGCTTTTACCAGGCGCCGCTGACCGTGACGGACAAGGTGGAGATCCTCAGCTGGTCCACCCCGCCCTTCGAGGAGGACACCGAAATGATCGGCACCGGCGCCGCGCACATCTTCGCGGAGATTGACCAGCCGGACACCAACTTCATCCTGCGGCTCTGGGACTACGCGCCCAACGGCAAGCGCCAGCTCATCACGAGCGGGTACCTCAAGGCCTCACACCGCGAGCTCGACGAACGCAGCACCGAGGGCAGCCCGGTCCACCCGCACACCCGCTCCGTTCCGGTGGAACCCGGGGTGATTGAGGAATACGTGTTGCGTCTCTACCCGTTCGCCAACACGTTCAAGCCCGGCCACACCCTCACCGTGGAGCTCTCCAATGATGAGCCGCTGGCCGACGAGCACAACGCACTGCTGCCGCCGGACGCGTTCCACCTGCCGGTGGGCCGGCCCGTCACGCACAAGATCTACCGCGACGCGGCCCACCCGTCCCGGCTGGTCCTGCCGTTCACCACACGCCAGCCGGCGGCGGGCTGAGCCTCCCCGCGGCCGTCTGGTGCTTCCTGCTTGCATACTCGGCGAACTACTCGGCGAGCAGGAAGCACCAGTTCTCCACCATCAGCTCCAGCGAGGCATCCCGGTCCACGGTCCAGCCCAGCCGCATCCAGCGCCGGGAAAAGAACTCCAACTCCCCGAAGGCCAGGGCGCACCGCACCCGGCGGCTGGCGGGGTCAAACCGTCCGGCACGGTCAAGGCCGGCCACCATGTCATCGATCGCCGTGTCGAACCACTGATCCAGGGCCGCTTGGATGTCCGGTTCGCTGGCCGCGGCCTGGTGTGCCGCCACCACGTAGGGGCGGATCTCGGCCCACTGGTCAAATTTGCGGGCGAGCCAGGCGCGGATCAGCTCGCGGTCCCCGGATTCCACCACCGACTGCAACGGCGGGACGTCGCCCTGCGTCAGCATCTCGTTGGTCCGCTCGACGAGGGACCGCATGAGCCGGGCCTTTGACGGGAAGTGCGAGTAGAAGGTGGCCCGGGTGGTGCCGACGGCCGCGGCGATGTCGTCCACCGTGGTGGCGGCATACCCTTTTTCCTCGAAGAGCTCCAAGCCCTTTTCCAGCAACAGCCGGCGGGTCAGCTCCTTCTGCGCTTCTCGAATGCTTGCCACTCCCCCAGATTAGTGCCATCAGGCTTCCCCGCCGGCGCGCTCCCGCCCGGCTGTGGCCGGCTGCGGGCGGCTTCCGGCGCGCTCCCGCCCGGTTTTAGGCGGAAACTACGACGCCGGGCCGGTGACACGCCGGGCTGTTCCGCGCGTCGGGGCTAAGAACCGGGCAGGAGCGCGCGGGGATGCGGCTCCCGGCCCGGATCCGGCACCGGCGGCTGTGCTAGATTTCGGCCCATGACCTCGCAACCGCCCAGCCACCATGCCGACGCGCCCGCCGCGGCCGCGATCGGCCTCTTGGCGCGGCACGGCTTTGACGCAACGTCCGTGGACGACCTAGCGGACGCGGCCGGCATGAGCCGCAGCACCTTCTTTCGGAAGTTCGGCTCCAAGGAGGACGTGGTTTTCGCCGACCACGAGCGGATCCTGCGGCAGGTGACCGACAGCCTGGCGGAAACGATGCAGGAACCGCTGGCCGCGATCGTGGACGCTGCGCTGCTGGTGTTCAGCCACCACCTGCGGAACCCGGAGACGTCCCGCGCGCGCTACGAGCTGATGCAGGCCGTGCCGGCGCTCCGCGACCGCGAACTGGTTACCTCCCACCGGTACGAGAGGGCCTTCCTGCAGCACCTGCTGGAAACGCTGCCCGACGTCGAACACCGCGAATACCAGGCCGTGTCCTTCGCCGCGGCGGTGGTCGCCGTCCACAATGCCTTCCTCCGCCGCTGGCTCCGCACACCAGCCGGCAGCTCTGAGGAAACCGGGGACCGGGGCAGATCCACGGCGCTCGCCGACGAACTGCGCGCCCTCTCCGATATCTTCCGGCCGGCGCTACTCGGGACTGCCGCTGTGCCGACGGCCCCCGCCGTGGTGGTGACCGTCCTGACGGCGGGGGCGGACCGGGAGGCCGTGGTCCAGGCCGTCCGCGACGCGCTGCCCTGACCGGGGCCGCGCACACCGGACACCGGCGCCTCTGACACCCAGTTTCTTGACGTGGGACTAAGTTTCACTGCATCCTTAGTCGATGTGGCCTAAGCCACAGCATGCGGGCGGAGAACCCGCCGCCAAGACAGAGGACCAACACATGACGACGACGTCGCCCGGTACCGGGCTTAGCGCCCCCGGCGCCGCCGCCCATTTTCCGGCCGGAACAATGGAACCCGCCTATGTCCTGACCGAGGCCCTGGGCACCGACCCGGCCTCCGTATTCGCCGGCATCAGTGACGAGGACCGCAGCTACTGGGACCGCGCCCGGCGCTTCGTCCAGGACGAGGTCCTTCCCGTGATCGACGGCTACTGGGAACGCGCCGACTACCCCGTGCACCTGCTGCGGCGCCTCGGTGAGCTGGACCTGCTGCGGGACGGCGTTCCGGTGGACGGCTTCGCCCCGATGAGCAGGATGGCAGCCGGCCTGGTGAACATGGAAATCAGCCGCGGCGACGGGTCCGTGGCAACCATGATCGCGGTCCAGGGCGGACTGGCCCTGCGTTCCATCGCGGAGTGCGGGTCTGCCGCACAGCAGGAGCAGTGGCTCCCCGCGGTCGCCGCCGGCAAGGAGTTCGCCGCGTTCGCGTTGACGGAGCCCACGCACGGCTCGGACTCGGTGGCCCTCGAATCCACGGCCACCGGCACGGACGGCGGCTTCCTGCTCAACGGCGAGAAGAAGTGGATCGGCAACGGCTCGGTCGGCGGCGTCAGCGTGGTGTGGGCCCGGGGCGAGGACGGCCAGGTGCACGGTTACCTGGTACCGCAGGACTCCCCCGGCTACGCCGCGACGAAAATTGAGGGCAAACTGGCCCTGCGCGCCATCTGGCAGGCCCACATCCGGCTGGAGAACGTCTTTGTCCCGCAGCACAACGTGCTGCCGGGGGCCCGGTCCTTCAAGGACACCGCCCGGGTGCTGCTGGCCACCAGGCTGGGAGTCGCCTGGTCCGCCGTCGGCCACGCCACCGCCTGCTATGAGACCGCGGTCCAGTACGCCAAGCAGCGCCAGCAGTTCGGCCGGCCGCTGGCCGCCTCCCAGATTGTGCAGGAGAGACTGGCGCGGATGCTCAGCGAACTGGCAACCATGCAGCTGATGGTCGTCCAGATGACCCGTCTCGATGAGCAAGGCTCGCTCACCCCGGAGCAAGCCTCGCTCGCCAAGTACACCTGCACCCGCACCGCCCGCGAAATTGCCTCCAACGCCCGGGACCTCCTCGGCGGCAACGGCATCCTGCTGGCAAACCGCGTCGCCCGGCACCTTGCCGACATCGAGGCCATCCACACCTACGAGGGCACCGAAACGATGCAGGCCCTCATCATCGGGCGCGGGATCACCGGCACCTCCGCCTTCGCCTGACCTGCGCCAAACCTGTCCACCCGAAAGGACTCCCGTGAACCAGAACGTGAACCAGAACGCCAACATCCCCGTCATCCTGGGCGGCGCCCGGACCCCCTTCGGCCGCTTCCGCGGCGGCCTGACACCCTTCTCCTCCAGCGAGCTGGGCGCCCACGCCATCAGGGCCGCCCTGGAACGGTCCGGCGTCGGCCCCGAACAGATCGAAGCTGTCATCGTCGGCCAGGTCATCCAGGCCGGCGCCGGCCAGGGCCCCGCGCGCCAGGCCAGCCTGGCTGCCGGGATCGGTTGGGACGTGCCCACCGTCACGATCAACAAGCTCTGCCTGTCCGGGCTCACGGCCGTGATCGACGCGGCCCGGATGATCCGCGCCGGCGAAGCCGACTTCATCGTCGCGGCCGGCCAGGAATCCATGACCAACGCCCCGCACCTGGTGCCCGGGCTCCGCGCAGGCGTTGTCATCGGTGACGCACCCATGCTCGACTCCCTGAACCACGACGGGCTGCAGGATCCGGTCAGCGGCCAGTTGATGGGCGAGGCCACGGACGCGGGCAACGCCGGGCGCGGCATCACCCGGGCCGAGCAGGACGCCGTCGCGGCCCGGTCCCACCAGCGCGCCGAAGCGGCACGCGCCGCCGGCATCTACGCCGAGGAAATCGCCCCGATCGAGGTCCCCCAGCGCAAGGGGGCCGCCCTGACGCTCACCGATGACGAGGGGATCCGCCCGGAGACCACCGCCGAATCCCTGGCCCAGCTGCGCCCGGCCTTCTCCAAGGATGCAGCGGCCACCATTACCGCCGGGTCTTCCTCCCCGCTCTCCGACGGCGCGGCGGCCCTGGTGATCGCCAGCAAGGCGGCTGCGGAGGCTGCCGGGCTGGAGTGGATCGCCGAAATCGGCGCCCACGGCCAGACCGCGGGGCCGGACGGATCCCTGCATTCCCAACCCTCGCGCGCCGTTGAACTCGCCCTCAAGCGCGAGGGCCTCTCCGTGCAGGACCTCGACCTGGTCGAGATCAACGAAGCCTTTGCCTCCGTGCTCATCCAGTCCGCCAAAGACCTGGGCATCGACCCCGAAGACGTCAACGCCGACGGCGGCGCGATCGCCCTCGGCCACCCGGTGGGCGCCTCGGGCGCACGCCTGGTCCTGCACCAGGCGCTTGCCCTCAGACGCCGCGGCGGCGGCACCGGCGTCGTCGCCCTCTGCGGCGGCGGCGGCCAGGGCGACGCGCTGATCCTCAAAGCATGACCATCCCAACGAAGAAGCAGGCCATGAACACCACCAATCCCGAAGAAGGTTTCGGCACCATTTCCGTCGCGGCCATCCTGGCCGAATCCGCCCGCAGGAGTCCGGACAGCATCGCGCTGATCGTCGGTGCGGACGAAACCAGCTACGGCGAACTCTGGCGCAGCACCCTCGCCTACGCCGGGGCGCTCCGGGCACGCGGCATCGGGCCCGGAGACGCGGTCGCGGTCCTGATTCCCAACGTCCCGGACTTCGCGCGGGTCTATTACGCCATCCTGTCACTGGGAGCCATCGTGGTTCCGGTGCACGCCCTGCTCAAGGCGCGCGAAATCGAATACGTCCTCCAGGACAGCGGCGCCAGGATGCTGATCTGCGCCGCCGCACTGCTGAAGGAGGGAGCCGCCGGCGCCGCCGCCACCGGCGTCGAAGTCCTCACGGTGATGGCGCCCGACGACGGGCTGCCGCGGCTCGAAGCCGAGGCGGCCGCGGCGGAACCCATCCGCAGCTACGTGCCCTGCCGGCCGTCGGACACCGCCACGATCCTGTACACCTCCGGCACCACCGGTAAGCCCAAGGGCGCCCTCGGCACACATTTCGCGCTGGTGGAGCAGACGTCCGTGCTGCTGACGAGCGTTATGGACTTCAAACAGGGCGACGTCCTCTTCGGCGGCCTGCCGCTCTTCCACACCTTCGGCCAGACCGTCGTCCTCAACGCCGGACTCCGTGCCGGCGCAACGATCGTGATGATGCCCCGGTTCAGCGGCGAGGGAGCGCTTGAGCTGATGACCCGGCACAACGTCAACATCTTCGTCGGGGTGCCGACCATGTATGTGGCATTGCTGGAAGCGGCCAAGACCGGCGCCGCACTGCCGACGGCGCTCCGCTACGGAATTTCCGGCGGGGCGTCCCTCCCCTTGGCTGTGATGGACAAGTTCCGCGACGTGTTCGGGATCGACATCCACGAAGGCTACGGCCTCACCGAGACGTCCCCCGTCGCCGCGTTCAACCACGTCGGCACGCCGCCACGGCCCGGCACCATCGGCGTCCCGATCTGGGGCGTCGACATCGAAATCGCCCGCGCCGAGACGGTTGAAAGCATCGAACTGCTGCCGGCCGGGGAACTCGGCGAGCTGGTCATCCGCGGACACCTGCTGATGAAGGGCTACCTCAACCGGCCGGAGGCGACGGCAGAAGCGATCGTCGACGGCTGGTTCCGCACCGGGGACCTTGGCACCAAGGACGAGGACGGGTACCTGCGGATCGTGGACCGCAAGAAGGACATGATCATCCGCAACGGCTACAACGTCTATCCTCGCGAGGTCGAGGAAATCCTGCTGACCCACCCGCAGGTAGTCAGCGCCGCCGTCTACGGCATCCCGCACGATGTCCACGGCCAGGAGATCGCGGCCGCGATCGTGCTCGACGCGGGATCCACCGCCACCGAGGCCGAGCTGATCGAGTTCGCGAGCGCCCAGCTTGCCGCGTACAAGTACCCGCGCGTGGTCAGGCTGCTCACGGAGCTCCCGCTCGGGCCCAGCGGGAAAATCCTCAAACGAAACCTGGCCACCGAGTCCGCCGGAGTTCAGTAGGGCCCGGCTGCGCGGGCCCGGCAGCGCCGGGCCCGCGCAGGCCGGGGCGGGGCCGGGGCCATCCGGCGACGGCGGTCCACACCCCGGCCCGCCCGGCATTGACCCGCATCGATAAACTGGCGGTGAGTGCCGCACCCACGCGGGGCAAGTCCCCGTCCCGGGCCGGCGTCGGCATCAACGAGCCAAGGGAGAACGCCAATGCCTGCTGTCCGGGTCTTCCAGTCGCGAGGCCGCCGCGGCTCCACGTACTGCTGCCGGGTTCCGGCGTGAAGTTTCTCCAGAACCCGCCCCGGTTCCTGTTCTTCACCGGCAAGGGCGGCGTGGGGAAGACGTCCATAGCGTGCGCAACCGCGCTGTCCCTGGCGAGGGCGGGCAGGAAGATCCTGCTGGTCAGCACCGACCCCGCCTCCAATGTGGGCCAGGTCTTCGGCGTCAGTATCGGGAACACCCTGACGGCCATCCCGGAGGTGCCGGACCTTTTCGCCCTCGAAATCGACCCGGAGCAGGCCGTCGAGGCCTACCGCGAGCGGATCCTCGCACCCGTCCGGGGAGTCCTGCCGGCGGCTGAACTGGCCGGCATCGCCGAAAGCCTCTCCGGTTCCTGCACCACGGAGATCGCCTCCTTCGACGAGTTCACCAAACTGCTCGCCGACGAAGGCTCCTACGGGGAGTATGACCACATCGTCTTCGACACCGCCCCGACCGGCCACACGCTGCGCCTGTTACAGCTGCCTGGCTCCTGGACCGACTTCCTGGCGGCCGGCAAGGGTGACCCGTCCTGCCTGGGCCCGCTGTCGGGGCTCGAGAAGCATAAGCAGGTGTATGCCAAGGCAGTCGAGGCCCTCACCGATCCGGCGAGGACCCGGCTCGTCCTGGTCAGCCGCGCGCAGACCTCGGCGCTGGCCGAGATCGAGCGGACCTATTTCGAACTCAACCAGCTCGGCATCGGCGGCGCTTACGTCGTGGTCAACGGCGTCCTGCCGGAAGCTGCCGGCGGCGAGGAGCTCGCGCGTGCGCTGCGCGCCCGGGAGGCCGCCGCCGTCGCCGCCATTCCGGCGGCGGTCGCCGGGCTGCCCCGCGATGTCCTGGAGCTAAAGCCGGGCAACATGGTCGGCATCCCGGCGCTGGAGACCCTGTTCGCGCGCACGTCCGACGCCGGCGGCGCGGCGGACGCGGGGCTGGTCCCCGCAGCCGACGACGCCGGGATCCAGGACGCTCCGCTGGGCGCGCTGGTGAACGAGATGGAATCCGGCGGCCACGGGCTCGTGCTGTGCATGGGCAAGGGCGGGGTCGGGAAAACGACTGTCGCCGCCGCGATCGCCGTCGCCCTGGCCAAGCGCGGCCACGCGGTGCACCTCACCACGACTGATCCCGCGGCGCACCTCACCGAGACGCTCCACGGTTCCGTGGACGGCCTGACCGTTTCCCGGATCGATCCGGAGGCCGCCATCCAGGAATACCGCAGCCACGTAATGGCGACCAAGGGCCGGAGTCTGGACGAGGAAGGACGCGCGGCGCTGGCCGAGGACCTGCTGTCCCCGTGCACCGACGAGGTGGCCGTGTTCCGGCAGTTCTCCCGGGTGGTGCAGGAGTCCCGCCGGCACTTCGTGGTGATTGACACGGCACCCACCGGCCACACGCTGCTGCTCCTGGATGCCACCGGTTCCTACCACCGCGAAATCGCCCGCCAGGTGGGCGACACCATGGGTTTCGTGACGCCGCTGATGCGACTCCAGGATCCGGCGCAGACCAAGGTTGTCCTGGTCACGCTGGCTGAGCCGACCCCGGTGCTCGAAGCGGAAGAACTGCAGGCCGACCTGGAGAGGGCCGGGATCCACCCGTGGGCCTGGGTGATCAACAACTCGATCGCCGCCGCGCACCCCCGGACGCCGTTCCTGCGGGCCCGCGCCGCGGGAGAACTGGAGCACATCACGAAGGTGCATGCCCTGGCGGACCGGGTTGCCCTCATTCCGCTGCTGCCCGAAGAGCCCATCGGCGAAGACAAGCTCACGGCACTGACGGCCCTCAGCTCCCAGCCGGCCTGACGCGGGCCCACGGAAAGGTGCTGCCCGGGCGGTGTGTGGTTACCCGCCCGGGCGCTGGGCCAGCAGCGCCTCGAGGTCCCGGGCGGTGGCATCCAGCCTGGCGATCGTGTCGCGCTGGATCCCCCGCAGGTATTCGGCGTCGGACTCCCCGTCCTGCACCCAGTTCTCGTCCCCCGGTGAGTCCATCATCTGGCGCGTGTTCGCGGTTGCGGTCCTGACGTTCTCCAGCATCGCCCGCAGCCGGTCCTCAGGTGCAGGGGTTTCGGCATTCATGGTGTCCTCCTTGCGTACGGCGGCAATAGTAGCTCCCAGGGCCTAGCCTTGCTGCCGGCGCACGGAGGGCACAAGACCTAAACGACCTGTGTACGCCGTTCGATCAGGACGGTGTCCCGCCATTGTCCGGCCGCTGGCCCGTGCGCCATCCGGGCGATTTTTTCCCGGTGTCCCACCACCCTGAAGCCGTGGGCGAGGTGGAGTCTCAGACTCGGCCCGTTCTCCGGAAAGACACTCGCCTGGATGGTCCAGATGCCGGCCTCTTCGGTCGCGGCAATCAGGGACCGGAGTAGGATAGCCCCGATCCGCCGGCCGCGCGCCGCCGCGGAAACATAAATGGAGTGTTCAACGACGCCGGCGTAGACCGGGCGGGCGGAGACGGCGGAGACAGCCGCCCAGCCGAGGATCCCGGCGTCGTGCCCCTCCGCCACGAGGCGGTGCGACGCCAGCCGCGTAGCGTCGAAACGTTGCCAGTCCGGCGCCTCGACCTCAAACGTGGCCTGCCCGGTGGCGATCCCCTCCTGGTAGATCCGCCGGACCTCGGGCCAGTCGGATTCCTGCATCGGCCGGACGGTGTATTCGGCGGTGGCGCCGGCCGCGGATTCAGCCGCGACGCCGGCCGCAGATTCGGCCGCGGTTCCCCCGCTCACAGCGACGCCAGGAGCCCGGCCGTCTGCTCGATCGCGCCGGGCACCAGCGAGTAGTACGCCCAGGTGCCGCGCTTTTCGCGGTGCAGCAGGCCTGCGTCAACCAGGATTTTGAGGTGGTGCGACACGGTGGGCTGGCCCAGGTCCAGCGGCTCGGTCAAATCGCAGACACAGGCTTCCCCGTCCCCGGCGCCCTTCACGATCGAGAGCAGCCGCAGCCTGTTCGGGTCGGACAGGGCCTTGAACACGAGCGCCTTGCGCTGGGCATCCTCGGCGCTGAGGACCGCCTGGCCGGCCGGCGCGCAGCAGGACGCGTCGAGAACCGGTTCGAGGGTTTCCAAAGAGTTCATGCCTCCATTATGCACATGGATTGACAATCATCGATATAGTTGGAACCATCTCATATCGACAAGCATCAATATTTTCCGAGCAGCTTCACCAGAGCAGCGCCAACGCAGCACAGGAGTCCCGTGAGTATCCAGACTGACCCGTCCCCCGGCCTTGAAAGCGACGCTGCCGTCGCCGGCAAGCTGTCCACCCTGGACCGCTTCCTGCCGGTCTGGATCGTCGCCGCCATGGCGGCCGGCCTGCTGCTGGGCAGTTTCATCCCGGGCCTGGACACCGCACTGGAGGCCGTCAAGGTCGGAGAAGTTTCGCTGCCGATCGCCGTCGGCCTGCTGGTCATGATGTACCCGGTGCTAGCCAAGGTCCGCTACGACCAGACGCACCGGGTGATCGGCGACCGCAGGCTGATGGTCACCTCCCTAGTGCTGAACTGGGTGCTGGCGCCGGCGTTTATGTTCGCCCTGGCCTGGATCTTCATCCCCGACCTGCCGGAGTACCGCACCGGCCTGATCATCGTGGGGCTGGCCCGGTGCATCGCCATGGTGATGATCTGGAACGACCTCGCCTGCGGCGACCGGGAAGCCGCCGCCGTGCTGGTCGCCATCAATTCCGTCTTCCAGGTCGTCGCGTTCGGTGCCCTCGGCTGGTTCTACCTGCAGCTGCTGCCGTCCTGGCTGGGCCTGCCGACTACCAGCGCGGACTTCTCCTTCTGGTCCATCACCGCGTCCGTGCTGGTGTTCCTGGGAATCCCGCTGCTGGCCGGTTTCCTCACCCGCACGCTCGGCGAAAAAGCCAAGGGACGCGACTGGTACGAAGCGAGGTTCCTCCCCCGGCTCGGCCCGTGGGGCCTCTACGGCCTGCTCTTCACCATCACGCTGCTCTTCGCCCTGCAGGGCGGCACCATCACCTCCCGGCCGCTGGACGTGGCCCGGATCGCGCTGCCGCTGCTGGTCTACTTCCTGGTCGTCTTCGGCGCCGCCATGCTGATCGGCAAGTGGCTGGACCTCGGCTACGCCAAGACCACCACCCTGGCGTTCACCGCCGCAGGCAACAACTTCGAACTCGCCATCGCCGTGGCGATCGGCACCTTCGGCGTCACCTCCGGGCAGGCCCTGGCCGGCGTCGTCGGCCCCTTGATCGAAGTCCCGGTCCTTGTTGGACTGGTTTACGTGGCCCTCTGGACCCGCAAACGCTACTTCGCCGCCAGCCCCCTTTTCCGCCTAACCCCCAGAAACTTCAGGAGAACACCATGAGCACCGAGACCGCCAAGAAGCCCTCCGTTTTGTTCGTCTGCGTCCACAACGCCGGCCGGTCCCAGATGGCCGCCGCCTTCCTGACCACCCTGGGCAAGGGTGAGATCGAGGTGCGCTCCGCCGGCTCCCAGCCCGCCGAGAAAGTCAACCCGGCCGCCGTCGAGGCCATGGCCGAGCTGGGCATCGACATGTCCGCCGAAATCCCCAAGGTCCTGACCACTGAAGCCGTCAAGGAGTCCGACGTCGTGATCACCATGGGCTGCGGCGACACCTGCCCGATCTTCCCCGGGAAGCGCTACGAGGACTGGGAACTTGAAGACCCGGCCGGCCAAGGCGTCGACGCCGTCCGTCCCATCCGCGACGAGATCAAGTCCCGCATCGAGGACCTCATCGCCTCCCTCGCCCCCGCCGCCAAGTAACCAGGACCAGGAGCCTCTCATGAGCACCCAACAACTGATCATCATCGGATCCGGCCCCGCCGGCTACACCGCCGCGATCTACGCCGCCCGGGCCGGGCTGGAACCGCTCGTCATCGCCGGCGCCGTCACCGCCGGAGGCGCCCTGATGAACACCACCGAGGTGGAGAACTTCCCCGGCTTCCCCGCCGGCGTCCAGGGCCCGGAGCTGATGGACGGTCTCCAGCAGCAGGCCGAGAAGTTCGGCGCCCAGGTGGTGTTCGACGACGTCACCGAAGTCCAGCTCACCGGCCACCTCAAGCGGGTCGTCACCGGAGCCGGCGAGACCCACGAGGCGCCCGCCGTGATCCTCGCCACCGGGTCCGCCTACAAGGAACTCGGCCTGCCGGAGGAGAAGAAGTTCAGCGGCCACGGCGTCTCCTGGTGCGCCACCTGCGACGGCTTCTTCTTCCGCGACCAGGACATCATCGTGGTCGGCGGCGGTGACTCCGCCATGGAGGAAGCGACCTTCCTGACCCGCTTCGGCAAGACCGTGACCGTCGTCGTGCGCAAAAACGAACTGCGGGCCTCCCGAATCATGGCCCAGCGCGCCAAGGACAACCCCAAGATCCGCTTCGCCTGGAACTCGGCCGTCACCAAGATCCACGGCGAATCCAAGGTCACCGGCGTCACCCTGACGGACACCATCACCGGGGAAACCCGCGAACACGCCGCCACCGGCATCTTCGTCGCGATCGGCCACGTGCCGCGCACCGAACTGCTGACCGGCCAGGTGGAGCTTGACGCCGAGGGGTACATCAAGGTCGACTCCCCCACCACCGTCACCAACCTCAGCGGCGTCTTCGCCTGCGGGGACGCCGTGGACCACCGCTACCGGCAGGCCATCACCGCCGCCGGCACCGGTTGCGCCGCCGCCCTCGACGCCGAACGCTACCTCGCCGCCCTCGACGACGCGGACAGCATCGCCACCGCCCTGGTCGAGGACCCCACCCACGCCTGACCGACGCCTCCCCGCCCGGCCGGTCCCACGAGGACCGGCCGGACGGGGCAGCAAATGACCCGCCACCCCACCGGATGAAACAGAGGACACCATGGCTGTACCCAACACCCTTCCCGTTGTTGTCATCGGAGCCGGACCCATCGGCCTCGCCGCGGCTGCACACCTGCTTGAACGCGGCCTGGAACCGCTGATCCTCGAGGCAGGCCCGGCCCCGGCCGCGGCGATCGGACAGTGGCGCCACATCCGGCTGTTCTCCCCGTGGCAGTACAACACCGACGCCGCCGCCGTCCGCCTGCTCGCCGCGACCGGCTGGGAACCACCCGCGCCGACCGCGCTGCCCACCGGAGGCGAGCTCATCGACCAGTACCTCACCCCCCTGGCGTCGCTGCCCGCGATCGCGTCCCGCCTGCACACCGGCGCCCGCGTCATCGCGGTGACCCGCCTCGGGATGGACAAAACCCACTCACGGAACCGCGGCACCACCCCCTTCGTGGTCCGGGTCGAACACGCCGACGGCGAAGTCCGCGACTACCAGGCCGCGGCCGTCATTGATGCCTCCGGCACCTGGTCCACCCGCAACCCGCTCGGAACCTCGGGCCTGCCCGCTGTCGGCGAAACGGCCGCCGCTGCCCACGTTTCTTCTCCGCTGCCGGACGTGCTGGGACGCGACCGTGCAGCGTTTGCCGGCCGTACCGCCGTCGTGGTCGGTGCGGGCCACTCAGCCGCCAACACCCTGATCAACCTCGCCGAACTCGCGGCCCGGGTGCCCGGAACGAAGATCATCTGGGCGATCCGCGGCGCTTCGGCCGCCAAGGTCTACGGCGGCGGCGACGCCGACGGCCTCGCCGCCCGCGGTCAGCTCGGCAGCCGGCTCCGCTCGCTCGTTGAGGACGGCACCGTGGAACTGCACACCGGCTTCGGGATCGCCGGCCTCGCCGCGGAGGGCGGCGCCGTCACGCTGACCGCCACCGACGGCCGCACCCTCGGCGCCGACGTCGTGGTTCCGGCCACCGGGTTCCGCCCGAACCTGGACATGCTGCGGGAACTCCGGCTGGAACTCGACCCGGGTGTCGAGGCGCCGCGGGAACTCGGGCCGCTGATCGACCCCGAGTTCCACTCCTGCGGCACCGTGGAGCCGCACGGTGCCCGGATGCTGGCCCACCCGGAGCAGGATTTCTACATTGTGGGCATGAAGTCCTACGGCCGGGCCCCCACCTTCCTGCTCGCCACCGGCTACGAACAGGTCCGCTCCGTCACGGCCGCCCTGGCCGGAGACCGTGAGGCCGCCGACACCGTCCAGCTGGAGCTGCCGGAAACCGGCGTCTGCTCCTCGGACATCGGCACCAGCTGCGACGTTCCCGCCGTGGCCGACGTGGCCGCCGCGGGGTTCGTGGCGGAAACCTCCGGCGGCTGCTGCGGAGCGCCAGAACCCGTGCTGGTGGGATTCCCCACCGGGCTGGCCCACGGCCGCTCCGGCGGGAACTGACCACCCGGACCGGGACCTTCCCTGTGCCTACGCACGCTCCCACCCGGATCCTCGCCGCGGAGGGTGCACCGCGCGGCGGCCTGGCCGCGCTGTGCATCACCCAGACGACCGGGTGGGGCGTGCTTTATTACGCGCTGATCGCGGCGGTCCGGCCCATCAGCGAGGACACCGGCTGGGAGCCGGCCCTGGTGACGGGAGCCTTCTCCGCCGGGCTGCTGATCTCCGCGGTGGCCGGCATCTTCGTCGGCAGGATCCTCGACCGGACCGGGCCGCGCACACTGATGATCGGCGGATCCCTCCTCGGAGTGCTGGCCCTGGTCCTGGTGGCGGCGGCACCCAGCCTGCCCCTGTTTTTCGCGGCCTGGCTGCTGGCCGGCGGTGCGCAGGCCGCAGTGCTGTACCAGCCGGCTTTCACGGTGATCAGCCGCTGGTACGGACCGGCCCGGCTGCGGCCCCTCACCATCCTGACCCTCGCCGGCGGATTCGCGTCCACCATCTTCGCCCCCGCCACCGCCGCCCTGGCTGCCCAATTCGGCTGGCGGACCGCCTTTGTCATCCTCGCCGGGATCATGGCCCTCATCACCGTTCCGCTGCATGCCCGCTTCCTGAACCGGAGCTGGTCCCCGTCTGCCGGCGGCACCAATGCCGGGGGCAAATCCGGCGGCACCAACGCCCGGGAGCACCATGCGCTCGCGCGGGCCGTGCGGCGAAGCCCGGAGTTCCTTGGCCTCCAGGCGCTCATGGTCCTCCTTGGCTTGGGCCTGTACACCGTGACGCTGAACATCATCCCGCTGCTGCTCGAGAAAGGCGCCGACTACACCACGGCCGCGCTGGGGCTTGGCCTCGTGGGCGCCGGCCAGGTCGGCGGCCGGCTGTTGTTCGCCGTCATCCCCTCCGCTGCCCGGCTGCCGGTCATTACCGGAACGGCGGCGGCTGCCCTGCTGACCCTGGCGGCCGTGCCGGGTCCGGTGCCGGTGCTGGTCACGGCCGGGATGCTCGCCGGCGCGGTCCGCGGGTGCCAGACCCTGCTGCAGGCCACGATTGTGGCCGACCGCTGGGGCACCCGAAACCTGGGCACACTGCAGGGAATCTTCTCGGCCCCGCTGACAGCGGTCACCGCCGTAGCCCCGGCTGCAGGCCCCGTGCTGGCGGCCTGGCTGGGAACCTATACGGCCATGACGTACGCCATGACCGCCGCAGCCGGAACCGCGGCCGTACTCGCCGCCGTCGCGGGCCTGCGGGCCGCGCGGCCAGATCCGGTCGGCTGAGCGCCGACCGGTCACCGGCGCCTTCAGCCACAAACCCGCGCCGCCAGCCGCGATAATGAGGGCATGGACATTCGCCTGCTGACCATCCCCGGTTGCCCCCACGGCGCCTCCGCCCGGGAACTCTTCGCCAGGGCCCTGGAACAGGAGGGCCTCGATCCGGCGCTGCTCACAGTCACAGACATCACCACGCAGGCCGAAGCGGCAGGAGCGTCCTTCCACGGATCGCCCTCGTTCATCATGGACGGGATCGATCTCTTCCCGTCCAGCGCGGCCCCGGCGGTCAGCTGCCGGGTGTACCGGGGCCGGGACGGGCTGTTCAGCCAGCCGGACCTGGAATCCCTCCGCACCGCAATCCGCGAGCGCGGACGCTTCGGACGGCGAGGGACCTGAGCCATGGGACAGCAGCCAGCCCAACCGACAAAGGACGAGATCACCGCCGGGTACCGCCGCACCATCCGCGACCTCGACACCTGGCTGGAGAGCGCCACACCCGCGGAACTCGAGCGGGCCAGTAACGGCACACGCTGGACCAATGAGCAGCTGCTGTTCCACATGGTGTTCGGCTACATGGTCGTCCGCGCCCTGCTGCCCCTGGTTCGGACCGTCAGCCGCCTCCCCGCACGCGCCGGAACCGCCTTTGCCGCCGGATTGAACGCCGTCACCGGCCCCTTCGACGCGGTGAACTACTGGGGTTCGCGCGCCGCCGCCCTCGTCTACAACAGGCGCAGGATGGCCAGGAAACTGAACAAGACCATCACTGCGCTGACCCGGCGGCTGGAACGCGAGAGCCCCGCCTCCCTGGCCAGGTCCATGCCGTTCCCGGACAGGTGGGATCCGTTCTTCAAGCCGGTGATGACGCTCAACGACGTCTACGCCTACCCCACCCTGCACTTTGATTTCCACGCCGCGCAGCTGGAACTCCCGACGCCGGAGTGACCGCTTGAGGACCTGAAAGCCGGCATCGGGTGATGGCTGGCAGACTGGGGCAGGAGACTAACGTCCGGAAGCAGGAGGATCCATGACCACCGTGAAGCCAGTCATCGTTTTTGATGTCAACGAGACTCTTTCCGATATGTCCCCGATGGGTGACCGTTTCAGCGAGGTCGGAGCGCCGGCCGCGCTGGCCAAGCTCTGGTTCGCGTCGCTGTTGCGCGATGGTTTTGCGCTCACCGCCAGCCGGGACAACCCATCGTTCGCTGCTATCGGGTCAGAGCTGCTCCGGGGCCTGCTGGCCACCGTGGACCTCAACTGCCCGATTAGCGCCGCGGTGGACCACGTCATGTCAGGGCTCAGCGCACTCGGAGTGCACCCGGACGTCCCAGAGGGGATCAAGGCCCTCGGGGACGCCGGCTACCGGCTCATCACGCTCAGCAACGGCTCGGCCGGGATCGCCGCGAAACTGTTCAGCCAGGCCGGGATCCGCGATCAGTTCGAGTCGCTGCTCTCGGTCGAAGACGCGCCCGCCTGGAAGCCCGCCCCTGCGGCTTACAACTACGCCGCCGCTGCGTCCGGGGCAGAGCCGGCCGGCATGCTGCTGGTCGCCGTCCATCCGTGGGACATCCACGGTGCCGCCCGCGCCGGGCTGCGTACAGCCTGGCTGAACCGGACCGGCGGAAGCTACCCCGGGCACTTCGAGGCACCCGAGTTCACGGTCACCGCACTGACACAACTCCCCGCAGCGCTGGCAGCCGCCTGATCTGGCTCCCGGCCGAGTCCCCGATCAGGGCACTGGCGGTCCCCCGTTGCTTTTGACGGATTGCCGGCGCCCGGGCCCTGACGGTGTTACAGGAGGCTGGCGAGGGCCAGGCCGGCGGCCGCAGCACCGACCGCGGCCGCCGCGGTGCCGATTCCGTTCAGCAGGGCCAGCCCGGTGCGGCCCGACTGGATGAGCCGGACCGTCTCGAAACTGGCGGTGCTGAAGGTGGTGTAGCCGCCCAGGAAGCCGGTGCCGGCGATCGCCTGCAGCTCGGCGGGGGCCGCGTGGACGATGACCGCTCCGGCAACCAGCCCCAGCAGGAAGGACCCGGTGATGTTGATGGCGATGGTGCCCACCGGCAGGGCGGTCCGGAGTTTGGAACGGACCAGCCCGTCCACCACAAAGCGGGTCCCGGCGCCCAGCCCGCCGGCGAGGCCGAGCAGCAGAATGGTCAGCACGTTCACCGTTGGCCCTCCTCCCGGTCATGCCCCGGGGCTGATTGCCGACGTCGGGCCGTGAACCGGGAGTGCTGGGCCGCGGCGGACCGGATCCCCGCGACGGTGGCTACGGCTCCGCCGATCAGCGTGGCGGCGAGATAAACCAGCGCGTCGCTGGTCCGGCCCGCGCCGAGCAGGTTGTTGGCCTCCAGGGCCAGGGTGCTGTAGGTGGTGAACGCACCCATAAATCCGGTGCCGGCGAGCAGGCGGACGATCCTCAGCCGCCCGGCGTCGGGGCCGCGGCGGACCAGTGCCTCGAGCAGGACGCCGAGCAGGAACGCTCCGGCCAGGTTGATGACCAGGGTGGGCAGCGGCCAGCCTCCGGGGGACGGCAGCACGGTGCTCAGACCGTACCGGGCCAGCGCCCCGACAATTCCGCCGGCAACCACAACGAGCACGAACCCGGGGTGCAGGTGGACCGGGCGGTGGGCACGGACCTCCCCCAGGGTCCCTTCGTCAACGTCGCCGGGCGGAGCCGTTGCTGCGGTGTCGGGGGTGGCCGGTTCCGTCACTGGCCCACCTTCGGATGATGTTTGGCCTGCGGGGCGAGCGGGACAACCAGGACTGGCCGGTGCTGGCGGTGGGTCAGATGGACGGCGACGGAACCAACCAGCAGCTCCTCGAAGCGGGCTCCGAGGCCGCGCTCGCGGGTGCCGACGACGATCACGGACGCATCCGTGGACTCGGCCAGCCGCCCCAGCGCCCGGGCGGGATCCCCGGCGAGGGTCACGAAGGACCAGCGCACCCCGCTCGCGTCCAGCGCTTCCCGGAGGTGTTCCCGGATCCCGGCGCTGATCCCTTCAATGTCGTCGTCGATCCCGTCCGGGTCGATGGGCCGCGCTTCGGCCCGCCCGTCCGGTTCTTCGGCGAGGTAGGTCGTCACATCCACATAGGCGCAGACCAGCTTGACGTCCAGGCTGAACGCCAGTTCAGCGGCCCGGTGTGCCACCGCCAGCGGCTGGCCAGGTACGACGCCCATCAGCACGGGTCCGGTGATCCGGCGCGGGCTATAAGCCGCGGGCCCGGCAGCGGGGCGGCTTTCGTTGCCTGGTTCGTTCATGGGCGCTCCTGTCGGTCCCGGTGGAATCCATCACCGTCATGACAAGGCTAAACCCGCCGGGCAGCCTTCACGTTCCACGGCTGGCTGCCCAAAGTCGACGACGGCGGGGGCCCGCCGTCGTCCGCCGCGCTTTTGCGTGCGCGGGACCGCTCCCCTACTGACGTCGCGACGGGTGTCGGCTAAAATCAGGCTCCCCGGGTCAACTGATCCGAGGCCCCGGCGGTGCGGCCAGGCTGCACCGCCGGGCTGAGCAGAGAGGCCAGTCATGGACTTCGCCGCAGCCAGTGAACATCCGCTCGATCCGTTTCCCTCCTACGAAAGAATGCGGGAGGCCGCACCGGTCTTCCACGACGAGCAATCGGGGAGCTGGCACGTCTTCCGCTATGACGACGTTCAGCGGGTCCTTTCCGAACACGAGAGGTTTTCCTCCCGGATGCGCGGCGACGATCCCTCCGAGGCCGGCCATCTGTTCTCGTCCAGCCTGATCACCACAGACCCGCCGCGGCACCGCCAACTCCGCTCCCTGGTCACCCAGGCCTTCACGCCCAAAGCGGTGGACGCCCTCGCTCCCCGCATCGCCGAACTCACCGACGAACTGCTGGAGGGGATCGCCGCGCTCGGCACAGCAGACCTGATCGAGGCCCTGGCGTACCCGCTGCCCGTCATCGTGATCTCCGAACTCATGGGCATCCCGGCCGAAGACCGTGAGCGTTTCAAGCAGTGGTCCGACGTGATCGTCAGCCAGACGCGGACCGGCGCACCAACACAGGAGCACCAGGCCGCGAACCAGGAAATGATGCAGTACTTCCTGAACCTGATCGAACAGCGCCGGAGCCGGCCCGGCAACGACCTGATCAGCAGCCTGCTCGCCGCCGAAATCGACGGGCAGAAACTGGGCGTGGGCGAACTGCTGGGTTTCTGCAGTTTGCTGCTGGTCGCCGGCAATGAAACAACCACCAACCTGATAGGCAATGCGGTCCTTTGCTTCACAGAACTGCCCGGCACCATCGAGAGGCTGCGGCGCGAACCGGCACTGCTTCCCCAGGCCATCGAAGAGGTGCTCCGCTTCCGCTCCCCCGTCCAGTCCATGTACCGGATCGCGGTTGCCGACACCACCCTGGGTGGCGTCCGGATCCCGGCCGGCGCTCCGCTGGTGGCCTGGATCGGCTCGGCGAACCGCGACGACCGGCAATTCCAGCGCGCCGCCGAATTCGACATCGACCGGGACCAGCTCCGGCACCTGGCGTTCGGCCACGGCATCCACTTCTGCCTGGGCGCCCCGCTGGCGCGCCTTGAAGCAAGGACAGCGCTGCAGGCTATCTTGTCCCGGCTGCCGGGCCTGGCCCTGGCCCCGGGGGCGGACCTCCAACGCATGGACAGCACCATCGTTTACGGCCTGAAGTCGCTCCCGGTCAGCTGGCAGGCAGCCTGACTTGCCTGTGCCTGCAGCGTGCCTGCAGACGGCGCAGCGGCTCTGGCCGGGATGTGGGATCGTTGCTAGCGTGGCGGAATGAACCCGTCGAAGACCCCCGCGGAGATCCTCACTATTGCCGGGAACGAGGTTCGCATCTCGAGCCCGGACAAAGTGGTCTTCCCTGAGCCGGGGCTGACCAAGCTCGACGTGGTCCGCTACTACCTCGCCGTCGCCGATGGGGCGCTGCGGGGAGCCGGCGGACGGCCCATGGTGCTCAAGCGCTTCCCCACGGGGATCGACGCCGAGCCGTTCTTCCAGAAGCGCGTGCCGGAAAACCACCCGGACTTCATCGACACGACGACGCTGCATTACGCGTCGGGAACCTCAGCCGAAGAAGCCGTCATCCGGGATGCCGCGGGGCTGGCTTGGGTGGTGAACCTCGGGTGCCTGGACCTCAACCCGCACCCGGTGCGCGCCGGGGACCTGGAACACCCCGACGAGCTGAGGGTGGACCTGGACCCCATGCCGGGAGTCGGCTGGCCCCAAATCGTCGACGTCGCCTATGTCGCGCGGGAGGTGCTCGACGACGTCGGGCTGGTGGGCTGGCCGAAGACCAGCGGTTCGCGGGGCCTCCACATCCTGGTGCGCATCGCGCCCCGGTGGTCTTACCGCGACGTGCGGCTCGCCGCGGAGACCCTCGCCCGCGAGGTCGGGAACCGCGCGCCGGGCCTCGCCACGGCGCGGTGGTGGAAGGAGGAGCGCGGGGAGAGCGTGTTTGTCGACTTCAACCAGAACGCCAAGGACCGCACCGTGGCGTCGGCGTACTCCATCCGGCCGGTGCCGGACGCGCGGGTCTCGGCGCCGCTGACCTGGGAGGAGGTCCGCTCGACCCGGCCCGAACACTTCACGGTGCTGACGGTTCCCGGGCGGTTCGCCGACGTCGGAGACCCCCATGAAGGCATCGACGACGCGGTCGGCTCACTCGACGGACTCCTGGCCCTCGCCGCCGAGCTCGGCCCCGCCGAGAAGCCGCCCCGCGGCGTCGACGGCTCCGGCCGCCGTCAGTCGGTCATGCCGCTGATCGAAGTGGCGCGCACCAAAACCAAACCGGAGGCGCTGGCGGCGGTTGATGAATGGAAGACCCGGCACGCGGACCTCGTCCCGGACCTGCATCCGGCCGACATTCTGGTCGACGGAATGCGCGGTTCGAGTTCGCTCTGGTACCGGGTGCGGGTGAACCTCCAGCACGTCCCGGAAAGCAAACGGCCGCCGCAGGAGCTCATCGCGGACTACGACCCCTGGGCGGGCAAAGAGTGGCCGAGGCGGCCAGGGCCCTGAGGCATCCGGAGCCGGCAAGGGAACCGGGCTGCCTACCGAGGTGGCGGCGTCGAACCGATTTCAAAGCGGTCGCCGTAGACGGACCAGCTGAACGGCGGAACAAGCTCCAGGTTGCCGGCCTCCAGAAGGCTCCTGTGGATGTCCTGGCGCCCATGGCGCTGGTAGTCGCCCCAGGCCTTGAGGACCTTCACCCGGGCCTCCACCACGGCGGCGAGGTACGTCGACTCGTCCCCGCCCCGGGCCGGGGGGTGGTGCGCCTTCCGGGCCGCCGCCAAAATGCCGCCGAACGATTCGTCGTCGTCCCCTGGCCCGTGATTGACCGACACGTCGTAGTAAATCGCAAGCCCCAGCGGCCCGACCCCGTCCCGGACGGCTTCCTGCAGCGCCGGCCCCCAGTAGACGCGGTCCCGTTCCTCCTGCTGGGCCCGCTGGAAAGCAGGGTCATCCGCCGCACTCTTCCAGTCCGCCGGAAAGGACGGATCCAGGAGCCGATGGCTCAGCGCAGGGCGGTCCTTGTAGGGCGCGTCCATGATCTGCTCCAGCTGCGGCAGGTACTGGGCCAACGGATTTCCCGGGGCGGCATTGGTGTAGGCCTGCACGAGTTCGAGCATGTCGCCGGTGCCGCTGCACCAGCCCACGAGGCCGCCGGTATAGCCCCGCCCATCATCGATGTCCTCGATGTAGCCGAACGAGGTGGTCCAGTCAGGCGTAGAGTTCTCGGCGGTGGACGTCAGCTGGAGCGCGATTTCCTTGAACGCCGGGTCGGCAATGTCGCCCCGGGGCCGGGCGCGGGTCTCAGGGCTGTCCTGCCCGCCGAGCAGTCCCCGCAGTCGATCCCACATCAGGCCTCCCGAAGTCGTCGTGACCCGAGACTAACAGCCCACCGGCTACCGAAACAGGGACCGTCCGGCACTGGTCAGCGCAGTTAAACTGATGGGGAATCCACCATCTGGCCGGCAGGGACGGGAATATCAATGGCTACTTTTCGGGAACTCCACCACATGACGGAGCCGCTCCTGCTGCCCAATGCGTGGGACGTCGGATCCGCCCTAACCTTTGCGACGGCGGGATTTCCGGCCGTCGGCACCACCAGCTTCGGCATCGCGGCAAGTGCCGGCCTGCCGGACGGTGGCCGGTCCAGCAAGGCGCTCACCGCCGCACTGGCGGCGCAGCTGTGCCGCCTGCCTGTCCACATCACGGCGGACATCGAGGACGGTTACTCCGATGACCGCGCCGAGGTTGCCGACCTCGTCGCCCGGCTGGCCAGTGTGGGCGTTGCCGGGGTCAACCTGGAGGACAGCACGGACGGGCACTTGGTGGACCCGGCGGCCTTCGCCGGCAAGGTGGCCGCCGTCAAACGGCGCAGCCCGGCCATCTTCCTCAACGCCCGGGTGGACAACATCTGGTTCGGCGAAGAGGCCACCGTGGATGCCGTCCTGCACCGTGCCGGCGTGTACGCCGACGCCGGCGCGGACGGAATCTTCGTCCCCGGCCTCGTGGTGCCGGAGGACATCCGGGCCATCACCGCCGGCATCGGGCTGCCGGTCAACCTGCTGGCACATCCCACCCTGAGTGTTGCGGAGCTGGGTGATCTGGGGGTCCGGCGGGTGAGTTCAGGCTCGCTGCCGTACCGCGCAGCCGTTGACGCGGCGGTGAATGTGGCCACCGCCCTGCGCGACGGCAAGCAGGCGCCGGCCGCCACCCCCTACTGGGAGATGCAGGCGCGTCTGGTCGCGTTCAGCCAGCGCCTCACGGACTGACCGCCGGCCCGCGGGCGTGGCTGGCACCGTGGGGCCCGGGTGTCAATGGCCCGGCTGTCAGCTGCCGGCTACGGCGCGGATTTCGTCCGCGATGGCCCGGCCCAGCAGTTCGGTGCTGCCGCTGCCGCCCAGGTCGGGGGTGAGGGATTCCCCTCCCCTGGCCAGGACGTTCTCGAAGGCCCGCACTACTGTGGCAGCGGCGGCATCTTCGCCCAGGTGCTGCAGCATCATCGCTGCGCTCCAGATCTGGCCCACGGGATTGGCGATGCCCTGGCCGGCGATGTCGGGGGCTGATCCGTGGACCGGTTCGAAGAGGCTGGGGAACCGGCGTTCGGGGTTGATGTTGCCGCTGGGTGCGATGCCGATGGTGCCCGTACAGGCGGGTCCCAGGTCGGAGAGGACGTCGCCGAAGAGGTTGCTGGCGACGACGACGTCGAACCGTTCGGGATGCAGGACGAAGTTCGCCGTCAGGATGTCGATGTGGTAGCTGTCGGTCCTGACGTCCGTGAAGTTCTGCGCCATTAGTTCGACCCGCTCGTCCCAGTACGGCATGGTGATCGAGATCCCGTTGCTTTTGGTGGCCGAGGTCAGGTGCTTCTTGGCCCGGCTGTCGGCGAGGGTGAACGCATATTTCAGGATGCGGTCCACTCCCGTCCTGGTCATGACAGTTTCCTGGATGACTGTTTCCCTGTCGGTCCCCTCGAACATCCGGCCCCCGATGCTGGAGTATTCACCCTCGGTGTTCTCCCGGACCACGTAGAAGTCGATGTCCCCGGGAACCCGGTCCGCCAGGGGGCTCTTGACGCCGGCCAGCAGCTTCACCGGCCGCAGGTTGACGTACTGATCAAAATGGCGCCGGAACTGGAGCAGGCTCCCCCACAGCGATATATGGTCCGGGACCGTTTCCGGGGCGCCGACAGCGCCGAAGAAGATGGCGTCGAAGCCGCTGAGCTGATCGAACCAGTTGTCCGGCAGCATCGTGCCGTGCTTGAGGTAGTAGTCGGCGTTGGCAAAGTCGAAGTCCGTGGTCTGCACCTTAAAGTCGAAGGCCTCTGCCGCCGCTTTCAGGGCCCGGATGCCCTCCGGGACAACCTCCTGCCCAATGCCGTCTCCGGCAATGACGGCAATCTTGTGCGTCCGGGTCATCGGGTTACCTCCCCTCGGGGCATGGCGCCCCGGCCAGAATCGTCGTGCGAACCAGGGTCCTGCTCAGTGCTGGCGAAGTACGCGGCGGCCATGTCCTGCTTGGCACGGCCTTGCGCGGCGACCCGCTCCAGACGCGCGGCAGAGGCCTCGGCGCCGTCAAGGCGAAGACCGAGTCCGCGGGCGGCGTCGAGGATCAGGCGGGCATCTTTCAGCGAGGTGTCGACCGCGAAGGACGCCGGTTCCAGCCGGTCATCTAGGATCAGGCCCGCCTTGGTCCGCAGGAACGGCAGGTCGAGGCCGCCGCCGTCGATCAGGTCAAAGAACTGGCGGGGGTCCACCCCGAGGGCTTCGGCCAGGGCGAGGATCTCCCCGGCAGCGTTTGAGGCGGCAATGACCCAGCTGTTCACCACAAGTTTGAGCCGGGTGGCCGAGCCCCCAGCCGGGTCTTCCCCGGTCCAGATCGTGCGCGCGCCGATGGCGTCCAGAACCGGCGCCACTCGCTCGCGGACGGCTTCCGGTCCCGCCGCGATCACCAGCAGCTGGCCGGCTTCGGCGGGCTCGCGGGTCCCGGACACGGGCGCTTCGACCAGGTCCAGGCCGACCTCGCCGGCCAGGCCCGCGAGGGCCGCTGCGTCGTGCACACCGACGGTCGTGGACTGCACCCACGCGGTGCCCGGCCGGATACCCGTGGCTGCCTGCCGGACTACCTCGGTCACAGCGGCAGCATCAAAAAGCATGGTCAGCACCACATCCGCACCCGCGACCGCCTGGGCCGGGGACGAAGCCACCTGCGCACCCGCGTCGGCAAGCGCGACGGTCTTGGCCTGGTCGCGGTTCCAGACGTGGACTTCATGTCCGGCCCGGAGCAGATTGCGGGCCATCGCGGCCCCCATGATGCCGGTGCCCAGCACCGCCACCGTGCGTTTCGTGTCCATTCCGTCGTCCTCTCGATCGTGATCCGGCCTGGATGACCAGGCCGGGCTAGGCGAGGTTCAGCTCCTCCGATATGGCCCGGGCGGCCTCCTGCAGGAGGGGAACTGCGCGGTCAGCGAAAGCCTGGTCGACGCGGGAGACGGGGCCGGAGACAGAGATTGCCATCGGCGTGGGCGCGTTGGCCACGGCGGTGGCGAAGCACCGGACGCCGATCTCCTGTTCCTCTTCATCGATCGAGTAGCCCCGCTCGCGGATCATGTCCAGATCCTTGAGGAGCGTGTCGATATCCCCGATGCTCTTGCTGGTCGGCGTCGGCATTCCGGTGCGGGAGACAATCCCGCGCACCGCTGAGTCGTCCAGCTGGGCCAGGATCGCCTTGCCGACGCCGGTGGAATGCAGGTGTGCGCGCCGCCCCACTTCGGTGAACATGCGCATCGAATGCCGGGACGGCACCTGGGCGACGTAGATGATCATGTCCCCGTCCAGCACGGCAACATTCGAGGTCTCCCCCAGCCGGTCCACCAGCGATTTGAGCTGGGGCCGGGCCAGGACTCCGAGCTGCTTCGTGGCGCTTTCGCCCAGGCGGATCAGCCGGGGCCCCAGCGAGTACCGCCGGTTCGGCAACTGCCGCACATAGCCCAGCGTGACCATGGTCCGGAGGAGCCGGTGGATGGTGGGAAGCGGCAGGGAGGTGGACGACGACAGCTCGCTGAGCATGACCTCGCCCCCGGCGTCGGCAATCAGTTCCAGCAGCTCGAAGACCCGCTCGACTGACTGGACGCCTCCCGGGGCTCGTTCTGCCATGGCACGATCTCCTGAAATCCCTGCCGACAACTAATATCCGCATCGTGAAATATTCTCTGGCTTCCCAACATACAGCACCGCTGCCCTGCGGTTTCCGGAGCGCACCGCGGCGCCGAATGGGCGCCGCGGTGCAAGGTCCCGGGCAGCAGCGTCGTCGGCTAGATGCCCTTGCCTGGGTTGAGGATTCCGAGCGGATCGAACACACCCTTGATCGCGTGCTGCAGTTCCAGGGACTCGCTGCCGAGTTCGTCGACCAGCCAGTCCCGCTTGAGGATTCCGACACCGTGTTCGCCGGTGAGGGTGCCGCCCAGGCTGCGGGCCAGTTCGAACATCTGGCCAAGCGCGGCTTTCGCCGGTCCTTCAGTCGACGGCTGGCCTTCATCCAGCACGATCATGGGATGCAGGTTGCCGTCGGCGGCGTGCGCGACCGTGAAGATGCGGACACCGGTGCGGCGTGAGATTTCCTCAATGCCGGTCACCATTTCGGCGAGGCGTCCGCGCGGCACACCGACATCGCCGATGCAGACGTTGCCCAGCAGTTCCAGCGACGGGATCGCCTCGCGGCGCGCCCGCAGCAGTTCGGCGGTGCGCTCGGGGTCCGTGGCCTTCTCATAGGACGTGGCGAGGGGTTCGATTGCCTGAATCAGCACGTCCTGTTCCAGGAAGGCTCCGTACCCGTCCGTCTGGGCGAGCAGGAAAGCCCCGCCGCGGCTCCGGTAGTCGGTGCCCAGGGCGGCATCGACGGCGGCCAGGGTGGGTCCGTCCATGAGCTCCAGCACGGACGGCGTGATGCGGGAGGCGATGATGGCGGAGGCGGCCTGGGCGGCGGTGACAATGTCCGGGAAGAACGCCGCCACCGTCGCGGTCGAGACCGGAAGCGGCCGGAGGCGCAGCGTCGCTTCAACCACCACGCCCAGCGTCCCCTCCGAGCCGATGAAGAGGGCGTTCAAGTCGTACCCGGTGACGCCCTTGATGGTTTCGCGGCCGGTCACCAGGACCCGGCCGTCCGGCAGGACCACCTTCAGCGCCAGCACGGACTCGCGGGTGACGCCGTATTTGGCGCACCGCATGCCGCCGGCGTTGGTGGCAATGTTTCCGCCGATGGAGCAGATGGCGGTACTGGCAGGATCCGGGGCGTAAAAGAGGCCGTGCTCTCCGGCGGCGGCGTTGACTTCGGCATTGAGCACGCCGGGTTCGACGACGATGAGCTGCTCGAGCGGGTCGACGCGCAGCACCCGGTTCATGCCCGACAGGTCGAGGACGATCTCGCCGGCCTGGGCTGCCGAACCGGCAGCCAGGCCGGTTCCGGCGCCCCTGGCCACGATGGGGATGCGCCCCGCCGTCGCACGGACCATGGTCTCGACGACGTCGTCGACACTGGTGGCGTAGACGACGCCGTCCGGCAGCGTCGCGGGCGTGTATCCGGACCGGTCGGTATTGACGTTCATGCGGTCGGTTACGTCGGAGGAACCGTGCCGGGCCGCGGCGACGAGCGCCGCCCCGGCCTGTGTGTTGATCTGGTTAGCGGTAGTGCTCACAAGGTCTGCTCTCTATCGGTGTCTTGAACGTTTTCCGTCCGGCCGTGCCGGACATGTCGGCGCCGGAGCCCTGTGGTACCGGGCCCCGGCCGTTGCCTAGGGGACCATCCAGCCCAGGAATGGTGTGGACTGCAGGACGATCAGGACGGTGATGAAGGCCAGCAGCCCCAGGCTCCAGCCCAGCAGCTTGCGGAACAGGACACTTTCCGCCCCGTCGAGGCCGACGGCGGCGGACGCCACCGCCAGGTTTTGCAGGGAGAGCATCTTGCCCAACACACCCGCCGAGGAGTTCGAAGCCGCCATCAGCGTCGGCGAAAGCCCGGTCTGCTGCGCGGCGGTGACCTGCAGCTGCCCGAAGAGCGAGTTGGACGAGGTGTCCGAGCCGGTGAGCGCCACGCCGATCCAGCCGAGCAACGGCGACAGGAAGGCGAAGAATCCTCCTGCGGAGGCCAGGGCGATGCCCAGTGAGTTCGTCTGCCCGGAGACGTTCATAACGAACGCCAGCGCCAGGACGGACGTGACCGACACGATGGTCCAGCGGAGCTGGAAAAGGGTGTCGCGGTAGATCCGCACTCCCGAGAGGGGCTTGAGCTTGTACAGCGCCATGGTGATGATTCCCGAGATCAGGAGCAGCGTGCCGGTGGCTTTGAGGTGGTCAAGCTTGAATTTGTGCGCGGCAACCTGGTGTCCGGCAGGATCCACGGCATCTATCCCGGGCCATTCGAAGGTGACGGAGCCGACGGCGGTGAGCCAATTTTTCACGCCCGGGAGCTGGGCAATCGAGAAGACGGCCATGATGATCAGATACGGTGCAACAGCCATCCATACGTCGCGGTTGGGCGGCCTGACCGCGGCGCCGGCGGGGCCTGCCGGCACTCCGGTATCCACCGGGGCACCGTTACGGCTGACACCGCCCAGGCCGGAGGACGTTCCGTAGCCGGTGCGGGCCGGAGCGCCAGCGTTGACCAGTTCCGCTTCGGCAGCGTCGCTTCCCCCGACGTCGTGCATCCCGACAATTTCCGCCGGCTGCCAGAACCTGAGCATGAGCAGGACCGCCGCGACCGTTGCGATGGCGGCAATGACATCGGTGAGTTCGACGACGAGGAAGTTGGAGGCCAGGAACTGCGCCACGCCAAAGACGATGCCGGAGACCAAAGCCACCGGCCAGGTCTGCCGCAGGCCGCGCTTGCCGTCAACGATGAAAACGAGGATGAGCGGGATCAGGACGGCCACGAAGGGGGTCTGTCGCCCCGCCATGGAGCTGAGGTCATGCAGCGGGATGTTGGTCACGCCGTTCAGGGCAATGATCGGAGCGGCCATCGCTCCGAAAGCGACCGGGGCGGTGTTGGCCAGCAGTGCAACGATGGCTGATTTCAGGGGCTTCATTCCGGCAGCCATCAGCATGGCGCCGGAGATCGCCACCGGTGCGCCGAAGCCCGCCAGCGCCTCGAGCAGCGCGCCGAAGCAGAACGCGACCAGGATAGCCAGGATGCGCAGGTCGTTGGAGATGGACCTGATGGTCCGGCCCAGGACCTCGAACCACGGTGTCGCGACCGTGAGTTTGTAGACCCACAAGGCGTTGATGAGGATCCAGAGGATCGGGAAGACGGCGTAGAAGGCGCCTTGCGCGGTGGCGCTGAGGACCTGGACGAACGGCATCCGCCAGCCCACGATGGCCAGGACGATCGAGAGCAGCAGGCTGGCAATGGCTGCCTTGGGTGCCTTGACCCGGAAGACGCCGAGCAGAATGAAAAGAAGCAGCAGCGGGAGCGCGGCAACCACCGCCGAGAGGGCCAGGGACCCGGCGATCGGATCGATAATCTGCTGGAAAGGCTCAAGCCTTGGACTCACAAAAACTCCTTTGTTTTGTCGAGCATTGGTGGGCCAAGAGCCCGCGGCGAGATTTTAGCGGCGCGAAATTCCGCATGGTGAAATTAATCTCTTGTTCAGTGGATAGACCATATGTGCGATCCAGATCACAGTCAACAGCGGCCGGGCGGGTCGTGCAGGGCCGGGGCCGGTCATGGAACGCCGTTGACAGCCAGGGCAAGGGTGGCTAGCTTTTATAGATCGATATTTTTATTCCGCAATACGAAATTGAACGGAGCGTGACCGGGATGCCGAATCATCTGGAGACGAACGGACTCCACGTCGCGGAGGAGCTCTACGCCTTCGTCCGGGACGAGGCGTTGCCGGGTACCGGACTCGAGGCCGAGCAGTTCTGGGCCGGCGCTGCCGCCCTGGTGGCTGACTTCTCGCCGCGCGTGCGGGAACTGTTGGACGTCCGCGAGCTGATGCAGCAGCACATTGACGACTACCACCGCTCCCAGGGTACGACGCCCCTGGACCCGGCGGCATACGAGGAGTTCCTCCGGTCGATCGGTTACCTGGTCGAGGAACCCGGCGAGTTTACGATCAGTACGGACCGCGTCGATACCGAGATCGCCACCGTGTCCGGGCCGCAACTGGTGGTCCCGCTGCTGAATGCGCGCTTCGCCGCCAACGCGGCCAACGCCCGGTGGGGCTCGCTGTACGACGCGCTGTACGGCACCGACGCTATCGACGACGCCGAGGGGCGCGGGCAGACGGACGGCTACAACCCGGTCCGCGGTGCCGCCGTCGTGGCGTTCGGCCGCCGCTTCCTGGACGAGCACACTCCCCTGGCCGGCGGGTCCCACACCGCCGTCACCGCGTACAGGATCGCGGACGGCACGCTCGTCGCCGAAACACCGGACGGTGAAACCGGGCTGGCAGACCCGGCCCAGTTCGCCGGTTTCCGCGGAGAAGCCGAACAGCCGGAATCCGTGCTGCTCGTGCACCACGGCCTGCACGTGGAAATCCAGATCGACCGCAACCATTCCATCGGCTCCGGCGATCAGGCCGGGGTCAAGGACATTGTCCTCGAATCCGCCCTGACGACGATCATGGACCTCGAGGATTCGGTCGCCGCCGTCGATGGCGGGGACAAGGTTGAGGGCTACCGGAACTGGCTGCAGCTGATGCAGGGCACCCTGACCGCTGACGTGACGAAGGGCGGACGCACCCACACCCGCCGGCTCAACCCCGACCGCGTCTACACCGCACCGGATGGCTCGGAGCTGACGCTGCCCGGCCGTTCGCTGCTGCTCATTCGCCAGGTGGGCCACCTGATGACCAGCGATGCCGTGCTCGATGCCTCCGGCGCCCCGGTGCCTGAGGAGATCCTCGATGCCTTGTTCACCGGACTGGGCTCAGTCCACGACCTGCGCGGGCCGCATGCCGGCCACAACTCGCGGACCGGGTCGGTCTATGTGGTCAAGCCCAAGATGCACGGACCCGCCGAAGTCGCGGTCGCCTGCGCGCTGCTGGCCGGCGTCGAGGCGGTGCTGGGCCTGGATCCGCTCACGCTGAAAATCGGGATCATGGACGAGGAACGCCGGACCTCGGCAAACCTGAAGGCCTGCATCCGGGAGGCCCGGGAACGGGTCGCTTTCATCAACACCGGCTTCCTGGACCGCACTGGCGACGAAATCCACACCTCCATGCAGGCCGGCCCCATGGTCCGCAAAGCCGACATGCGGAACTCGAGCTGGATCAAGGCGTACGAGGATGCCAACGTCGACATCGGGCTCGAATGCGGCTTCAGCGGGCGCGCCCAAATCGGCAAGGGCATGTGGGCTGCTCCGGACAACATGGCGGACATGCTGGCCCAGAAAGGCAACCACCCACTCGCCGGCGCTGACTGCGCCTGGGTCCCCTCGCCGACGGCCGCCACCCTCCACGCCATCCACTACCACCAGGTAGACGTCGATGCCCGGCAGGCCGAGCTCGCCGGAAAGCGCCGCTCCACCCTGCGGCAGCTGCTCACCATCCCGGTGGGCGACCCCGCGGACTGGTCCGAAGAAGACCGGCGCAACGAGTTGGATAACAACATCCAGAGCACGCTGGGCTACGTGGTGCGCTGGGTGAACGACGGCGTCGGATGCTCCAAGGTGCCCGACATCCACGGCACAGCCCTGATGGAGGACCGTGCCACCTGCCGCATCAGCTCCCAGCACGTCGCTAACTGGGTTCTGCACGGCGTCGTGACCCGGGAGGAAGTGGAGGCATCACTGCGGCGGATGGCCGCCGTCGTCGACGACCAGAACTCCTCGGACCCCGGTTACACGCCGATGTCCCCCGCATTCGACGGCGAGGCGTTCCTCGCCGCCCGCGAACTAGTCCTCGAGGGCGCCACCCAGCCCTCCGGCTACACCGAGCCCGTCCTGCACCGCCGCCGGGCCGCGCACAAACACACCGACGATCTGGCAAGGAACGCCTCATGAACCTGACCCTTGAGTCCGCCCGGACCATCATCGACGAAGCCCTCGCCGCGGGCCGGCAGCGTGAGTTCAAACCTCTCACCGTCGTCGTTCTCGACGCCGGCGGCCACGTCATCGCCGCCGCACGCGAGGACGGGGCCTCAAACAACCGCTTTGAGATCGCCCAGGGCAAGGCCTACGGCGCGCTGGCCCTCGGCATGGGCTCGCGCGCCATCATGGAACGCGCCGAGCAGCAGGCGTATTTCATCTCAGCAGCGACCGCTGCCTTGGGCGGCCGGCTCATCCCGGTTCCCGGCGGCGTACTGGTACGGGACCACGACGGCACCGTCATGGGTGCCGTCGGGATCACCGGCGACAGTTCGGACAATGACGAGACCGCCGCCACGACGGCGGTTAAGGCTGCCGGCCTGACGCCGCAGGCGGACTGACGGTCCGGCACCGATCCGCTGAACACCGTCCGCAAGGACGGAGGGGTCCATGTCGTGACAGGCATGGGCCCCGCCTGTTTCTGGGCGGCATGAAACAGGCGCACGTCTCCCACGCTCCGTCCATCCGGCCATTGGTTTCGCGTATATCGGAATGTATCGTTAAGTATCGTTAGCGATCCATTAAGGAGACCAGCATGCGTAATTCATACCCGGCCGGCGGCTTCGGCACCGCCAACATTGACGGCATGTGGCAGGCGGTTGAAGAGCTGCGGTCAAGATTTGAGAAGCGCGCCGGCAGCCGCGCGGGACGCGGCGAGGTGCGGTCCGCGGTGCTTGCCCTGCTTGCGGAACGGCCGATGCACGGCTACCAGATCATCCGTGAAATCGAGGAGCGCAGCAGCGGCAGCTGGAAGCCGAGCGCCGGTTCCGTTTACCCCACGTTGCAGCTCCTGGCCGATGAGGGGCTGATCCGGGCCGAGGAGTCCAACGGCCGCAAGATCTACTCGCTGACCGAGGCGGGCCGGGAGGTTGTAGCGGGTGCCGACACCTCGGCACCGTGGGAGTCCACAGGCCAGGCAACCGGCCCCGGGTTCGCGGCACTGCCGAAGGCCGGCGTCGAACTGGCGCAGGCCGCGGCGCAGGTGGGTCGCACGGGCTCGCCGGAGCAGGTGAAGCAGGCCGTTACGGTGCTCGACGAGGCACGTCGCCGGCTGTATTCGATCCTCGCCCAGGATTGACGCGGGTGGCGTCGGTTCGTCGGGACCGGACAGCTCCGGTACCCGGCGCCGGGGACACCCGCGCCCGCTACCGCCGCATCCTGCGCTTCGCTGCGTGGCATCTCGCGGTGACCTGGTGGTTCGAGCTGTTCCTCCCCCGCATCGGGCTGGGCGGCATTGCCGGGCGCACCCGGACGAAGCGGATGCGGCGCTTCGCGCAGCGCTTCCACGTGCTCGCGGTGGAGCTGGGCGGCCTCATGATCAAGGTGGGCCAGTTCCTGTCCTCCAGGCTGGACGTGCTTCCGCCCGAGATCACCAAGGAGCTCGAGGGGCTGCAGGACGAGGTGCCTCCGGTCCCGTTCGCCGCCATCCGGGCACTTGCCGAGACGGAACTGGGCATGCCGCTGGACCAGGTTTTCGCCTCCGTCGATCAGACGCCGATCGCCGCCGCGTCGCTCGGGCAGGCCCACCGCGCGCAGCTCCTTCCCGTCAACGCCGCCGAGGCCGGGATGCGCAGCGTGGTGTTGAAGGTACAGCGGCCGGGCATCGACGCGATCGTCGACGTCGACCTGGCGGCGCTGCGCAAGGTGGGCGGCTGGCTCAGCCGGGTGCGCTTGGTTGCTGACCGGGCGGACATGCCCGCCCTGGTGGAGGAGTTCGCGCAGATCAGCCTTGAGGAGATCGACTACCTGCATGAGGCAGCGAACGCAGAGCGCTTCGCAGCCGACTTCGCCGACGACGACCGGGTGGCTGTGCCACGCGTCGCCTGGGAGTGGAGCACCCGCCGGGTACTGACCCTCGAAGACGTTACGGCGATCAAGATCACGGATTCGGAGGCACTGCTGGCGGCAGGCATCGATCCCGCGCAGGTTGCCCCGGTGTTCGCGTCGGTCATGTTCGAGCAGATGTTCACCAGCGGCTTTTTCCATGCCGATCCGCACCCCGGGAACATCTTTGTCACTCCCGCTATTGATTCTTCCGCAGGGCGTCCCTGGAAGCTGACGTTCATCGATTTCGGCATGATGGGCGAGGTCCCTCCCACGACCCGCAGCGGCTTGCGGAAACTTCTCATCGCGGCCGCATCGCGTGACGGCAAAGGCCTGGTAAGCGCGGTCAGGGACGTGGGGGTGCTGCTGCCGTCGGCCGACACGGCCGAGCTTGAGCGGGCCATGACACACCTCTTTGCCCGGTTCGGCGGGATGGGCTTCGCCGAGCTCCGTGAGGTGGACCCTCGGGAATTCCTTGATTTTGCGGTGGAGTTCGGCGACCTGGTCCGCTCGCTGCCCTTCCAGTTGCCGGAGAACTTCCTCCTCATCATCCGGGCGATGTCACTGACCTCGGGGGTGTCCAGCTCGCTCGATGCCCGGTTCAATCTGTGGGACGCGGTGGAACCCTATGCCGCGCAACTGCTACGCGACGAGCGTGGCAACATCGTCCAGGACGTGGCCCAGCAGGCGCTCGACGCCGCCGGGCTGGCGCTGGGTCTGCCGAAGCGCCTGGACCGGCTGCTCACCCGGATCGAGGACGGCTCGCTGTCGGTGGCTAACCCGCGTCTGGAACGGCAGCTGGCACGGCTGGACCGCACGGCGCAGCGAACGGCATCGGCCCTGGTTTTCGGCGCCCTGCTCATTGCCGGTTCCGTCGTCCGGGCGGACGACGCAGTGCTCGGCAGCGTGCTGATGATCGCGTCGGTGGTTCCGCTGCTGCACGGGCTCTGGACGGGGCGCCGCGGCCTCTAAGTACAGCGGAGTGGGATCCGCGGTTGCCGCTGCTTCCGCAGGCCGCTTAGGCCAGGCGCGCCCGGACAATCTCGCTGACGGTCTTGCCGTCAAAACGGCCGGCGACCTTGGCGGTGACTGGCTTCATTACGGCGCCGATGGAGCGCATGGAGAGCTCCTGGCCGTCGGCCTTCAGCGCGGCGATTGCCTCATCGACGATCGCTTCGACCTCCGCACGGGTCAGTGCCTTAGGCAGGTACGCCTCGATGATTTCCGCCTCCGCGGACTCGGCAGCGGCGCGGTCGGGTTCGCCGGCTTCGGTGTAGATGCGGGCGGTGTCACGGCGCTTGGCGGCTTCCTTCTGCAGCAGCGACGTCACCTGGGCGTCATCGAGCTCGACCGGGGTCTTGCCTGACTTTTCGCGGGTGCTGATTTCGCCCAGCACATTCCGGACGGTCGTGAGTGCGGTCTTATTGCCGGCCTTCATGTGGGCGACAACGTCGTTTTTCAGTTGATCCTTGAGCGTCATGGTCTTCCTCTTCTTCATCGGTGGTGCGCGGCGGCCTACTAGCCAGTCTCCCCCAGCCTGGCGCGGATAGCGTCGTCGGGCGTTTCCTGCGCTGGATTCACGGTGGCGTTCGGGCGGAAGGTGGCACGATGGGAACATGACTCCCGCTCACGGTTTTTCCGGCTTCGGCCGTCGTCCCCAACCCATCAAACCCGCAGCCGGCCAGGAATCCGTGTGGGACTACCCGCGGCCGCCCAGGGTGGAGCCGCGGTCCGAACGGGTGACTGTGCGGCTCGGCGGCCAAGTGATTGCCGACACCACCGATGCCGTGCGCGTGCTGGAGACGAGCCACCCCCCGGTGTACTACGTGCCGCTGGACTCCTTCCCCGCCGGCGCCCTGGTCCCGGTGGAAGGAACCACCTTCTGCGAGTTCAAGGGCGAAGCGCACTACTTCGACGTCGTCGCCGGCGGAGTGGTGGTGCCCCGCGGCGGGTGGACCTACCCGGAACCCAGCCGCGGATTTGAGGCGCTCAGTACCCGGGTGGCCCTCTACCCGGGCCACATGGACTCCTGCGAGGTCGACGGCGAGCGGGTGACCTCCCAGGAAGGCGACTTTTACGGCGGCTGGATCACCAGGAACATCGTGGGTCCGTTCAAGGGTGGCCCGGGCACGTCCGGGTGGTGAGGATCCGACCCCCGCGCTGAACCGGCGGGTTGGTCCTCCCGGCTCACCGGGACCGGGCCAACCAGAAGTGCCTAATCCTGTGCAGATGCCTTACTGGCTTCGGCGGCCGCCGCAGGCCCGGTGGTCGCCGGTGCGGTGCTCTTGGTGTCCGTGGCGGGCATCGCGATCACGGCGACGACGGTGAGGATGGCCCCGGCCAGCACGGCCAGGAAAACAGCCCCGGACGCCGAGACGACGGTGTGCGGATCTGTGTGGCCGCCCGGAGCGCCTGCGTAGATCGCGTTGGCGACGGCGCCGAACACCGCCACACCGATGGAACTGCCGATCGACCGGGCGAAAAGATTGGTGCCGGTGACTACTCCGCGCTCATTCCAGTCGACGCTGGACTGGGCGGCGATGAGGCTGGGGGTGGCCACCAGCCCGAGTCCGAGCCCCACGATGAAGCAACTCGCCGCGACCAGGAGGACGTTGGGTGTGGCGGCGGTGAGGGCAAGCACTGCCGTACCGATGACCGTGATCGTGATGCCGATCAGCGCCGTCTTCCGGAACCCCAGCCGGAGATAGAACCGGCCCGATTGGGAGGCGCTGATCGGCCAGCCGATCGTCAATGCTGCCAGTGCGAGCCCGGCCAGGATCGGCGAGGTTGAGAGGGCTCCTTCAAGGAACGTGGGAACGTACGAGGTGAGGCCCAGCATGACCGCGCCCACGCCGAAGGAGATCAGCGCCGTCGTCGCCAGCAGCCGCCGGGAGACCACCCACGGCGGCAGGACCGGCTCGGCAGCCCTCCGCTCGACCAGGATGAACGCGGCGAACAGGAGCGCTCCGCTGACGAACACCGCAATGCTGATGGCGGAGGTCCAGCCCCATGCCTGGCCGCCCTCGAGGGCCCCAAGAATAATCAGGGTCAGCGCGACAGTCAGCAGGCCCGCCCCCAGGTAATCGACCCGGTGCTTGGTGCGCTCGACATTCTCGTGGAACGTCCGGAGCAGCATCCACCCCGCCAGGAGGCACAGCGGGATGTTCACGAAGAAGATCCCGCGCCAGAAGCCCAGGGCCGAAAACACGCCGCCGAGAGTCGGGCCAACCACGGAGGACACCGCCCACACGCTCGCGAGGTAGCCTTGCACCTTCGCGCGCTCGGTCAGCGTATAGATATCGCCGGCGATCGTGATCGCCACGGGCTGGACTGCACCGGCACCCAGGCCCTGCAACACCCGGAACGCGATGAGGGCCGGCATGCTCCATGCCACTCCGCAGAGGATCGAACCTAGAAGGAACAACCCGATGCCGATCAGGATGATCGGTTTACGGCCGACGACGTCGGAGAGCTTGGCGTAGACGGGCACGGACACGGCCTGCGCGAGCAGGTAGGCGGAGAAGAGCCACGGAAAGGATGCGAACCCGCCGATGTCCTGCACGATCGACGGCACGGCGGTCGCGACGATGGTCGAATCGATCGCCACCAGCCCCGTCGAAAGCATCAGGGCAATGAGGATTGGTCCCCGTTTCGAGCGGAAGCCGACTCCCTCGGCTGAATTCGTCACTTAATCTCGTTCCCGTCGTCGTCCGCGGCGCGCAGCACCTGAAACCGGTCCGGTTCCGAGGGTACAACCGCGCCTGGTGCGGAATTAGTCCCGGGATGCCAAACCGGCGGGCGCCGCCGTCGGCTCCGTCTACCGGGCCGTGCGGCGGGTGAAGACCAGGTGGGTAATTCCGGAGGGAGAAGGGGTCGCTTCGATGTCGAAGCGTTGTTCCAGCTCTTCGAGACCGTCCCAGAGCCGCTCGCCCCGGCCCAGGACAATGGGCACGAGGACAAGGTGCATGTGATCGATCAGGTCGGCCTCAAGGAACTGCCGCACGGTGCTCACTCCCCCGCCGATCCGGACGTCCAGGTCGCCGGCCAGCTCGCGGGCCTGCTTGAGCGCATCCGCCGGGCTGGCATCGACGAAATGGAAGGTTGTCCCGCCTTCCATCTCGAGTACCGGCCGGGGGTGGTGGGTCAGGACAACGACGGGCGTGTGGAAGACAGGGTTCTCCCCCCACCAGCCCTTCCATTCCTCGTCCTGCCAGGGACCGCGCTGCGGACCGAACTTGTTGCGTCCCATGATCTCCACTCCGACTCCCGGCCCCCAGGTCCCGGCGAAGGCCTCATCGACGCCGAAGGAACCTTCCGTTTCCCCGTGAAGGCCCATCGCGCGGAAGGTGCGCGTTTCGAACGCCCACTCCATCAGCCGGGTGCCGGCGTGGCCGAACGGCGCGTCGAGCCGCTGGCCCTCGCCGGTGCCGTAGCCGTCAAGGGAGATGGAGAAGTTGTGCACGCGGACGAGGGACATGTCAGCTCCTGGGGTGCTCGTGGGTCGGACTTACTCTAGGGTGAGCGTCCCAGGAGCTCAAGACACCGGGCCAGAAAATGCCTGCCGCCAGGCGCAGGTTCACCCGGCGGCGGCCGCCTTGGCGGCGTAGGCAGTGGCTTGGGTGCGCACCCGGCGAATGTAGGGATCGGACTGGTTGTAGGCGTAGATAGCGTCGGTCCACCCCTGCGAGGTGGTGAGATCCCGGCCGTGGCCGCAGAGATAATCCGCCGCGCTGAGGGCAGCGTCATCGATATTGAAGGGGTCCGCTGTTCCGTCCCGGTTTCCGTCCCGAGCTACCAGCCGCCAGGTGGAGGGAATGAACTGCATGGGCCCGACGGCGTGGTCCCAGTGTGCGTCGCCGTCCAGGGTTCCGCCGTCGGTGTCCGGGATCGCGGCGAAACCGGCGCCGTTAAGGCTTGGGCCCACGATCGGCCCGCTCGAGTGCCCCGCTGCGTCGAGGCTGCCGCCGCCGTACGTCCCGTGCGCCGATTCGACGAAGCCGATGGCCGCCACCGTATTCCAGCTGATCCCGCAGTCCGGGATGGAAGCGCTGGTCGTGGCGGCAGCCGAAACGTAGGCCCGGAGCGCACGGGCAGGTATCCCGGTCTGCGCCGCGGCCCGGGCGAGCCACTGTGCGTCAGGGTTGCGGGTGACGTTTACGGCCGTGGTGATGCCTGCGGCTTCGAGTTTCGCGCCCGCCCGGGGAGGAGCAGACAGGGCCACGCGGGCGTCCGCGCCGGGCTGCTGGATAACCCAGAAGGAGAATGCGGTGATGACGCAGAGCGCGAACAGGCTGAAAACCACAAGGCGTTTAAGACGGAGCACCGACTAATCAAACCATCCGGCGCAGACGCCGGCGGACGAAAACGTTCAAGCTTCGTCCGGGGCTGTAGTTCAGGGAAGGCGCCGGCAGATTCGGTGCCGGCGGAAAAGACCTGGACCACGCGGAGGAGCACCTGCAGCGCCGGGGCCATGAGCCCCACCTGGTCAAAGGTCGAGGGCAGCCGATGGAGTTCGACGGAACGACAATCGAGCAGTACGACGAGATCAACAAGCTGATGGGGCTTACGCCGGGCGGACCGGGTCCCGACGGATCTATTTCCCACTGGGCCACAATGACGGACAGGGGTCTGCAAGTTACGGATGTCTGGAAGAGCCGGGAGCAGTTCGATGCCTTCGCGCAAGAAAAGATCATGCCCCTCAGCGTGAAAGCCGGCATCGCGGGCCTCCGAAGCTGACCTTTTGCGAAGTGCACAACTACTACACCCCGGGGAAGGGAGCCTAAGCCCCCGTGGACTCCTTCACGTGCGTTGCCAGGACATCGCGGACCGAGGTCCATTCGTGCGGGCCGTAGCGGTCGTTGTCGACGTGATGAAGTTCGGCCTCGCCACTGAACATGCTGACGAAGGGTCTCGCGCAGCGACGCTCCCACTCCGAGGCGGTCCGACCATTCTCCGGCTTTAGCCAAACAACAGCTAATTCCGGTCAAGGCGGAGACGAGGAAACAGCGCCTCCGCGTTGCCGCGGTCTATGGCCGCGCGCAGTACGGGATCCAGCGGATACTGCTCATACTGCATGTTCAGGAAATCGATGGCCGCGGACGGAGCGAACGGGAAGTCAGTGCCGTACGTGATGCGGCCCGGGTCAGCTACCTCGAGCAGGCTGGGCAACGCCGCCGGGCTGGCAGACAGGGCGACGTCGTAGTAAAAGCGTCGCAAGATGGATAGCTTCTTATCTCCCAGGGCCGCCAGCGCACTGAGGGCGTGGTCCTTGTCGAGGAGCATCGTCAGCAGGATCCTGTAGGCGATGAAGGGCACGAATCCGCCCGCGTGGGCCAGGATGAACTTGACGCCCGAGAACTTCTCCATCGCACCGGACAGGACCAGGCTGATAGCGGTGCGGGTGGTGTCGAGCAGGAAATCGGCGGCAAAAGAGGGTACGCCGGGCACGGCAGGCGCCGGGAGGTCACCGGGGTGGACGAACACGACGGCCCGGCGGTGGTGCAGGAACTCCAGCAGGGGTTCAAAACCCGGATCTCCCAGGTAGCGGCCGTCATTGTTGGCCAGCAACACGACCCCGTCCGCGAGGAGGGTGTCCAGGGCATACCGGACCTCCGCAAGGGCCCCTTCCACGTCCGGCAGCGTAAGCGTGGCAAAGAACCCGAAGCGATCCGGCCGGGCGGCCACCACCTCCGCGCAGAACTCGTTGACCTCCCGCGCCCTCAACCGAGCTTCCATCGCATCCCCGAAGTAGACGCCGGGCGTGGACAGGGACAGGATGCCGGTCTGCACGTCGTGCCTGTCCATGAACTTCAACGCGGAGCGCTCGGACCACGACGGCAGACCAAGCCCACCGGGGTCTATGCCCTTGTCACGCATCCACCGCGCATACCCCGGCGGAACGATGTGCTGGTGCGTGTCGATACGGTACGGCGGGCCCATCCGAATCACCTGCCAACAGGTTCATTTCAGTCTGGTTGAGCGGGGCAACTGCTCAGGTTCCGCAGAACGTGCGGTACGCGCCGAAGTCAGCCGGCGCGCCAAGTGCGTATCGCTCGCCCGGGGCGCTCCTTGTACGGGTCGGTGACCGCATCGAGAAGCCGGGACAGCGGCCCCAGGTCGCCGCCGGTGGCAGCGGCCAAGGCTTCCTCCACCAGGTGGTTGCGGGGAATGTACGCCGGATTAACCCGGTCCATCATGGCGGCGTCCGGGTTCAAGGCACGCCAGCGCGCGGCCCAGTCATCAAACGCCGTCCCATCCGGAATGAGCTGCCGGGCTGGCTCAGGGCGGCCGCGGGCCGCATTGCCGAGGCTGCGGAAGAACGAGGTGTAGTCCACGCGTCCCTGCTGCAGGAGGGTCAACAGCTCCTCGACGAGGGGCGACGTCACCTCATCCCCGAGCCCCGGACGGAATCCAAGCTTCCTGTTCATGCCCGCCGCCCAGGCAGCACTGTACTGCCGGCGGAAATCGTCCAGTGATTCCACCGCAAGCTGGATGGCTGTCTCCTGGTCCTCATGCAGCAGGGGCAGCAGCGACTCGGCGAGACGGGCGAGGTTCCATTCCGCCACCACTGGCTGGTTCCGATAGGCGTAGCGCCCGCTTTCGTCGATCGAACTGTAGACGGCGGCGGGGTCGAAAGCGTCCATGAAAGCACACGGGCCGTAATCGATGGTCTCGCCTGGGATCGTCATGTTGTCCGTGTTCATCACCCCGTGAACGAATCCCACCAGCATCCAGCGGGCCACCAGCGACGTCTGTGCAGCAACCACCGCGTGGAAGAGGGCGAGGTAGGGGTTTTCGGCTTGCGCCGCCGCCGGATAGTGCCGGGAGATCGCATAGTCGGCGAGGCGGCGAACGAGGCCGGCGTCCCCCGTGGCCGCGGCGTACTGGAAACTGCCCACGCGTGCATGACTCATAGCGACGCGGGTGAGCACGGCTCCCGGCAACACAGTGTCACGCTGCACGGGACGCCCCGTTGCCACCACGGCGAGGGACCGTGTGGTGGGAACGCCTAACGCGTGCATGGCTTCACTGACGAGGTATTCGCGCAGCATCGGTCCGACGACGGCCAGACCGTCTCCCCCGCGGGCGAACGGTGTACGTCCGGAACCCTTGAGGTGCATGTCCCGCGGCATGCCGTCGGCGTGCGTGATCTCACCGAGCAAGAGGGCGCGCCCGTCGCCGAGCCGAGGGGCGTACCAGCCAAACTGGTGGCCCGCGTAAGCCTGCGCGACCGGAGTGGCATCAACGGGGAGCCGATGCCCGGTCAGCAGGCCCATCCCTTCGGCACTTCGTAAGAAGTCAACGTCCAGGCCCAATTCGATTGCCAGCGGGTCGTTGAGCACCAGTAAGTGAGGGTCAGCGATGTCCTCTGCCCGCCAAGCAATGGCCATCTCCGGAAATTCCCGGGCGAAGTGGCCGCTCAACGTGACGGCTGACAGGGACATGGCATCCATGCATCCAGAATAGCCGTCACACGATGAACGGTGACGGCTCGCACCGCGACCATTCCCGCAGACCCGCGCGGCCGTATCGTCCCGCAGCAAACCGGCCTACATGGAGCATCCGCCGGGGACCTGCACTTGTGCGACATCCGAATCATCGGCTGCGCGGTGACGGTATACGTATCCCGGCCCAAATGCTCTATCAGCAAGGACCCATGAGGACCACGCTGTCGTCAGGGCGAAAGGGCGGACCCGATGAAGATCCTGGGAATTGAAGGCTGGCGCGCGTGGACGTGGCTTTCCTGGCTCGTGGCGGCAACGTTGTCGTTGGCCTTCCTTGACCTGACGGTGTTTGGAATAGCGGTCCCCGCCTCGGCGCTTCTTTTGGCTGCTCTGACCGGTCCGGTGGGCTGGCGGCGCGGGCGCGTTGACAGATTGGATCTGACGGTGGTGGCAGCACTGTACATTGCCGTCGTGGCGCTGTTCCGCGTAGCCTTCACCGTCTTCACGACCGCCAACGTTCTCGGCCTTTTCCTCTGCTTTGGTGCAGGCTTGGTCCTGGGGGTCGCAGGGCCGGTTTTCTACACGGTTAGGCGGGGGCGTCCGCTGTCCGATCTGGGCCTGGGACTGGGCAACTGGAAGCAGGCGACAGTGCTTGGACTCATCCTGTCCCTTATCCAGTTTGCCATCACGCTTCTCGGCTACCGGCTGCCTGCACCTGTTGGCTGGGTTCCGTTGCTCGTTATGTCTTTGACGGTAGGTGCTTTCGAGACCGTGTTTTTCCGTGGCTTCGTCCAGATGCGCCTGAGCGCGAGTTTCGGCCAAGCTCCCGGCATAGCAATCGCGGCTGGCCTGTACGCGGTTTACCACGTCGGTTACGGGATGGGCGGTGATGGGATGATCTTTCTGTTTGGGCTTGGGGTGCTCTACGCGGTCGCGTTCGCTTTGGTGCGCAACGTCCTTGTGCTGTGGCCGTTGCTCACGCCGCTGGGTTCATTCTTTAACAACCTCAGCGGCGGTGACATCGAGTTGCCGTGGGAGGCGATCCTGGGATTCGCCGACGTCCTGGGCCTCATGGTCGCTGCAGTGTGGCTGGGCCACCGCCGGCTACAGCGTAAGGACCCGCCGGCAACTACGCCGGCTCTAGGAAAAGATCGGTGACGGCGGCCTTAAGCGCCCTCCTCGCTGCCGTTCGCTCAGCCGGACTCCGTGCCGGAGAGGGAACCCTTGCCGCAGGGGACGGCGCCGCCCACGTCCTAAGTACCAGGGAAGGATCTTAGTCGTGGAAGATGACGCGCTGCGGCGGCTCACCGGCTGGGCCGCCATTGGGATGGTGGTGTTCTGGGCGGCCCAGTTTCCGCTGTATCTGGTGCAGGACCCTTCGGTGCGAATATACGACGGCGCCGCCGGCGCGGCGGAGGTATGGCGGATCCGCAACGTCATCTTCACCCGGATCCTGCTCGATTTGGGCCTGTACGTGGCGGCGATCATATTCGCTGCAGGGCTGGGCGATCTCATCCGACGGGCTGACCGGCGATACCGGTGGGCGGGGTCGCTCGTGGTCGCTTCCATGGCCGTGTGGGTCGGAGTGACCCTGGTGGCCAACGGATTGGAGGGCGGCCTGGCACTGGATGCCATGGCTCCGGAGCCGGACCCGTCAGTGAACCGTGCCCTCACCATGGGCTACATGCTGATCTACAACAGCTCAATCGCTTTCGCCATTACCGGGCTCTTCCTCGGTGCCGCCGGCTGGTCGACCGCCGCCACCGGTGTCCTCCCGCGCTGGACCCGGCGGATCGCCTACCTCGGGGTCCTGCTGTGCGCAGCGGCCGTGCCGTCAATGTACGGCGGTCCCTTGGACCCCGCCGGGTTCTACAACGCTGCCGGGTGGGGCCCGGTGGTTGTCGCCAACCTCCCGCCGGCAGTCTGGGTGGTCCTGGCGGCCGTGTTGCTGCTGCGCGGCCCCGGGCCCGCGACCCGCGTGGCGGTGGACCGCCGACGAGGGGAAGACGGTCAGGGATGAACACGAGGATGCCGCAGCCTATCATTGTCGCCGACGGCGTATACCAGCTGCGCACCGGTCGGGGCCGGCTCGCCTCTCACGTGTACCTCGTGCGCTCCGGCCCCGAGTGGGTTCTCGTGGATGCAGGGTGGCCACACGCCGGGCAGCCGATCTTTGCGGCGGCGGAGCTGCTGTTCGGTCCGGGCACCCGGCCGGCATCGATTGTGTTGACGCACGTCCACCCCGACCACTCCGGATCGGCTCCGGAGTTGGCCCGCCGGTGGGCGGTGCCGGTCTACGTGCATCCTGCCGAGCTGCCACAGGCCCCGGGGAAGCTCCTGGAGGAGTACGCCAATCCCCTGGACCGGTGGGTGCTGGGTCCTCTGCTAAGGCTGCTGCCGCCGGGGACGATCCAGGCGGCGGACCTAACCGACGTCGCGCACCCCTTCGATCCGGCCCAAGGGATGCCCGGACTGCCCGGGTGGCGTTGCATTCCCACCCCGGGGCACACCCCTGGCCACATCGCTCTCTTCCGGGAGGCTGACGGCGTGCTGCTCAGCGGCGATGCGGTGCTGACGGTGGACCTCAACACTGTGCGGGGCCTGCTGGCCCGTGCGCCGAGCGTCAGCGGCCCGCCGTGGATTACGACTTGGGACCGGGCTGCGGCGGAGACCTCGATCGCTGTGCTCGCCGAACTGCGGCCCCACGTGCTTGCGAGCGGCCACGGGCGCCCGATCGTCGGGCCTTCGGCGGCCCGGCAACTGGCAGACCTCGCCGCCCGTGGTGCCGCCCCGGAAACCCTCCAACAGGCGACGCCTGTTGAGTACAGCGCCGTGGTCGCGACCCGCCCAGGCGGCCCGGAAGTGCTGGCGATCGCACGTCGCCAGCTGAGGGCGCCACGTCGCGGTGAGGTCAGGGTCCGGGTCGAGGCCTGCAGCGTAAGCACCGTAGACGTGCAGGCCCGCCGCGGGCTGTCGACGTATCCGCCGAGGTTCCCGTTCGTGCCCGGCTACGCTGTCGTCGGCGTGGTGGACGCCGTCGGGCCGGGCGTCGCCGCAGTCGCTGTCGGGGACCGGGTGGTAGCACTGACCGAGAGGGGCGGGTACGCCGAGTACGTCTTTGTACACCGCTACCCCATGATGCGGATTTCCGCCGGCCTGGACGCGGGCGAGGCGGTGGCCGTGGCGCTGAACTACCTGGTGGCGCACCAGGTCCTGTCACGAGCAGCCCGGCTCCGGCGAGGGCAGACGATCCTCGTCACGGGAGCCGCCGGTGGGATCGGCACAGCCCTAGTGCAGCTCGGACACCTGCTGGACTTAAGAATTTACGGGGTCGACACTGCCGCGAAACGCTCCTGGCTCACCGCCAACGCGGTGGTGCCCCTCGACGGCAGGGACGAGGATGTGGTCGGTAACTTGCGTCGGCTGGAGCCTAAAGGGGTCGACGCGGTGCTAGACGGAATTGGCGGCGAATGGGTCGACCACGGCCTGGCCGTGCTGCGACCCGGGGGCGTCCTCGTTGAGTACGCCAATCCCGGCAGCCCCACCGCGACACTGCGCCTGCTTGGCCGGGCGATCGGGAACAACCTGGTTCCCCGCGGTACGAAGATCCGCCTCTATGGGACGACATCGTGGCGGCTGGACCGCCGGCCACTAATGGATGCCTGGGCGACTCTCTACGAGATGCTCGAGTCCCGGCGGATCAGTCCGGTGATCGCAGGCCGGCTCCCCATGCTGGAGGCCGGGCAGGCCCACGCGCTACTGGAGAACGGAGGCGTCGTAGGCACCCTCGCCCTTTACATCCCGGCGGGACCGCGCTAGCCATCGGAAACCGGCGACTCCGCTGCGGATCAAGTCTCTTGCTGCTGCTCCTGTCGGCCTCATGCTCGATCAGAACGACGCCACGGTACCGGTGGGGTCCGGTCCCGCGGTACCAGTTAAAACGTCCCGCCTTTGTGCGTAAACTCAGCTTCATGGAAAAACCCGGGACGCTTTTCGGATTGGCCTTTGGCGACGCCGCCCGCACAGATGAACCCGGATACCTGGATGAGCTCCGCCGAGAGGCTCTGGAAAACGCAATCCAAGACGCCGATAGGCGGGGATTCAAGGTGGAGGCCGGCGAAGAAACCTATGCGGTCCTACAAGCCGGAGAAACGCTGGTTGACGTCGAAAACGCCCCGGACCGGCTTGTTGTCCGGTGCACCGTTAAGCTCACCGGTCCGGGTTCGGAAAGCGTTCATGCCGTGGGACCCATGAACGGCTAAAGGCATCAATAATTGGCTGGAAGCCCCACGGCAAGTGGTCCATTCGGAACCGCCCCGGGCGCTACGCGCCGGCACCGAAATCTCACAGACACAGTAGGTAAGCGGGCCCCGGCGCACACTTACACCCCCAACAAAAGATGGGGCCGCCGGGGCCCATCAGAGAAGATTTGTGCGCACTCAGCCTCGTCAGGACCCCGCAGTGTGGACACTGTCCGCACCCCAGTTCTCCTTACGAACTCTGCTACGGCGGTTTCCGCCAACCCCTAACTCTCGCCAGGGTTCGTAAATCGATTTGCTAGGATGTCGCTCGATTGAGCATCCGCTCCTCGATAAAGGCAAACCCGGTGCGAGCCGGGGACGCAAAGCCACGGGGCCCACGAGGTCAGCCGGGCTACCGAACAGCAAAGGTCCCCGGCATGTTCCCGACTCCCGATTTGCCATGCGTCCAGCCCTGCGTGGCGCAGCCACAGAAGCCCAGCCTTAGTAACCGGGGCATTTGATGGCCGGGACTGACAAAGCAGCACCCGGCACGTCAACGGCGATCACCCGCGTTTTGCTGCGGGTTGTTACGGACGACGCTGGCCCCGACGGCGTGGACCGGGTACTGCTACGGGCAGGGTTGAGCCACCGGCGGGACCAGCTCCTAAGTGCGGATGGAAGGATTTCCTACTCGGACAAGCTGCGGCTTTTCGATGCTGCCGCCGACGAGCTCGCGAATCCGCGGATCGGACTCCGCCTAGGTGCCGTGTCGTTGCAAGACGACGCAATGGAGCCGTGGCGCCGGCTGGGCCGGGAACAAGGCTCGCCTGCCGCCACGTTCCGCGGCGTCTCCCCGTTCTCCACGCGCTTTGACTCCGCGACCCTGCTCACGTGTCACAGAGCCGAAGAGGGATCAGCCTCACTCAGCTGGAAGGTCCTGCCTCCCTACAAGCCCAACAGGGTCGACTGCGACGCCCAGATAAGTTTCCTCGCCCAAGTCCCCGTCCTCTTCGGGCTTCCTCGCGCGCGTGTGGCCCACGGCAACGCATGCCAGGTCACAGGCGCCTCAGAGTGCCGCTACGAGGTCATGTGGACCGTACCACCGCTTCAGCGTCTTTGCGGTCTGCTGCGCAAACCCGCCGCGAATAAAAGGGTAACCGACCCCCGCTCAGTGGCCGAGCACAGGCTGCGCACGTTGGAGGGCGCTGCGGCGGACTTGGCGAGCATGGACTCATTGGAAGAAATCCTGGACCGGATTCTGAACCGCACGGACAGCGCAGTACACGCCCCTGGCCACCTTCTGGCCGTGCGCACACCCGGCGGGGGGCGCCATGTTCGGACCCGCGGCCTTGGGGATGTACTAGCGGCGGCGCTGGATGAGAACGGAACTGCCCTGTCGCCGGACTCGTCGATTTTGGACGGACTACCCGTGATGAGCGCTCCAGTGGAGTCCGCGAGACATTTTTACGGCATTCTGGCCGCCGTGGCGCATACCGGGCAGGAATTCTTTCCCGACGACGCCGAGGCCCTGGCATCCTATGCACAGCATGCCGCCGTCAGCCTCGATATTGCGGGCGTCGTCGCCGAGGCCCGGGAACACGGAGAAACGGCTCATCTGCTGCTCAACGTCTCCGGTTCGCTGGCCCAGCACTCCACGGTACTCTCGCTGGCCGGCTCGATTGCCGACGCTGTACCGACCCTCTCCGGCGCCGACCGGTCCGCGATCGCCCTTTGGGATCCCGAAGCCGAACGCCTCCGGATCGCAGGGATGAGCGGATGGCACGGTGGGTCGGCAGAACGCCTCGCTTCCTACATCGTCGCCGCCCAAGACAGCCCCGAACTTACCCATCTGCTCGCTAGCCGCGCTCCGCTGCTGGTGGACAGGCGCGGGTCGGACTGGGCCCGTGGCATGCTTGACGAGTTCGATATCTCAGCCCTGGCTGCTGTGCCGATCCTAACCGGGGACCAGTTCGCGGGTATCGTACTGGCGCACTGGACAGGGGCAGCCCCGGCCACCCTGAACGGCGCTCTTACCGATCGCCTCAGCGGCCTGGCCGCCTTGGCCGCCGTGGCTCTGGAGAGAATCCGACTCCTTGAAGATGCCCGCCGGCAGGCTCTGCATGATCCGCTCACCGGCCTGCCCAACAGGGCCTTGTTGGAGGACAGGCTGGAAGCCTGCCTTGCGCGGGCCGCCCGGGATGGAAACCAGGTCGGCCTTCTCTTCTGCGACGTCAATCGGTTCAAAAGAATCAACGACGGACTTGGCCACGGCGCAGGTGACAGCGTGCTCCGCCACATCGCCGCCCTGCTGCAAGGGGCCGTCCGCGATGCGGATACTGTCGCCCGCTACAGCGGTGACGAGTTTGTGGTCCTCCTGCCCGATCTCGACGCACCTTCTAGGGTCGACCAGGTGGCTGCCATGATCCGTTCGAGCTTGGCGAAACCCGTCGAGATCGGCGGCAGGAAGGTGTTCGTCGACATTTCGATTGGATCCACCGTCGGCGGGGCAAGCCCCGGCGATCAGGCGAGCTCGCATGCAGAAGCGGGCCGGCGTCTCGTAGCGAAAGCGGATTTCGAGATGTACCGGGCAAAAGCCCGGGCCCGGGGCCACACCCCGCAGCGAAACCAGCGCACGGACTACCTGCGGCTCGAGGCTGACCTGCGCGGGGCCGCCGCCCGCGGCGAGTTGCGCGTCCAATTCCAGCCCCAATTCGACATGGCAACGAAGTCCGTAGTCGGCGCCGAAGCACTTGTCCGTTGGGAACATCCCGAACTTGGCCTGCTGGCGCCGGGAGAGTTCATTCCCCTAGCGGAAGACAGCAACCTCATCGCTGAGGTCGGCGCCCATGTCCTCTCCGTGGCCTGCCTTGCCGGCGCTGGCTGGCGGGCGGCGGGTCACTCCATGGAGGTTGCTGTCAACGTGTCGTCAGCCCAGCTCGGCGACGCGACCTTCCCGGCGCTGGTACGGGAGACCTTGAGCCGCTCGAAATTACCTGCCGCCGCTCTCACCTTGGAAGTCACCGAGTCCCAGGCCATGACCGACTCCTCCGTGAACGATCGCAACCTCCGCGAGCTTCGCGACCTTGGTGTCGGTATATCCATAGACGATTTCGGAACCGGCTATTCCTCCCTCGCCCAGTTGCACAGGCTGCCGGTCACAGAGGTCAAGATCGACCGGTCTTTCACCACGCGGCTCGGTGAAGACGGATCCGATGCATTTATCGCCGGGATCGTCGGGCTGGCCCATGGTCTCGGCCTGCTGGTGGTCGCCGAAGGAGTCGAGACATCAGATCAGCTATCCGCCTTAACGAAGATTGGCTGCGACCGCGCCCAAGGGTTCCTCTTGGGCAAACCGATGGATGCCCAAGAGTTCGAAAAACAACTCGAACGTTCGTGCCCAGCGCTGACCACTCAGCAATCCGCTTTCCCGGTTGCCGGAAGTGTTCTCTGGACCCTCATGTCGGACGCCGACGAAGCGCGCCAGCTAATTCATCGCGCCGCTGAGAAGGCGGGCTACAGGGTGGAGAGCTCGGAAGGGGCGGAGCTACGAATCCAGGTGCCCCGCTCCATCCGCCGGCGGCGGAGACCTGCGCGGTTGACCGGCGCAATGTCAGCCACCGGCGGGCGCACCGACGTCGTATGGACATCTGACGACGGCGGAAATGAGCTCGACGACCTGCTGCTCGAGGCCGAGGAAAATCTACCGGAGGGCGCCATGTATACCCACGGCCTCACGGACGCGGCGGCCGGGGCAGGACTCAGTTTCAGCGGCAAGCAAGCAGTCCGGCGGATTGTTGATCTCTTGGATCCACACGATGTTGTCCGAGCGCTGGGGAAAGGGCATCTCCACGACGAGCCCGGCTTCGTAGTCCTCACGGGCACGCGGCTGATGTTCGTGCCGGAAAGGAGGGAATCATCAGCGGGGGTGACCGCCTTGGTGCAGAACTCGATCGAGTCGATCATCCTCGGCAAACGAAGCTCCGGCGAGACCTTAAAAATCACAATGGCCGGAAGAGTCCTGGAAGTCACGCGACTAGGGCACGGGGAGGGACACAGCATCGTAAAAAGCTTTAGGGAAATCGCTGTCGAGCGGGAACGGATCGACCCAAACGGGAGGAACGTGCGCGGCCTTCCCGGCGAAGGGGTCGAATAGGGCCGGAGAGCTGATTCTTCCGGAGAAATCAGCAGTGCCAGGCGACTTCAACATCCACAACAACCGCCACTATGTCGGGACTAATTGGATCGGGGCGATATGGAGACGAACTCTCTCTCCACGCGGTGGGGCAATTTCGACCCTGGATGGAAGATTTACTGTGTCTGGAGGTCACTATCACGAGAATCGAATTAATCAGGCTGGCATCGTTTCCGGTCTTGCAGCACCAACAAATATGGGCCCCGAAGGGGCACCAGTGAACAGTTTGCGCACACTCAGAGACTCACAAATCCCTGACAAGGGAAACATGTGCCCGAGGAGGAACTCGAACTGCATTCCGTCCCTGGCACTCACCGGGAATGCGCGGAAACACCACCGCACCGGAATGAAACACTTCCACCACCCCCTCGTCGGCGACTTCGAACTCAACTACCAGGCCATGCATTCGGACGGGCCCTATTAGGTTCCTTCGCCCCCGTCCCGTTGTTGGCTTTGGTGTGATTGATTGTCCGTTCTCGGGCTACCTATATTATGTGCGGATGTCGACCCAACAGATTGAGCTCACCGTTCTTGGGAGTTCAACTCCGTTTCCTAGCCGTGAAAATCCTTGCTCGGGCTATCTCGTCAGTTCAGAATCCACGAAAATCTGGGTGGATGCGGGGACGGGCACGCTGGGGCCGCTTCAGAATCACGCTAACCTGACTGATCTCGATGCCATTTGGATATCCCACCTGCATGCCGATCACAGCGCAGATCTGCTAACTGCCTTTTACGCCCTTGTTTTCGCAAACATACGTCGGGCGGCACCACTGCCCCTGTATGGCCCTCCCGGAATTGCAGAGCGACTAGGTGACTATCTCACCAATGGAACGACGCGCGCGCCCATAGCCTCCGCATTCAAAGTGCACGAGTTGCACGATGGACACGTAGCCCAAGTGGGGCACCTTAGGCTAACTACCCGAGCCGTAGCGCATGGTATTCCAGCATTCGGTGTTCGGATCGCAACATCCGCTGCAACCCTCGTTTTTTCTGGAGATACAGCGCCATGTGCAAACCTTGCGGAGCTTGCTATGGACTGCGACGCCTTATTATGCGAGTCAGAAAGTACCGCACCACCCCGAGATCAACTACAGGTGCACCACACCCCCGAGGACGCGGGGAGAACAGCTACGGCCGCGAACGCCGGTCGCCTAATTGTCACGCACGTCGGTCGTTTTCTCAGCCCGTATGAGGCGACTCGGCGCGCTCAGACGGAGTATGCGGGGCACATCGAATATGCGAGTCCAGGAGCGGTTTTCACAATCGGCGGGGGTCAAACGCACGATCGTGCCATGGACGCACCCAGTCAGTGCGAATGACCGTCAGGGCTTCGTCGTGAGCTCCCGCACGAAGGAGCGGTCGGACGTCATCTCGATCTCGGCCATTCTCATAACTATGTCTCGCAACCAATCGGTGGTCTTGGCGTATCAACCACTAGTTGTGAGACACCTGAGTACGTCTGATCGGTGACTTCGTTCAGATCATGATCAGCGTGCCATCCACGGGCGGACCGCACGCATTGGCGCCGTCTCCGAGTTCCTGGACTGGATTGACGTCGTCCGCCCCGCATTGCCGTGCTTAGGACGGAAGGCCCGATCCCGGTCGCCCATGAGAGCGAGAGCATCGGCTCCCTATCGGCGCTTTAACGAAGCTCTCCCAGGAGTTTCCGCTGACGACAGGGACGAACATGAAGGTTTGGTCCCGGGTGACAGCAAGTCATGCAGTTCCAACCGCCCCCGGCCTTGAAGGGGTACAGCAACACCGCTGTCACAGTGCAGAGAGGGCCGCGACACAGCAACGGCCACAAAAACAAATGGGCCCCGACAGAGGGGCCCATAAGTTCACATTTTGTCCACACTCAGAGGCCCACAAGCCCCTGAACAGGGAAACACTGTGCCCGAGGTGGGACTCGAACCGGGTTCCAGACCCTGCAAATCCGCCACTCCCCCGAAAACATCCGCCATCCGGCCCAGTCCGGCACCAGTACGACCCGATCCGAAGCCGATGGTGTGCACATTGTGCACACCATCCTTTCTCCCCCGATTCGGTTCCCCAGCCGAGCTAGTTAGACGGCCGTCCGGCCGGGCGGTTGTGTCTCGCGTGCGATTTCGCCCCGATAGGAAAGGCAGGCCTTCGGAACCGAACCGTGTTTTGTAAGTGGTAAACGGCGGGGTGCCCGTTTCGGGTGCCATGCAGTCGACGACGTAACGACGGGCGGCCGGCGAGGGCGGCAATGATCCGGGGCCTGCTCTCAGCAACGGCAGGTTCTACTTCCTGGCTCGAGGCGACATGGCCAACGCCGATAGCGACCCTACTCCCCGCCCTCCTCGAGCGGGATGAGCATAGTGCGGAACGGACCCGCAACGGCATGGAGGCCCCAAATGCGATCGGCGACGTCGTCGATGCCATTGACAAGCTGAAGCTTAGGGATGCCCCCGGGGATCACGAGTTGCACGACACGGATGCCCCCAACCTCGAGTGCGTCGTGGAGCATCTCACCGTAGGCGCTCTCGGCCGGGAATGCGACCGATGTGCCTGCGAAGTCAGCGCGTGCCTTCACCGAGGTTCCGCCGTTGATCAGGATCACACTGCCGCCTCCTGCCTGACGCATCGCTGGCAGCACCGTACGCACCGCGTGAATGAGCCCGAGAGCCGAGAACCGCAATGCTTCCAGCGCCAGCTCAGGAGTCATGTCGAGCACCGGCTTCAGGTATTCACGCGCCGGGAGCGGGCTGTACTGCAACGTGGTGATGGGCCCCAGCTCTGCCGCGGCACGTGCGAGGGCGTCCTCAAGCGCCGCGGGTACTAGCACGTCCGCGGCGTAACCACGCGCGGTCAGGCCGCTGGCCACGAGCTCCGCGGCCATGACGTCAAGCTTCGACTGGTTCCTCGAGATCAGGGCTATCGAGAAGCCTTCGCGCCCAAACCTTCGCGCAACTGCCGCTCCAAGTCCCGGTCCAGCTCCGATGATAGCGATGACAGGCACGGTGGGTTCCTTCCACTGATTTATTGTCTTGACAATACCGAGGTCAGGTTGTGCGCCACTGTGTCGACATCGGCGTCGACACACCTGAACACCTGTGAGTCTAGTTCCCGCCAGAACACCTGTGACACTCACCACGATATACCCCCAGGGGTATCTCGGCCATCCCCCGCAGTTTCCCGCACCACACCGGATGCCAAGAGCCTTGGCCGACCTGGCGGCCCGCCGGTCTTCACTGCCGACTTTGACGCGTTCGCCCGGAAGTGCCAGAGGGGGCGCCCGACGCCGAGCGCCTGACCGCCTCCCTGAAGCGGACCACATCCATAGAGGAGGGCCAGGACTTCGGGGCTTCTCCCCACCTGTCAACCGATTTAGCCGCAGGGGCGGAGGCCTAGAAGCTGGGTACGGTGAAGCCTTGCCGGGCGAAGGCTTCGACCTCGGCCCCGGCGGCGATGAGCTCGACGGGGCGGGATGCGAATTCGTCGGCCAGGCCGAACTGTTCCACCAGGCCGGCGCAGGCCGTCGGCTTGACCCCGGAATCAATGAGATCCGCGAGGTGCTGGTCGGCCGCTCCGCTGCCGGCCAGCCGCACGCCGGGTCCGAAAAAGAGGACGCGGACGTCCGCGCCGCGCTTCATTTTCAGGCGGCTCGCCATGAGAAGCCCGGGAAGTCCGCGGTCTGGGGAATCGGTCAGGATCATGAATGCGATCTTGGCGGGGCTGGTGGATGTCATGGGTCCTCCTTCAAAAGGGGCTGTTCTGCCGGGCGGCAGGCTGTTTTTCTCACTGTAACGCTGTCGGTGGAAGTGCACTGGGCCAACCGCTGGGCTGCTCGCCGTCCCCGAAGGATCTGACTGTCAACCCCTGCCTGGGAGTGGCACACCCATCGGCGGCAGTCGGTGCTGCAGGAGAGGCGGGCCAGCCGGTGGACGGTACGACGATCCCCTGGCGGCGTGAGGGTGTGGCTCCGGCCCCCGAAAAATTAGTTGCCCGGAGCCACATCCTAAAAGTCATACTAGAACTCCGCCTCTGCGTTTGACCCGTATGACTTCATGATTTCTCCCCCAGCGACTGGTGCCGTTAGCGACTTTCATGCAGGGCGCTATGAATCATTCCGAAGGTGTCACTGACCTGACGCTGCGGCGGGGGCGACACGTAACTGTTGGCTGGCTATGCGAGGGACAGGAAGAGTTTTTCCAGGTCCTTGGTATCCATGCTGGAGTCCCCGCGGACCAGGCACTGTTCGAGGCCGCTGGAGATGATGGCGAAGCCCGCCCGGTCGAGCGCCTTGGACACGGCGGCGAGCTGGGTGACGATGTCTTTGCAGTCCCTGCCCTCTTCCAGCATGCGGGTGACGGCGGCGAGTTGCCCCTGGGCCCGCTTGAGCCGGTTGACGACGGGGGTAAGTTCCTTCGAATCAAGTTCCATATCAGGCTCCAAGCCGGTCGTTGGATTTATTGCCAAACCTATACCCCGGAGGGTATAACGGCGAGTGCTGACCAGCCGTGCTTTTAGTCTCAGCGCAGAGCTTGCAACATACCCCCGGGGGTATTATCGTTGTGTGTAGACCAACGGAGGAACCTCCTCCTGGACGCCAACGAAAGAGAGTCCCATGCTTATCGAGCGCATCTATGACGAAGACCTCGCCCAGGCCAGCTACTTCATTGGCTGCCAGGCAAAGGGCCAGGCCCTGGTGGTCGATCCCCGTCGTGATATCGCCGTGTACAAGAACCTGGCGGCAGCCAACGGGATGACCATCGTCGCGGTGACCGAGACCCACATCCACGCCGACTTCCTCTCCGGCACCCGGGAACTGGCGGCCGCTACCGGCGCCACCGCCTACGTTTCCGGCGAGGGCGGAGCGGACTGGCAGTACGGCTTCGAGGCCGAGCGCCTGAACGACAACGACGAGATCACCCTGGGCAACATCACGGTCAAGGCCCTCCATACCCCCGGCCACACCCCGGAGCACCTCTCGTTCCTGATCACCGACGGTGCCTTCGCGGACCAGCCCGGCTACCTGCTTTCGGGTGACTTCGTGTTCTCCGGCGACCTCGGCCGCCCGGACCTGCTGGACGAAGCCGCCGGCGGCGTCGACACCCGCTTCGAAGGTGCCAAGCAGCTCTTCGCCAGCCTCCGGGATAAGTTCCTCACCCTCCCGGACCACGTCCAGGTCCACCCCGGCCACGGCGCCGGCAGCGCCTGCGGCAAGGCCCTGGGCGCGATCCCGTCCTCCACGGTCGGCTACGAACGCCTCTACGCCTGGTGGGGCCCGTACCTGGCCGCGAACGACGAGCAGGGCTTCATCGACGAACTCCTCGACGGCCAGCCCGACGCGCACGCCTACTTCGCCCGGATGAAGCGTGAAAACCGGGAAGGCCCGGCCGTGATGGGCGAACGCGCACCCCTGGCCGAACTCGCCACCGCCGACGTCGCCGCCGACCTCGCCGCGGACAAGGTCATCTTCGTGGACACCCGCCCGAACAACGAGGTCCACGAAGGTACCGTCACCGGCTCCGTGAACGTCCCGGCCGGCAAATCCACCGCCAGCTTCGGCGCCTGGGTCGTGAACCCGGAAACCGACACCAACCCGCTGGTGCTCCTGGCCCCGGACCAGGCCGCCGCGCAGGAAATGTGGGACCACCTGGTCCGCGTCGGCATCGACAAGGTCGCCGGCTACGTCACCGGCCTCGAAGGCCTGCCGGTCTCCGTGCCGAAGCTGATCCAGCCCGAGGAACTCGACGGCTTCGACGCCGCGATGGTCCTGGACGTCCGCAACCGCACCGAGCACTCCGCCGGGCACATCCCCGGCTCCTACCAGCTCAGCGGCGGCCGCGTCATGTGGCACCTGGACGAACTCCCCGCCGAGGGCACCATCGTGTCCTACTGCCAAAGCGGCGTCCGGAACTCCGTCGCGGCCAGCGCCCTGCGCCGCGCCGGCTACGACGTCGTCGAACTCGACGGCAGCTACGCCGCCTGGGCCGCCTGGGAGCAGTCGCGGGAGTCCGTTTCCAGCCACTGATCCTTGCAGCACCTGAAGTAATTGATTGACAGCATTGGCGGCGGCCCGGAACACCGGGCCGCCGCCACACGTTTGTCCCGGAGAAGAAGAGTACACAGATGACGCCCGCTAATGCCCCAACGCCCCGGGACCGTGCAGTCGGGCGGGAAAACCCACGACATACCGGTCTCTCGCTGGGGCTGCGGCAGAACCTGGCCCAGTTCATGCTCCTGGTTACCGTCAACGCGCTGGTCGGCGGCACCCTCGGCCAGGAACGCACCGTGCTGCCGCTGCTGGTCGGTCAGGTCTTCCACCTGGACCTCTACACCTCCGCGCTGACCTACATCCTGGCCTTCGGGCTGGCCAAGGCCGGCACCAACTACTTCGCCGGGACACTCTCGGACCGGTACGGCCGCAAACCCGTCCTGATCACCGGGTGGCTCATCGCCCTGCCCGTACCGCTGCTGTTGATCTTCGGACCCTCCTGGGGCTGGATTGTCGCTGCCAACGTGATTCTGGGCATCAGCCAGGGCCTGACCTGGTCCACCACCGTTGTCATGAAAATGGACCTGGTCGGCCCGTCCCGCCGCGGCCTGGCCATGGGCCTGAACATGGCCGCAGGCTACCTCGGCGTCGCCGCCACCGCTCTGGCCACCGGCGACATCGCTGCCAACTACGGGCTCCGCCCCGGGCCCTTCCTGCTCGGCGCCGCCTACATCGCCCTGGGCCTGGGACTCTCGGTGTTCGCCGTCAAGGAAACCCGTGGCCACGCCCGGCTGGAGGCAGCCAACCACACCACCGCCCACGCCGGCGCCCACAGCGAATTAAGCAACCGGGAAATCTTCACCCTCACCAGCTTCCGGGACAAGTCGCTATCCTCGGTCAGCCAGGCCGGCATGGTCAACAACCTCAACGATGGCCTTGCCTGGGGCCTCTTTCCCGTCCTTTTCGCCGCCGCCGGACTCAGCATCGAAAAAATCGGTATCCTCGCCGCCGTCTACCCCGCCGTGTGGGGAGCCGCGCAGCTCGTCACCGGAGCCATGTCTGACAAGTACGGCCGGAAACGGATGATCGTCGGCGGCATGCTCCTGCAGGGAGCCGCCCTTGCGATGATCGCCCTCGGCCACGACTTCGGCATCTGGCTCACCGCGCCGCCGCCTTCCTCGGACTCGGCACAGCAATGGTCTACCCGACCCTCCTCGCGGCGATCGGCGACGTCGCCCACCCTGGATGGCGTGCCCGCTCGGTCGGCATCTACCGCCTGTGCCGCGACGGCGGCTTCGCCGTCGGCGCACTGCTCGCCGGCATCCTCGCCGACGCCTACGGCATCCCGACAGCCGTCTTGGTCGTCGCAGCTCTTACCGGAGCGTCGGGGATCCTGGTCGCAGTCCGCATGCGCAGCACCGACCACCACCCGGCGGGTTGAGTCCATTTCTCACCAGTTCGCCTCTCTCAAGAAGCCGGGTCGCCTCCGCGGTAGAGAGCCCCTCTGGGCCGGCCACTCCTTCTTACCCTTGAACCGGACCGGCGCCCGTACGCACGACCAGGACCGGACAGTTGGCGAGGTGCACGGCGTGGCTTGAGACCGAGCCCAGCAACATGCCGGCGAAACCTCCGTGTCCACGCGATCCGACCACCAGAAGACCGGCGTCGGCGACGGCCTTGACCAGCACGTCTGCAGGGTGGCCTTCGACCACGTCGCCGGTGACCTGGACCCCGGCCGCGGAAGCTTTCTTTACCGCGGCGTCGTGGATCGTCCGGGCGTTCAACGAGGCGGTCTACACCATCGCTCCGGAACGCGGTCACGCCGCGCTGCCGCGGGAGCGGCTGATCCAGCTCGCCGGTACCGCCGGTGTCCCTGACCTGAAGAAGTTCGAAGCGGATCTGGATTCGGCCGAGCTGAAAAACGCGGTGGCGAAGGATGCGCAGGAGGCAGCCGGGCTGGGTGCAACCGGCACACCTATCTTCCTGGTCAATGACACCCCGATCGTGGGGGCGCAGCCGCTGGCCACCTTTGAGAGGGCCATCGACGATGCCCTGAAATCGGCCCGGAACCGCTGATGGACATCGGTTATGCCGGGGCCTTCCTAGGCGGCGTCCTCACCCTGCTCAGCCCATGCTCTGCCCTGCTGCTGCCGGCATTCTTCGCCTACGCCTTCGCAACAAAGACACGGCTTGTCGCACGCACAGTCCTGTTCTACGCCGGCCTTCTGTCCAGGCTCGTGCCGCTGGGCGTCTTTGCCGGGGTACTTGGATCCCTGGTCACCGAGCACAGGACCGTGCTGGTCGGTGTCTGAGCGGCCATAGTGATCATCTTGGGCGTGGTCCAGATCAGCGGCATCGGGCTCCCGTCCGCCGTCGCCCCGACTGCCCAGGCCGGAACCACGCGGTTGTCCGTCTTTGCCTTGGGGACGGTCTACGGTGTCGCGGGAGTGTGCACCGGACCCATCCTGGGTTCCATCCTGACGGTCGCCGCCGTGGGCAGCAACGCTGTCTATGGCGGCATGCTGCTGTCGGTCTACGCCCTCGGCATGGCCGCGCCCCTGTTTATTCTGGCTCTCGTGTGGGACAAGCTGGGTATCTCCGGACGGCGCTGGCTGAGGCCGCGTCCCCTCAGGCTCGGAACCTGGTCCAACTCCTGGCTGATGATCATCTCCGGCGTAATTTCCATCGGTATCGGGGTGCTCCTGCTGGTCAGCGACGGCACCGCGGGACTGGGCGGCGTCCTCACCGTCCAGGAACAATTCACAACGGAATCCCTCGTGACGGGTGCTGCCGCCGGCATTCCGAACCTCATGGTCGCCGGAGCCGCGACCCTTGCCCTCGCCGTCGGTGTGGGACTCTATTTCAAAAACCGGCACGCCGAGCCCGCAAAAGACAGGACGCCCGATGACGCGCAGTAACACCCTGATATCCGCGCTGGCCCAGTGGCCCGGGCGGCGCTGGCTGGCGGCATCCGCCGCCGCCGTCCTCACCTACCTCGCAGTGGCCGTCCCCACAGACCTGATCGACACGCCCTTCTTCAGCCGGGAAGTCCCGCCCACCTGGTGGTCCTACCCCGCCCTCGGGCTCACAGCCGTCCTCACCGGGCTCCTGCTGGCCACCTACATCTCCCGCGAACCCGAGGTGGCAGGCGGCAGCGAGGAGGCGGACACCAAGGGCCGCTTCGGCGCCGCCGGAACCATTGTGTCGTTCTTCGCCGTGGGCTGCCCCGTGTGCAACAAACTGGTCCTGCTGGCCTTGGGCACCTCCGGCGCCATGCAGTACTTCGAGCCCGTTCAGCCTCTGCTCGCCGGCCTGTCCATCGCGCTGCTGCTGTGGGCGTTCCTCAAGCGTGCCACCTCCGAGGACCGCTGCCCGGTCCCCCCGGTGCGGTCCGCGGCCGCAGGTTCAGCCGCCCGCAGCGGACACTGACCGTCCCGCCCTACTTTGGGGGGTGGCCTTACAGCCAAACGCGGTCGCGATTGTCACCCGGTCGCCCAGAACGTAGCTGTGCCGGATTTCGACGTCGCGGGCCCGATGGCAGCCGGTACGCTCGATCAGCAGCAGGGGGGCGCCCAGGCACAACCGAGCAGGACAGCCTGCGCCGGGCTGGCGGGCACCGCAGTTAATTGCTCGGTACCTCCATCCAGCACGACGCCGCAGCGCCGGTCGAGTTCGCCGTACAACGAGGCATCACGGAAGTCCGCGTCGAGGAGCTTCTTTGCCGTCGACGCCGGAAGCCAGACCTCGTCCAGCCCGATCGGTTCGCCGTCGGCGAGACGAACGCGGGAGAGGTGGAAAAGCTCCGCGTCCGTCGGCAGGCTTGGCCGCCACGGCCGGGACCACGACAAGGTGCTGATCCAACACCACGCTGCTGTGCTCCATCCCGGACTCCCGGATTGACGCCAGCACGCTGTAGATCGGGCCGAAGGCCGTGCTCCTGCCGGCGACCACCGTCGGCTTCTTTCCTGGATGGGCGGTGATGTGTCCGGCATCGCGCAATGGCTTCAAAGCCGCCCGGATCGTGCCCCGGCTGACGCCATACCGCCGCGCCAGTTCCAGCTCGCCGGGAAATTGCGTCGCGAACTTCCCGGCGAGGACGTCTTCAAGGAGCTCGGAACTGACGCTTTTCCACAGCGGGGCGCCCTTGGCACGCCCCGCGGCCTCCGGACGGGACGCCGCCTCGGGGTCCTGGTGATCGATCACGCCGCCTCCGTCCCGGGGTTAGTCCTGAACTGCCGGAAAGCTCCCGGCCATACGACGTTACTCCATCGCCGGCACCTCACGCCCAGCCCGTCCAGGTTGATGCAGCACTGCGCTCCCGTCGGCGACTCCAGAACCGGCAAAAACCCATCTGCTCATAGGCTTCGGCACCGCTGCGGCCGAGAAAGGCTACCGGATCAGATACACCGTCCGTCGCCACCCGGCTCGTCAATTAACTCCTCAAAGCCCGCAGAACGCCGACGGTTCCGTCGATATCTATCCCCAGCACACCGACTAGGCATGGCCAGAACTGGCTGCCAACTCCGTCCGGGAAGTTCTGCACTGAGTGTCAGAAGTCTCCTGCGCCGGGACCGTGCTGTTAGACAAAGCTTTGGCCGCGCTTTCAAGGCGGTCTTCCGTCCGGTAAGTGGTGGCTGATTGATTCGGTGGCCACTCCGGATAAATGGTTGAATCATCGAACGAGTTGGTTGTAGGATGCAACCATGCAAGAAGATAGCGAGTCGGACGCGGTCGTGCTGCAGGCGCGGATCATTGCTTTCGTGCGCGCGTTCGGGTTGTATCAACCGGACCAAACCCCCTGCGGTCAGGCCTTATCTGTTTCCGAGGCCCATACGGTGACCGAGTTGGACCGTGACGGTCCACTCACTCAGGTCGAGCTCGCGGGGCGGCTACGGCTGACCAAGAGTACGGTCAGCCGCCTGGTCGACCAGTTAACAGCCCGCGGCTGGGTGCAGCGCCGCAAGCGGGATGGCGACGGACGCCTTGTGTGGCTGGAAGTGACCGACGCTGGACGCCACGCCGCTGGTGAGCTGGCCACCGCCCGCGCTGCACGCTTCTCCAGCCTGCTGGAGGCCATCCCGGCCGGCCGCCGCCAGACCGTAGTAGACGCCCTGACCCTCCTCGTGAAAGCCGCAGATGAACAACATGACCAGCACTGATGCCAGCCGCCCACCTCGCAAGCAGCGGCGCCGCTGGTGGCTCGCGGGCGCCGCCGCGTTGATCCTGGCGACCGGCGGCATCGGCTACGCCATGGCCACCGGGCATCAGGCCGCCAACGGAGAGGCGCAGACGATGGTTGCCCACGCCGCCCAGGTCATGCCGTTCGACTTGAACGCCACCACACACACCTTCACGAAAACCACGACCGGAGGGGTCGAACAGATCGTCGCCAACAGCGCCCGCGACCAGCACAACATCACCCTGATCCAGCAGCATCTAAGCAAGGAAGCCGACCAGTTCGCGCAGGGAAACTACAGCGATCCAGCGAACATCCACGGTACCGCCATGCACGGCCTGCAGGAACTACAAGCAGGCGCGTCCCGGATGCAGAGCAACTACGAGCAGCTACCCATGGGTGCAAAGATCACCTTCACTTCCAGCGATGCCACCCTCGTCACCGCCCTGCATGCGTGGTTCGACGCGCAGACCATGGACCACGCAATGCCGGGAATGGGCGGCGGAAACTAGCGGGCATTCATCGCTGAGATGCCATGCGGAGCGCGGACCGGTACCGAAACCGTCGCTGTGATTTCACCCGGCGCCCCACGTCGGCGCATCGCCTAAGGGGAACATCACGGCCGGCCCTGCTTGTCAGATATACCCCCTAGGGGTGTGTTTGGCATGTTTTCAGTGAAGGCGTTTGTCCAGGCTCCGCGGCATTCGCCGGGCCGTCACGGCCGTCCAACCCCAGCACGACCTTGACTCTGCCCGGACTAATCTCGACCGCGCGGTGGAGGATGCCGCCCAGGACCTCGCCCAGGCCAAGGCCACCATGGCGGCCGGGCAGCACACCGACCTCGCGGGCCCCGTCGCGGGCGTCGAGGGGGTCCTGAACCAGGTGCAACAGCAGCTGCAGTCAGGCAGGATCGACCCGATCGCCGCGTTGCAGCGCATGGAAGCGGCACGCCAGGGACTGGATCGGGCCCTCTCAGGGGTGCGGAACCAGCAGGATCAGGCGCGGCGGGCCGGGGAGGCTCTCCAGCAGGCCATCATGCACGCACAGGCCCGGATCTCGGTCGCCGCGGACTGCATTGCCGCACGGCGCGGCGGTGTGGGAGCCGGAGCCAGGATGCGCCTGGCCGAAGCGCAACGCACCCGGATACCGCGCTCTCCCTCCAGCAGACGAACCCTGGATCTTCCCTGACCCACGCACAGCAGGCCGGAGCTCTGGCATCCCGAGCGGCAGAGCTCGCCCACTCCGATGTGCAAGGTTTCGGCGGTCTGGACAACCGCGGCTACGGCGGGGGCATGCTCGGGAGCCGAGAGTGCGGCGGGCGCCTCGGCGGGGCCGTACTGGGCGGGATTCTGATCGATTCGATCCTGCACGGCGGCGACGCAGTCCGGGACGGCGACTCCGGCGGCAGCGGAAGCGGCAGCTTCTGATCCGCCACATCGTGGACCATTTTCGGTCCGTCAACGTCATCAATTCCCCCGATCGCCAAGTCCGCAGTAGCTCAGGCACTGTCCCATGTTCCAGGCGCGGGCCACGGACGCGCTCCCCGGCCGCTTAAGCAAACCACGGGTTCTATTCGACTGCGGTGGCCTGTTTGTCCAGGGCGTCATCGACGCCGCCGATCATCGTCAGGGCGGCAGGCTTGTTTGTCGGCGACCCGAATGGAGCGCGGCGGGTGAGGTATGGCCCGGGGGCTTCGCACCCGACCCCGGGGCATGGAAGAGCACGGGGGTCAGGCGATCTGTTCCGTGGGCATGGCCAAGGTGACCCAGTCGTGCAGTCCTCCCCGGTAGTAGGCCAGTCCGGATGCCGGATACCCGGTTTCCAGCAGCGCCCGGATGGCCGTGGGTGACTGCGGGCATTGCGGGCCGTTACAGAAGAAAATGCTCAGCCTCGAAACCTCGAATTCATCCCTGAATCCAATAATCCGGTCGTGCGGGATGTTCACCGCGCCTGGAATCGTAACCCCAGCCCTGGAGTCAGGTACGCGGCAGTCGATCAAGAGGGCGCCGCCGCTGACCTGCTCCAGGAGTTCGAGCTCGCCGAGGGTGACCACCCGGGTGCGCACTGCAGTGGCTGCAGCTCACCCCATTTTGTGTCCACCGCTACCAGATCCGGTTCGCCCTCCACCTCCCTGGGCACGCTGACCGGAGCCTGAGGACGCATTCTCGACATTCGCTTCATTACGGCCGGTTCGACTCCCATGCTCCCACCCTAACGCGGCCGCAGTAGCATTCCACCCCGGCGTCGGCGGTGGCCGCCAGGTTCGTTGTGCGAACCGTGGTATGCCATTAGCGGGCATCCTCCGGCTAAGCGTCGGTCGTATCGTGACCGGGTGCAGTGCCACTGACGGACGAGGACCCAATTCCCGGCTTGAAGCCGCCAGCGAATCCAACGCCCGGCCACGCCCTGCCATATACCCCCATGGGTATTATGGTGTAGTCTTAAAGATGATCACCGCTGGCCGGTCAGTACCGGTTTCGCGGGATAAGGAGACTGTAATGATGGGTGGATATGGATCAGGTATGGGCTGGTCGTGGATGTTCTGGCTGCTGCTGATCGTCGGGGTCCTGCTGCTTGCCGGTCTGGGGATATGGTTCTTTTCGGCCGGCGGGCGCCGCGGCGGATCCGCGGGCTCCCCGGACGCCGGAGGCACCGGGCTTGCGGGCCGTGGAGGCGCACCCCGGGAGATCTTGGATGAACGCTTCGCCAGGGGTGAGCTGACCGCGGAGGAATACCAGGAACGCCTCAAAGTCCTCAAGGGCGAGAGCTGATGCGGCCTGTCCGCCGACGCACTGCCCTCATTCTGGGGGGCGCCGGAACCGCAGCCGCGCTGACTGGCGCGGCAGGCCTGTTGTGGGGCTCCGGAGCCGGGTACCAGCCGTCCGGCGGCCAGGACCTCAGTGAACCCGAGGTCCTCCGCAGCAGCAACGGGACGCTGCAGGTGCGCTTGAGAGCGTCACAGGGCCAGGCAAGGATCGCCGGCACGAATGCCACCGTGTTGACCTACAACGGGTCGGTGCCCGGCCCGACTCTGTTCCTGAGGCCCGGTGACCGGGTGAACGTGACCTTGGAGAACGGCCTGCGGGATCCGACCAACGTGCATGTCCACGGCCTGCACGTCTCCCCGCAGGGCAACAGCGATAACGTGCTCCTCTCCGTTGATCCCGGGACGTCCTTCGACTACGAATACCGGCTTCCCGCGGACCACCCTCCGGGCGTGTACTGGTACCACCCCCACCACCATGGCATGGTCGCCGACCAGGTCTTCGGCGGACTGTACGGTGCCATCATCGTCGAGGACCCGCACCCTGTCCCGGTCTCACGGGACCGGGTCATGGTCATCTCGGACATCTCGCTGAACAGCGACGGAAGCGTCGCTGCCGTGTCGGCGATGGAGAAAATGATGGGCCGGGAAGGCCGCCTGGTTCTGGTCAACGGCCAATTAAACCCGCACCTGTCGGCCAAACCGGCAGAACGCGAGCGGTGGAGGATCATCAACGCCTGCACCGCCCGGTACCTGAAACTGCGCCTGGACGGCCAGCGCCTGCAGCTGCTTGGACTCGATTCCGGCCGCTATCAGAACCCCCGGGACGTTGAGGAGGTGTTGCTGGCTCCAGGCAACCGGGCCGACCTCCTCGTCACCGCGGCCCCCGGCTCGGCGGTGCTGCGTACCCTGGCGGTGGACAGGGGAACCGCAGGATCCATGATGGGCTCCAGTACCGGAGACCAACAGGGCCAGGCCGACACCAACGGGACCGTCCTGGCCACTTACTCGGTCAGCGGCGAACCAGCCCTGTCCGCGGAGCCGCTCGCGGCCCAGCCTGCACCCCGGGACCTGCGGTCCGCTGCGGTCACGGCACGGCGGGAACTGACCTTCGCCATGGGCATGGGCATGGGCATGGGGTCGGGAATGAGCTTCACCTTTAACGGCAAACCGTTCGACCCGGCCCGGATTGACACCACCGTCCCGGCCCGGGCCCTCGAGGAGTGGTTGCTGACTAACACGAGCCCAATGGACCACCCTTTCCATCTGCACGTATGGCCCATGCAGATCATCGAAACGGCCAGCGGTCCCATAGCCGACCCCGAGTGGCAGGATGTGGTCAACGTCCCGGCCCGCAGCAGCGTGCGCGTCCGGATCGCGTTCGATGATTTCACCGGCAAGACCGTCTACCACTGCCATATCCTCGACCACGAGGACAGCGGCATGATGGGCCTCATCGAATCCCGCTGACACCGCGAGTCGGCGTCTTTAACTCACAGTAAAACCCAATGAAGGAGACTATCTATGAGCTACGCACACACCATCACCGTCGCCCTGCCGTATGAGGAAGCGGTGCTTCGGACCAGGGAGGTGCTCCTGGGCCAGGGCTTCGGGGTCCTCTCTGAAATCGATGTCCGCTCGACCTTTGAGGCCAAGCTCGGGGAGGAGAGCGGACAGGCCCTGGGCGACTACCTCATCCTGGGCGTCTGCAATCCCGCCCTGGCCCAGCGCGCTCTCACCGCGGAACCGGACATGGGGCTGCTCCTCCCCTGCAACGTCGTCATCCGGCGCGGCCGCGACGCCGACGCGACCATCATCCAAACGATCGACCCGCAGACAATGGTGCAGCTCAGCGACGCCCCGGCCGTCGCCCTGGTCGCCGGCGAAGCCGACGACCGGCTCCGGGCCGCACTGAAAGAGCTCCAAGCCGACTGAGACCCGGCCGGCCTCCGGACCGGCGGCTCATGGGACGCGAAACAGGCGCCGCTGCCTTACTTTTGTGTCCGCGTGCGCATCTGAGCATGGCTGGCCGCCGCCGGCCCCCGGATACAGATTGCAGACACCCTCCGGGCCGTTGGGCCCTGTTTGGGGGGCGGCCTGGACGTATTTTCACAAGTGGAGGTCTGATCATGATGGATGGCTGGTACGGGAATGGCTGGGGTATCGGCGCGTGGGTCGCCATGGCCGTGTTGATGCTGATTTTCTGGGGTGGCGTGGTAGCCGTCGTTATTCTCCTGCTTCGGCGTCCCCATCCGGGTGACGGACCGATCGCGCCGCGGCCGCCGCACCACGACGCCGAGCGTATTCTCAGTGAGCGCTTCGCCCGCGGGGAAATCGACGAGCAGGAGTTCACGGCCAAGCGCACGGCGCTGAGGCGCCAGGATTGAACTGAAAATGTCAATCTGAATCGAGCCCACGATGGACCTAATTTGCAGTCTCATTGGGGCCCGTCTACGGCGTCGGAGATCGCAACATTTCGCCGGGAAGGGAAGAGTAGGGATGGTGTGGCCATCCCTGCTCTTCCCAGAATTGAAAACTACCCCGGCCCCGGGGTGCCTCGAATGAATCGGCGGCCCCCTTGTCGGGTTGGATGGTTGTTTCTCAGAGAAGCCGTGTAACGGCGGCGATCAGCTCGGGAAGTGTCTCCGGAATTGCTTCGGTGAGGGTGGTATCCGGCATCTTCTTGACTGACGTGCCTGAGACCGGCAGACGGCCCGTCGGCCCTGAAAGTGCCACGTAGGTGCCGTCGTCGTTCTTCTGGAGGAAAAGCATGAATTCCTCCCCTGGCTGCATGATCGCGTCGCCTTCCAAAACGACAACTGAGTCCTTCAGAGCCCCGCCGGTTTGCTGCACCGTTATGGTCGCTGCCGGCTTGGTTCCCTTAAGCCACGATTTAGCAGTCACCGTAGCGTCCGTGAAGGGGATGCCATCAACAGGTGCTGCCGGTGCGGACTTCTCAACTGTCCCCACGACAATTGCGTCAGCGCTCTGGGTGAGGTCCTTCAGTGCCGGGTATGCCTTGGCCCAGCTTGCGCTTATGGACGTGGTCTTGGCTGGCGCTTGTGCCTGCGGCGAGGCGCAGCCAGTCAGGAGCAGAGCTCCGGCAAAGACCGCAGCCATTGATGGGAGAAATGGAAGTTTCTTCACGGTGGTCCCGCTTTCAGTAAATGGCGTTGACGCCGGCGATTTCGTCACTTGTTTGATAGTAAATTCCGCAACGATTGGGTGTTGCCGAGTTCATCAGGTAGCAAGCGCCCACGTGCTTTATCCCAAGGGGGTCCCCAGCTCATGGGCAGCAACGCCGCGGGTTGTTGTGTAGGTGTACCCGTCGGTGTAGTACGAAGTTGGGTACGCATTCATTGGTGGTACAGGCTTCGGGCGGTAGAACGGTAGGTAATACCGTCCCACGTGACATTGGTGATCCGTGTCTGGCGCAGACGAATGTTGGCGGTTCCCGTCGTGACATGGAAGTTGATATCGGTCGCGCTGGACCGGTTGGAAGTGGCCGCTGACCAGCCGCTGGAATTTTGCCCGCTTTGGCCGCCATCAATATAGACGGCAACGGTTGAGGAGCCCCATTTATAGCCGGACCAGCTGTCCGCCTGGGCGGGCAGGGCGGTTGGGTGTTGAAGAGAAGTGCGAAGAAAGCTGAAATACGCGTGAGGCGGCGCAACAGCATCTGGATCCCCCTTGTTCCATGAATGCCGGGTCCGGCATACCAGAAGTATCTGCCCGGAATAAACAAAATGAGCGATGAGTATGTATTTGTGACATCACTGTGATCTGATGAAGTCAGGTTGGAGCTCGGGAGGCGCCCACCGTATGGAATCGCGCCGGACCGGCTGTTGGGGAGTAGTCTGCGGTGGCTAAACCGACCGCTCGAGACACCGTGTCTCGGGTTGCGCGGGCTATGTGGCTCGGTGGACGGTGTGGGCGAGACGGCAGGAGTCGGTTCCGGTTTCGATGATGGTGCCTTTGAAGGTGAGTCTGTCGACGATGGCGGCGCAAAGGCGTGGGTCGGTGAAAGTCTTGGTCCAGCCGGAGAAGGATTCGTTGGTGCCGATGGCCACGGATGCTTTTTCTTCCCGTTCGGTGAGGACCTGGAAGAGGAGCTCGGCGCCACGCTTGTCCAGTCGCACCGGCCGGAACGGAATACTTCGTGGATCATGAGCGAGGAACGGTCCACCCGCGGGGTCAGAACCAGGCCGGGATCGAAACCCTCTGCCGGCAACGGCGCCAGCAGTGGCTGTTCGGCGGCGAAGTCCTGCCCGACGGTCCGGAGCCGCTGAGAGATCCTGCGACGGTCCTCCGGGTCATCCCACACCCTCAATCTGTCGTTCAGTTCCGCCAGCGTCGCCACCGCCGGGACCGGAGTGAGGAAGTTCCTCCGGAACCGCCCGACTTCACCTTCGATCCCGCCCTTCTCGTGGGCGCCCTTGATGCCCGGTTCGCAGTAGAAAGCATCGAAACCATAGTGGGATTTGAAGCGCACCCAGCGCTCGTTTTCCACACGATGCCGGCCGGCCCCGTACACCACTTTCGTGACGGCCGAGGTCAGGTTGTCATAGCGGATATGCCTGCTCGGGACGCCACCCAGAACGGTGAACGCCTCGATATGGCCTTCCAGGAAGGCTTCCTGCGCGCAGGTCGGGTACACACGGTGAACGGATTTCCCCGAGTTCGAGAGCCGGAACGCGAACATGTAACACCGGGTCCTCACCCCTGCCAGGGCCACCCACACGTCACCGAAATCCATCTCAGCCTCAGCACCCGGCGCGTGTTCCTGAGGCACGAACACCTCCACCGGGGCATTCCCTGCCTCCACGGCGATAGCGGACCGGCGGGCCTTCACGTACTGGCGGACGGTCGAGTAGGAGATCACCGCCCGGTGCTCATCAACCAGGCGATCAAAAACCCGTTCTCCGGGAGACCCGGTGCTCCCGGGCGAGGCAGCGGATCGATGAGCCCTTGACCCTGGCATCCCGGCGGATCCTCGCGAATAGCTCCACTCTCGACTCCATCACTGCCTGCCACTGTCGGGAAAAACTCTGATGGAATCAACCGTGGGGTGGTCTCAATTGAAACTGCGATTCATCAACCGGCGAGCCGCGAAGTGGGCCCACCTCAGACTGCAAAACCGGTCCCCTCTCAAACTGCCATAATCAGTCGGGACGTTCACCTGTAAGTGCGTCCGGCGTCCGGCGAAGTTATCCAACGTCGGGGACTCCGGGCTTGGTCCTGACGACAAGCACGGCGCAGGCGGCATGGTGGACTACCTGTGTGGACACGGACCCGAGCAGCAGCCCGGTGAATCCTCCGAGGCCGCGGGAACCCACGACCAGAAGGTCGGCGTCCTTGGAAGCATCTACAAGGACGGTGACCGTGGGTCCTTGGACGACGTCACCGGTGACATTGACGCCTTCGGTGTCCACCCCCTTCACAGTTTCGGCTTGCATCCTCCGGGCAGCCGGCCCGAAAACGTGAGGATCCCAGATCACCGCTTCCATGCCGGCTGTCTCGGGCGGGTACTCCCAGGCGGTCAAGGCCCGCACCTGTCCGTGGCGGAGACGGGCCTCCGTGACGGCCCATTCCAAGGCGAACCGTGATTCCGCTGAGCCGTCCACCCCGACCGCGATCCTGAATCTGTCCTCGCCGTCCATGAGCTCCACCGTCTGTTGATGTTCTGCCTTGCGGCCATCAGCCCCCGTATCGGTTTCAGCGGCACGGTGCCTGATGACGGCTGCAGCCTATGACGATGTTACGTCGCTAGTCGGCCTGCTGGCGACGGGCGATGTGAGGGTTGCCCGTCATGGCAGCCGCGGTTCTCTTCCGCGGCCCCAAGCAGGACCGGCGATTATCGGCGAGTGCTTCGTCGGCCCGGTCCTGGCTTCGTTGACCCTGTGTTCATCAACCCCAAAGCATGCCTCTGAGCATGTCAAGTATCGCGCTCGTGCCGGTTCCCAGCATCGCGGTCTGGCGTTCTGCAGGGGCTTCCTCCTCCGGTGCAGGATCCGGCCGCTGTTGCCCGGAATCTGTCCGCCGATGCAACGGAATTGAGGTGACACCGCTGACCTCGGCTATGTTGGCCGTGCCGGCGAAGACGGGCCCTGCAGACCATGCGATTACGGGCGTCAGCATGTAGCCGCCCTCGGGAAGGGCGATGGCGGGGAGGGTGCCCAAAATGTGCACGCTGCCCCGGTCCAAACCGGTTTCCTCAGAGGCCTCGCGCAATGCTGTATCGGCCGGCCCACCGTCGCTGGATTCAGCAGCCCCGCCGGGGAAAACCAGCTGCCCGGGGTAGTTGGTCAGATCGGGTGCGCGTTCTGTAAGGAGCACGAAGGGGCCGTGTGGGCCATCCGTGAGCAGTACAAGCGCCGCCGCCTCCGTCAGTGTGACCCGAGTCGGCTGCCGGTTCGATTCTGGACGGTCAGGTCCGGTCAGCCGGGCCAATGTGTCGGCCCAGGGGGGCCGCGCGGAGGTTCCGCAGTTCGGCTTGGTCCGGCCGGCGTCCGAGTCCAGCCATTGAAGTTGTCCGGTTTGTACACGCAGCAGCCCCACCCCGGGAGCGGAGTTGGCTGGCTGCACCAGCCGGGTCAGCTGCCCAAACCCCGGATGTCCGAACAATGCACGGGCGGGACGGTGGACCGTCCGGTCAGTCGGCTCTGAGAAATCAGCGGGGTTGTTCGCTACCGCGACGAAGGCCTGCCCGGATCCTACGAGGTTCGCCACGGGGCCGCCAAAGGCAACGAGGGTCTCGCTCATTGCCGGTACCAGCAGGAGGTTGGCACCTGACTCGGTCAAGGCGTGCACGGCGTGGGGATTGAGCAGGTCCCGGCAGATCGCCAGCACCAGATGCCATCCGTCGTCACTGACGTGGATCCGCAGCTCGGGCCAGCCTTGGGGCTGAATGTCCTCCTTGACTGGCCGGTCGGCCGGGGAATGCTTGTCCTGGGTCAACGGGGATTGAATGCCGCGGAGATAGGCGACGGCTGTATTACGCCGCCGCGGCGACCCGTCGTGGTCGTCGGCGTGATGGTAGCTTCCGGCGACGAGCATCATGGGGCCGCCGGTCCGGCAGGTCCAGCTCTGCAGGCGGGCGGCGAGGGACTCGGTGACGCAGAGCTCGGGGAGAACAACAATGTTCGCGCCGTTTGCGACGGCTGCACTGATCAACCGGTCTATTTCCTGACGCTGATTGTCTTCATTTTTCGGGCGGACAGGGAATGTCCGCCCGCTGGCGTCAGCCGGAAAGTGGAACTCTGCCAGGGTGCGGTTGGGATGGCAGGTTGCCACGGCGGTGTCCCGATCTATAATCCCAGCGAGCTCGCGGGCAAAGCTGTAATCAAAGATGACTTGGAATTGTGTGGCCCATTCCCCGGCGAGCCGTACGTGGCGCGTCTCGTCGAGGCGGTTGGCCAGCCGCCACGGCGGGGAGGTCGCGGACAAGGCCGTCACATGCCGGAGGTCCGGACTGTCCAGCGGGATAGGATCACCCACACCCGGCTGGTACGGGCTCCGGAGGCGAAAGGACTCGCGGAAGCTGTGGCTGTACCTTTCGTCCAAGAGTTCGGCCAGTAGCCGCGCCACCGCGACGGCGGGAAGGTCACCGTCCGCGGTCAGCGCCGCCGCCAATGCGCTGGCCTCCTTGGGACCTAGCGCATCTCCGGTCGATGTGGCGGGCAGCACGTTCCCGACGCCTGCTGCGACCTGCTCCGCCCGTGCGCGGCAGCCGGCATCCTGCATCCGTTCCTGCAGTACGGGGTGCTCGTCCCGACACAGCTGCAGTAGATGAGTGAGAGCGACGAGTGGTTCTCTCTCGGCGGCGATGGCCGCTTGGATCGACGCCACCCGCTGTGGGAGTGGTGATGGTCGGGCAACGCATGAGGCACATTCCGCCATGGACGCAGACCCGGTATCCCCGCGGACGTCGAACGTTCCGGTATCGCCGTCCGGGGCAACGGTGGGCCTTCCGACGTCCATCGCTTCCGCTTTGCGGTCGGCATCATTCATGATGCCTCCTTCGCTGTGGCGGTTTCATCTCGACACGATCCGGGCCGGTGTGAGGAATCGTGGTTGCTCATCGAGGTGATCCCCCGGTGCGCCGTGAAGTCCAGACCAGATAAGCGCCAAGCGCACTGCCCGCGCCCAGTCCTGCGCGCATGAATGGTTTCTCCCAGCTGCCCCAACGTTCCTTGTCTCCCGTCGTCAGAGCCCCGACACCTCCGATTAACGCCGCCGCGATCATGCCTGCGACCAGACGGTTGCCGATGCGTTCCACGCGCCCGACCAGGGGTTCGAGTTCCGTGGCCCGTAGATGGACTTCCAATCCCGTGTCGAGGCTATCCACGACTCGACGGAGTAATTCCGGCAGGTCCGCGGCTAGTTCCGCTGCGTCAGCACCGGCTTCGGCCATGCGAGTGGCCAAAGCCCGCGGTGCAAAGCGGGCGAACATCAGCTTCCTCGCGTAGGGAGCAAGGATCACGCCCAGGTTAAAGCCGGGATCCAATTCGACTCCGATGCCTTCTGCCATGATCAGCATCTTCAGGAGCTTCGCCAGCTCCTGAGGCATCTGGAGGTGGTAGGTCCGCATTAACGCGACCCCTTGGGTGATCAGCGGCCCGATTTCGATCTGATTTAGTTGGCGGCCTTCGTAGAGGGCAATAAATCGGGTGACGTCGGCGCGCAGCCGGCTGCGGTCAACAGCCTGGCGGGTTACGGAAAGGTCCAGCAAAGCGGAGCCGACACGGACCGGGTCGCTGCGGGCCAATGCAGTCAGCAGGACGCCGAGTTGGCCGCGCAGCTTGTCGATCACCTCGCCAACCATGCCGAAGTCGATGAGACCTATGCGGCCGTCGGATTCGATGAACAGGTTCCCCGGATGCGGATCGGCATGAAAGAACCCGTCGTCGAAGACCATTTTGATTGCTATGCCTGCGGACCGGTTGGCCAGCGCGGCTCGGTCGATCCCTGCACGGTCCAGGGCCTTGAGATCATTGACTTTCATCCCCACAATCCGCTCCAACGTCAGCACCCGGGATGTGGTCGTCTCCCAGAAGACGCGGGGAATGTGAACGCCGGGATCGGAGGCAAAGTTCTCGGCGAATCGCTCCGCGTTCCGCCCTTCCTGAAGATAGTCGAGTTCTGCCCTCAGAGTCTGTGCAAACTCCGCGGCGATGCCGGGGAGGTTATAGCCGGCCGCTGCCTCCCAGCGGTGGCTGATCTGGACGGCGAGGTTCTGCAGAATATCCAGGTCTGCCTCGATCGTGGGGATGACGTCGGGACGGCGGACTTTTACAACGACGGGTGTTCCGTCGTGGAGAGTCGCTGCATGGGCCTGGCCGATGGAGGCACTCGCCAGGGGGTCGAGGGTGAAGTCGGCAAACACCTCGTCCGGCTCGGACCCGAGCTCTTCGCGGATTAGCTGACGGATCGTTGCGCCTGGCACAGGCGGGGCGCCGTCCTGGAGTTTAGCCAACTCCGTCTGGTATTGGGGCGGCAAGAGGTCAGGCCGGGTGGAGAGGAGCTGGCCGAGCTTGATGAACGTCGGTCCCAGCTCTTCGAGGGCCAAGCGCAAGTGGTCCGGATTCGTGTAGGGCTCGGCCCTGCGTTCATGGCCCATGAGCCCTTGGTGGAAGGGGACCCACCGCTCGAGTCCGGTGATACCCACGAGGAAGCCCAGCCCGTGCCGGGCCAGAACCTCGCTGATTTCCTGGTAGCGGTGTACTCGTACGTTCGTTGTCATTGTCTGTTCTGATTTCTTCGTGATGTGGGAGGCCTCGAAGTGGAGCGGTGGGCCTCACGGTCCTGCACGCGTTGCCATTCCATGCTGCGTGGCCGCGGTCTACGGTCCACGGGAGTTTTCAGGTCTTTGCAGGGTTGGGCTGTCTTCGTGGCAGCACAAGGACGACCATGGACACCAGAACCAGACCCATCCCGGCCAAGCTCCAACTGCTCTGGCGTTCGCCTAAGACAACCATGGACAACAGGATGCCGAACACCGGAACCAGGAAAGTCCATGCCGTGACGGCGTCCAGGCGGCAGTGCCGGACTTCTGTGAACCAGCCAAGAAAGGCCGCAGCAGTCCCCACGAGGGAGACATACAGAAGAATGCCGATGAAGCGCACACCCCAGTTGATCGTCGGCCCCCCCTCGGTAAGCCCGGCGATGATGGCAAGAATTGCGCCCCCGATCAGGAAATGCCATGCAATCACCTGCAGAACATCGGCCTTTATCTGCCTCGAAATCAGAGTTCCCGCGGTGACCGCGAGAGCTGCGGTGATTGACAGCCACGCACCGGTGCCAGTGCCGCTGGGCAGGGCGACTGCCAATAGCCCTGCGAAGCCTGTCCCCATCGCTGCCAGCGTTCGGGGGGACAGGCGCTCCTTGTATATCCACCAGGCCGGAAACACTATGAGCAAGGGCTGTGCATTGGCCAGGACGGAGGCGGCTCCTGTCGAGAGACCGGCCAGACCGCCGAACATGGCACCGAATGCCAGTGTGACATTGACGATTCCCATCACCGTTATCAGGGTCCAGGTCCGTGCCCCCCGCGGCGTCGGTTCGCGACGGAATCCCGCAACCGTGAGAAGCACCCCTCCGGCTATGAGGGCTCGCAACGCGGCGAACCACAGCAGCGGGGCGTCCTTCAGACCGATGCTGATCGCCAAAAAGCACGAGCCCCAGGCAAAGGTGATCCACAGCATCCGCATCGGCTTGGGCCGACGGAGGCCTCCGACCTCTCTGGCACTGACTACTGCCGGAGGTACACGCACAGCGACTCCTCCGTCGGCGGCATACCGGAGTGTCTTTCCGCCCGCACAGCTAACGGCTTAACTATCTTCTTGTTTATGAGGGAATGGGCACGCACCGGCGGATTCGTGCCCTCACTTTCCGGCTCTGCCGCGTGCCGTGAGCGGGCCAGCCCTACGCTCACGGGCATATCCGTCTCCAGGGCATCGCTGAAGGCCATGCCGTCCCGATCCGGAGCCGCGATGACGGAGCTGGCTACCTCCACTACCGTTTTCCCGTCGTCGGGCGGCCTGCACACCAGATAGGCCAAGCGCTGTTCAACCATCAGAAATCCTCCTTTAGGGCTAGTCCCAAGGGCAAGGGCCGGCGACGCCGAAACTTCAGCCTCCAGCCCGGACCGGTGCGGTTTGACAGCTTGTTGCGCACGCCCTGGCGCCTGGGCGCAGCTGGCGGGGTGACCCGGGCAATTTGCGGGGCAAGACGTCGTGCCCGGTCTGTCCGACGGCAATCACAGCCGGCCTTCATGAGTCGTCCTGAATGGCGCCGGGAGAAGGCCTCCCGGGTGGCTGGTCCGGTGTCCTGCGTGCCCGGTCCTGGAAGGTGAGAATACGCACAGCCAGGCTCAGCGAAACGGCCAGGATGATTCCGCTGGCGGCGGTCGATATGCCGGTGACAGGTGCAGGGGCCGCGGCGAGGGCGCCCGCCAGGGAACCGGCAGCCACCACTGCGGCCGCGAGGAGCATCCAAAATGCCCGTCGTGCCCGGGGAGGAAATGTTGATGTCGTGCGCATAGTCACGTCCCCAGATGTTCTTTGACCGGCAGGACAAAAATCAGAAGTGTGAGCGTCACGATGCTCAGCAACAGCACAAGGCCGGCGGCGATCGAAACGGGGCGCCGTCGCCACAGCCGGTTCCGGCTTCGGTCCGCAAAAGGAACAGCGGCCAGGATGATGAAAAACGCGACCTCAGCAAAAAGGATGGCAGGCAGACCAAACCAGTCTTCCAAGGTGTATAGCCACCAAAAATTCCATGGGGGCCGGGTCACTTCGATGCTGGCCACCGGCGTCGCACCGACCGGGGGTGGAAGGACCACCGCCAGGATGCCAAGCACGCCGGCAAGCACCAGACCGAACGCGCCGATGCGGCGCAGGTGATGGGTGAAGGGTTCGGTTGGTTCCGCAGCCGCACCCTGTTCCCCTGAGACATCGGCCGGCAGCGATGGATGGGGAGAGATTCTGTGGCGTTTTACCAGGAGCCCGTGCAGAGTCATGAGTACGAGGATGGTTCCGGGAAGGATCACCACATGCGCGCCGTAGATTCGCACGAGAATTGACACTTGAGTCGCGAACTCGGCGGAAAACCAGAACCCGGCTCCGCCGAGCAGATCCCCGATCTCCACATTGTGCCCCAGCGCCTCAAAGCCTTCCTGATCCCACTTCAGGACTGTTCCTGTGAACAGGGCGAGGGTGATCAGAGCGAACAGTGCCACGCCGATAAGCCAGTTTCCTTCACGCGGGCGTTTGAATGAGCCGGTAACGAAAACCCTGATCAGATGCAGGGCGGCGGTTACATACATAGCCTGCGAGGCCCAAAAGTGCACGCCACGCAGAACGCTTCCGCCCCAAACGTCCGTGACGATGCCGCGGACCGACTGGTTCGCCGTTTCCGGGGTGGGGCTGTAGAACTGGACCAGCAGAATGCCGCTCACCACCAGAATTCCGAAGGCGACTGCCGTGACACCCCCCAGGCTCCAGGCCAAGGAGTTTGCGTGTTCCGGGACGGCGTATCCCAGGGCCCCGATGCCCAACCGCTCATCAACCACATCCATTAGGCGCCGGAAACGGCCGCGGTGCGGAGCCTTTGCCGAGGTTTGACTGCCGATGGTTGCCGATTCATCGTCCATGTCAGATTCACCGTTCCTTTCGGCGTGACCGCTCATGTTTCGAGGGTAGATTCTGGCCTCTGTGCTTCCAGGCCAGCAGCAATCGCAACTCCCGCAGATTTTTGTGTGGACGGAACACATAGGCCAGCACGAGTCCCGTGAGAATAGCCAGCACGGATACTGTCAAGGACACCCAGTCCGCTCCCGTTAGCCCTCCGCGGGGCGGGAGCGGGTCAAGGACGACTGTTGTCCAGGTCTCGCCGCCGGTCGCGGGCTTCAACGTGCTGAGGGCCATCGTGATGGACTCCTGCAGCAAGGCACGTCCCTGGGCTGAATTTCCGGCCTGGAGGGCAGTCCTGGCCTGTTGGAGTTCAGCCACGGATACCCCGTCCTGGTCCGGCGCGGCGAGGGCCGCGTCGATTTTCTCCAGGGCCGGACCAACATTGCCCGGATCGTGGACGAGGTGCCCCAGCGCCTGTTGAACCAATAGATACCCCTCTGACGAAGGATCTCCCTCATGGGCGGATGCCAGTGGCGCTGAGACAACTCCTCCGGCGAGGAACAGACAGGACAGCAGGACAGCCGCGCATGTTCTTCTGAGCGGCCGCGACACTGAATTTCTCGTTTCGTGTTGGCCGGATCTTCCAGAGCCGGGTTTCGTTCGCATGGATGGCTCCCAACATGGATGATGGCTGCATGGAGTGCCTGGCCGGCGGCGCCCCGCGGACTGAAGCATGGCTACTGAGGGCGGTCAGGGCCGTGAACGCGCGGTACGCGTTTGTTCTTGCCCAACCGGGGGATGAAGCCTGGAACGTTGCGGGCATAGGCGAGGTAGTCCTCTCCGAATTCGGCGGCCATATCCCTTTCCTCCCGACGGGCGAGCCCATGGTAAACAACTACCAGGATCGGGAACATGATCAGGGTCAGAAGGGTGGGCCACTGCAACAGGAATCCAAACATGATCGTCAGGAACCCCACATACTGCGGGTGGCGGAGCCGGGCATAAATACCGGTGACCGCCAACCGGTGTTCCGTCTGTGCCGCATACAAAACGCGCCATGCCTGGTACAGCAGGATGAAACCGGCAGCTATGAGTACGTTGCTCAGCAGGTGCAGGGGGTTCAGATGTGGATCTCCCTGCCAGCCCATCAGGTCCTGCCACAGGTGCCCGGAATTGTGGGTCAGGAGGTTGAGATTCGGGAACTGGCTCCCCAGCCAGCCGGAGACGAAATAAATGGTCAGCGGGAAGCCGTACATCTCCGTGAACAACGCGACGATGAACGCGGCGAACCCGCCAAAGGCCCGCCAGTCGAGTTTCGTTTTTGGCTTGACGAAGCTGAACGCGAAAACAATAAAAATGGCGGAGTTCAGAATCACCAGGAACCACAGGTTGTAACCGTAGTCAGTTGCCATTGCCCGCACGCCTTTCGGCAGTTCCATCGTGGCCGCCGTGGCCGCCGTGGCCGCCGTGACCGAACAGATGCATGCCCAGCATCCCCACCACGAACACGTAGGGCAGTGCGTCCAGCACGTGCAGCCAGTGGCTGGTCAGCAGGTAGATCACGGCGATGATGATCAGGACGGTCAGCCCGCCACGCAGATACAGGTCCTTGGGGTCCTGAACGGGCGGCACGGGAGGCTGCTGCTCTGGGTGGCTGCCGCCCGTATGCTGGTGGTCGTGGTTCATGGCTGGTCTCCCGGACGGGCAGGCAGGTGGTCGGCGAGGAAGTCCTGCCTCATGCCCAGCGTCGAGTCGGTCATCTTCATCGATGTCATCGCGTCCGGGGCTGACCCGGCCAGTGCGCGGATGGCGTCGATGGTTTCCGGAACGACGATGGCCTCGTTGTAGACCTGGTAGGTCAGGTAGGCCTCATCTCCGTCCACGGTGACCAGTTCCTCCCAGACTGCGACTTCCCACATGTCCCCGCGGGGCCGGCCGAGATCCTTCATTAGTTCGATGGTCGAGTTCAGCGCGACGAGCCCGTCCGCCATCCGTATGAAGGCTATCCGCGGTGCGGCCCGCAGTGCTGCGAGGACCTCCTCCCGGCTGGCGGCACGGGTGAGCTGGAGCGTCCAGTAATGGTTGTGGGTCTGGGTGTGGGCGCCCTTGGCCGCGATGGTGACGACGTCGAGATCGGGCAGGACGGTCCGGGCGTCCGGGCCCTGGTGGGACGGTATTTTCGGTTCCGGGACCATGGTGTTCATGATCCCGCCAAGATGTGATTCCCAGGGGTCGGTGGCGCGGCGGATGAGGACCCCGCGGGCCTTGGCCAGCAGGCGCGCATCCTGCAGGGCACCGAGCACCCTGACGATGCTGGTCGTGTTGCATGAGACGACGCGTGTCATGTCCCGGCCCAGTGCGCTGTCATAGTTGGCCTGCGCCACGAAGGAATGCCCTGTGGTGTCATGGGATTCACCGCCTTGCAGGATGACTTTCACACCTGCCGCCCGGTAATGGGGCAGGTTGCCGGCCGCCACATGTTTGGGGGTCGCATCGACGACGACGTCCGCGTGGGCCAGCAGGTCATCCAGGTCCCCGGAGATGGTTAGGCCTGCGTGGCCCATGGCGTCCCGCGCGTCGGCGGTGGAGGCGAACAGGGGAAAACGTCCCGCAGCGGAGCGGATCCGCCAGTCGGTGATGATATCGGCGACGCCGATCAGTTCCATGTCCGGCTGCAACTGGACCGCGTCGGCGACGCGCTTCCCGATGACTCCGTATCCGTTGACTGCCACTCTGGTCTTACTCATTGGTGCGCCTCCCACTTGCGGTTGCGTTGTTTCCTCGACGGCGGTTCCCGGCCCCGAAGGTTTTGGCGGTCTTCGGTAGCAGTGGGAAGTCCATTACACCGCCGCCTGCGAGCTGCGTATAGATTCCTTCGACACCTATTTTCACGGCAGCCGCGCTACAGGGCTGCAGTTGGATTCGGAGGTTTTGCGCGTTCAGGGACACATCGATGCGGTGACCCCGGTACCGGATCTGGAACCCGGCACTTCCCAGCCGGGCCGGAAGGCGGGGAGAAAAGGTCAGCGCGTCGGACTCTGTCTGGAGGCCGGCGAAAGCCCGGACGATGATATCGACTGTCCCGGACATGGCACCCAGATGGATACCTTCCCGGGTGGTGCCGCCCTGGGTGTCGTCCAGGTCGGCGACCAGGGCCTCACGGAAGACCTGCCAGGCCCGGAATTCATCTGTCCGGGCCAGTACCGAGGCATGCACCACCCGGCTGAGCGTTGATCCGTTGGCGGTTCGGGCCAGGTAGTACTCCACGGTGCGCAGCAGATCGCGATCGGCAAACGGATAGCCGAGCCGGTGCAGCTGCCTGGTCACACCTGCTGGCCCCAGCAGGTAGATCAGCATCAGGACGTCAGCCTGCTTGGCGAGTTTGTACCGGTTGGTCGCATCGTTTTCGGCTTCGAGGATCAAATCGAGCCGCCCGATATTACCGTACTTGGAACGATATCCCGGCCAGTCCAGTTCTACCAGGTCCTCATAACCATCGAACTGGCTGAGGACTCCGTCGGCATGGAACGGCACAGCGAGCCTGCGGCTGATGCTGGACCAGTGGCTGATTTCCTCCTCCGTGATCCGCAGCCGCTCCGTGAGGTCATCCCCGGGGTGACCCGCGAGTTCGGCCAGCACATCGGCGGAGCGTTCGCAGAGCCAGGAGAGCAGCACGTTAGTGTAGGCGTTGTCGCGCAGACCGGCCCCGGGCGCATCCGGGTACCCGTCATGGTATTCGTCGGGCCCCATCACCCCTGAAATGTGGTATCGCTCCCCTGCCGAATCATAGGTGGCCAGGGAGGCGAACATCCTGGTCACTTCGATGATGAGTTCCCCGCCGCGGGCCGTCAGCCAGTCCCGGTCACCGGTGGCCTGGAAGTGTTGCCAGGCGTTGTAGGCGACGGCGAGTCCGACGTGCCGCTGCCGGCTGGAGTTGTCCGGCATCCAGCGGGCGGACCGGGCGTTGTAGAGCTGGCTGGGCGTCTCCTCCCGTCCGTCACTGCCGCTCTGCCACGGGAAGAGCGCCCCCTGGACGCCCTGCGCGCGTGCGGCGTCCCGGGCAACATCCAGCCTGCGCCAGCGGTACTCCAGCAGGGACCGGCTGACGTCAGGTAGCCGGAGTCCGATCACGGGGAAGACGAAGAGTTCGTCCCAGAACACGTGACCGCGGTACCCTTCCCCGTGCAGGCCGCGGGCCGGCACGCCGGCATCCAGGGCGGCGGTATGCACGGAGATTGTCTGCAGCAGGTGGAACACATGCAGGTTGAGTACCAGTTGGGACTGCCGGTCGCCGTCCAGGCTAATCCCGAACCGATCCCACAGGCGCCGCCAGGCCGCTTCGTGGTCCTCGAGCAGAGCGGTGAAGCCCGTGTCGACGCGGGAAAGTCCGGCCAAGGCCGCGGTCTCGGGCGAGGAGATGGCGCCGTCGCGGGAGGTTGCCAGCGACGCGATCCTGGTGATGGTGGCTGGCTGTCCGTCGGCCAGCAGGAGGTCGTACTGCCGCTGGTACCGTCCGCCGTCGGTCCCGGCGTCCCGGGGCGTCGCCGCCTGGGCGCCGTCGAACACTGTCCGGACGGCCAGGGCTATGCGGATCCTGCTCTGGCTGGTCTGGACGGAGCACAGGACGGCGCCGCCGTCCACTTCCGTGAATTCAGGATCGCTCAGGTGCCGCTGCCCGGTGCCGGCATAGTCGCGGACGTTGGTGTTGGCCACCCGGGCGTCGATGCCCTCCCGGATACCCACGGTCCCGCTGAAGCCGCAAGGCGTCAAGGTCGTCTCCAGCGCGGCGAGGTGGGGGTTGTGCATGGAGACCAGCCTCCGCTGCACGACGGTGAGCTGTTCCCCGTCAGGGCCGGTCAGGGTTGCGCGGCGAGTCAACAGGCCCCGGCGCAGATCGAGCTCGCTTCGCTCATGGCTGACCTGGATATGTCCCGTTGACCACCACGGCCCGGCGCCGAAGCGCACATCCACCGGCAACCAGTTAGGGACGTTGACCAGATGTTCCTCTTCCAACACCCGGCCGTGAATGGTGCCCGACGTCCGGTTGTACACACCGGCCAGATAGGTGCCGGGATAATGGACGCCGTCGTCACTGTGCTCCGGCTGGGCTCCGCGTGTTGCCATGTACCCGTTCCCCACGGTGGTCAGCACCTCCCGGTGACCTTCGTGGGCAGGATCAAATCCTTCGTAGACCAGCATCCAGGGGTCGGTGCGTGAAACCCCCAGGTCCAACTCAGCGACGTCGCCGAGTACGATGTCGGCGCCGGCCCGTTCCAGCTCTTCCCGATGCCCCGCGCGGTCGATGCCGACGACCAAACCGAATCCGCCGCGGCGTCCTGCCTGGACGCCGGCGGCGGCGTCCTCGACAACCGCGGCATGCCGGGGTGCCACCCCGAGCCGGCGGGCCGCCTCGAGGAACATGGCTGGGTCGGGCTTGCCCGGCAGGCTGTGTTTGGCGGCGGTCTCCCCGTCGATGACGACGTCGAATCCGGTGTCAAGGCCGGCGGCCGTCAGCAGGGCTCGGGCGTTGCGGCTCGCGGTGACCAGGCCCACGGGGATTCCCGCGGCACGCAGGCGGGTCAGCAGGGCGGTGGTCCCGGGATAGGCCTGAATGCCATTGCGTGCCACGACTTCGAGGAAGAGGGCGTTCTTGCGGGCGCCGAGTCCGTGGACAGACCAGACGTCCGGCCCGTCCTCCGGGCTGCCGGCGGGAAGCCGGGCGCCGCGGGACGCCAGGAAGGCGGTGACTCCGTCCTCGCGCTGCCGGCCGTCGACGTATCGCCGGTAGTCCGCGTCCTCGTCGAACGGATCCCTCCTTGGGCGCCCGGTGAGCCGGGGGTCCTTAAGGACGGAGTCGAAGAGCTGCTTCCAGGCCGCCGCGTGCACAGCGGCGGTCTGGGTGACAACCCCGTCCATATCGAACAGCACCGCCTGATACGGCAGTGCAGCGCCATGCCGGGCATCACTGGAGGCACGGCTGCCGCCCGCATGGATGTCCGTCATCCTACTCCGGTTCCGTTACGTCATCAGCCGGGTTGTTGGCGGGGTCAGCTGCGGAGGTCCACTCCCAGTTCCGGATCTCCGGCATGTCTTCACCATGGGCGCGGATGTACTGCCGGTGCTCGATGAGCTTGTTCTTGAGCTCCTCGCGTACATGCGCCGAGACGTCCTTCAGCCTGGGCACGCGGTCGATGACGTCGATGGCCAGGTTGAACCGGTCCAGCTGGTTGAGGACACACATGTCGAACGGGGTCGTCGTAGTTCCCTCCTCCTTATAGCCGCGGACATGGATATTGCCATGGTTCGTCCGGCGGTACGTGAGCCGGTGTATCAACCACGGGTAGCCGTGGTACGCGAAGATGACCGGTTTGTCGGTGGTGAACAGGGCATCGAAGTCCCGTCCGGACAGACCATGGGGATGTTCCGTGTCATCCTGCAGGCGCATGAGGTCAACGACGTTGACCACCCGGATCTTCAGATCCGGGAACCGCCCACGGAGGATGTCGACGGCGGCGAGGGTCTCCATTGTGGGCACATCACCGGCACAGCCCATGACGACATCGGGTTCCCCGTCCGCGTCCGAACTGGCCCAGTCCCAGATGCCGACGCCTTTGGTGCAGTGCACGATCGCCTGCTGCATGTCCAGGTACTGCAGTTGGGGCTGCTTGCCGGCGACAATGACGTTGACGTATTGGTGGCTGCGCAGGCAGTGGTCGGCCACGGACAGGAGAGTGTTGGCGTCCGGTGGCAGGTAGACGCGGATGACGTCCGTTTTCTTGTTGATCACGTGGTCAATAAACCCCGGGTCCTGGTGCGAGAACCCGTTGTTGTCCTGCCGCCACACATGGGAGGTCAGCAGGTAGTTGAGGGAAGCGACCGGCCGGCGCCATGGGATGTCGTTGGTCGTGGTCAGCCACTTGGCGTGCTGGTTGAACATGGAGTCGACGATGTGGATGAACGCCTCGTAGCAGGAAAAGAATCCATGCCGGCCGGAAAGCAGGTAGCCTTCCAGCCAGCCCTGGCAGGTGTGTTCGGAGAGGATTTCCATGACCCGTCCGTCGCGGGCGAGATGGTCATCCTCAGGAACGGTCCGGGCATTCCAGGCCCGCCCGGTGGCGTCGAATATGGCGCCGAGCCGGTTGGAGTTGTTTTCGTCCGGGGCGAAGACCCGGAAATTGTCCATGTTCGCAGCCACGATGTCCCGGAGGAACGTGCCCAGGACGCGGGTGGATTCCGCTGCCCCGGTGCCGGGATGGGTCACGGGCACGGCATAGTCGGCGAATTCAGGCATGCGCAAATCCCGCAGCAACAGCCCTCCGTTCGTGTGCGGGTTTGCGCTCATGCGCCGCTCGCCGATCGGATGCAACCCGCCGACCGCCGCCACCGGCGCGCCCGCGTCGTCGAAGAGTTCTTCGGGGCGGTAGCTGCGCAGCCACTGTTCCAACACGGCACGGTGGCTGTCGCTTTCGCGCGCCTGGGTGAACGGCACTTGGTGGGAACGCCAGCTTCCTTCCACCTTCAGCCCGTCCACTTCCGCCGGTCCCGTCCAGCCCTTGGGAGAGCGCAGGACGATCATGGGCCAGCGGGGCCGTTCCGTCCGTCCGTCCTCCCGGGCGTCGCGCTTGATCTTAAGAATTTCGTCCAAGCAGGCATCCAGGGTCCGGGCAAAGTCCTGGTGCATCTGTTCCGGATCCGAACCTTCCACGTAGTACGGTGTGTGGCCGTACCCGCGCAACAGCGAGTCCAGTTCCTCATGGCTGATCCGGTCCAGGATCGTGGGGTTGGCGATTTTGTAGCCGTTGAGGTGGAGGATCGGCAGGACGGTGCCGTCCCGTGCCGGGTTCACGAACTTGTTGGCGTGCCAGCTCGCGGCCAGCGGGCCCGTCTCTGCTTCCCCGTCACCGATGACCGCCGCAACGATGAGGTCCGGGTTATCGAACGCTGCGCCGTAGGCGTGCGACAGCGCATACCCGAGCTCCCCGCCCTCGTGGATGGACCCCGGCGTCTCCGGCGCCACATGGCTGGGGATGCCGCCGGGGAAGGAGAACTGGCGGAACAGCCGCTTCATCCCGGCGAGATCCCAGGAGATGTCCGGGTACGTTTCACTGTAGGTGCCTTCCAGCCAGGCCGATGCCACCGGGCCCGGTCCGCCGTGCCCCGGGCCCATGATGTAGATCATGTCCAGGTCCCGTTCCATGATGACCCGGTTCAGATGGGCGTAGATGAAATTCAGGCCCGGGGTGGTCCCCCAGTGTCCCAGCAGCCGCGGCTTGATGTGCTCGGGGCGTAGCGGTTCGCGCAGTAGCGGGTTGTCCATGAGGTAGATCTGTCCGACAGAGAGGTAGTTCGCTGCCCGCCACCAGGCATGGATCCGGTCGAGCTGCTCGGGGCTGAGGACGGGTTCCCCGGTCGTCAGAAGTTGATGGTGGTCTGTCATGGCAGCCTCTCGGTGAAAGTAACGGGGACGGGCGCAGGGGCGGTTCTTAGCGGACTCCGCTTGGCTCCGGGGCAGGTGCGGTCTTGATCGTGCGGCCGGTGGCCTCTCCCGGTTCCGGTAGACGCAGGCGCTTGAGCAGCAAGGCGTTCACCGCGACGATGAGGCTGGAGCCGGACATTGAAATAGCGGCGATTTCCGGGCTGAGCCTGATGCCCAGTGAGCTGAAGAAGACGCCGGCCGCGATGGGCAGGGCGATGACGTTGTAGCCGATAGCCCAGCCCAGGTTCTGCCGCATCTTGCGCAGGGTTCCCTTGCCGATACGCAGGGCGATGGGAACATCCAGCGGATCCGAGCGCATCAGGACCACATCAGCTGTTTCGATGGCCACGTCGGTGCCCGCACCAATCGCGATTCCCAGGTCAGCCTGTGCAAGGGCCGGGGCGTCGTTGACGCCGTCCCCGACCATGGCCACCCGTTTGCCGGCGGCCTGTAGTTCTGCGATTTTTGCCGTCTTGTCCCCGGGCAGCACTTCAGCGATGACGGTGTCGATGTTCAGTTGCGAGGCGATGCGCTGGGCGGTTGCCTCATTGTCCCCGGTGAGCATGATGACTTCGATGCCGGCTTCGTGCATCGCCGAGACAGCCGCAGCGGCAGTCTCGCGGACGGCGTCGGCAAGGGCGATAACTCCTGCTGCCCGGCCGTCCACAGCAACCAGGACCGCCGTGCGTCCCGTTGACGCCAGTTCCTGCCGCTGATCGGCCACAGGAGTAATGTCAATGCCCTGGGCGGCCATCAGCTTACGGTTGCCAACGAATACCTGCTGGCCCCGGACCGTTGCCCCGGCGCCATGTCCGGGAACATTGCGGAACTCCGCTGCATCCAGGGTGGGCACACCCTTGTTTACGGCATAGTTCACGACGGCGGCGGCGAGTGGGTGCTCGGATTCCCGTTCCACGGCCGCCACGAGAGCCAGCAGTTCAGTCTCGTCGATGCCGACGGCGATGAAATCTGTTACTTCCGGTTTGCCCTGGGTCAGGGTACCGGTCTTGTCCATGACTACGGCGTCGATGCGGGCGGACATTTCGAGGGCGGTGGCGTTTTTGAAGAGAATGCCGCGCTTGGCGCCCAGTCCGGTCCCGACCATGATCGCCGTGGGAGTAGCCAAGCCCAGTGCATCGGGGCACGTGATGACCACCACGGTGATGGCAAAGAGCAGCGCCGTCTCCAGGCTGGCGCCGGTCAGCAGCCACGCGGCAAAGGTGGCGCTCCCGCCGATAAGTGCGACAAAGACAAGCCAGAACGCTGCCCGGTCGGCCAGCCGCTGCCCCGGGGCCTTGGAGTTCTGGGCTTCCTGGACCAGCGCGACGATCTGCGCCAATGCCGTGTCCGCTCCGACCTTGGTGGCGCGGACACGCAATGTTCCCGTCGTGTTGACGGTGGCACCAATAACTTCGGAGCCAACTGCTTTGGCAACTGGAAGGCTTTCTCCAGTGACCATCGACTCATCAATATCGGATGCGCCGTCTTCAACGGTCCCGTCGGTGGGAATTTTTGCCCCCGGGCGTACCAGCAACAAGTCTCCGGGCATGACTTCGGCAGTAGGAACTTCTACCGGTTCGCCGTCACGGATCACGATCGCCTTGGCTGGCGCCAGCTCCAACAGCGTCCGGATGGCGTCGTTCGCCCCGCCCCTTGCACGCATCTCAAACCAGTGGCCCATCAATACGAAGCTGGCCAGCACGGTGGCGGCTTCGTAGAAAACATCGCCGCCGCCGGTCAAGGTGACTACCAAGCTATAGACCCAGCCCGCCCCGACACCGACAGCGACGAGGACCATCATGTCCAGTGTCCTGGCACGCAGCGCCCGGTAGGCGCCGTCGAAGAAGATCCAGCCCGCGTAGAAGATGACAGGCAGGGACAGAATGAGGGCAAACACGTCATCCCGCAGGCCGAACGGGGCCGGGACCGTGAACTCGAGTACATCCCGGCCGATCGGCGACCAGAGAGTTATCGGCACCGACAGCGTGGCTGCCACAACGAATCGGTTCCGCATGTCACGGACCATGGACTCCATCGACATTGCATGGCCGCCGTGACCTCCGTGACCCATGACCTCCTGGGCATCCCGGGGGGCGCGCTGGGAACGGCGGTCCTCGTGTCCAGCGTGCTCTTCACTCGCTTCGTGGCCGGCATGCGTTTGGTGGCCTTCGTGGCCGGCGTGGCCGGCATGCGCTTCATGGCCTTCGTGGCCGGCATGAGTTTCGGAGGCGAGGGCTGTGTGACCGTCGTGGGGTGCAACCAGATGGTGCTCGGCAGTACCGTAACTGGCCGGTGCTGACGGCAGCGAGCCGGTTTCGTGCATCGGATCACAGATATGCTCAGGCACGGACTGGCCGGAACAGTGGTAACCGCAATCTCGCACCCAACTCGCAAGGTCGGCGATGGAGGTCCGGTCCGGGTCGAACGTGACGTTCGCCGTTTGCGAAACCGGATTCACCTCTACGCTGAGCACACCCGGCCGTCGGGACAGCGTAGCTTCGGCGATACTCTTGGATGATGCCCAGTGGACACCTGCCACCCCCATGACCGCAGTTTGCGTCCTATTGCTCATTGCAGAAATTCCTCTCAGTTCGATCGCGCTCGATAGCGGTTGACGAAGGTCCGGCCGTCGCGCTCGTAGGGCCCAAGCCGGGCATCACGGCGGCGGTGACAGGACGGAAAATGAGGTTCGCCTGCCCAACTGGCCTCGTCTTGCCGGGGATCGTTCGCCTCGCGCGCTTGGACGCTGCGGCAGTAATCCTGGCAACTCCGGCCCTGGAGGGCAGGGGGCTCCTATTCGCGGCTGATGGACAGCCGGGTGAGCGACACGGCGTAGACAGGTGTTAGCAGAGACTCAGACAACGCCCCGACTGGCTGTCGTGTTGCCTCTGTCGAGGGGATACTGTCTGGAGGTACCGGGACCGACGTGGCCGGGACCGCCAATGACAGCACATCCGGGCACACCACGGTCAAGCCCAGATTCATAGGGCAGTGTGCAGTGCGGGCCGGAACTGGTTGGTCCCCCGGACCCGAATCCTTTGCAGCAAGGGTGTCACCGGAAAAGATGTTCCGGAGGTTCCCGACGTCAGTGGCTTCCGGGTAGGACAAAGTGATGCTGTTCGACTCGGCGCCCGAGAGGGTTGCTTGGGCGGACATCATCGGGCCGGATGGGGTTGCCGTATTCGGAAAGTCCAGAACTCCGGTCATCGCGACGAGAAACGACAGTACAGCGGTGAATGCGGCCAGTCGGAAAAAATGATGGTGCCATCGCTTGTAATGACGCACTTTTTTCCCATCCCCGGGTTGTTCGCGAATAGTGCGGGTAGGTTTCGCCCTCTTCAGCGATCATACCGGCCCGGCCCCGGGGAACTTCAAGTGCTTGGCGTTAAGGGGCGTTTCGTCGCAGAGAACGGCGGCATGAACCTCCGTTCCCGGAGGACGGCGAGCGTGAGAGTTGACTTAATGGCGGTTCGGGGGGACCGGCGTGAGGTAGGTTTACTGATCTCGTCAGTCGGGGAGCCCAGACGCCCCGCTTCTTCTCAAGAATGGGGTGCCGGGGGCTTATCACTGCGGACGCACCGACCCGGCTGACGTTGTGTCGGCGATGAGGGCGGCGCGGCAGCGGAGCGGGTGCTGTCAGCCCGTTCAGCATCTGCCTTCGCCTCGATCCGACCCAGACGTTTGTGCTAGAAGCGCAGGACGTGATCGGTGACGAGGCCCAGGAGGACCGCGCACACGACGGTGACACCAGCACGCAGCGGGGGTTGTGTGCAACCGGACAAGCATTTGGCCAGCAAACCGATTCCTATGGAACGTGCCCTCCAAAGACACGCACGCGGTGGTGTCTTGGAAGAAAAGAACCGGCGGCGCGGAAACGCCTGGGTGCCCGCAGCATGGTTTCCAGCCACACGGCCCATGCAATGTAGCGACATCTAAGGATCGTTACGGCGCCGCTCTTCCTCAGTTCGTACCGGGCCCAGCCAAAGACCTTCTGAACGTTCAGATTGGGCATCCGGCTCCGACGTTCCACACCGCTTGCTAGTCCGAACGTGTGAGCCACGTTGTCCCCGGGCATGGCTCCGAGCAAGGCGGTCGCGCCGAGAATCCACAGGTTGAGCTCGCCGATTTGCCGGGGGAAGGCGGCCAGCGCGACGATGAGGGTCTCGCGAGGATAATCGTCACGAATCCGTTGTCGAAGAAAAGGACGAGCAGCGGGTACATCCACCATTGTCGGTCAACGCAAGGGGTTGATCCCACCTTCGGTCAGACCGGAAAATAGCATTACGCCGAGACGTATGGGGGCGGATCTTCCGGTGCAGGGGTCCGATGCCGGGGCGCGCGGTCGAATGGGTGGAGGCGCCGACCGCACCAGCCTGTCTCCACCGTTACAGTTCAGGGAGGTTTCCATGCGGGTTCTTGTTACGGAGTTCATGGCCATCGTGGCCATCGGCGACGGTATTGTCGGCCTGTTGTTCCCGGTTAGGCACACCAGCCGATTAGCCGGGCAGGGGCCCGAACCGTGGCAGCGTGCCATGCGCGTATTCACCAAACATCCCGGATTGACTCGGGCGCTGGGCGTAGTGGAGACGGCTGGCGGCCTCGCCTGGGTGGCGCGCAAGTCGTCGAGAGTCCGGTGATCGGCGCGCCCCCCGTTGGTTATTGGCTGGCCGGGGCCGGACATTTCTGCCTGGTCTGCCTGACTGGATACACCGTTGCCTCCGCTCACGGCCGGACATGGATTCATGTCCGGTTTTGCCGCATCGGGTCGAGCACGAAAGGCACAACGCCCCGCAACGACATGATCCCCATGTCCGGCGGGGAACTGCGTCACATCAGGAACGGATGAGTCGACGGCCGCGGGTCGCCCTTAGTATCGCGGCCGAGAGCGTGGCGCCGAGCATGACCACGAGTGCCGCGATTCCCAGATAGAAGACCAGGGACGCGTTTTCTGAAGACCCCGACGAGGCGTCTGCAGCCGCGTCGATCAACCACCAATACCCGGCAGTCGTTGCCGTCCACAGGGCGCCGGCGGCCACGACAAGCCACGACAACCGGGAGAACCAGGGTTTACCTGTCTGGTACGAGAGCGCCAGGGCCACCAGGGTGATTCCGGCGGACGCGAGAACCAGTCCGCCGAAATAGTAGCGCCCGGCCAGAATACCGGCGAGTACGCCGAGGCTTCCGATGAGGATAATGCGCCGGGCGCCGAGCGGCATGCGTGCCTGGCCGACAGGGATGGCTGCGGCGGCCTGGAGGCCGCCGGGTGTGGAGTAATCGTCTGTCATGGTGTTCTGCGATCCTCTGAAATGATGGTTTCCTGCTTGGGCGGACCAAACGGCCAGGTGTCTGGCCGTGGCTGTCAGGACGGGGTGTTCCGGAACTCAAACAGTACAGACACGGGCCCATCCCTTGTGCATCGAGAACTACGGCAGTGAGCAAGGCGTTCCGGCCGGAGGTGCACGCGCCGGGCAAAAGACTCATGACTCTGCGCTGACAGCGTAGTCGATGCCGGATAGTCAGCTGGTTCGAAGCACCACCTGCCGCCGGGGACGCGAATGCGTACAGCAGAGGACGCCCGCTACACCCTTGAATGCATACCCCATAGGGGTATACATTTGCTTTATGAGCGTTGAAGGAGTCGCCATGGGTCAGCCTGCCGAAGATGCCGCCGGCGGGGCGCCTTCGCCGCATCATGGGTACGCTGCGGACACGGCCGCCTACCTGAGAAGGCTCAAAGGCATCGAAGGCCAGGTGCGCGGGATTGTCCGGATGGTCGATGAGGATACGTACTGTATTGACTGACGCTCTCCGTCATCGATAACGCGCTGGGGACTGCCCCGGATTTCATTGACTCTCGGGGGTTGGAGTTGTCAGGCGGCTTTGAGGCCGCTATTGAGTATCTCAAACTCGACCGGCGTTAGCCGCCTAAGGCGCCGTTGACGGCGTTTCCGGTGGTAGTTTTCTCGATCCAGGTCACGATGGCCAGACGCAGATCAGCCCGCGTGGACCATCGCTGGCTGTCCAGTACGTTCTTCTGCAGGAGCGAGAAGAACGACTCCCTGGCCGCAATATCGGCACACGCGCCCACCCGGCCCATCGATCCTTTCAGCCCGTTGCTCTTCAGCGTCCTGACGAAGGCGTTCGAGCGGAATTGGGAACCGCGGTCACTGTGCACCACGGTCCTTGCCGGCTCCCGGAGCCTTATTGCGTTGTGGAGGGCCGAGACGGCCAGGGACGCTTCCCAACCGAGACCGGCCAGCTCCCCCCGCATCGAGGACCGCCTGAATGCTGTGCCGGGACATCCCATGAGCGGACTCAATTGCTCGTCGCGACAGGCTTTGATTACGCAGCTGCAACACCAGCTTCGCTTTCATCTTCCGTAGCATTACCGGTACTCCTTCCACCATGTGTCCGTCATATGGGTAGTGCCCATTAGCGTGGTGTAACAGCCCGGGCCCCGGGCGTGTTGTTCCCGAACGTGAGGCGGCCATCGCGTGATTCTTGGAAAGACCGACCAAGGGCTTCTCTCAAGGAGTTTCCACGCGATGACCGCACCCATGTTATCGATCCTGCCCTGTTCCTGTCCGAGCAACTCGAGCAGGCCTCCCGGATCTCATGCGATCCATGCTCACGACCTTTATCAATGCGCTCATGAGTGCCGAAGCCGACGCTGTCTGCGGCGCCGAATACGGTGTCCGTTCCGAGGCCCGCAACAATTCCCGGAACGGTTACCGGCACGGGGACTTCGATACCCGCACCGGAACCCTGGACGTCGCCATCCCCAAGCTCCGGCAGGGCTCGTACTTCCCGGAGTGGCTGCTCGAACGCCGCCGCCGGGCCGAGGCCGCCCTGACCACCGTGGTCGCGACCTGCTACCTGCTTGGGGTCTCCACCCGGCGGATGGAAGAGCTCGTCGAAACCCTGGGTATCACCCGGCTATCGAAGTCGCAGGTCTCGGTCATGGCCGCCGACCTCGACGCCCAGGTCGAGGCGTTCCGCACCCGGCCCCTGGACGCCGGCCCCTACACGTTCGTCGCCGCCGACGCCCCGGGTCCTGAAGGTCCGCGAAGGCGGCCGGGTCGTCAACGTCCACGCCATGGTCGCCACCGGCGTCAACGCCGACGGACACCGCGAGGTCCTGGGCATCCAGGCGTCCTCCGCCGAGGACGGGGCCGGCTGGCTCGGGTTCTTCCGCGACCTGACCGCCCGCGGCCTGACCGGAGTGAAGCTCGTGACCGCCGACGCGCAGGCCGGGCTGGTCGCGCGATCGGCGCCACCCTGCCCGGAGCCGCCTGACAGCGCTGCCGCACGCACTACGCGGCGAACCACATGACCGCCACGCCCAAGAGCAGCTGGCCGTGGGTGAAAACCCTGCTCCACTCGGTCTACGACCAGCCCGACGCCGCCGGCGTCCATGCCCAGTTCGACCGCGTCCTGGACGCCCTGGCCGAGAAGCTGCCCCGTGTCGCAGACCACCTCGAGGCCGCACGCGAGGACATCCTCGCGTTCACGCCCTTCCCCAAAGGCCTCTGGCGCCAGGTCTGGTCCAACAACCCCCAGGAGCGCCTGAACGGGAGATCCGCCGCCGCACCGACGTCGTCGGGATCTTCCCCGACCGCTCCGCGCTGATCCGGCTCGTCGGCGCCGTCCTGGCCGAACAGCACGACGAATGGATCGAAGCCCGCCGCTACCTCAGCCTGGACCTCATCCAGCAATCACAAACCCTCGGGACCCCGCCCGTGGCCACCGCCGAACAGGAGGACACCAACCCCGAACTGGAGCTCAGCGCCTAACCAATCCCAAGAATCACGCAGCAACCGCGTTACACCACGCAAATGGACTTGGCCGAGGCTACGCCCTCTCAACCGCGGCCCCTATGGCGTCGGCCAACGCGCCAGAGCCTGAACCTGTGCAGCGTTCCCCGCTGGGGCCTGCTGAGCGACGAGGAGTTGGCTGACTCACGGGATGGGTACGGAGATCCTTCGCGCGCCCAGGTCCGTTCGTCGGGCAACCCAAAAGCCGCCCGTCGGCAGCACCGAATCAACGAGAACAACCGCCAGCACCCGGCCGGTCCACTGATTTTTCCGCCACAGGAACAGGGCCAGAAGGACGTACGCGACGAACAGCGCACCGTGCACAGGGCCTAGTAGATGGACTCCACCTTCCTGCCCCGTGGCGTACTTTACGATCGTTGCCAGGATAAGCAGCAGCCATGACACAGCTTCAGCCACGGCCAGCACTCGGAATACACGCAAAAAGTCCATGGAACCCGAAGATAGCAACCTTGGCTGGGAGAATGCCGGGGAGCGTCTCATCGATCCGGGCAGCTCATCTCCCTCCACTTTGCCGACGGCGTGCCGGCCTTCACCGAAACAGCCCTCTCACCCTGAGGCGGTAAGCTTAACATCGCAAAGAAGGAGGAAGACCATGAGCAACCATTTACGCGGCCGTGCCTTGGCCTTCCTTCGCCGTGTCGGTGTGTTGGCGGGGGTGCTGGCCGTCATTGCCGGGATCCTCGGCATGCACGTCATGACCGGAACCCACGACTTGCCCCAGGCCTCTGCTACGCCAGGAATGGACATCCCCGGTGTCCTTCGTCCGGCGGTGCCGCCGGACGAATCTGCCACTGCCAACACCGGCCCCGCCACGGCAGCCAGTGCCCTTTCCGGGATCGTTTCGACACCAGCTACGGCATGCATAGCCCCGGATCAATGCACGAAAATGTCGGCCATGGACGCACTCTGCGTCCCCTCCGCGGCCAGCACCGCACCGGCGGCGCCGCTGCCGGGCAGCATCCCCTGCGCACCACGGGCATCAGCAGATGCAGCCGCCCCGGCCACCGAGTATTCGTATGTCCCGGGGAGTCCTTCCCCGGGCGAACTCTGCATCAGCCGCACGTAAAGCGGCTTCACCGCACCCGGGTACGCCCGCGGTGCACACGACTTCCACCCTGACACGCCGTTGCCGCCCCTGTGTGGAGCCTTAACGTGTGCGCGTCACCCTTACAGCCGTGCCCTGCGCCGGTTGATGTTTCGAAGGACCCCGAATTCCATGAAGAAAATCATGACTATTTCCGTTACCGCCCTCGCTGCGACCATCGCCCTCGCCGGCTGTTCCGGCGGCGGCAGCATGCCCGGCATGGACATGGGCAGCTCCAGCAAGTCGTCCAGCTCCGCTCCGGTTACCGCCGGGGACCACAACGCGGCCGACACGATGTTTGCCCAGATGATGATCCCCCACCACGCCCAGGCGGTGGAAATGAGCGACATGCTGCTCAAGAAGCAGAACATCCCCGCCGCCGTGACCGCCCTGGCCACCAAAATCGCGGCAGCGCAGGCTCCCGAGATCGAGACGATGACCGGCTGGCTCAAGGACTGGAACGAATCAGCAACGATGTCCGGCAGCATGGGCGGCAGCATGTCCGGAATGATGGGCGACGAGGACATGAAGAAACTCGACGCCGCACAAGGCACAGAAGCGGCCAAGCTGTTCCTGACCCAGATGATCGCCCACCACGAAGGCGCCGTCATGATGGCAAAAACAGAAAAGACCGACGGCAAGAACCCGGACGCCGTGGCACTCAGCAAGGGCATCGTGACCGCCCAGGAAGCGGAAATCAAGGAGATGAAGGACCTGCTGGCTACCCTGTAGCCAGTGCGGCACCGGCCGGTCCGGCCGGTGCCGGCCTTTCCCAGTTCTTCTTCTCTCATCTAGACGCCGTGGTGCTGGGCATGGGCGAACGCATCGACGCCCTGCTGACGGTCCGGGAGTGGTACACGCTGGTGCTGGCGCTGCCCGAGGGAAAGCTCGGGCAGGCCCTGGGGTTCATCAGCACGGGCACCGGAAAGCAGCCGCTGCCGGCGGTGCTGTCGAACGAATCGGGCGGAACCGTGGTCGAGGGCGGCCAATTGAAGGCCGACCCCGCCGTCGCACCCACCGTAATCTTTGACGCCGACAACCCCGGCCAGTGTCTCGCTCACTGCCACAACGCCTACCACGCCGAACGCGGCATGATGGCACTCTTCTCCTACATCAAGTGACAGGTACCATGCGACCCTTAGCATCCACGGACTTCTTCATACCGTCCCCCACGATCAGCGCGTTTCAACTGGGGCCGCTGACGATCCGGTTCTACGCCCTTGCCATCCTGGCGGGCATCGTGATCGGCACCTGGCTCACCGCCCGCCGCCTCCGGCACCGGGGAGGTACGACAGCCCAGACCCTGGACATCGTGATGTGGGCGGTGCCGTTGGGCATCGTCGGTGGCAGGCTCTACCACGTCATCACCGACAACCAGCTCTACTTCGGGCCCGGCAAGGATCCCTGGGGCGCACTCCGGATCTGGAAGGCGGACTGGGCATCTGGGGCGCCGTCGCATTGGGCCTGGTCGGCGCCGCGATCGGCGCCCGCCTGGCCGGGGTGCCCTTCGCCGCGTTCGTGGACGCGGCAGCGCCCGGGCTGCTGATCGCCCAGGGCCTGGGCCGGTGGGGCAACTGGTTCAACAACGAACTCTATGGCGGCCCGACGGACCTGCCGTGGAAACTCCAGATCTACGACATGAACCAGGCCACCGGGCAGGCCGTCCTCTCACCCGACGGCATACCGGAAGTCCTCGGGTATTTTCAGCCCACGTTCCTTTATGAGTCCCTGTGGTGCTTGGCCGCGGCGTCGCTGCTGATGTTCCTGGACTGGAAGTATTCCCTCGGTGCCGGGTCCGTGTTCGCGCTCTACATCGTCTTTTACACCACGGGACGTTTCGCCTTCGAACTGATGCGCTCGGACCCCGCCAACGTCATCCTGGGTCTGCGCGTGAACACCTGGGTCTCCGGGCTGCTCTTCCTGGCCGGGCTGGTCCTCTTCCAGATCCTCAGATCCCGTCCCCGGTCCTTCGTGCCCAGCACCCGGCCGGAGGAACCCCAACCCTCTTCCCACTCCGGTAAAGGAGATCCGGCATGAGCAACGCCTCCAAGCGACGCGCTGAGAACCAGGCCATCCTGGCCGAGCTCCGGGCAAAACAGAAGGCCAAGCAGCGCAAATGGAACATCCTGGTCTTCGGCAGCTTCGGCCTGGTCCTGGCAGGGATCATTATCGCCGTCGCAGTCGTCGTCACGGGAGCCGTCCAGGAACGAAACGCCGCCACCGAGGCAGCGAAGAAACCCATCGAGGGAGTCCAGACCTTCACGAACCTGTCCCGCAACCACGTCCAGGACGCCGTCTCCTACCCCCAGCAGCCTGGGGTCGGCGGAGACCACGCAGGGGTCTGGACGAACTGCGGCGTCTATACCGAGCCGGTCAATGAACAACGCGCGGTCCATTCCCTGGAACACGGCGCCGTGTGGCTGACCTACAAACCGGACCTCCCACCGGAAGCGGTTAGCCGGCTAACTGAACTGGCCAAGGGCAAGCGCTACGTCCTGCTCAGCCCGGACAAAGACCAGACCACGCCCGTCACAGCCACAGCCTGGGGAAGCCAGCTCACCCTGGACGCCACCGCAGACCCCCGCATCCTCGCCGTCATCAGCGCCTACGCCCAGTCGCCCAACTCTCCGGAACCCGGTGCTGCCTGCACCGGCGGCACCAACGGCTGAGCACGGCTATACACCGTTTAAAGGAGACCCCATGAAAGACAACGAAACCGCTCTGGACCCACAGGCCGCACATCGCCGTCACCGGCGGCTCGTGCGTCTTGGCCAGGTACTTATGGCCGCCGGTGCCGGGGTCGCCATCTGGCACTGGATCCTGCACCTGGCACCGTCCGGCGAGCAACCTAGCCTGACCTTGGATATTTACGCCGGCTATCCGACCGGAGCGGCGCAGATCATGATCGGTGCCATCTTGGCCGGCCGGGCAGAGACAAAGAAGAAACGCTGAGGATGCCGCCCCCGGAGGTGGTCCTGAACTCGTGGACGCTGAACTGGCCGGCCCTGGCCATGACGGTGACGGTCGCTGCCCTGGAGGCGCTGGGCCTGCGGACTGCCCGGCGCCGAAACGTGCGGTGGCCGTGATGGAGGACCATAATCTTCTTGGGTCCAGGTCTTGCCAGTTTCGCAGTGCTGAGTTCCGGATTCACGGTCGCTTACAGCCAGGACTTGCGCTGGGCTCACGGATGAGGAACTGAAGGCCCTGAACCGTGAACACCTTAATGGTCCCCGCCTGCGGGAGGGCACCCATGAGCGCTGAACTGCCCGCCTCATCCGGCACGGCACCAGCCCGCGCTGGGGCGCCTCCCGCATGAACGAGGCCGGATTGACGGTCCGGTCGTGCACCATGACCTCGAAGTGCAGATCGCAATTGGCCCAGTGGTCTGGCGTTCCCGCCCCGGCGACGTGTGCAGCTGGCCTTAGCCAAGACCAACCGGAAGTTACAATTTCTAAGGATTGCCATGTTTGATCTCCCAGCCACAACACCATCACCCACCGATGCGGGTGCGCAGCAGCATCCGGCCCTCCTCTTGCGTCGACGACTCATCTCATCGACCCTTCTGACCGGGGTCGGGGCTCTTTTGCTTTCCGGGTGTGGCAGCAGCGGCGATGCTCTGTCGCAGCAGGCCAAAGCGGGTGATAACAAGAACTACATCGCCGGCGACGGGTCCGTAACCGAATATGCTCCGGCGGACCGCAAGCAGCCGATCGTCCTGAAAGGATCCCTCTTTGACGGGACTGCGGTCTATTCCCGCGGCTGGGCCGGCAAAGTGACCGTGCTGAATTTCTGGTACGCGGCATGCGCCCCTTGCCGCCTTGAAACACCCCGGCTGCAAGCCCTCTACGAACGGTTCAAGCCTCAGGGAGTCCAGTTCTACGGCGTGAACGTCCGCGATGAAGAACCTGCAGCCACCGCCTTCGAGCGGACCTTCGGCGTCACGTACCCCACTATCCAGGACAAGGATGGCGGCATCCTGCTGGCCATGACCCAGTACGTCCCACCGCAGGCCGTCCCCACCACGCTCGTGATCGACAAACAGGGCAGGGTCGCTTCCCGGATCCTGGGCCTGGCCGACCAGGGCATCCTCAAATCCCTCATCGAGGGCGCCGTCATCGAAGCCGTGGACGCGGACTAAAAGTGCCCTGCTGAATTCTCCCCACGATGGACCGCGCCCTCCCCCGCCCGCTAAGACAAGAAGACAACCCATGACTGCAACTACGCCACCGGACAGCGAACCACCTCAGGAACAAACCCCCACCGTAACCCTGCCAACGCTTGGCGCCAGGGGCATGCTCCGCTGGGCCTGGACACAACTGACCAGCATGCGCACGGCCCTGTTCCTGCTGCTCCTGCTGGCCGTGGCGGCGGTGCCCGGCTCGCTGTTCCCGCAACGACCAGTGAACGCAGCCGCGGTCACCCGTTACCTGAAAGACAACCCCGGTGTCGGGCCGATGGTCGATGCCCTCCAGCTTTTCGATGTCTACACCTCGGTCTGGTTCTCCGCCATCTACCTGCTGCTCTTCATTTCCCTGATTGGCTGCGTACTGCCCCGGGCCAGGGCGCACTACAAGGCCCTGCGCTCCCAGCCGCCACGCACGCCCCAGCGGCTGTCCCGGCTTCCCGAGTACGGAACCCTGGTCCTCCCCGCGGACGCGGGAACCTCTGCGGCGGCCGCCCTCACCGATGCCGCGGCGCTGCTGAAGAAGCGAGGCTACCGGGTCGAGGTCCGCGACGCCGGCGGCGACCGGCCTTCCCTCGGTGCCGAGCGTGGTTTCTTGAAAGAAGCCGGGAACCTGCTCTTTCACACCTCGCTGATCGGCGTGCTGGTCTGCGTCGCGGTCGGAGGCATCTTCGGCTACCGCGGGCAAAAGATCATCGTTGAAGGCGACAGCTTCATCAACACCCTTGTCAGCTACGACGCCTTCACTCCCGGGACAAACTTCAACCCCGCGTGGCTGGAGCCTTTCGGCGTCACACTGGATAAGTTCGAGGTCCGCTTCGACCGGGAATCAACAAAACAGTTCGGCCAGCCGATCGATTTCACCGCCGCACTGACCACCAGGGACGGAGCAGCTGCGCCGCCGCGCCAGCAGATCCTGAAGGTCAACGAGCCGGTTTACTTCGGTGAAACGGGGATGTTCCTGGTTGGCAACGGATACGCCCCCGTCGTGACCGTCAAGGACGGGACCGGTAAGACCGCCTTCAGCGGCCCCGTGGTGTCTGTCCCGAGCGACGGGGTCTATACCTCCTCGGTGGTGATCAAGGTCCCGGATGCCGCACCGTCCCAGCTGGGCTTCGTCGGGTTCTTCCTGCCCTCGGCGATCAAGAACGACCAGGGCGTCTCCTACAGCTTTGACCCCGACCCGTTGAACCCGCAGCTGAGCCTGAACTCCTACTACGGGGACCTCGGCCTGGATACCGGCGTCCCGCAGAACGTCTACGTCCTGGATGTGAAAAAGCTGACGCAACTCAACGGCCGGGACCTGCCGGCAGGCGGCATCACCCTCACCCCCGGCGCCACCTACACTCTTCCCGGTGGGAAGGGCAGCATCAGCTTCGACGGGCTCAAACGCTACATTGGAGTCGACGTCCGGTCCACGCCCGGCCAGACCGGGGTCTTGGTGTTTTCGCTCCTGGCCGTAGCCGGGCTCGTCACCTCGCTCTACGTGAACCGCCGCCGCATGTGGGTCAGGACAGGAACCCACGAAGACGGGCGCACCATGGTCGAATACGGGCTGCTGGCCCGCGGCGAGGACCACCGCCTAGCCGGCGAGGCCGCAGCGATCCGCGAACTCCTCACCCGCCAGTGGCAGCTCGCCTCCAATACCTCCGACTTCCTCTCTTCAACCACCGGGAAGGACCAGTAATGCTCCAACTCAACGAAACTATGGGCCAGTTCAGCGAACTGTTCATGCTGCTCGCCGCGGCCACCTATACGGTGGCATTTATCGCCTTCGCCTGGGACCTCGCCAAAAGCTCCAGGACGCTGCAGGCCGTGGACCTGAAAGCGGCTTCTTTGGCCGTTGCCGTGGTCGGGGTTCCGGTGGCTGCCGGCCGCGGGGGCGGGGACGACGCCGGCGGGCCGGAAGGGCGGGCGGAGCGTCCGACGTCGGGCCTCACCGTCGAGGACGGCACCGCCGCGGGGGACATGCGCTATGCCGGTGAACGCCGTGTACCCGCCCGCGTCGCCGTCGCCCTGACCGTCCTGGGCGCCGCGATCCACGCCGCCGGAGTCATCACCCGGGCCCTGGGTGCCGGGCGCGTGCCGTGGGGCAACATGTACGAGTTCCTCACCACCGGCGCGTTCCTGGTGGCGGCCGTGTTCCTGCTGGCCCTCATCCGCCGCGACCTGCGCTTCCTGGGCACCTTCGTGCTCGGTCTGGCCATCATCATGCTGGTCGCTGCCTCCGTGGCCTACTGGACTCCGGTGGGGCACCTGATCCCCGCGCTGCAGAGCTACTGGCTGATCATCCACGTCTCCATTGCCGTGCTGTCCTCGGCCCTTTTCACCCTCACCTTTGCCATGTCGGCGCTTCAGTTGGTTCAGTCGCACAGGCAGAAATCCGTCGCCGCCGGCGGCCCTGACAAGCTGGGATTCATGCGGCTGGTGCCGTCCGCGCTGAGCCTGGAAAACCTCTCCTACCGGATCAAAGCCATAGCCTTCATCGGCTGGACGTTCACGCTGATGTTCGGCGCCATCTGGGCGGAGAAGGCCTGGGGCCGGTTCTGGGGCTGGGACACCAAGGAAGTGTGGACGTTCGTGATCTGGGTGGTCTACGCCGGCTACCTGCACGCCCGCGCCACCCGAGGATGGACCGGAACCCGCGCCGCCTGGCTGTCGATCGTGGGCTACCTGTGCGTGGTCTTCAATTTCACCATCGTCAACCAGTTCTTCAACGGCCTTCACTCCTACTCAGGGCTCTAAAACTAAAGTGGGGATGCGCACGACTGTGGAACTTGCCGAACTATTCGCTGCAGCCCGTTCGGACGTCTACCGTGCCACCAAACGCGTTAGCGACACCACCGATTAGATCCAAGGAATTCTGCCCCCAAAGCCAAAACTGGAGCCGCACCACAACCAGACCGGGGCCTACCCGGCAAGTAGGGGATTCCGGCCCCTTTTCGATTGGAACACCTGCGCATAGATTTGGACCAAGAGGGCGTCGGGCGAGAGGCGAGCAACATCAAGACAACCAGCACCGCAGCACGGCTCGCCGACGCCTTGGCAATCGTCCTTGGTACCGACGGAATTCCCTTGAGGCTGCGGGCTTGGGACGGTACCGAGGCCGGCCCGGAGGACGCTCCGGTTGTTGTCTTCCGATCCCGGCGGGCACTGCGCCGGATGCTGTGGTCACCCGGCCAGCTCGGACTCAGCCGCGCCTACGTAGCTAGCGAAATCGACGTACCCGGTGATATCTTCGCGGCCTTCGCGGCCCTCAGTTCAGCCGGAAAGTTTGCGGTGCCTGGACCGTTCCCGGCACCGACTGCCGTGGAATTATTCGCGTTGCTTAGGACTGCCGTCCGGCTAGGTGCACTGGGACCGAATCCGGCGCGGCCCCCGGAGGAAGCCCGCGTGGGCCGGTACGGCCGGCGACATTCCAAGGGCCGTGACGCCGCCGTTATCTCCCACCATTACGACGTCGGGAACGACTTCTACGCGCTCGTCCTGGGTCCGTCCATGGTCTACTCATGTGCGGTCTGGGAGTCGGAGGAGACCGGGCTTGACGCAGCCCAGGCGGCAAAGCTCGATCTGGTCTGCCGCAAGTTGGGCCTGATGCCCGGCATGCGCGTGCTGGATGTGGGGTGCGGCTGGGGCAGCTTCGCGCTGCATGCGGCACAACACTACGGGGTCCACGTCGTCGGTGTGACGCTTTCCGTCGAACAGGCTGCCTTGGCCCGTAAACGGGCGGCGGATGCCGGCCTGACAGACCGGGTGGACATCCGTGTCCAGGACTACCGGGACGTGGACGACGGACCGTTTGATGCGATCAGCTCCATCGGGATGTCGGAACACGTGGGACGCGAGCACATCGAGCATTATGCCTCCTTGCTACAGGGCCTGCTCTATCCTGGAGGCAGATTGCTCAACCACGCGATCTCCTGGAACGCCGGAGCGACCGCGCCGGACCCGTACTCCTTCATTGCCCGCTATGTTTTTCCGGACGGTGAGATGCTCAGCCTCACCGACATGGTCGCGGCCCTCGAAACCGCGGGCCTGGAAGTGCTTGACGTCGAGGCCCTGCGGCGGCACTACGCTCTGACGCTCCGGGCCTGGGTAGGGAACCTTGAGGGACACTGGGACGAAGCAGTCCGACTCGCAGGCATCGGGCGCGCACGGGTGTGGCGGCTCTACATGGCCGCGAGTGCCCTCGGTTTCGAGGCCGGAACGATGGGCGTCAACCAGGTCCTCGTGCGGCGTGCCGGCGGTGACGAACCGCCGCTGCGCCGGACCACCTGGACCTAAGGCGGTTTTCGGGCATTGGCGGTGCGCCGGCGACCAGGCATTCCGTCGGATGTACGCCGCACCCGGCCGGGCCTGAGGCGTTCCCTCTTCTCTTCGGGGATGCGCTTGAGGCCGGTGACATCAAAGGTGAGGCCGCCCCTGCACCACTGAAGCGCCGCCCCGGAGCCGATGCGGGCAACCACGACCTAGCACAAGTGCCCGGTCGTCACCGCCACTGGTATCGTCGTCGGCGTAGGGATCTGGTACTGGTGGACCTTCGGACCCCGCATCCTCCTTAGCCTTGATCCACCGACGGGCTGGTTGAGGACGGCGGGATTTGGTTTGGCCGGGC
>NZ_CAXHZI010000003.1:0-335158 GCF_964021775.1 uncultured Arthrobacter sp.
TGGTCGCGGCGGTGACGGGGCCGGTGAAGGCCAGGGTCCCGGTGCCGGTGAACCCCAGCGGACCGGTGCCGCGTCCGCTGGCGTCCCCGGCGCCAGCGGCCCCGAGCGGACCGGCCCCGGTGCCGGTGAAGCCGAACGGGCCGGCCCCGGTGCCGGGGGTGCGTCCGGCGGCGCTGGCGTCAACGGCCGTGGCGAGCGGGCCTGTCTGGCTGTCGGTGGCAGGGGCAGCGTTGATGTTGGTGGCGTTTAGGAGGTGTTCGAGGAGGTCGCGGTAGTCGATGGTGACCATGATCTGGGGCCGGTGTCCGCCGGTGGCGGGCAGCCCGCCGGACGCGAGGGCTATTTTGCAGCCGCCGACCAGGCCGTCGAGGTATTTCTGCGGCCGGGACCGCCAGTCCAGCCCGCCCGGCACGAACCCCTCAGCCCCGGTAACCTCCCCGGCCACGCCCACCTTCCCGCCGCCGTCCGCCCCGGTCACCCCGCCGCCGTCCGCCCCGCTACTGGTGGCGTCCGGGCTGCTGTCGGTGCCTGTGGGGGCGGGGGTGGTGCGGGGGTTGGTGGCGGTGTTCATTACGGTGAGGAGGGTCTCGAATTGTTCGGTGGTGGCGAAGATTTCCAGGTGGTGCAGGCCGTGGCGGGGTTTACGGATGAACGCGCCCTGTAACTGGCGCAGGACCTCCTCGGAAGGTTCGGCGCCGTCCTGGTCGATGGCGTCCAGCCAGCGCCGGGTGACCCGGGCCAGGAAGTCCGGGTCGTGCTCGGCCGCGGTGGCCGTGAGGGAGTGTTCCATCCGGGCGGTCGTGGCCGGGTCACACAGGGGCCGGACCCGGTCCAGGGCCTGGGCGATGATGGTCGCGGACCGGGACGGCACGGTCCCGGCGGCCACGGCGGCGGCGAGTTCCTCATGCAGCGGCGGGAGGATCTGCCCGGTGATCCCGGTCCGCGGCAGGACCGCGGCGGTCAGGGACAGCCGGCGGTGCGCTTCGGTGCCGGTGATCTGCAACCGGTCCCGCAGGAAGTCCCCGCTCTTGCGGTAACCGTCATCCAGGACCGGGGAGTCCGCGGCGGCGGCTTCCTTCCGGGTCCGGTCCACCGCGGCCGCGCCGACAAGCTGCAGGAACTCCACCCCCCGGGCGAGTTCCTCGACCCCGGCGGCGTACTCCGCGGCCTCCGCGAACCCGAACAGCGCCGCGTCGCCGATCGCCGTCGCGCACAACTCCCGCACCTGCCCCAGAACACTTCCCAGCGACGGAACCCCGCACGCAGTATCACCGGCCCGGGAGGCCGGAGAAACGCTGAGAGCTGCGCTGGATCCCATGAATCAATCCTGCCTGCGACCTACGACACTAATAGCGGCACCAGGGCACGCGACGGAACGGCCGGCACCATCGCCGTACCGGAGCAGCACGCCCCGCACCACGGACAGCCGCCGCGCAGCACCACCGGGCCGACTGGCCGGACGAAGGGCGAGAGCTGCACTGGATCCCATGAACCCATCCAACCAGCGACCTACGACACTAAACGCCGCAACGAAACAGCCGGCAAGACCGCCGCGCAGGAGCAGCACGCCCCGCACCACCGGCACCCACCGGGCAGCAGCGTCTGGCCATCTGGCCGGACGAGATGCGAGAACTCCACTGATTCCCATGGACTAATTCTCGTGCTGGGCACTGACACTATGTGCGGCACCCAGTCTCGGGCTGCAGCTGTGCTTTTCGGCTGCCACTGACGCCCTCGAAACTCTGACGTAGCGCTGCCCTTGGTCGTCCTCGGTCCCGGCCGATCACCCCTGTCGCAGTCCAATAGGAGCGGCCCCGCACCACAGGGTCACCGGCGTCGAGTCCTCGCCTTTTGCAACGCGTCCCTGCTATGCCCCCTTGGCGGGACCTATGGCAGGTTACAACCGGCCCGAGGTTCCAACAGACTGGGGCGAGGAAGGTAGGAGGTTCAGCCATGAAGGTTCTCGTTGCCTATGCAAGTGCTCTGGGGTCCACCCGCGAAATTGCCCAACACATAGCTGACCGCATGGCCGTTGCGCTGGGCCCGGTGGAGTGCCGGTCCGTGGAGGAGATCGAGGCTGTCTCCGGCTACGAAGCTGTCGTGGTCGGCAGCGCGATCCACAACCAGGCGTGGCTCCCGCCGGCTTTGCTGTTCGTCTCACAGCACGCGCACGAGCTGGCCCAGCGGCCTGTCTGGGCCTTCAGCGTCGGAATGTCCGACGCCCTGCCTAAGCTGTTTCGCAAGCGTGGTGCGCTACTGCAGCAGCAACGCCTGGAACGATCTCAATTTCAGGACGTTCCACTTCGCGGCCACAAAGTCTTGTCGGGTGTCTACGAAGCCGGCCAGATGCCCGCGCCGCTCCGACTCCTCTTCCGGCTCACCGGCGGTCGCTTCGGGGACCTGCGGGACTGGGCGGCCGTCGACAGCTGGACAGATGAAATCACCGCCCAACTCGCTCAACCCGCCCCGTCCACCCCTTCAGAGGACGCCGACGTCGAGGGTCTCCCGCCAGACCGGCCGAAGGGCGGCTGAACGAAATCCGGGCGAAGGGACGGCCCCAGCGGGTCCAGGCGGTTGAGCACTCCCGCCACGGACAGGCCAGCGCCCACGGCGAGCTCTCGTCCTCCGTCCAGCACGACGACGCCTAGGCGCCCCGGGCGCCGACGGGGCACCGCCGCGGCTGGCCACTGCCCGTCGTCTAGATTTGGATGGATGGGGAACGAAGAGAACCTTACCGGCGGCAATTCCAGCGTCGTGGTGCGCGTGGGGGACACCGTTCGCAGGAATTCGGGGCCGTGGACGCCGGCCGTTCACGCCTTGCTGGACGCGCTTCGTGCCAGCGGAATCAGCCGGGTTCCGGCGGCGGCCGGCCTCGACGAGCAGGGACGCGAGATCCTGTCGTTCCTGCCGGGGGATGTGGTGCAGTATCCGCTGCCGGCATGGATTTGGCACCGCTCGATCCTGCGGGACGCGGCGGCACTGCTCCGGCAGCTGCACGACGCCAGCGTCGAACTGGCCCAGGAGCCGCTGAGCTGGCAGTTGCCAACCCATGAACCGGTTGAGGTGGTCTGTCACAACAACTTCGCCCCCTACAACATGGTGTTCCGGGACAAGCAGTTTGCCGGCGTCTTCGATTTTGATGCGGCGTCGCCCGGGCCGAGGATCTGGGATCTCTGCTACCTGGCCTACCAGCTGGCGCCGCTGATCGAAGGCGGCGGAGCGGGTGCGCCGGAGGGTCCGGAGGTGCTGGCCCGCCTGGATGAACTGATTGCGGCCTACGGTTTCCCCTTCTCTCGCCGGGACGTGCTGGAAACTCTTGGGGCCAGGCTCCGCGAGCTGGCCGACTACTCCGACGGACGGGCGGCCGCGACCGGCCGCCCGGAACTGGGCGACCATGCCGCGATGTACCGCCGCGACAGTCTCCGAATGGTGCGGCTCGCGGAACAGGAATGACGACCGGTCCGGACAGTGCCGCCTGAGGTGGTCCTTCCGGGGAAGTGGGCGACGTCACCCGGTGAGCCGGGAAGGAGCCGTCCCGGGCCTCCGTTGAACCTAGGGACAGCAGAAGCGCCCGGACGGGGCGAGCCCAGCGAAAGGGACGCGAATGACGATCGCCCATGAAGAAGCAGTAATCGACGCCGCAGCAGTGGACGCCATCTTTGCCCAGGCGCGCACCGCCAACGCCTTTACCGGGGAAGTCACGGACGAGCAGGCCCGGGCCATTTACGAGCTGACAAAGTTCGGCCCCACCGCTTTCAATTCCCAGCCGCTGCGCGTCACCTATGTCCGCTCGGAGGAGGCCCGCGCCGCGCTGGTGGAAGCACTGTCCGCCGGGAACCGCGCCAAGACGGCGACCGCGCCGCTGGTCGCGATCCTCAGCGTCGATACCGCCTGGCATGAGCAGTGGGATACCTTCCTTCCTGGCTACAACGCCCCCAAAGCCATGTACGACGCCGCCCCGGACCTCGCCGCATCCACCGGGAACGATAACGCCCACCTGCAGGCGGGTTACTTCATCCTCGCCGTACGGTCGCTGGGACTCTCCGCCGGGCCGATGACAGGGGCCGACTTCGGCAAAATCGACACAGCGTTCTTCCCGGACGGCGGCCAGAAGAGCTTCATGGTGGTTAACATCGGCCAGGCCGCCGAGGATGCCTGGGGCGCCCCGAAGCCGAAGTTCGCTTACGAGGACGTTGTTCGCACCGTCTGAGGCCCGCATGTCGCCGCCCGTGTCAGAGGGCGGTGGCAGACTATGCCCATGCGGAACCTGATTGTGGTCGCTTTTCTGGAGCCCGTCACCGAGGGGATGGAATTCCCGCGGGACGCCTGGCCGCTGCACATCACGCTGGTGAAGTTCGACGTCGTCGATCCGCTTCCGGCCGACGCCGACGCCGGCGGCGGCAAATCTGCTGGCGGCACCGCCGTCGCCGGGGACAGCCTGGCCAGCCAGGTGGCCGGGCGCATGGATGCACCCGTGCGGGCCGCGCTGGGCTCCGCCGTAACCGTTGGATTGGAGGCAGGCTTTGGCCGTGCCGGCTCCATCCCGGTCAGCCTGATCGAACCCAGCGCACCGCTCCAGGCCCTCCACGAAGCCCTCGTCGGAGTCGTCGCGACGCTGCCCGGACGCATCGCCACCCCCGGCTACACCATGGCGGGTTACCGCCCGCACGTGTCGCACCGCGGCGGCAAGGCGCCCCGTGCAGGCGGGCAACTGGCGCTGGACCGTATCGCCCTGGTGGATATGGCCCCCGACGGCGGACACGCCACGCGGCGCGTGCTCCGGCTTTGGGAGGCCACATTGTGAATGAACCTCTTCATTTGCGGCCCAAGGTGCAATACTGGGGTCAAATTGGGACTGACACCGACGAATACTGGGGTCACTGGGTGCGTGCTGGGGGAGCCACAGGATGATGCTTGACACCTCCACCTTGCGTGTCGCCCTGGCGGTCGTGACCCTGACGCTGCTGTGCCTCTTCTACTTCATCACCTACCGGCGGACCCGTTCTCCGTTCAGCGCCTGGTGGTGCTCGGCGCTGTTGCTCTTCCTCACCGGATCCGCGTCCTACCTGCTGGACGGCACCTCCCACCAGGCCTGGGCAAACCCGCTCGGCAACACCCTGCTGGTAGGCGGAGCCGGAGCCATGTGGGCCGGCGCCCGCTCACTGCGCAGCGGAAACCCCCGGCTGTGGTTCCTGCTGGCAGGGCCGGTGGTAACCGGCGTCGTGTCGGTCCTGGACCACCCGGCGACAAACAACTGGTCCGGCGGGCCGGTGCTGCTGGGCATGATGGCGTTGATGCTCGGGCTCTCCTCCCGAGAGCTTTTCCTGCTCGACGTCGACTACTCCCGGGTGCACCGCCCGCTCGCCTACGGCTCCGGCCTCCTGACCGTCTTCTACGCGGGCCGGCTGGCCGCGTTTCTCCTGGACGGTCCGGAGGGACCCGTGTTCGTCGCCTATTTCGGGTCGGTGGTGACCACGCTGCTCACCTCGATGGTCCTGGTGCTCGCATCCTTCACCATGGCTGAGCTGAGCAACGAACAACTGACCCGGGACCTCCGGGCTCGCGCGACGGTTGACGGGCTCACTGGCCTGCTGAACCGGACCGCCTTTATGGACCTGGCCGCGAACGAACTGCGCAGGCTCGGCAACGCCCGGACCACCGCGGCGCTTGTGCTGGCCGACCTGGACCACTTCAAGGCCGTCAACGACCAGTACGGGCACGCCGCCGGGGACGCCGCGCTGCAGGCGTTCGCCGCCGCGTGCACGTCCTCGGTGCGCTCCACCGACCTCGTGGGGCGCTACGGGGGCGAGGAATTCATCCTGCTCCTGCCGGGCGTCTCACCGGAACGCGCCGGGGAAATGGCAGCCACCATCAGCCGCCGGCTGCAGGAGGCGCAGCCCAGCGTCGAAGCCCGGCTGCCCACCGTTAGCTACGGGATCGCCACCACCGGCCCCGGCCGGACTGACCTGGAGGCCTTGGTCGCCTCGGCCGACTCCGCTCTCTACCGCGCAAAGACGCTGGGCCGGGACCGGTCCGTGCTGGCCGCCAGCCTCCGCGAGGAGCAGACGGCCTGAGACCGGCGGCTAGGAAATCACCCCGTCCACCAGGGCCTTGGCCTCGGCCTGCACCTGCTTGAGGTGCTCCGCGCCCTTGAAGGACTCGGCATAGATCTTGTAGACGTCCTCGGTGCCCGAGGGCCGGGCCGCGAACCAGGCGTTCTCGGTGACCACTTTGAGTCCGCCGATGGCCGCGCCGTTGCCGGGCGCCTCGGTCAGCTTCGCGGTGATGGTTTCGCCGGCGAGTTCCGTCGCGGTGACGTCCGCCGGCGAGAGCTTGCCCAGGGCAGCCTTCTGTTCCCGCGTGGCGGCGGCGTCGATGCGTGCGTAAACGGGATCGCCGAACTGGTCGGTGAGGCCCTTGTACAGCTGCGACGGCGACTTGCCCGTGACCGCCGTAATCTCGGAGGCCAGCAGTGCCAGCAGGATGCCGTCCTTATCGGTGGTCCAGACGCTGCCGTCCATTTTGTTGAAGGAGGCGCCGGCGGACTCCTCCCCGCCGAAGGCGCCCTCGCCGGACAGCAGCCCGGGCACAAACCATTTGAAGCCGACCGGAACCTCGACGAGCTTCCTGCCAAGGCTTTCGGCAACCCGGTCGATGATGGACGAGGACACCAGGGTCTTGCCGATCACGGACTGCGGGTTCCAACCGCTGCGGTGCCGGTACAGGTAATCGATCGCGACGGCGAGGTAGTGGTTCGGGTTCATCAACCCGCCGTCCGGCGTGACGATGCCGTGCCGGTCGGCGTCGGCGTCGTTGCCGGTGGCAACGTCGAAGGGTGCGGACCCGTCCGCACCGACAGCCATGCGGTTGATCAGGGAGGCCATGGCTGAGGGAGAGGAGCAGTCCATCCGGATCTTCTCGTCCCAGTCCAGCGTCATGAAGGCCCACTGCGGGTCCACGGTCGGGTTCACCACCGTGAGGTTCAAATGGTGGCGTTCGCCGATTTCGCCCCAGTAATCCACCGACGCGCCGCCCATGGGGTCGGCGCCGATCCGGACGCCCGCCTCGCGGATCGCGTTCAGGTCCAGCACCGAGGGCAGGTCATCGACGTAGCTGCTCAGGAAGTCGAACTTGCCGGTGGTGTCCGCGGCCATGGCGTCCGCGATGGGAACCCGCTTGACCCCGCGCAGTCCGTTCTCGAGCAGCTCGTTGGCACGGTTGGCGATCCAGCCGGTGGCGTCGGTGTCGGCCGGGCCGCCGTGCGGCGGGTTGTACTTGAAGCCGCCGTCGCCGGGCGGGTTGTGGCTCGGCGTCACCACTATGCCGTCGGCCTGCGGCGCTCCGGCGGCGGAGTTGTTGTTGTGCGTCAGGATGGCGTGGCTCAGCGCCGGGGTGGGCGTGTAGCCGTGGCGGGCGTCGATCAGCACGTGCACGCCGTTCGCGGCGAGGACCTCAAGCGCGGAGTTCTGCGCTGGCTCGCTCAGGGCATGCGTGTCCTTGGCGAGGTACAGCGGCCCGGTGATGCCCTGGCCGGCGCGGTATTCCACGATGGCCTGGGTGATGGCCAGGATATGCGGTTCGTTGAACGATGCCTTGAGGCTCGAACCGCGGTGGCCGGAGGTCCCGAACGCCACCCGCTGGCCTGGGTCCCCCAGATCCGGCGAAACGTCGTAGTACGCGTCCAGGAGCGCAGTGAGGTCAACAAGGTCTTGGGGTTGGGCAACTGTGCCCGCGCGGCTAGCCATGGCTCCAGCATGCCAGACGAGGGGGCCTGGCAACATGATTTCGCTGGAAACGGGCCCGCTGTGACGCTGCAGCTACGGCCGGGAAATCGGCACGGCGCTAGTCTGGACGTATACATGTCAGAGGGGAATTTCATGACCGAGCAGCCCAGGCCCGGGAACGGCGAGGCGTACCGGGGCTACCAGCCGCCGCCGTACCGTCCGCCGTACGAAAACGACGGCCACGTTCCGCCGATGCCGGCGGGGGCGCCGCACTTGGGGCAGCCGGCGGGCAACTACGACGCCTACGGCCAGCCGGCGGGTCCCTACGCCGACGCCTACGGCCAGCCCTACTACTACGGCGTGGCTCCCGCTCCGAAGGGCCTGAGCATCGCGAGCCTGTGCTGCGGCATCGCGGCTTTCCTGGGCTTCGGCTTCTTCCTGCTCCCGCAGCTGGCCGCCGTCGTCCTCGGTCACCTGGCGCTCAACCGCGAGCCAGGCGGCAAGGGCCTCGCCATCGCGGGCCTGGTCCTCGGTTATGCCGCGATCGCCATCACCCTTTTGGTGGTGGTCACGCTGGGCGTCGCCTTCGCAAACGCGGATTTCATCACCCGCTAAGCGCGGCCACCAGCCGCTCCGCGTTGGCCTCCAGCCAGCCGCGGCGGCGCAGGATCAGTCCGCCCACTCCGTCGTTCCACATCCGGGCCCAGCCCCCGCCGAGCACCGCCGCGTTGTGCCGCATCCGTTCATAGCTCAGCGCCGTTGCCTCGATCCCGAAAGCCGGCAGCGCCAGCCGTTCCTCCTCGCCCCAGCCGTATGCGTCGGCGAAAATCCGGAGCCGCCGCAACGGGTCCGTTCCCTCCCAGCCCGGCCACGCGTCCGCCGGGTCGCGGAGCGGCGCCCAGTGCATGGCGGTATTAAAGGCGTCCTTGAGGGCCGTGCTGGGGCCGGCGAGGTCGAAGTCCACCAGCCCGGCGGCGAGGCCGTCCCGAACCACCACGTTCTGCGGCGTGACGTCAAGGTGGCACACGAGTTCCGCCGGATCCTGGCTGACTGCGCCCGCTGGGATAAAGCGGGGCGGAAAGGGGTGGGTATCCGGCACAAAACCGGCCGAGGCGGTGTGGAGCCGGCGCAGCAACCGCGCCACCGAGGCCAGCAGCTCCTCGGATTGCACCCAGGCCTCCGGGAGCGGGCCGGCGCACTGCCCCGGCAGGAAGGTCAGCACGTCCCGGCCGTCCGCGTCCCGGCCCAGGTACCGCGGGGAACCGTCAAAACCGACGTCCTCGAGCCAGTCGAGGTAACCGGCGACGGCGAGGCTCTGCGGCTGGTGCGGGCGGCGGATGGTCCCGCCAACCCGCACCACGCCTTCAGTGACATCGCCCGCCGGCATGAGTTCGACGTCGGACGCCTCGCCGGGGGCGGGGACGTAGACGCGCACCTCAACCGGCGGGCGATCTCGGGTGCTCATTCAGCTCAGCGTACGCCGCCCATGAGCTTCTTGATGGCAGGCGAGGCCGCGGCCAGGCCGACGGCCAGAAGCATCGCCGTGCCGCCGACGCCGATGAAGTACGGCAGTTCGTCGTCCGGGTTGTAGAGCCCCGACAGCAGGCCGGCCAGCGTGGTGCCCAGCGAAACCGAGAGGAAGAACAAGGCAACCATCTGGGTGTGGAAGGCCTTGGGGGCCAGCTTGGTGGTCACGGACAGGCCGATGGGGGAGAGGAACAGCTCAGCCAGCGTGAACAGCAGCAGGATTCCCACCAGGGCCAGCAGCGGCGTCTTACCCTCGCCGGCCAGCGGGATGAAGGCCAGGAACGCCAGGCCCATCACGAAGAGGCCGATCGAGAACTTCAGCGCCGAGCCCGGCTGCCTGCGTCCCAGCCGGGTCCACAGCGCGGCCATCACGCCGGCGAAGATGATGATGAACACCGGGTTGATCGACTGGACCCAGGCCGCCGGCATTTCCCAGCCGAACAGGTTCCGGTCCAGTTTCTCCTCCGAGTACACGGCAATGAAGGTGAACTGCTGCTGGAAGAGCGCCCAGAAGGCGGCGGAGGCAATGTACAGCGGGATGAACGCTGCCACCCGGCTGCGCTCGGTGGCGTTGACCTTCTTGCTGCTGAAGATCAGCACGAAGTACAGCACCGACGCGCCGATGGCCGCGTACGCCATGGAGAGGGCAAGGTTGCCGGCGTTGACGGCGCCGGTGGCCAGCAGCACGGCGATGACCACGGCGAGACCGGCGAAGATCAGGCCGTAGCGGGTGCGTTTGGCGGCGGGCAGTGCGTTCGGTACCCGGTGCGCCTCTTCAGGCAGCTTGTTGCGGCCCAGGGCGTAGATGCCTAGTCCCACGGCCATGCCGACGGCGGCGGCGCCGAAGCCCCAGCGGAAGCCCTGGCTTTCCTGCAGCCAGCCGGTGACCAGCGGGCCGATCAGGGCGCCGGCGTTGATGCCCATGTAGAAGATGGAGAACCCGGCGTCGCGGCGCTCGTCCTTCTCGCGGTACAGGCTTCCGACCAGCGCGGTGGCGTTGGCCTTGAGGCCGCCGGATCCGACGCCCACCAGCACGAGGCCGGCGACCAGGCCCGGGATCCCCGGGATGAGGGCCAGGGCGATGTGGCCGGCCATGATCATGATCGCGGAACCGAAGAGCACACGCTCGGAGCCGAAGAGCCGGTCCGCGAGCCAGGCGCCCAGGATGGTGGAGAGGTAGACACCGCCGCCGTAGGCGCCGACCAGGCTGGCGGCGAGGGCCTTGTCGATCTCAAGGCCGCCCTCGGCGGCTGTGAAGTACATGTAATAGAGGAGGATCCCCTGCATTCCGTAGAAGGAGAAGCGCTCCCACATTTCTACGGAGAAGAGGCTGGCCAGCATCTTTGGGTGGCCAAAAAACGAGGTATCGCCCGGCGTTGTAGCGGGGGGATCGGCTAAATGAGTTGTGCTCATTTACTTAATGCTGACACCGCGGCGGGCGATTGTCACATCCGCGGCGGTCCGGGGCAAGTCAATCCGCGGGTGTTTCGCGGCCCGGCTCGGCCCAGGCTGCGGGAGGGGAGGCACCCTCGGCCAGGCTAGCCGGCGTCGAACATGATGACCTGGCGGACCGCTTTTCCGTCCGCGAGCTGGTCCATGGCCTGGTTGATGTCCGCCAGGGCGATCCGGGACGAAATGAGCTCCTCGACGGGGAGTTTTCCGTCCCGCCAGAGCTGGGCGTACTTGGGAATGTCCCGGGCGGGCACGGCCGAGCCGAGGTAGCTGCCGATGATCGTGCGGGCCTCCGCCGTGATGGTCAGCGGGGAGAGCTGGGCGCGCGCCTCGGGTGAGGGGAGCCCGGCCGTGATCGTGGTGCCGCCGACGTCGGTCGCCGCGAAGGCGGTCTCGAACGCCCGCGCACTGCCGGCGCATTCGACGACGAACTTGGCCTTGACGCCTTGCTCCGCGAGCTGCTGCGGGGTGTACGTTTCGTGCGCCCCGAGACGGCGGGCGTGCTCCAGTTTTTCGTCCAGGGTGTCCACGGCGACGATCCGCGAGACGCCCTGGGAGACCGCGGTGATCAGCGCGGCCATCCCGACGCCGCCGAGCCCGACGATCATGATGCTGTCCTCGGGGCGGGGTTTCGCGGCGTTCAGCACGGCGCCGCCGCCAGTGAGCACCGCGCAGCCCAGCACGGCCGCGATGTCCGCCGGAATATCGTCACCAACCGGCACCGCGGAGGCCCGGTCCACGACGGCGTGGCTGGCGAAGCCGGAGACGCCGAGGTGGTGGTAGATCTGTTCGCCGCCGCGGCTCAGGTGCATGGAGCCGTGCAGCAGGGTGCCTTCGTTGTTGCTCTTGGAACCGGCGGTGCACGGCAGCCGGCCGTCCGCGGCGCAGTTCGCGCACTGCTCGCAGCGCGGCAGGAAGGACATGACCACGCGCTGGCCGGGCTGCAGGTCGGTGACCTCCGCGCCGACCTCGACGACGCGTCCGGCGGCTTCGTGGCCCAGCAGCATGGGCACCGGGCGCACCCGGTTCCCGTCGACGACGCTGAGGTCCGAGTGGCAGATGCCGGCGGCCTCGAGCCGGACGAGGATCTCCGTGGGCCCGGGGGCGGAGAGCTCCAGTTCCGAGATACTGATCGGCTTCGACTCCGCGAAGGGCCGGGGGCGGCCGATTTCCTCAAGTACTGCACCGGTGATCTTCATCGATCCCTCTCGTGTCGTTAACCGCGTTTGGACCAGTAAACCGCACCCGGCCGGACCCGGGAAATCCCCGCCGGCGGCTGCCTAGAAGCCCAGTTGCCCGGCCACCTGGAGCAGCAGCGCCTCGGAACCCATCGGCCCGACCAGCTGGATGCCCATCGGCAGCCCTTCACCCGGCGACCCGCCCGTCCAGTGCACCGGAATGCTGATCGCGGGCAGCCCGCAGACGTTGACCAGGGAGGACCACGGGGCAAACTCGCACTGCTTGCGATAGTCGTCGTCGGCGTCGGCGGGCCACTCGGCCGGCCAGTAGCCGTCGCCGTGCGCGGCGCCCGTGAACCAGCCCACCGGCCGGGGCGTCTGTGCCAACGCGGGGCTCAGCACCAGGTCCCAGGCCGAGAACTGGGCGACAGTGTCCCGCTGGAACTGGCGCAGGAACCCGAGGGCCTCGTTCAATTTCGCAGCGCTGCGCTGCTGGGCGCGGCGCCGGAAGGTCCGGGTTAACGGGGTCAGCAGGGCCTCGCGCTGCGGCGCGATGCGGGCGCTCCCGACGCCGGCGGTCCACGCGGTCGTGAACGCGCCGGGGTAACGGTTGTCGTAGCGGATGGCCGCCTCGCCGGTCTCATGCCCGGCCGCCTCCAGCAGCCTGATACCCGTGTTGAGCGCATCGAGGGCTTCGCGCTCCGGGGCGAAAGGGAAGACCGCCTGCCACGGACTGTCCAGGCTGACGCCGATCCGGAGCCGGGGCGGGTCCTGGCCGGCCAGTTGGAGGTAGCTGCCCCGGCTGCCGGCTGGTTCTCCCGGTGATTGGCGGGTCGGGCGCGGCGGGACGAGGGCGTCGAGCATCAGGGCGGCGTCGGCCGCGGAGCGGGCCAGCGGGCCGGCGACCACTAGTCCGGCAGGGTCGCCGGTGCTTTCCCCGGACGGGACCAGCCCGCGGCCCGGCTTCAGGCCCACCAGGCCGCATGCGGCGGCGGGAATCCGGATGGAGCCGCCGCCGTCGGACCCTGGCGCGAAAGGAAGCAGCCCCGCGGCGACGGCGGCAGCGCTGCCGCCCGAGGAGCCGCCGGAGCTCCGGCTCAGCGCGTAGGGGTTGCGTGAGGGCGGGGCGATCCGGTTCTCGCTGTAAGCCGTCAGCCCGAACTCCGGGACTTGCGTCTTGCCCAGCGAAACAACCCCGGCGCCCTTCAGCGTGGCGGCGAGGGCGCCGTCGGCCGGGGCCGGCCTGTGTTCCAGGGCGGCGCTGCCGTGCGTGGTGGCGACACCCGCGACGTCGGTCAGGTCTTTAAAAGCGGTCGGCATCCCGTGCAGCAGCGGCAGGGCCGGGCCGCCGCCGTCGCTCGTGGACGCGGCGGAGGCGCAGGCGTGGCGGCTGTCCGCCGTATCGGCGTCCTTGAGCGCCTGCTCAGCGGTGACGGTAATGAAGGCGCCAAGGTGCGGGTTCTCGGAGGCAATGCGGTCCAGGTAATGCGCCGCGGCCTGTCGGGCGGAGAGTTCGCCGGAGCGCAGGGCATCCCGGAGCGCGACCGCCGACAGTTCGTGGATCTCAGCCACGGTGGAGGGGCTTCCGGTGGTGGCGGTCCGTGCGGGCTTCCGCGCCCGGGGGACATGCCCATTCTTCGTGGCCAGCATTGGACATAGTGGCAGCATGTCCAACCGGGGCGGCCGGGGGAGGGCATGTCCGGTGGTGGCGGGGTGGCCGAGGGGCCGGAATCGTGCGCCGTGCGGCTGCCATGGGTCTCCTTTGCGCTCTCCAGAAGCGTAACCTGCCGCTGGTTTGGACCTGGCTCCGACGGCTGGCGATACGCTGGGGGAAGAACCCTGGTACCAGCGGAGAGGACGACCATGAGCGATATCGACACCGTGACCGTTTCCGATATGCCCGAAGCGGCGCGCATTCTGGATGTACGCGAGGACTACGAGTGGGCTGCCGGCCACGCGGAGGGCGCTGTGCATATTCCCCTCGACCAGCTCCCGGCCCGGCTCGACGAACTGGACCCGGACGAGGACCTCTACGTCATCTGCCGCACCGGCGGACGTTCTTTCCGCGCCGTGCAATGGCTCGTCGGCCAGGGCTATTCCGCGATGAACGTGGCCGGCGGCATGGACCAGTGGCTTGAGAACGGCCTGCCGCTCGTGTCCGACAACGGGCTCAAGCCCGTCATCCTGTAAACGAAGGAAGAACCCATGCCCGCCTCCCCTGTCACCTACACCTTCCTCGGCCCCGAAGGCACGTTCACCGAGGCGGCCTTGATGCAGGTGCCCGGTGCCGCGGAGGCGGTCCGCATCCCGTCCTCGAACGTGAACACGGCGCTGGACAAGGTCCGCGACGGATCCGCGGACGCGGCGATGGTGCCGATCGAGAACTCCGTCGAGGGCGGGGTCACCGCGACCCTGGACGCGATCGCCACCGGCCAGGAGCTGCGGATCCTCCGCGAGGCCCTGGTGCCCATCAGCTTCGTGCTGGTGGCCCGGCCGGGCGTCCGGATCGAGGACATCCGCCGGGTTTCCACCCACGGCCACGCCTGGGCGCAGTGCAGGCTCTGGGTCGACACGAATATTCCTGACGCGGAATATATCCCGGGGTCTTCCACAGCCGCAGCGGCACTGGGCCTGCTGGAAGGCGACCCGCACTATGACGCCGCCATTTGCGCCCCGATAGTCGCCGCCGAGCAACCCGGACTGGCCGTGCTGGCCGAAAACATCGGCGACAACCCGGGAGCGGTCACCCGCTTTGTGCTCGTCGGCCGGCCCGGTGTGTTGCCGGAACGAACCGGTGCGGACAAGACCACGGTGGTGGTCCCGCTTCCGGAGGACCGGCCCGGCGCACTGATGGAGATCCTGGACCAGTTCGCCACCCGCGGCGTGAACCTGAGCCGGATCGAGTCGCGGCCCACCGGCCAGTACCTGGGCCACTACTTCTTCAGCATCGACGCCGACGGCCACGTGGGTGACGCGCGGGTGGCCGACGCGCTCGCGGGGCTGCACCGGATCAGCCCCGCGACCAGGTTTCTGGGCTCCTACGGCCGGGCCGACGGCCAGCGCGCAGATGTCGCGCCGCACACGTCGGACCAGGCATTCCGGGCCGCCCATGCCTGGGTCGAAGACATACTCACGGGGGCATCTGTGGTTCCGGAATATAAGCCGGAGGCTTCGCCCACAGCGTAGACAAACGCCACATCCGGCACTTCCTCCCCATGGAAACTGTGCGTATGCTTGCCTGATCCATATTTGGGTAGCCCTCTACCGGAAAGAGCAGGTCATGTCAGGCACCAGCACAGAAAATGACGGCCAGGGAATGATTGTTAATCCCAAGCCGACAGCTGAAAACCAGGACTGGGACGGCGACGACGCCGATCGTGCGGACCGGCTGCGCTTCGAAGAGGAGCAGGCGATGATCCGCGAACAGTCCGAGGCCCGCGCCGCCAAGGCGGCCGCGGATGCGAAGAAGGAAGCAGACGCCAAAAAGGAAGCCAGCTAGGCCAGCCAACTCCCCGTCGGGGCGCCCGCCAGGCTGCCCCGCCAGGCTGCCCTGTCGGGACGCCGGCCGGCCGGGGTGCTGCGCCTAGTTGGCGTCCGGCCCCGGCTGGCTGCCGGCCCCGCCCGCCGTCAGCGCGGCGTCCCTGGCTTCGTCCTCTTTAACCCGGACCAGCAGCGAGCGGGGGGCCACCCGGACGGTGACCGTGGTGGCCTCGCCGGACGGATCGCCGTCGACCTGAGTGGGCATCGGTTCGGCGCACTTGATCACGATCTTGCCGGAGCGGTAATACGTCATCACCGGCAGGTTTCTTTTGTGCTTCAGCACGATCTTCCAATACATCGCCAGCCAGCCGATGGCGCTGCGCGGGCTCATCACCACCACATCCAGCATGCCGTCGTCGATCATGGCCTGCGGGATGAAGTCGATTCCGCCGGGGATCAGGCCGCAGTTCGCGAATAGCACGCTGCGGATTTTCCGGGACTGCTCGGGCTGGTCGTCCAGCGAGATCGAGACCCGCTTGCGGCGGCCGGGAAGATGCCGCACCCCGGCCTCCGTGTAGGCCAGCCAGCCCACCGCTTTCTTGAGCCCGTCGTTGGTGTCGCCCACCACCTCGGCGTCCATGCCGATCCCGGCGATCACCAGGAAGGCATGGTCCTCGGACTGGCCGGTCAGGGCGTTCTCCACCCTCATGCGGGCGGTGTCGATGAAGCGCTGGTGGCCGAACAGCGCAATCTCGACGCAACCGTGCAGGTCCCCGATGTCGAGATGGACGTTGCGGGCCAGCAGGTTGCCGGTGCCCAGCGGGAGGAGCCCCATGGCGATGTCAGTGTGCGCGAGGGCGTCGGCCACCACGCGGACGGTGCCGTCGCCGCCGCCCACCAGGACGACGTCGGCGCCATAGTCGACGGCGGCCCGGGCCTGCGAGAACCCGGGGTCCTCGGCAGTGGTTTCGAAGAAGCGCGGGGCCTCCCAGCCGGCCGCGAGGCAGGCGCTTTCGACCAGGACCCGGGCCTCCGCGGACCTGGACTTGATCGGGTTCATCACGACGGCGACCTTCTGCCTGGCCAGGCCGGGGTTGTGCGTGTCTTCCCAGACGGCGCTGCGGGTGTGCTTGGCCTTCAGCCGGCGCACGCCCCACCAACTGGAGAGGGCAAATACCAGGGCTCCAGCGATTATGAGGTAGAGCAGCCAGTCGCGCATGATGCTCCAACACTATCCCGCGCCCGCGACCCGGCAGGACTGCCCGGTCGCGGCCCCCGGATTCGATACTCTTATCTCGTGATCGACGTAAAAGACCTCAGCGAAAATCCGGACAAGTTCCGTGCCAGCCAGCGCGCCCGCGGCGCCGATGAATCCGTGGTGGACGCGATCATCGCCGCGGATGCGGCCCGGCGCGCGGCACTGATCCGATTCGAAAACCTGCGGGCCGAGCAGAACGCCTTCGGCAAGAAGGTGGCCCAGGCCAAGGGCGAGGAGAAGCAGGCCCTGCTCGCAGAGGTCAAGGTGCTCGCCGCTTCGGTCAAGGAAGCCTCGGCCGAGGCCGACGTCGCCCAGGCCGCCCAGGAGGAGCTCCTGCGAGGCATCCCCAACCTGGTAGAGGACGGCGTCCCGGCGGGCGGCGAGGATGACTACGTGGTGGTGAAGACGGTCGGAACGCCGCGCGAATTCCCCGACTTCGAGCCGAGGGACCACCTGGAGATCGGCGAGCTGATCGGCGCGATCGACATGGAACGCGGCGCCAAGGTTTCCGGATCGCGCTTCTACTTCCTGCGCGGCGTGGGCGCCCGGCTCGAAATGGCGCTGCTCCAGATGGCCATGGAACAGGCCATCGACGCCGGCTTCGTCCCCATGATCACCCCGACGCTGGTCCGTCCCGAAACCATGCAGGGCACCGGATTCGACGTCAAGCACGACGCCGAGATCTACCGCCTCGCCGAGGACGACCTCTACCTCGTGGGAACCTCCGAGGTGGCCCTCGCCGGCTACCACGCCGACGAAATCCTGGACCTCAGCGGCGGCCCGATCCGCTACGCCGGGCAGAGCTCCTGCTACCGCCGCGAGGCCGGTTCGCACGGCAAGGACACCCGCGGCATCATCCGCGTCCACCAGTTCAACAAGGTGGAAATGTTCATCTACACCACGGTCGAAGAGGCCGCCGCCGAGCACGCCCGCCTGCTGGCCTGGGAAGAGGAAATGCTGGCCAAGTGCGAGCTGCCCTACCGCGTGATCGACACCGCCGCCGGCGACCTTGGCACCTCCGCGGCCCGCAAGTTCGACTGCGAAGCCTGGGTCCCCACCCAGGGCGCCTACCGCGAGCTGACCTCCACCTCCAACTGCACCACCTTCCAGGCGCGCCGGCTCAACATCCGTGAACGCGTGCTGAACGAGGAGGGCGCACCCAAGGGCACCCGCGCGGTGGCCACCCTCAACGGCACCCTCGCCACGACCCGCTGGATCGTCGCCATCCTGGAACACCACCAGAACCCGGACGGCTCGGTCAACGTCCCGGCAGCGCTGCAAAAGTACCTCGGTGGCATGACGGTGCTCCCGGTCCTCTAAAACGATCAGTCCTCTAGCCCACCCGCCGTCGGCAGCTGTTTACCCAGGCTTCACGCGCCGCTGTGGCGCGCGTCCTAGCAGCTGTCGGCGGTGTCTGCTCTACTTATTGGATGACTACATTGACTGAAGCCTCAGTCGCTGGCAACGATGACCAGCGCGAAGCAAACGAAAAAATGATGATCGCCCTCGACGTCGACGGAACCCTCGTCGACCACGACGGGCACATGTCCGTTCCCGTCCGGGAAGCCGCGCAGGCCGTGGTGGCTGCCGGGCACGAGGTCATGATCGCGACGGGCCGTTCGCTCAACGCGACCCTGCCCATCATCGAGCACATCGGCATCGAGACCGGCTACGCGGTCTGCTCCAACGGCGGCGTTACGCTGCGCGTGGATTCCGGACTCGCCGACGGCTACCAGGTGCTGCACAAGGCCACCTTCGACCCCGGCCCCGCGCTCCGGGCGCTGCGCAAGCGGCTGCCCTCGGCCAAGTATGCGCTCGAGGACGAGAACGGCAACTTCCTCTCCACCGAACGCTTCCAGGACGCCAGCTTCGGCGTCGAGGCGATCGGCGTCGACTTCCAGACCATGCTGGAGGCCACCGCCGTCCGCGTTGTGGTGTTCAGCTCCGAGAACACGCCCGAGGAGTTCAACGCGGCGATCCGCCACGTGGGCCTCGCCGGCGTCACCTACTCCGTCGGTTGGACGGCCTGGCTGGACATCGCCGCCGCCGGCGTCACCAAGGCCAGCGCCCTGGAGCAGCTGCGCGGGCGCCTCAGCATCGGCGCGCACCGCACGGTGGCCGTCGGCGACGGCCGCAACGACATCGAAATGCTCACCTGGGCGCGCCGCGGCGTGGCGATGGGACAGGCGCCGGCCGAGGTGATCGCCGCCGCTGACGAGGTCACCCACTCGGTATACGACGACGGCGCCGCGCACGTGCTGCGCAGCATCCTCGGCTAAGGCGGCGCGGGCGGGCCGGCTTCTGCGGGGCGGGTCCGGCCTAACGGACGTCGAGGATCAGGCCCAGCAGCCGGGCGGCGGCGGGCCGGGCCGCGTGCTCCTCATTCCACTGCGACCGGGCCACGGCCTTGCTCACGGCCTGGGTGGTGATCCCCAATTCCTCGGCTACGGCCTTCTGCTGGCCGCGGACGCCGGGGGTGAGCAGGTCCAGCACCCGCCACTCGGCGGCGCTTCGGTCGTGCACAATATGGCCCAGCAGCCGCAGCACGGCCTCGGCTTCCGCGGCCAGGTCCGAGTACGGGCCCTCAACCGCCACCGGGATGCGTTCCTTGCTGTTCCTCAGCCGGTCCACCGCCCGGCGCGCATAAATCAGTCCGTGGCCGGAGGCGTCCTTGATCTGGTTCGGCAGCGGTTCGTTGACCGGGCCGACTCCGATGCCGACGTACCAGGCACCCGTCCGCAGGGCGATCAGCGCCGCCTCGACGGCCTGCCGCGGGCAGTCCAGGATGCCCTGGACCTCATCCTCCACCGAGCGGTCGAAGTCGAGGCGCGCGGGAATGTGCCGCAGGTCCTTGAGGAGCTGCGGCACACGGTCGCCGTCGCGCCGGCTGTCGGTTTGGTTGATGGTCAGCGTGAACATACTGGATGCCACACTACCGCGTGGCAAACGCGAGGCAAGTACCCGGGACAGCCCCCGTCACAGACCCGCCGCGGCCCCCGCCGGGACGCGCGGCGGGCTTGTCTCGGGCCGCCGGAAATGTTGCGATGGATCAAGACGCTGCCGACGGCGGCACGAACCGGGGCGGAGTGCAGCAGTGGCTGATGGGTTGGAGCAGGGGACAGGGCAGCGGACCGCGGAGACGGCCGGCGCGGACGAACTTGGCCTGGTGGACCGGTGGTGGCGGGCGGCCAACTATCTGTCCGTGGGCCAGATTTACCTGCGCTCCAACCCGCTGCTGCGCGAACCGCTGAGCGCCGCGGACACCAAGTCGCGCCTGCTCGGCCATTGGGGGACCACGCCGGGGCTGAACTTCATCTACTCGCACCTGAACCGGGTCATCCGGCGGGATTCCCAGGAGATGCTGTTCGTCGCCGGCCCCGGCCACGGCGGGCCCGCCGTCGTCGCGAACGCATGGCTGGAGGGCACCTATTCCGAGATCTACAGCAACGTGGGCCCGGACGAGGACGGCCTGGCAGAGCTGTTCCGGCAGTTCTCCTACCCCGGCGGCATCCCCAGTCATGCCGCCCCGGAAACCCCGGGCTCCATCAACGAAGGCGGCGAACTCGGCTACTCGCTGGCGCACGCCTACGGCACGGTGTTCGACAACCCGCAGCTGATCACCGCCGTCGTGATCGGCGACGGCGAGGCGGAGACGGGGCCGCTGGCCGCGAGCTGGCACTCGCACAACTTCCTGGACCCGGCCGCGGACGGTGCCGTGCTGCCGATCCTGCACCTGAACGGCTTCAAGATCGCCAACCCGACGATTCTGGCGCGGATGCCGGAGACCCAGCTGGAGCAGCTCCTGCGCGGGTACGGCCATGAACCGCACTTCGTCACCGTCACCGACCCGGAGGACACCGCGACCGCGCACCGCGATTTCGCCGCGGTGCTGGACCGCTGCCTGGCCGACATCCGGGCGATCCAGGCGGCCCGCAGGGTCGCAACAACAGCCGGCGGGGCCGGCGGCAACGACGCGCCAGCCGCCGCGTGGCCGATGATCGTGCTGCGCTCACCCAAGGGCTGGACCGGCCCGAAGACGGTCGACGGGCTGCAGGTGGAAGGCACCTGGCGCAGCCACCAGGTGCCCCTGGCCGAAGTCCGTACCAACCCCGAACACCTAGCCCAGCTCGGCCGGTGGCTGGAGTCCTACCGCCCGGACGAACTGTTCGACGGCGAGGGCCGGCTCCGGCCCGACGTCGCCGCCAACGCCCCCGGCGGGAAGCTGCGGATGAGCGCCACCCCGCATGCCAATGGCGGCGTCCTGCTGCGGGACCTGTTGCTGCCCGGCTACACGGACCACGCAGTGGACGTCGCCCGGCCGGGCCAGGAGCGGGTCAGCGCCATGCTGACCCTAGGCGGCTGGCTGCGGGACGTGATTGCGCTCAACCCGGAGACCTTCCGTCTGTTCGGTCCGGACGAGACGGCGTCCAACCGGCTGCAGGACGTGTATGAGGTGACGGACAAGGTCTGGCAGTACCGGATCGAAGAGATCGACGAGCACCTGGCGCGCGCCGGCCGGGTGATGGAGGTCCTCAGCGAGCACCTGTGCCAGGGCTGGCTGGAAGGCTACCTGCTGACCGGCCGGCACGGGGTGTTCAGCTGTTACGAAGCCTTCATCCACATTGTCGACTCGATGTTCAACCAGCACGCCAAATGGCTCAAGGTCCACCGCGAGCTGCCCTGGCGCCAGCCGGTCGCCTCGCTGAACTACGTGCTTTCCTCCCACGTCTGGCAGCAGGACCACAACGGCTTCTCGCACCAGGACCCCGGCTTCATCGACCACGCGGTGAACAAGAAAGCGGAGGTCATCCGCGTCTACCTGCCGCCGGACGCCAACACCCTGCTCTCCGTGATGGAGCACTGCCTCGCCTCGCGGGACTACGTCAACATCGTGGTCAGCGGCAAGCAGCCCTCACCCACCTGGCTGGGGCCCGCCGAGGCGGCGCACCATTGCCAGCGCGGCCTGGGGATCTGGGAATTCGCCGGGTCGGAGGTTCCGGGCGAGGAGCCCGACGTCGTGCTGGCCTGCGCGGGGGACGTCCCCACGGTGGAGACGGTGGCGGCGGCCGAACTGCTCAAGGAAGGGGCGCCCGGGTTGAAGATCCGGGTGGTGAACGTGGTGGACCTGATGCGGCTCCAGGACGCCGCCGAGCACCCGCACGGCCTCTCGTCCCGGGACTTTGACGGCATCTTCACCGCGGACAAGCCGATCATTTTCGCCTACCACGGCTACCCGTCGCTGATCCACCGGCTGGCGTACCGCCGGACCAACCAGGACGGCCTGCACGTGCGCGGGTACAAGGAAGAAGGCACCACCACGACGCCGTTCGACATGGCCATGCTGAACGGGATCGACCGCTACCAGCTGGCCATCGACGCGATCGACCGGGTGCCGGGACTGGCGGAACGGCACTCGCTGCTGCGCCAGTCGCTGCAGGACCGGCGCATCCGCGCGCACAACCACACCCGGGAACACGGCGAGGATGCGAAGGAGATCAGCGGCTGGACCCTCAGCTCTGAATAGCCGCGTACCTGAATAGCCGCGTACCGGCCGGCCCGGGTAGCAGCCCGCGCCGCGGGCCGGCTAAGGGCCGGTGAGCCCGGACAGCCCCCCGGTGGGCAGATGGATCCAGCCCTCGGACCGGGCGGCCCGGGCGTGGCCGGCGTCGGGACGGAGGGTCGCGCCGAGGGCCACGGCCCGCGCGGTCAGCGAGGCGATCAGCGCGTCGAACAGATCGTCCGAGCCGGCCAGCGCGTCCTCATGTCCGGCCAGGTCCAGCCAGGGTGCCGCCTGCCGGAGCCCGTCCAGGAGTTCACCCAGCCGCTGCGTTTCCGCGCCGCCGCGGCCCTTGTACCCCCGGGCCAGCAGGCCCCAGGACTTCAGCGACGCGGCCGGGTAGACCTCGGCCAGCCGTCCGCTGCCGTCCCTGGCCTGCGGCCCCTGGTCCAGGGCGATCTTGGCCTGGATGACGGCGCAACGCATCGCCGGGTGCGCCAGCCGGTCGGCGGAGACGCTGAGCGGGATCAGCCCGGTCCGCCCGGTGACAAAGCGGTCGGTGTCGCGGTAGGCCAGCAACCGGCGGCCCTCGATACCGTCGTAGTCCAGCACCGGGTGCGCCTCGCCGGCCAGGTGTCCCGCGATGAACGGCAGGAACGCGTCCGGCCAGCCCACGGGGCAATCGATCCCGGTCATGTCGCTGGCGCCGAAAAGCCGCACAATGTCGTCGTCGTCCACGCCGAGCGACAGGTGCGACAGGCGGGCGGTGCCCCCGCCCCACTCGATCACGGCTGCCGCGGTCTTTTTTGTGGCCGCGGCGAGGTCGATGCCGAGGGTCAGCATCCGCGGCCGGTCCGGGTTGTTCGGCGACACGGTCACGGCATCAGCCCTTCGTCCGGCTCACAGCGAGCGGTACCGGAACGCGCCGGGAATCCCGCCGCGGCGCTCCAGGCCCTTCCCCGAGGCAAAGCGGGCCCACACGGCGCGCAGGGCCCGGCCGTGGGCGTTGATGTCCTCCCAGCTGGCGCCGGTGAGCAGCCCGGCTCCGGCCCAGGTCTGCCGGTCGCCGAAGAGCAGCGGCAGGTCCACGGTGTGCGCGGCCCCGTAGAAGTTCCCCGGCGCGGCCCAGGACAGCACATAGCTGTACGCCGTGCCGCCGGCCCGCGCGTGGCGCCGGGCGAACCGCCTGGCGGACCGGCCGTATACCGCCTCGGTCACGGCCCAGTTGATGGCCTTGACGGCGGCGGTTCCGAGTACCGGGACCTTGGCCAGGCGGCTGACCGCGCGGTTGCGGGGCAGGAACATCCGGGCCTCCTCGGAGGTGTGCCCGATCAGGACCTCGATGCCGGGGGCCGTGCTGTTCCAGGCCTGCTCAATCCCGGACTCCGGCGGCAGGGGCGCGTGCCCGTACTGCGTGCCGAAGGGCATGGCCGCGATCAGCCCGAACTTCCGGGCCACCTGCGACACGTGCTCCTCGATCTCCACGACATCCATCGCCGGGGTGTCTTCGGTGACGGCTTCCGCGGCGACACCCATGGCGCGGCTCATCTTGTCCCGGCCCCGGGTGATGCCCAGCGGCGCGCTCTGGATGATGGCGCGCCGGAACAGGGCGGGCGCCTCCGGCGTCGCCATCAGGTGCGCGACGGCGTCGCCGCCGGCGGACTGCCCAAAGGCCGTGACGTTTTCCGGATCGCCGCCGAAAGCGCTGATGTTGCGCTGCACCCAGCGGAAGGCCTCCAGCTGGTCCAGCAGGCCGAGGTTGGCGGGCCGGCCGGTGCCGGTGGCCAGATAGCCGAACAGGCCCAGGCGGTACGTCACGGAGACCACAATGACGCGGTTTTCGGCGACGAGGGCCCTGGGGTCAAAGATCGCCAGGTCGCCCGAGCCGGAGGTATAGGAACCGCCGTGCAGCCAGACCATCACCGGCACGCGTTCGCCGTCGTGCAGGTCCTCCGGAATGGTGATGGAAAGCCGCTGGCAGTCCTCGCTGCCGGGAAGCTCCCCGTAGCGGGTGCCGAGGATGTCGTCCAGGAACGGCACCGGGGCCTGCGGGCAGGCGGGGGAGAGCGAGGTGGCGGCCAGGGTGTCGGTCCGGTCCGGCGCGGGCGCCGGCGGCTGGAAACGTGCGGCGGTGGCGTACGGGATTCCGGTGGCGCGCAGCACGCCGCCGTCGCGCCACCCGGTGACCGGGCCGCAGGGCGGGCTAAAGGCAGGCTCGGCGTTCATGAACCAACGATTTCACACATTCCTGATCCACGGCTGGCAGAGCGCGAACGTACACTTGAGGCCCCAAAATCCGCGGATTCGGGGGCCTCAAGTGTACGTTCGCGCTCTGAAGGGGGCGGGACTAGTGTCCGGCGCCCGGGACGAAGCGCTTGATCGACGCCTCGAGTTCGGCTTCGGCCGCGGCACGGTCGCCCCAGCCCTCGGCCTTGACCCACTTGCCCGGCTCCAGGTCCTTGTACCGGGTGAAGAAGTGCTCGATCTCCTTGATCAGGAACTCGCTGACGTCGCCGATCTCGTTGATGTGGTCGAAACGGGCATCCGTCGGGACGCAGAGGACCTTGGCGTCGCCGCCGCCGTCGTCGGTCATGTTGAAGACGCCGATCGGGCGGGCCTCGACGATCACGCCGGGGTAGAGGTCGAAGTCCTGCAGGAGCACCAGGGCGTCCAGCGGGTCGCCGTCCTCGCCGAGGGTGTTCTCAAAGAAACCGTAGTGCGTGGGGTACTGCATGGAGGTGAACAGGACGCGGTCCAGGCGGACGCGGCCGGTCTCGTGGTCGACTTCGTACTTGACGCGCGATCCCTTGGGGATCTCGATGGTCACGTCATGCTTCATGGAATGCTCCTCGACGGATTCAGGGGGTGCGCGGCACACACGACCAGCAAAAAATCAGTGCCGGTGCCGCCGACTACTATTGAGGATATAGCGACAGGCCCTGGTTTCAGGAACTAGTGGGGACATTTCAGGACTAAAGGACCAACAGCAGCATGAAACCCAGAAAGAGCCGGGAGGGCACGGCTCACGCGCCCGGAACGCTGGGGCGCACCATTCCGATGCTGCTGCTGACCCTTCTGGTCATCGCGCTCGCCGTCCCCGCCGGCGTGGCGGTCAGCCCCGGATTCCGGGGTCCGGCCCGGCCCCCGGAACCCGCCGCGGCCGGACCCTGGCAGCAGTTGCCCGCCAGCCTCAGCACGCCCGACGGCGGTCCGGGAACCGCCGGCGCCATGCGGCCGCTCAGTGACGCGGCACCGGTACCGGAAGCCGCAGTCCTCACCGCAGCCCTCACCGCCACGCTGAAGACCGACGGCGCCGGATCCTTCAGCGGCGTGGTGCAGGACGCCATCACCGGCAAGGTGCTCTTCGACCGGTCCGGCGACGAGGTCCGCGCCCCGGCATCCAACATCAAGCTGCTGACCGCCGCCGCCGCGCTGCGCACGCTGGGCCCGGACCGGCGCTTCAGCACGAGGGTCGTGGCCGGCCCCAAGCCCGGTTCCGTGGTCCTGACCGGCGGCGGAGATGTGCTGCTGGGCGCCGGCAAGTCCGCGCCGGACGCGGTCCTGGGCCGTGGCGGGCTCGCCACCCTGGCGGAGTCCACCGTGGATGCCCTGCGGAAAGCCGGCACAACCGGCCCGGTGTCCGTCCTGCTGGACGATTCGCTCTTCACCGGACCGTCCCTCAGCCCGGCCTGGAGCCCGGAGGACGTGGCCGCCGGCGAAGTGGCGCCGTTGTTTCCGCTGGCACTGAACTCGGCCCGCTTCGACCCCGCCGTCACCACCGGACCCCGTCCCCGGGACGCCGCCATGACCGCTGCCGAGGCGTTCGCCGCCCGGCTCTCGGCCGCGGGCGCCGCCGCGGGGCTCACCGTGGCACCCGGCGTCGCCAGGCTGCCCGCGGCGCGCAAGCCTTCCCCGGCCGCCGGCGGACAGGCCGGCAAGGTCCTCGCCGAAGTCCAGTCCGCCACCGTCAGCCAGCAGGTGGACCTGATGCTGCGCACCTCGGACAACTACCTCGCCGAGGTGCTGGGCCGGATGGTGGCGGTGGCCAGCGGGAAACCGGCCAGCAACGCCGGCGCCGTCGCGGCCGTCCTGCGGCAGCTCGAGGAACTGGGCATTCCCGCGGCCACGCTCCGGGCAGCCGACCTGGCCGGACTGACCCTGGATAACAAGGTCTCGGCGCGGCAGCTCGCCGCCGTCGTCCGCGCGATGACCACGGGCACGGACACCCGCCTCCGGTCCGCCCTGGCCGGGTTCCCCGTGGCCGGACTGACCGGAACACTGGGCAGCCGGTACACGGATACCAGCACCGCCCGGGGCGCCGGCCTGGTCCGCGCCAAGACCGGGACGCTGAACACCGTGATCGCCCTCAGCGGCTACGTCGTGGACGCCGACGGCCGGCTCCTGGTTTTCTCCTTCATCGGCAACGGCCTCACCCCCGGGGCTGCCGGCAACAAGACGGCCCTAGACCGGACAGCCTCGGTCCTGGCCGGCTGCGGCTGCCGCTGAGGCGGCGCCGTTTCGACGGTTCCCTGCGCTTTCGTGGGGCGAAACGTCTAATCGGCGGGGAACCATCGAAACGGCGGGCACCGGCTGCCCGTTCGCTCCGCGACGAACTTAAGGCGCATCCCCGGTCCGCTGTGATCTGATGGGGCTATGGAGTCCTCTTCGCGCGAGACAGCAGCCCAGACGCCAGGCCAAACACCGGCCCAGGCCCTGATCAACTGGGAGCTCGCGGCGTCCACGGCCGCGCGGCTCACGCCGGCCGGGCCGTCGCTGGGGTCCGCGGAGATCGGCGCCGCCGTCGAAAACCTGCGCCTGATGGCCGACATTTCCGTGCCGCACGTCCATGACATCACCGGACTCGAGGCGGCCCGGGACCTCCGCGACTCCTCCGTCCTGGTGGTGGACCGTGCGTCCTGGGCGAAGGCGAACACGCAGAGCTTCGCCGTGATGCTCCAGCCCGCCATCGAGAAAATGCTCGAAGGCCGCCGTGGAAACGTGGGCCCGGGCGCCGCCAGCGTCAGCGGCGCGATCACCGGCAGCCAGCTGGGCGCCATCCTGGCGTTCCTCTCCAGCAAGGTCCTGGGCCAGTACGACCCTTTTTCCGCGCTGGCTGAAAATTCCACGGCCCCCGCCGCCGGCCGGCTGCTGCTGGTGGCCCCCAACATCATCGCGGTGGAACGTGAGCTCAACGTCGCGCCCGAGGATTTCCGGCTCTGGGTGTGCCTGCACGAACAGACCCACCGCGTGCAATTCGCCGCCGCCCCCTGGCTCCGTCACCACATGCTGGACCAGATCGAGGACCTCAGCGCCCACCTGCTGGGCAACGTCGACTCGATCATGGAACGCGCCGCGGCAGCTGCGAAGGCCCTCAAGGACCGGTCCGCGCCCGGAGCGGCCCCCGGCCGCGGGGCAATCCTGGACCTGTTGCAGGACCCGGCCGAGCGTGCGGCGATCTCGCACCTCACCGCGGTCATGAGCCTGCTGGAAGGCCACGCCAACGTGGTCATGGATGCGGTGGACGCCAGCATCGTCCCGTCCGTCAAGACCATCCGGCAGCGGTTCAACGCCCGCGGCAAGGACCGCGGAGCGATCGAGAAGTTCATCCGCAGCCTGCTCGGCCTGGACGCAAAAATGCGGCAGTACAGCGACGGGTCGAAATTCGTCCGCGAAGTCGTTGACGCCGCCGGCATGGAAGGCTTCAACAAGGTCTGGGAGTCCGCCGACCACCTGCCCACTGAACCCGAAATCCACGACTCGAAGCTCTGGCTCGAACGGATGGGGCTCTAGTCCGCGTGCCGGCCACCAGCAACCCGGATCTCCCAGCTGCCTCCGGCGGACGACGACGGCCCGGCCGGCTGGCGCCCGTCGTCGGCAAGGCGCGGAAAATGCTGCAGGACGCCCTCGCCGACGCCGGCTACCCCGCGCGGGTGCTGGTGGCCTGCAGCGGCGGCCCTGACTCGCTGGCGCTCGCCGCCGTCGCGGCCTACTTCGGCCGCCGCGGCCACGTGGACGGGCACCCGGTGTCCGTCGGCGCCGTCGTGGTGGACCACCAGCTCCAGCCCGGCTCGGCGGAGGTGGCCGCCGCGGCGGCCGCGGCGCTGCAGGAGCTGGGACTCGCCCCTGTCCAGGTCTGCACGGTCGACGTCGCCCCCGCCGGGATGGGCCCGGAAGCCGCCGCGCGGGACGCCCGGCACGCCGCCCTCGAAGCCGCCGCCGACGGGACCGGCGCCGGAGCCATCCTGCTGGGCCACACCCTGGACGACCAGGCCGAGCAGGTCCTGCTGGGGCTGGCGCGCGGCTCCGGGACCCGCTCGCTCGCCGGGATGCGGCCGGTGCGCGGCCGCCTGCTGCGGCCGTTCCTGGGCCTGCGCCGGGCCGACACCCTGGAAATCTGCGCCGTCGAGGGACTGGACCCCTGGCACGACCCCAGCAACGAGGACCCCTCGTTCGCCCGGTCACGGACCCGGGTGGAGGTGCTGCCGATGCTGGAGGACAAACTCGGCCCGGGCGTGGCCGAGTCGCTGGCCAGGACGGCGTCCATCCTGCAGCTCGACGCCGACTACCTTGAGGATGTGGCAAACGACACTTTTGCCCGCCTGCAGGAGCGCGCCGGCACGGAGCTCAGCCTGCCCGAGGCCGCGCTGCGCGAACTGGCGCCGGCAGTGAGGTTCCGCGTGATCGCCAAGGCGGCCGCCGCCGTCGGCGGTCAGCAGCCGAGCTACCAGCGGCTGCTCGCCGCGGAGGCGCTGCTGCGCCGGCAGGGCTCCGCGGGGCCGGTGGAGTTGCCCGGCGGTGTCAGCGTCTACCGGCTCTCGCTCGCCCAGCTGCTCGCGGCGGAGCGGTCCGCCGACGCCGGCGGTCCCCGTGAGGGCGCCCGCTGTGGGAAGCTTGTATTCCGGCCTCAAAAACCGCCCCAAGAATAGTCGCACCCGCATCTACACAGGAGCCATTGGTGGATTCAAACGACGTCCAGGCAGACCTCAAGCACGTTCTTTACTCCAAGGAGCAGATCCAGTCCCGGATCACCGAACTCGCTGCCCAGATCGACAAGGACTACGAAGGCCGCGATCTGCTGATCGTCGGTGTGCTCAAGGGTGCGGTCATGGTCATGGCGGACCTGGCCCGCGCGCTGCACAGCCACGTCTCGATGGACTGGATGGCCGTCTCCTCCTACGGTTCCGGCACGCAGTCCTCCGGCGTGGTCCGCATCCTCAAGGACCTGGACACGGACCTGATGGGCAAGGACGTCCTGATCGTCGAGGACATCATCGACTCCGGCCTCACCCTCTCCTGGCTCAAGACCAACCTGGAGTCCCGCGGCCCGGCCTCGGTGGAGATCTGCACCGCGTTCCGCAAGCCCACTGCCGCCAAGGTCCAGATCGACGTCAAGTACGTCGGCTATGACATCCCCAACGAATTCGTCGTGGGGTACGGCCTGGACTACGCAGAGAAGTACCGCAACCTCGACTTCGTGGGCACCCTCGCACCGCACGTCTACGAGTAGAACCGGCGGCACCGCCCCGGCTCGACGCTGAGCCCGTTCTGCCCCCCGCACAGCCCTCCGCTACGCCGATAGGGAACTTTTACCCTTGACCGTGCGTGAGTTACTGCGACGGTGTATAGCTAGAACCTGACGCAGCACCACACGCGCGCAGATCGGTCGCCGTGCAGCACTACCAGGAGGGACGGGGCGAGCCCCCGATCAGATGAAAGCTAAGAGTTTCTTCAAAGGCCCGGGCATCTGGATTGTCGTTGTTATCGGCATGCTCCTGCTGGCCTTTGCCACCCTGGCCCCGGGGGGATCGGTCCGGATCGACACGGACAAGGGCCTGGAGCAGTTGTCCACCGGCAAGGTCGAGCAGGCCAAGATCTTCGACGCCGAGAACCGCGTGGACCTGGTGCTGCGGGACGACTACCAGGCTGACGGGCAGAACAAGGGCAAAAACGTCCAGTTCTACTTCGTCAACGCCCGCGCCGCCGACGTCGTCAAGGCCGTGACCGCTGCGAAGCCGCCGAGCGGCTTCACCGACCAGCCGGTCGAAAGCAACTGGTTCTCCGGCCTGTTCTCGCTGCTGGTCCCGGTGCTGCTGCTGGGTGTGCTCTTCTGGTTCCTGCTCTCCCGGATGCAGGGCGGCGGTTCCAAGGTCATGCAGTTCGGCAAGTCCAAGGCCAAGATGGTTAACAAGGACATGCCGCAGGTGACCTTCAGCGACGTCGCCGGCGCCGACGAGGCCGTCGAGGAACTCCAGGAGATCAAGGAATTCCTGCAGGAACCGGCCAAATTCCAGGCCGTGGGCGCCAAGATCCCCAAGGGCGTCCTGCTGTACGGCCCTCCCGGCACCGGCAAGACGCTGCTGGCCCGCGCCGTCGCCGGCGAGGCCGGCGTGCCGTTCTTCTCCATCTCCGGTTCCGACTTCGTTGAAATGTTCGTTGGCGTGGGTGCCTCCCGGGTCCGTGACCTGTTCGAGCAGGCCAAGGCGAATTCGCCGGCCATCATCTTCGTGGATGAGATCGACGCCGTCGGCCGGCACCGCGGTGCCGGCATCGGCGGCGGCAACGACGAACGCGAGCAGACCCTCAACCAGCTCCTGGTTGAAATGGACGGATTCGACGTCAAGACCAACGTCATCCTGATCGCGGCCACCAACCGGCCCGACGTGCTCGACCCCGCGCTGCTGCGGCCGGGCCGCTTTGACCGCCAGATCTCGGTCGAGGCGCCCGACCTGATCGGCCGCGACCAGATCCTGAAGGTGCACGCGAAGGGCAAGCCGATGGCTCCCGGCGTCGACCTCAAGGCCGTCGCGAAGAAGACCCCGGGCTACACCGGCGCGGACCTGGCGAACGTGCTCAACGAAGCCGCACTGCTCACGGCCCGCTCCAACGCCAACCTGATCGATGACCGCGCCCTCGACGAGGCGATCGACCGCGTCATGGCCGGCCCGCAGAAGCGCAGCCGCGTGATGAAGGAACACGAGCGCAAGGTCACCGCCTACCACGAAGGCGGCCACGCCCTGGTCGCGGCGGCGCTGCGCAACTCGGCGCCGGTCACCAAGATCACCATCCTGCCGCGCGGCCGGGCCCTGGGCTACACCATGGTGGTTCCGGAGAACGACAAGTACTCCGTAACCCGCAACGAACTGCTGGACCAGATGGCCTACGCCATGGGCGGCCGGGTGGCCGAGGAACTCGTCTTCCACGACCCGTCCACGGGCGCCTCCAACGACATCGAAAAGGCCACCGGGATCGCCCGCAAGATGGTCACCGAGTTCGGCATGAGCGAGCGGGTGGGCGCGGTGCGCCTCGGACAAGGCGGCGGCGAACCGTTCCTGGGCCGCGACGCCGGCCACGAGCGCAACTACTCGGATCAGATCGCCTACGTTGTGGACGAGGAAGTGCGCCGCCTGATTGAGGGAGCGCACGACGAGGCCTACGCCATCCTGACCGAGAACCGCGACGTCCTGGACCAGCTGGCCCTGGAGCTGCTGGAACGCGAAACCCTGAACCAGAACGAGATCGCGCAGGTCTTCACGAATATCCGCAAACGCGATTTCCGCGAGATCTGGCTCTCCAAGGAGACCCGGCCGATCCAGGCCGTCGGCCCGGTCGAGTCCCGCCGTGAAAAGGCAGAGCGCGAAGCCCAGGAGGAAGCCAAGGAAGCCCGGCTCGAGGAACCGCTGGACACCCGGCCGCCGCACGCCCAGGGCGTCCCCGGGCAGGAGCCCTTCCAGGGCGGTGTTACGGATCTGGGGCCTGACGGCCATCCCGGCTAGGCTTCTTCTGTGACTTCCTACTTCGACGACGACGACGTTCCCGCCACCGCCGGCCCCTTCCCCGCGGAAGGGGCGGCGGCCCCCGGCCAGAACACCACCACCGTGGACCACCCCCGGATCCAGGCGGCGGTGCGCGAGATCCTGCTCGCGATCGGCGAGGACCCGGACCGCAGCGGCCTGCAGGACACCCCCAAACGCGTCGCCAAGGCCTACGCGGAGATGTTCGCCGGACTGCACCACGACCCGGCCGAGATCCTCGCCACCACCTTCGACCTCGACCATGAGGAACTGGTCCTGGTCAAGGACATCCCGTTCTACTCGACCTGCGAGCACCATCTGGTGCCCTTCCACGGCGTCGCCCACGTCGGGTACATCCCCTCACACGACGGCAAGGTCACCGGGCTGAGCAAGCTGGCCCGGCTGGTGGACATGTTCGCCCGCCGCCCGCAGGTGCAGGAACGGCTGACCACGCAGATTGTCGAAGCCCTCGTCACCCACCTCAAGCCGCGCGGCGCGATCGTCGTCGTCGAATGCGAACACCTGTGCATGTCGATGCGCGGCATCCGCAAGCCCGGTGCGAAGACCGTCACCAGCGCGGTCCGCGGGCAACTGCATGACCCGGCCACCCGCGCCGAAGCCATGAGCCTCATCCTCGGAAGGTAAGAAAAAACACACTATGGATTCCCTCGCCGCAGCCCCTGGAACAGGTCCTGCCACCTCGCCGCTGCCCGTGCTGCGCAAGCCGCGCCCGGCCGCGAGTTTCAAGGACCTGCCGACGGACCGGACGCTCGTGATGGGGATCCTGAATGTCACCCCTGATTCGTTCAGCGACGGCGGCCGCCACGCGACGCCGGACACAGCCATCGCCGCCGGACTGCGGATGTTCTACGCCGGCGCGGACATCATCGACGTCGGCGGGGAATCCACCCGTCCCGGCGCGGCCGGGGTCAGCGTCGAGGAGGAGCAGCGCCGGGTGCTGCCCGTCGTGGAGGCGCTGGTCAAGGCCGGAGCCCTCGTCAGCATCGACACCACGCACGCCGCCACCGCCGAGGCCGCCCTGGCCGCCGGCGCCGCGATCATCAACGACGTCTCCGGCCTCACGATCGAGCCGGAAATGCTCGAACTCGTGGCGCGGAGCAAGGCGCCGTACATCCTCACGCACCGCCGCGGCGACGCGAACACCATGGACTCGCTGGCCGACTACAACGACGTGGCAGCGGAAGTCGCCGCCGAACTCGCCGGTGTCCGGGACAAGCTGTACGCGGCCGGCGCCGCGCCGGAGCAGATCATCCTGGACCCGGGTCTGGGCTTCGCTAAGAACGAGTCGCAGAACTGGGAACTGCTGCACAACATCGACGTGCTGCAGGGCCTGGGCCACAAGGTCCTGGTCGCCGCGTCCCGGAAGCGCTTCCTGGGCAGCCTCCTGACCGTCGCCGGCAAGGCCGCCGCACCCCACGAACGGGACTCCGCCACCGCGGCCGTGACCGCCATCAGCGCGTACCGCGGCGCCTGGGCCGTCCGGGTGCACGACGTTGGGCCCAGCCTCGACGCCGTCAAGGTCGCCGCCCGCCTCGCCCCGGCCAGCAGTCCGGCCCGCCCGGCCCTCCCGGCCACCGGCCCGGCGGCTCCGGCCGCACCCGGCGACAGCTGAACCGGCGCATTATGGACCGGATCACGCTGAGCGGTGTTACCGCCGTCGGGCACCACGGAGTGTTCGACTTCGAACGCCGGGACGGCCAGCCGTTTGTCGTCGACGCCGTGCTGCACCTGGATTTTTCCCAGGCCGCCGCGAGCGACGACGTGCGGGACACCGCGCACTACGGCGAGGTGGCCGAGTGTATCCGCGGCTGGATTACCGGTACCCCGCTGAACCTGATTGAAGCCCTCGCGGTGCGGATTGCCGACGATGTGCTGCTGCGCTTCCCGGTGGCCGCGGTGGACATCACCGTGCACAAGCCCAAGGCCCCGATCCAGGTCGACTTTGGCGACGTGTCCGTCAGCGTGCACCGGGAACGGCCATGAGTCCGCACGCCGCCCCCTACACGCGCGCCGTGATCGCGCTTGGCAGCAACCTGGGGGAGCGCAACGACACGCTTTCCGCCGCCGTCGCCGACCTCGTCGACCCGCCCGAGGTACGGCTGCTGGCCATCTCGCCGATCGTGCAGACCAAGGCCGTCGGCGGCCCGCCGGACCAGCCGGACTTCCTGAACATGGTGATCGCCGTGGAAACCTCGCTGTCCCCCAAGGACCTGCTGCGGCACTGCCACGCGGTGGAACAAAAGCACTTCCGGGTCCGCGAGGTCCGCTGGGGTCCGCGCACCCTCGACGTGGACATCATCACCTACGGCGACGTGGTCAGCTCCGACCCCGACCTGACGCTTCCGCATCCGCGCGCCGCGGAGCGCGCCTTTGTGCTCTATCCCTGGTCCTTGATCGAGCCCGCGGCCGAGCTGAACGGGGAACGGGTGGGCGACCTCGCGGCCAAGGCCGCCGATTTTCCGGACCTCGTGCCGTTCGACGGCTTCGAGGAACTCAAGGGCACGGCCGGCGTGGTGGAGGCGCCGTGAAACTGATCAGCCCGCTCCTGCTGCTCGTCATCGGCGTCGCCCTCGCCGTCCTGGGCTGGCTCGCCAGCCTGATGACCGCCCGCTACGGGTTGAACACCCCGGTGCTGCCGTTGACCGGTCTGATCACCATGGGCGTGATCGTGGCCGTCACCCTGGTCCTCGGCATCCGCGTGCTGCGCTGGCGCAACGGGAAAAAGAAGAAAATGCTCAACCCGATCCTTGCCGCCTGGACCCTCGTCCTCGCCCAGGCCTGCGCTTACACCGGGACCGTGCTGCTGGGCTGGCACGCCGGGATTTTCCTGGACCAGCTGCGGCTGTGGTCTGTGCGCAGCGGGCAATCCATCACCTGGGAGACGCTGTCCATGGCCGGCGGCGGCCTTGTCATGGTGGTGGTGGGCCTCGTGGTGGAGCGGTTCTGCCGGATTCCCCCGGAGGACGGCGACGCCGAGGGAACCCCCGGGCTGCAGGGCAAGCGCGGCAAACCCGAGGCCGAAGGCGAATATGCGTACCGAGGCGATTGACCCTCCGGGGGTGGCCTGGCTGCGGGTTTCCCCGCGCTACGTCACCGTGCGGGTGGCGGCCTGGGCCCTGGCCAACGTGGCCGCCGTCGCGGTCCTGTCGCTGCCCCTCGTCCTGGTCCTCACCGGCGTGTGGGACTGGCCACCGCTCTGGCTCGCCGTCGCGCTGCCCGCCGCGGCGCTCGTGCTGGCCCTCTGGCGGCTGGTCCTCATCCCGCGCCAGGTGCGCTCCATCGGTTACGCCGAACGCGAGGACGACCTCCTGATCCGGCGCGGCATCTTCTTCCAGCGCGTCCTGGTGGTGCCGTACGGCAGGATGCAGTACGTGGACATCGGCGCCGGCCCGGTGGAACGCGGACTGGGCCTGTGCACCCTCAAGCTTCACACCGCCTCGGCCGGGACCAGCGCGGAGATCCCCGGCCTGCCCGCGGCAGAGGGGGCGCGGCTGCGCGAACAGCTGTCCGCCCGCGGCGAGGCCCGTCTGGCCGGGCTGTGAGCGCCGCCGGGGACGGCTGGCAGCGCGTTCATCCGGCCTCCCCGTTCGTCCGGGGCTGGGTGGCGCTGGCAGCGATGTTTTTCTTTTTCGGCCGCGACGCCTTCGAACGGCTGCTCCAGGGCGGCCCGGTCTTTGACGAGCGGTTCGCCGGGCGGGCGCCGTGGCTGGTGCTCGGCGGCGGCACGGTGCTGCTGCTGACCGTGATCGGCTTTGTCCTGAGCTGGTACTTCACCCGCTACCAGGTGGCTGACGGGTACGTGCGCGTCAACACCGGGGTGCTGTTCAAGCAGCAGCGCCAGGCCAGGCTGGACCGGGTCCAGGCGATCGACGTCGTGCAGCCTTTGCTGGCGCGGATTTTCGGGCTCGCTGAGCTCCGGTTCGAGGTCGCCGACGCCGGAGCGTCCGCGGTGCACCTGGCCTACCTGCGCGCGGACGAGGCCCGCCAGTTGCGCGCGACCATCCTGGCCGGTGCCTCTGGTGCTACCGTAGGCACCGGCGCCCCCGGTGCTGCCGGTGCCGCGGCGGCGGCAGCGCCCGGCCAGCCGGCGGCAGCCGCCGTGGAGGCGCCGGAACGGGTGGTGCTGACCGTGCCGCCGCGACGCCTGGCGGGGTCGCTGGTGCTGAGCGAGCAGAGCGTCTTCATTGTCCTTGGTGCCGTGGCCTCGGTGCTGCTCTCGGCCGTCACGGAAAACCGCAGCTTCTATTTCTACCTGATCCCTGCCGGGCTGGGCCTGGCCGCGGCGTACTGGAACTCCTTCAACAAGGGTTACAACTTCACCGCTGCCATTTCCCCGGACGGCATCCGGCTCCGCTACGGCCTGCTGGACACCCAGGCCCAGACGCTGCCGCCGGGCCGGGTCCAGGCCCTGCGCATCAGCCAGCCGCCGCTCTGGCGGATCTTCGGCTGGTACCGGATGCAGGTCAACGTGGCCGGTTATGGCACGACCGGCGGCAACGGCGAAGGCTCCTCCAGGACCACCCTGCTGCCGGTCGGAACGCTGGCGGAGGTCTTCATCATGCTCTCGCTGGTCCTGCCCGACCCCGGCACCCCGGACCCCGTGCGCGTCTTCACGGCGGGCCTGAAGGGCCTGGCGCCCTCCGGCGGTCCGGCGGCCCGGGATGACGACGGCGGCTTCGTCACCACACCGGCGCGGGCGCGGCCGCTCGCCCCGCTGGGCTGGCGGCGCAACGGCTTCGCCGCCACCGACACCGCGCTGCTGATCCGGTCCGGCCGCTGGTGGCGCCAGCTGGTGCTGGTCCCGCACCAGCGCACCCAGTCGATCGCGCTGCAGCAAGGTCCGCTGGCCCGGCGCTTCCGGGTGGCGGACCTGGTCCTGCACACCACCGCGGGGCCGGTGACGCCGCGGCTGGTCCAGGCCGGCCTGGACGAGGGCAGGGCCCTGCTCGACGCGCAGGCGGCCCGGGCCCGGAGCGCGCGGAAACTGCAGACCAGCGAACACTGGCTCGACACGGCCGCACCGCTCAAACACGAACCAGTCGAACACGAACTTCTCGACCACGAACTTCTCGACCACGAACCGAAGGAAGGGCCGCAGCATGGCTAAGCCAGGACGCCTCGGCGTCGGAATCATCGGAGCCGGCAAGGTGGGCGCCGTCCTGGGCGCGGCGCTGCGGGCCGCCGAGCACGCCGTCGTCGGGGTTTCCGCCGTCTCGGACGCGAGCCGCGAACGCGCGGAAACCCTGCTGCCCGGTGTCCCCGTCCTCGAGGTGCAGGACATTGTGGAGCGCGCCGAACTGGTGCTGCTGGCGGTCCCCGACGATGCGCTCGGCCCCCTGGTCGAAGGACTCGCGAAGCTCGGCGCCTGGCAGCCCGGCCAGCTCGTGGCCCATACGTCCGGGCGTTTTGGCGTCGGCATCCTGCGCCCGGTCCGGGCCGCGGGCGCAATCCCGCTGGCGCTGCACCCGGCCATGACCTTCACCGGCATGAGCCTGGACCTTACCCGGCTGCTGGACTGCAGCTTCGGCGTGACGGCCGACCCGGCGATGCTGCCCATCGCGCAGGCGCTCGTGGTGGAGATGGGCGCCGAGCCGGTCGCGATCGCCGAGGGCGACCGCACGCTCTACCACGCGGCCCTGGCCCACGGCTCGAACCACCTGGTCACCCTCGTGGCCCAGGCGTCCGAACTGCTGCGCGAGGTGGGCGTCGAAGCCCCCGAACGCATGCTGGGGCCCCTGCTGCGCGCCAGCCTGGAAAACGCCTTGGCCTCGGGCGAGTCTGCGCTGACCGGGCCGGTGGCCCGCGGTGACGTGGGTACTGTCGCCGCGCACTCGGAGGCGCTGCGGGAACTCGACGGCGGCTCCGGCGGCGATATTCTGGAGGCGTACCTGGCCATGGCACGGGCGACGGCCCGCCGCGCGGGCAGCCGCGGGCTGTTGAAGCCGGACCAAATTAAGGGCATCCGGCGGGCGCTCGAGGGCCCCGACGCCGATGGCCCGATTCCTGAGGAAGGACCCTGAGATGGCAATCCAGCTCGTGACCACGGCTGCCCGGCTGCGTGCCGAGAGCGCCCGCCTGCTCACCGAGAAACGCGGCACCTCGCAGGGGCTCGTGCCGACGATGGGCGCCCTGCACGAGGGACATGCCCAGCTGGCGCGCACCGCCGTCGCCGAGAACGACGTTGTGGTGGCGAGTATCTTCGTCAACCCGCTGCAGTTCGGCGAGGCGGTGGATCTCGAACGGTACCCGCGGACACTGGAGGCGGACCTGGCCCTGCTCGAGGCCGAAGGCGTCGATCTCGCCTTTGCGCCCGCGGTGGAGGAGGTGTACCCCGGCGGGGAACCCCTGGTGCGGATCACCTCCGGTGTGCTGGGAGACAAGTGGGAGGGCGCCTCCCGGCCCGGGCACTTCGACGGCGCCCTGACGGTGGTGGCGAAGCTGCTGCACTACGGGCTGCCCGCGCTGGGACAGAGCACGTACCGGGCCTACTTCGGCCAGAAGGACGCCCAGCAGCTGGCCCTCGTGAAGCGCATGGTGGCGGACCTGAACTTTCCGGTGGAGATCGTCCCGGTGCCGATCGTGCGGTCCCCGGACGGGCTGGCGCTCTCCAGCCGGAACCGCTTCCTCTCGGCCGAGGAGCGCGAGGCGGCCCTGGTGCTGTCCCGGGCACTGCGGCTGGTCGAGGAGCGGGCCAACGCGCACGAACCCCTGGACCTGGACTCCGCCCGGGCCCTGGTGGAGTCCCAGCCCCTAGTGGAACTGGACTACTTCGACGTCGTGGACCCGCGGACCCTCGAGCCGCTCGCGGAGAACTGCCGGGAGACCCCGTTCCGCGGCGAGGGCCTGGTCCTGATCGCGGCCAAGGTCGGCCCGGTGCGGCTGATCGACAACGTGCCGCTGGACTCCTGAGGCCCCTGACCCCAGCTCCCTGACCCCAGCTCCTACTGCTGATAGCGCGAACGTACACTTGAGGCCCCCTCCCGAGGGCCGCAAGTGCCCGTTCGCGCCGTTCCGGGGGCCCAGGGCAGGCACTTTTGCGGGACAGGGAATTACTGCCGCGCGGCACGGGTTGGAAATCGTAGTGGCGACATAGTTCGCCGAAACCCAACGTCGACTCCAAAGGGGATTCCCATGCCAGCAGATGCCCCTTCCAACGTCCAGGAGGGCCTGGCGCAGCCGGCCCGGACCGCCGTCGTGCCCCCGGCGCCCGTCCAGCGCCCGGAGACCCCGGCGCCGGAGAAGCTGTCCCGGGAATCCGTCACCATCATCGCCACCCTGCTGGTAGCCACCTTCGTGGTGATCCTCAACGAAACCATCATGAACGTCGCCCTGCAGCGGCTGATGGTGGACCTGCGGGTGGACGCCCCCACCGTGCAGTGGCTTTCCACCGGCTTTATGCTGACCATGGCCGTGGTCATTCCCACCACCGGTTTCATCCTGCAGCGGCTCTCCACCCGGGCGGTCTTTATGCTGGCGATGGGGCTGTTCTCGGCGGGCACCCTACTGGCGTCCCTCGCCCCTGGTTTTGAAGTCCTGCTGCTGGCCAGAATTATCCAGGCCGGCGGCACCGCCATCATGCTGCCGCTGCTGATGACCACCATCCTCACCCTGGTCCCGGTCTCCCGCCGCGGCGCCGTCATGGGCAACGTGAGCATCGCGATCTCGGTGGCACCGGCCATGGGGCCCACGGTGTCCGGAATGATCCTGCAGCACTTTTCCTGGCGGTTCATGTTCGTGTTCGTGCTCCCCATCGCGCTGCTCGCGTTCGGCATCGGTGCCCGGTTCCTGAGGAACATCGGCGAAAACGAGAAAACCCGGCTCGACGTGCTGTCGGTCGTCCTTTCTGTCCCGGCCTTCGGCGGGGTCGTTTACGGACTGAGCCAGATTGGCGGCGGCGGGGGCGGTGCCGGCGCCCCGGCGGTCGCCGCGCTCGCCGTCGGTGTCGTGGCCCTGTTGGCCTTTGTCCTGCGCCAGCTCAGGCTGCAGAAGGCCGAGGCGCCATTGCTGGACCTGCGCGCGTTCAACTTCCGGATGTTCACTGTATCCGTGCTGCTGCTGGTGGTGGCAATGATTGCCCTGTTCGGCGCCGTGATCCTGCTGCCGCTGTACCTGCAGGAAATCCGGGGCCTGAAGTCGCTCGAGACCGGCCTCGCCCTGCTGCCGGGCGGCCTGGCGATGGGGCTGCTGGGCCCGGTCATCGGCCGGCTCTTCGACAAGGTGGGCCCGTTGCCGCTGACCGTGACCGGGTCGGTCATGATGGTGCTCTCACTCTGGCAGTTCTCCCGGCTGGACGCCCAGACGCCGGTGGGCTGGATCATCGCGCTGCACGTGGCGCTGAGCCTGGGCTTGGCGTTGCTGTTTACCCCGGCCTTCACCACGGGGCTGAACCCGTTGCCGCCGCATCTGTACTCCCACGGCTCGGCCATCATGAGCACCCTGCAGCAGGTCGCGGGGGCGGCGGGCACCGCGCTGCTGGTCTCCATCTTCGCGGCCGTCTCGGCCGGCTCCGGCATTGTCGCCGGCATGCACGCGGCGTTCCTGACCGCGGCTGCCATCGCACTCGCCGCCGTCGTGCTGTCCCTGCTGATGCGCAAGACCGACGGCGCGGCAGCCCCGGCCGCCCACTAAGCGGGCCGACTTTTCGCGCGAACGGACACTTGGGGCCCTAACAAAAGGGCCGCAAGTGTACGTTCGCGCCTGGGGAGGCCGGGTCTAGCCGGCGAAGAAGTCGCTGAGTTCGGCGATGAGTTTGTCCGGCGCCTTGTTGACCCCGTCGTGGCCCATGCCCGGCAGGATGGTGTAGCTGGAACCGGAGAGCACGTCGTGGATCTGTCCGCAGGCCACCCCGAAGTACGCCGGGCTCTTCTCGCCCACGATGATCAGCGTCTCCAGCGGCAGCTCCAGGAACGGCTCGGCCGGCATGTCCGCGGCGATGATCGCCTTGATCTCCCGGACGCCGGTCTTCATCAGCTCGCGGAGCTGCTTGCCGACCGGGGTGCCGGCGGTGAGCTTGTGCGCCAGCGTCAGCATCGACAGCGGCATCCGGGACAGCGCGCTTCCGGTCTCCAGGCCGCGGACCAGCACGGCGAGAGCGCGGTCGTCGTCGCCCGCCGCCGTCAGCCGCTCGTATTCGGCAGTCCAGTCCGCCGTGACGCTGTGGTTTACCGAGACGGCCGGGTCGTACACGGCCAGCCGTTCCACCGGCAGGGTGCGGGCCGCGTGCAGCGCCACCGCGCCGCCGAAGCTGTGGCCGAAGACGTCGGTGCTGGCGGTGTGCTTCATCACGGCGTCCAAGTCACGGATGTCCACGTCCAGCGTGTAATCCTCCGGCTGCGGTGAGGACGAGCCGCGGCCGCGGCGGTTGAACGTGTGGACCGGGCGGCCCAGGGCGGCGCTGAGCTTCTGGGCGAACCGGGTGTAGTCGGCGGCCGTCACCATTGAGGCCGGGACGACGACGACGCCGGAACCCGCCGCGGCGAGCTCCGCGCCCGTGCTAAAAAGCTCAAGGGTTCCGCCGTCGGGGGTTCTGATGTTCTCGCGGGTCATGCTCCGAGCCTAGCCGAGGCGCCCGGAACCGCACAGCGGGGAGCGGCTAGCCCAGGCGGCCGCCGGAGATCTCCAGGTAGCAGGATCCGCACAGCGACTCGTACCAGGCGTCCTGCCCGTCGATGGCCACCTGGTCGCCGTCGAACACCACCTCATCGCCGATCCGGCGGGTGTTGAAGATGGCCTTGCGGCCGCACCGGCAGATCGTCTTGAGCTCCTCCAGGGTGTGCGCAATTTCCAGCAGCCGGAGCGAACCGGGGAAGGCGCGGGTCCGGAAATCGGTGCGGATGCCGTAGGCGAGCACGGGGACGTTGTCCAGCACCGCGATGCGGAACAGATCGTCCACCTGTTCCGGCTCGAGGAACTGGGCCTCGTCCACCAGCAGGCAGGCCACGGGCGGCGTGTCCACGTGCTGCAGCAGGGCGTCGGGGTCATCCCCGTGGGCGTGCGCGGAGAACAGCTGGCGGGCGGACGCCCCGGCGGGGATCAGGAAGTCCACCGAGCGGGTCATCCCCAGCCGGGACACGACGTCGGCGTCGCCCTTGGTGTCGATGTCCGGCTTGGCGAGCACCACTCGCTGGCCGCGCTCCTCATAGTTGAACGCTGCCTGCAGCAGGCCCGTCGACTTGCCGGAGTTCATCGCTCCGTAGCGGAAGTAGAGCTTGGCCAAGGGGGTCCTTTCGACTTAGGTCGCCCCCGATTCTAGTGCCAGACGTCCAATGCCAGACGTCAGCGGGCCGGCCGCAGCCGCCGCCGCACCTGCAACCGCGCCGGGCCGGAAGCGTCGCCGCCGAGCAGGAACCTGGCAGCGATGACCGCCAGCCGCCGGTTGCCGGGGCGGATCGGTCCTTCGTGCAGCTGGCCCGGCACCACCGCGAACTCGATCGCGGGGACCGCCGCCGCGAGCTGCCGCCCGGTTTCGGCGAAGTAGTCCGGGCTCCAGCCCCCGGTGAGCATCAGCGTGGGGGTCCCGACGCCGGCAAAGTCGCCCAGCTCGGCGTCGGCGGCCAGCACGGCGCGCATTTCCGCCACGGCGGTGGGCAGCAGCGCCCGCATTTCCGCGCCCAGGGTGGTCCGCGCGGAGAGAATGCTGAGCATCCGCAGGGCACCCAGCGGCAGCCGGGACACCGGGCCCGCGGTTTCCAGCCCCTGGACCAGGTGGGCCCAGGCGTGGTCCAGTTCCCCGGCGGCCACCGACCGTTCCAGCTCCGGGCGCCAGCGGCTGGTCAGGTTCCCGGCCAGGGACACGGCCGCGTCATAGGTGACCAGGCGGCGGATCGGAACGCTGCGCGCGGCCTGCAGCGCCACGAAACCGCCGTAGCTGTGCGCGACGACGTCCGTGGAGCCGGTCCGGCGCAGCACGGCGGCCAGGTCGGCCACCTCCGTGGCGGCGGAGTAGTCCGCGGGCTGCGGCGAGGAACCGGCCCGGCCGCGGCGGTTGTAGCAGTGCACCGGGCGGCCCAGCAGCCGGCCCAGGCTCCGCGCGAACGAACGGTACAGTGCGTCCGTAACCAGGGTCCCATGCACCAGCACGACGCCGGTCCCGACGCCAGTCCCAGCCGCCGCTTCCGGCGCCGGCTCAGACGCGCCGGCGGTGCGCTCCGGATGCGGTTCCGGGGCTGCTGCCGGGGCGGGCCGGAAGGTGTGCAGCTCGAGGTGCCCCTCGCCGTCGTCGGTCCGAATCGTCCACGTCTCCATAGCTGTGAGTCTATTCCCGGCCCATTCCCGCCCCCGCCGCACCGGCGGAGGGCGAACTCCCGGTAAACTTGGGGATTGTGACTTCCCAAAACACCCCCGCCCCGAACTCCGCCGAGCACTCCGACGCCAGCGAACAGACGCTGGTCCGCATGGAAAAGCGCGCCAAGCTGATCGAACGCGGCGTTGAGGCGTACCCGGTGGGAGTCGAGCGCACCCACTCGCTGACGGAGATCCGCGAAAAGTACGCGCACCTCGTGGCCGACGAGACTACCGGCGACGTCGTCGGCGTGACCGGCCGCATCGTCTTCATCCGCAATACCGGCAAGCTCTGCTTCGCCACCCTGCAGGAGGGCGGCCTCGACGGCAAGGCCGTGCGGCTGCAGGTCATGCTCAGCCTGGCCAACATCGGTGAGGAAGCGCTCGCGGACTGGAAGTCCCTCGTTGACCTCGGCGACCACGTCTTCATCAAGGGCGAAGTCATCTCCTCGCGCCGCGGCGAGCTCTCCGTGATGGCCGAATCGTGGTCCATGGCGTCCAAGGCGCTGCGGCCGCTGCCGGTGCTGCACGCGGAGCTCAACGAGGAAACCCGCGTCCGCCAGCGCTACGTGGACCTGATTGTCCGCGACGAGGCCCGCGAAATGGTCTACACCCGGGCCGCGATCACCCGGTCCATCCGCGAAACCCTGCACCGCCAGGGGTACGTCGAGGTGGAAACGCCGATGCTGCAGCTGGTGCACGGCGGCGCCACGGCCCGTCCGTTCGAGACCCACATGAACGCCTTCGACCAGAAGATGACCCTGCGGATCGCCACCGAGCTGTACCTCAAGCGCACGGTGGTCGGCGGCATCGACCGGGTCTACGACATGGGCCGGGTCTTCCGCAACGAGGGCGTTGACTCCACGCACAGCCCCGAATTCACCACCCTTGAGAGCTACGAGGCGTGGGCCGACCAGTTCGTTATGGCGGACCGCATCAAGGAGATCATCCTCGACGCCGCCGACGCCGCCGGCGTGGGCCGGGTGCTGCAGACCGAGGCCGGCGAGATCAACCTCGACGGCGACTGGGCCTGGATGGCCGTCTACCCGGGCCTGTCCGACTTCGTCGGCCAGGAGATCACCCCGGAAACGCCGGCCGCGGAGCTGCTGGCCCTCGCCGCGAAGCACGAGGTCAAGGTCGACGCCGGCTGGGATGCCGAGAAGCTCGTGGTCGAGCTCTTCGGCGAGCTGGTCGAACCGACCCTGCTGAACCCGACTTTCGTCTATGACTACCCGCCCTCCGCACAGCCGCTGGCCCGCCACCACCGCGAGGACAACCGGCTGATCGAAGCCTGGGACCTGATCATCGGCGGAATGGAGCGCGGCACCGCGTTCTCCGAACTGATCGACCCGGTGATCCAGCGCGAACGACTCACCGAGCAGTCCCGCCGTTCGGCCGCCGGCGACGTCGAAGCCATGCAGCTGGACGAGGACTTCCTCCGCGCCCTTGAGTACGGTGCGCCGCCGATGGGCGGCATCGGCCTGGGCATCGACCGGCTGGTCATGCTCTTCACCGGCGCGGGTATCCGCGAGACCATCCTCTTCCCGCTGCTCAAGCCCGAGGGCCACTGATCATGGAATACATTGCCGTCCTGCTCCCGTCCGTGGTGGTCGGGCTCATCTTCTGGTTCGCCATGAAGGCAATTTTCAACGCCGACAAATCCGAGCGCCAGGCGGAGGCCCGCGCCCAGGCGGAGGCCGCCGCCCGTGGCCCGGAAGAGAAACCCGCCCCCGGAAACGGGCATTCCCCCGACCAGCGCTAAAAAGCGCGGGCGATTCCCTTCTGCGGATTTTCTTTGCGAGGGCATTTTCGCTTTGACTCACGGCCATAAAACGATGGATACTTTTTACAGATACATCCTGCTTTTCTAAATACTCATCCTTTTGAAAAGAGAGTTTTTATGGCACAGAAAGTTAAAATCATCCTCGTTGATGATCTGGATGGGGGATCCGCGGACGAAACTGTCCGGTTTGGCCTGGACGGCGTCAGTTACGAAATTGACCTGTCCTCAAGCAATGCGTCGGGACTCCGCTCGGCAGTCGAGCGGTACGTAGCCCACGCCCGTAAAACGTCAAGTGGCCGCGCAACCCGGACAAAAGTCTCGGGCGGCCGTAATCAGGACTCGGCACAGATCCGTCAATGGGCCCGGGACAACGGCTATGCGGTAAACAGCCGCGGCCGTATCCAGGCCGAAATTCAGGAAGCCTACCAAAAGGCAAATTCCTAGCACGGCCTGGTTGCCCGCGGCGTCGAACCGGTGCCGCGACGCAATTGACGTCAACAAAGCCCCCGTCGTCCGGCGGGGGCTTTGTCATGTCCGGCCGCGGGTGCTGACCGCGGGTGCCGGCCGGGTGTGCTGACCGTGCTGCTGCGTTCCAGCCCGGTTGTTGGCGGACTAGCGGCTGAAACGCCGGGACACGCCGGGGCCGCGCCGGTCCCGGCAGGAAGAACTGGGCAGGAGCGCCGCCGGGGCCGGGTCGCGGGTGACTGCGGGCAGGCTGCGGGCCGCCGGGGGCGGAGCGCCGCCGGCGTGGGTCCGGAAGGGGTGCGCAGGGTGTCCCGGTTTCCCCCGTGGCGAACAAGCCACAAATCTGCAACTCCGCCACGTAGCATCAAAGTACGTCGTAGCTAGGAGTGTGGCGAAATGTTTGAGCGATTTACGGACCGTGCCCGTCGCGTAGTTGTGCTTGCCCAAGAAGAGGCACGCATGCTGAACCACAATTACATCGGTACCGAACACATCCTCTTGGGCCTGATCCATGAGGGTGAAGGTGTTGCCGCCAAAGCCCTCGAGTCCCTGAGCATCTCGCTCGACGGTGTCCGCGAGCAGGTGCAGGAGATCATCGGCCAGGGCCAGCAGGCCCCGTCCGGCCACATCCCCTTCACCCCGCGCGCCAAGAAGGTGCTGGAGCTCTCGCTGCGCGAGGCCCTGCAGCTGGGCCACAACTACATCGGCACCGAGCACATTCTGCTCGGCCTCATCCGCGAGGGTGAAGGTGTGGCAGCGCAGGTGCTGGTCAAGCTCGGAGCGGACCTGAACCGCGTCCGGCAGCAGGTCATCCAGCTGCTCTCCGGCTACCAGGGCAAGGAAACCACCGGCGCAGGCGTCGGCTCCGGCCAGGCCGAAGGCACCCCCGCCGGCTCGGTCGTCCTTGACCAGTTCGGCCGGAACCTGACCCAGGCCGCCCGGGAGAACAAGCTGGACCCGGTGATCGGCCGCGAGCAGGAAATGGAACGCGTCATGCAGGTCCTTTCCCGCCGCACCAAGAACAACCCGGTGCTGATCGGCGAACCCGGCGTCGGCAAGACCGCCGTCGTCGAGGGCCTGGCCCAGGCGATCGTCCGCGGCGACGTGCCGGAGACCATCAAGGACAAGCAGCTGTACACGCTGGACCTCGGGTCCCTCGTGGCCGGCTCCCGCTACCGCGGTGACTTCGAAGAGCGCCTCAAGAAGGTGCTCAAGGAGATCCGTACCCGCGGCGACATCATCCTCTTCATCGACGAAATCCACACCCTCGTGGGTGCCGGCGCTGCCGAAGGTGCCATCGATGCGGCTTCGATCCTGAAGCCCATGCTGGCCCGCGGCGAGCTCCAGACCATCGGTGCGACCACGCTGGATGAATACCGCAAGCACATCGAGAAGGATGCCGCCCTGGAGCGCCGCTTCCAGCCGATCCAGGTCAAGGAGCCCTCCGTCGCCGACGCGATTGAGATCCTCAAGGGCCTGCGTGACCGCTACGAAGCGCACCACCGCGTCACCATCACCGACGGCGCCCTCGCCTCGGCGGCCAGCCTCTCCGAGCGCTACATCTCGGACCGCTTCCTGCCGGACAAGGCGATCGACCTGATCGACGAGGCCGGTGCCCGGCTGCGCATCCGCCGGATGACCGCCCCGCCCGAGCTCAAGGTCATGGACGAGAAGATCGCGGCCATGAAGCTGGAGAAGGAATCCGCGATTGACGCGCAGGACTTCGAAGGCGCCGCCTCACTGCGCGACAAGGAGCAGAAGCTCATTGCCGAGCGCGCCGAAAAGGAACGCCAGTGGAAGACCGGCGGCATGGACGACATCTCCGAGGTGGATGAGGATCTCATCGCCGAGGTGCTGGCGAACTCCACCGGCATCCCGGTCTTCAAGCTGACCGAGGAAGAGTCCTCGCGCCTGCTGAAGATGGAAGATGAACTGCACAAGCGTGTGGTCGGCCAGAACGAGGCTATCAAGGCCCTGTCCCAGGCGATCCGCCGCACCCGTGCCGGCCTGAAGGACCCGAAGCGTCCGGGCGGCTCGTTCATCTTCGCCGGCCCCACCGGCGTCGGCAAGACCGAGCTGGCCAAGGCTCTCGCGGAGTTCCTGTTCGGCGAGGAAGACGCGCTGATCACGCTGGACATGTCCGAATACTCGGAGAAGCACACAGTCTCCCGGCTCTTCGGTGCCCCTCCGGGCTACGTGGGCTACGAGGAAGGCGGCCAGCTGACGGAGAAGGTCCGTCGTCGTCCGTTCTCCGTGGTGCTGTTCGACGAAGTGGAGAAGGCGCACGCCGACCTCTTCAACTCACTGCTGCAGATTCTGGAAGACGGCCGCCTGACCGACTCCCAGGGCCGCGTGGTGGACTTCAAGAACACCGTGATCATCATGACAACGAACCTCGGCACCCGGGACATCTCCAAGAGCGTCGCCACCGGCTTCCAGTCCGGGACGGACACACAGACCGGCTACAACCGCATGCGTGCCCGGGTCACGGAGGAGCTTAAGCAGCACTTCCGCCCCGAGTTCCTGAACCGTGTCGATGACGTGGTGGTGTTCCCGCAGCTGACCCAGGACGAGATCATCGAGATCGTGGACCTGTTCGTCACCCGCCTGGAGAAGCGCCTCAAGGACAAGGACATGGGCATCGAGCTCACGCCCGCGGCCAAGGTGCTGCTCGCCACCCGCGGCTACGACCCCGCGATGGGTGCCCGGCCGCTGCGCCGCACCATCCAGCGCGAGATCGAGGACCAGCTCTCCGAGAAGATCCTCTTCGGTGAGCTGCACGCCGGCGACATCGTGGTGGTGGACGTGGAGGGCGAGGGCGACGACGCGAAGTTCACCTTCGCCGGCAACGCCAAGCCGCGCATCCCGGAGATCGCTCCGAGCGTCTAGGCGCCAAGGGATATAAGGTTCCAAGCAGAAGGCTCCGGCCGTTTCCTTCAGGGAGGCGGCCGGGGCCTTTTTCGCTGCCCGCGCGCGGCCGGCGGCCGGCGGGCTTCGCGGCAGGATGTGGCCGCGCCTTGCGGCTTAGCGGCTTGCGCGGCGCGGCTTTGCCCGGAGCGGCGGGATCAGGCGGTAACGGTGATCCATTCGCCGTCGATGGCGGCCTTCAACTTACCCAGCGGCGCCTGGGCCGGGCCGTTGACCACGCTGCCGTCGGATCCTTTGAATGAGGAACCGTGGCACGGGCAGTCGAAGTCTTCGCCCGCCGGCGCCACCGGGCAGCCGGCATGCGTGCAGGCCGCGTCGTACGCCAGCACGGTCTTATCATCCTGCCGGAAGATCACCACCGTTTTGCCGTTGACGTTTCCGGTGGCCGTGCTGCCCACCTTCACCTCACTGAGCTTGCCGACCCGGACGGCGGTGCCGGGCGGGACTGAGGGGCCGGCCGCGGTTTGAGAAGCGGTAGCGCCGGTGGGCGACGCCGCACACGCCGAGAGGGCCAGTGCGCCGCCCCCGACGGCGCCGGCACCAAGCAGAATCGAGCGTCGGGGCAGGGACTTTTCAGGGTTCATGCCCCCATCATGCCAACCCTGCCTGAAAGCCCGCTGCGATTTCCGGGCAGATCCAGTCTGAAAGCACTGTTTCACTCTGAGTGAACGGGGTGTGATCCGGGGCACAAGCGGTGTTGAATCGGGGGCATGGCTTCTTCTGACACGCAGACCCCCGGCGAACACCCCGAGACCCCTTTCTACGACCTGGACCACTACCTCGCCATTCCGAGGGTCAGCGGCCTGGCGCTGAGCCCCGACGGCGGACGGCTCGTCACCACCGTCGCCACGCTCAACGACAAGGGCACCGAGTACCGCACGGCGCTGTGGGAACTGGACCCCGAGGGTAAAAAGCAGGCCCGGCGGATCACCCGCAGCGCCAAGGGCGAGGCCGGCGCCGTGTTCGCCGCGGACGGCAGCCTGTACTTCACTTCCGCGCGGCCCGACCCCGAAAGTCCGGAGGCCGAGCCGGTCAACGCGCTCTGGGTCCTTCCGTCCGACGGCGGCGAGGCCCGCGTCGCGCTCTCCCGCGCCGGCGGCGTCGGGAGCCTGCTGGCCGCGAAGGAGGCGGACGCTCTCTTCCTGACGGCGTCCGTGCTCGCCGGATCCACCGACGAGGACAACGACGAGGAGCGCCGCAAGGACCGCAAGGACAATAAGGTCGCCGCGATTCTGCACAGCGGCTACCCGGTGCGGTACTGGGACTCGGACCTGGGCCCCGCGCAGCCGCGGCTGTTCGCCGTCGAGCCCGGCGCGGAGCCGGAGCCCGGCAAACCCGCGACGGTCGACGCCGTCCCGCCGGTCACACTGCGCAACCTGACTCCGGACGCCGGGAACGGGCTCCGGGAGGCCGAGACCGTCGTCAGTCCGGACGGGAAAACCCTGTACAGCAGCTTCACCAAGCCGCTCGCCAACGCCGACTCACGCACCGTGCTCGTGGCGGTCGACGTCGCCACCGGCACCCGCCGGACCCTGCTGGACACCGAGGGCATGAACTACTTCCCCGGTCCGGTCAGCCCCGACGGCCGCACCCTGGCGGTGCTGAGCGAGACCGACACGACCCCGGAGCAGGCACCGCAGATCAGGCTCCACCTGCTCGATGTCACGGGCGGCGACTCGGGCGGCGGTGCCGACGGCGGCGCGCGCCTGACGCCGCTCGCGCCGGAGTGGGACCGCTGGCCGCACCCGGCGGCCTGGCTGCCGGACAGCTCGGCCCTGCTCGTGACGGCCGACGAGGACGGGGCGTCCCCGGTGTTCCGGATCAGCGTACCCGGGACGGACGGCGGAGACTCCGCGCCGGTGCGGCTGACGGCCGATGCGGCCGCCTATACCGACGTCGCCGTCGCCCCAGACGGACGCACCGCCTACGCGCTGCGCAGCTCCTACGAATTCCCGGCGGAGGCCGTCCGCATCGACGTGGCAAGTGGCGACGTCACCCGGCTGCCGGCCCCGGCGGAGCGCCCGGCCTACCGCGGCACGCTCGAACGGGTGGAAACGACCTCGGCCACCGGTGACCGCGTCCCGGCATATCTTGCGCTGCCGGAAGGCGCCTCGGCCGGAAACCCCGCTCCGCTACTGCTCTGGATCCACGGCGGCCCGCTGGGGTCCTGGAACGCCTGGACCTGGCGCTGGAACCCGTGGCTGCTTGTGGCCCGGGGCTACGCGGTGCTGCTCCCGGACCCGGCCCTGTCGACCGGCTACGGCCAGGACCACATCCAGCGCGGCTGGGGCGAGTGGGGCAAGGCGCCCTTCCTGGACCTGATGGCGATCACCGATGCCGTCGAGCAGCGCCCCGACATCGACGAGACACGCACCGCGGCCATGGGCGGATCGTTCGGCGGTTACATGGCCAACTGGGTGGCGGGCCACACGGACCGGTTCAAGGCAATCGTCACGCACGCCAGCCTCTGGGCCCTGGACCAGTTCGGCCCCACCACGGACTCCGCGCAGTACTGGCTCAAGGAAATGACGGCCGGGATGGCTGCGGAGAACTCGCCGCACCTGCACGTGGAGAACATCCGCACGCCCATGCTGGTCATCCACGGTGACAAGGACTACCGGGTACCGATCGGGGAGGGGCTGCGGCTCTGGTACGAGCTGCTCTCCAAATCCCAGCTTCCGGCCGACGAGAACGGCGAGACCGACCATCGCTTCCTCTACTTCCCGGACGAGAACCACTGGATCCTGCAGCCGCAGCACGCCAAGGTCTGGTACGGCGTCGTCGAACACTTCCTGGCCAAAAACCTGCTGGACAAGGACCTCCTCCCCGTCCCCGACGGGCTCGGCCTCTGACGCCTGCCCACCCCGGCCCGGCCCGGCCCGGGCCGGGTTGGGCCCCCGGCCTGGGCCCTCGGGTTGGGCTCCGGGCGGGGGCGGGGCGGACCTGCGCCGTAGGATTGGGCTGTGACTGAGACGATCCGCATCCGCCCTGCCCGCACCGGCGACGTCGCCGCCATCAAGACCCTGGTGGCACCCCTGGCCGACCAGCGGATCCTGATGGCCAAGGAAACCGTCGCCTACTACGAAAGCCTCCAGGAGTTCCGGATCGCCGAGGCGCCCGACGGCGAGGTGATCGGCTGCGGGGCCCTGCACGTGATGTGGGATGACCTGGCCGAGGTCCGCACCCTGGCAACCTCGGACGCGTGGCGCGGCAAGGGTGTAGGCCACCTGCTGGTGGAGCGCCTGCTGGAGGACGCAAAGGCCCTCGGCGTCTCCCGCGTCTTCTGCCTGACCTTCGAGGTGGAGTTTTTCAAGAGGCACGGCTTCGACGTGATGGCCGACCAGACAGCCGTGGACCCGGTGGTGTACTCGGAGCTCCTGCGCTCGCATGACGAAGGCGTTGCCGAATTCCTGGACCTCGCCCGGGTCAAGCCCAACACACTCGGCAACACCCGGATGATCCGGACGCTCTAGGCTGCGCCTGAACCTGCCGCCGCGGGGTCTATCGCCAAATCAACTTGGTGGATAAACTGATCCCGGCCCGATGGGGCGGGCCGCCAGCTTCCGGAGGCAGAAATTGCAGAATCGCGTGATTTTTCCAGATTTCTCCGCATTCCAAATGACGGTCGACGCCGTGTCGGTTCTGCCGGATTCATCCGGTGCGGGCGGCGGCTCCGGCGGTGCGCCCGACGACGCCTCCTCCCGCCGGCTCCGGGCCCGGGCCGCGCTTGGCCCGGACGCCTGGCCGAGCTTCGCGCCGGAGGCTGCGGCCAGCCCCTGAGCCCCTTTTGGCGGCCGCACCGGGAGCCTACCGCTGGCAGGGCCCCGGTAGTAGGGTCTAAGCAAGCAGCCAGGACAACCATCCAGGGAGCACAGCCATGAAGAAACTCATCAACGATCCCAAGGCCGTGGTCGACGAGTCAGTGGAGGGGTTCGGGCTTGCGCACGCCGACCTCGTGACCGTCTACCCGGATCCCAAATACATCGTCCGGAAAGGCGCCCCGGTGGCGGGGAAGGTCGGTCTGGTCTCCGGCGGCGGCAGCGGCCACGAACCCCTGCACGGCGGCTATGTCGGGATGGGCATGCTTGACGCCGCGGTTCCCGGGGCTGTGTTCACCTCACCCACGCCGGACCAGATCCTGCCGGCGACGCTCGCGGTGAACTCCGGCGCCGGCGTCGTGCACATCGTGAAGAACTACACCGGCGACGTACTGAACTTCGAGACCGCCGCCGAACTGGCGCAGGCCGAGGGGGTGGAGGTCCGCACCGTGCTGGTCAACGACGACGTCGCCGTGCAGGACTCGCTCTACACGGCGGGGCGCCGCGGTGTGGGCGGAACGGTCCTGGTTGAGAAGATCGCCGGCGCCGCGACCGAGCGCGGCGACAGCCTCGACGCCGTCGCGGCCATCGGCGACCGCGTCAACCAGAACGTGCGCAGCATGGGCGTGGCCCTGAGTGCCTGCACCGTCCCGCACGCCGGTGTGCCCAGCTTTGAGCTCGAGGACAACGAAATCGAGATCGGCATTGGCATCCACGGGGAACCCGGCCGGCACAAAATCCCGATGGAGGCCGCCGACGGCATCACGGACCGGCTGCTGGACCCCGTGGTCAGCGACCTCGGACTCGCCTCGGGGGACAAGGTGCTGTTGTTCGTCAACGGCATGGGCGGCACACCGCAGAGCGAGCTGTACATCGTCTACCGCCGGGCCGCGCAGCGGCTCGCCGAACAGGGCGTCACCGTGGAGCGCTCGCTGGTCGGAAACTACATCACCTCGCTGGAGATGCAGGGCTGCTCCATCACGGTCCTGCGCCTCGATGACGAAATGACCGCCCTCTGGGACGCGCCCGTCCACACCGCCGCCCTCCGCTGGGGCGTCTGAACGTGGGGCTGGATGTCGACTGGGCCGTGCGGTGGCTGACGCTTTCCGCGGAGGCCATGGCAGAACACCGCGTCGAACTCATTGAACTGGACCGGCCGATCGGGGACTCCGACCACGGCGAGAACATGGACCGCGGGTTCAAAGCCGTGATGGACAAACTCGCTGAATCGCCCCCCGAAACCGCCGGAGCGGCGCTGAAGCTGACCGCCATGACCCTGATGTCGAAGGTGGGCGGCGCCGCCGGGCCGCTGTACGGAACGGCTTTCCTGCGCGCCGCCACGGCACTCGGGGACGCCGCCGACATTGACGCCGCCACGCTGGCCGGCGCCCTGCAGGCGGCCCGCGACGGCATTGTGGCCCGGGGCAAGGCCGAGTCCGGGGACAAAACGATGGTGGACGCCTGGACGCCCGCGGTGGACGCCTCCGCGGCCGCGGCCGGCGACGGCGACGTCCGCAAAGTCCTGGCCGCGGCGGCCGACGCGGCCGAAGCCGGAGCCGTGTCCACCGACCCGATGCTGGCCCGCAAAGGCCGCGCCAGCTACCTGGGGGAGCGCAGCATCGGCCACCGCGACCCCGGTGCCGTCTCGAGCGCCCTGATCCTGCGCGCCGCCGTGGGGGCCGCCGGATGACGGTCGGGCTGGTCGTCGTCTCGCACAGCGAAAAGATCGCCGACGGCGCCGTCGAACTCGCCGCGCAAATGGCCCCCGACGTCGTGATTGTCGCGGCGGGCGGCACCGACGACGGCCGGATCGGAACCAGCCTGGAGAAGGTGATGGCCGCGCTGGAACGGGCGGCCGGGGAAAGCGGCGTCGTGGTGCTCACCGACCTGGGTTCCGCCGTCATGACCGCGGAATCGGCCGTCGAGTTCGCCGCCGACCCGGAGTCCATCCGGCTGGCCGACGCCCCGCTGATCGAGGGGCTCGTCGCGGCAGCCGTTTCCGCCCAGGCGGGGGCCGACGCCGGGACGGTGAAAGATGCGGCCGAAGCCGTTTACCGGCCCCCGGCCCACCCGCACGCGCCCGGGCACGAGCACCAGCAGCCGCCGGATGCCCAGGGCGACTTCGAACTCGTCAACCAGGCCGGCATGCACGCCCGGCCGGCGGCCAAGATTGCCGGCGGGCTGGCCGGAATGGACGCCGAGGTGACCGTCAACGGCGTCGACGGCGCCTCCATGACGGAGCTCATGATGCTCGGCGCCGGCAAGGGGACCGTGCTGCATATTGAGGCCAGCGGCACGGACGCGGCTAAAGCGGTGGACTACCTCGGCGGACTGATCAGCGCCGGCTTCGGCGAGCCCTAGGCCCGCGCCCAGGGTAAGGAAGCCAGGGACAGGTCAGCCCGGGAGCCGCAGGCCGCCTGGGTGCAGCTCGGCCAGGCCGTCGCCCAGCAGCCCGGCCACGGCCCGCTCAAGCTGCTCGGGCGCCGTGTTCAACCGGTGCAGCGCCGCCAGCGGGACGCCGATCCCGTCGGCGTCGAACCCCAGGTCCGCCGGGGCGCGCTCCAGCAGCTCCCGGGGCACCGGCGACTCGGCCAGCCGCAGGACCGCCATCACTGCCCCGCGCACCTGCCGGTCCGTCCCGTGCCAGGCCTGCCCCTTGGGCGTGTAGGTGGGCGGCGGCTCACCGGCAGCTAGCCAGGCGCAAGCCCCGCGGACAGGGCACTCGCCGCACTTCGGCGACCGGGCGGTGCAGACCAGCGCCCCCAGTTCCATCACCGCGGCGTTCCAGCGCACCGAGGCGGCATCGTCGTCGGGCAGCAACTGCGCGGCCAGCCGCATCTCCCCGGCTGTCAGGGCCGGCGCCGGCAGCGCGGCCCCGGTGAAGAGGCGTGCGTGGACCCGGCGGATGTTGGTGTCCACCACCGTCTCCCTGCGGCCGAAGGCAAACGCGGCGACGGCGGCCGCCGTGTAGCTGCCCACGCCGGGAAGTTCCAGCAGGTCCGGGTAGCTGCCGGGCACCTCGCCGTCGTGGTTGTCCACAATCGCGACGGCGGCCGCATGGAGCCGGAGCGCCCGCCGCGGATAGCCCAGCCGTCCCCAGGACCGGACCGCCTCGCCGGCAGGCTCCCGGGCGAGATCGGCCGGGGCGGGCCAACGCAGCAGCCATTCCTCCCAGACCGGCAGCACCCGCACCACGGGGGTCTGCTGCAGCATGATTTCGCTGACCAGCACGCCCCAGGCGGAGCAGTCGGCGGCCCGCCACGGCAGGTCCCGCGCGGTGTCGGCGAACCAGGACGCCAGGGCGGCGTGCAGTTCCTGGAGCGGCACGGCCGGCTGGGCGGGGACGGGGCCGGGGGCGGTGGCGGCGGCCGGGAGGGCGGGGGAATCGGCTAAGGCTTTGATCGAACCAGCTTAATAGAGATGCGGACCATAGTGCGGCCGGCGGCGTGGTGGGCCAGCCCGGGCCGCGGCGTTCTCTAACCTAGGAGGATGGTCAGGCAAGGCAATTCAGGAACTCGCGGTTGGGGACCGAAGGCTTCCGCCAAGGCAAAGGCCAGCGGCAGGCAGGCGCGGAAGCCCGTCAGCCCCGTTTACCGACGTCGCCGGCTCTTCGCCGCGGCGATCCTGCTGCTGGTGCTTGCCCTCGCGGTGGGTGGATTTGCCGCGATCTCAAACGCCATGAACGGGGCAACACCGCAGCCCGCCGCCAGCGGCTCGCCCCGGCCCGAAACGCCGGTGATTACCGGCACCGCAAGCCCGCAGGCCTCCGCGACGTCCAGCCCGAGCGCCGGTTGCGACCAGAAGCTGCTGACGGTCTCCGCGGCCACGGACAAGGCCGCCTACGCGGCAGGTGAGAACCCGCTGCTCACCCTGAAGGTCACCAACGGAAACCAGGTGCCCTGTGAGGTCAACATCGGGACCTCGCAGATGGAATACCTGGTCACGAGCGGCTCGGACCGGATCTTCTCGTCCAAAGACTGCCAGGCGGAAAGCAGCGACCTGGTCAAGACCATCCGCCCCGGCCGCAGCGAGACGGCGAACTTCCCGTGGCAGCGCAACCGCACGGTCCAGGGCTGCGCCGCGGTCGACGCGAAACCCGCGGGAGGAACCTACGTCTTCACCGCCCGGCTGGGAAACAAGACCAGCCCCAGGGCCGTCTTCCAGCTCGGTTAAGCCTCTTCGATTGCTCCGCAGGTGCCGTTTTGGCGGTCCAAAAGGGCGGTTACGGAGCAGCCGGCGGGGGTTAGAGGAACCGGTCCAGCAGGCTGGCCTCGGCCATCCGGCTCAGGCCCTCGCGGACGGTCCGGGCACGCTGGTCGCCGATGCCGTCCACTGTCATGAGGTCATCAATGGTGGCGGCCATCAGGAACTGCAGCCCGCCGAAGTGGTCCACCAGCCGGTCGGCGACGGCCTTCGGCACCGCCTTGAGGCCGGAAAGCAGGCGGTATCCGCGCGGCTGCACCACGGCGTCGAGGTTCGCCTCGCCGCCGGCGAAGCCGACGATCCCCGCGATTTTGCCCAGGTCGATCAGCTCGGTGGGGCCCAGGTTCACGAGGGCCTTGACGGCGTTGTCGATGTCCGCGGCGGACGCGCTGGGACCCGAGTAGTCCCGGATGATCACGTCGCTGCCCGGCCCGCGTCCCACGGTCAGTTCGTCGAGCTGCAGCGAGAGCAGGCGGCCGTCCTCGCCGAGTTCCAGCACGTACTGGGAGATCTCCTCGGAGATGCGCCGCACCATCTCCTGGCGCTGCAGGGTCACGGCCACGTCGCGGACCGTCACCATGGCCTCGATCTCCAGGGCCGAGAGCGAACTGGTGACCTGGTCCAGGCGCGAGCGGTAGCGTTCCAGGGTGGCAAGGGCCTGGTTGGCGCGGGCCAGGACCTTTTCGGAGCCCTCCAGGACGTGGCGCAGGCCGTTCACGTAGAGCGCGATGATCTGCATCGACTGGCTCACCGAGATCACCGGAACACCGGTCTGGATGGCGACGCGTTCGGCGGTCCGGTGCCGGGTTCCCGTCTCCTGGGTCTCGATGCTTGAATCCGGGACCAGCTGGACTCCGGCGCGCAGGATGTTGCTTGCGTCCTTGTCACAGACAATGGCGCCGTCCATCTTGGCCAGTTCCCGCAGCCTGGTGGGGGAGAAGTCGATGCCGATCTCGAAGCCGCCGGAGCAGATGGATTCGATGGTCCGGTCGATGCCGAGCACGATCAGGGCGCCGGTGCGGCCGCGGAGGATGCGCTCCAGTCCGTCCCGCAGGGCAGTGCCCGGTGCCACCCTGGCCAGCGTCGCCTTCAGCGCATCCTCGGGACTCCGAGCCATAGGTTTTCCCTTCAAAGGTGCAGGTCGATGCCCGCAAGTACACCGGTTTTTATCGGTTTTCCACCGCTGGCCGGCAAGAACAAAAGTGCCCGGTTTCCCGTATGCACCATCATAGGGGCAACGGCGGGCGGTTTCCGCACGGTCAAGCCTCAAAGTGGCCCATTCCCGCCGTGCCCGGGGCACCGCGCAGACGGGTATCCGCGTAGAAGCTGGAAACCGCATTTTCGCCGGCCAGTCCGGGCCTGCCGCGGCCTGCGATAAACTTGGAGTCTTGGGTGTACCGCGGGCTCTCCGCGCCGTGACCCGTCCACAGCCGCAGCGAAAGTAGCACCGTGTCTCAAGAAGTCCACAGCCCCGCCCGAGTCCAGGAGATTCACAAGCAGGCAGCCCGGCGCCGGACCTTCGCAGTGATCTCCCACCCCGACGCCGGCAAGTCCACGCTGACCGAGGCGCTCGCCCTGCACGCGAAGGTGATCGGCACCGCCGGCGCGTCCAGCGGCAAGGCTAACCGCAAGGAAACGGTCTCCGACTGGATGCAGATGGAAAAGGACCGCGGCATCTCGATCAGCTCCGCGGCGCTGCAGTTCGCCTACCGGGACACGGTGATCAACCTGCTGGACACCCCGGGCCACGCGGACTTCTCCGAGGACACCTACCGGGTGCTGGCCGCCGTCGACTGCGCCGTGATGCTCGTGGACGCGGCCAAGGGCCTGGAAACCCAGACCATGAAGCTCTTCGAGGTCTGCAAGCAGCGGAACCTGCCCATAATCACCGTGATCAACAAATGGGACCGTCCCGGCCTGGACGCCCTGGCCCTGATGGACGAGATCACCGAGCGCACCGGCCTGCAGCCCATGCCGCTGACCTGGGCGGTGGGCATCTCCGGCGACTTCCGCGGCGTCTGGGACCTGCGCAATGACCGCTTCGCCCAGTTCAAGCGCAACAACGCCGGAGCCAACATCGCGCTCACCGAGTACTTCACCCCGGAGGAGGCCGCCGCCAGCCAGGGCGGCGACTGGTCCAACGCCGTGGACGAGGCCGGGCTCGTGATCGAATCCAACCTCGCGTTCGACGTCGACGCCTTCCACGCCGGCAAGGCCACGCCCATCCTGTTCAGCTCCGCCGCGCTGAACTTCGGCGTGAAGGAAATCCTCGACGCCCTGGTGGACTTCGCCCCGCCGGCCGCCCCGCGGCCCGACGTCGACGGCGCCGCGCGCCCGGTTGATGACCCGTTCGCCGGGTTCGTCTTCAAGGTCCAGGCCGGCATGAACAAGGCCCACCGCGACCACGTCGCGTTCATCCGGGTCTGCTCCGGCGTCTTCGAACGCGGCATGGTGGTCACGCAGGGCCGCACCGGGAAATCCTTCGCCACGAAGTACGCCCAGCAGGTCTTCGGCCGGGAACGCGAGGTGATCGACGAGGCCTTCCCGGGCGACGTCGTGGGCCTGGTGAATGCGTCCTCGCTGCGCGTCGGGGACAGCCTGTTCCTGGAGAAGCCGGTGGAGTTCCCAGCCATCCCGCTGTTCGCCCCCGAACACTTCCAGGTGGCGCGATCCAAGGACCCCAGCCGCTTCAAGCAGTTCCGCCGCGGCATCGAGCAGCTCGAGCACGAGGGCGTGATCCAGGTGCTCCGCTCCGACATCCGCGGCGACCAGGCCCCCGTGCTGGCCGCCGTCGGCCCGATGCAGTTCGAGGTGGTCGAGGACCGGATGGCGCACGACTTCAGCGCCCCGATGCGGCTCGAGCGGCTGCCGTACTCGCTGGCCCGGATCACGACGGCGGACGCCATGCCGGCGCTGGCCAACGTTCCCGGCGCCGAGGTGCTGCTGCGCTCCGACGGCGAGTACCTGGCACTGTTCAACGACGTTTGGGCCCTGCGCCGGATCGAGAAGAACCACCCCGACCTGACGCTGGTGCCGATCGGCACGCACAACCCCGCAAAATAGCCGGAAACTTCCTCACCCCAGGTCTTCCTGAATCCGCATTCCGCGGTATCATAAGTAACCTTGCTAATTTCGCGGGCGCTGGCGCTGGGGGCCGGCTTTGAGGACTGATCCGTCCGATTCCATGTGCGGACCCGTATCGAGGGAACACGAAAACTCGTTGACAATAACTATGGAATCCGGCTTTCTGCTCAGCGGACGGTACCGGATCGATGCCCTCCTTGGCAGGGGAAGCCAATCGACTGTTTACCGCGCGCACGACGAACTCCTGCAGCGCGAGGTGGCAGTCAAACTCTTCCGCAATGACGCGGACGACCTTGAGCACACCCGCCGGCAGGGCCAGGAAGTGCGGATCCTCGCTGGAATGAGCCACCACGCCCTGGTGACACTATTCGACGCCGGCGCAGACCTCAGCAGCCCGGACTCCAGGCTCACCTACCTCGTGATGGAACTTGTGCGCGGGCAGGACCTGCGCCACCGGTGCCTGCAGGGGCCGCTCTCCGCCGCGCACATGGCCCACATCGGCTACGACCTCGCGGACGGCCTGTCCTACATCCACCACCACGGGATCGTGCACCGGGACATCAAGCCGGCCAACATCCTGCTGGTGGACTACAGCAATGACGACCGCCGGCCCCGGGCCAAGCTGACCGATTTCGGCGTCGCCGCCATCCTGGGGCACAACCGCGCGGACGACGACGGCGGCACCTCCGGGACACCGGCCTACCTGAGCCCGGAACAGGCCGCCGGCGAACCGGCCGGCCCGGCCAGCGACATCTACTCCCTCGGGCTCGTGCTGCTCGAAGGCCTCACCGGCAAGATGGCCTACCCGGGCGCGCCGGTCCAGTCCGCCGTCGCACGGTTGCTGCACGACCCGCAGATTCCGGAGGAGCTCGCGCCGATGTGGGTGGCGCTGCTGTCCTCCATGTTGTCCCGGGATCCGGCCGCGCGGCCGCTCGCCCGCGAGGTCTCCCTTGCCCTGCGCCAGGAAGTCATCAACGGCGCCGGCCGCCACCGGCAGCTCCCTAACGCCGCAACGACGGACGAGGAGGGCCGGATGCGCGCCGTCGAGCGGTACCGGATCCTCGACACCCCCGGGGACGGGGCGTTCGACCGGATCGCGGCGCTCGCGGCCCGGGTGTTCTCGGTGCCGGTCGCGATCGTCAGCGTCGTGGACCACGACCGGATCTGGTTCAAAGCCCACCACGGCACCGACGTCACCGAGATCGGCCGGGACCCGGGGCTCTGCGCCTCGGCGATTCTGCAGGACGGACCCTGGATCGTCGAGGACGCCCTAACGGACCCCCGGACCCTGTCCAACCCGCTGGTGGCCGGCGAGTTCGGGCTGCAGTTCTACGCCGGCGTTCCGCTGCGCACCCCGGACGGCCACAACCTGGGCACCTTCTGCATCCTGGACCGGGAACCGCGGGAGTTCACCGCGGAGGACACCCGGACGCTCGAAGACCTGGCCGCAATTGTCATGAACGACCTGGAGATGCGGCTGCAGAGCCGCGAGGCGATCGCCAGCTAGCGTCAGCGCCTGCCGGCGTGCAGCGCGAGCTCCAGCTCAAACCGGGCCACCGGGTCCTCCAGCGCGTCGCCGAACAGCTCCCGCAGCTGCGCCGCCCGGTAGCCCACGGTCTGCGGGTGGATGCCCAGCTCGGCGGCCACGGGTGCGCGCTGGCCCCAGTGACGCAGCCAGGACAGCAGGGTCTCGGCGAGCCGCTCGCGCTGCGCCGGGCGGAGCCCCTCCAGCGGCGCGAGGCGGCGGTTGGCCAGCTCGGTAATCGCGGACGGCTCGGCGCCGAGGATCACCGCCGCAAGGTGCTCATCGGCCCAGATCGGCGGATCCTCCGGCCCGTCCCGGTGCGGCAGGACCGAGGCGGCCAGCACGGCCAGCCTCAGGGATTCGGGAACTTTCTCCCAGCCGCCGGCCGGGCCCACGGCAGCGCCGCGGCCCCGCAGCGCCTTATCCAGGTCCTTCCGCGCGGCGGCGGAGTTGCGCGCCGGCACCAGCGCGACGGCGTCGGTCTCGCGTTCGATCACCAGTGTTCCCGGGCCCAGCCGCAACCGCAGCCCGGCGGCCCGGTCCACCGGCAGCGTCACCACCGTCATGCGCTGCGGCAGCGACCAGTCCGCCATGGCCGCCGTCTGCCGCAGCGCCGCCTCGTCCGCCTGCCCCAGCAGCAGCAGGTCCAGCAGCTCGGTGCGGCGCCGGTCCACCGCACCGGCGCGTTCGGACTGCTCAAAGGCATAGGCCTCGGCGCTGACCGCGGAGAGCTCGTCGATGTAGGCGAGGATCGATTCGCCGAGGTCCACCACCACGTTCTGGCCCAGATGGTGTTCCACCGAGACCTTCGACATCTCCCGGAACGTCACCCGGGCGCCCATCCGGTAGGCGCTGAGCAGCGCGTCCATGCTCCTGCCCTGCCGGAACTCGCCGCTGCCCAGGCCGGCGACCAGCTGCCGGCTCTCCTCCGATAGCGCCGGCAGGGTGGTGCCGGGCAGCTGCAGGAAACGGTCCAGCGCCGTCGCCACACCGCGGCGCAACCCGCGCCCGAATCGGCCCTCGATCGGCCGCGCATAGGCGGGGACCAGCTGGGGCACGGCCTCGATGATGGCCTCCACAATGCCGGGCATCGTGGGCCGGAGCATGTCGCTGACCTCCTTGGGCAGCGCCAGCCACGGCGGGTCGTAGGCGGGGTAACCGGGGTGGCCGGCGGGCGAAGTTTCCATGGCGGGATTCCAAAAGTTGTTGTGCGGCGATAGTTTCTTCGAGTCGATCGTATGCCTTGGGTGAAGAAGTATGACGCAGGCTGACATAGGCTAGGTAGATGATCCGGCTCCGTAAGCTGGCGCGCGCCGCATCTCTACTGACCACCCCCTTAGCTCCAGAAGACATTCTGTCGCTGTTCAACCCCGTGTTTTCTGCCCGCCAGTTACGCGGCGTGGTTACCCGGGTGGTTCCAGAAACGGCCGATTCCGCCACCATTTTCTTCCGTCCCGGCCGAGGCTGGCAAGCGCACCGCGCAGGCCAGTGGGCCCGCATCGGCGTCGAACTCAACGGCGTGCGCCACTGGCGGTCCTACTCGCTCAGCGCACCCGCCGGCGAGGACCCCGCCATCACCGTCACGGACATGGGCGCCGTCTCCGGGACCTTGGTCCGCACCACCAAGCCGGGCGATGTCCTCTTCCTCGCGCCGCCGCAGGGCGACTTCGTCCTGCCCGAGCATCCGCGCCCGCTGCTGATGCTCACCGCGGGCAGCGGCATCACCCCGGTGATGTCCATGATCCGCACCCTGGTCCCGCACCGCCCCGACGCTGACGTCGTCCTCATCCACACCGCGCGAACGGCGGCCGACGCCATCTTCCGCGAGGAACTGGCCGAACTCGCGGACCAGTTCCCCAATTTCAAGGTCACGCACTGGTTCACCGGCGAACGCGGGCGGCTGGATTTCAGCACCGCGGCCGGGCTGGACGCGCTGTGCCCGGACTGGCGGGACCGTGCCGCCTACGCCTGCGGTCCCGAGGGTTTCCTCGACGACGCCGAGGCGCTCTGGCAAGCCGAGGCGGCTCCGGGGACCTCCGAGGCGGCCGCAACCCTCACGATCGAACGTTTCAGCACCAACCTGGCCGGCGGCGAAGGGCACGACGGCGGGCTGGTGACCTTCGAAGCCTCGGACCGCGAAGTCGAAGCGGACGGCGATACGCCCCTGCTCGACGTCGGAGAGGACGCCGGGGTGCTGATGCCCAGCGGCTGCCGGATGGGCATTTGCCACAGCTGCCTCATCCCACTCCGCGCCGGCCAGATCCGCGACCTGCGCACGGGCGAAGTCCACGGCGAGCCCGGCCAACTAATCCAGACGTGTGTCTCGGCAGCCGCCGGACCCGTTAACCTCGACCTCTGAGGAGAACCCACATGACCACACTTGCAGACAAGCCGGACCTTGCCGAAGGCTCCAGCACTGGCACCGAGTCCGGCTCCGCCGGGACGCCCGCCGCAGCCGTAAAGAAGCGGCCCGGGGCGCTCGCCGAGACCGGCAGCCCGCTGCTGCGCCCGCCCGCCGCGGCGCACCTGTCCGACGAGCAGGTCGCCGAGCTGGGCCGTGAGCTCGACGCCATCAAGGACGACATTCTCGCCAAGCGCGGCTCCTCCGACGCCGCCTACATCCGGCGCATGATCAAGATCCAGCGCGGCCTGGAGATCTCCGGCCGCGCCGCCCTGCTGGTCAGCAAGAACAAGGCGGCCTGGGTCACCGGCACCACGCTGCTGAGCTTCGCCAAGATCCTGGAAAACATGGAGCTGGGGCACAACATCCTGCACGGCCAGTGGGACTGGATGCGGGACCCGGACATCCACTCCACCACCTGGGAATGGGACTTCGTCACGCCGGCGCGCTCCTGGCAGCACACCCACAACGACCTGCACCACCGCTGGACCAACGTCGTCGGCAAGGACAACGACATTGGGTACAACCTGCTGCGGATGGACCCGCAGCAGGAATGGAAGCCCTTCAACCTGGGCAACCCGCTGTACAACGCGCTGCTGGCCCCGGTCTTCGAGTGGGGCATCGCGATCTACGACCTCGAACTCGTGGACTACAAGGAGGGCAAGAAGTCCAAGGAGGCCCTGACCAAGGACCTCAAGGCGCTCGGCCGCAAGGCCCTGAAGCAGTTCACCAAGGACTACGCCGCCACGCCGGCCGTCGCCATGCTCACCGGCTCCGGCAAGCAGGCCCTGTACGGCACGCTTACCGCCAACGCCGTCCGCAACGTCTGGGCGCACGCGGTGATCTTCTGCGGCCACTTCCCGGACGGGACGGACACGTTTACCGAGGAAATGGTCGACGGCGAGACCCGCGGTGACTGGTACGTGCGCCAGATGATCGGCTCGGCCAACATCTCCGGCTCCAAGTTCATGCACCTGATGACCGGCAACCTCTCGCACCAGATCGAGCACCACCTCTTCCCGGACCTGCCGTCCAACCGCTACGCCGAGGTGGCGCCCAAGGTCCGGGAAATCTGCAAGCGCTACGGCCTGCCGTACACCACCGGCCCGATCTGGAAGCAGGTCGGCTCCACCTGGGCCAAGATCTTCAAGCTGGCCCTGCCGCCCAAAAAGGCCTAGGCCCCCGCGGGTCCCGCCGCTGCGTTCCGTTCTTGAGCCGGGCCGGGCTAGGCCTTGACCGCCACCCCAAGAACGTGCGCCAGCGGCGGGTTGCCGGGCAGGACCGCGAAGCCGAAGCGCTCCAGGGCCTCCACGGCCAGGCCCGCCTCGACGATGCTGGCGGCGGTGTCCCGGTTCGGGTGGCAGCCGCCGGCCAACCGGCTCCAGAGCGGAGTGATCAGGTCCTCGGCCGCGGCCAGCACGCGGTGGGCGGAGCGGACGTGCTCGTAGAACAGCAGGCGGCCGCCGGGTTTCAGGACCCGGATGGCTTCGGCCAGGACGGCGGACGGTTCGGCCACGCTGCAGAGCACCAGGCTGGAGACCACGACGTCGACCGAGGCGTCCGCGGCCGGCAGCGCTTCGGCGAATCCGTTCCGCACTGTGATCGGCGCCGGCGCGGACGCCGCTGCGGCCACGGCCAGCGCCCTGAGCGTGGGGTCCGGTTCGAGCGCCAGCACCCCCGACACCGCCGGCGGGTAGAACGGGAACGTGGCGCCGTAGCCTGCCCCGATTTCGACGACGGCGCCGTGGGCTGCCGCCACGAGCCGCCGCCGGTGGGCCGCGGCTCCCCGGGCGTCCATCCGCGGCCCCACCCGGGCGTAGGAGCGTCCGAAAGACGGGGCGTGCTCCCCGGCGTCCATGGGCAGCTGTCCGCTCAACGGACCTCCGCCGGATTGAGCTTCAGCCGCCGCAGCAGCTGGGCGTTCAGCGCCACCACCACGGTGGAGGCGGACATCAGCACCGCCCCCGCCGCGGGGGACAGGACGATTCCGGCGAAGGCCAGGGCGCCGGCGGCCAGCGGGACGGAGATGACGTTGTAGCCGGTAGCCCAGATGAGGTTCTGCCACATCTTGCGGTAGCTGGCCCGGGAAAGGTCCAGCATCGACAGGACCGCCCGGGGGTCGTTGCCGGCCAGGACGACGCCGGCGGATTCCATTGCGACGTCGGTACCGGCGCCGATCGCGATGCCGACTTCGGCCCGGGCCAGCGCGGGGGAGTCGTTGACGCCGTCGCCCACCATCGCCACCTTCAGGCCGCGGGACTGCAGTTCGGCGACCTTCTTGTCCTTGTCGGCCGGGAGGACCTCGGCGAAGACCTCATCGATGTTGAGTTCCTCGCCGACAGCGTGGGCGACCTGCCGGGCATCGCCGGTGATCATCGCGACCTTGATGCCGCGGTCCTGCAGTGCCTTGACGGCCTGCCGGGACTCGCTGCGCACGGCGTCCTCGAGACTGACGGCCCCCAGGATTTTATGCCCGTCCATGACGTGCAGCACGGCCGCGCCGCGGTCCATCCAGGCCCGGGTGGCCTGTGCCAGTGCCTGCGGTTCCTCCGCCCCGAGGTCACGGAGCAGGGCCGGGCCGCCGACCTGGATCGTTTTTCCCTCGACCGTGGCGCGGACGCCGCGGCCCGTCATGGACGAAAAATCGGTCGCCGCGGGAATCTGCAGGCCCTGCTCCCGCGCTGCCCGGACGATGGCCCGCGCCACCGGGTGCTCACTGTCAGCCTCCACGGCCGCGGCCAGCGCCAGGAGGCTGTCCCGGTCCACGCCCTCGGCGGCCGCGACGTCCTTCAAGGCGGGTTCGCCCTTGGTGAGCGTTCCGGTCTTGTCGAAAAGGACGACGTCGACGGTCCGCATCCGTTCCAGCGCCATCCGGTTCTTGATCAGGACCCCGGCCCGGGCGGCCTGTTCGGTGGAGATCGCGATGACCAGCGGGATGGCCAGGCCCAGGGCGTGCGGGCAGGCGATCACGAGCACCGTGACGGTGCGGGTGACGGCGTCGGGAATGCTGCCCAGCAGGGACCAGACGATGAACGTGATGACGCCGGCGCCGGCGGCAAAATAGAACAGGAACGCTGCGGCCCGGTCGGCCAGGGCCTGGGCCTTGGACGAGGAAGCTTGCGCCTCGGCCACGAGGCGCTGGATCCCGGCCAGTGCGGTGTCATCCCCGACGGCGGTGACCTGCACGCGGACGGTGTTGTCCGTGGCGACGGTCCCGGCGACGACCTTGTCCCCGGGTGAGCGGAGGGCGGTCTTGGATTCGCCGGTGATCATCGACTCGTCGACCTCGGCCTGGCCGTCGACGACCACGCCGTCGGCCGGCATCCGGGCGCCCGAGCGGACCAGGACCGTGTCCCCTGCGACGAGTTCGCTGACTTTGACGGTTTCCGTCCCCGCGGCGGTGATCCGGTCCGCCTCGTCCGGCAGCAGCGCGGCGAGGGCGTCGAGCGCGCCCCGCGCCGAGCCGAGGGCGCGCATCTCGATCCAGTGCCCCAGCAGCATGATCGCCACCAGGAGGGCCAGCTCCCACCAGAAGTCGAGGTCGAAACCGCCGATCCCAAGGCTGGTGACCCAGGAGGCGACGAAGGCGACGCTGATGGCCATGGCAATCAGCAGCATCATGGCCGGTTTCCGGCTCTTCAGTTCGTCCAGGCCGCCCTTGAGGAAGGGCTGGCCGCCGTAGAAGAAGATGACCGTTCCCAGCACCGGCGGGATCCAGGCCGAGCCGGGGAAGACCGGCGGCACGTAGCCGAGCAGATGCCCGAACATCGGGCTGAACAGCACCACCGGCACCGACAGTGCCAGCGTCAGCCAGAACCTGTTCTTAAACATCGCGACGCTGTGGCCGGCGTGCTGGCCGTGGCTGTGCACCAGATGCTCATCGTCCCCGCCGGGCTGCGGCCGGTGGTCGTGGCCGGAGTGGCCGGGGCCGGCGCCGGCCGGGAGTTGGTCGGTCTTTACGCTGTGCTGGTGTTCCATGGTTCCTGCCTCCGGAGAAGTCGCGGCTGGTCCTGATTCCAGTTCCCAACATACCCCTGGGGGGTATGCTTGGCAATACTGCCGGTGCGCAGTCCGCGGCTGCCGGGCCGGGTCAGCGCACCTCGATGACGCCCATCATGCCGAGGTCCTCGTGGTCCAGGATGTGGCAGTGGTAGACGGTGCGGCCGGTGAAATCCCGGAAGTCGATCCGGACCGTGACCTGCCCGTTGGCCGGCACGTTGACCACATCCCGAAGGGTGGCCTTTTCCACGGCCCGGCCGTTCTCCGCGATGAGCTGCATCGGCCACACGTGCAGATGGAACGGGTGGTCCATCGTGCTGCGGTTGACCAGGATCCACTCCTCGACTGTCCCCGCGGCCACAATGGTGTCCGTCCTCCGCTCGTCGAAGGCCAGGCCGTTGATGGTGAAGTCCATCCCCATCAAGGGCCCCATCCCACCGCCCTGCCCCGGCCCCATCGGCGTGGCAAGCACCAGTTGCCGGCGCGCGGCGACCGCGGCGGAGCGCAGCTCGGGCGGTGCCGGTCCGGCTGCGATGACGGGTGCCGGCGGGGCGGGATCGCCGGCCACAACCAGCGTGGCCAGGGTGGTGCCGGCCGGATCTTCCGCCCCTTCCTGGCCCGCCGGCCCGCCGGGCCCCATGCCGCGCCGGCCCATTCCGGGCATGGCTCCACGGTCGTAGGGCACGGCCCTGAGTTCGGATTGCCCGAGGGCGGCCGTGACCAGCAGCTCCGCCCGGTTCCCCGGCGCCAGCAGGACTTCCTGAACGTCCGACGGCGACTGGGACCGCCCGGAGTCCATGCCCAGGAGCTGGAGTTTCTGCCCGTCCAGCCGCAGCCGCAGGTACCGGGCCACGCAGCAGTTCACGATCCGCCACCGTTCCCGTTCCCCCGGCCGGGCCGTCATGCGGGGATTGGACTGGCCGTTGACCAGCAGGAGCGCGCCCACGCGTCCGGCCATCCGCTCCGGCAGGGAAGCCTCGGCCACGTTCCCGGCCCCGTCCAGGCTGGTGTCCGAGACCAGCAGCACGCGTTCCGTGCCGGCGGCTACGGGCACGGGGTCTTCGACGATGATGGCGCCGAAGAGACCGCCGGACACCTGGGCGGCGACCCGGCCGTGGTGGTGCGGGTGGTACCAGTACAGGCCTGGCGGGTGCCCGGCCGGGAGCCGGTATTCGTAGTCGAAGCTGCTGCCGGGGTCCACGGTCACGAACACGTTGTCGCTGTTGCCCTGCGGCGAAACGTGGAGCCCGTGCAGGTGCAGGTTGCTGGGTTCGGCCAGCTTGTTCACCAGTTTGAGCCGCAGCGCCTCGCCGGCCCGGAGCCGGAGGGTGGGACCGGGGATGCCGCCGTTGTAGCCCAGGGCCCCCGCCTGCAGCCCCGCCAGCGGGAACCGGCCCGGGGCTGCCTCAAGGCTGGCCGCCAGGGCGCCTCCCGTGCTGGTGAGCGTGGCCGGCTGGCCCAGGGACTCTCCGGTGACCGGCGCCGGTTGCGAATTGAGCGACCGCCACAGCCCGACGCCGCCGGCGACGGTGCCGGTCACTCCGAGTCCGCCCAGCAGCAGGGCGCTGCGGCGGCTGATGGGTGGCACTACGGACCCTCGCCGAGTTCCTTAACATGCTCGCGGTACTGCTCGGCCGTCAGCTCGCCCTTCGCGAAGCGCTCGTCCAGGATGAGCCGGGCGGGGCTTTTGCCGCCGGGTGTGCCAGGCGCCCTGCCCGGAAAGCCCGGCTGGCCGTAGGGCCCGGGATGTCCTGGCTGCGGTCCGCGGCCGGTGCCGCTGAAGACCCGCACCGCGAGCAACACGAGCACAGCGACTCCGATGAGGAGGAGCGCGCCCCAAAGCCACATCCACCACAGGTTCTGCCCGTAACCCCACATCATGACTGTTCCCTTCGCCAATGGAAGCTACTGCTCCCATGGTGCGCCCGCCGGGGCGGCGGCGCTAGGGTCCTAAGTCGCGCCCGCGCAATGCTCCCGGCGCGGGAGCGCGCACGGCTGATCCGGCTGCGGCGCAACCAGCTGCGGCGCGGCTCAGCTGATGAGCAGGCCCAGCGCTTCCGCCAGGTGGCTGACCTCGCGGACCGAGAAGCCGGCCGGGACGGGGCCGGGCCCGTTGGGGCTGGCGGGCACCACGGCGTGCGTGAACCCCAGCCGGTGGGCCTCCTGGATGCGCTGGTTGATCCCCGGCACCGGACGGACCTCGCCGGCCAGGCCCACCTCGCCGAAAGCGATGAGCCGCTGGGGGAGCGGTTTTTTGGCCTTCGCCGAGGCGACAGCCAGGGCCACGGCCAGATCCGTGGCTGGTTCGCTGAGTTTGACCCCGCCCACGGTCGCCACGTATGAGTCGTCCTTCTGCAGCAGGCAGCCGGCGCGTTGCTGCAGCACGGCCAGCAGCATCGCCACCCGGGAACTGTCCAGGCCGCTGGTGGCCCGGCGGGGCTGCGCGTTGGCGCTTTCGGCGAGCAGGGACTGGACCTCGGCGAGCAGCGGCCGGCGGCCCTCCAGCGTCACCGTGATGCAGGTACCGGAGACGGGGTCCTTGGTGCGGGAGACGAACAGGCCGCTGGGATCGGCCAGTCCCACGATGCCGTCCTCGTTCAGGTCGAAGCAGCCGACGTCGTCGGTGGGTCCGTAGCGGTTCTTGACGGCGCGCAGCAGCCGCAGCCGGGAGTGCCGCTCGCCCTCGAACTGGCAGACCACGTCCACGAGGTGCTCGAGCAGGCGGGGACCGGCGATGGAGCCGTCCTTGGTCACATGGCCCACCAGCAGGGTGGTCATGTTGCGGCGCTTGGCCGCGGCGATCAGGGACGCCGCGACCTCGCGGACCTGGGAGACGCCGCCGGCGCTGCCCTCGACGTCGGCGCTGCTCAGCGTCTGGACCGAGTCCACGATCAGCAGCCGCGGCTCGAGCTTTTCCACCTGGCCCAGCGCCTGGCCCAGATCCGTTTCGGCGGACAGGTACAGCGATTCGGCGACCGCGTCAATCCGGTCCGCGCGCAGCTTCACCTGGGCCGCCGACTCCTCGCCGGTGACATAGAGGACATCCTGCGCGGTGCGGGCAAACTTGGCCGCGACGTCCAGCAGCAGCGTGGACTTGCCCACACCGGGTTCGCCGGCCAGCAGGATCACCGCGCCGGGAACCAGGCCGCCGCCCAGCACACGGTCCAGTTCGTCCACGCCGGTGGGCAGGAACGCGGCCGTCGTGGCATCCACCTCGGCGATCCGGCGGGCCGGCTCCAGAACGGTCGTCGCCGCCGTCGTGCGCGCCACGGCTGCGCCGGTTTCTTCCACCGTGCCCCAGGCCTGGCACTCACCGCACCGGCCCACCCACTTGGCCGTGGTCCAGCCGCATTCCGCACACTTATAGCCCGGCGCCTTGGCGGCGCGGGAAGTCTTTGTAGCCATTGGTCCACCCTAACCGGGGGCACTGACATTCAGGCCCCGTCCCCGGCCCAGGCGGCCAGGTCCCGGCCGCACCCCGGCCGCAACGGCTACAGGGCGGGCAGGATGTCCCGGGCCTCGTGCGGGTCCACGCCCGCGGCTTCGAGCAGGTCCACCATCAGGGGCCGGAAGAGCATCACCACGGTTTCCCCCTCGAGCCGCTGCACGTCCAGCAGGCGCGGGTGCAGCCGGCCGGCGGTCTCGCTCAGCGCCGCCCTGGCCGTGCGCAGGTGGGCGCGGCGGACGCCGTCGTGCACCTCCGCCAACCCCAGGCCCAGCTCATCAATCGCGGCAGCGGTCTCCTGCAGCACCTCGGCAATGTTCTCGGTGGCCTCGTCCGAGAGCGCCGCGTGGTTGATCGCGCTGGTCAGCCGGCGCGCGAACACGCGGCTGTTGCGCAGCGCCAGGTCAATGAAGTCGACCGACTGCGCCAGCCGGTCCAGCTCGTCGCGGTAGCGGCGGTAGGCCGGGGCCAGGGTGGCCACCTCGCCGGAGGAGCGCAGTGTCTGGCGCATCGCGTCAACCAGAGGCTGGCAGTTGCGGCCGCGGATCAGTGCATGCCAGGCCTGGGTGGAGTCGCTGTGGGTCAGGGCCGACGAACACTCGCGCAACACCTCCGCCAGTTCATGCAGCAGTTTCTTAACGTCGTTGCGGGGCTCGCGGCGCGGATCCTTGGGGATCAGGAAGGTCACCAGCAGCGCGAACACGCCGCCCACCACGGCATCAATGCTCCGGGTGAACGGGCCGCCCGCCGGTGCCGGCAACAGCACCACCAGCAGGGACTGCAGGCCCAGCTGCGTAGTAAAAATAGTTCCGCTGTCCAGGAAACGGGCCAGTAGAATCGAGAAAAGGAGCACGACGGCGGCCTGCCAGATCCCCGCGCCCAGCCAGTGCAGCAGCAGGTCGCCCACCACAATGCCGATGGTGCAGCCCAAGCCCACCTCCACGACCCGGCGCAGCCGCGGATCGCGGGAAAAGCCCAGGGCGATCAGGGAGGAGGTGGCGGCGAAAAGCGGTCCGGTATGGCCCAGCACGTACTCGGCGAAGGCGTACGCGCCCACGGCGCAGGCCGTCATCTGGACCGCCGGCAGCAGCGAGTTGCGGCTCCGGACGAAGCCGGTGCGGACCCGGCCGCGCAGGAATCGTGCGCTTGCAGTGAATCCAGTCGCGGAGGCCATGTCCACCAGTCTATTTGCTGTCCGCGGTACCACGGCCGCTCGCCCCTGCCCTACGACCGGGACGCCGCTAACGCAATGGCGACCCGTCAGATGTCGACCAATGGCCCGGCGTCGTTAACCTTCCGTTCACTTTGGACCCCAATTCTCTTCACCTGGGGCACCTAACTTCGGTAAAGGTACAAACCGTATCCACCGTCTTTTCTGCTCGGACGTCTCCGGTCCGACACGCATCTGAATAACCCTGGAAGGGGTACATCTAGTGAAGGCATCACGCTTCGGCCGCAACGCGGCCATCGCTGTTATCGCAGCCGGCGCTCTCGCGCTCACCGCTTGCGGCTCGGACAACGCAACCAACACCGCTGCAGGCACCCAGTCGGCCGGCGGCCCCAAGGTCACCGGAACGCTGACCGGCATCGGCTCCTCCGCGCAGGGTGCAGCCATGGACGTGTGGAAGACCAACTTCGCCTCCGCCAACCAGGGCGCCAACGTGCAGTACTCCCCGGACGGCTCCGGCGCAGGCCGCAAGGCCATCCTCGACGGCTCGGCCCAGTTCGCCGGCTCCGACGCCTACCTCAAGGATGAAGAGGCCGCCAAGGCCAAGGACCAGTGCGGCCCGGACGGCGCGATCGAGGTTCCCGTCTACATCTCGCCGATCGCCATCGCGTTCAACGTGCCGGGCGTGACGGACCTCAAGCTCGACGCCGCCACCGCAGCCAAGATCTTCCGCGGCGAGATCGCCAAGTGGAACGACCCCGCCATCACCGCGCTGAACCCGGATGCCAAGCTTCCGGACCTCAAGGTCACCCCGGTCAACCGCTCTGACGACTCCGGCACCACCAAGAACTTCACCGAGTACCTCGCCGCCGCGGCCCCCGCCGTCTGGAAGGACAAGGCTGACGGTGTGTGGCCGTCCTCGCTCAAGGGCGAGAACGCCAAGGGCACCTCCGGCGTCGTCAAGACCGTGACCGACACCGCCGGTGCGGTCACCTACGCCGATGACTCCGCCGTCAGCGGCAAGATGGGCACCGCCCAGATCAAGGTCGGTTCCGACTTCGTCAAGATCTCCCCGGAAGCTGCCGCCAAGGCTGTGGACCTGGGCAAGCCGGTCGAGGGCCGCGGCGCCAACGACCTGGCCATCAAACTGGACCGCACCACCACGGAATCCGGCGCCTACCCGCTGGTCCTGGTTTCCTACCACATCGTGTGCAGCACCTACGACAAGCAGGAAACCGTCGATCTGGTCAAGGGCTTCGAGAAGTACGTGCTCTCCGAAGAAGGCCAGAAGGCTGCTGCCGAGTCCGCCAAGTCGGCTCCGCTGTCCGCCACCCTCTCCGAGAAGGCCGTCAAGGCCATCGAAGCCATCAAGGTCAAGTCCTAACGTTTGACCTCTTCCGCTAAGTTCCCCGCCCCGCCGCCTGGCGGGACGGGGAACTTAGCGGCGTTTTCCCAAGTTTCCGTGTTTTCCGCAGTTTTCGCAGTTTCCGTAGTTTCCGATAAGTGCGGCCCGGTAACGTTCAGTACATCCGCACCATCAACACCGAAGGGCCAGGTATGACCTCCACCTCCCTGACCAAATCCCAGGGCGCAGGCCGTGCCGGGGACAAAGTCTTCTCAGGTGCCACCCTGGCAGCAGGCTGCCTGATCCTCGCCGTGCTGTTTGGCGTCGCTCTCTTCCTCGTCATCCAGGCGATTCCGGCCTTCACCGCCCCGGCCGAGGACATCCAGGGCGGCAAGGGGTTCCTGGCCTACATCTGGCCAATCGTCGTCGGCACCCTGATCGCCGCCGTGATCGCCCTGGTGATCGCCACGCCGGTCGCCATCGGGGTCGCCCTCTTTATCTCGCACTACGCCCCGCGCCGGCTGGCGTCCGGCCTCGGCTACGTGGTGGACCTGCTGGCCGCCATTCCGTCCGTGGTCTACGGCGCCTGGGGTGCCGCCTTCCTGGCCAAGGAAATCTCCCCGGCCTACAACTGGCTGGCCACCAACCTGGGCTGGCTGCCGATCTTCCAGGGGCCGGCCTCGGCCACCGGCAAAACCATCCTGACGGCAGGCATCGTGCTCGCCGTCATGGTCCTGCCGATCATCACCTCGCTCTCCCGCGAAATCTTCCTGCAGACCCCCAAGCTGCACGAGGAAGCCGCCCTCGCCCTCGGCGCCACCCGCTGGGAAATGATCCGGATGGCCGTGCTGCCGTTCGGCCGCCCCGGCATCATCAGCGCCGTGATGCTGGGCCTGGGCCGCGCCCTCGGCGAAACCATGGCCGTGGCCCTGGTGCTCTCCTCCGGCGCCCTCACGGCAAGCCTGATCCAGTCCGGCAACCAGACCATCGCCGCCGAAATCGCCCTGAACTTCCCCGAAGCCAGCGGCCTGAAGGTCAGCACACTGATCGCCGCCGGCCTGGTGCTCTTCGTCATCACCCTCGGCGTGAACATGATTGCCCGGTGGATCATCACCCGGCACAAAGAATTCTCGGGAGCCAACTAAATGACCTCCACCCTGACCCCGGTCCGCAAACGCTCGGCCCTGACCAAGGGACAGCTGCCCAAGGCCGCGCCGTACATCGTGCTGGCCCTGGCCCTCGTCATCGGTGCCGCCATCCTGGCCCTGGTCGGCTTCAACCCCCTCGGGTGGGGCATCGTCTCGGCCCTGCTCTTCACCGCCGGCCTCGTCGGCTGGAGCGCCGTCGTTGAGGGCTCCCGCAAGGCCAAGGACAAGCTGGTCACCTGCCTCGTGGTCGGTGCCTTCCTTGTCGCCTTGCTGCCGCTGATCTCGGTGATCTGGACCGTGCTGGTCAAGGGCCTGCCCGGTCTGCTGGACCCCGGCTTCCTGAGCACCTCGATGAACGGCGTCACCGGCGCCTACGACAACAAGAGCGTCGAACAAGGCGCCCCCGTGCTGGGCGGCATCTACCACGCGCTGCTGGGCACCGTGCAGATCACCCTGTTGGCCACCGTCATCTCGGTCCCCGTAGGCCTGCTGACATCGATCTACCTTGTCGAGTACGGCCAGGACCGGCCGCTGGCCCGCGCCATCACGTTCTTCGTCGACGTCATGACCGGCATCCCCTCGATCGTGGCCGGCCTGTTCGCCGCCGCGTTCTTCTTCGCCGTCGTCGGACCGGGCACCAAGACCGGCGCCGTTGCCGCCGTCGCACTCTCCGTGCTGATGATCCCGGTGGTGGTCCGCTCCAGCGAGGAAATGCTCAAGATTGTGCCGAACGAACTCCGCGAAGCGGCGTACGCCCTCGGCGTCCGCAAGTGGCGGACCATCCTCAAGGTGGTCATCCCGACGGCGATCTCCGGCATCGCCTCCGGCATCACCCTGGCCATCGCCCGGGTGATCGGGGAAACCGCACCGATCCTGGTCACCGCCGGCTTCGCCACCTCGATCAACAACAACGTGTTCGGCGGCTGGATGGCCTCGCTGCCTACCTTCATCTACACGCAGATCCTCAACCCGACGTCGCCGTCCAACCCGGGTCCGTCCGACCAGCGCGCCTGGGGCGCGGCCCTGGTCCTCATCATCCTCGTGATGCTGCTCAACCTGGCCGCCCGGCTGGTGGCCCGCATCTTCGCACCGAAGGCCGGCCGCTAGGCCGCCGCCGGCACCCGGTCCCTACCTCCACAAGTGAAGGAACAGCATGTCTAAGCGCATCGACGTCAAAGACCTGAACGTCTACTACGGCAAATTCCTGGCCGTCGAGGACGTCAACATCAACATCGACGCCAAATCCGTCACCGCGTTCATCGGCCCGTCAGGCTGCGGCAAGTCCACTTTCCTGCGCACCCTGAACCGGATGCACGAAGTCATCCCCGGCGCCCGCGTCGAAGGCGAAGTGCTGCTCGACGGCGACAACCTTTACGGCCCCGGCGTGGACCCCGTGACGGTACGCTCGCAGATCGGCATGGTCTTCCAGCGCCCCAACCCGTTCCCCACCATGTCCATCCGGGACAACGTGCTGGCCGGCGTCAAGCTGAACAACCAGAAGATCTCCAAAGGCGAGGCCGACTCGCTGGTGGAGCGCTCGCTGCGCGGCGCCAACCTCTGGAACGAGGTCAAGGACCGCCTGGCCAAGCCCGGCTCGGGCCTGTCCGGCGGCCAGCAGCAGCGCCTCTGCATCGCCCGCGCCATCGCCGTGGAACCCCAGGTGATCCTGATGGACGAGCCGTGCTCCGCGCTGGACCCGATCTCCACGCTCGCCATTGAAGACCTCATCAACGAGCTCAAGGACGAATACACCGTGGTGATTGTTACCCACAACATGCAGCAGGCCGCCCGGGTCTCGGACAAGACGGCGTTCTTCAACATCGCCGGGACCGGCAAGCCCGGCAAGTTGATCGAATACGGCGACACCCACACCATCTTCAGCAACCCGACCGAGAAGGCGACCGAGGACTACGTTTCCGGCCGCTTCGGATAGAGCCGGGCGCCTAGAGCCCGGCGAGGGGCGAGAGGGCGAGTTCCAGTACGAAGGCCGCCGCAGCCGTGACCAGCGGGGTCAGCGCCCAAAACGCCAGGATCCGGAGCACCAGCCGCCGGTTGGTCCCCGCGTAGCCCTGGTTGGCGCCGGCCCCCAGGACGGCCGCGGTGACCGTGTGGGTGGTGGAAACCGGCCAGTACAGGCCGATTGCCCCCACCAGCAGGATGGCGCTGCTGCTGAGCTGCGCCACGAACCCGCGCAGCGGATCCATCCGGATCATCCGGTAGCCGATCGTGTAGGAGATCCGCCAGCCGCCCGCCAGGGTGCCTGCCGTCAGCGCGGCAGCGGTCAGCAGGGCCACCCAGACGGGGGTGGAGTCGCCGACCGGCAGTCCCGCGGCGAGCATGCCCAGGATCAGGACCGCACTGGTGCGCTGACCGTCCTGCAGGCCGTGGCCAAAGGCGACGGCGCCCGCTGCGATCGACTGGGCGCGCCGCGACCTGCTGTTCACCACGCTCGGCGGGGTGTAACGAGCCGCCCAGGTCGCCGGCCAGACCAGCAGGTACGCGGCGGCGAAGGCGATCACGGGGGAGAGCAGCAGCGGCAGCACCACCTGGAAAAGCAGCGACCGGTCAGCGCCCAGGACCGCGTTCCCCCCGACGGCCACGCTGGCGACGCCGGCGCCGGCGAGGCCGCCCACCAGCGCGTGGGTCGAGGAGGAGGGGATCCCGCGCCACCAGGTGTAGATGCCCCACACCACGGCGCTCAGCAGCCCGGCCATCAGGATGGTCAGGCCGTTGCCGCCGGACGGAAGAACCACCCACGTCCGGCTGACCTCCAGCGCCAGGGCTGCGCTCAGGCCGGCTCCGATGAAGTTGAACAGCCCGGCCAGGAGCACCGCGACGGTGGGAGTCAGGGCGCGCGTGCGGACCGCGAGGGCAACCGAGGAGGAAGCGTCGCGGAAACCGTTGAGAAACGCAAACGCCCCGGCGAAGACCACCACCACGGCGAAGAAGAGGATGGACACCTCAGGATTCCTTGACGATGATGCTGCCCACCTGGGTGGCGATCCGCCGCATGTCCTTCGTGACCTCTACGAGCTGGTCCGCGATGTCGCGGTTGCGCGCGTACTGGGCCGATTTCATATCCTTGAGCATGTCCGCAACCCAGACCCGGTGGGTGCGCTCCGCGCGCTTGGTGAGGCGGAGGACCTCGATCCAGTAGTCCTCCAGATCATCCAGGCTGTTCAGCTGGCGCATGGCGTCCACGGTGAGCTCGGCCTGCCGGCTGATGATTTCCAGCTGGTCGGCGGCGCGCTTGGGCAGCCGCTCCAGCTTGTAGAGGAAGACCAGGTCCGCGGCGGCGTCCAGCTTCTCCATCGCCTCATTGAGGTAGCGGGAGAGCGCGTACATGTCCTCCCGGGGGAGCGGGTTCAGGAAACTCGTCCGCATGTGCGTCAGGAGGGCGAAATGCAGTTCCGCGGATTTCGCCTCGTGGTCGTGCATGTCCTCCACCAGGCGCGAATGCTCACTGGCGGGGGCGCCGAGGATCTCCGAAAGGGTTCCCGTGGCCAGGGCTATCTGGCGGGCCATCTGGGAAAGCAGGTTCAGCCCGGCGGGCTCCTGGGGGAAAAGGCGCAGCTTCACGTGGGGTTACCGGTCTCCGGACGAGGCTTACACGGGCGTTGTCTGCCGGCCCTGGAACGTGACGATGACCCGCGCATGGGGATCACTTTACCGCCCGCACTTCGCCCGCCGGGAACCGCGCCCGGAGGCGGGCATGAAAATGGTGCCGAACCGGATACGCCTCTCGGCGGTAGGCCGCTCTAGGCGGCTAATTGTTGAAGCCCGGGGGTTTCGCGGCTCGGCACCGCCTTTAGTTTTCTACGTCGGCGGGACCAAGTCAACATTGACAGCCGGGCGCCGGCGTGTGTATCGACAGGGCCGCCAGGCGGGCCGCCGGGGCCGGGGTCCGGCACTTCCGGGCTCTCAAGAGAGCTCAGTCCAGTTCGCCCAGCCGCCAGGCGTTGGCGGCGTGTTCGAGGTCCTCCGCGGTCTTGACCAGAAGGTGCGAATTCCGGGTGAGTTTGCTCGCGTGGTTGGCGTTGCTGTGCTCCGCGCCGTCGGCGAGCGTGGCCTGGCCCAGCGCCACCACCCGGCAGAACGCCGCCGAGCGTTCCAGCGCGACGTCGAACTCGCCGTCGAAGGCGCCGGAGAGGATGGCGTCGGCCATGGACTTCATCTCCTCGGCGCCGGGAGGCTCGGCCGCGCCGGCCACCACGTGGGAGACCTGCGCGGTGTCTTTGCCCGCCCTGAAGTAGACCGAAATCCGTTCCGGATCCCGGATGGTGGCGGCGCGGAGGGCGTAGAGCCGCCAGAGGGCGCCGGGGAGCGAACGCGCCGGGCTTTCGGCCCACATCTCGGCGATGGCGTCGAGGCCTTGTTCGTCGGCGAGCTTCACCAGCCGCCGGGTCACTGTGGGGTCGTCGCTGTCCCGTCCGCGGCGCACGAGCGCCTGGGCCGCCAGGTGCGCCGCCTCGGACACCCGCGCCGGGTCCGCGCCGCCGGCGAACGGTTCGAAGTCGATGGGCGCGAAGGGCTTCGGCTTGTGGTGACGGTGCGGTCCGGGGCTGCTGGCTCCTGTTTGCTCGTTCATGCCACCACGCTACTCCTGTGCATTCAGGGAATCGAGCACGGCGTAGCCCCGCGTGCGGGGGCCGGAAAGGAGCGCGACGGCGGCGTGTCGGGTCCGGTAACAAAGCCCGCCCGCGTCTGGGGTACAGTGTTAACGTCCAGAAATGGACTGGGCCGACGCGCCTGCCAACGGGGCGGATTTCCACCCGTTGCGGCTGTCGGCTGGGGCCTTTAGCTCAGTTGGTAGAGCATCGGACTTTTAATCCGTGGGTCGTGGGTTCGATCCCCACAGGGCCCACTCTTTTAGCGAAGAGTGGAACAACCCCCGGCAGCCTGGCAACAGGAAGCCGGGGGTTTTTTGCGCCCGGATTCCGGAGCCGCGGCCCGCATGAGACAAGCAAGCCTGCCTAGTAGTTAGTTCGGCTAGGATAATCGGATGAACTCGGATACCGCGGCAGGCTCAGGCTACTGGTACGGCCCCGATGAGCGGGTCGACCCGCCCACCGCGGTGCTGCAGGCCCTGCGCGGGTACCGGGCGGCCGAGGTCGCCACCCGGCGCTCCACCCGGGACTCCATGGGCATGGGGGAAACCGATCTGCTGGCCCTGCGGTACCTGCTGCGCGCGGAGGCCGCCGGGGAGCGGATGGGACCCAAGGACCTCAGCCGCCTGCTGGGCATCACGACGGCGTCCACCACCTCGCTGATTGACCGCCTCGTGGCCAGCGGCCACGTGCGCCGCGAGCCGCACCCCACCGACCGGCGGTCACTGGTGATCGTTCCTACCGCCGCGACGGATTCCGAGGTGCGCGCCACCCTCGGGGAGATGCACCGCAGGATGCTGGCGGTCGCGGAGGGGCTCACGGCGGAGGAGAGCCACGTCATCGTGGCCTTCCTGCGGCGCATGACCGAGGCGCTGAACGAGCACACCGAACGCCACTGACCCCGGGCCCCGCACGTGCGGGAAATATCTGCGCCTAGCAACTAGCTAGTTCGACTAGTGATATGTATGCTTACTACTTGTGTCAGATAATCGTTTTGCGTGGAGGAGTCGTGGCTGAGTTGTTGACGATCACCGGAACCCCGGGAGCCGGTGCGGCCCCGCTGGTCTCGCCCCGCTCACCGCTCCAGCCGGGTGCCGCTGCGCCCACGCTGCCCCCAAGCACGCACAGCCAGGCGCCCAGCCACTGCGGATCCCCGATGGAATGGACGGCTCCGGCGCTGGATACGATGTCCGTCCATACCTTCGACGCCGGCTTCGCCTCCGCCGGACTCCCGCCGGTGTGGCGCTGCCCCTGCGGATTCCAGCTCGATGGCATCGTCCACACCTCCAACGCGCTCGCCGCGCTCTCGTGAGCGCCGTCCCCGTGCCCGCGGCGGCGCAGACCCACCCCGCATCCGGCGACGCGGCGTCCACCGGCCTCAGCGGCAGGATCCTGCCCCTGCCGGAGGCTCCCGAAGGCCGCTTCCTGGTGCACGAACTCCTGGGCCGCGGGGCGACCGCCACGGTCTTCCGCGGAACCGACCTGCTCAACGGCAGGCCGGTAGCCCTCAAGGTGGCCCAGGGTCCCACCGAGAAGCACGCCCGCCGGATCCACGCGGAAGCGCATATCCTCGCCAGCCTGGACCACCCGGCCGTTGTCGGCTTCGTCGCCGCGGGCACGGTGCCCCCCGGTGGCCAGTGGGCGGGCCGCCCGTTCCTGGTTGAGGAGTTCGCCTACGGCGGCAGCCTGGCGGAGCGGATCCGCGGCGGGGCGTCCGGACCGGAGGAAGTGGCCGGCTGGGCAGCCGCCGCATTGTCCGGGCTCGGACACGTCCACTCGCGCGGACTGGTACATCGGGATATCAAGCCTGCAAACATCCTGCTTAGTGCGCTCCGGAGGTGTTCGGTCCGAATCGCCGACTTCGGGATCGCCACGCAGGCCAGCGCAGCGCCTGAACCCGGCGAATCGTCGGGCACCGTGCATTACATGAGCCCGGAGCAGGCTGCCGGCGAGCCCCTCGGCGCCGCCACCGACATCTACGCGCTCGGGCTGGTGCTGCTGGAGTGCCTCACCGGGGTCAAGGCGTACCCCGGAACCCCGGTCGAGTCGCTCGTGGCGCGCACCCTGCGCGGGCCGGAGATCCCGGCGGAACTGGGGACCGGCTGGGTGATGTTGCTGACGGCCATGACGGCAATGGACCCCGCGGCCCGCCCCACGGCGGCAGCCGCCCACAAGCTGGCCGCCAGGCTCACCCGGGCCCTCCCGCCGCTGCGCCTGGTCGGCTGAGGCGCCGGCCCGACTACAGCCACACAGCCGAGGGCCGGCACGCACTCTGAGTGCATGCCGGCCCTCGGCTGTTGTCGCGGCGCCGCGCGCCCGGGTGCTACCCCGCGGCGCTGATCAGGTGCGTGAAGTGGTCGTACCGGAACGTGACCGGGCCGCCGTCGTGCACCATGCTGAGGTTGCCGCCGCCGGCAACCCCGCCCGCGCCGTAGTTCTCCGCCCAGGAGCGGTTGAGGGCGGCCTTGAAGGAGTAGTTGCCGGCCGGAAGGTCCGGGAACGTCAGCTTCCAGACCAGGTCCGCGGGATCCAGCGTGAGCTGGGCCTGCGGGCACTCCGGCATCCAGTCAGCCGGGCAGCCCAGCTCGGAATCGAGGTCCCCGGCGACGGCCACCGCCGCGGGCTGCTGGGCGGCGTAGGCCGCGCTCATCACATGGGTGCTGTGGTCGTAGCGGAACGTCACCGCTCCGCCGGGGTGGTTCAGGACGATGTTGCTGCCGTTGGCCCCGCCCCCCGCACCGTAGTTCTCGTCCCAGGAGCCGTTGATGGCGGCCTTGAATTCGTAGCTGCCGGCGGGCAGGTTGGGAACGGTCAGCCGCCAGACCTTGTCGGCCGGATCAAGCTTCAGGAACGCCGCCGGGCAGGCCGGCTGCCAGTCACCGGGGCAGCCCATTTCCGAGTTGAGGCTGCCTGCCACGGTGACCGAATCAGGCTGCGGCAGCTCGCCCGCGACCACGGTACGGACCTCGCTGACCACCTCGCCGGCGCCCGGCACGGTCATCAGGGCGCGGTACCGCAACTGGGCGCCGTCCGCGACGGACAGCGCGGCCAGGTCGTCCACCGCGCTGTAGGCGGGGGAGGAGCTGTCCTCACCGAACTTGGTCCAGGCTCCGCCGTCGACGCTGCGCTCGAAGCGGACCACGTAGTCGGCCTTTTCCGGACTCGCGACGGCGCTGACCTCCACCTTGCCGCGGACGCTGCTGCCTTCCTTGGGGCTGACGATGCTGAGCAGCGGGGCCGGTACGGTGCCGCTGCGGGGCCGGCTCACGGACGTGTGCGCCCCGTTGTCCAGCACGACGGCGCGGTACTCCACGGCGGTGCCGGCGTTAAGGGCCGAGACGTCGTGGAAGACCTGGTACGGCGCCGTGTCATCCGTGCCGATCGACGCCCATTGGCCGCCGGCCGTGCGCGCCTGGAAGGTGACCTCATAGAAGGAACTGCCGTCGACGTCGGCCGCGACCCGTACGCGGCTGTTGTCCGCGGCGGAGGCCGCCGGCTCCTGCAGCGTTACCGTGGGCGCCGCCTTGGAATGCGGGATGCGCCCCGCCGACTCGTAGACGACGGCGGAGAGCGGCGGCACCGTGACCGTGAGCGTCCCGTCCGCGGCGGTCTTGACCTCGGCGGCCGCTGCTCCGTAGATCCGGTTGTAGCTGCGCTTGGCCACGTAGGTGGGGACCGCCGCCGTCTGGGCCTGCGTGCTGTTGTTGACGGAGACCACGTACTCGCGCTGGTCCTTGGCGTCGGTCCGGGAGAAGGCGTAGATGCCGGGCCCGTCGGAGGCGTAGCGGTTCTGGTGCGCGCCGTTGCGCAGCGCCGGGTGTTCGGTGGTGAGGGCGGCGAGTTCACTGATCCCGCGGTACAGCGGGTGGGCGGTGTTGAAGTTGTCGCCCGCGTGCGTGGCGTCGGTGCCCAGCAGGTCGTCGTCGAGGTAGTCCGGGACCTTGCTCGCGAACATCGTCTGGCGGGCGTCCTGGTCGCCGCCGGGGCCGGTGAAGCCCTGTTCATCGCCGTAGTAAACCACGGGGTTCCCGCGGGAGAGGTACATCAGCTCGTGGGCGAGCCGGTCCCGGGCGACGCGTTCGGCGTCGTCCGCGCCCGGGTTGTCCGCGCTGATGAAGCTGCCGATCCTGCCCATGTCGTGGTTGCCCAGGAAGGTGGGGAGTTCGTAGACGTTGGAGTCCGCGTCGGTGTACCAGTCGTCGCCGGCGAAGAAGGTCTCCAGTTCCTTGGCGCCCTGGCCGCGGGAGGCGAAGTTGCGGGCCGCCTCCTGGAACGGAAAGTCGAGCACGGCCTGCATCTTGTTGCGGGTGGTGAACTGCGAGGTGAAGCTCTTGGAGGTGTCGAAGACCTCGCCGAACATAAAGAACTCGTCCTTGCCGTGCGCCTTGGCGTAGTCGAGGACCCGGGGACCGAACTGCTGCCAGAACTCGTCGTTCACGTGTTTCATGGTGTCGATCCGGAAGCCGTCCACGCCGAAGTCGCCGATCCACTTCTCGTAGATGTCGACCATGCCGTTGACCACCTTGGGGTGTTCGGTGAAGAGGTCATCGAGGCCGAAGAAATCGCCGTAGAATGAGTTTTCACCCTCGAAGGTGGTGTCGCCGCGGTTGTGGTACAGGGTCGGGTCGTTGAGCCAGGCGGGGACCTTGAGGTTCTCCTCGCCGGGCGCCAGCTTCGGCGTGTAGGGGAAGGACTTCGCCGCGTCCAGGGCGGGGAAGGTGCCGGTGCCGGCGTAGTCCCGGTCGTCGAACGGTTCGCCGGCGGCGGTCAGGTACGGGGCGGCGTCCTTGGACTTGTAGGCGGCGCGGTCGCCCTGTTCGTACCCGATGACGTCTGCCGTGTGGTTGGTGATGATGTCGAAGTAGACCTTCATGCCGCGGGCGTGGGCCTCGTCGATGAGCGACTTGAGCTCATCGTTGGTGCCCAGATGCGGATCGATCTGGGTGAAGTCCGTGACCCAGTAGCCGTGGTACCCGGCCGACTTGTCCTCCGGCTGGACCGCCTTGTTCTTGAAGCTTGGGGTCAGCCAGATTGAGGTGGTGCCCAAACCCTGGATGTAGTCGATCTTCTCCCGCAGGCCCCTGAGGTCCCCGCCGTTGTAGAAGCCCTTCTTCGTCGGGTCGAAACCGGAGACCATCGGGTCGGCGCCCAGGCCGCCGTCGTCGTTGGCGGTGCTGCCGTTGCTGAAACGGTCCGCCATCACAAAGTAGAAGCGCTCGTCCGTGACCGGCCCGCGGAGGGAATGCGTCGCTGACGGGGTGCCCGGCCCGCGAGGGTCCGGCGCCGCTTGGGCGGGGACGACGCCGACGGCGGCGGCGGCCAGTGCCGCCGCCAGGGCGACGCCGGCGCGAACGGTGTGGGGGCGTCCTGCGCCGCGCCTCAAACGGGGCGGCCAGGGCAGGCTGGAGCTGCGGGTGTTCACGATGGAGACCTTCCGGGTGAGCGACGTTGCCTAAACGAAGGGAGGGATGCGGGAGACCGGCTACTGAGAGCCAAGTCACAATTGTAAGCGCTTGCATAGGGATTTTCCAGTGAATTCTCAGCAAACTGATGACCCGCGTCCGCGGGCCGCAGCCACCCGCATACCGGCAGCCTGCCGGGGCTGCGCGCCGCGGCTTGGATAGCATGGGGCTTCCAGGGCCGCGGCGGGAACCGCGGCACTATCCGCGCCGGAAAGTGGTGATTCCATGCAGGCCTTGCCCTTGCCGCAGTCCGGTGTAATCGAGCGGCTGCGCGCCGCCGGCTGCGTGTTCGCCGAAGAGGAGGCTGCCCTGCTGGCCGCCGCCGCGGCCACGGACGGAGAGCTGGAAGCGCTGGTCCGGCAGCGCGTCTTGGGGTTGCCGCTGGAGCAGCTGCTGGGCTGGGCGGAGTTTTGCGGCCTCCGCATCGCCGTGGACCCGCACGTTTTCGTTCCCCGGCGCCGCACCGAGTACCTCGTCCGGCAGGGGGCAAAGCTCGTGCGGGCAGGAAAATCACGGGAAGCTGGTCCGGTGGGAGGGCTGCCCGTCGTCGTCGACCTGTGCTGCGGCTCCGGCGCCGTCGGCGCCGCGCTCGCCGCGTCTGCCGGGCCGTTGGAGCTGCATGCCGCCGACATCGACGCCGCCGCGGCGGCCTGCGCAAGGCGCAACCTGCTGCCGCTGGGCGCGGAGGTGCACGAGGGCGATCTTTACGGGGCGCTGCCGGACCGGCTCCGCGGCCGGGTGGACCTCCTGGCCGTGAATGCGCCCTATGTTCCCTCGGGGATGATCGGGACCATGCCGCCGGAAGCGCGGCTGCACGAGCCGCGGGTTTCGCTCGACGGCGGCCCGGACGGACTCGAACTTCAACGGCGGGTGGCCGCCGCGGCGCCGGAGTGGCTGGCGCCGGGCGGCCACCTGCTGATCGAGACGAGCCCGCGGCAGGCGCCGCAGACGGTGCAGATCTTTGCCAGGAACGGGCTTTCCGGCCAGGTGCTCAGCTCCCGGAAGCGGGACGCGACCGTGGTGCTGGGTGCCGTCAGTGCCGGTGCCGCGGGCCGAGGCCGCAGCTGAGGGAGCCCGTCCCCGGGTGTGGCGGGGCCAGCCCGGTCAGTGCTTGTCCGGATCGACGTTGGTGGCCGGTCCGGCGGGGGTAGCCCCGCCCTCGTCGGACCAGTCCTGCCCGGTCTCGTCATTCAAGGCGGGATCCGAGTGGACGTCCGACGCGGCGTCGGCACTGTTGTCCACGGCGACGTGGGCGCCGCCGGAGGTCCCCAGGTTCGCCGTGCCGGGGTGGGTGCTGTGCGCCGGGATGGCGCCGCCTGAGGGGGTTGCCTCGGTGCTTTTCGCCGGGCTTTCCGCGGCGGAGGCACTGCGGGACGGGGTGTCCTCCCGGTGGACCGCGGAGCTGATCACGGTGCCGGCGCGGCGGGCCGCCTCGGTGAGCTGGCTGGACACCTCGGGTGCCTTTTCCTTGACCGCATCGGCTGCGGCCGCCACCTTGTCCTGGACCGGCTTGCTTTGCCAGAGGTCTGCTGCCCGGGCCTTCAATTTTTCGTAGGCGGCCCGGCCGGAACGGGATCCCAGGACGTAACCTGCCGCGAGGCCGGTGCCGAAAAGAAGTTTGGCTTTCATGCTGTACTCCTGCTCTTGGTGCTCTGGAAGAGTTCGAAAAGTGGTCCGGTACCAAAAAACCGGCCCCAGGAAAGAATCCCGGGACCGGTTTTCCGGTCACACCGTTTTAGCGGTGCGAGCGCTTGGTGATCATGCCGTAGACCAGCAGTACGATGATCGCACCGCCGATCGCGAGCAGCCACGTCGTCAGCGAGAAGAATTCCTGCAGTCCCGTGCCGAAGATTGCGCTGCCGATGAGGCCGCCCAGGAGGGCGCCCACAACACCGAGGATCAGCGTGATGACCCAGCCACCGCCCTGACGTCCCGGCAGGATAGCCTTAGCAATTGCGCCGGCAATAAGACCCAGAATAAGAAATGCGAAAAAACCCATTTTATCGGCCCTTCTCTTTCATTGAGGAGACACCCGGGTTGCCGGGTGCGCTTCATCCTTCTGCCTAAATACTAATCATGCTTACTATCAAAACGCCACTCGGCACACGGAAAAGTTTCAAAAATCCTTTGTATTCACCGGGAATTTACGCGTCCGTAGCGGGCCGGTAATCCGCGGACGGGCGCCAGCGCCAGGCGGGTGAAAGGACGCGGCGGGGCTCACCAGGCGTAGTCTTCCGGGGCGGTCCGAGGGCCGGGGAAAATGGTGTCCAAGCGCTCAAGGGCCGCGGCGTCGAGGTCAATCTGCAGCGACCGGAGGGCGGCGTCCAGTTGCTCCCGGGTGCGCGGGCCGGTCACCGGCGCCGTCACGGCGGGCTGGTGCAGCAGCCAGGCCAGCGCCAGTTCTCCGGGCTGGTGGCCGAGCTCGTCCGCGAAGTCCTCATAGCGGCGGATCTGGTTGCGGTGCTTCTTGAGGGCCTCCGCAGCGCGGCCCTCGGCCCGGCGGACGCCGCCGTACTCCTTCTTGAGCGCTCCGCCGAGCAGCCCGCCGTGCAGCGGCGACCATGGCAGGATCCCCAGCCCGTAGTGCTGCGCGGCCGGAATTACCTCAAGTTCGACGTTGCGGGTCAGCAGGTTGTAGATCGACTGCTCGCTGACCAGTCCGTTTGAATGCCGGTGCGCCGCGGCTTCCTGCGCCCGGGCCAGGTGCCAGCCGGCGAAATTGCTGCTGCCCGAGTAGAGGATCTTCCCCTGCTGCACCGCGACGTCCACGGCTTGCCAGATCTCTTCCCAAGGCGTGTTCCGGTCCACGTGGTGGAACTGGTAGAGGTCGATGTACTCGGTCTGGAGGCGCCGCAGGCTTGCGTCGAGGGCGTGGCGGATGTGCAGCGCGGAGAGTCTTGACTCGTTCGGCCGGTCCGCCATGGTGCCGTACACCTTGGTGGCCAGCACCGTCCGTTCCCGCCGGCCGCCGCCCTGGGCGAACCAGCGGCCCAGGATTTCCTCGGTCCAGCCGCGGTGCTTGGAGCCTCCATAGACGTCGGCGGTGTCGAAAAAATTGATGCCCGCCTCCAGGGCGGCGTCCATGATCGCGTGGGCGGCAGGCTCCTCGGTCTGCGGACCGAAGTTCATGGTTCCCAGGCATAGCCGGGAGACTTTCAGGCCGGAACGGCCCAGCTGGGTGTACTGCATGCGCCGCCCTTCCGGACGTCAGCGCTCCAGCCGGAACCCGAGCTTGATGGTTACCTGCCAGTCAGCTACCTGGCCGTCCTCGAGGTGCCCGCGGATTTCCTTGACTTCGAACCAGTCCAGGTTTCGCAGCGTCTTGGCGGCCTCGGCAATGCCGTTGCGGACGGCGGCGTCCACGCCTTCATTCGAGGTCCCAACAATTTCAGAAATGCTGTAGGTGTGATTAGACAACTTCGCTCCTCGGGATCGTCATCGGTCTGCTGTGTCCGGCCGGTGGCCGGGGGGCCGTCCCTGCAGAGTAGCCGACAGATCCCGGCCGGACTAGGGGTGGGCGGCAGGGGCGGGGGAGCCGAAGACCGGCCCGGGCTGGGGCCGCTTGGGTGCGGGCGGCGCGTCGCCGTCGCGCGGCCGGACGCGCCGGATCATCCAGGGCAGCAGATAGTGCGTGGCCCAGGCCAGGTCCCCGGCCCGGGTCTCCCGCCAGTTGCCGGCCGGCAGCGGTTTGGGGTGCAACGGCTGCAGGCCGTGCGGGACCTGCAGTGTGTCCAGGACCATGCCCGCGATCGTATGGTGTCCCAGCGGGGAGAAGTGCAGGCGGTCCGGATCCCACATCCGGGGATCGCTCAACTGCCGCAGCGTCCACAGGTCCGCAATCACGCCGTGGTGGCGGGCCGCGATGGTCCGGATGTTCTCGTTGAACACGGCCACCTTGCCCCGGATGTGGCCAAAGACCGGGGTGTCCCCCCAGTCCGGCCCGGTGAAGAGCACCACGGTCGCCCCGGCGGCCGAGAGCGCCGCGACGGCCGCGTCAAGGCTCACCGCGAGCCGGTCGGGATCCCGGCGGTGGAACACCAGATCATTGCCGCCCGCGGACAGTGTCACCAGGTCCGGTTTCAGGGCGATCGCCGGGCCGAGCTGCTGGTCCACGATCTGTTGCAGCACCAGGCCGCTGATGGCCAGGTTGGCGTAGGAGAAATCCCCGCGGGCGGCGCTGAGTTCCTCGGCGATCCGGTCCGCCCAGCCCCTCATGCCGCCGGGGCTCAGGGGCTCGGGGTCGCCGAGGCCGGCCGTGAACGAATCCCCCAGGGCGACGTAGCGTTTCCAGGGGCCCGGGCCGGTGGTGGCACCTTTTCGGGCCCTCGCCGGATTACCGAAGCTGGCCGCGTTCACATCTTCAGCAATACGCCCCCCGCACCGGCCTCCGGTAGGTACTTATGTCCCTACCGGAGGGCATTCGCGTCCGTTTGGCCAACCGCTGCTCCGTGACGGCCCTGGTGGGGCCCCGGAGCGGCGCCTGCGGAGCAGTCGGAGCCCCCTAATACCACACGGGGTATGGAAAATACCAAGGGGGGTATATCATAGGAAGGAAACCATTTACTCCGGGAGGCCGCCATGGAACTCGATCCCACGGACATGAAGTCCGTCATTAACCGCTTGCGCCGGGCCCAGGGCCAACTCGCTGCGGTCACGCGCATGATCGAAGAAGGCCGGGACTGCAAGAGCGTCGTCACGCAGCTCGCCGCCGTCTCGAGCGCCCTGGACAAGGCGGGATTCTCCATCATCGCCACCGGGCTGCAGCAGTGCATGCAGCAGGAGGATCCGAGCCTGGACCGTGCCGAGCTGGAGAAGCTTTTCCTCTCGCTCGCCTAAGCGCATGCCATCGCCAAGAGGCCGGGATCAGCTGATGATCCCGGCCTCTTGCGTTCCCTCCTGCACGGCCGACAATGGAGGAAGCGCGGCCGGGTGACCCTGCCGTGAGGCTAAGGAGTTCCATGCAGCAGCCCGCAGACGGACCGGCAGCGGCCGCGCCGGAGCGCGACCTGGTCATCGACCTGGCCCGCTTCTTCTGCCTTGCGCTGGTAGTCGTCGGCCACACGATGATGGTGAGCCCGGTCCTGCATCCGGACGGCACCGTGAGCACCGAAAACACCCTGGGCAACCAGCGCTGGTTCGAGCCGGTGGTCTGGGTGCTGCAGGTGATGCCGTTGTTCTTCGTCGCCGGCGGGGTCACCGGCCTGTATTCCTGGCGCCGGCTGCGCGACCGGGGCGGCAGCGCCGTCGAGTTCGTCCAGGGCCGGCTGCTGCGGCTGATCCGCCCGGCGGCGGTGCTGCTGGCCGCCATGTTCACAGGCCTGTGGGCCGCCAGGCTCAGCGGAGTGGACCCGCAAGTCATCGCGCTGCTGGCCACGGGCGCGGGCATGCCCCTGTGGTTCCTGGCCGCCTACCTCGCCGCGCAACTGAATCTGCCCTGGCTGGCCGCGCTCCATGACCGGGCACCCTGGTCCACCCTTGCCGGACTCGTCGCCCTTGTGGTGGCGGTGGACTGCCTCCGCGGCGCGCTGCCCGGGCTGGCCCACGCCAACATGGTCTTCCTCTGGTGCGCCGTGCAGCAGCTCGGCTTCCTCGTGGCCGACGGGACACTGCAGGGCCTGTCGCCGCCGGGACTGCTCGGCATCATTGCGGCGGCCAACCTGCTGCTCGGTGTCCTGGTGGTGCTGCGGCTGTACTCCGGGAACATGCTGGTCAACCTCAACCCGCCCAACCTGACCCTGCTCCTGCTGGCCGCCGCCCAGGCCGCCACGCTGCAGCTGCTGCGGCCGCTGCTTTCCCGGCTGGCGGACCTGGGCCGGATCCGTAGCGTCTTGGCCCGGGTGGGGCGGCGCTCGATGACCGTCTACCTTTGGCATCTGCCGCTGCTGGCAGCGATGTCCGGCCTGCTGCTGCTGACCGACCTTCCGCAGCCGGCCGGCGGGAGCGCGGTGTGGTGGTGGACCCGCCCGCTGGTGCTGCTGGGCATCGTCGTCCTGCTGCTGCCGGTGCTGGCGGTGTTCGGCCGGCTGGAGGAGCGGCCGACGGCGCCGGGCCGGTCCCGCCCGCGGCCGGCGGTCGCCGTGCTGACGGCCGCCGTCGTCGTTTTCATCCCGGTGGCCGACGCGGCGCTCAATGGCCTCACCGTGGGGCTGCTCGGCGGCGGGGCGGCCTGCTTCGCGCTCGCCGTGCTGTTGCTGGGCCGCGTTCCGGTCCGCGGGGCGGCCGGGAGCCCCGCAGGAGGCTCGACGGCAAGCGGGCCGGACGGATCCGGACTGCCATTGCCACACCCGCCATTAAGTGCCAATCTCGAACCATGACGGAGAACTCGGCAGCTACTGAAGACACGTTCAGCCCGGACGTCTCCACCACCCGCAATGACGCCCTGCACCGCTACGAGCTCCACGTCGGCGGCAAGCTCGCGGTCCAGGTGCGCTACATTGACCGGCCGGGCCATGTGGACTTCATCCACACCGAGACGGCCGAGCAGTTCACGGGGCAGGGGCTGGCCGGTGTGCTCGCCCACTTCGCCCTGGACGATGTGGTGGCCTCGGGGAAGCGGATCATCCCGCACTGCCCCTACATCTACCGCTACCTGCGCAAACACGACGCCTACAACCAGTGCATCGACTGGCCGGAACAGGCACCGGCAGGGGCGTAGCCGCTTGTGAGCGGGGCGACAATTTCGTATGGTTTAGCTTGAGTTATGCAGTTGGCTCAAGGACGTGTCATTTGGAGAACCCCGTGAACCACAAACTGCGTGTGCTTGTCCGTGTTGATGTCGATCCCGGACACGTGACTCTCGAAGTTACCGGTTGCCTGACCCAGGCGAACTACCCCGCCCTGTTGCACATCGTGCGCCGCGCCAGCCGTCTGGCCGCCGGCTCGGACGTGAGCATCGATCTGCACGGTGCCTCCCACCTCGACCCGGAGATCCTGCTCTACCTCCGCCAGCTCGCCGCAACCAAGGATCCGGTGGCCACCCCGGACGCCGTGGCGGCCGCCGTCGGGATCGCCCCGGGCGGCTCCGAGTCCTTCCGGGTCCGCCTCCAGGAACCAGCCGAGCTGCCGATCTGCCTGCTGCACGTCGGCTCCGACGGCGAGGCGCTCGCGGGCCTGGACGGCGAGATCAGCGGAGCCGTCAACGGCCGGCTCCTCGCGGAAGTCGACACCATCGACGGCGCCGCTTCCGCGCCGGACGGTACCGGCTGCGCCGATTCGGAGTTGATCGAGGGCCTTGAGCTCTCCGATTACTTCGAGGGGACCCTGGATCCGGCCGCCACCGTGCAGGCACTCTCCGACGAGGCCCTCGGCCAGCTGGCCGACGCGCTGTACCGTCACTTGGACACCCCCAGCCCCTCCTTCGGCGCGCACACCTGGTACGAGCTCGCCGCCGAAGAGCTGCAGCAGCGCTATCGCGCCTCGGACGCGGCCGGCGCCGGGCAGGACCCTGCCGACGTGAACGGCGCCCCGGACGGCCCGGCGGACGGCGAACTCGCCGCCGGTCCGGTGCCCGCCTGACTCCCCGCAGGCGGCGCCGCTAGGCTGTGGCTATGAACACACCCGCGCACGGATCGTCAGCCACCCCCGGCACCGCCTTGGTCACCGGCGCTACCGCCGGCCTCGGGGCCGAATTCGCCCGCCAGCTCGCCGAGCAGGGCCACCCGGTCGTTCTCGTGGCACGTGACGAGGCGCGGCTGCGGGACCGCGCAGCGGAACTGGAAAACCGCTACGGCGTCCGGGCCGAGACACTGGCCGCCGACCTGGCTGACGACGCCGGTGTGGCCGCCGTCGTTGCACGCCTGAGCGATCCGGCACGGCCGGTGGACATCCTGGTCAACAACGCCGGGATCGGGCTGCTGCAGTCCTTTGCCGACAACGCCATCGCGGACGAAAAGCGGCATCTCAAGCTGCACGTCGAGACGGCCATGGAACTGACGCACGCCGCGCTGCAGGGCATGCTGCAACGGCGTTCGGGCCGGATCATCAACGTGGCGTCCGTGGCGGCGTTCCTGCCCCGCGAAACGTATTCCGCCGCGAAGTCGTGGCTGCTCAGCTTCAGCCGCTGGGCCAACCTCGCCTATGCCGGGCGCGGGGTGAAGGTGACGGCGGTGTGCCCCGGCTTCACGCACACCGAATTCCACGACCGGATGGGCATGGACAAGACGGTGGCGCCGCGCTGGATGTGGCTGCAGGCCGACCAAGTGGTCCGCGAAGGCCTCGCCGACAACGAAAAGGGCAAGGCCGTCTCGATCCCGAGCAAGCGCTACAAGATTCTCACCGCTGCGACGCGCGTACTGCCCGCCCGGCTGGTCGCGGGGCCGCCGCGGCGCGCGAAGTAGGCGCGGGCGCGCTACCTGAGCGTCGCCGGGGCGGCCGGCCGGCGGCGCCGGATCAGGACCACCACGGCGATCCCGGTGCAGGCGCCGATCAGGGTTTCGACCGCCCGTTCCGCCACCAGCAGCCGCGGGTCGGCGGGGAAGGCCAGCTGCGTCATCAGCAGGATCACGGGGGTGAATGACACCATGGCGAGGCCGTAGTGGCGGGCCATAAAGAGCTCGGTGGTGAACTGCAGGACGATCACCAGGACCGCCACGGCCGCCGTCTCGTGCCCGGGAAAAAGCCGCAGCGGTGACCCCGCCCAGGGGAACAGCACGACGGCGACCACCACCAGGCCCAGCAGGGTGCCGACAATCCGGTGCAGCCCGCGGTAGACGCTGCTGGGCAGGTCCGCGCCCGCCAGGGGGACCGCCGCCGCGGCCATAGCCCAGTGCGGGTGCCCGCTGCCGCTGATCACCCCGATGCTGCCAGCCGCCGCTACCGCGGCCAGGTACCGCGCCGCGTGGATCCAGGCTGCGCGGCGGCGGACTCCGCGCAGCGGCGGTACGTCGCGTTCCGCGCCGCGTTGCCAGGCCCGGCCGCGGACCCAGCCGCCGAAGCCGACCACCATGGCGAATGCCGCGGACCCCGCGCCGATCAGGACGGCGAGCGGCCACGGGTCCGCGGTGGGGATGGAGGCGCAGGCCCCCAGCGCCAGGATGCCGAAGAACGGGCCGTTGGGCCGCAGCCCGACCCTGTCCGCGAACAGGGATCCCGCGGAGGCCAGGACCGATTCCACGGCCACGAGGGCCCAGGAGTGGAGCTGGTTCACCGAGAGCAGGACGCCGACGCCCAGCCCGCCCACCAGAACGAAGGCCGCCTGCAGCTGGTGCTTAAGCCTGAGCTGGTGCGGCTCCGAGCGGCCGTACATCCCGGTGAGGGCGCCAAACACGGCGTAGATGATGAGGTCCGGTCGCCCGGCCGCGAGCAGCGCCAGGGACGGCACCGCCACACTGACGGCGACGCGCAGCGCCGAGACGCGGTCGCGGTTCGCCGGGCCTAGGCGGTGCAGGACACGGACGTGCCGCAACAGGGACTGCACGCGGACCTCCTCGGGGTGCGGATCGGGGTGGGGATGGGGCGGTTGGGGAGGGGTGTCGCCTGGGACGCTGGCGGCGGCCAGCGAACGCGCCAAAGGCCTGCCCCGGGTGCTTCCCCCAATGGAAAAGTACGCGGGACAGGCCTCTCTGGGCGGGGCGCTGGTTAGGGCGTTCCGGGCCGGCGGGCCCGGACTAGGCCCGGGCCGGAACCTTGCCGGCGTCTGGGCCGTTTGCGTCGGCCGAGGTGAGCGGCATGTCCATGTGCTCCAGGTCGATCAGCGGGTTCTCGTCCTGCGTCTCGACCAGTTCGCGGGCCTCGGCCTGGGTGTCGACGCTCGGCATGGAACCCGGCAGCGGCATCTGAGCCGATTCCTTCAGGAAGTAGATCGCCACTGCGCCGATCGCCGAGGTGGCCATCAGGTAGTAGGCCGGCATCATGTCGTTGCCGGTTGCGTTGATCAGCGCGGCGACGATGAACGGGGTGGTGCCGCCGAAGATCGCAACCGAGAAGTTGTACGCAATTCCCATGGCGCCGTAGCGGCTGGCCGTCGGGAACTGGGCCGGCAGCGCGGACGCCAGGTTGGCCACGTAGAACGTCACCGGGAAGGCGATCAGGGCGAGGCCGGCCAGCGTGGACCAGATCTCACCGACGCCGATCAGGAGGAACGCGGGGGTGGCCAGGACGACGGTGCTCAGGGCGCCGATCCACAGCACGGGGCGGCGGCCGATCCGGTCGGAGAGCTTGCCGGTGAGCGGGATGCAGAGGCTCATGATGACCAGCACGGGGATGGTCAGCAAGGTGCCGTGCAGCTCGTCGTAGCCCTTGGACTCGGTGAGATAGGTCGGCATGTACGAGGTCAGGGCGTAGCCTGCGGTGTTGGCCGCGGCTACCAGGATCATCGCGACGATGATAGAGCGCCAGTAGGCCTTCACAATGCCCACCGGGCCCTTGGATGCGGCCGCGTCGGCGGCGGTTGCGTCCTTGGCGAGGTTTTCCTGGGCGTCCAGGGTGGCCTGGAACTGCGGGGATTCCTCGATCTTGCTCCGGAAGTAGACGGCGATCAGGCCCAGCGGACCGGCCAGCAGGAACGGGATACGCCAGCCCCACTGCTCCATGGTGTCCTGGCCGAGCGTCAGCTGCAGCACGGAAACCAGGGCGGCGCCGGCCGCGAAGCCGAGGTAGCTGCCCATGTCCAGGAAGCTGGCGAAGAATCCGCGCCGCTTGTCCGGGGCGTACTCGCTCACGAAAGTCGTGGCGCCGGCGTACTCGCCGCCGGTGGAGAAGCCCTGGATGACCTTGAACAGGACCAGCAGGACCGCGGCCCAGATGCCGATCTGGGCGTAGCCGGGCAGCAGGCCGACGGCGAAGGTGCTGGCGGCCATGATCATCAGGGTCGCGGCGAGGACCTTCTGCCGGCCGATCTTGTCGCCAAGCCACCCGAACACCACGCCACCGAGAGGGCGGGCGATGAAGGTGGCGGCGAAGGTGCCGAGCAGGAAGAGGGTCTGGACGGACTTGTCCGCCTCGGGCAGGAAAACCGGCCCCATGGTGGTGATCAGGTAGCCGAACACGCCGACGTCGTACCATTCCATGGTGTTACCCACGATGGTGCCGCCGAGCGCTTTTTTCAGCATCGGCTGGTCGACGACGTTGACGTCGGACTCACGGAGCCGACGTCGGCGCAGCTTTGGTTTCTTGGCGCCCCTGGGTGCGCCTTGGTTGGTTCCGCTGGCGTTCAAAACGCCAGCTGAAGAGTCGGTCGTGCTTCGGTCTTTGGGCATTTGGGCAACTCCTGTGGAGGTCATTTGCTTGCGACTTGTAGCTGCCCCGCTCCGGGCAGGCTTTCAATTTTACGCGATTTCCATGGCGTTTCCGATTCTGGTGCCGTATGATCAGCCGATTCCGGCGCCAAAGGGGCACTATCGGCGGTGACTTCGTGCCGGATTTATCCGCGCCGCTCTTGGGAAGAAGCCGTGTCCCGGAACTTTCCGCCAAGTTTTTTCGCATCGGCCCGCATTTGGGCGCTTTTCGGGACTATCCGGCAGCCTTTCGGGGCCTTCCGGCCGGCCGCACCAGACGTATCTCGGGCAGTTCGAACCAGTCGGCCGGCAGCAGTTTGCGTTCCCCGTCGGGCCGGAACCCGTGCTTGGCGTAAAAGGCCCGGGCCCGTGGGTTGTCTTCGAGCAACCACAGGTAGGCGGGGGAGTGGCCGATGGCGGCTTCCAGCAGGGCGGCGCCGAGCCCGCTGCCGTAGGCGTGGGTCAGCGTGTAGAGGGAATACAGCTCCAATTCCCGGGGCCGGTCCGCGTCCCGCCCCGGTCCGGCGTCGGCGAATCCAATGATGTTGTCGCTGGCGTCCACGGCGATGATCCGGGGCTCGGCACCGTCCAGGTGGGGCCGGCGCCGTTCCACCCGCTCGAGGAGGTTGGCGCGCCGGGCTTCAAAGAACGCCGCGGGCAGCTGGGCTGCGTAGCACTGCTCGTGAGCCAGGGTGTGCATCCGGACCAAGGCATCGGCGTCGTCGGCAGTGGCGTGACGAATGGTGTAATCCATGCCCCAGCCTAACTTTTCCTGTCTCTGTCCAACGGGTGCGGACGCCGCCTATGGTTGACTCATCGCCGGCGTCGTTGCCGGTGTTGGCAACAGCCGAGCCGAGGAGAGCTTCCCATGACAGAGAACACCGGCAAGCGCGAAGAGCCCGGAACGCCCGGCGCGGATGAACCCGGCGCCGCGGCAAAGCCGGAACAGGGCGTCAAATCCCGCCTCACCGATGCCCAGCGGGAAATGCTGGCCAGCAAGTCCCGCGGCGGGGCCGGGTTGCCCAGTGTCGGCCGCAGCCATAAGCCCACCCATGCCAGCGGCAAGCAGGGTCCCGCGCAGAAGAAAGTCCGCTGGTAGGACCTAGAGACATCTCAACGGCGCCGACCTACGATTGGGGGACGCTTCATTTCATCGCAGAAAGGAAGAGCCATGGCGGATCATCACTCGAAAGAAGAGATCGAGCCGGAGGTTGCAGGTCACCTGGCGGAGTCCATGGACGAGGTGCCCGGGCCCGAGAGCAAGCGCCCGGAACCGCCGTCGCCCGCGGACGGCCATGAGTGGCCTGACGGCAGCGGGAAGCACCGTCATCCCAAGGACCGCGATGTTGTCCGCGGTCAGCAGGCACAGCAGGTGGCAGACGCGGCCATCCACCGGCAGAGCCGCCCGCAGATCCCGCATCACGACTAAACACCCTGGGGGTCCGCCACGGCGGGCCCTCAGCCATGTTCGACGACGACGTCGGCCGGGGCCTTGTCCAGGCGCCAGCCGCGCCAGACCGGGTGGCGGAGCTTCCCGCCGGCTGTCCATTCGCCGAACGTCACCTCGCCCACCAGCTTGGCGGACACCCACTGGGCGTCCGAGGCGTCTTCGGCGGGGACCTCCGCGAAGGGCGAGGTCTTGCGCGGCAAAGCATCCAGCTGCTGGCGCAGTTCCCTGAGTTCGCGGCCGCTGAAACCGCTGCCCACCCGGCCCACGTAGCGCAGCTTCGTCCCCTCCGGGATGCCCAGCAGCAGCGAACCGACCGTGTCGCGGCGCCCGCCGTTGCCTGGCCGCCAGCCGCCCACCACCACTTCCTGGGTCTTCCCGAGCTTGAGTTTGAGCCAGGACCGGCTTCGCTGGCCGACGTAGCGCCCGCCGGTGCGCTTGGCCATCACGCCCTCGAGCCCCAGCTCCTCGGCGCTTTCCAGGATGTGCCCGACGTCGGCGTCGATCACCTCGGACAGTTCAACCGGGCAGGCACCGTCGCGGGAACCGGCCCCGAAGAAGGCCTCCAGCCGGTCCCGCCGCTCCCGGAGGGGCCGGCGCCGCAGGTCCTCCCCGCGCTCGGTGAGCAGATCGAAAAGCATCAGGCGCACCGGGGTGGAAGCCCGCGCCTTCGCGACGTCGGCGGCCTTGCTCAGCTTCATCCGCCCCTGCAGCAGCCCGAAATCGGGGCGGCCGGACGGTCCGACGGCGATGATCTCGCCGTCGGCGGCGAAGTCCTGCGGCGGCCAGCAGGAGCGCTCCGTGAGCTCCGGGTAGCTGGCGGACATGTCCTTGCCGTTCCGGCTGATCAGCCGGATGCGGTCCGCGTCGCCGAGGATCAGCGCCCGGATACCGTCCCATTTGAGTTCAAACTGCCAGTCCTTGTCCGCCAGGTCCGCAGGGGTACCGGCACTCGCCAGCATCGGCGCGAGCTCCGCCGGGTCCGGTGCGGAGCCGGCCGGGCCGGCGGCGGCAGGGCCGCGGGCGGACCCGGCCGGGGGGTCTGCAGCCGCCGGGGGGCCTGCCGCCGCCGGCTGGTGGCCCGCCGGGGCCGGTTGGCGGCCGGGCCCGGCGTCGGGGGTGTCCATGAGGTGGATGAGCCACTGGTCGTTGGCCTGGCCGGTGTGGATCAGCGCGAACCTCCGGGTGCCGCCCAGCCCGCCGCCCTCCGCTCCGGTGAGGGTGGCGATGACCTCCTTGCCCGCGATCCACTTCTCGCACTCGTAGTGCCCGCGGTCCCAGATGCTGACGGTGCCCGCCCCGTACTGGCCCTTGGGGATGGTGCCCTCAAAGTCCGCGTAGTCCATCGGGTGGTCCTCGGTCTGGACGGCGAGGTGGTTTTTGGCCTTGGTGGTGGGAACGCCTTTGGGCAGCGCCCAGGACACCAGCACGCCGTCGCGCTCGAGGCGGAAGTCGAAGTGCAGCCGGCTGGCGTGGTGTTCCTGGATGACGAAGCTTTCCCGGAGCGTGCCGTCGTCTGTCCTGCCGCGGTGCTGTTCGGCCGTGAACGGCTCCGGCGTGGCCGCCGCGTCCCGCTTGGCCCGGTAGGTCTCCAGCCGGGGGTCGGTGTCGCCGCCGTCGCCGGTATTGTCCGCGGTGTGGGCGTCGGCCCCGGACCGGGCCCCGGCGCCGGCCCCAGCGCCGGCAGCCGGCGCGCCGGGGTGAGCGGCGGAATGGGCCGCGTGGGCGCCGCCGGAGATGGCCGCGAACGGGTCTTTGCCCGCCTGCACCCGTTTCATCACCTCGCGGTAGTCGAGCTGGCGCAGGGACGGCGAGGCGAGCTCCCGCCAGGTCCGCGGCGCCGCCACGGTGGGCCGGAGCCTGCCGCGCAGCGAGTAGGGGACGATCGTGGTCTTGGCAGCGCTGTTCTGGCTCCAGTCCACCAGCACCTTGCCGGTGCGCAGGGTCTTCTTCATGTCGCTGACCGCCAGGTCCGGGTGGTCCGCCTCCAGCGCCCTGGCCAGTTCGTGGGCGAATTCGGAGACCTGGTCCGAGCTCTGGGTCCCATCCAGCGCGGCGTAAAGGTGGATGCCCTTGCTGCCGCTGGTCACGGGCACGGGCTCCAGGCCCACGTCCTGCAGGATGCTGCGGGCCAGCTTGGCGACTTCCACGCACTCGGCCAGGCCTGCGCCGTCGCCGGGATCCAGGTCCAGCACCAGCCGGTCCGGCGGCATGGCGTTGCCGTGCGAATCCACCCGCCACTGCGGCACATGGATCTCCAACGCCGCAATCTGGGCCAGCCAGGTGAGCGTGGCCGGATCGTTGACCAGCGGGTACTGGATGGTGCGCTCCTTGTGCGTGATGGACGCCCGCGGTACCCACCCCGGCGTGGAGTGGTCCAGGTTCTTCTGGAAGAACATCTCGCCCGGCGCGCCGGCGGTGCCCACGCCGTGGACCCAGCGCTTCCGGGTGGCCGGACGGTTCGCCGCGGCCGGGATCAGGACGGGGGCCACCGCGGCGTAGTAGGCGAGTACATCGGCCTTGGTTGTCCCGGTCTCCGGGTACATCACCTTCTCCAGGTTGGTCAGCACCAGTTCCCGGCCGTCAACGCGGACGCGTTCCTTGCTGTCAGCCAAAACACTTCACCTCCGTCCGGCTCTGGTGTTCACTTGAGCCATGAGAGCCATCTGGAAAGGCGCAATAGCGTTCGGGCTGGTCAACGTGCCGGTGAAGGTCTACAGCGCCACCGAGGACCACGACATCAGCCTGCATCAGGTCCACAACGCCGACGGCGGCCGGATCCGCTACCAGCGCCGGTGCGAAGTCTGCAGCAAGATCATCGACTACGAGGACATCGACAAGGCCTACGAGGACGAGGGCCGCACAGTGATCCTCAGCCGCGAGGAACTCAAGTCGATCCCGGCGGAGAACAGCCACGAGATCGAAGTGGTGCAGTTCGTGCCCGCCGAGCAGCTCGACCCGATGATGTTCGAGAAAAGCTACTACCTCGAACCGGACGCCAAGTCGCCCAAGGCCTACGTGCTGCTGCGCCGGGCGCTGGAAGACACCGACCGGGTGGCCGTCGTGCAGTTCGCGCTGCGGGAAAAGACCCGGCTGGGGGCGCTGCGGATCCGCGGCGATGTGCTGGTGCTGCAGGGGCTGCTCTGGTCCGACGAGGTGCGCGAGGCGAGCTTCCCCGCGCTTGAAACCAGCGTGCGGATCTCGGCGCAGGAGCGGGAAATGTCCGCAGCCCTGGTGGACTCGATGGCGGCGGACTTCGAGCCGGAGCAGTTCACGGACGAGTACCAGCTCCAGCTGCGGCAGCTGATCGATGCCAAGATCGAACAGGGCGAGTCGCTGGATACGGAGGAGACCTTCGGCGCCCCGGCGGCGGAGGCCGGGACCGGCGAGGTGATCGACCTGATGGACGCGTTGAAGCGCAGCCTCGAGCGCAAGCGCGGAGCCGCTGCCGGTTCCCGCGCCGCTGCGGACGACGCTGCAGACGACGACGGTGGTGCAGGGGAGGACGACGGCGCGGCGGCCGGCAGCAAGGCGAAAGCTGCCGCGGCCCGGACAACCCGGTCCAAGGCGGCCCCGAAGGCAGCCGCCAAAACCACCGCGAAAGCGGCCTCCGGCGGTACCGGCAGGGCGTCCAAGACGACCTCCGCGAAGACCCCCGCGGCCAAGGCGACGGCGTCGAAGAGTGCCGCATCGAAAACCGCCACGTCCAAGACAGCTGCCGCCAAGACAACCGCCGCCAAGACGACCGCGGCGAAGACAGCTGCGACAAAGGGGGCGGCGCGCAAGGGCGCCTGAGCCGGGGGTAGCCGCCTGCGGCGCTGCCGTCATCGGCTCAGGAGTTCCGCAGCGCGGAGATGAGTTCGCTCTTCTTTTTCGCCGAGTAGCCCTTGAGCCCGATTTCCTTGGCTTTTTCCTTCAACTGCGCGACCGTCCAGTCCTCATAGTCGCCGGATTTGCCGCCCTTGCGGCCCACCGAGGACCGGCCCCGCTTCGCCGCCGCGTTGGAGATCCGGGCAGCCTTCTGCTTCGAGGCGCCGTCGTCCAACAGGGCCTCGTAGAGTTCCGGGTCCTTGATGCTGGGGCTTTCGGAACCCCTCGGCTCACCTTTCTTCGTGGGCATGGCTACCGCGGCCCTCCGTCGGCGGGATCAGCTGGCTGGACGTCGTCGACCTCGCCGCGGTCAACGGAAGAGCGCCACCCGCCGGTTTCGATGCCGCGGGACTCGATAAACTCCTTGAAGTGGCCGAGGTCCGCGCCGACCTGGCGGCTGTCCGCACCGAGCGCGGAGCCGGCCTTCTCCACCATGCCTTCGGGCTCCCACTCCAGTTCGACGCTGACGCGGGTGCGGTCGGCGCCGAGGGAGTCGAACGTGACGGTGCCGGCGTTGCGGGGTTTGTCCGTGCTAACCCAGGCGATCCGGTGGTCCGGTGTTTGCTCGGTGATCTGGGCCAGATACTCGCGCCGCACGCCGGCGATGTCGGTGCGGAACTGGAGGGAGGTCTCGTCGATCTGCTCCACGGCCTCAACGCCCCTCATGAACACCGGGAAGGTCTCGAACTGGGTCCATTGGTTGTACGCGGTCGACACGGGGACGTCGACGTCGATGCTCTCCTGCACGCTTGCCACGGTTCGTCTCCTTAAGGCGGGAACTGGTCCTGGCGGCTGCCCGTCCGGCAGCCGCGTTTTCCAAGCTATCGACGCGGGGAGGGGAACACAAGCATCTACTAAGGCCCCTTACGGATGCTGCGGGGGAGTGGCCGGGAGCGGAAACGACGGCGGCCCGGTGCTAGCCCGTCACTACCCCGTCATCGGTGCCACCACGGGACATGCCCTCCGGTCAGGTCCGCCAATGGACACTGTGCCCACGGGACATGCCCTCCGGTCAGGTCCGGCGCTGGACACTGTGCCCACGGGACATGCCCTCCGGTCAGGTCCGTCGATGGACACTGTGCCCGTATGACCACGCGCCGCGGCCAAGGATGGACATGTCCCTCGGGCCGGCGTCGGCGGAAACGACGGCGGCCCGGCACCACCCCGCGAAGGGTGCTGCCGGGCCGCCGCGGCGGGCCGCTATTCGGCGTCGTGGTCCGTTTCGAGGATCTGGACGAGGCGGTCCAGGGCGGCGTCGGCGCCATCGCCCTCGGCACGCAACACCACAACCTCGCCGTGCGATGCGCCGAGGCTCATCAGCGACAGGATGCTGGCGGCGTCCATGGCCTCGTCTTCCGGTTCGCCGAGCCGGGCGATGGTGATTTCGAGATCGAACTCGCCTGCAGCCTCGGCAAAGATGGCGGCCGGACGGGCGTGGAGCCCCACGCGGCTGGCAATGGTGGCGTTACGTTCGGTCATTTCTGCTCCTTGATTTCAGCTTTGGATGATCAGCTTGGGAAGGTCTGTTTGGACCGGCTCAGACGGTTACGGGAACCGGTTCAACCGTATCAACGGTCTTCTTGACTGCCCAGCGCTTGAGCGCGATCACGGACAGCGCGGTGACCACCGTGCCGACCAGGATCGAGACGACGAACATCAGGAAGTTGTCGATCGCGAAGAAGACGAAGATGCCGCCATGCGGAGCCTTGGAACCGACGCCGGCCGCCATCGAAATGGCGCCGGTCACCGCGCCGCCCACCATGCTGGCGGGGATGACGCGCAGCGGGTCGGCCGCGGCGAAGGGGATGGCGCCTTCGGAGATGAAGGAGGCGCCCAGCAGCCAGGCGGCCTTGCCGTTCTCCTGCTCGGCGAGGCTGAACAGCTTCTTGTTCAGCACGGTGGAGGCAAGGGCCATGGCCAGCGGCGGCACCATGCCGGAGGCCATCACGGCCGCCATGATCTGCCACGGGGCCTGGTTGTCCAGGGATGCGGCGCCGAGCCCGGCGACGGCGAAGGAGTAGGCAACCTTGTTGACCGGGCCGCCGAGGTCGAAGCACATCATCAGGCCCAGGATCACGCCGAGGGCGATTGCACCCGCACCGGTCAGTCCGGAGAGCCACGCGTTCAGGCCCTTGGTGATGGCGACGATCGGGCCGCCGAGGATCAGGAACATCAGGCCCGAGGCGACGATTGAGGCCAGCAGCGGGATGATAACCACCGGCATCAGGCCGCGCAGCCAGCGGGGCACCTGCAGCCGGCCGATCACGAGGGCGATGTAGCCGGCGAGCAGGCCGCCGACGATGCCGCCGAGGAAGCCGGCGCCCATGAATCCGGCCACGGCACCGGCGACGAAGCCGGGGGCGATGCCGGGACGGTCGGCGATCGCGTAGGCGATGTAGCCGGCCAGGGCCGGAACCAGGAAGCCCAGCGAGAGCGCGCCGATCTTGAACAGCACCGCCCCGAGGTAGGCGCCCAGCGGGCCCCAGGCGTTGTCCGGGAACTCCGTGGGCAGGTTGAAGAGGCTGTTCTGCACCACGATGTCATCGGCGAAATTCGTGATCAGATAGCCGCCCATCAGGAAGCCGAGCGCGATCAGCAGGCCGCCGCCGGCCACGAACGGGATCATGTAGCTGACGCCGGTGAGCAGGGCCTTCTTGAGCTTCTGGCCGATGTGCTCGCCCTTTTCCTCGGCCTCGTTCTGGGCCTGTTCTTCGGCGCCGAAGTGCGGCACGCGCCGGGCGTTGGGGTTGTCCGCCGCGGCGAGGGCCTCCTGGACCATCTTGTCCGGCTCGTCGATGCCGCGCTTGACCGGGGCGTTGATCACCGGCTTGCCGGCGAAGCGCTCCTTGCCGCGCACGTCGACGTCGACGGCGAAGATCACGGCGTCAGCCGCGGCGATCACGGCCGGATCCAGTGCCTTGGCGCCGGAGGAGCCCTGGGTCTCGACCTGCAGGTCCACCCCGACTTCCTTGGCGGCCGCCACGAGGGAGTCGGCGGCCATGTAGGTGTGGGCGATGCCGGTGGGGCACGCCGTGACCGCGACGAGGCGTTTGGTGCGGGGAGCCCCGGCGGCTGCTTCAGCCGCGGCGGGTGAACCGCTGGCACCGGCCGGTGGCGCGCTTGCTCCGGCCGTCGCGACTGCGGCGGCGGGGACGGTGGCGGCGTGGCTGGCGGGCTTGTCCGCCAGCGCGCCCTCGACCAGCTCCACCACCTCGGCCTGCGTGGCGGCGGCCCGCAGCGACGCGGTGAAGTCCTTTTTGATCAGCGACCGGGCCAGCTTGGAGAGCAGCTTGAGGTGCTCCTGGTCCGCGCCTTCCGGGGCCGCGATGAAGAAGATCAGGTCTGCCGGGCCGTCCTTGGCGCCGAAATCGACCGGCTGGGACAGCCGCGCCATGGCCAGCGTCGCTTCCGTGACCGCCGTCGAACGGCAGTGCGGGATCGCGATGCCGCCCGGCACCCCGGTGGCGGTCTTGGATTCGCGGGCGAAGGCGTCGGTGAAAAGCCCTTCGACTTCGGTGGCGCGGCCGTTGGCTGCAACTCTGCCTGCCAGGCGCCGGATCACGTCCTCGGGCGTATAGCCCAGATTCTGGTCGAGCTCGACCAGTTCGGTAGTAATGAGCTGGGTCACTGTCAATCCTTTTTCAGGGCCGTGATGGTTACGGCGGCGGGGGTTGTTTGGTGCACTGCCGGGACGGTGGAACCGGGCAGGGAAGCAGCGGCGGCACCATGGGCCACCGCCTGACGCAGGCAATCGGCCGGGGCGGCGCCCTGGCTGGAGGCGAGCAGGTAGCCGGCCAGCGAGGAATCGCCGGCGCCGACCGTACTGACCGCATTGACCGGCGGGTGCGTGGCCAGCCACGCGCCGTCGGCCGTCACAAGCACCGCACCCTTGGAACCGAGGGTGGCGAGCACGGCACCCACCCCGGAACGCACGACGGCGGCGGCGGCTGCCGCGGCAGCCTCCGGATCGGCCTCGAGTTCCTCGGCGGACTTATCCGTGGCGAACCCGGCTGCGGCAGCCAGCTCCGCCAGTTCCTCGGCGTTGGGTTTGAGCAGGTCCGGTTTCCCCAGGGCGTCCCCGGAGATCGCGGCGGCAAGCGGTTCGCCGGAGGAGTCGACGGCGATGAGGGGTGCCTCGGTACCGTCGTGCAGGGAACGCAGCCGCCGGGTCACGGTGGCGTAGAAGTCGGCCGGGACTCCGGGCGGAAGGGACCCGGCCAGGACAACCCAGCTGGCGCCGCGGGAGGAGTCCAGCAGCAGCCCGATCAGGGCTTCCTGCTGTTCGCCGCTCAGTGCCGGGCCGGGCTCGTTGATCTTGGTGGTGACGCCGCCGGGCTCGGTGAGCGCCACGTTGCTGCGCAGCGGCTCGCCGATGGGCAGGGCGGCGAACGGCACGTCGCTGTCCCGCAGCCCGGCGAGCACCGGGTCCGCGTCCGCTCCCGGCAGCACGGCAAGGGTTTTCAGGCCGGAAGCCACGAGGGCGCGGGAGACATTGACTCCCTTGCCGCCGGACTCCTGCCGGACGGAAATGGCGCGCTGGACTTCGCCGCGGAGCAGGGGGCCGGGCAGCGCCACGGTGCGGTCCAGGCTGGGATTGGCCGTGAGGGTGACGATCATGCGACCACCACCTCCACTCCGGCGTCCGCGAGGGCCGCGGCGAGGTCCGGGCTGGGTGTCGTGTCTGTGATCACGGTGTCCAGGTCTTTCAGGGAGGCGAACTGAACCAGCGTTTCCGCGTCCAGCTTGGAGGAATCAGCCAGCACCACAATGCGGCGCGCTGAATGGACGAAGGCGGCCTTGACGGCTGCTTCTTCAGGATCGGGAGTGCTCAGCCCGAAGGCCGCGGAGATGCCGTTGGTGCCGATGAACGCGATGTCGGGCCGGATCCGCCCGGCGGCTTCGACGGTGGACTGGCCGACGGCGGCCTGGGTCAGGCCGCGGACCTTGCCGCCGAGCAGGTGCAGGGCGATGCCGGGGCCGCCGGACAGCTTCGCCGCGATGGGCAGGGCGTGGGTAATAACCACGAGTTCGGCGTCGCCCGCGGCGCCAGTGGCGGCCGCCGCTCCGGCGGATCCGGCCGCGGCCGTGCGGGCCGCGAGCAGATCCGCGAGGGCCTCGGTGGTTGAGCCGGCGTCGATCAGGATGCTGCCGGACCGGCCCTGCGGAATGAGGGCCAAGGCCGCCTCGGCGATCCGGGTCTTCTCGGGCTGCCGCTGCACGGTGCGCTCGAGGATGCTTTCTTCCGTGGTGCTGATGCGCTCGGGGGAGACCGCGCCGCCGTGGACCCGGCGGACGGTGCCGGCGATCTCGAGGGCGGCCAGGTCGCGGCGGACGGTTTCGGTGGTGATGCTGAAGCGCTCGGCGAGGTCGGTCACGCTGGCTCGGCCGCTGGCGGCGACGAGCTCCACGATCAGTTGTTGGCGTTCCTCGGCGAACACTTGCCCTCCATTGCGACGTTTAATCGGGTGCTGCTGCTCCACGTGCCGGGGCTCCGGCTGCTTCGGTGACCCCCATCACATGAAGTGGAATTGATTGACTTTATCTTTGTTCATGTGGCTTTGTCAACGAAAGACCACATGAACGCAGAAAGGGATCTCGGATGGGTCCGGGGACATGCCCAGTTCGGGCGCTTTGAAGGGGACATGCCCATTCCTCGCGCGGTGCAGTTGGGGACATGCTCATCCCTCGGGTCGAAACGTGGGCATTTCGGGTCTATGTCCACTCGCCGCGTCCGAGGCTGCGCATGTCCGGACGAGCGTTGGGCATGTGCGGACGTAATACAGGGGATTGAGCCTGGCTGTCGGGCCGAAGGGTTGGCATGTCCATTCGCCTTGTCCGGGGCTGGTCCTGTCCACTCACCGCGTCCGAGGCTGGGCATGTCCCGACGGGGGGCGTTCGGCGGCTGCAGCTTAAACGCAGGACGCCGGGCCCGACCTGAGAGGTCCGGCCCGGCGTCCGGGTCAGTTTCGTAGCGCGTTGCTGCGTCCGGGATCAGATCCCGGCGTCGCGGCTCTCATTGCGGGTGATGGTCTCGCCGGTGTTGGGGTCGACGACGGAGCGAGTTTCACTGACGCGGCGGGTGCGGCCGCGGCCGGGGGAGGCCAGGATCAGGGACGCGATCAGCCCGATGACGCCCACCGCCATCAGGATGTAGCCGACCATGGTCTGGTCCACGTTGGGGATCAGGCCGGGCGCGATGGCCCAGGCCAGGATGGCGCCGATGGCGATGAGGAAGATGGAGGAACCGATTCTCATGACTTGCTCCTTGGTGTCCGGTGGGACCGATAGGTATTGCTAAGCATGCTGTCAAGCGTCACGCTACAGCCACGTACGTGTCCTTTCAACGATTCCGCGGCCGCCCCGCCGGGGGAATCCGCAGGTGAGGGGCTGAATCGGGCCATGCCGGGTCCATTTCCGCGGCGTTTCCGGACGACGGCGTCGTTTCCGGACGGGCGCGGCGCGGGTCCGGGGTGCATCTGTCCGAATCCGCAGCGGAAATCCGTGGCCGGAGCGGAAACCCAAGCCCGTGGCGCAACCCGTGGCGGGACCCGGTAGCCCGGTGCCGGTCCTGGCGCGCCGGCGGCCCGGCCGGGCTGGCTAGGCTGTCCCTATGGATACTGTGGTCTGGTCAAAGCCGGAGGCCGAGCGCGCCGGCACGCCGCTGCTGGTGATGCTGCACGGCTACGGCACGGACGAGACCCGCATGGCGGCCCTGTTTCCCAACCTGCCGCCCGCGTTCACCTGCGCCGCCCTCCGCGGGCCTAAGGTGATCGGCGACCACTACGGCTGGTTCCTGCTGGACTACTTCCTCACCCACGACTTCGCGGACGTCATCGCCGCCACGAATTCGGTCTTCAGCTGGATCGACTCCGTCAAGGACCGGCACAGCAGCGTCAGCCTGCTCGGCTACTCCCAGGGCATGGCGATGGCGAGCACCCTGCTGCGGCTGCGGCCGGAGGGCTTCCGCGCCGTCGTCGGGCTGTCCGGCTTTGTGCTGGACAACGAACTGCTCGCCATGAGCGAGGCCTTCGACGCGCGGCCCCCGTTCTTCTGGGGGCGGGATAAGGCGGATCCGGTGATCAACGACGCCGCGACGGCGCACACCGAGGACTGGCTGCACCGGAACACCCAACTCACGGCGCGCAGCTACCCCGGAATGGGCCACTCGATCTCCCCGGCCGAACTCGTGGACGTCGGCGCGTTCCTGCGCCACTACGTGCTGCGCTGAGGCTCCTCCCGAGGCGTCCGACGCCGTCTCCCGAGGCGCCCGACGCCGGATCCCGCGCCCGCCGGACAAGTCCATTCGATGGAACACCGAGGCCACTTGCGCGCCGAATTTATAAGCGCTTACACTCATCTTTGGCCAATTTGATCGGCCCACTACTGCAGGGGGAAGAAAGGTCCAGGCCCGTGTCGCATGGCTAAGGCTCCACGCGTGACCATCCAGGACGTCGCAGCCCTTTCCGGGCTCTCCATCTGCACCGTCTCCCGCGCCCTCCGCGACCTCCCCAAAGTGTCCGAAAAGGCCCAGGCCAAGGTCGCCGACGCGGCCGCCAAGCTGGGCTACAAGGCCTCACCCGCGGCCGCGCGGCTGGCCGGCGGCAGCACGGGGTCCGTGGCCATCATCACCCCCACCGCCACGGCCTGGTTTTTCGCCCGGGCCGTCGAGGCCGCCGAGGAGGTCTTCGCCGACAGCGGCTTCGACACCGTGCTGATCAGCCTGCGGAACCGGCCCAGCGTGCAGCGCAAGCTCTTCGGCGACCTGGCCGGCCTGGCCCAGCGGGTGGACGGGGTCCTGCTGCTGAACGTCGCCCTCGACGGCGACGAGATAGCCGCCCTCGAAGCCTCCGGCCTCGCCGTCGCGAGCGTGGGCATGCGCGGCGTGCCGTGGGACAACGTGGGAATCGACAACGAAGAGGCCGCGCGGCAAGCCACCGGCCACCTGCTCGGCCTGGGTCACTGGGACCTGGCGATGCTGGCCGGCCGCGAGCCCGGGGACCGCTCGGTGGACACCGCGGACGCGCGGCGGCGCGGCTTCGAGCTGGCCCTGGCCGAGCACGAGCTGACCGTCGACCCCGACTTGGTGCTCGACGCCGGCTCCAGCATCGAGGGTGGACGCCGCGCCATGACGGAGCTGATCGAAAACCGCCGGATGCCTTCCGCAGTGTTCGCCGGCTGCGACGAGACTGCCTTCGGGGCGCTGATGGCCCTGCGGGACCTCGGCTTGTCAGCGCCGAAAAACGTCTCCATCATTGGAATAGACGATCATCAGATGAGCTGGTTCCTCGGGCTGACCACTATTGCCCAGCCGGTCGCCGACCAGGGCGCGTTCGCCGCCAACCTGCTGATCGAAAGGCTGCACCGCTCGGGGCTTCCGAATCCCCCCGCCACGCACCTGCTGGAGACCAAGCTGGTCGAGCGCAGGACCACCCGCCGCCGGCGCTGATGCCGGACAACGCCCCCAGAAAAGCGCCCGGCCCCGGAGCGCCGTCCCGCGGGGCCACCACCCTTCCCAAGGCTTTACCGGACCCGTCTGAAAGGACCCCCAATCCATGACCGAGAATTCCCCCGCCACGCCCGGCCACGCCGGCGTGCTTGCCGGCGCCTCCGCCATCCTCTTCGACCTCGACGGCGTCCTGACCCCCACCGCGGTGGTGCACGAGCGCGCCTGGCAGGAACTCTTCGACGGCTTCCTCAAGAGCGTGCCGGAGGCGCAGGGCTACCGCGAGAGCGACTACTTTGACCACATCGACGGAAAGCCCCGCTTCGACGGGGTCCGCGACTTCCTCGCCTCGCGGAACATCGTGCTGCCCGAGGGGCCGGCCGACGACGACCCGGCGCACGACACGGTGCACGGCCTCGGCAACCGCAAGAACAAGGTCTTCAATGACATCGTCGCCGCCGGCGGCGTGACGCCTTTCGAGGGCTCCGTCCGCTTCATCGAGGCCGCGCTCCAGCGCGGACTCAAGCTCGCCGTCGTCTCCTCCTCCCGCAACGCCGTCCCGGTGCTCAAGGCAGCCGGCCTGTCGGACTACTTCCCGGTAGTGGTGGACGGCGTCGTCGCCGTGTCGGAGGGCCTGCCGGGCAAACCCAGCCCGGCCACTTACCAGTACGCCGCCCGGCTGCTGGGCCTGCCCAGTGAAGAGTGCGTCGTCGTCGAGGACGCCGTCTCCGGTGTCCAGGCTGGAAGCGCGGGGAGCTTCCATTCGGTCATCGGCGTGGACCGCGGAGCGGGCCGGAAGACCCTGCTCGACGCCGGCGCCACGATCGTCGTCAACGATCTGGCCGAACTGCTCTAGCCGGCCGCCGCCACCCCCCACCCGCACACCGTCACCGCCAAAGGACCCCAACCATGGCTCTCATCACCTCGGACCGCGCCAGGTTCCCCAACGACCCCTGGCAGCTCGTGGAAACCGTCCACCTGCCGGGCAATGCCGGGACGCTGGAGACCCTCTTCAGCCTCGGCAACGGCCACCTCGGCATCCGGGGTGCGCACTGGGCCGCCGCCGACGCAGAGCTTCCGGGCAGCTTCATCAACGGCTTCCACGAAATCTGGGACATCAAGCATGCGGAAAACGCCTACGGCTTCGCCCGCACGGGCCAGCGCATTCTGTACGTCCCGGATGCCAACAACTTCGTTGTGGTGATCGACGGCGAGATGCTCAGCCTTGAGGAATCGACCGTGCTCGACTACCGGCGCAGCGTGGACTTCGCGACCGGCGTCTACGAATGCCGGATCGTCTGGCAGTGCCGTTCCGGCGCGACCGTGACCACCACGGAACGCCGCGCGGTGGGGTACCAGGCGCGCGGCGCCCTCGGCATTTCCCTGGAAGTCGCGGCCGACCGGGACATCTCCGCCGACGTGACCTCCGCCGTCGTGAACCGGCAGGACCAGCCGGTGGAAGACCACTCCGCCCATGACCCGCGCCGCGCTGGCCGGCACGCCGGGCGGGTGCTGCTCCCGGTAAGGCTCGACGGCGGCGACGGCTCGCTCCGGCTGTCCTGGGAGGCCGCCGAGTCCAAGCAGCGGCTCGGCATGGCCGTGGACCACTGGACCTCGGCCGGGGTCCAGCCGTTCGACACGCAGGTGGACCAGGACGACAGCAGCGTCCGCTACGTCCTCGCCGTCAGCGCGGACGCACCGTTTGTGCTGGAGAAAAGCGTCAGCTACGCGGTGGGGCCATCCCCGGACGAGGACCTCGCGGACACCGCCGAGAGGTCACTGCTGCCGCTGGCCGAGATCTTCGCCCAAAGCGAGGCGCATTACCGCGAGTACTGGACCACCAGCGACATCGTGGTGGGCGGGCAGGCCGAGCTGCAGCAGGCCGTCCGCTGGAACCTTTTCCAGCTGGCGCAGGCCACGGCCTGCGCCGACGTGGCCGGCATCCCGGCCAAGGGTGTGTCCGGCTCGGGCTACGACGGGCACTACTTCTGGGACCAGGAGGTGTACCTGCTGCCGTACCTGACCTACACCAGCCCGGGCAACGCCCGCCAGGTCCTCGAATTCCGCCATGACCTGCTGCCCGAAGCCAGGGTCCGCGCCAAGGAGCTCAGCGTGGACGGTGCCCTCTTCCCGTGGCGCACCATTAACGGCCTGGAGGCCAGCGCCTACTACGCCGCCGGCACTGCCCAGTTCCACATCGCCGCCGCGATCGCCTTCGCCACGAACCGCTACATCTGGGCCAGCGGGGACACCGGGTTCAAGGAAACCCTGGGCTCCGAACTGCTGATTGAGACCGCACGGATGTGGGCGTCACTGGGTTTCTTCGGCAAGGACGGGCTCTTCCATATCCACGGCGTCACCGGCCCGGACGAGTACACCGCCGTCGTCAACGACAACCTCTACACCAACGTCATGGCCCGCTTTAACCTGCGCGCCGCCGCGGCCCTGGACCACCCCGCGATCGACGACGCCGAGCGGGAAGTCTGGGAGCAGGCCGCCAACCGGATGCAGCTGCCCTTCGACGAGGACCTCCAGGTCCACTCGCAGGACAACGACTTCATGACCCTGGAACCGTGGGACTGGACCACGCCGCGGTCCAAGTACCCGCTGCTGCTGAACTTCCACCCGCTGGTGATCTACCGGCACCAGGTCCTCAAACAGGCCGACACGGTGCTGGCGATGTTCCTGCAGTGGCAGGACTTCACCGCCGAGGAAAAGCGCCGCGCCTTCGACTTTTATGACCCCATCACCACCGGCGACTCCACCCTGTCCGCCTGCGTGCAGGGCATCATGGCCGCCGAGGTGGGGTACGGCAAGGCCGCGCTGGACCACTTCATCCACGCGCTCTACATCGATCTCGACGACACCCACGGCAACACGATCGACGGCGTGCACATCGCCTCGACCGGCGGGGTCTGGAGCTCGCTGGTCAGCGGCTTCGCCGGACTGCGGGACCAGGGCGACGTGCCCTACTTTGATCCGCGGCTGCCCGCCGAATGGGACAGCCTGTCCTTCCACCTGAAGCTCCGCGGCGGGCTGCTGCGCGTCGAGCTGGACCATGCGGCGCTGCGGCTGAGCGTTCCGGACGGCGCGCCGCTGGACGTCGACGTGCGGGGCGAACGGTTCACGGTCGGCAGCGAACCGGTGCACGTGCCGCTGCATGCCGTGGTGAGTCCGGAGCCCACGGTGTTCCCGGGGCCGGCGACGGCGTCGATCCCGGTGGTGCGGGCCGTCAATTAGGGCGCCGGGCCGCCGGCGGGCGCCGCGGCGGGTTTGTCCGTCTGGCCGGAGGCGGCCGCCGTCGGGTGCCCGGATGGAATAGTCCGGGGTAGGTGCCGGTTGGCGCCTATGGGACCCAGTGCTGCCATAGCGGACAGGCCGGCCCCACGCACTGGGCGGGAACCGCCGTCGGCGCCGTACCGGGCGCCACCTGCGGTCCGCGCCCGAACCGGCTCAAACCAGCCAGAAACGGAGATGGTGGACCTATGACTGCCTACAAGACAGTGAACCCCGCAACCGGAGAAACGGAAAAGGAATTTCCGCTCGCGACGTCGGCCGAAGTTGAAGCAGCGCTCGCGGCCGCCCAGCAGGCATTCCAGGAATGGCGCACGGCCCCGGTCGAGGAACGTACCAAGGTAATCGCCCGGGTTGCCGAGCTCTACCGGGAACGCCAGGATGAGCTGGCCCGCTTGATCGCGACCGAAATGGGCAAGCCCCTCGCCCAGTCCCGCGGCGAAGTGCAGCTGGTCGCCGACATTTACGACTACTACGCCACGGAGGGTCCGGACTTCCTCAAGGACGAGCCGCTGGACGTCAAGGGCGGCGGCTCCGCCGTCGTCCGCTCCGCCCCGATCGGGCCCCTGCTGGGCATCATGCCGTGGAACTACCCCTACTACCAGGTCGCCCGGTTCGCCGCGCCCAACCTGGTGCTGGGCAACACGATCCTGCTCAAGCACGCCGGCAGCTGCCCGCAGTCGGCCCTCGCGATCGAGGACATCTTCAAGGACGCCGGCCTCCCGGAGGGCGCCTACACCAACCTGTTCCTGGACAATGACCAGGTTGCCGAGGTCATCGCCGACGCCCGGATCCAGGGCGTTTCCCTGACCGGCAGCGAGCGGGCCGGCGCGGCCGTGGCCGAAGTGGCGGGCCGGAACCTCAAGAAGTACGTGCTGGAGCTCGGCGGCAGCGACCCCTTCATCGTGCTGGACTCCGATGACCTGGACGCCACCGTCAAGGCCGCCGTGGGCGGCCGGATGGGCAACGCCGGGCAGGCCTGCACCGCGTCCAAGCGGTTCATTGTGCTCGAGGACCTTTACGAACCCTTCGTGGAGAAGTTCACCGCCCGGATGGCCCGGATCAAGCCGGGAGATCCGCAACAGGAAGACACCAAGTTCGGTCCGCTCTCCTCGCAGAGCGCCGCGGACGGCCTGATCGAACAGATCCAGGACGCCGTGGACAAGGGCGCCACCCTGCGGACCGGCGGCCACCAGGTGGACGGCCCCGGGGCCTTCGTGGAGCCGACCGTGCTGACCGATGTCACGCCGGAGATGCGCGCCTTCTCCGAGGAACTGTTCGGCCCGGCCGCGGTCATCTACAAGGTGGCCAGCGTCGAGGAGGCCATCGAACTGGCCAACGGCTCCCCGTACGGCCTCGGCGGCTCGGTCTTCAGCGCGGACGCGGACAAGGCCCGGGACGTCGCGGACCGCCTGGACACGGGCATGGTCTTCATCAACTCCGTGGCCGAAACGCAGGCGGACCTGCCGTTCGGCGGCGTCAAGCGCTCCGGCGTCGGGCGTGAACTGGGCCGGTTCGGGATGGACGAGTTCGTGAACAAGAAGCTGATCCGCACCCCGCGGTAAGCATCGCCCCGCGCCACCCCCGCCCAGGCGGGTAACCGCCAGGCGGGAACGCCAAGCGGGACCCAGCCTGGCGGCAGGCGATGCGGGACACGGCTGCGGCCGGAGGCAGCGAGCTTCCGGCCGCAGCCGTTGCCGTCCCATAGGCTCCTGCCATGGAGAGAACGGCCACCGCGCCGGTGCGGCGCAGCCTGGCATTGGTGGGGATCAACGCGGGCCTGGCCCTGCACCCGGTGGACTCCCGGGGAGCCCAGGTTCCCGGTGAACCGGCCAGTTGCTTCGCCACGTTCTGGCAGGCCGACTGGTCCCGCTGGGGTGCCGGGAGCGCCCTGCTGGTGGCCACCCTGCAGGGCTGGCGCAGCTACGGCGCCAATGCAGCGCTCGCGGAGACCCTGGCCACCGAACTCACCCGCTATTTCCCCGAGGCGGCACGCTTCCCGCTGGCCGGGATCAGCCACACCCACGACGAGTTCACGGTGCAGGTGGACCCGGCGTCGGGCTTCCGCGCCACCGGCCACAAGGCGGAACTGGCCATCACCGGCGTCCTGGACCGGCGGCAGTTCGCCGCCCCCGACTTCCAGCTCGGCGAAACCAGCGCCGCCCTGAGCAATGTGTACCTGCCCTGCAGCTCCGGACGGCTCGCCGAATTCGGGGTGGAGTGGCCGGGCGGGCCGTCGGTCTACCCGGGCCCGCTGGGCCCGTCCTCCTCGGCCTTCATCGCGCTGGCCGAGTCGTGGGCGTTTTAGCGGCCGTCCAGGCGCGGCCGGCGGGCACGTGGCCTAGTGTTAAGGCTGGACGAAGTTCAGCACCCTTATGGTTCACGGAGAGGCGATGATGGCCAAGCGCAGCAACCCGGCAATGAAGATTGCCCAGAAGACCGCCCACAGCGCAATGTTCGACGCCGACGGCAAGCCCAAGCCCGGCGTCCACAGCATGCTCCTGCGCGCGGTGGAAATCCAGCGGCCACTGGTCCTGGCGAACCTGCGCCGGCTGCAGCGGAAGCACCCGCAGGCCACCGCGGCGCAGCTCGCAGCCATCCTGGAACGCAGCTACCTGACCGCCGTCACCGGCGGCGGTGCGCTCGTCGGCGGCTCCGCCGTTATCCCCGGCGTCGGCACTGTCGCCGCGCTGGGCCTCTCCGCCGCCGCAACCGTCGGCTTCCTGGAGGCCACCGCGCTGTTCGCCACCTCGCTGGCGGAACTGCACGGGGTGCGGATGGTGGATCCGGAGCGGGCCAGTACGCTGGTCATGGCCATCATGCTCGGCGAAGAAGGCACGGCCCTGCTGAGCTCCCTCAGCGGCCAGGCCGCCGGCCAGGGCAAAGGCCCCACGCAGGCCTGGGGCACGCTGTTCGCCCGCCGGGCGCCGATGATCGGTTTTGGCTCGGTGCGGGAGCGGATCCAGCGGGCCTTCCTGCGGAACCTGCTCAAGCGCCAGGGCACGGCGCTGCTGGGCCGGGCCCTGCCCTTCGGCGTCGGCGCCGTGGTGGGCGGCGTCGGCAACCGGATCATGGGGCGCGCCGTCATCGAAAACGCCAAGGAGGCCTTCGGCCCTATGCCGGTGACCATCCCCGGCGAGCTGAAGCCCGGCGCTCCCGCCGCTGACGCCGGCCCGGATCTGGAAGGCGGCACCCGTGGATCTGAACGCTGACCTGGGGGAGTCCTTCGGCTCCTGGACCATGGGCGACGACGCCGCGATGTTCCCGCTGATCACCAGCGCCAGCGTGGCCTGCGGTATGCACGCCGGGGACCCGGTCACCATGCTGGACACCTGCCGCGCGGCCTACGAACTCGACGTCAGGGTGGGCGCCCACCTGGGCTACCCGGACCTGGCCGGCTTCGGCCTCCGCGCCATGGACATGACCTTTGACGACCTGTTCGGGGTGGTCCTCTACCAGCTGGGGGCGCTCGACGGCGTCGCCCATGCGGTGGGCGCCTCGGTGGACTACGTCAAGGTGCACGGCGGCCTTTACGACCGCACCGTGCACGACGAAGAGCAGGCCGCCGCCGTGGTCGCCGCCATCCAGGCCTACGATCCGGGCCTGCCCATCCTGGGCCTGGAGCGCTCGGCCCTGCTCCGGTTTGCCCGCGAAGCCGGCCACCCTGTGTTCCACGAAGCCTTCGCTGACCGGACCTACCTCCCCGACGGCACCCTGGTGCCGCGCCTGGAGGAGGAATCGGTGATCGAGGATCCCGACGAGATCGTCGAACGGGCGCTCCGCCTGGCGCTCAAGGGCGAGGTCGTGGCGGTCGACGGCACCGTGGTGACGCTCTCGCCGCATTCCCTGTGCCTGCACGGAGACACCCCCGGCTCGGTCGCGGTGGCCGCCGCCGTCCGCGCAGCGCTGGAAAAAGCCGGCGTCGAGCTGGAACCCTTCGCCTAAACAGGGCCAACAAAGCGCGAACGGGCACTTGCGGCCCCTCGCGCTACCCCGTGTCCTAAGGCCCTAGCCGGGCCCAATCGCGGCCCATAGCTTTGGGGGCATGACTGCCGGAGGCTCCGCGGGGTTGGACGGACCCGCCTCGGACGCAATGTTGAAGCTGGGCCGATTTTTCACGAAATGGGACCAGACCGACGACGGCAGGGCGGTGTTCAGGGAAGGCGGCCGCAAGGGCGACATCTTCTACCGGGACCGCTGGAGCCACGACAAGGTGGTCCGCTCCACCCACGGGGTCAACTGCACCGGCTCCTGCTCCTGGAAGGTGTACGTCAAGGACGGCATCATCACCTGGGAATCCCAGCAGACGGACTACCCCTCGGTGGGCCCCGACAGCCCGGAATACGAACCTAGAGGCTGCCCCCGCGGGGCGGCTTTTTCCTGGTACACCTACTCACCCACGCGCGTCCGGTTCCCCTACGCCCGCGGCGTCCTGGTGGAGATGTACCGCGAGGCGAAGGCCAGGCTGGGCGACCCGGTACTGGCGTTCGCCGACGTCGCGGGCGACCCGGAACGGCGCCGCCGCTACCAGCAGGCCCGCGGCAAGGGCGGCCTGGTCCGCGTCTCCTGGCAGGAAGCGATCGAAATCGCCGCAGCCGCGCACGTCAACACGATCAAGACCTACGGTCCGGACCGCTGCGCCGGATTCTCCCCGATCCCCGCGATGTCGATGGTCTCGCACGCGGTGGGGACCCGGTTCATCCAGCTTATCGGCGGCGTGATGACGTCCTTTTACGACTGGTACGCCGACCTGCCGGTGGCCAGCCCGCAGGTCTTTGGAGACCAGACGGACGTCCCGGAATCCGGTGACTGGTGGGACGCGCGCTACCTGATGATGTGGGGCTCCAACGTCCCCGTGACCCGGACTCCGGACGCGCACTGGATGGCCGAGGTGCGGTACCGCGGCACCAAGGTGGTCACGGTCAGCCCGGACTATGCGGACAACACGAAGTTCGCCGACGAATGGCTCCCCGCCCAGGCCGGCACCGACGCCGCCCTGGCGATGGCCATGGGCCATGTGATGCTCAAGGAGTTCTTCATCGACCGCGAGGTGCCGTTCTTTGCCGACTATGTCCGCCAGTACACGGACCTGCCGTTTTTGGTCCGGCTGGAACGGCGCGACGACGGCTCCCTCACCCCGGCGAAGTTCCTCACTGCCAGGGATCTCCCGGCCGAGTCGTTGGCTGAGGACGCGGCGTTCCGCACCGTGCTGTTCGACAAGAAGACCGGCCGACCGGCCGTGCCCAACGGCTCAATGGGCTTCCGTTATTCCGGCAGCGGCGAGGGCAAATGGAACCTGGACCTGGAGGGGATCGAACCGGCGCTGTCGCTGCGCGAGGTCTCCGCTGACAGCGCCGAGATCCTGCTGCCCTGCTTCGAGGACGCAAACGGTGAGGGCAGCGTGCTCCGCCGCGGCGTGCCCGTCCTCGAGCTGGAAGGCCAGCTGGTCACCACCGTGTTCGACCTGATGCTGGCCCAGTACGGTGTGGGCCGCGACGGGCTGCCGGGGGAGTGGGCCGCGGGTTTTGAGGACGCCGCGACGCCGTACACCCCGGCCTGGCAGGAGGAAATCACCTCCGTTCCCGCGCAGGCCTGCATCCGGGTGGCACGGGAGTTCGCCCGGAACGCCGAAGAGTCCAAAGGCAGGTCCATGATCATCATGGGCGCCGGGATCTGCCAGTGGTTCCACGGCGACGCGACCTACCGGGCCGTGCTGGCCCTGGTGATGCTCACCGGCTGCATGGGCCGCAACGGCGGCGGCTGGGCGCACTATGTGGGCCAGGAAAAGACCCGCCCCGCCACCGGCTGGGTCTCGCTGGCGAACGCGCTGGACTGGTCCCGGCCGCCGCGGACCATGATCGGCACCGGGTACTGGTACATGCACACGGACCAGTGGCGGCAGGACGGCTACTCCGCCGACGCGCTGAAGTCCCCGCTGTCCACCGGCGCGCTGGACGGCATGCACACCGCGGACGCGATGGCCCAGTCCGCGCGACTCGGCTGGATGCCGTTCTACCCCCAGTTCGACCGGAACCCGCTGGACCTCGCGGACGAGGCGGAAGCCGCCGTCGCCGCCGGCACCGCGCAAGACACCCCCGGCTACATCGCGGACGCCCTCAAAAACCGCACCCTGAACCCGGCGATCGAGGACGTGGACGCCCCGGAGAACTGGCCGCGGACCCTCGTGCTGTGGCGCTCCAACCTGTTCGGCTCCTCGGCCAAGGGCAACGAGTACTTCCTGCGGAACCTGCTGGGCACCCACAACAACGTCCTAGGCAAGGACCATGCCGAGGGCCTCAAGCCCAGGGATGTGAAGTGGCACGAGCAGGCGCCGGAAGGAAAACTGGACCTGCTGGTCTCCGCCGACTTCCGGATGACCTCCACCACGCTGCTGTCCGACGTCGTGTTCCCGGCCGCCACCTGGTACGAGAAGCACGACCTGTCCTCCACCGACATGCACCCCTTCGTGCACGCCTTCACCCCCGCGATCGACCCGCCCTGGGAAACCAAGACGGACTTCGACACCTTCCACCTGCTGGCCCAGGAGTTCTCCCGGCAGGCCGGAACCCACCTGGGAGTCCGCCGGGACCTGGTCAGCGTGCCGCTGCAGCACGACACCCCCGGCCAAATCGCCCAGCCCGGCGGGATCGTCCGCGACTGGCGGGACGCATCCATCCCCGCCGTGCCAGGGCAGAACATGCCCGTCTTCTCCGTCGTGGAGCGCGACTACACCGCCATCGCGGACAAGCTGGCCGCCGTCGGGCCGCTGGCCGACAAACTCGGCTTCACCGTCAAGAACGTCACCTACAAACTCGCCGGCCCGCTGGAAAGGCTGAGCCGATCCAACGGCGTGATGCTCGGCGGCGCCGCTGACGGCCGCCCCGCAATCGACACCGACGCGAAGATGGCCGAGGCGATCCTTGCCTTCTCCGGCACCACCAACGGTGCCCTCTCCGTCCAGGGCTTCAAGGACCTGGAAGTGCGCACCGGCCGGAAACTCGCGGACCTGTCCGAAGGGTCGGAGGAAAAATTCATCACCTTCGCGCAGACCCAGGCGGGCCCGGTCCCGGTGATCACCTCCCCGGAATGGTCCGGCTCCGAGACCGGCGGCCGGCGCTACTCACCCTTCACCATCAACGTGGAGCGGCTCAAGCCCTTCCACACCCTGACCGGCCGCATGCACTTCTTCCTGGACCACGACTGGATCCGGGACATCGGCGAAGCGCTGCCGATCTACCGGCCGCCGCTGGACATGCACCGGCTCTTCGGCGAACCCAGACTCGGCCGGGACGGGGCCATGGAGGTGGTGGTCCGCTACCTGACGCCGCACTCCAAATGGTCCATCCACTCCGAATACCAGGACAACCTGCTGATGCTCTCGCTCTCCCGCGGCGGCCCCACGGTCTGGATGAGTCCCGCGGACGCGGACGCCATCCAAGTCAAGGACAACGACTGGGTGGAGTGCGTGAACATCAACGGCGTCCTCGTGGCCCGCGCGATCGTCAGCCACCGGATGCCGGCCGGCGTCGTCTACGTCCACCACGCCCAGGAACGCACCATCGACGTGCCGAAGTCCGAGGCCACCGGGCGGCGCGGCGGCATCCACAACTCGGTGACCCGGTTGCTGGTCAAACCTTCGCACCTGATCGGCGGCTACGCCCAACTGGCCTACGCCTTCAACTACCTTGGCCCCACCGGAAACCAGCGCGACATGGTGGCCACCGTCCGCCGTCGTTCCCAGGAGGTGCAGTACTGATGCGTGTGATGGCTCAAATGGGCATGGTCATGAACCTGGACAAATGCATCGGCTGCCACACCTGTTCCGTGACCTGCAAACAGGCCTGGACCAACCGGGCGGGCACCGAATACGTCTGGTTCAACAACGTCGAAACCCGTCCCGGGCAGGGCTATCCGCGCCGTTACGAGGACCAGGAGCGGTGGCACGGCGGCTGGGTGCTGAACAAGCGCGGCAAGCTGGTGCTCAAGGGCGGCGGCCGAGTCAAGAAGCTGCTGGGGATTTTCGCCAGCCCGGTCCAGCCCGAGCTCAAGGACTACTACGAGCCGTGGACCTACGACTACAAAACCTTGGTGGACGCGCCGCTGGGCGATGATTTCCCGGTGGCGCGGCCCAAGTCCCTGATCACGGGGGAGGACACCAAGATCACCTGGTCCGCGAACTGGGACGATGACCTGGGCGGTTCCATGGAGAACGGGCACCTGGACCCGATCGTGGAAAAGGTCCGGCGCGAATCCGAGGACAAGATCAAGTTCGCCTACGAGCAGACCTTTATGTTCTACCTGCCGAGGATCTGCGAGCACTGCCTGAACCCGTCCTGCATGGCCTCCTGCCCCTCCGGCGCGATCTACAAACGGGTGGAGGACGGGATCGTGCTGGTGGACCAGGACAAGTGCCGCGGCTGGCGGCAATGCATCACCGGCTGCCCCTACAAGAAGATCTACTTCAACCACAAGACCGGCAAGGCCGAGAAATGCACCTTCTGCTACCCGCGGGTGGAGGTTGGGCTCCCGACGGTGTGTTCGGAGACCTGCGTGGGCCGGCTGCGGTATCTGGGCCTGTTCCTGTACGACGCCGACGCCGTCACCGCGGCTGCCGCCGTCACGGACCCGCAGGAGCTTTACGAAGCCCAGATGGACGTCCTGCTGGACCCGAACGACCCCGCCGTCCAGGCCGAGGCGCGGGCCGAGGGCATCCCGGAGGACTGGATCGACGCGGCCCGGCGCTCGCCGGTCTACGCCTTGGCCAAGGTCTACAAGGTGGCGTTGCCGCTGCACCCCGAATACCGGACCATGCCGATGGTCTGGTACGTCCCGCCGCTCTCTCCTGTCGTCGATCTGCTGCGGGACCAGGGGCACGACGGCGAGGACGCCGGCAACCTGTTCGGCGCCATCGATGCGCTGCGCATCCCGGTGGAATACCTCGCGGAACTCTTCACCGCAGGCGACGCGGACCGGGTCACCGCGGTGCTGAAGAAGCTCGCCGCGATGCGCTCCTTCATGCGAGGCATCAGCCTCGGCAATGATCCGGACGACTCGATCCCGGAAGCGGTGGGAATGGACAGCCAGACCATGTACGAGATGTACCGGCTGATGGCGATCGCGAAGTACGAGGAGCGCTACGTAATCCCCAAGGCCCACGTGGAACAGGCACACGACCTCGAGGAAATGGGCTGCTCGCTGGATTTCGAGGGCGGGCCGGGCATGCAGGATTCCGCGCCGTTCGGCGAGGCCAGCGGCAGACCCGTCCCGGTGGCGGTGGAAACCTTCAACGCGCTGAAGGACCGGCAGACCTCCGGCGCCGCGCCCGGTGAGGCGACGCTGCGTGGACGGGTGAACCTGCTGAACTGGGACGGGACGGGGGCGCCGGCGGGGCTGTTCCCCGAAAAGCAGCCAGCTGCCGGAGCCGCTCCTGGTCCCAGCAGCCAGCCGGGGGAGCGGCAGTGAGCCGCCGCGAGCAGGTCGTCTACCTCGCCGCCGCCTGGTGCCTGTCCTACCCGGACGAGGAGCTGCTCGGCAGGGTCCCGTTGATGCGGGACGCGCTGGCCGAGTCCCCCGGCGCCGGTGCGGACTTCGCCGAGGTGCTGGACCGGCTGGAATCCTTGCCGCCGCTGGAGCTCCAGGCGCATTACGTGCGCGAGTTCGACCTCGGCAAGCGCCACGCCCTGCACCTGTCCTACTGGACCGACGGGGACACCCGCCGCCGCGGCGAAGTCCTGGGGAACTTCAAGAAGACCTACCGGCAAAGCGACATTCTGGTGGACACCCACGGCGAACTGCCCGACTACCTTCCGATGGTGCTGGAATACGCCGCGCTGGTGGATCTCGCGGCCGGCCGCGAGCTGCTGAGCCGGTTCCGGGCCAGCCTGGAGATGCTGCGCTTCGGCCTGCTCCGGGACGAGCTGCCGCACGCCCGGATCCTGCAGGCTATCTGCGCCACCCTGCCCGGGAAATCGCCGGCGGACGAGCAGGCCGTGATGCGGATGGCCGGCTACGGTCCGCCCACCGAGGCGGTGGGCCTGGACCCGTACGATCCCCGCCTGCTTCCCGTAAAGGGGGCCTGACCATGCCGGCCTTCGAAGCTGAGCCCGGATCCGCCGTCGAACTTTCCACTCTGGACATCGTCCTGTGGGGCGTGCTGCCCTACGTCATGGCCGTGGTGCTGGTCGGCGGCCTCGTCTGGCGGTACAAGTATGACCAGTTCGGCTGGACCACGCGGTCCTCCCAGCTCTACGAATCCCGGCTCCTGCGGATCGCCTCGCCGTTGTTCCACTTCGGCCTGCTCGCCGTGATCGCCGGGCACTTCTTCGGCCTGGTCATTCCGATGGCGTGGACCCAGGCCGTGGGTATGAGCCAGGACTTCTACCACTTCAACGCCCTGCTGGTGGGCGGCATTGCCGGGGTTGGCACCTTGGGCGGCATCATCCTGCTGATCTACCGCCGCCGCACCACCGGGCCGGTGTTTATGGCCACCACCAAGAACGACAAGACCATGTACGTGGTGCTGACCGGTGCGATCGTGTTCGGGCTCTGGACCACCCTTGCCAGTGTTTTCGAGGGCGAGCACGGGCACAACTACCGCGAGACCGTGGCCCCGTGGTTCCGCTCGCTGTTCATCTTCCAGCCGGACATCGCGGCGATGGCGGCGGCGCCGTTCTCCTTCCACCTGCACACCGTGGTGGGCATGGCGCTGTTCGTGATCTGGCCGTTCACCCGCCTCGTCCACGCCTTCACGGCACCGTTCCACTACCTCTTCCGGCCCTACATCGTGTACCGCTCCCGGGACCGTGACCGGGACGGCGCCAAAGCCGGCGCGGCCGCGGCACGGTCCTCTTCCACCGCCGCCCGCCGCGGCTGGTCCGCCGTCGGAACCCGCGACCGGGATACCCGGAACCGGTGACCAGCTGGCGGTGCTGAACGCGCAGCGCTGAACCCGCCCGTCCGAATCGAAAGGAGACCCCCAGTGGCCGGAACAGTGTCCCCCTCCGCGGCCGCCCCGGGCGGCCGGACCCTCAACCTGGTGCTCGCCACCGCCGCCTCGGTGGCCGGTTTCTGGGCGTGGAACTCGGTGGCTACCCTGGGGGCCTTTTACACGCAGAACCTCCAGCTGAACCCGGCGACCACGGGCGTCCTCGTCGCGATGCCGGTCTTCGTTGGCTCGCTGGGGAGGATCGTCGTCGGCGCCCTGACGGACAAGTACGGCGGCCGCGCCCTGTTCAGTTTTGTGCTGCTGGCGGCCATTGTCCCCATCCTGCTGGTGGCCGTCGGCGGCACCATCCGCTCCTTCGCGCTGGTGCTGGGCGCCGGGCTGCTGCTCGGCGTTGCCGGGACGGTCTTCGCCGTCGGCATCCCCTTCGTCAGCGCCTGGTACGAACCGTCACGGCGCGGTTTCGCCACCGGGGTCTTCGGCGCCGGGATGGGAGGCACCGCGCTGGCTGCCTTCCTGAACCCGCGGCTGGTCGCCTGGATCGGGTACTTCCCCACGCACCTGCTGATCGCCGGGGTCCTGGCCGTCATGGCCGCGCTGGTCTGGTTCCTGATGAAGGAGTCCCCGGCCTGGCACCGCACCGACGCCCCGGTCCTGCCCAAGCTGTTGGACGCCGCGAAGACTCCGGTCACCTGGAAGATGTGTTTCCTCTACGCCGTCGTGTTCGGCGGCTTCGTGTCCTTCGCAACTTACCTTCCCACCTACCTCCGCGACATTTACAGCTTCGACCCCAGCGCCGCCGGTGCGCGCACGGCCGGGTTCGCCCTGGCCGCCGTGCTGGCCCGGCCGGTGGGCGGCGTCCTCGCGGACCGGTTCGGACCCAAACCCGTCGTGATGGTGTCGCTCGCCGGCGTCGCCGTGCTGGCCTGGGTGGTGAATCTCCAGCCCGACGGCGATGTGCCCGCCGGCCTGACGTTCGTGGCCATGGCGGCGGCCCTGGGACTGGGCACCGGCGGCGTCTTCGCCTGGGTCGGGGTGCTCGCCCCGGCCGGGAAGGTGGGCAGCATTGCCGGGGTGGTCAGCGCCGCCGGCGGCCTGGGCGGCTACTTCCCGCCGCTGGTGATGGGCGCCACCTACGACGCCGCGACCCGCAGCTACTCGATCGGGCTGATGCTGCTCGTGGTCACGGCCCTCGCGGCGCTGGCGTTCACGGTCTTCGCCATGCATGGCCGGGCCGCGGCCAGGGTCGCGCACGTTTAGCGGGCCTGAAGTGTCCGTTCGCGCGTTGGTTGGGGCCTGAAGTGTCCGTTCGCGCTGGGGGGTCAGCCGAAGAGCAGGTGCGCCACCGTGAAGATGGCGAGCCCGGCGAGGGCGCCCACCACGGTGCCGTTGATCCGGATGAACTGCAGGTCCTTGCCGACCTGGAGTTCGATCTTCTGCGAGGTTTCCTCGGCGTCCCAGCGGGCCACGGTATCGGTGATCACTCCGGCAATGTCGGCGCGGTAGTTGTTCACGAGGTAGCCCGCGGCGTCGCCGATCCAGGTGTTCACCTTGCCGGCCAGCTCCGGGTCGACCACCAGCCGGGTGCCGAAGTCGTGCACGGCGGCCTTGAACTTCACGGTCAGCTCGCTGTGCGGATCGTCGACGGCGGCCAGCAGGGCGGCCTTCACGGTGCCCCAGGTGCGGGAGGCGAGTTCGCGGACCTCGGGGTCGCCCAGCACCTGGGCTTTGATGCCCTCGGCCCGGGCGATCATGACCGGATCGTGCTGCAGGTCCTGGGCCAACTCCTTGAGGTACTTGTCGATCGAGAGCCGGACCTGGTGCTGCGGATCGCCCTGCACCGCGCGGGTGAACTTCAGGATCTCCACATAGACCTTGTCGCCCACGAGCCCGTCCACGAAGGTGGGCACCCAGGTGGGGGAGCGGTCCGTGACCAGCCGGTTGACCGTCTCGTGGTTGTCCCGCACCCAGTCCACCGCGCGGTCCACCAGCAGGTCCACCAGCGCGTGGTGGTGGCCGTCGTCGAACACGCGCTCAGCGAGCCGGCCCACCGGGGGTCCCCACGGCGGCGCCAGCAGGTGCCTGCGGACCATGCCCTCGATGACGGCCTGGACGTCGTCGTCGTTCAGCACCGTGAAGGCGCCGCGGATCACGGCGGCACCCTCCTTGGCCACCCGCTCGGGCCCGCCCGGACCGGACAGCCAGCCGCCGACCTTCCGGGCGATGTCCACGCTGGCCAGCTTCTCCTTCACCACCTGTTCGGAAAGGAAGTTGGTCTCCACGAATTCGCCCAGCGACGCCCCGATCTGGTCCTTGCGCCGTGGAATGATCGCGGTGTGCGGGATCTTCAGGCCCAGCGGGTACTTGAAGAGGGCGGTCACGGCGAACCAGTCCGCGAGGGCGCCCACCATGCCGCCCTCGGCCGCGGCTCGGACGTACTGAAGCGCCGGGTACTGCTTCTGGAGGGCGAAGGCGACCACAAAGATGACCGCCATGCCGATCAGCAGCGACACGGCCAGGAGCTTCATCTTCCGCAGCGCCGCGGCCTTTTCGGCGTACGCGGCGGAGAGCCGGTGTTCGGTGCTGGCCCGGGGGACGGCGGTACTGGCGGGTCGTTCAGTGTTCACCTGCATGTGCCCAGCCTAGCCGCGCATCCGCAACCCACGTCCGCTAACGTGTCAGCATGACAATCGAGGAGTCCGCCGCCGCCCGCCCCCTGGTCTACGCCCACCGGGGCGCCAGCGGAGCTTTCGCCGAGCACACCCGTGCCGCCTACCTGCAGGCCATCGCCGACGGCGCCGACGGCGTCGAGTGCGATGTCCACCTGACCCGCGACCAGCACGCGGTGCTGCTCCACGACGCCAACCTCGACCGCACCTCGAACGGCACCGGCCCGGTTGCGGACCGCACCCTGGAGGAGCTGCGGCTGCTGGACTTCTGTTCCTGGAAGGGCGCCCGGATCCCCGAAGAATACGGCGCCCCCTCCGAGCAGTTCCTGACCCTCCCCGAACTGCTGGACATCCTGCGCCTGGCCGGCCGCGAGATAGGGCTGGCGATCGAACTAAAACACCCCAGCCCCTATCAGCTCAAACTCGAGGACCGGGTCCTGGCAGTCCTCGAGGCCGAGGGCTGGGACCGGGCCACCTCGATGCTGGACAACGTCCGGGTCTCCTTCATGAGCTTCAGCCCCGACTCGGTGAAGCACCTGCTCCAGTCCGTACCCGCCGCGGCCATCTGCCAGCTCGTGGACGACGTGAACGTGGAGGAAATCCGGGAGGAGCTGGGGCTCGGAGCCATTACCGGGGGCGCCCTGGCCAACGTCATGAAAGCTGCACAGACCGAGGGGGAACGGATCCTGGACGACTGCGAGGTGGGCCTGGCCGGCCCCGGCATCAGCTACGTCCGCGGGCACTCCCGGACGGTCCGGCGCTGGCTGGCCTCGGGGCGCCGCTTCCGGGTCTGGACCGTGGACTCGGCGGAGGACGTCGCCCTCTGCCGGGAACTCGGCATCCAGGAGATCACCACCAACCGCCCCGCCGAGGTCCGCGCCCAGCTGCTCGCCCCGCTGTAGGGAATTGCTGCGGGCCGGCGGTGTCAGCCGGTGGTCTGGTGCGGTTCCGCGGCCGTGCGTCCGCTGGCGCCCCAGCTGGCCAGCAGGCGGAGCCGTTCTGCCGACGGGGAACCGGGCTCCGCGGTGTAGATCATCAGGACCAGCCCAGGCTCCGCGGTGATGGCGAGCTCTTCGTACGCCAGGGTCACTTCGCCGACCACAGGGTGATGGAAACGTTTCGTTCCGGAGCCGTGCATACGCACGTTGTGGGCACCCCAGAGGGCGCGGAAGGTCTCGCTCCGCGTCGAGAGCTCTCCGACCAAGTCCTGCATGGTGCGGTCGTGGGGGTCGCGGCCCGCCTCGGCCCGCATGATGCCCACGCACATCTCGCTGAACAGCTCCCAGTCCGGGTAGAAATCCCGCGACGCCGGGTCGAGGAATTGGAACCGCGCGAGGTTGGGCACACGGCCGCCGTCCCCGAGCACCGGCGAGTAGAAGGCCCGCCCGAGGGCATTGGTCGCGAGCAGGTTCTGGTACGGGTCGCGGACGAAGGCGACGCCCTCGGTGATCGCCTCCAGCGCCCACTGCAGGCTCTGTCGCGCCGGCGCCTGGGTGGCGGCACGTTTCCGGGGCCTGCCGGAAGTGGGAATGCCGTCTGCCGCCCGGGCCAGGTCGAACAAGTGCGCCCGCTCGGCGTCGTCAAGGCGGAGGGCACGGGCCAGGGAATCGAGCACGGACGAGGACGCCCCCGCGATGGAACCCCGCTCAAGCTTGGCGTAGTACTCGACGCTGACGTCGGCGAGGAGCGCGACTTCGCTGCGCCGCAGCCCGGCCACTCGGCGATTCGCGCCGGCGACGAGGCCGGCTTCTTCCGGGGTGAGCCGTGCGCGCCGCGACATCAGGAACTCACGTACTTCAGCCCGGTTATCCATGTTTCAAGGATAAATCGGCACCGGAAGAGAAGGGGGTCCCTCCCGGTACACCCCTTGACAGTGACTCCCGCGCGGAATGCATCGCCTGTTGACTGGGTGAAGATTCCCAGCACGTAACCCGTCCGCTTCCCCTGCGGGCAAGGAGAACCCATGGACACCACCACTCTCCGGGCGCCGGCCCCGGCAGCTATTGAACCGGCGAAACGACTGCCGCTGGCCACCCTGGCGGTGCTGGCCGTTATCGGCTTCGTCCTCGTTGCGATGGAGACCATGCCGGCCGGCCTCTTGCCGTCCATCGCCGCCGGAATGGGGACCAGCGAAGGCACCGTCGGACTGTTCGTCAGCGCCTACGCCCTCGGCACGGTGATCATCACGATTCCGGCCATCACACTTACCCGGGGTATGCGCCGCAAGCCGTTGCTCCTCGGCGCGGTCCTAGGCCTGATCCTGGCCAACAGCACTACCGCCCTCTCTGGCGACGTGAGCTTGTCACTGGTGTCGCGTTTCGTTGCCGGGGCGTTCTCGGGAATCATCTGGGGGATGTTGGCCGCGTACGGCCGAAAGATCAGCCCGCCCTCCCGTGCAGGCCTGTCGCTGGCGATCGTCTCCGTCGGGGCGCCCGTCGGCTTCGCCCTCGGCACACCACTGGGGTCCTGGCTCGGAACGACCTTCGACTGGCGCTGGGCGTTCGCCGGACTTACCGCGGTGGCCGTCATTGCCGGTGTATTCATTGCTGTTATCGCACCCGATGCCGATGGGCAACCTGGCGCCACCCGGCTTCCCCTGGCCCGGGTGTTCCGCATCCCCGGCATCGCCGTGATCCTGGCCGTCATTTTCACCTGGATGCTGGCCCACAACACCATCTACACGTACCTCGCCCCGTACTTGCGGACCACCGGCACCGGCATCACCGTCGACGTCGAACTCTTCATCTTCGGAGTCGCCTCGATCGCCGGAATCATCGTCACCGGCGCCCTCCTGGACAACCACCCCCGCCCGCTCCTGCACGGAAGCGTTGCCCTGTTCATCGCGGCCGCGGTGGTGCTGCTGGTCGGCTACGCCTCGGCCCCGGCTGTCATCGCCGCGACCGTCCTGTGGGGGATCACTTTCGGCGGGGCCGCCGCCCAGCTCCAAGCCGCCCTCACCACCACCGGAGGCGCGGACGCCGACGTTGCCAACTCATTCCTACCGGTGGCGTTCAACCTGGCCATCTTCACCGCCGGCATCCTCGGCGCCGCCCTGCTGACGAGTTTCAGCGGCCTGGTGCTTGCGGTCGTGATGATCGCCGCCGGACTGGCCGCGCTGATGCTGACCGTCTACGGGCGCCGCACCGCGTTCCCCGCCCGCCTCTAGCCGTACCGGCGGTGCCCAAATTCACCGCCCCGCCCGGAAAGGATCCACCCATGAACACTGGCAACCGTTTTTCGCTGGGAAAAGCCTTGCAGTCAGGCCTCGTGGCGACGGCGATGGTCGGGATCGCCGTCGCCGTGGCTGGCTGCAGCTATAACGCCGGCGGCAGCGCTGAAACACGGCCGCCCTCGCCGGGCACACCGGCGGGCGATCCGGCTGCCGCCCGGACCGTGACATCAGCCACCACTCCAATCGTCATCGAGCTCCAGGGCCGGAGAATTGCAGGAGAACTCGACGGTAGCGCCACGTCGGCATCCCTCCTGGCCCAGCTTCCCCTGACCCTGGCGTTCCGGCACCACGGCGGCCAGGAAAAGCTAGCGCAGCTACCGGTCCCGCTGGACCTCGCGGGCGCACCAGCAGGAAGCGAGGCCGCGCCGCTCACGATTGGGTACTACGCCCCCGATCGAAGCCTCGTCCTTTACTACCGGCACGTCGGCTACTTCAACGGGATCGTGCCCATCGGCACTTACCAAGACACCAACGCCATCGAAAACCAGGCTGACGGATTCGCAGCCACCATCCGCAAAGCCGACTGACCGGCACAGGCCGCCTGAGCCTCCACGCACCCACCGAAAAAAGGAACATCATGACTGACCAACCCAAGCAGCTCGGAGGCGGGCGGAAAATGTTCGGCGACTTCGCCCCGAAACTCGCCGCACTCACCGACGACGTGCTCTTCGAGGACGTCTGGAACCGGCCTGAACTCCCCGCACGCGACCGCAGCCTCATCACCGTTGCCGTCCTCGCCGCGGGCGGAAACACAGAGCAGCTTGGCTTCCACCTCGGCCGCGCCCTCGAGAACGGCGTGACGCGGGAAGAGCTCATCGAAGCCATCACCCACATCACGCTCTACGCCGGCTGGCCCAAGGGTATGGCTGCAATGGGCGTGGCCCAGCAACTCCTGACCGACAACAAGTAGGGAAAGATCATGAACATCGAACCCACCGTGCCCACCTCGAAGAACCCGGCCGAGCAGTTCGCCGGCGACGTCTGGCTTGATCCGATCGCGCTGCCCCACGAGCCGGACCAGACGATGGTCGTCGCAACCGTCCGCTTCGCCCCCGGAGCCCGGACCGCCTGGCACTCCCACCAGCACGGCCAGTACCTCCGGGTCACCCAGGGCGTCGCCCGCTTCGGCGGCCGCGACGGCAAGATCATCGAAGTCCACCCCGGCCAAACGCTTTACACCCCGCCCGGCGAAGAACACTGGCACGCCGCTGCCCCCGGCTGCTTCATGGAACACATCGCCATGCTCCAGAACGGCGAAGACCCCGCAGCCACCACCATCTGGGGTGAGCACATAACCGACGACGAATACAACGGCAAGTAGTCGACGGGTCCCTGCCTGGTCCAGCCACGGCCCGGACGACGTCGGAGCGGCGCAGCTACGCGGCCAGGTCCCGCCGCCGCCACCCGAGGAAGCCCAGTACCGCCAGCCCGGCGGCGACGGCGGTCAGGGCTACCAGCGCCGGCACCGCGTCCGACCCGACCGGCAGCAGCGGGGAGTGCCGGAACGGGGAGAGGTCCATCAGCCAGCCGGGGGCGTTCCAGAGCACGCCAAACTCTCCGAGCGCCACGAACGCCAGCAGCACGCCCCAGACCGCCCCGGCCAGCCGGGGCGCCCAGCCGAACACCGCCAGCGCCACGCTCGTCAGCACCCAGGCGGCGGGAATCTGGGCGAGCGAGGCGATCGTGGCGCGGCCCACCAGCCCGGCGTCCTGGACGGCGGCTGCGGCGCCGGCGCCGATCGACACCCCGGCCAGCACCATCAGAACCGCGACCCCGGCCAGCGCGAAAACGTAGTGGCTGCCCGCCCAGCGGATGCGCGTGGTGGCCGTCCCCAGCAGGGCCTCGGTGTGGCCCGCGGATTCCTCACTGCGCAGATGGTTCGCCGCCGCCACACCGTAGGCTGCGGCCAGCAGGCCCATGATGCTGATCTCGGCGGCCAGGAAAGCGTCCCTGAGGGCGTCCGTGCCGCCGATCAGCCTGATCAGGTCCTGAGCGTTGGAGGAACTGAGCATCTGTGCCACGTTGCTGACCAGGGACCCGATCACCACGCCGAAAACGACGAAGGCCACCGCCCAGGCCAGCCACACCCGGTGCTGCAGGCGCACGGCCAGGGCCCAGACCCCGGCGAGCGAACCGACGGCGGGTCCGGGACGCTCGTCGCGCAGCCCCGCGCCAAGGTCCCGCCGGGCCCGGAGGGCAAAGGCCGCCGGGACGAGGAGGACGCAAAGCGCTACCGGCAGCGCCAGCACCCACCACCGGTCCCCGGCGAACGCCCGGATCTGCTGGTTCCAGCCGATCGGCGAGAGCCAGGAAAGGAACGACGGCCCCGGTTCGGCGAGGTCCCCGACGGCGCGCAGTCCGTACGTGACCGCGATGACGCCGACGCTGAGTCCGGTGGCGGCGCGGGCGCTCGCGGTCAGCTGTGCCGCGACGCCGGCCACGGCGCTGAAGGCCATCCCGGTGGCGGCCCAGCCGAGGCCGAAGGCCAGCGACCCGGAGGGCGGCAGGCCCCCGGCGGCCAGGCCGGCGGCGGACAGCAGTCCCACGCCCAGGCTGGCGCCTAGGCCGATGACCAGGGCGGCTGCCAGGGCCGCGTCGCGTCCCAGCCGGCCGCCGCCAAGCAGTTCCAGCCGTCCGCTCTCCTCGTCGGCCCGGGTGTGCCGGATGATCAGGATGGCTATCAGGACCGCGAGGATGGCGGTCATAAACGCGGTGTATTTGATCAGCGAGAGTGCCCCCAGCGAAGCGGGATCATAGATGCGGCCGAACATCGCCACCATCGAGGCGGTGGCATTCAAGGCGTTGGCGGCCTCGATCCTGCTGCGGACATCGGGGTAGAGATCCGCGCCGGCCGCCGCCGTCGAATACGCCACGACGGCGAAGCCGAGCACCCAGGCGGGCAGCAGCCAGCGGTCCCGCCGCAGCCCCAGCCGGACCAGGGTCCCGGTGCCGGCCAGTGTCTCAGGCATTGCCGGCCCCCGGACCGGTGGAGCGTGTCCCGGTGGAACGCGGCCCGGCGGAGCTCCGTCCGCCGGTGCCCGCAGCGGCGGAGCCCACGGCTTGGGAACCTGCGCCTGTGGAGGCTGTCGTGCCCGTCCCGCTCCGGGAGACGCCGTTTCCGGCGCCGTAGTGCCGCAGGAACAGGTCCTCCAGCGTCGGCGGCTGACTGGTGAGTGCACGCAGACCGGCGGCGGTCAGGGCCTGCAGGAACGGGCCGAGGCCGGCGGGATCCACCTGGGCACTGATCCGGTGGTTGGCCACCACCACATCGTGCACGCCGGCCAGGAGTTCCAGCCCCGGCGGCACGGCGGCGACGTCGGCGGTGACGGACGTGCGGGTCAGGTGCCGCAGGTGCTCCAGCGGGCCGGTCTCCACCACCCGGCCGGCCCTGATGATACTGACCCGGTCGGAGAGCGCCTCGGCCTCGCTGAGGATGTGGCTGCTGAGCAACACGGTGCGGCCCTGCGCCCGGAGCTCGCGGACGCAGCCGCGGAAGGCGTCCTCCATCAGCGGATCCAGGCCGCTGGTGGGTTCGTCCAACAAGAAGAGTTCGGCGTCGGTGGCCAGGGCGGCGACGAGGGCCACCTTCTGCCGGTTGCCCTTGGAGTAGGTGCGGGCCTTTTTGGTCGGGTCCAGCTCGAACAGCTCCAGCAGCCGGTCCCGCCGCGCCCGGTCCTGGCCGCCCTGCAGCTTGCCGAGGAGCTCGATCACCTCGCCGCCGGTCAGGTTCGGCCACAGCGCCACGTCGCCGGGCACGTACGCCAGCCGGCGGTGCAGCGTCGCGACGTCGCGCCAAGGGTCCAGTCCCAGCACCCGGATGCTTCCGGCGTTGGACCGCAGCAGGCCCAGCAGCAGCCGCAGCGTGGTGGACTTGCCGGACCCGTTGGGCCCCAGGAAACCGTGTACCTCCCCGGCGGCCACCTCAAAGTCCAGGCCGTCGAGGGCGGTCACGGCCCCGAACCGCTTCACGACGCCGGCCATCTCCACGACACTGCTCATAGTCAACAAGGTACTCCGGGCCGCCGCCGCCGGACCCCTGCGGAAAGTCCCGTGTTCGCAGCCCGCGGCGCAGGTTACGGCCCCCGGTTACCGGGCACCGCGCGGCTGTGGTTGCATGGTTCCATGCCTTTTTGCTGGTCCCCCCGGGCAACCCAGACACTCTCCGCGGCCGCCCTGAGCGGACTGCTGCTGGCCAGCGCGGCAAAACACTTCCGCGATCCCGGGTTCTTCGCCCCGGTGGTCCCGGATTTCCTCTGCCGTGATGACTCCGGCATCCGGCGCAACGGGCCGCTCGCCGTGCTGTCCCGCGAGGAATGGGTGGCGGCGAGCGGGCTGCTGGAGGCCGGCGCCGCCGTCGGGCTGCTGCTCCCGCCCACCCGCCGTGTGGCCGCCGCGTGCGTCACCGGCATGTTCACCGCCTTCCTCGCCGGACACCTGGATGCGCTCCGCACAGCGTTCGGCCCCGACGGAACGCCAGCCCAACGCCGCATCCACAGCCTGCGCTTGCCGCTGCAGGCGCCGCTCATCGCCTGGGCGTGGAGCCTGGGCAGGCCGGTCCCGCAGCGGCCGCGCCGTTGAAGTTCACACAATCCCCGGCCGTCCGCGTCGGGCTGTCCATCAGCATCGCCACCGGACTGTACGGCATCTCATTCGGGGCCCTGTCCGTCACGTCCGGGCTGGATTTCTGGCAGACCATGGCGCTGAGCCTGCTGCTGTTCAGCGGCGGCTCGCAGTTCGCCTTCATCGGCGTCGTGGCCGGCGGCGGCTCCGGCATCGCGGCGATGAGCGCGGCCACCCTGCTGGGCATGCGCAACGGCATCTACGGGATGCAGCTCAACGCCCTGCTCCAGCCGCGGGGCTGGCGCCGGTTCGCCGCCGCCCACGTGACCATCGACGAATCGACCGCCACGAGCACCGGTCAGACCGACCCGGCGGAGCAGCGCCGGGGCTTCTGGACCGCGGGGATCGGCATCTTTGTGCTGTGGAACCTGTTCACTGCGGTGGGGGCGCTGGCCGGCAGTGCCCTTGGAGACCCGAAGCAGTGGGGGCTCGACGGCGCCGCGGTGGCGGCTTTTCTGGGTCTGCTCTGGCCGCGTCTCAAGGGCCGCGAACCGGTCGCGATCGCCGTCGTCTGCGCCTTAGCCACCGTTCTGGCCGTGCCGTTCGTGCCGGCCGGGGTTCCGATCCTGGTCGCCGCGCTCGTGGCGGCGGTGGTCGGCTGGTTCAGCCACGGTCGCAGCGACGAGGGACTGGAACCCGACGTCGACCCGTACGCCGAGGAGCATGAGGTTGCCCGCCGTCCGGGCCGCGGCCCGGGGGAGGCCTCATGACGCTCTGGCTCTGGCTCCTGCTCTCCTGTGTGCTGGCCTACGCCTGGAAGCTGGTGGGTTATCTGGTGCCCGCCAGCCTGCTGCGCAATCCGCGGATGTCCCGGATCGCCGGCACCATGACGATCGGCCTGCTGGCCTCCCTGACCGTCGTGAACACGGTGGCGTCCGGGCAGTCCCTGGCACTGGACGCCCGGCTCGGCGCCCTCGCCGCGGCCGCGGTGGCACTCTGGTTCCGCGCGCCGTTCCTGGTGGTGGTCCTGGCCGGCGCCGGCGCCGCGGCAGGGCTGCGCTTGCTTGGTTGGAACTGAGGGCCGCCGGACGCTGAACGGTCTTTAGCCCCTAGTTCCGCCCGGCGGGCGGTGCAAGCATTCGATCATGAGCGAGAATGACGCGCCGAATGCCGCTAACTCCGGTCCGGACGATCCGGAAGCGGTGAAGCCGGATGATCCGGAAGCGGTGAACCCGGAAGCGGCCGGCAAGGCGCACCATTCCAAGACGCACGAACATTTTGTGTCCCCCGGGGCCGAGTCGACCCGGGAACTGCGGGAGATGGCGCGCCGCCGCCGGGAGGCCGAGGAGAAGCTGCAGCAGCATCTCCAGGAGGCACACCACCTGCACGAAGCCAAGGAAAAGCCCGACCTCCACGAAGCCAAGGACAAGCCCGCGGACGGCTGAACCGCCCCGGATCAGGCGGCCCTAGTCGCCGTCGACCGTGACGACGATCTTGCCGCGGGTATGGCCCTCCATGTTGAGCCGGAAGGCATCGGCAGCCTGCGCCAGCGGGAAGGTCTGCGCCACCTCAACCCGGAGCTTGCGCTCGTCGACCAGGTCGGCGAGCTCCTGCAGTTCGGCGCCGACGGGGTTCACCCACATCCAGGTGCCGCCGTGCTGTTCTACCTCGCTGTCCGCGATCGAGGCGTGCCGGCCGCCGTCGGCCAGCACCGCCAGGGTGGCCTCGAGGTTGCCGCCCACGAAGTCCGCGACGACGTCGATGCCTTCCGGGCGCAGGGCCCGCACCCGCTCGGCGAGCCCCTCGCCATAGCTGACCGGCTCGGCCCCGAGGGACCGGATGAAGTCGTGGTTCTTTTCGGAAGCGGTCGCGATGACCCTAGCGCCGAGCGCCGCGGCGATCTGGATTCCCAGCGACCCGACGCCGCCGGCGCCGCCATGGATCAGCACGGTCTCACCCGCTGTGAGGCCCAGCCGGGTGAGGACCTGGTAGGCAGTCAATCCCGCCAGCGGAAGGCCGGCGGATTCGTTCCACCCCAGGGACGCGGGCTTGCGGGCCAGGAGCCGTTCCGGCAGGGCGATGTATTCGGCGAAGCTTCCGCCGTGGACGTAGTCCTTGCGGCCGTAGGAAATGACTTCCTCGCCGGGCTGGAAATGCGGAGCATCGATGCCGACCGACTCGACGACACCGGCCACGTCCCACCCGGGGATGGCCGGGAACTGCACATCCATGGCTGCGTCCAGGTAGCCGGCCATGATCTTCCAGTCGACCGGATTGACCGACACCGCCTTGACTTTGACCAGAACCATCCCCGGCCCGACCTTCGGCAGCGGCTGCTCCGTCAGCTCAAGGACGTCCGGACTTCCGTATTCGCTGTAAGTTATTGCCTTCATGCAGCCCATAACAGCGGCCGCCGGGGCGCTATTCCGCACCCCGGTCCATGACGGCCCGTGGCGGCGGAGCCTCAGCGGGCGGTGCCGAGGCCTGCGAGCTTCAGGATGAGCTGCAGGCCCTCCGGGGTGCCGGGCCAGTGCCGCTCCACCGCCTCCACGCCCGCCCGGGCGACCACGGACCGCAACACCAGGGCGACGATCACGACGTCGTCCGCGTAACCGATCACCGGCACGAAGTCCGGCACCAAGTCGATCGGGGAGAGCAGGTATGCCAGCAGCAGGCCCAGCCGGACACGCACCCCCACCGCGACGGTGCGGTCGGCCAGCAGCCGGCGGATCAGCCGGAGCAGATCCGGCAGCAGCCGCAAGGCGTCCTTCATGGTGACGGTTTCGGGATGCCGCCGTGCGTAGCCCCAGAGGAGCAGCAGCAGCACGGCATACAGCAGCAAGAGGCCGCCGAGCACGCCGGCAGCGGTTTCCCAGGTCATGCGGCCAACGCTACTTGGTCCCGTAGGCAGACCCGAAGCCGACGCCGAATGCGGTGCCGTACGTCGTCCCCGGCACCAGCGACTGGGGCGGCAGGGGACGGTCGGGCCGCTCGGCACGGATGGCATCCTCCATCAGGGCCACCGGACGGCGCCACGCCTCCGATCCGGCCTCCATCGTGTCCACCACGCCGATCAGCATGGCCAGCAGCCGGATCATGTCCGTCATCGAGATGTCGCTGCGCAGCGTGCCCTGGCCCTGCCCGCGGCCAAGCAGCACGGCGACGGACTCGATCAGGTCTCCGGTGATCCCGGTGAGCACCCCGCGGCGTCCCGCCACCGCGCCGAGGAGGTTGGCTTCGTCGCTGGCAACCCCCATCAGGGCGTCGACTATGCGGAACAGGCCTTCCGCCGCGTCCTTGCCGGCCAGGGCCTCCTCGATCACCGGATTGACCCGCAGCTTCAACTGCTGGTGCAGGGCGGCGAGGACGAGTTCTTCTTTGTCGGCAAAGTTCCGGAACAGCGTCGCGGGCCCCACTCCGGCGGTGACGGCGATGGTCTGCAGCGGGACTTCGGGGCCGTGCTCGCGGAAGCACTGGCGGGCCGCGGCAATGATCTTGTTGACGTTGCGCGCTGCATCCGCACGGAGCGGCTTGCGGTCTACTGCCCGGTTCATTTGCTTAGGGTAGCAACGGGAAGGCGGAGGAAACCTGTTACCGGCGGGTACTTCTATATGTGACGTGTTGGGCCGCCGTTCCGGGCCCTGGTGTGCCCCGGCCCGCGTGGCAGACTGGAGCCATGTTGCTTGCATTTTCTGTCGCACCCTCAGGCCGCCCCGCAGACGCCCCGGCCGGTTCCGAAGCCGACGACGCGTCGGTCCACCACGCCGTCGCCGAGGCGGTGCGGATCGTCCGCGAATCCGGCCTGCCGAACCACACCGACTCGATGTTCACCACGATTGAGGGGGAATGGGACGAGGTGTTCGACGTCGTGAAGCGCGCCACCGAAGCCGTGGGCCGCTACGGCAGCCGCGTTTCCCTGGTGATCAAGGCGGACATCCGCCCCGGCTACACGGGCGAACTGACCGGCAAACTGGACCGGTTGGAACAAGCCCTGGGCGAGTAGCCCCCGATTCCCGCCGTCCCCCTACCTGGGCGCTTCGCGTGGAAGCACCCGAAGGCAGCGAAGGCGCATCGAGGTAACATGCGCCGCCTGGGCAGACGGCCTAGGCGACCAGGTTGTCTGCGGCGCCGTCCATATGCTCGCGGATCGTTTTGCGGGCCAGGGATGCATCGCCGGTTTCGATGGCCGCTACGATCTCGTGGTGTCGGGCCACGCTCATGTTTCTGACACCTTTCTCCCGTCCAGCGAACATGATGGACATCCGGATGGACCCCTCCAGCGATTCCCAGGAGTGGAGCAGTGTCTCATTCCCTGTCAGCTGGCACAGGGTGCGGTGGAATTCCATGTCGGATTCGATCCGCTCTTCCAATGACGCGTCCTGGGCCGCCTCCATAACGTCAATTTTCTGATGCAGGGCCGCGATGGCAACTTCGCGTTCCGGGAGCTCGCACAGGGTGCGTGCGGCCAATGATTCGAGGGCAGCCCGCACGGCGAAAATATCGCGGATTTCTTTTTCGTCCAGGTGCCGAACGGAAAGGCGGCCGCGCGGCCCCGCGGATAGCAATCCTTCCTGTTCCAACTGGCGGAGAGCCTCACGCAGCGTTCCTCGGCTGATCTGCAGCATTTCGGACAGTTCGGTTTCCACCAGGTGGCGGCCGGGCTCAAGTTCTCCACTGGTAATGGCGGTGCGCAGTGCTGAGACCGCCTGCTCCCGCAGGTTCTGCTTCTGCAATCCCAGCAGCGGGGCTGTCATTCCGGCCATGGCCCGTCCTCAGTGTTATAGGTCGACTGTTTACAGTTGGTAGTTGTCTGATGATACGGCAGAAAGCACGGCTCCGGCGGGGGCCGGTGCCGTGCTTTCTGAAAGGTAACCAGCCACCCCCCCCGCCGGTCAGCCGAGTTCGGCGAGGACCTTAGCCACGATGCGATCCACGGCCAGGCCGTATCGGTCATGCAGGGTGGGCAGGGCGCCGGCGTCCAAGAACTGGTCCGGCAACGCTACGGGAACCACGCGCTTGCCCACTCCGGCGGTGACGACGGCGGAGGCCACCGTTTCAAAGAGGCCGCCGATGACAGAGTGGTTTTCCAGTGTGACGGCTAGGCGGTCGGTGTTGATCTCAGCTAGGACCGTTTCGGCATCAAACGGCTTGATGGTCGGGGTGTGGACGACGGCGACGTCCACGTTGTGGCCCGCAAGTGCCTCGGCGGCCTGGAGGGCGCGCATGGTCATCAGACCGGAGGAGATGAACACGACGTCGTTGCCGCCACGCAGAACCTTGGCCTTGCCAAGTTCGAAGGTGTAGCCGTACTCGTCGAGGACGGTAGGGACGTTACCGCGCAGCAGGCGCAGGTAGGTCGGACCGTCGCTGGCCGCCAGCTGGGGGACGGCCTGTTCAATGTCGATCGAGTCGCATGGGTCCACAATGGTCAGGTTGGGCATGCCACGGAAGATGGCCATGTCCTCGGTGGCCTGGTGGCTGGGCCCGTATCCAGTGGTCAGCCCGGGAAGACCGCCAACGATGTTGACGTTCAGGTTCGGTTCGGCGCTGTCCAAGCAGAGGAAGTCGTAGGCACGCCGAGCCGCGAACACCGAGTAGGTGGAGGCGAACGGGACCAGCCCCGTTTCGGCGAAGCCGGCGGCTGCGCCGAAGAGCAACTGTTCCGCCATGCCCATCTGGAAGAACCGCTCCGGGAAGGCTTGGGCGAAGATGTGCATATCGGTGTACTTGCCCAGGTCGGCGGTCAGGCCTACGATCTTGTCGTTTTCCTGCGCGGCCTTGACCAGGGCGTGCCCGAACGGTGCGGACGCGGTCTTCTGGCCCGCGTCCGCGAAGGAGGCGATCATCGCCGAGGTCTTCAGCTTCGGCTTGGCGGCTGTTGTGGTGTCGGGGGCCTCGGTTGTGGTGCTCATGCTGAAGCCTTTCCTTCGTATCCGGCGGTGAGTTGTTCGCGGCAGGTCTGCCATTCGTGTTCTTCGATGCGCATGAAGTGAGCCTTTTCGCGGTTTTCCAGCAACGGAACGCCCCGGCCCACCTTCGTATCGCACAGGATCACCGACGGACGTCCGACGGCGGCGGCCTGGACGGCTGCGTTATCGAATGCTGCCAGCAGCGCGCCGACGTCGTTCCCGTCCACCCGCTGGGTGTACCAGCCGAACGCTTGCCATTTTTCCGTCACCGGTTCGGTGCGCAGGACGGTGTCTGTTTTCCCGTCGGCCTGCAGGGCGTTGATGTCCACCATCGCGGTGAGGTTGCCCAGTTGGTGGTGGTGGGCCCCCATGGCGGCTTCCCACGTGGAGCCCTCGTCCAGTTCCCCATCGGAAAGGAAATTGAACACCCGGGCGCTTGAGCCCTGGTAGCGAAGGCCAAGGGCCATGCCGACGGCGATGGTCAGACCGTGGCCCAGGGAACCGCCGGAGATTTCCATGCCGGGGGTGTAGGTGGACATCCCGGACATGGGCAGGCGTGAATCGTCCGAGCCGTAGGTCTCCAGTTCCTCGACCGGCACGATTCCGGCCTCGGCCAACGCGGCGTAGTGGCCGATGGCGTAGTGGCCGGTGGAAAGCAGGAACCGGTCCCGGGCTTCCCAGTGCGGGTTCTCGGCACGGAAGTTCAGTTGGTCCCCGTAGACGGCGGCGAGCATGTCCGCTGCGCCGAGTGCCTGGCCCACGTAGCCCTGTCCCTGTACCTCGCCCATGTTCAGGGCGTGGTGGCGTATCCGGTACGCCGCGGCGCTGACGTTCATCAAGCGGTCTTGGTCAACCCGCTCGGCGGTAAGTGTTGGCATTGCTGGCTCCGTTTTCGTCTTAGTCGTTGCGGTGATCAAGCGTTCACCATGTTGGGGATGCTTTTGGCGGCTTCGTCAGCAAGCTCGCGCTCACGCTTGCCCCAGGTTTCCTTGGTGGTGATAGCAGCCCAAAGGCCGATAGCTGCGTAGAGGGCGAACAGCAGCGCCGGGCCCATCCAGCCGAAGCTCACGAACAGCAGAGTGGTGATGAAGGGCGTGAAACCGGAGACGGTGGCCGAGATCTGGTAGGCCAGCGAAGCCCCGGAGGAGCGAGTGTTTGCCCGGAACAGCTCGGGGAACCAAGCGCCCTGGGCCCCGGCGAGGGAATTCTGGCAGACGGCGTAGGAGATCACGAGGGTGGCAATTATGAAGACGAACATTCCGGTGTTGACGAGAAGGAACATCGGAATCGCGAACAGCAGGGCGAAGGCGCAGGACCACACATACAGTGGCCGGCGGCCAATCCGGTCGGTGAGCGCTGCCCAGGCCTGGGTGGCGAAGATGCCGATGGCCGAGGCGATGCACAGGGCTACAAGGGTTTGGGTCTTGTCCGCCAGGTGCTGGGTGTTCAGGTAGGAAATCATGTAGGTGATGGACACCGCGTAGCCGGCGGTCTCGGCGATGCGCAGGCCGATGCCCCTGACAATGTTCCGCCAGTCGGTCTTGAGGACCTCCACGATGGGGGACTTCACGATGGTTCCGGAGTCCTTGACCTCGTCGAAGACCGGTGATTCGGGGACCTTGGAACGGATGATCAGGCCGACCATGACGAGCACGATACTGGCCAGGAACGGGATGCGCCAGGCGAGCTCGCCGCCGAGTTGTGCGCTGGAGAGGAAGACCAGGTTGGCCAGCAGCAGCCCCACCGGGAAGCCGGCTTGGACCATCCCGGTGTACTTGCCTTTCGACTTCCAGGGTGCGTGCTCGTAGCTCATCAGGATGGCGCCGCCCCATTCCGCACCGAAAGCCAGGCCCTGGACGATGCGGACGAACACCAGCAGGGCAGGGGCCAGCAGGCCGACCTGGCTGTAGGTGGGGAGCAGGCCGATGACGAACGTGGCGATGCCCATGAGGATGAGCGAGGAGACAAGCACGGGCTTGCGCCCGAGCTTGTCGCCGAGGTGGCCGCCGATGATGCCGCCGATTGGACGGGCGGCGAAGCCGACGCCGAGGGTGGCAAATGCGGCCAGCGTCCCCGTCACGGGGTCGCTGCCGGGGAAGAAGGCCGTCCCGAAATATAGCGCCGCGGCGGTGCCGAAGCCGATGAAGTCATACGTCTCAATCACAGCGCCGACGCCGGAGCCGATGGCCACCCTTCTGGCGTCCTTGGTGCCGTGTACATGGCCCCTCATTTTCAGAGCTTCATTGCTCATGGAGTTTTGTCCCTTTCGATGAGCGATGGGCACACGGCTCCAACGCTGTCGACTGTTAACATCTGATGCGACCAATAGTGACGCAGCTCATGCTCAATGTCAACAGTCGATGTCTAGGGTTGACTGTCGACAATAAGCCGCGCTACAGTGATCAGCATCACCCCGCAGATCAAAACGATCGGCGCCGACGCTACAGGCGCCGGCGGATCGCTCTGCCCGCCGCAGCAATGCCGGCCCTAGGTTTCCAAGGAGCATCAATGAGCCACACCATCCAGCGCACCGCAGTCCTTACCGGCGCGACCTCCGAGCGCGGCATCGGCATCACCACTGCCCGCCGCTACGCCAGTCAGGGATGGGCCGTCGTGATTCTGGATCTTGATGGGGAGAAGTCCGCCAAGGTCGCGACCGAGATCGGCAATGAATTCGACGTCCCCGCCTTCGGCCACGAAATAGACGTCGCCAATGAATCCTCGGTCATCAGCGCCCAAGCCGCGGTAGCGAATGAAGTCAAGCACGGCAACCTTCCTCCGGTGGGCGCCTTAGCCAACATCGCCGGCATCACCTCCCCGGTGCCGTTCCTCGAAACAACCCTGGATCTCTGGCACAAGATCATGGATGTCAACGCCACCGGCACATACCTCGTGACCAAGGCGTTCCTGCCGGACATGATCGCCAACGGCTGGGGCCGGATAGTGAACATGTCATCTGTATCCGCCCAGCGCGGCGGGGGCGTATTCGGCAAGGTTCCCTACTCTGCTGCGAAGGCCGCCATCCTTGGCTTCACCAAGGCACTCGCCCGCGAACTCGGCGCCACCGGCGTCACGATCAACGCCATCACCCCCGGAGCTGTTGACACCAACATCCGCGTCGGCAGCACCGACGAACAGGAAGCCGCCATCAATGCCGGCATCCCCCTTGGCCGAAACGCCACCACCGATGAAGTGGCCGCGGTCATCACCTTCCTGTCCTCACAGGACTCCGCGTACCTCACCGGCACCACTATCGACATCAACGGTGGAAGTCACCTCCACTAACAAGCCCCGCCCGGAAGGAGCAGGCCATGACGAGCAGCATTCAAAGGATTCACGAAGGAAGCCGTGGCCGGTTCCTGCGACGCTCACTTCGGCGCTACGACGAAGTATCCGCACCAGGCGCGAGAAGCGAGTTTCCGAGATGACTGCTGACCCATACCCCTGCCATGACTGGAGTCGCCTGGTCGGGACGCCGGTGGAAATCCGCAAGGACTCCTTGATCGTCCGGGCAGGAATTGTTGACGACGCCATGGCCGACTCTTCCGCACTATGGCTTGCTTCCGACAGCAGCAGAGGACGAGAACTTTTCGTCGCAGAGGAGGGCTATCAGGTGTGGATCCGGCCCCAGAAACTCGACGGAAAACTTTGTTACAAAATGGCCGCCAACCAACTATGGCCTAGGCCAAACGAGACCTCCGAGAGCCAGCTTCATCCGTTCGGCAGCTCACGCAAACGCTCATGACTCCCACGCCTCGGTGACTGTGGCCGTGGCGCCTTGAAGCCCGGCCCTACCGTCGGGCGGGGTCAACTGGAAGACTGGCCGCATGATCGAGCACCAGCCCACCTCCCGCTGGATCGCCGTCGAGGAGTACCTCTCCGGCGCCGTGGTCCGGCCCGACAACTCGCTGCGGCACGCGGTGGCGGCCGCCCTGGCGGCGGGAATGCCGCCCATCGAGGTCGCGCCGAACGCCGGCAAGCTCCTGAAGCTGCTGGTCCAGATCTCCGGAGCCCGGCGGGTGCTGGAGATCGGCACCCTGGCGGGATTCAGCACCATCTGGATGGCCCAGGGCCTGCCCGACGGCGGCCGGCTCACCACGTGCGAATTCGTGCCCAGGCACGCCGAGGTGGCCCGCGCCAACCTCGACCAGGCCGGACTGGGCCACCTGGTGGAAATCCGGGTGGGCGCCGCCCTGGACACGCTGCGCGCGCTGGAAGGCGAGGTCGCCGAGCCCTTCGACTTCGTGTTCATCGACGCGGACAAGGAAAACAACCCGCACTACCTGGACTGGGCCATCCGGCTTGGCCGCCCCGGCACGACGGTGGTGATGGACAACGTGGTCTGGGAAGGGGCAGTGCTGGAACCGGCCCTGGACGCCGTCAACGCGCCGGGGATCGTCGCGGCGCTGCAGATGATGGGCGAGGATCCACGACTGGACGCCACCGTGATCCAGACCGTGGGATCGAAGGGCTGGGACGGTTTCGCCCTCGCCCGCGTGCTCTAGTGCGGGATGGTGTGCGCAGTGCTGCTGGCCGGCCGGCAACGACGGTGGGCAAGGACCGGCCAAGTGCTAAGTATGCTTAGATTTACCCAGCGGCGGCTTCGGCCGGCAGCTGCAGGCACGGACAACACCAGGCGCACTTCGCAAAGGACACGGACCAGGCAATGAACGCGACCCAGGAAGCCCGCCCTCCCCAGGCCGTGCGGATCAGCTCCACGCCTGGCGACCTGGCCGGGCTGAACCCGCTGCTGCAAGCCGCCGAGGCCGGCATCGGTGACGTCCCGGCCCTGCTGGCCCTGGCCAAGGACTTGGGCGGGACCGCACCCAACCCGGGCGCAGGCCGGACCGGCTACCTCTGGGAGATCCTCGCCTCGGTGACCGCCGTCGACGTCGCTGCGGGCCGGATCCTGGAACCCCACCTCGACGCCGCCGCCATCCTCACCCAGGCCGGCGCGGCCCCGGGTTCGACCGGCGTTTCCTTCGACGGGACCTGGGGTGTCTTCGCCGCCGAGGCTCCCGGGCTGAAGCTGGAAGCCAAAAGCGCCGGCGGCGGCGTCGTCCTGAACGGCTCCAAACCGTGGTGCTCCATCGCCGCCCAACTGGACCACGCCGTGCTCACCGCGCACCTGGACGACGGCGGCGGCCGCGCCGCGTTCGCCGTCGACCTGCACGCCGCCGGGGTCAGCTTCGCCGACCCGGAATGGACCAGCCTGGGCCTGCGCGAGGTCCCCAGCGGCACCGTACACTTCGACGCCGTGCCGGCCGTCCCGCTCGGCCCGGCCGGCTGGTACTACCAGCGTCCCGGCTTCGCCTGGGGCGGCATGGGGGTCGCTGCCTGCTGGTTCGGCGGCGCCGTCGCGGTGGCCCGCAGCTACGTGGACTCCCTGCAGAAAGCGGCCGACGGCGGCCGCGAACCGGACCAGCTCGCCCTCGCCCACCTCGGCGAAATCGACCGCACCCTGACCGGACTCACCCAGTACCTCGCCCGGACCGCGGCCCGGATCGACGCCGGGGAGCTCTCCGGAGCCGGTGCGTGGAGCGAGGCGCTGCGCGTCCGCGGCAGCGTGGCCGCCGCCGTCGAACGCGTCCAGGCGCTGGTGAGTCAAAACCTCGGGCCCGCCCCGCTGGCCTTCGACGCGCGCTACGGGAAGCGCATGGCCGACCTCTCGCTCTACATCCGCCAGCACCACGCCATGCGCGACGACGCCCAGCTCGGCGCACTGGCCTTCAAGGGGGACCACCCATGGTGAGCTTCACCCACCACGACGCCGGAACGCCCGAAGAGGACTGGGCGCGCAGCGGCGCCGCCGCCCTGCCGGAGCTCCCGCTCGACGCCGGCGAGCTGGCCGGCACGGCGTTCATCGTCCTGGCCGCCCACCCCGACGACGAATCCCTGGGCGCCGGCGGGCTGATGGCCCGGCTGCACGGCCTCGGCGCCGAGGTGCGGCTGCTGCTGTGCACGGCAGGGGAGGCCTCGCACCCCGACTCGCCCAACACCACACCGGAACAGCTGGCCGACCTGCGGCTGCGCGAATTCGCCGGCGCGGTCGGTCGGCTCGTCCCGGACGCCGGCTGGCGGTACCTTGGGCTGCCGGACGGGCAGGTCGCCGGGCACCGGGAGCAGGTCCTGGCCGCGATTACCGAGGCCGCTGCCGCCACCGGCCGGACCGCGGACCGGGTTGTCCTCGTGGCGCCCTACCGCAACGACGGCCACACGGACCACGATGCGCTGGGCTCCGCGGCGGCGGAGGCGGCCGCCTCCTCCGGCTACGGGCTGCTGGAGTACCCGGTCTGGTACTGGCTCTGGGCCGGCCCCGAGGACTCGGCCTGGCAGTCCTGGCTGCGGCTCCCGCTGACCCAGGCCGAGGAGCAGGCGAAAGCGCGGGCCATGGCGGCGCACACCTCGCAGGTCAAGGCGCTCTCCGACCAGCCGGGCGATGAAGTGCTGCTCCCGCCGCCCTTTCTGCAGCACTTCTCCCGGCACTGGGAAACGTTCGCCTGGCAACGGCCGGCCGTACCGCCCAACGGCCCGGGGGCCGGTGCGCTGGCAGACGCCGCACGCGCCCGCGCCGGCTTCGCCGCGGCGGACGCGGAGGGACTCTTCGACACCGTCCACGCCCGTAGCGAAGACCCCTGGCAGTACACCACCAGCTGGTACGAACACCGCAAGCGTGCCCTGACGCTCGCGGCGCTGCCCGGCCGCAGCTACAGCGCCGGCCTCGAAATCGGCTGCTCGATCGGCACCCTCAGCGTGGAACTCGCGGAACGCTGCGGCAGCTTCCTGGCCGTCGACGCGAGCAGCGCCGCGCTGGCCCACGCCGCCCGGCGGCTCGCGCACCTGCCTGCCGCGCGGACCCGCCACCTCACGGTGCCGCAGGACTGGCCGGAGGGCGCCTTCGACCTTATCGTGGTGTCGGAGGTGGGCTATTACCTCAGTCCGGAGGAGCTGGCCGCCCTGTTCGAACGGGTCGAGGCCGCGCTGCTGCCCGGCGGCACGCTGGCGCTGTGCCACTGGCGGCACCCGATCGAGGGCTGGGAGCTCGACGGTGACACCGTCCACGCCGCCGCGCGCCGGCAGCTTCGCTGGGCCGACGCCGGGCTCTACCGGGAGCGCGACTTCGTGCTGGAAATCCTCCGCGCCCCGGAGCCGCAGGGGTGAGCGGCGCGGCCGCTGCGGCCCGGAGCCCGCAGCGCCGGCCGGGCATTGACGCCGTCGCGGTGGTCATGCCGGCCCACAACGAGGACCAGCACATCGACCGGGCGCTGCGGGCGGTGCAGTGCGCCGCGGACGAACTGCAGCGCCGCCGCCCCGGCGTCGCCGTCCGGGTGATGGTGGTCCTGGACAGCTGCACCGACCGGTCCGCGGCGATCACCGCCGGGTACGTCGACGCCGACCCGCGCTTCAGCGCGCTCCCTGTCCGGCTGCGCAGCGCCGGCGCGAGCCGGGCGGCAGGCGTCCGCGCCGCCGTGCTCGGTCCGCACCGGCGCGCCCCGGGCCAGCGGTCCGCGCCGCTGCCCTGGCCGGGACGGACCTGGCTGGCCAACACCGACGCCGATTCGCAGGTTCCGGTGAACTGGCTGGTGCGGCAGCTCGAATTCGCCGAAGCCGGGGCCGACGCCGTGCTGGGCTCGGTGGAACCGGACCCCGTCGGGATGGACCCGGAGCTGCTGCGCCGCTGGCTGGAGCGCCACCCCTTCGAAGAAAACCACCCGCACATCTACGGCGCCAACTTCGGCGTCCGGGCCTCCGCCTACCTGGCCGCCGGCGGGTTCTCGCACCTGGAAACGCACGAGGACCGCACCCTGGTCCAGAGCCTGCGGAGCCTCGCCTTCACCGTCCTGGCCACGGACAGCATGCGGGTGCTGACCTCCGGCCGGACCCACGCACGGGCGCCCCAGGGTTTTGGGACGTACCTGCGCTCGCTGGGCCGGCAGCGGCCGCCGGCGGCCACCGGCAGCTGAGCCCGGCTGCCGGGCCCTGTTGCTGCGCCTCAGTGCTGAGGCCCGCCGCAGTGACCTTTGGCCCTAACCGGCCGCGCCGCGCCGGCGCATCCTCGGAGGCATGAGGGACCTGGGCAGGGCCGGGGCTGGGTGCTGCACGTGACGGGCGGCGGACGGTGATCCCGGCCGCGGGCGCCGGGCCGCTGCAGGATATTTCCGGCCTCAGCTCGGCGGAGGCCGCCCGGCGGCTGGAACGCAGCGGACCAAACCGGCTGCCCCAGATCCGCGCGGTTCCGGGCTGGCGGCGGCTGCTGGCAGAGCTGACCCATTTTTTTGCCGTCATGCTCTGGGCAGCGGCGGCCCTCGCGTTCGTCGCCGGCATGCCGCAGCTGGGCGTCGCCATCATTGTGGTGATCCTGGTGAACGGGGTGTTCGCCTACATCCAGCAGGAACGCGCCCAGCACGCCGCCGCGAAGCTGCGGGAACTGCTGCCCGCCATGGTCTCGGTGCGCCGGGACAACCGCGTCATCAAGGTGCACACCACCGAGCTGGTGCCAGGCGACGCCGTCGTGCTGGTGGCCGGGGACCGGGTCCCCGCGGACCTGCGCCTCGCGCTCGCCGCAGTCTGCACGGTGGACGAATCGATGCTCACCGGCGAAAGCGAGGCGGTCACCAAGGCGGCCGGGGACACCGTGTTCGGCGGGACGTTCCTGGTCATCGGCACGGCGGAGGGCCTGGTGGCCAGCACCGGGGGACAGACCCGGCTCGCCGAGATCGCCTCGCTCACCGGCAAGGTCGAGGCGCCGCCGAGCCCGCTGGCGCTGGAGCTGCAGCGGATCGTCCGGATCGTCGCCGGCGTCGCGCTGGGCATCGGCGCGCTGTTCTTCATCCTCTCGCTGCTGGTCGGCATCTCCTGGCGCGACGCGTTCCTCTTCGCGATCGGCGTGGCCGTGGCGCTGGTGCCCGAGGGGCTGCTTCCCACCGTGACCCTGTCGCTCGCCATCGGTGCCCAACGGATGGCCGCGCGCAACGCCCTGGTGCGGAATCTGCAGGCGGTGGAGACGCTCGGCTCCACCACCTTTATCTGCACGGACAAGACCGGAACCCTCACACAGAACCGGATGAACGCCGTCGAGGTCTGGACCCCCGCCGGGCTGCTCGGCATCACCGGGCCAGGCTACGGGCCGAAGGCGCAGGTCAGCGGCGAGGGTGGCGCGGACGTCGGGGCCGCGGCGTTCCAGGCGGGGCAGCGGCTCAGCGCCGCTGCGCGCGCCGCCTCGGTGGGCCGGGCGGTGCTGCACGAGGGCCAGTGGATCGCCGAGGGCGACCCGATGGAGGCCGCCATCGATGCGCTGGCCACCCGGCTGGCCGGCCGCGGCAGACGGCTGGCCGAGCCGGCGCCGTCGCACCGCTTCGCCTTCGACCCCCGCCGGCTGCGGGAGTCCGCCATCGTCGGGACTGAACTCCTGGTCAAGGGCGCGCCGGAGTCCGTGATTCCCTTATGCAGGCGCGACGACGCCGCCAGTGTCGGCAGCGGCGGTGACGGCGGCACAGACGGCACTGACGGCGCGCTGCGCATGGTGGACCAGATGGCCTCGCACGGGCTCCGGGTGCTCGCCGTCGCCGAGCGAACGCTGCCGGGGCCGGTGCCGGACAGCACGACGGCGGACGAAGTGGAGACCGGGCTGACGCTGCTGGGCCTGATCGGCCTGCACGATCCGCCCCGCGCCGAGGTCCGGCTCTCGCTGCAGGCAGCCCGCGAGGCCGGTATCAAGGTGGGCATGGTCACCGGCGACCATGCCTTCACCGCCGCGGCCATCGCCCGGGAGACCGGCCTGATCGGCTCCCCGGAAATGGTGCTGGAGGGGCACACCCTGCCGGAGGACGACGAGGTCCTGGCCGCGCTGCTGGACCGCGACGGCGTCGTCGTCAGCCGGGTGACGCCCGAACAAAAGCTCCGGGTCGCCAGGCTGCTGCAGCACCGCGGGCATGTGGTGGCCATGACCGGCGACGGCGTTAACGACGGCCCGGCGCTGCAACAGGCGGACATCGGCGTCGCCATGGGCCTGAGCGGCACCGACGTGGCCCGCGAGGCGGCGGACCTTGTGCTGCTCGACGACGACTTCGCGACGATCATCGCGGCCGTGGAGCAGGGCCGCGCCACCTACGCGAACATCCGCCGCTTCCTGACCTACCACCTCACGGACAACGTCGCCGAACTGACCCCGTTCGTGTTCTGGGCCCTGTCCGGCGGGCGGTTCCCGCTGGCGCTGAGCGTCCTGCAGATCCTCGCCCTGGACATCGGCACCGACCTGTTGCCGGCCCTGGCCCTTGGCAGCGAGGCGCCCAGCAAGGGGGCCCTGAAACGCCCGCCGGAACGCCGGCACCTGATGGACCGCGCCCTGATGTTCCGGGTCTTCGGCCTGCTGGGCCCGGTGGAGGCGCTGCTGGAGATGACGGCGTACACCGCCGTGCTCTTCGGCGCCGGCTGGAGCCCTGGTGCCGCACTGCCGCCGTCGGATGTGCTGATGGCGGGCTCCGGCGCCGCGTTCACCACCGTGGTGCTGGCCCAGCTCGCCAACGCCTTCGCCTGCCGCAGCGCCACCTCCCCGCCCTGGCGGCTGGGCTGGTTCACCAACCGGCTGCTGCTCTGGGCCGTGCTGGCGGAGCTGGGGCTGCTCTCCGTCTTCCTGTTCCTTGGCCCGGTCGCCGGCCTGCTGGGCCATTCCCCGCCGACCCCCGGAGGACTGGCGGTTGCCCTGGCAGCCATTCCGGCGGTCCTGCTCGCCGACTGGGTCTACAAGGTGGCCCGGCACCGGCGGTCCGGCACCGCCGGCCCGTCCGGCCGCGCCGCCTAAAAGGTCCAAAGACTCTGACCGCATACGGCCCCGGGCCGCAGGATCGGACCATGGATGACACACGCCCAAAGGAGCGCCGGCATGCCCGAACACGTGAAGTGGTTTGAAGAAATCGGCATGGGCGACGTCCCCCAGGTCGGCGGCAAAAACGCCTCCCTGGGCGAACTCATCCAGTCCCTCAAGGCCCGGGGCGTGCGGGTCCCGGACGGCTTCGCCACCACCGCCGCGGCCTACCGGACCTTCATCGCGGCGAACGGGATCGAACCGGCCATGCGCTCGCGGATCCTCGCCTACCGCTCCGGGGACGCCACGCTGCGCGAAACGGGCGAAGCCATCCGGGAACTGTTCCTGGCCAGCGATTTCCCGCCGGACATCGCCGACTCCATCCGCTCGCACTACGGCGAACTGGGGCAGCGCGCCGGGCGGGAGCGGCTTTCCGTCGCGGTCCGAAGCAGCGCCACGGCCGAGGACCTGCCCGATGCCAGCTTCGCCGGCCAGCAGGAAACCTTTTTGAACGTCGCCGGCGAGCGGGAACTGATGGACGCCTGCCGGCGCTGCTACGCCTCCCTGTTCACGGACCGGGCCATCAGCTACCGGGAGGTCAAGGGCTTCGACCACCTCGACGTCGCACTCTCAATCGGGGTCCAGCGGATGGTGCGCTCCGACGTCGGCGCCTCCGGGGTGATGTTCTCGATCGACACCGACTCCGGCTTCCCGCGGGCTGCCGTCATCAGCGCCGCCTGGGGCCTTGGCGAGACTGTGGTGCAGGGCACCATCAACCCGGACAAATACCTGGTCTTCAAACCGCTCCTAACTGAGGCTGCGGCCGCCGGGGGACCCAGCCCGATCATTGAAAAGACCCTCGGCTCCAAGGCGCAGAAGATGGTCTACAGCCGCGGCGGCCACGCCCGCACCCGCACCGTGGACACCTCGGAAGCGGAGCGCCGTGCCTTCGTCCTGGCCGACGCCGAGATCCTCGCCCTGGCCCGCTGGGCCGTCTCCGTAGAGGAGCACTACGGCCGGCCGATGGACATGGAATGGGCCCGCGACGGCGAGACCGGCGAGCTGTTCATGGTCCAGGCCCGGCCGGAGACGGTGCAGTCGCTCAAGACCGGCTCGCGGTTCACCCTCCACCACCTCCTGGAAACCGGGCCGGTGCTGGCGGACGGGGCCGCGATCGGCGACTCGATCGCGCAGGGGACGGCGTGCGTCATCCGGAGCGCCGCGGACATCGAGAAGTTCCGCGATGGCGCCATCCTGGTCACCGAAATGACCGACCCGGACTGGGTCCCCATCATGAAGCGCGCGGCCGGGATCGTCACCGACCGCGGCGGACCCACCAGCCACGCGGCGATCGTAAGCCGCGAACTGGGGGTGCCCGCCGTCGTCGGGACCGGCAACGCCACCTCCGCGCTGGCGGAGAACCAGGCCGTGACGATTTCCTGCGCCGAAGGCGATGTGGGACGCGTCTACGCCGGCAGCCTCGCGTTCGAAACCGAGGACGTGGACCTGGGCGAGCTGCCGGCGACGCGCACCAAAGTCATGGTCAACATCGCCAGCCCGGCGGCCGCCTTCCAGTGGTGGCGGCTGCCCGCGGACGGCGTCGGGCTTGCCCGGATGGAGTTCATCATCAGCGCCCTGATCCGGGTCCATCCGATGGCGCTGGTCCATCCGGAACGCGTTACTGACCCGCAGGAAGCGGCGCAGATCCGGGAGCTGACGCGCGGCTACGCCGATCCATGCGACTACTTCGTGGACACCCTGGCACTGGGCATCGCGAAGATCGCCGCGCCGTACCATCCGAACCCGGTCATTGTGCGGCTCAGCGACTTCAAAACCAACGAGTACGCGCACCTGGTGGGCGGTTCAGCCTTCGAGGAGGCCGAGGAGAATCCCATGCTGGGGTTCCGTGGTGCCTCGCGGTACTACGACGAGCGGTACCGGGAGGGGTTCGCGCTCGAATGCCGGGCCCTGAAGCGGGTCCGGGAGGAGCTCGGTTTCAGCAACATCATTGTGATGATCCCCTTCTGCCGGACGCCGCAGGAGGCGGACAAGGTCCTGGCGGTGATGGCGGAGAACGGCCTGGTCCGCGGCGACCATGGCCTGCAGGTATACATGATGTGCGAGATCCCCTCCAACGTGGTCCTGGCCGACAAGTTCGCCACCCGCTTTGACGGTTTCTCGATCGGCTCGAACGACCTGACCCAGCTGGTCCTGGGGGTGGACCGCGATTCGGCGCAGCTGGCGGCGCTGTTCGATGAGCGCGACGAGGCCGTGATGGCGATGATCAGCGAGGCGATCCGGAAGGCGCACGCGGCCGGGATCAAGATCGGCATCTGCGGGCAGGGGCCCAGCAACCACCCGGAGTTCGCGGCCTTCCTGGTGGGCGAGGGCATCGATTCGATCTCGCTGAACCCTGACAGCTACCTCAGGACCGTCCCGCGGATCGCGGAAGCCGAGAAGCTGGCGTCCGGGGGCTAGGCCCGCCGGCCGCTGCGCCGGGCACCGCGGGCCGCCCGGAACCCAGGGCGCGCAGCGCGTTCAGGATGGTGGCAAGATCCACCACCTCCTGGGACAGGGCTCCGGCGATGGCCGGGACGTAGCCCGCGGCCGCGGCGAGCATCAGCGCCACGCTCAGCGCGATCCCGATCCATATGCTCTGCAGCGCGACCTTTACGGTGCGCTGGCCGATCCGCACGGCCGAGGCCACCTTGGACAGGTCATCGAGGATGATCACGACGTCGGCGGACTCACCCGCCGCCGTCGATCCCCGCGCGCCCATCGCGATCCCGACGTCGGCGACGGCCAGGACGGGGGCGTCGTTGACGCCGTCGCCCACCATCATGACCGGGCGGACGGGGAGGGCCCGGACGGCTTCGACCTTGTCCGGCGGCAGGCACTCGGCCCGGACATCGGTCAGCCCGGCGGCTGCCGCGATGTGCTCGGCGGTGGCCAGGGCGTCGCCGGTCAGCATGACGGTCCAGGTGGCGCCGAGTTCCCGGAGCTCGGCCACGGTGCGGCGGGTTTCGCTGCGGATGGGGTCGCTCATCACCAGGGCCCCGGCGAACTCCCCGGCCACGCCCACGTAGATGGCGAGTTCGCCGCTGGCCAGCCCGGTTTCCACGACCCCGGCAGCCGATTCCGCAACGAAATTGGGCTTGCCGACGACCACGTCCCGGCCGTCGAAGCGGGCCCGGACGCCGTGCGTGGCGAATTCGGTGGCCTCCGTGGCGGTTTCGAAGACCAACCCGCGGCTCCGGGCCGCGTCCATCACCGAGGCGGCGAGGACGTGTGAGGAATATTGTTCGGCGGACGCTGCCAGCCCCAGGACCTGGTCCTCGGTGAAGGACCCGGCGGTCCGGATGCCGACCAGGGAGGGCCGGCCGTAGGTCAGGGTGCCGGTCTTGTCGAAGGCCACCGTTTTGATCCGGCTCAGCTGTTCCAGGACGCCGGCGTATTTGACGATGATGCCGCCGCGCGCGGCACGGCTCATGCCGCCCAGGAAGGCGACGGGGGCGGCGATCAGCAGCGGGCACGGCGTGGCCACCACCAGCACCTCTGCGAACCGGACCGGGCTGCCGCTGATGATCCAGCCGATCGCCCCGAGAACGTAGGCCAGGGCCGTGAACGGCACGGCATACCGGTCGGCGAGCCGCACCATCGGGGCCTTGCTGTCCGCGGCTTCCTTGACCAGCGCGACGATGCGGCTGTACTGGGAATCCTCCATCCGTGCCGTCACCTGCATCCGGACCGCCGCTTCGCCGTTGAGGGAGCCGCTCATCAGCCCCTCGCCGGCCACCCGCTCCACCGGAAGGCTCTCCCCGGTGAGCGAGGACTCGTCGAAGGTCCCGGACTCGGAAAGCAGGACGCCGTCCAGCGGCACCACCTCACCCGGCCTGACCAGCAGGATGTCACCGATCCGGACGTCGGTGGCGGCAACATCCTCGTGCTGGCCGCCCGCGTGGGTGGCGGTTTCGGTGGCGGTTTCGGTGGTGGCTTCGGCGGCTCCTTCGGTGGTGCCTGCTGCGTTGGTGGCGGTGCCCGAGCCGCCGTTGACGGAGTTGCCGTTGCGTTCCCGGTGGGCCGTCTGAGGGACGCGCTCCAGCAGGGACGTCAGTTCCTTCTTGGCCCGGCCCGCGGCGTAGTCCTCGAGGGCGGTGCCGCCGGCCATCATGAGCACGATGATCATCGAGGCGATGAATTCGCCCACCAGTACGGTGCTGACAATGGCGGTGACGGCCAGGATGTCAATGCCCCACTGGCCGCCGAGCAGCCGGCGGACCATACCGATGGCGAGGTAGGCGGCCACGGCCAGCGCGTAAATGCTTGCCGCGATCCGCGCGATGCCTTCCTGGCCCGAGGCCAGCAGCAACACCACCGCCAGGAGGGCGGCGACCGTGCCCATCACCAGCGGATACCGGAGCGCAATTTTCACGGTTGTCCCGCCTCGTCCTCCGCGCAAGACCTGGCGTCTGCGACTACTTGCATCCTACTGCGCCACCCCGCCCCGCCCCCGGGCCGAACGTACACTTGCGGCCTACCCTGAGCCCGAACGTACACTTGCGGCCCTTGCGGCGTAGGCTTGCGGGGCCCCAAGTGTCCGTTCGCGCATGGTCCGGGCGCGCGGCGGGTCTTTCAGCCCTACCCCGCGCGGGGCCGGTGGTGCCACGGTGAAGCATGTGGTCGGTCTTCGCTGGCGGACGACGCCGGCTGGTTGCGCTGGCGGCCGCGGTGCTGCTGCTGGCCGCCGCGGTCGTCACGGCACTGGTTCTCTCCCGGGAACGCCCGGCCGCCGCACCGTCGACGGCTCCGGCTGCCAGCCCCTCCACCGCAACCCCGCGGACGGCCACTCCGACGCCGACGCCCACCCCGACGCCGAGCCCGACGCCGACGGCCAAGCCCGCCCCGCCGTCGAGCGCCGCCCCGGTCCCGCCGCCGGTCACGACCCAAGCGCCGCCCCCGGCACCGCCCCCTGTACCTCCGGCCCCGTTCCCGGCGGCGCTCCGGGGAGCCGACGTCGAGATCATCCCAAATGCCGGCCGTGCGGTTGCCCTGACTTTCGACGCCGGGGCCAATTCGGCCGGTCTGCCCAGCATTCTGCGCACCCTCGGCGCCACCGGGGTCCGGGCCACCTTCTTCCTCACCGGCAACTGGGCCGGCGCCAACCCCGCGGGCGTCGCCTCGATCGTTGCCGCCGGCCACCGGGTGGGCAACCACTCGATGACGCACCCGGGTTTCACGACCCTCTCCGATGCCCAGATCGCCCAGCAACTCTCCGCTGCGCAGGCGGCGATCACGGCCGGGGGAGCCGACGCCCGCCCGCTGTTCCGCTTCCCCTTCGGTGAACGCGACGCGCGGACCATCGCGGCGGTGAACGCACTGGGCTACGTGCCGGTGCGCTGGACGGTCGACACCCTGGGCTGGAAGGGCACCAGCGGCGGCGTCACCGCCCAGATCGTCGCCGACCGTGTCCTCGCCGGCCTACAACCCGGGGAAATCGTCCTGATGCACATCGGCTCCAACCCGGACGACGGCAGCACCCTGGACGCCGACGCGCTCCCGCAACTGATCAACCGGATCCGCCAGGCCGGCTACGGCTTCACCACCCTCGATGCGCTCCTCGGCTGAGCGGCGCAACCGGGCCGCGCGCCACTGTTGCCGGCTCCGGATGACTGGTACGAATAGCCCATGACGGAGTCGCCCACGGTTGCAGCTGCCCTGGCGCCCGTCGACGCGGTGGTCTTCGAACTGGACGGCGTTGTGCTGGATACCGCCGAGCTCCGTGCCGCCGCGTGGAAACGGCTCCTGGCTGACGTTTTCCAGGACCCCCGGCTCCCGGCGCGCGCCCGCCGGGACCCGCTCACCGACGCCGACTACACCGGCTACATCGAGGGCCGGACCCCCGCCGACGGCGCCTCGGCGTTCCTGGCCTCACGGGGCGTTTCACTGCCGGCCGGCTCACCCGCGGACGGTCCGGCCGACTGGACGGCGTTCGGGCTCGGGAAACGCCAGGACGAACTCTTCGGGCAGATGCTGCGCGGCCAGCCGCCGCGGGCCTTCCCCAGCACCCTGGCGCTGCTGGAACGGCTCAGGGCCGGCCGGATCCCGGTGCTGCTGGCCACCTCCGCCCCCAATGCGGGCACGCTCCTGGCCGCCGTCGGCCTCGACGGGTTCTTCGACCACATGGCGGACGGGCAGGCGGCGCTGCGCCAGGCCATCCCCGGCAAACCGTCCCCGGCCCTGGCCCTGGAGGCGGTGCGGCGGCTGGATATCCCGCCCGCGCGGGCCATGGTCATCGAAGCGTCCGTCGCCGGGGTCGAGGCTGGCCGCCGCGGCGGATTCGGGCTGGTCGTCGGCATCGACCGGACCGGCCGGCGGGCCGAACTGGAGAACGCCGGCGCGGACATCGTGGTCGAAGACGTCAGCGAACTGGACATCGGACTGGTCATCACCCACCCGTGGATGCTGGTCTACGAGGGCTTCGATCCGGCCCACGAAGGGCACCGGGAGGCGCTGACCACCCTGGGCAACGGCTGCTTGGCCACCCGTGGCGCGGCTCCCGAACACCGCGGCGGCGAGATCCACTATCCCGGGAGCTACCTCGCCGGTGTCTACAACCGGCTGGCCAGCGTCGTGCAGGGGCAGCGCACCGTGGATGAGCACATGGTGAACATTCCGGACTGGCTGCACCTGGACCTCCGGATCGGGGACGGCGCGTGGTGGTCCGAAGGCGGCCTGAAGCTCCGGAAGGAACGCCGCACCCTGGACCTTAAACGCGCGCTGCTCACCCGCGAGGCGCTGCTGGAGGACGACGCCGGGCGGCGGCTGCAGCTGGTGCAGCGCCGCATTGTGTCAATGGCGGAGCCGCATCTGGCAGCGCTGGAAACCGTCCTCACCGCGGACGGCTGGAGCGGCAGCATCAGCGTCCGCAGCGGCTGCGACACCGCGGTAACCAACTCCAACGTTCCCGAGGATGCGCAGCTGTCCAACCGGCACCTGACGGCGGTGCAGGCAACCGGGTCCGCCGGTGGGGAGCCCGCCGGTGGGCGGAATACAGCCGGACGCGGCGCCGTCGGACTGAGCGTGCAGGTGCAGACCAGCCAGAGCCGCATTGGCATCGCACTGGCACTGCGCACCGAGGTGTCCGGGCCGGCCAATTCCACCTTCGAGCAGCTGGACGGCCTGTACGCGCACCGCTTGGAGGTTCCGGCCGCGGACGGGACCGCGGTGAAGGTTACCAAGACGCTGGGGGTCGCCAGTTCCAGGGACCACGCGGTCTCCTCGCCGCTGACGGCTGCCGAGGCGGTGCTCGCGCGCTCGGGCGGCTTCGAGGCGTTGCTGGCGGACCACGAGCGGGCGTGGTCGCTGTTACTGGCCCCGTTCATCATCGAGTCCGATGCCCCCTCCCAGGCGCAGCTGATCCTGAACCTGCACGTCTTCCACCTGCTGCAGACGCTGACGACGCACACGGCCGAGCTGGACGCCGGGGTGCCGGCCCGCGGGTTGCACGGGGAGGGCTACCGTGGCCACGTCTTCTGGGACGAGCTGTTTGTCCTGCCGGTGCTGAACTCCCGGCTGCCCTCGCTCGCCCGGGAGCTGATCGACTACCGCTGGCGGCGCCTCGGCACAGCCCGCGACGCCGCGCGGGCGGCCGGCCTGCGGGGCGCGCTGTTCCCGTGGCAGAGCGGCAGCGACGGCACCGAGCAGACCCCAAAGCTGCTCTTCAACAAATTGTCCGGGCACTGGATGCCGGACTACTCCCACCTCCAGCGCCATGTGGGGCTGGCCGTGGCCTACAACGCGTGGCAGTACTTCGAGGCAACCCAGGACCGCGGCTGGCTGACCCAGCATGGCGCGGAACTGATTGTCGACGTCGCCCGGCTGTTCGCCTCGATGGCGGATTACGATGCCACCGACGACCGGTTCCACCTCAGGGGCGTGATGGGCCCGGACGAGTACCACACCGGGCCCCCGGGCAACCCGGGCGGCGGCCTCGATGACAACGCCTACACCAACATCATGGCCGCCTGGGTCTTCGACCAGGCCGAATGGATCATGCACTCCGTCCGGGGCTTTGACATGGAGGACCTCCGTGCCCGGCTCGGCATCACGGCCGGAGAGATTGCGGCCTGGGCCCGGCTGAGCCGGCGCATGTTCGTACCCTTCCACGGCGACGGCATCATCAGCCAGTTCGCCGGCTACGGCGCGCTCCGCGAGCTGGACTGGAACCACTACCGCCGCAGCTACCGGAACATCGAACGGCTGGACCTCATCCTGGAAGCGGAGGGGGACAGCACCAACCACTACCGGCTGGCGAAACAGGCGGACGTCCTGATGCTGCTGTACGTGCTTGGCGAGGACCAGCTCGTGGGGTTCCTCGGCCGGCTGGGTTACACCGTCACCCCCGCGCAGATGGCCGCGACCGTGGATTTCTACCTGGCCCGCACCGCGCACGGCTCCACGCTGAGCCGGGTGGCGCACGCCTCGGTCCTCGCGCAGCGCGATCCGGAGCGCGCCTGGGCCACGTTCCGGGAAGCCCTGGACGCTGACCTGGACGACACCCAGGGCGGCACCACAAGCTCGGGCATCCATCTGGGCGCGATGGCCGGCTCGATCGACGTCGTCCAGCGCAGCTTTGCCGGGCTGCGGATTACCCGCGACGCCCTCGACTTCACCCCCCGGCTGCCGGCTGAACTGCGCCGGGTGGACTTCCAGGTCCGTTACCGCGACCAGCTCCTGTCCGTGCACCTGGAAACCGACCGGCTTCTCGTCTCCGCCGCCCCCGGCGACGCCGCTCCCGTGCTGGTCCGGGTCGGCGCGCAAAGGGTGCTGCTCCGGGCCGGCGAGCAGCACGAATTCCCCCGCAACGCCCCGCGCCCAACTGACTGGCATTAGGTGGCGGGGACTGGATCAGGGCGCGACGCGGATGACGGCGGCGCCGGTGACCCGGTCCGCGGCCAGGTCCTGCAGCGCCTGGTCGGCAGCGTCGAAGGGGTAGGCGACCGTGGTGGGGCGCAGGGGAATCTCTGCGGCGATGCGGAAGAACTCCTCACCGTCGGCCCGGGTGTTGGCGGTGACGCTGCGCAGCTGGCGCTCCTGGAACAGCTCCTCGGCATAGTGCAGGGCCGGAATGTCGCTGAGGTGGATGCCGGCGACGGCGAGGGTCCCGCCACGGTCGAGGGCACGCAGCGCCGGCGGCACCAGAGTCCCGGCGGGAGCGAAGAGGATGGCGGCGTCGAGCGGGTCCGGCGGTTCCTCCTCGGCCCCGCCGGCAAAGGTGGCGCCGAGCTCCAGAGCCAGCCGCCGCGCCTCCGGAGACCGCGTCATCACATAGACCTGGGCCCCCTGGTAGAGCGCAAGCTGCGCGGCGAGGTGGGCGGAGGCGCCGAAGCCGTAGATGCCCAGCCGGCCGCCGACGGGCAGCTCGGCCCGGCTCAGGGCGCGGTAGCCGATGATGCCGGCGCACAGGAGCGGTGCCGCTTCCTCGTCGTCGAAGGCTTCCGGAACCCGGTAGGCGAAGTCCTCGGCGACGGTAATGAGTTCGGCGTAGCCGCCGTCGCGGTCCCAGCCGGTAAAGGTGGGGGACAAGCACAGGTTTTCCTGCCCGCGCAGGCAGAACCGGCAGGTTCGGCAGGTCCCGCCGAGCCACGCCACCCCCACCCGCTCACCGCGGCGGAACCGGTCCGCGCCGCGGCCGCGTCCCACCACCTCACCGACCACCTCGTGGCCCGGAACCACACCGGGGCGCCTGGGGGCCAGCTCACCCTCGGCCAGATGCAGGTCTGTCCGGCACACACCGCACACCCGCACGCGCACCAGTACTTCGCCGCGGCCGGGGACGGGGTCCGGGCGCTCGCCTGAAACCAGCGGACCGGTGGCGATCGGTCCCGGCTGCGCAACCCACCAGGCTCGCACTGAGCCTCCCTTTCTGGCTCCTCGTCCGGCCCCGGGGCTGGACGAGGCACGGGTCCCGGGGCCTAAGAATCAGCGTGTAATCATGACATTGCAGGCGGCCTTGTGCAGCACAGCGGAGACGGTATTGCCGACGCCTCCGGCACGGTTATGGGTGCCCAGCACCAGCACGTCCGCTTCGTCGGCCGCCTCCACGAGTTCCTTGGCCGCGGAGTGGTCTTCCTTCAGGATCCCGGAGACCGCCAGCCCGGGGGCGAGTCGACCGGCTTGGCCGAGGGCGTGCTCCAGGAGGTCCGAGCCGTGCAGCGGGGCGTGCCGGCCGTGCGGCTCCGCGTTGCCTCCCCGGCCCGGGTCCACGTGGACCAACTGCAGTTCGGCACCGACGGCGGCGGCCAGCCGGGCGGCCTCGGCCAGAACTACCGGGCTGCGGGCCGCGGCATCGACGCCCACGACGACGGGCTTGCCGGGCAGGTGCGGGCGGCGGACCACCATGAGCGGACAGGGGGCGGAGCCGGCCAGGTCCAGGCAGACCGAGCCGGCCAGGTGCCCGAGTACGCCGCCGATGCCGCGGCTTCCCACCACGAGCAGGGCGGCATCCCGGGCGGCCTGCCGCAGGATCTGTGCGGGCAGTCCGGCCTCCATCACGCCCTCGACGTCGAGTCCCGGGTCAACGCCGTGGGCCAGCCCCACACCTTCAGCGATGATGGTCTCGGCGGAATGCCGGAGACCGCTGCCGGCCACTCCCTTGACCGGGCCAAGATCTTTGGTGAACATCGGCCAGACCCAGGCGTGCACCACCCGCAGGCGCAGGCCCAGTGCGGCGGCATGTTCGGCGGCCCAGCGGACGGCGAGTTGCGAGGATTCTGAACCGTCGTAGCCCACGGCGACGGCGGCGGGCGGGGGACCAACTGCGGGTGCCGGCATGGATCCTCCCGGTAGGCGGACGCAGCACCCCCAGCGGTGCGTCCCCCCAGTACAGCGGGTCAGGCGGCGCGGCGGCTAGGGGCTTTGGTCCCGCGCCCGACGCCGGGACTCTGGGCTGCGGGGTGCGCACCGGACGCCGTGACCCGACGCCGGACGCGGAAACGGCGCCGTGACCCGACGCGGAAACGGCGCCGGCCGGCGGGTATCCCGCGCGTCCGACGCCGTTCGGCGCTTCCCCTCCCGGTACTAGCTTTCGCGGCGCCCGTTCCGGTCGGTGGAGCTGTAATCCGCGGAGGGCTGCCCGCCGCCGCTGTGCTCTTCGCGCAGCTCGCGGCCGCGGCGGATGTCCTCTTCCTCCTGCGCCTGCAGCTTGTCGCTCTTCTTCGTGTCGCGCGGCGGCAGCTGGATGGTTTCCTCCGCTTCGATGCCGGCCTGGAGCTGGCGTCCGCGCTCGGTCTCGGCGTCGAACTCGGCGCCGAAGAGCAGCGACATGTTCAGGATCCAGAGCCAGAGCAGCGCGATGATCACGCCGCCGATCGCACCGTAGGTCTTGTTGTAGCTGCTGAAGTTGGCCACGTAGAAACCGAAAGCGAGGGAGGCCAGCAGGAAGACCACCAGGGCGATGGCCGAGCCCATGCTCATCCAGCGGAATTTCGGCTGCTTGACGTTGGGGGTGGCGTAGTAAAGGATGGCGATCGCGAGGACGACCAGCACCAGCATCACCGGCCATTTGGCGATGTTCCAGACGGCCAGGAAGGCGCCGCCGAGGCCGATCATGTTCCCGACGGATTCCGCCACCGGGCCGCTGAGCACCAGCATCGCGGCCAGCACAACGACGATCAGCAGATTGACGACCGTGACGCCGAGCATGGTGCCGCGCAGCTTGAGGAACGGCCTGCCCTCATCGATCTCGTAGACCCGGTTCATGGCCCGGCCGAACGCGCCCACGTAGCCGGACGCGGACCAGAGAGCGGTGAGCAAGCCAAGGATCAGGGTGAAGCCGGCGGCCGGCGAGCTTGCCAGGTCCTGGACCACCCCGCGGATCGTGTCCACGGTATCGCCCGGGGCGATGCCCTGTGCGATATCGAGCAGCGCGGAGGTAGTTTTCTGGGGGTTCCCGAAAATGCCCAGCATGGACACCAGCGCCAGCAGCGCCGGGAAGATTGACAGTACCGAGTAATAGGTCAGCGACGCTGCGAGGTCGGGGCACTGGTCCTTGGTGAACTCCCGCAACGTCTTTTTCGCGATGTACTTCCAGGACGGCTTGGTGACGTCCCCGGGGCTGTCCGGCTTGCGGGCATCGTCCGGCGCGGGTGCGGTCCGGGCTTTGGCGGTGCTGCTCTTCGCGGTTTCGGCGTCGTCCATGGAGCCAGTGTCCGCCTTGGTGAGGTTCTTGGCCATCGGAATCTTCTTTCGTGGGTTAAGCGCAGCGGCCGGCTGCCCAGCGCGTCAGCGAGGGCAACCGGCCGTCTTCCGGGTCGGGCTAGGCCTGCTGGACGTTGTCCTTGGCGTCGGCCGCGCGGTCCTTCACGTCGGAGACGGCGCTCTGGCCTTCACCCTTGACGTTCTGGGCGGCGTCGGTGGCGGTTGCCTTGACGTTCTCCATAGCCGCCTGAGCGGGCTCCTTTAGCCCCTCGGCCACGTGCTGGGCAGCCTCGGTCAGCTCGGTGGTGAGCGGCTCGGCGGCAGTCTTCAAGGCGTCCGCCGCCTCGCGTTCCTTCTGGCTCGCCGGAATCAGCGAGGACACCAGCAGGCCGGCGCCGAAGGCGATCAGCCCGGCAGCAAGCGGATTGCCCTGGGTCTTGGTCTTGGCAAGGTGCGGTGCGTCGGCGACGGCGGAGCCGGCGTCGTTCAGGTGCGAGGCGGCACTGCCGCCCGCGGAATGCACGTTGCCGGCGGTGTGGTCGGCTGCTCCCATGACTTTCTCCTTCACTCCGAAGACGGCGTCCTTGACCTTGTCAGTCTGGCGCTGGACGATGTGCGACGGGGTGACCTTGTCGGCCACGGCGTCGACGTTCGTGCCGAGCCGGGCGCGGGTTGCTTCAATGTCGGCGCGGATGGCATCCGGGTTTTCACTCATTGTGTTTTCCTCGCTCTAGTGGCTGGGCTTGAGGGTGGGGGGAATTTCCTGGATCGTCTCGGCGGTCTGGGGCATGCCCTTGATCGCTTTGAGTTCCTTGCGGCCCATCGAGGCCAGTACGGCGCCGATGACGCCCCAGATGATCGCGACGACGACGCCGGACCATCCCAGCCCCATCAGCGTTCCCAGGCCCCACCAGAGGGCGAGGGAGAGGAACAGCAGGACGAAGTGGCCTGCGACTCCGGCGCCGGCAAGCATACCGCTGCCTTTGCCGGCCCGGCTGGTGGTCTGCTTCAGTTCGGCCTTGGCAAGTTCCACTTCCTGACGCATCAGGGTGGACATGTCCCGTGTGACGTCACCGAGCAGGTCGCCCAGGGAACTGGTCTCCGCTTTCACGTGGGCCTCCGAGGGAGGCATCGGGGCGCCCGTGGGCATCTCGCTGCTCATCGACGGCCTCCGTCGAACGGATCCTTACGGTCGGGATCGACGGTGGGATCGATCCGGTACGGATCGGCGGCCAGCGGGTCGTTTGCCCACTGGTCGGCGTGCGCACCGGTGCCCTCAAGCGGGCTGGGCGGGTAGGTATCGGCGACGCCGGCGGTCGTGGTTTCCGGGTAGGTTACCGGCGGCGGGGGGACCGCGACGCCGGTGTCCGGGACCCGGGTGACCGGTGCGCTGTACTGCGCCGGGGTGCCGGTGGTGCCCGTGGTTGCCGTGTCAGGGGCGCCCGCGCTGAGGCTGCGGCTCAGGCGTCCGGCCAGGATGCCGGCGCCGGCAGCGGCCAGCAGGAAGGTGCCGGGGCGCTGGCGGGCAAAGGACTTCACTTCGCTGAGCAGCGAACCCGGGTCGCGGTTGTCCAGCCAGGTAGCCACGGACTGTGACCGTTCGGCGGCCTGCCGGATCAGGTCGGTCGCGACGCCGGGCTGGTCGGAAGCATCAGCCATCGTATGCAGTTCGCTGGAGATAGAGCGCAGGCCCTGGGCAGCCTTCTGCTGCTGCGTGCCGGCCTGGGCGGTGAGGTCCGTGCGCGCCTGGTTGATGAGGTCCTTTGCGTTGCTCTTGACCTCACCGGCCACGTTCGCCGCTTCGGCCTTCGCCGTTTCGGTGACATTCTGGGCCGATTCCGCGGCCTGCTGCTTCACTTCGCTGGCTTCGCCCTTGGCGGCCTCGGTCTTTGAAGACGTCCCGGTTGAAGTCCCGGTGGAAGCGGGCGGGAACGTCGAGCTCTGCCGCAGGTCCGACTCTCCCTGCGCCACACCGGGGGTGCCGTAGGTGGTGTCCTGGGGCCATTGGTTCTCTGTCATCGTCGCTCTCTTTCCTTGTAGATCTGCTGCCGGTGGAAAGACCAGCAGCGCCGAACGCGAATAGTAAGCATGATTACTAATGAATAGTAAGCACGCTTTGCATCCGATTACAAGAAGATCCTGAAATTCGGGGAATCCCAGCCGCTAGGGTTGGACCATGAGCGAAACGGCGCACGGCTGATGGCCAAACGGGGCAGAGCGGCCAGCCGCAACTCCGGAACCGGGACGCCGGGAGTGGTGGAAGTGCCGAAAGGCTCGCGCCCGGACGGCCCCGTCGCGGGCGTCTATTACATCGACACCGGCGACTGCGAGCTGATCCCGGACCAGGACAATTCAACCGGCTGGCTGCTGAGGATCAACGGCGTTATGAGCTCGCACATCGACCTGGCCGACCCGCTGTTCCTCGACTTTGAATACATGCGCTGGATCGCCGCGCTGGTGGAATCCCGCTGGCCGCCGGCGGCCCGTCCCAAGCTGCGTGCCCTGCACCTTGGCGGGGGAGCCTGCTCACTGGCACGCTACTTCCATGCCGCCTATCCGGACGCCCGCCAGGTGGTGGTGGAACTGGACGGCAAACTCGCCGAGTACGTCCGCGGCTGGTTCGACCTGCCCAAGGCGCCGCTGCTGCGGCTGCGCGTGGGGGAGGCCCGCGAGGTCACCGAGAGCCTCACGCCGCAGACGCGGGACCTCATCATCCGCGACGTCTTCGCCGGTTCACTCACCCCCCGGCCGCTCACCACCAGCGAGTTCACCGAGCACGCCCAGCGCGTCCTGGCACCCGGCGGAATTTACCTGGTGAACTCCGGCGACGCCCCCGCCCTGGCCAACGCGCGGGAGGACGCCGCAACGATCGCAGCCGCCTTCGAACACACCGTGATCATCGCCGACCCGGCCATGCTCAAGGGCCGGCGCTACGGCAACATGATCATCGCCGGCAGCGACTCGCCGTTCGACGACGACCCCGGCCTCGCGCGCCGGCTGCTGGGCGGCGCGGTCCCGGCCCACATCTGGCACGACGACAGGGTGCGGGCGTTCGCCGCCGGCGCCGCCGTCCGCCACGACCCTGCGTCGGCTGCTCCGTAGCGCCCCTTTTGCGGCCCCAAAACGGCGCCTACGGAGCAATCGCTGCGTACCCGGCCCGGCCCATCAGCGCCTCGCGGTGCGCGTCGGTCTGCTCGCGCAGGGCCTGGACCAGCGCGGCGACGGCGGGGCGGCGCATCGAGTCGGGCCGCAGGACCATCCAGTAGGGGAGCAGTTCCGCGAACTCGTCCGGCAGCAGCCTGACCAGGTCCGGGTGCAGGTCCGCGGCGAAGCAGGGCAGGAAGCCAATGCCGGCCCCGGCCCGCGTCGCCTCGACGTGGACAAAAACGTTGGTGGAGCTCAGACCGTCCCGCATGGTCGGCACCAGCCGCCGCGGGGCGTCCAGGTCGTCCACCTGCAGCATGGAATCGACGAAGTAGACCAGGGGATGCGCCTTCAGCTCGTCCACCGACCGCGGCGTCCCGTACTCGGCCAGGTAGCTCCGTGAGGCGTACATGCCCAGCATGTATTCGCCGAGCCGGGCCGCCTCGGCCCGGTGCACCTGCGGCTCGCCGACCACCACCTCGATATCCAGCCCGGAGCGCTGCTGCAGCGCGCGCCGGGTCACCGTGATGATCTCCACGCTGAGCCCGGGATGGTCGCGGCGCAGTCGCGCCACCGCGGGGGCGGCGATATAGGCGCTGAACCCGTCGGTTGCCGTCATCCGGACGACGCCGGTGACCGGGTCCGGCGTCGATCCCGGCTTTTCGAGCGAGCGCACCGCGCCTTCGACCTGTTCGGCGACGGCGACCGCCGCGGCGCCGAGTTCGGTCAGTTCCCAGCCGCCCGAGGCGCGAGAGAGCACGCGTCCGCCGAGGGCCTTCTCCAGGGCCGCGATCCGGCGCGAAACCGTGGTGTGGTTCAGGCCGAGGACCTGGGCCGCCGTCGTAAATTTCGCCGAGCGGGAGACCGCCAGCAGCACCAGCAGGTCATCAGGATTCGCATTCATATCTGCAATTCTGCACACACATCGTGCCGCTTTGGCCATTGAGCCGCCCGGAATGTGCGGCGATACTCGATGAGGCCCAATTTCAGTGCCGTGCATCACAGCGCGTGTCATCGTGGACACTAAGGAGAACCAGATGAGCGTAGATCAACGCTCCGCAACACCCCCCGCCGCACCCGCCAAGGGCGCAGGCCTCAAGAAAATCGTCGCCGCATCGATGGTCGGCACAGTCGTGGAATGGTACGAATTCTTCCTCTACGCCACCGCCGCCACCCTGGTGTTCGGCAAGTACTTCTTCCCCGCCACCGGCAATGAGCTGGACGGCATCATCCAGGCATTCCTGACCTACGCTGTCGGCTTCGTCGCCCGCCCGCTCGGCGGCATCGTCTTCGGCCAGATCGGCGACAAGCTGGGCCGCAAGCCCACCCTGCAGCTGACCATCGTGATCATCGGTGTGTCCACGTTCCTGATGGGCTGCCTGCCGGGCTTCGCCGACATCGGCTACCTCGCGCCGGCCCTGCTGGTCGCGCTGCGCTTCATCCAGGGCTTCGCGCTGGGCGGCGAATGGGGCGGCGCCGTGCTGCTCGTGGCAGAACACAGCCCGAACGAGTCCCGCGGCTTCTGGTCCAGCTGGCCCCAGGCCGCCGTCCCGGTCGGCAACCTGCTGGCCACCCTCGTCCTGTTCATCATGTCCAATGTCCTCAGCGCCGCCGATTTCCTTGGCTGGGGCTGGCGCGTGGCGTTCTGGCTCTCCGCGGTGATCGTGTTCGTCGGCTACTACATCCGCACCAACGTCTCCGAAGCCCCGATCTTCCTCGAGGCCAAGGCGCAGCTGGAGCAGGAACAGGCCGCCAGCTACGGCGTCCGCGAGGTGATCCGCAAGTACCCCAAGGGCATCCTGCAGGCCATGGGCCTCCGGCTCGCGGAAAACATCATGTACTACCTCGTGGTGAGCTTCGCGATCGTGTACCTCAAGAGCGTGCACAAGTACGACACGTCCTCGCTGCTGCTGGCACTGCTGATCGCCCACCTCATCCACTTCCTGGTCATCCCGCAGGTCGGCCGGCTCGTGGACAGCTGGGGCCGCAAGCCGGTCTACCTGGTCGGCGCCATCACCGGTGCCACCTGGCCGTTCTTCGCCTTCCCGATGTTCGACACCCGCAACCCGGTGGTCATTGTGCTGGCCGTGACGATCGGCCTGTGCCTCCACGCGTTCATGTACGCCGGCCAGCCGGCCCTCATGTCGGAACTGTTCCCCACCCGGATGCGCTACGCCGGCGTTTCGCTGGGCTCGCAGGTCACCTCGATCTTCGCCGGCTCGCTGGCGCCGCTGCTGGCCACCGCCTGGCTCAAGGACACCGGCTCCTGGCTGCCCACCGCCATCTACCTTGTCGTGGCCTGTGCCATCACCACGGCGGCGGTGCTCAGCCTCAAGGAGACCAAGGGCATCGCCCTCGAGGACGTGGACCGGGCCGACGCGGAACGTGAAGGCCTCGCCGTCGCGGGCGCCCGCTGACTGCTCGACTCTGACCTGCTTGAATCTGATCACCGTGAATTTCTGAACTGGAGGGCTGGGAAAATGGAAAATACGCTCAACGGCCGCAAGGCACTGGTCACCGGCGGCGCGGGCGGGATCGGCGCGGCCAGCGTCCGTGCCCTCGCCGCGCGGGGCGCGAAGGTGGTGGTTGCCGACGTCGACGAAGCCGCCGCCACCGCCCTGGCCGACGAGGTCGGGGGGACCGCGTGGGCGGTCAACCTGCTCGACGTCGAAGCGCTGCAGACGCTCAGCCTGGATTGCGACATCCTGGTCAACAACGCCGGGATCCAGCGCATCAGCCCGATCGAGGACTTTGATCCGGCCGACTTCCGGCGCATCGTCACGCTCATGCTGGAGGCCCCGTTCCTGCTGATCCGGGCCGCGCTGCCGCACATGTACGCCAACGGCTTCGGCCGGATCATCAACCTGTCCTCGGTGCACGGACTCCGGGCCTCGCCGTTCAAGAGCGCCTACGTCTCGGCCAAGCATGGGCTGGAAGGGCTGAGCAAGGTCACGGCGCTGGAGGGCGGCGCCCACGGCGTCACGTCCAACTGCATCAACCCCGGGTATGTCCGGACTCCGCTGGTCGAATCGCAGATTGCGGACCAGGCCAAGGTGCACGGCATTCCGGAGTCCGAGGTGCTGAGCAAGATCATGCTCACCGAGGCCGCCGTGAAGCGGCTGGTCGAACCGGAGGAGGTCGCCTCGCTGGTGGCCTGGCTGGCCTCGAACGACGCCGGCATGGTCACCGGTGCGAGCTACACGATGGACGGCGGCTGGTCCGCGCGGTAGGCCGCTAACTCTGACCTGCCGGCTCTGACGCGCTGGCTCTGACCCGCCCGGGCGCAACTGCCCGGGCGGGTCCGTTGTCTGTCAGTCCCGCCCGGCTTGGCGGCCGGGCATGCTGGCCGGGGCGGGATTGCCGGCGGGGGCGTGCCGCTAGGCTGGGGGCATGCGCAAGGATTTCAGCCCCGCCGACCTGCCCTCCGCAGAGTTTTACCGGCTGCTGACCGCCGTCGTCGTTCCCCGTCCCATTGCCTGGGTGTCCAGCACCTCCGCCGACGGGGTGGACAATCTCGCTCCGCATTCCTTCTTCACTGTTGCGTCGGTGACACCGCCAATCGTCCAGTTCACCTCGGTGGGCCGGAAGGACACGCTGCGGAACATCTCCGCGCGCGGCGAATTTGTGGTCAATCTTGCGCCAGCTGATTTCATCGCCGAGGTCAACGCGACCGGCACCAACTTCCCGCCGGAAGTCAGCGAGTTCGACGCCGCCCACGTCACCCGGGAGGCCAGCCTGACCGTCAGCGTGCCGCGGGTGGCGGAGTCGCCGGCGGCACTGGAGTGCCGGCTGCATTCGATCCTGCCCATGGGCGACTGCGTCCTGGTGTTCGGCGAAGTTACCCACGCCGCGGTCTCTGCCGATGTCCTGGAGGGCAACCACCCGCGGATCGACCTGCTCGGGCCGCTGGCCCGGCTGGGGCGCGACGAGTGGGGGCACCTGGGGCCGGTTCAGGAACTCGGCCGGATCCGGAAGTCCGACTGGCCGGGCGACTTCCGGCGGAGGGGCGAACGGGAGGCGTAACGCCCGCACCGGCGCGGGCCGCCGTCGACCGCCGGCCTGATGCTGTCAGGAGGCGGGTGTGGCGGTCTGCCGGATGTAATCCCGGACCGCCGCTTCCGGGATGCGGTAGGACTTTCCGAAGCGGACTGCCGCCAGGGCCTGGGATTTGACCAGTCTGTAGACGGTCATCTTGGACACCCGCATCATCACCGCCACCTCGGCGGCGGTCAGGTAAACGGGCACGGCATCTGCAGCGAACATGGACATGATCTCCTTAATGCGAACGGCATACCTTGCCCCCGGCCGCCCCTTTGCCCGGCACGGGCAGGTGCGCGGTGTGGTGTGACCGTGGACGGGATCTACTCGGGGCGCCGTACGTTCCGGTGGTCGAAGAAAACCAGGCTTCCGGCCGGTGTGCCGGGGATGCGCAGCCCGACGTACGGGGCCCGGATGACCTCCACCCTCCCCTCCCGGCGGCCGTTGAAAGGGTCGTCACCCACCACCACCTCGCCGATCCGGAACGGGACGCGGCCCTCGCGCAGGCGGTGGACGGCCTGCCTGAGTGTCCGGCCAATACGCCCGGCCGGCCGCGGACGTGCTGGTTGTGCTGAGCTGATTGGCTGTGCTGGGGAAATGCTCATCGGAGTGCTCCTTGCCTGCGAACCGAACCCCTTCGCGGGGGAACCGGCGGGGCCGGGCCCCCAGCCCGGCCATCCCTGCCCCGGTGCCCCCGTCACGCCACTCTAGGGATGACTCCCTCCAGTAACACGAGTAACATTTACCTCATCTTCACCACGGACTACTTGGACGGTCGCAGCTGATACTCGCGTGGCAGCGCCGCGCCGGCCGAGCGGTGGCAGACGGCGGAGGTTGCGCCAGTGGAAAGCTACTGCCAGCACGATCAGCGGGACGTGGATCGCCGGGAGGTTCCGGGCAAACCACTTCGGCAAATCGATGTCGGTGACGGATCCGGTGGCATCGCCCAGTCGCTGAGCCACCGCCGTCAGCGGGCAATGGAAGCCGTTGCCCGCAAAGACCGCAGTTTCGGCGAGGACGATGGCGCCAGCAAGGCCCGCCCTCCGGTCGGAATGTCCCCGGAATCCGGCGTACAGGACATAGACCATCGCCGATTCGATCGTGAACCACGCCAGGGTGTGGACCGTCTTCACCGCTCTCAGCCCCGCCCCCTGCAGCCCTGGCCGCACGCTTTTCACGCCCGTCACCCGGCCTGCTGCATGGTGAGCACGATGATGGCTGTGTTGATGCCCAGCCCGATCAGCCACCACGTGTTGAACGTGAGCAGCAGCAGCGCGGATGAGATTGCTGCCCCGGCGACCGTGACCGGGATCCACCACGGCGCCGCCACCAGGACGCCCAGGCCGGCCAGCCCCAGCACCGCCGCGGCGGCGACGGCCAGGGCAACAGCGAGCCGGCGCACCTCCCCAGCGAAGGGGGAGCGGCCGACGTCGAACGGGGCCTTCGCGTCCGGCCGCGGCAGCCAGATAGCGAGGTGAACGAGGCCGTGGGCGATTAAGAACAGTCCTGCGATCCAGCGCACGGCGGTCCTCCTGGTGTTCCGGCGGCTCCTTTCAGTGAAGCGCCGCCCCCGCGGCCGGGCTAGGGGCGGAAGTCCCGCGGGCCGGGCCCCGCCACGTACCCGGGCGAAAGTCCGGTATCCCAGACAGGAGGGTGCGGCGACGCGATCCCGGCGGCAGCGGGCCGGGTGCATGCTTGAGTACGGGATACCGGACACCGCCCGACGTCGAAGAGGAACACATGCCTGCCGCCAGCCGCACTGCCCAGCCCGGGGAAGCCGCCAGCCCCGTACCGAACGCGGCCGTACCGAAGCCGTCCGCCGCCAGGGCGGCGTCCAAGGTACCTGCTGCCGAAAATACGCTGCGCATCCTGAAACTGCTGGCCTCCAAGCGCGGGCCGATGGCGGCGTCGAACATTGCCACCTCCCTGGGCCTGCCCCGCTCCAGCGTCTACCACCTGCTGGGGGTGATGGAGGCGAACGGATTCGTGCTCCACCTACACGAAGAACAGCGCTACGGCCTCGGCATCAGCGCCTTCGAGCTCAGCTCCGCCTATTCACGCCAGGAGCCGCTTTCCCGGCTGGGCCGGCCCATGCTCGCATCGCTCGTGGACGTGATCGGGGAGAGCGCGCACCTGGCCGTGCTGCACGGCCGGGACGTGCTCTACATCGTCGAGGAGCGGGCCAAGAACCGCCCCTCCCTCGTGACCGACGTCGGCGTCCGGCTGCCCAGCCACCTCACCGCGAGCGGACGCGCGATCCTGGCCGCGCTGCCGAAGTCCCAGGTCCGCGCGCTGTACCCGAACGCCGCGGCTTTCAGTGCCCGGCACGAGACCGAATCACCGATCACCAAGTACTCGGCCTTGTCCTCCCACCTGGACCAGGTCCGGCAGCGGGGCTACGCCACGGAACACGGCGAGGTGACGCCGGGCTTTGGTTCGATCGCGGCCGCCGTCACGGACCACGCGGGCTGGCCGACGGCCGCCGTAGCCGTGACGTTTCTGGAGGACAAGCTGCCGGCGGACCAGTGGCCGGTGCTGGCCGCGCGGGTCAAGAAGGTGGCGGACGATCTCTCGGTCCGGATCCATGGGCGCCCCAGCCTAACCAGCTCGCTCTAGTTGCCGTTCCGGGCGCTCAAATCGACGCCAACCGCGAGCCGGTCGGGTCTGGAATCCCGGACAGCACCCGCCGGAAGCCCCTGTTTCCGGGGCTGCGGACAGGCTTTAGTTGATACAGAACCTCTTGCCAGGAACCACCCGAGACAACAAAGGAGCCCCTCATGGCACCCGCCGACTTCACCACCGGTGCCCGCCCGGTCAAAGCAGCCCGCGGCACCGAGCTCACCGCCAAGAGCTGGCAGACCGAAGCCCCGCTGCGCATGCTGATGAACAACCTGGACCCCGAGGTGGCCGAACGCCCTGATGACCTGGTGGTCTACGGCGGCACCGGCCGCGCCGTCCGCAGCTGGGCGGCGTTCGACGCGATCACCCGCACCCTGGAAACCATGGAAAAGGACGAAACCCTGCTGGTCCAGTCCGGCAAGCCGGTCGGCGTTTTCCGCACCAACGAATGGGCGCCCCGGGTGCTGCTGGCGAACTCCAACCTCGTCGGCGACTGGGCGAACTGGCCCGAATTCCGCCGGCTCGAGGCCGAGGGGCTGATGATGTACGGCCAGATGACCGCCGGGTCCTGGATCTACATCGGCACCCAGGGCATCCTGCAGGGCACCTTCGAGACCTTCGCCGCGATCGCCCGCAAGCTCACCGGGGACGAAAACGGCACCCTCGCCGGCACCTTGACCCTCACCGGCGGCTGCGGCGGCATGGGCGGCGCGCAGCCGCTCGCCGTCACCCTGAACGAGGGCGCCTGCCTGATTGTCGACGTCGACGAGAGCCACCTGCGCCGACGCGCCGGCAAGCGCTACCTCGACGAGGTGGAGACCGACCTCGACGCCGCCATCGCCAAGGTGCTCAAAGCCAAGGAAGAGCGCCGCGGCTGGTCCGTCGGCTATGTCGGCAACGCCGCCGAGGTGTTCCCCGAGATCCTGCGCCGCCACAACGCCGGCGAGCTCACCGTGGACATCGTCACTGACCAGACTTCCGCGCACGACCCGCTGAGCTACCTGCCCGAGGGCATCACGGTCGAGGAATGGCACAGCGAGGCCGCAGCCGATCCCGAGGGCTTCACCAAGAAGGCCCAGGCCTCGATGGCCAGGCACGTCCAGGCCATGGTCGAGTTCCAGGATGCCGGCGCCGAGGTGTTCGACTACGGCAACTCCATCCGCGACGAAGCCCGCAAGGGCGGCTACAACCGGGCCTTCGAGTTCCCCGGCTTCGTCCCGGCGTACATCCGGCCGCTGTTCTGCGAGGGCCTGGGCCCGTTCCGCTGGGTGGCACTCTCCGGTGACCCGGAGGACATCGCGGTCACGGACAAGGCCATCAAGGAACTCTTCCCGGAGAACAAGCACCTGCACCGCTGGATCGACGCCGCCGCCGAGCGCGTGGAGTTCGAGGGCCTGCCGGCCCGGATCTGCTGGCTGGGCTACGGCGACCGCGCCAAGGCCGGACTGCTGTTCAACCAGCTAGTCAGGGAGGGCAAGGTCAAGGCGCCCATCGTGATCGGCCGCGACCACCTGGACTCGGGCTCAGTCGCCTCCCCGTACCGTGAGACCGAGGCGATGGCGGACGGCTCCGACGCGATCGCCGACTGGCCGCTGCTGAACGCGCTGCTCAACACGGCGTCCGGCGCCACCTGGGTCTCCATCCACCACGGCGGCGGCGTCGGGATCGGCCGCTCCATCCACGCCGGCCAGGTCTCCGTGGCCGACGGCACGGACCTCGCTGCGGAGAAGCTCGAACGCCTGCTCACCAATGACCCCGGCATGGGCGTCATCCGCCACGCCGACGCCGGCTACGAGCGCGCCGTCGAGGTCGCGAAAGAACGCGGCGTCCGCATCCCGATGCTCCCCACGGACTCCGCAGAAGCAAAGAAGTAGGAATCATGACCCTGACAACGCAAGCTCCGCTCACCGTCACCCTCGGCGCCAGCGGCGTCACCCCGGAGGACGTCGTCGCCGTCGCCCGCCACGACGCCAAGGTGACCATCGCCCAGGACGCCCTCGACGCCGTCGCCACGGTGCGCGCCCACATCGACGACCTCGCGCACAGCGAGACCCCGGCCTACGGAATCTCCACCGGCTTCGGGGCGCTGGCCAACCGGCACATCCCCAACCAGCTGCGCACCCAGCTGCAGAAGTCGCTGATCCGCAGCCACGCCGCCGGCATGGGCCCGGCCGTGGAACGCGAGGTGGTCCGCGGCATCATGTTCCTGCGCGCCAAGACTCTCGCCTCCGGCCGCACCGGCGTCCGCCCCGTGGTGCTGCAGACCATGGTGGATGTCCTCAACGCCGGCATCACCCCGGTGGTACGCGAATTCGGCTCGCTGGGCTGCTCGGGCGACCTCGCGCCGCTGTCCCACTGCGCCCTGGTCCTGATGGGCGAGGGCGAAGCGTTGGGTCCCGACGGCGAGCTGTACGGCGCCAAGGACGGCCGTCCGGTCGCGGAGCTCCTCGCCGCGCACGGCATTGAACCCGTCACCCTGGCAGAAAAGGAAGGCCTGGCCCTGGTCAACGGCACCGAGGGCATGCTGGGGATGCTGCTGATGGCCATCGCGGACCTCCGCCAGCTGCTCACGACGGCGGACATCACCGCCGCGCTCAGCGTCGAGGCGCTGCTCGGCACCGACCAGGTGTTCCTCCCCGAACTGCACGCCGCGCTCCGGCCACACCCGGGCCAGGCCGCCTCCGCGGACAACATGCTCCGGGTGCTGTCCAACTCCCCGATCGTGGCCTCGCACCGGATCAACGACACCAAGGTCCAGGACGCCTACTCGCTGCGCTGCGCCCCCCAGGTGGCCGGCGCCGTCCGCGACACCGTGGACCACGCGGCGCTGGTGGCCTCCCGCGAACTGGCGGCCGCGATCGACAACCCGGTGGTCCTGCCAGACGGCCGGGTCAGCTCCAACGGCAACTTCCACGGCGCCCCGGTGGCCTACGTGCTGGACTTCCTGGCCATCGCCGTCGCGGATCTGAGTTCCATTGCCGAGCGTCGCACCGACCGGATGCTGGACCCGGCCCGCTCGCACGGGCTTCCCGCCTTCCTCGCCGCGGACCCCGGCGTCGACTCCGGCCTGATGATCGCGCAGTACACCCAGGCCGGGCTGGTCTCGGACAACAAGCGGCTGGCCGTGCCGGCGTCGGTGGACTCGATCCCCAGCTCGGCCATGCAGGAGGACCACGTGTCGATGGGCTGGCACGCGGCCCGCAAGCTGCGCCGCGCGGTGGAGAACCTGCGCCGCGTCCTGGCGATCGAGCTGGTGACTTCCGCCCGCGCCCTGGACATCCGCACGCAGCTCTCCGGCGGTGAACTGACGCCGGGACCGGCCGGCGCCGCGGTCATCGCGGTGTTGCGCGACGTCGTCGACGGCCCGGGCGCCGACCGGTTCCTCTCGCCAGAACTGGAAGCCGCGGACCGGCTGGTGGCGTCGGGCAAGGTGCGCGCCGCCGCCGAATCCGCCGTCGGAAATCTGGCCTGACGGCAAACAAAATACGCGATACGCGGGATTTCCTGAGGGCCTCCGAAATGTTCGGCAACACGGCGGGCGGGCCCGGAGGAATTGTAGTAAAAATATGATCAAGCCCACACCAACGATGTTGTGGCAAGAACCTACAAAGGGGTAGAAGTTCATGAAAGCACGCGGGACGGTTATGTCCAGGCGCACGGCATTCGCCGCCACGGTTTCCGACTGGAGGAGCCTCAAGACGGGGGACCGGGTGGAAATCCTGAAGCACGCGCAGCTTCTGGCAGCCGGCGAAGTCGAAGAGGTTTCCTCCAGCGGCAACGTGCTCTGGCTGGTGCCGGCAGCGCCGTCGGAGACGCAGCTGTTCCTGAAGTCCGACGGCGTCCAGGTGCGGCGGAGCTAGGCGCCCCGCCCCGCCAGGGGCAAGGAAAAAGGGCCGGTGAGGGGTGCATCCCTCACCGGCCCTTGGCCTGTCCCGGCCCGCGCAGGCTAGGCGGCGACGTCCTCGTGGGTCTCGCCGAACGGCACGGTGTCATCCAGTGCCACGGTGTAGGCGCCCGGCTCGTGGCGGGTAACCCGGATCCCGCAGCGGCGGTCCTGGACGGCCGAGGCGATCAGGGTGTTGACGGCGTTTTCGAGGCCGTAGTGGACCTCGTGGGCACTGGCGAACGAGAGCTTGATGGACGTTGCGTCAGAGGCCTGGGTCCGCATGGTGTGTGTGTTCATTAACTGGTCTTTCCTAGAATCCGGCCGGTTGGCCGCCCTCCATTCTAGTCTGTCCGGCGTGGCGTCCCGGCCCGGAGCCGATAGTGTGCAGGTGGCGGTATATCTTTTAGGCGAGGGGCGCCGTTCTTTTGGGAACGGCGCCCCGACCCATTCCGGGCCTGCTCCCCGGTCGCGGCAGGAGGGCGTGCAGATGTTTGAGGGTTCCAGTATTGTCTTCGTCGCGGCCGGAATCGCCGTCTTCATCGCGGCGGTGCTGCCCAAGCTGCTGCGCAACGCGCCGCTCTCGATGCCGATGGTCTTCCTGGGCGCCGGCATGCTGGCGTTCACGCTGATGCCGGCGCTGCCGGACCCTGATCCGCTGCAGCACGGGGAGTTCGTCACCCACCTGACCGAAGTCTGCGTCATCATCTCGCTGATGGGAGCCGGGCTGGCGCTGGACCGGCCGCTGGGGCTCCGGCGGTGGTCCACGACCTGGCGGATGCTGGGACTGGCCATGCCGCTGTGCATCATCGGCCTGACCCTGCTGGGGCTGTGGTTCCTGGGCCTCGGCCTGGGCGCCGCCCTCCTCGTAGCGGCCGCGCTGGCACCGACCGACCCGGTCCTGGCCTCCGAGGTGCAGGTGGGGGAGCCCGCCGACGAGGAAGAGGAAACCGAACGCGAGGACGAGATCCGCTTCGGGCTGACCTCCGAAGCCGGCCTGAACGACGGCCTGGCGTTCCCGTTCGTCTACCTCGCCATTGCCATCAGCTTTGTCGGGGCCTCGCCGTCCGGCTGGCTCGGTAACTTTCTCGCGGTGGACGTGCTCTGGCGGATCGGCATCGGCGTCCTGCTGGGCGTCGGGACGGGCAAGCTGCTGGGCCGGCTCTTCTTCACGGCCCGGCACGAGAGCATCCGGCTCTCCAACCACTCCGAGGGGTTCGTGGCACTGGCGGCGACGTTCCTGGCCTACGGGGTGACCGAGCTGATCGAGGGCTACGGCTTCGTCGCGGTGTTCGTCTGCGCCGTCACCATCCGGGCCGCGGAACGCACCCACGGTTTCCACCGGGTGATGCACTCCTACGTGGAGCAGTTGGAGCGGCTCCTGACCGTGGTCATCCTGGTCCTGCTGGGCGGCGCGATCGCCCGCGGCCTCCTCGCCGGGATCGGCTGGACCGAGGTGCTGGTGGCGCTGGCCTTCCTGCTGCTGGTGCGTCCGCTGGCGGGCTGGCTCGGGCTGGCGCGGGGCAAGACCGGCCCGCGGGAACGGATCGCCATCTCCTTCTTCGGCATCCGCGGCATCGGCTCGCTCTACTACCTCGCTTACGCCCTGGGCCACGGAAACTTCGGCGCACAGGCGCAGGAACTCTGGGCCTTTGTGGGGCTGGTCGTGGCCATGTCGATCGTGCTGCACGGCGCAACGACGGCGCCGGTGATGAACCGGCTGGATCGGCTGCGCGAGCGCCGCGCGGTGGAAGAGCACGGCGACGAGGGCCAGGCCCCGCACACCGCCATCTGAGCGGCCCGGCTTCAACTCCGCCCCGCCCTAACCCCGCCGGCCGGCTACCGCAGCAGCGTATTGATCAGCCGCGCGGCGACCTTGGCGGTGCGGCCGTCGACGTCGAACTCCGGGTTCAGCTCCGCGACATCAAGGTGCAGCAGTTTCCCGCTCGCGGCCACCTGCCGGCAGACCGCTGCGATCACCGGCAGCGGGACGCCGTAGGCGGCAGGGGCGCTCACCCCGGGTGCCACCGACGCCGGCAGCACGTCCAGGTCGATCGTCAGGTACAGCGCGTCCACCTGGGCCAGGAACGCGGCCACGAACGCCTGCGCGGCGTCCGCGGAGCAGTCCTCGTCCAGCAGGTAGTCCACGCCCAGATCCGCCGCGGTCCGGAACAGCGCACGGGTGTTGTTCGGTTCGGAGATCCCGACGACGGCGTACTTCAGTTCGCGGCCCGCGGCGGCTTCCGCCCGGGCCATCTGCAGGAACGGGGTGCCGGAACTGGGCACGGGCTCGTCGCGGAGGTCGAAGTGGGCATCCAGGTTCAGCACCCCCAGGCTCAGGCCTTCGCGGACCGCGGCGGACCCGGCGACGCCCAGGTAGCTGGCGAACGCGGTTTCATGGCCGCCGCCCAGGACCACGGGCAGGGCGCCGGCGTCGAGCAGCCCGGTGATGGCCAGTCCGGCCCGCGCCTGCCCGGCCTCGAGCGTGTCCCCGGCCACGGTGACATCGCCGGCGTCGTGGATTTCCCGGTCCAGGTGGAAGGCGAGCGGGCCGAGCGCGGCGCGGATGGCGGCGGGTGCGGCAGCCGCCCCGACCCGGCCCTTGTTGCGCCGCACGCCGGCGTCGCTGCCGAAGCCGAGGATGACGGCGGGCCGGGCGGCGGGGGAGCGGGCCGGCTGCGGGTGCGCAGCCGGGTGCCCAGTGTGGGGCGTTACCGCCTGCCACCAGCGGCGGTGGTCGGCGCCGTCGCCGTCGAACCTTCCGGTCCAGGGCTGCGGCGGGACATCAACGGCGGGGTTGGCGGAAGGCATGTCCCTAGCTCACCGCAGCCCGGGGCGGAAAACCAGCAGCGCCGCCGTCGGGGTGTCCGAAATCCCGGAAACCCCGGCTTAAACGCCGCCGAGATGACATTTGGCGGCCATGTTTTCCAAAAACACTGCCGCCAAATGCCATCTCGGCGGAGGGGGAGGGCCGGGATCCTTAGTGCAGGCCGAGCGCGGCCTCGATCGGGCCGATCCCGAAGAACAGCAGGAACGCGGCGGCCACAACCCACATCAGCGGGTGCACTTCGCGGGCGCGGCCCTGGACCAGGCGGATCAGCACAAAGGAGATGAAGCCGGCGCCGAGGCCGTTGGCGATCGAGTAGGTGAACGGCATCAGCGTGAAGGTCAGGAACGCGGGGATCGCGATGCCCCAGTCCTGCCAGTCGATCTTGCCGACCTGGGAGACCATCATGAAACCGACGACGACGAGCGCCGGGGCCACGGCTTCGAACGGGACCAGGTTGATCAGCGGGGTGAAGAACATGGCGACCAGGAACAACAGGCCGGTGACGATCGAGGCCAGGCCGGTGCGGGCGCCTTCGCCGATGCCGGCGCCGGATTCAACGTAGATCTGGTTGGAGGAGACGGACGCGCCGCCGCCCACGATCGCGCCCAGGGCGTCAATCTGCAGCACGCGGTCCACGTTGGGGATGTTGCCGTCCTTGTCGATGGTGCCGGCCTCGGTGGCCAGGCCCACCATGGTGCCCATCGCGTCGAAGAAGATGCTCAGCAGGATCACGAACGCCAGCAGGGTCGCGGCGACGAAGCCGAGGTGCTCGAACGCGCCGAACGGGTTGGCCTTGCCGATCAGGGACAGGTCCGGGGCGGCCCATTCGGTGAACTTGGGCGCCACCAGGGACCAGCCCTGCGGGTTGAAGTTCTTGCCGTCAAAGCTGGGCCCGATGTGCAGGGTGAATTCCAGGATCACGGACAGGATGGTGGAGGTGATGATGCCGATCAGGATCGCGCCCTTGACCTTGCGGACCACCAGGGCGATGGTCAGGATCAGGCCGACCACAAACACCAGCGTGGGCCAGCCCAGCAGCTTGCCGTCGAAGCCGAGGCCGACGGGCACGGTGGTGCCGGCGACGTCAGGGATGCGGCGGACGAAGCCGGCGTTGACCAGGCCGATCAGGGCGATAAAGAGGCCGATGCCGACCACGATCGCGGTCTTGAGCCCTTCCGGGACGGCCTTGAACACGGCGGTCCGGAAACCGGTCAGCACCAGGATCAGCATGGTGACGCCGGAGAGGACCACCAGGCCCATCATGTCCGGCCAGGTCAGGCCCGGGTTGGTGGCGACGGTGACGGCCACGAACGCGTTGACGCCCAGGCCGGTAGCCAGCGCGAAGGGGTGCTTGGCCCAGGCCCCCATCAGGATCGTCAGGATGCCCGCCGCGAAGGCGGTCACGGCGGCGACAGCCGGGAAGCCGAGCGTCCCGCCGGACGAATCCGGGCCGGAAAGGATCAGCGGATTCAGCACCACGATGTAGCTCATGGCAAAGAACGTGGCGAACCCGCCACGGATCTCGCGCGAGAAGTTCGACCCCCGCTCGGAAATCTTGAAATACCGGTCGAGTGCAGAGCCCTGCTTAAGCATTGGTCCTCCGGGAGGGAAAGGGGGTGTTAGCTAAATCCTATTAGGCGTGACGGCGCCCACCTGCCAAATTCGCCTAGTCTGTAAGGAAGCCAACACAAGGAGCAGTTCTTCCATGCGTTCAATCCGAGAACTTCCGGGCGCCTTGCTGGGCCTGATCACCGCCGTGGCGGTCCTGCTGGGCATCGCGCTCCTGGGTGCCGCTCCGGCGTTGGCCCACGACGCCGTGGAGTCCACCAGCCCGGCCGCCGGCGCGACGCTGCCCACCCCGCCGGCCTCGGTGTCACTCACGCTCACCAACAAACCGCTGGCGATCGGCACGCAGATCAAGGTCAGCGACGCCGCAGGGACCAACTGGGCCGACGGCGCGGTTGAGATCGTGGACAACGTGGCGTCGCAGAAGCTCAAGACGGGCGCACCGGCAGGGTCCTTCACCGTGCAGTGGCGGGTGGCCAGCGCGGACGGTCACCCGATCGAGGGCACCTTCACCTTCACCGCCGCGGCGGCGGCGGGCGCAGGTTCGACGGCGGTCGGCACGGCCCCGGCGTCGGGATCGGTACCGACGCTGGGCACCGCCCAGCCGGGAACCACGGTCGCGCCCTCGTCCCCGGCGCCGGACGCCTCGCAGCCCTTCCCGTGGAGCATCGTGCTCTTCGTGGCGGTGGCCGTGGGCATCCTGGTTGCACTGGGCCTGATGGCGAAGCGGCGGCTTAAAGACGGCGCCGGAACCGATGGGGACGAGAGCGCCGGAACCGACGGCGAAGCCGGCTCCTAGGCCGGCAACGCCAGGCCCGCGGACAGCAGCGACGGCATACCCTCCGGGTGGACCTTGGCGGAAATCGCCTGGCCCACCAGCTTGGCCTGGCGCAGGACTTCCTTCGGCGTGGGAGTGATCAGCTCGCCGACGCCGACGAGGTACATGCCGAGCGCGTGCATGGCCGCCATCAGGTTCTGGCCTGCGGCCACCCCCAAGTCGGCGAGCATGCGGCGCAGTTGGCTGTGCGCGCAGCGGGTCAGCACCAGATGGTCGGCGTACAGGATGCCATTGGGCGTGCTGACGGCCCACTGCTGCGCCGGGTGTCCGGCTTCTTGGAAGTCAAGGCCCTCGACCGCCCGGCCGTCCGCCTCCAGGTGGTCCAGCTGCAGAGCCCGCACGTTGTTGCGGATGTCGAGGCTGTGGCTGGCGGCGTAGTTCCGCAGGTGGCGCAGGATTTCGTTGCGCTCCCTGAGGGTGGCAGCGTCCGCCGCGTCGCAGCGCTGCAGCGAGGAGGTATTGGCCGGGTTTCCGGCACCGAGCAGGTCCAGTCCGTCAACCACGATGGCTCCGACACCCCGGCGCTGCAGTTCGCTGGCGACCGCCAGTCCGGACAGGCCCGTGCCGATGACCACAGTGCTGGTCCGTTCGATACCGCCGTACACAGGCATGCTCGACACTGCGGGGTCCCTCCTCGAATGGTGCGGATTCCGGGCCGATGCCCGGAACGCTGGTCCGGCGATCCGTCCTGACGCGCCCCGCAAGGGAGCCGGCGATCTGAAAGACGAGTCTCGGTTCAGCAATGCCTCAGAGGATACCCAAGATTGCGGGCTGTGAACAGGGCCTGTCCGGCTTTGCTATTTCCGCGGCTTTACGGCGTTTTAACCAGGCTCCGGCAGGCCCGGCCGCCGCCGCTGCGCGGGTTTCGGGCCCGGGCACAAAGTATGTAAACACCTGGTAAATCCTGCCTGCGCCGCCAGTGGACGCCGCACCCTGACACTTCTGGCAGAATAGCCGCAACACAGCCACGTAACGCGAGGAGGCGGACCCCATGGCCCGAGAACAGGTGTACCCGGATCCGGCGGGGGACGACGCCGGCGAGCGGTCCGCTCCTCGGGGGATCGTCGTCGGCGTGGACGGCTCGGAGCACAGCCACTGTGCCCTGGTCTGGGCCGCCCGCGAAGCGGCGCGACGGGGCAGCCCGCTGCACATCGTGACCGCCTACTCGGTGCCCGTCTTCGCCGCCTCCGGGCTGGATGGCGGCTACGCCACGGTCGACGATTCAGTCATCCGGGAGGGCGCCGAAGCCATCCTGAAGCAGGCAATGGACAAGGTGGCCGGCTACAACATCGACGTCGATGCGTCGGTGGAGAACGGGGACGCCTCCGGGGTCCTGCTGGACATGACCGAAACCGCCGAACTGCTGGTTTTCGGCACCCGCGGCCGGGGCGGCTTCGTAGGCCGGCTCCTCGGATCGGTCAGCAGCGCGCTTCCCGCGCACGCCAAGTGCCCCACGGTCACGGTGCCGCTCATCTGCGGCGACCGACTGGGCGAAACCACGCAGGACAAACACGTCCGGGCCGAACGGGAAAAATCCGGCCACCAGCCGGTCGAAAACGTCGTGGTGGTGGGCGTGGACGGCTCCGAGCAGGCCCGGGTGGCGGTCCTGGAGGCGGCGGCCCAGGCCGAACGGCTCTCCGCGCCGCTGCGCCTGGTCTGCGCGGTCCCGCAATACAGCGGCTCCCTCGCCTGGGTCCCGGCCCCGATGGACCGCGAAGCCCTCTTCGCGGATATCCGCGTCCAGCTCGACGCCGGCGTGGCGTGGCTCAAGAGCCACTTCCCGCGGCTCGAGGTTGAAACCCAGCTTGTGGACGGCTCCCCGATCGACATCCTCGTCGAGGCCAGCCGGCACGTGGAACTCGTAGTGGTGGGCACCCGCGGCCGCGGCGGCTTCACCGGGATGCTGCTGGGATCCACGTCCGACGGGATCCTGCACCACGCCAAGGGCCCGGTGATGGTGGTCCCGGACCGTGAGGACCCGCGGCTGGCCGACCGGGCCAGCTTCGGCCCGATGCTCGGCGACTCCTAGCCCACCGCCGGGACCGCATGCTTCGTCGTTGAAGGGGGCCGGCAGATGGGGCAGCTACCCGATCCAGGAGCGCCGCGGCGGCGCCCACCGCAACCGCCGGAACCGACGCCGGGGCTGGTGGTCGCCCTGGAGCAGGCCGGCGCGGAGCTGCTGCCCGCCGTGGGCGGCAAGGCGGCCAACCTCGGCGAACTGCTGCGCGCAGGGCTGCCGGTTCCGCCGGGTGTCTGCCTGACCACCCGGGCCTACCGGCAGGCCACGTCCACTGCCGCGCTCGACGCCGTCCACGCAGAGCTGGCCGCGGCCGCCCCCCGGGACCTCGCCAGGCTCGCCGGACTGGCCGCCGCCGCCCGCCGGCTGGTCCTGGCCGCAGAAGTTCCAGCGGAGATTAACGCGGCCGTGCAGGACGCCTACGCGGCGCTGGGCCCGGACGTCCCGGTGGCGGTGCGCTCCTCCGCCACCGCCGAGGACCTGCCCTTTGCCAGCTTCGCCGGCCAGCAGGACAGCTTCCTCAACGTCGTGGGCGTCGACGCGGTCCTGGCCGCGGTCCGGCAGTGCTGGGCCTCGCTCTGGACGGACCGCGCCGTGAGCTACCGCGCCGCCCACGCGATCGGCCCCGGGTCGGTGGCGCTTGCGGTGGTGGTCCAGCGGATGGTGGACGCAGCCGTGGCCGGAGTCCTGTTCACCGCGAATCCGGTCACCGGCCGGCGGCACGAAGCGGTCATCGACGCCAGCCCGGGCCTCGGCGAGGCGGTGGTGTCCGGGGCGGTCAACCCGGACCACTTCGTCGTCGACAGCGCCACCCGGCGGATTCTGGAGCGCCGGATCGGCAGCAAAAAACTGGTCATCCGGCCGCTGCCGGGCGGCGGAACCGAACGGATCGTCCAGCCCGACGCCGGCACGGCGCCCTGCGTCGACGACGCCCGGCTGCTGGCGCTGGAGCTGCTGGGCCGCCGCGCGGAAGTGCACTTCGGCGCGCCGCAGGACCTCGAATGGGCGATCGACGGCGGCGGCGCGGCATGGTTGACGCAGTCCCGGGCCATCACCACGCTCTACCCCTTGCCCGAGCGTGCGACGGTCCGGGACGGGACCCGCGTCTACCTGTGTTTCAGCCTGGCCCAGGGCCTGACCCGCCCGCTGACCCCAATGGGGCTGGCGGCCTTCCGGCTTATCGCCTCGTCCGTGGCCCGTGCGGCGCAGTTCCAGGTCCCCGCCCCGCATGACGGGCCGGCGCCGTACGTCCAGGCCGGGCAGCGGCTCTTCTTTGACCTGACCCCGGTGGTGCGCAGCGCCGTCGGACGGGCGATCGTTCCCCGGGTGTTCGACGTGATGGAGGCCCGCTCCGCGGCCGTGTTGCGGCAGCTGTTCCAGGACCCCCGCTTTTCGGTTACCAGCCGGTCCCCGTGGCGGGTGCTGCGGCACATCGGCCCGGTGGCGGTGCGGGCCCGGGTCCCCGGCACGCTGCTCCGGGCACTGTTCCGGCCGGAGGCAGCGCTGCGCCGGGCGGAGCAATTCGGTAAACGGTTCCGGGCCGCCCTGGTAGTCCCGGCCGGTGCCACCGCGGAGCAGCGGCTGGACCACGTGGAGCGGATCCTTGGCCAGGAGCTTTTCCCGGTGGTGCCCAACATCCTGCCCCTGCCGGCCCTGGGCTTCGCCCTGCTGGCGGCCGCCGGCAGGCTGCTGGGGGCGGGGCCCGGACCGGGGGCGCTGCAGCAGGTGCTGCGGGGACTGCCCCGCAACGTCACCACCGAAATGGACCTGGCGCTCTGGCAGCTCGCCGCAGCCATCCGGGCCGACGCCGAGTCCGCAGCGGTGTTCGACGGCGCGGCGGTCACCGACGACGGCTCCCGCGACGGTGCGGCGGTCCCGGACCTGGTCCGCCGCTACCGGGCGGGAACGCTGCCCTCCGGCGTGCAGTCAGGGCTCACCGCTTTCCTGGGCCGCTACGGCCACCGGGCCGTGGCGGAAATCGACGTCGGGATGCCGCGCTGGTCCGATGACCCTGCCTATATCTTCGGAGTCCTGGCCAACTACCTGCGCCTGGAGGACCCAGGCCAGGCCCCGGACCGGCAGTTCAGCAGGGCCGCCCGCGACGCCGAGGCCCAGGCGAAGCGGCTCGCCGCCGCCGCGGGGGAGCGCGGCAGGCTGCGCGGCGCGCTGGTGCGGGCGGCGCTGAAACGCACCAGGATGTTCGCCGGGCTGCGGGAACTGCCGAAGTACCACATTGTGGAGGCCCTGGCCGCGGTGCGGGTCCAACTTCAGGCCATCGGGACGGAGCTGGCGGCGGCCGCCCGCATCACGGATCCGGACGATGTCTTTTTCCTGGACCTGGTCGACGTCCGGCAGGCCCTCGCCGGGGCGCCGCTGCAGGACCTGGTGGCGCAGCGCCGGGAAGCCTACGTCCGGGAACTTGGCCGCCGGCACATCCCGCGGGTGCTGCTCTCGGACGGGACGGAACCGGAGGCACGGCCGGGCGGTGCCGGCCGGACAGCAGCGGGAAACCCGGGGCTCCTGACCGGCAGCCCGGCCTCGGCCGGCACCGTCACCGCCAGGGCCCGGGTCATCCTGGAGCCACAAGGGGCGCTGCTGGAGCCCGGCGAGGTCCTCGTTGCGCCCTCGACGGACCCGGGCTGGACGCCGCTGTTCCTGACCGCCGGCGGACTGGTGATGGAAATGGGCGGACCCAACTCGCACGGCGCCGTCGTGGCCCGGGAATACGGGATTCCCGCCGTCGTCGGGGTTCCGGAGGCCACCTCGCTGATCGCCACCGGGCAGGACATTACGGTTGACGGCGGCGCCGGCACCGTGCTGCCGGAGGTCCCGCTGCAGGCTCCGGACGGCGGTGCGGAAGAATCTGCCGGCGCCCGGTGATCCTTGCCGCTTCCGGGCGTAACCTTGAATGATGAGCCATATTGGAGCGCGGTCATAATGACCCGTACCTGGTTGCGCTGGCTGCCGGCCGCAACCGTCCCTGCCGTGATCGCCGCCGGCGTGCTGACGGGATCCCTGCCGGCCAGCGCGCAGGATCCGCTGCCGGCCAAATCCCCCCAGCAAGTGCTGGAGCTGGTAGCCCAGCACCGCCAGACATCCTTCTCCGGGACCTTGGAACAGACCTCCGAGCTGGGCCTGCCGGAACTTCCGCAGACCGGTCCGGGAACGGCCTCGGCCGACACCGCCTGGCTGGAACTCCTGACCGGACCGCATACGGCCAGGGTTTACCGCGACGGGGCGCAGAACGCCCGCGTCCAGGTGATGGACCGGCTCGCCGAGCGCGACGTCATCCGGCACGGCAACGAGCTCTGGTTCTACAACTCCAAGGACAACACCGCCGCGCACGCGGTGCTCCCGGCCCGGTCCGGAGACCGCCACCCGTCCGGCCAGGAGTCCGTGCCCACCCCGGACGTGCTGGCCGCGAAGCTCCTCGCCACGCTGGACCGCAGCAGCGATGTGAGCGTCGGCGCGGACGTGGAGGTCGCCGGGCGCGCCGCCTACCGCCTGGTGCTCACGCCCCGGTCCTCAACCACGCTGCTGGCCTCGGTGGCCGTTTCGGTCGACGGCCAAAGCGGCATGCCGCTCGGCGTCGAGCTGAGGGCGCGCGGCCAGGCCGAACCGGCGTTCAGCGTCGCCTTCACCAAGCTTTCGCTGGAGGCCCCGGACGCCGCCATCTTCCAGTTCAGCCCGCCGCCCGGCGCCACCGTCAAGGAGCTCCCGGTTCCGGACCACAAGGCAGCCGGCGCCAAGGAACGGCCCGGTCCGGCCACGAAGGCCCCCGCCGCGGCTGCGCGGGACAAAGCCAAAATCAGCGGGACCGGCTGGGAGTCCATCGTCGAACTGCCCGCCGGCACCGTGCCCCAGGCAGCGCTGGGCAACGGCACCCCGCAGCAACAGGGCAAACCCGGAAGTGCGGCGTCGCTGCTGGCCCAGGCCGCGGTCCCCGTGGCCGGTGGCAGGCTCCTCTCCAGCGCCCTGCTGAACGTGCTGATCCTGGACGACGGCCGCATCCTCGCCGGGTCGGTCCCGCTCGAGCGGCTCCAGGCCGCAGCTGCCGCCCGGTGACCGCCGTCGCGCCGTCCGCCGAACTGAGCATCGAGACCCGGGGCCTGAGCAAGCGCTTCGGCCGGCAGCTGGCGGTCGACGGCGTCGACCTGGCGGTACCCAAAGGCTCGGTCTTTGGTTTCCTGGGCCCCAACGGCTCGGGCAAGACCACCACGATCCGGATCATGCTGGGCCTCGCGGCGGCGTCGAGCGGCTCGGTCCGTGTCCTGGGCGAGGAGATGCCGCGGCAGCTGCGCGCGGTGCTGCCCCGGGTGGGCGCCCTGGTGGAAGGGCCGGCGTTTTACCCCTTCCTCTCCGGCGCCGCGAACCTGCTGCGCTTCGACGCCGCGGATCCGGAAGCGCCCGCCGGGACCCGGCGCGCCCGGGTGCACACAGCGCTGGAACGGGTGGGCCTGGCGCACGCCGCGGACAAAAAGGTCCGGGCCTATTCGCTGGGCATGAAGCAACGGCTGGGTATCGCCAACGCGCTGCTGGCACCCCGGGAGCTCCTGGTGCTGGATGAGCCGACCAACGGCCTGGACCCGCAAGGTACCCGCGAGGTGCGGCACCTCGTCCGGTCCCTCGCCGCGGACGGCGCCACCGTGTTCGTCTCCAGCCACCTGCTGGCCGAAGTGGAACAGATCTGTACGCACGCCGCCATCATGAGCGCCGGCCGCCTGGTGGCCCAGGGCCCCCTGCCGGAACTGCGGCAGGCCGGCCATTCCAGGGTCCGGCTGCTGACCCCGGACCCCGGCGCTGCCGCCCGGGTGATGGCCGGCCTGGGACTGAGCGTCGACGGCGGGAGGCCGCCGTCCGGGGGCGGCGGCACTCTTCGCGGTCCGGGGCCCGGTGCGGGAACCGCGGCCGCCGACCAGGCGGTTGCCGACCAGGCGGCTGCCGGCGAGGTGCTGTACGCGCCGCTGCCCGCCGGTTCCGCCGCCGGCGCCCCCTCGCCGGAGAAGCTGGTGGCGGAGCTCGTGGCGGCCGGCGTCAGGGTCCGCGGCTTCGCCGTCGAACAGGGCAGCCTCGAGGACCGCTTCGTCGAATTGACCGGGGAGGGCTTCGACGTTGCGCAATGATCCGCCCGCCCCAGGTCCAGGCAACCCCGCCCCCGGGGAGCCTCAGCTGACGGCTGCCGCTTCTGCCGCTTCCGGCCCGGCTGCCGTTTCGGCGCCGCGGGGGGCAAGGGCACCGGGCCTGCGGCTGCTCGGCTCCGAGCTGAGTGTGCTCTTCCGCCGCCGCCGGACCTGGGCCATGTTGCTCGCCCTGGCCGCCATCCCGGTGCTGATCGCCGTGGCCGTGCGGCTCTCCTCGGCGGTGCCGGCCGGCCGCGGGCCCGCGTTCCTGGACCGGATCAGCCAAAACGGCTTGTTCGTCGGGGTGACCGCGATGCTGGTCGCCGTCCCGTTATTCCTGCCCCTCACGATCGGGGTGGTCGCAGGCGACACCTTGGCCGGCGAGGCCGGGTTGGGGACGCTCCGCTACCTCCTGGCTGCCCCGGCGGGGCGGGGTCGGCTGCTGGTGGTCAAGTACGCCGGGGCCGCCGTGTTCGCCGTCGCAGCTCCGTTCACGGTGGCCCTGGTCGGGGCAGGCATCGGAGCGGCGCTGTTCCCGGTGGGGCCGGTGACCCTGCTTTCCGGCGACTCGATCGGCGCCGGCGAGGCGTTCGGGCGGCTGCTGCTGATTGCCGCCTATCTGGCGGTTTCACTTGTGGGACTGTCCGCCATTGGCCTGTTCATGTCGTCCCTGACGGACGTGCCCGTCGGTGCGATGGCGGCCACGGTGGTGCTGGCCGTCGTCGCCCAGGTTGCCGACGCGCTGCCGCAGCTCGAGTGGCTGCACCCGTGGCTCTTCACACACCGCTGGCTCGACTTCGCCGACCTGTTGCGCCAGCCCGTCGCCTGGGAATCCTTCGCCGCCAACGCGCTGCTGCAGGGCGGCTACCTGGCCTTCTTCGGCGCCCTCGCCTACGCCCGGTTCACCACGAAGGACGTGCTCTCCTAGGACCGACGAGATCCCGGGGACCCGTGAACGGTGCCGACTGCCAGAACGGCCTAACCGCGCGGAGCGCCGAGTGATGTGCCCGCGCGCGTCGGGGATTGCGCGCCGGCCATGAGGGCAAAGTAACCCGGAACCCGTTGCGGCCCGCCGGCGGGGTTCATGGGGATGACCTCGATGCTGACCGGTCCGTCCGCGAGGGTGCGCCACCTTGTGTCGGGGAAGACGATGCGTCGCTCCGCGGCGCCGAAACGCCCCGGGCGGGGCAGGTTTTGCAGGGCCCGCTGCAAGGGTGCGGGTACGTGTCCTCTTGTTGCACCCAGTTCGGCCAGGTAGTCGAGGCTGTTTCCGAGGAAATTTGTTTCGGCTAAAAACACGCGTCCGGCTCCCCCGACGATGGTGCTCAGGTTGTCCGCCAGCGCGGCTTGTTTGGCTGGTTTGAGGACGTGAAACACGCCGCGGATGAAAACGTTCGCGGGCCCCAGACGCTCCAAGAGGAGTTCTCCGGCGCCCGCCTCCGTGGCGTCCAGGACTGCGTATGCGGGGTTCTGGCTGTCGCTGGTTTCCCCAGTGGCCCTCGCAACGGCGCTGGCGGAGACATCAACCCCGAGGACCTTGGGGAAAAGGGAGCCAAGCCATCTGCTGTACGTCCCGTTGCCGCATCCGATGTCGATGACGGGCAGGTCCGGATCAAAATGCGCGAGAACTATCTCTGTGTACTGTTTGCGCTCGGCCGCGGAGCCGGCGTCCCAGAGAACGTCTCCTTTGTCACCCGTGGCACGTATGCCGGTCCAGTATTGTTCCCAGGCTGCATGCGGGTCTTTCGGCGCACCGGACACCAGGCGCGATACGGTCGGGACTAGCAGCATTCGGTCCCAAAACTTCGGCATAGACAAACATTACCGCCGGGGCTCGGAGCCGCTGATCCGTTCGAGTATCGCCGCGGCGGGGCCGGGGCGTCCCAAGTAATAGCCCTGCCCGTAGAGGCAGCCCATTGCTTGCAGCTGAGCGGCCTGTTCGGCGGTTTCGATGCCCTCGACGATCGCTTCCAGTTCGGCTGCCGATATCAATTGCAGGATGGCAGCAACGAATTTCTGTTGCTGGAGGTCGGATTCGAGGTTTTTGATGAGGGAGTGGTCAACCTTGACTGTGTCGGCGGGAAGGGTCCGAAGGTAGCTGATGGATGAATAGCCGGTGCCGAAGTCATCGATCTGCAGCCCGACGCCGAGGGCGCGGAGTTTTTCCAGTACCTGTTCTTCTCCCGTACCCCGGGACATAAGTACGCTCTCGGTAATCTCGAGGACCAGGCGGGACGGTTCGATGTCATTTTTCGCCAGGGTCCCGCTGACGTCTTCGAGCAGATCGTTTCGAAGGAGTTCGGCGGCCGAGAGGTTGATGTGCAGGCAGAAATCCGATAGCTCGGGTGCGGCTCGTTTCCAGCGGCCCAGTTGGGAGATTCCTTCGTGGAGTACCCACCGTCCAAGTTCCAGGATCAGGCCGGTTTCTTCGGCGATCCCAATGAAGCTGTCCGGCATGATTGTGCCGTGTACGGGGTGGTGCCATCGGACGAGGGCCTCGACACCGGCGACTCTGCCGGACGCTAGTTCGACTACCGGCTGGTACAGCAACGCCAGCTGGCCGCTGTCAGCTGCCGTTCGTAGTTCAGCGGTGATCCGTGATCTTTCCTGAACGGCATTGAGCATATCCGGGTGGAAGAGCTGGACCTTGTTCCTGCCCTGGGCTTTGGCTTGATACATCGCAATGTCGGCGCCACGCACCAGTTCCTCTGCCGAGTACCCGGCGCCGCGGATACAGACGCCGATGCTGCCCGTGGTCCAGACCGTTTCTGTGCCAATATCCACGCTTTCCTGTAGGGCTTCCCAGGCCCGGTGCGCGATGAGCATGATTTCTTCGGCGCTGGCTCCGACGATGAGGACCGCGAATTCATCGCCGCCAAGCCGGGCCACGGTGTCGCCAGCCCGCACGACGGAACGCAGTCGGCGGGAAACCTCGATCAGTACGGCGTCGCCGGCGCTATGGCCCAAGGTGTCGTTGACAGCCTTGAATGAATCCAGATCCAGGATGAGCACGGCGGGGGCATCTTCGCCGACCGGGCCGGTCTGGATTGCCTCGTGGATCCGTTCGTTGAGTAGGGTCCTGTTGGCCAGACGGGTCAGAGCGTCGGTCTTGGCCATATGCTCCAGTTCAACCTGCGTTCGACGCAACATGGCCGTTCGGGCCGCCACGCGATCCTCGAGGTCCGAGTAGATATACCCGAGCTCTTCGGCCAGGAGATTGACGCCGGTAATGACGGCGTCGATGGCATCTCTTTGTTCCGAGGGCTCGATACGCGCGCTCAGCTCTCCGGCGGCCAGCCGGACAATGCCGTCAACCAACTGCTGCAGGCGCGGGTCCTCGATGCTCTCCTCAGGACTCATGTGTCCCGGACCGAGGAAAAATACGGTGAAGTCCGGCTCGCCGCTGGTGCTGCTGCTGAGTCGCCAGATCCCGACGTCTACGACTTGGCACAGAGCCAGTCCGTCGCCTCGTCGCGGGAGGTGAAGAAGCGCGTAGGGCAGGGAGGTATATGCACACCGAGAAAAAAGTTCGCCAGGACCCGGTCCACCGGGGAACGCCCCAACAAAGCGATCCGGGCGGCGTCGCAGGGAATCGACCAGATGCTTCTGGCTTCCCGGCTCACCGAGGCGACGGTAGCCATGTCTACAAGCATCGGGTGAGGCACGCCGCGGCATATTTCATTGACTTTCGCCATTGCGGCCCTGGCGTCCTCTACCTCAATCTTGATCCCAGGCGACCACTGCAGGTGAACGAGGCCGTCGTCGCGCAGTACGACGCTGCCCTTGCCGCCGTCCACGGTCTCCGGTGCTATGACCACGTCACCTCCTGAATGGACCGCCGAGCTTTTCGACAGTGTCTCAAAGGTACTCCGGAATTCCGGGTGCCCTGTTGCAGCGAACACGAATTGATGAGCGCATTTTTCGGTCCGTTCCTGAGCAGCCGCCCCGAATGCGCCGACTCAGTACCGGGCGGCGTAGGGGTACAACTGCATCCCGGACATGGAAGCAAGGTCCGTCACGGTAAGCCCGCTCTCCGGGTTCAGCGCCTGGACCACGCGGCCGCCACCCAGGTAGATGGCCACGTGGTAGAAGCCCGGGGCCGAGCCCCAGACCAGCAGGTCGCCGGGCTGCGCCGCGGAGAGGGGCACGTGCACCGGAGCCTCCGCGTACTGCTGGGCAGCCGTGCGCGGCAGCTGCTTGCCGGCTGCGGCGAACGCGTTCTGGACCAGGCCGGAGCAGTCGAAGCCGTAGGCGCCGGTGCCGCCGTACTGGTAGAAGTACGGCGAACCGACCTTGTTCAGGGCCGCGGAAATTGCCACCTGGTTGGAACCGCCCGGCGCGGGAGCAGGAGCAGGAGCAGGAGCAGGTACGGGTGCGGGCGCCGGCGGGGCGGGACGCGGCGCGGGTGCCGGTGCCGGACGGGGTGCCGGCGCGGGAGCGGGCCGGATGGGTGCGGGCTGGACCGGTGCTGGCTGGACGGGCGCCGGGACGGTGGGAACCGGCTCCGGCACGGCCGGTGACCGGGGCGCCGCGGGCGGCGTCGGCGTTGTACCGGCCGGGCGCGCCGGCGCAACCGGCCCAGGCTCCGCTGCCCGGGCAGGCTCCGGGCCGGCGGCCCCCGCCGCGGTAAGTGCCGCGAGCCGTGCCTGCTGGCGCTGCCGGTCCAAAGCATCCACCCGGGCGGACTCCAGTGCCACGGTGGTGTTCCGCAGCGAGGCCAGCTGGCCTAGCAGGATTTTCCGCTGGGCGGCGGCATCGGACACAGCTTTTTGCCGGTCTTTGTCGGCGCGTTCGGCGTCGGTCTTGCGGGACTCCGCGGTGCGGGCAGCGTCGTCGGCGGCGCGGTCCGCGTCCGCAGCGGCGTCCTTCGATGACCGCGCGGCGGCGGCAGCATTCTCCGCGGCCTGGAAGGCGCGGTTCCGGCCGGCAGCCACCGCCTCGAGCGTGGCGGCCTGCTGGAGCGCCTCGCCGTTCCCGCTGACCAGGCTGAGCGCCGGTGTCATGCCGCCATTGCGGTAAAGGTCGCCGGCGAGTTGGCCGATCAGCCGGCGGGCTTTCTTCTGCTCGGCCTCGGCGGCCGCGGCCTTGGCCTCCGCCAGGGCGGCGGCGTCCCGCCTGATCTGCAGTTCCACCAGGGCGTCCGCATAGGCGTTGTTGGCGGCGAGTGAGATGGCCAGGCCGGCTTCCTTGGCCGCAGAGGCGTCCGCCAGGATCCGGTCGATCCGGGTCACCTGGTCCGCCGTCGCGCGTTCACTGGACTTGGCCGCGGCGATTTCCCCGGGCGTGGGCAGCTCCGGCGCGGCCGGCACCCCCAGGGACGGAGCGGGCCGTGCCGCCCCGGGGGAGGCCTGGGCCGGGACAGCAAGTGCGCCGAGCAGTACGACGGCGGTGCAGAGTGCCGCAGCCTTGCCGCCGGATCCGGTCCAAGCCATGGAAAACCTCGTTGCAGTCAGGCTGGCGCGAGCGAGGTAGGAATGTGGCACGTGAATGGCCCCTCTGCGGATCGCCCAGCAGGGACGAGGCTACGTGCCATACGCTACTTTGGCAACAAAGGTCACATCAGTAACATAAACAACAAGCATGTGATTTGGGCACACCCTACGGGGCGTGTCGTGCCGTTCGACGGTGGTTCCGGGCCGCCGAAAGCAGTTCCGGGCAGTGCCGGCCGTACCGGCGACGGGCCGTCAGGCGTGCTGGTGGGCCTCGTGTTCCGCGTGGGTGACCGGTTCGAGCTGGAAAGTGCAGTGCTCGGTGTCGAAGTGTGAGCCCAGGCAGCTGACCAGCTTGTCCAGCACCCGGTCCGCCCCGCGGGCTCCGAGCGCCGCATCCTCCACCACCACGTGGGCGGAGAACACCGGCACCCCGGAGGTGATGGTCCAGATGTGGATGTCGTGCACGGACACCACGCCGTCCACGGCCAGGATGTGCTCGCGGATCATCTGGACATCCACTCCCTTGGGAGTGGCTTCGAGCAGCACGTCCACGACGTCGCGGAGCAGGTGCCAGGCCCGGGGCAGGATCATCAGCGCGATCAGGATCGAGGCAATGGTGTCCGCGGCCTGGTATCCGGTAGCCATGATGACGATGGCGGCGACAATGACGGCGAAGGAGCCCAACAGGTCGCCCAGGACCTCCAGGTACGCGCCGCGGATGTTGAGGCTTTCCTTCTGGGCGCCGCGCAGGATCAACAGCGAGACCAGGTTGGCCACCGCACCCAGGACGGCGGCGGAAAGCATGACGTCGGTCTGGACCTCGGGGGCCGAGCCGAGGCGCCGGATGGCCTCGGTAAAGATGACCACGGAAATGACGATCAGGACCAGCGCGTTGGCCAGCGCGGCGAGGACCTCGGCCCGCTGGTAGCCGTAGGTCCGCGCATCATTCGCCGGACGCGCGGCGATCCAGGCGGCGAGCAGCGCGATGAAGACGCCAGCGGCGTCGGAGAGCATATGCCCGGCGTCGGCGAGCAGGGCCAGCGAGCCGGAGACCAGGGCGCCCACAACCTGGATCAGGACCACGGACAGGGTGATGCCCAGCACGGCGATCAGGCGCTTGCGGTGCCTCCCGGTTGCCGTAATCCCGTGCGAGTGGCTGTGGTCGTGTCCCATGCCTCCAAGGCTAGTCGTACTGGAGGCGGCTAGCCCCAGCCGAGTTCGTGCAGCCGCTCGTCGCTGATGCCGAAGTGGTGCGCCACCTCGTGGACCACGGTGACCGTCACTTCCTCGACCACGTCCTTCCGGGAGGCGCAGAGCTCCAGGATCGGCCGGCGGTAGATGGTGATCCGGTCCGGTAGGGAGCCGGCGTCCCACCAGGAGTCCCGTTCGGTCAGCGGCACGCCCTCGTAGAGTCCCAGCAGCACCGTGTCCGGGTCCTCGCCGGGTTGCGGGGTGTAGTCGTCCTCGATAAACACGGCCACGTTGTCCATGGTCTTCGCCAGTTCCGGCGGGATGCGGTCCAGGGCGTCGCCCACCGCCACTTCGAACTCGTCCGCGGACATCGGGAACGGGCCGGGTCCGCCGTCGTGGACGGTACCGTCGTCGTTGTTGTTTCCGCCGGGAATGATCGGCAGGCCGGGCGGAAGGGAGGCGGACATCTCCCTGCCCCTAGGACCTGGCCGGAGTGCCGGGCAGGGCCCGGGAACGGCGCCGGGTCAGGGCGACGCCGGCGAGGCAGATCATGCCGCCCACCAGACCCCAGACGGTGGGAATTTCGCCCAGCACCAGCCAGGAGATCAGGATGGTGGTGCCGGGCACCAGGTATGTGGTGGCGGCAAGCCTGCCGGCGTCGATCAGCGAGAGCGCGTAGGCCCAGGTGGTGAATGCGATTGCGGTGGGGAAGACGCCGAGGTAGACCAGCCCCAGCGTTGCGGGCAGCGGAGCGGCCTGCAGTTCGGCGACGAGCTGGCCGCTGAACGGCAGGCAGCACACTGCGCCGACCATAATGCCGAACCAGGTTGCCTGGGCCGCGGGGAATTTCCGGAGCACCGGCTTCTGCACGATCACGCTCACCGCCGCGAGGGCGGCCGCGAGCAGGCAGAGCAGCACGCCGGCTAGGTCCGCCGTCGACCGCTGGCCGGAACCGAGGGCGATTACCGCAACTCCGCCGAACGCGACCAGGCTGCCGATGATCAGCCAGCGCGGGAAGCCTTCCTTCAGGATGATCCCGGCCATCACGGCGACCAGGATGGGGTTGACGTTGATCAGCAGGGCGGCGGTGCCGGCGTCAAGCAGGTGTTCGGCGGCGTTCAGGGCGACGTTGTAGCCGCCGAACCACATCACGCCGTAGGCCAGGATGGGCCACCACTCGCGGCCCCGCGGGAGCACGGCGGCCCTGCGGAACTTGGGCAGGACCACCAGGCCCAGCACGACGGCGGCCACGGCAAGCCGCCCCAAGGTCAGCGGCCCGGGGGAGAAGCTGGGGCCGACGGCGCGGATGCCCACGAAGGCCGACGCCCAGAGCACCACGGTGATAATGACGGCGGCGATTCCCAGCCCGCTGATCTGCCCGGGCCGGAGGGCCGCGCGTGCTGCGGCCTGCGGGGCTGCTTCGTGGGCGCTGCCGGGATGGGTATTGTCTGCATGCGTGCTGTCCGGGGAGGGGGAGCCGGTTTCGGCTGTTGTTGCCATGCTGCCAATCTAGCCGGTGCGGCGGCCCGGCAGCTGGCGGAAATCGGCCAGGTCTAGTCGAGATCCTGCCAACCTGTAGCCAAGCCCGGCCCCGTCACCGGCCCCGTCACCGGCCCGGAGTTACCGGAGCGGACGGGCGGCGGCCTGGATTGCCGCGGCGACCTCGTCAAGTGCGGCCGATCCATGCCGCCATTGCTGCCAGTGGAGCGGAACATCCACGTGCCCCGCTGGATCCAGGGCCACCACCGTGCCGTGCTTCAGCTCCTCCGCTATTTCTATTTCGGGGAGCAGCCCCCACCCCATTCCCCAGCGGATGGCCTCGCCAAACTCGTTGGCGGCCGGGATGTAATGCCGTGGCGGTTCCAGTGCCGCGCGGCTCACCGACCGAAGGTACCGGTCCTGCAAATCATCCTTGCGGTCGAAAACGATGACTGGTGCGGCGGCGAGCGTTTCTGCCGTGGCGCCGTCGGGAAACCACCGGGCGGCAAAGCCGGGCGTACAGACCGGGAGGTAGCGCATCACGCCCAGCCGCCGGGAGGAGCACCCGGGCGCCGCCTTGGCCGTGGTGGTGATGGCGGCGGCCGCGGCGCCGCTGCGCAGGAGCTCCAGCGAATAATCCTGGTCCTCGCGGAGGATTTCGAGCTGGACCCTTCCCGCCACCGCGGCCAGGCCGGCCAGCGCCCAGGTGTGCAGGGAATCACTGTTGATCACCAGCGTCAGTCGAGTCCGCCCTTGGGGTTCCTCCGGCTGCAGCTCCCCGGTGAGGTCCGCGGAGAGCAGCTCCAGCTGCCGGGCGAAGCGCACCACGGCCTGGCCGGAATCCGTGAGTTCCGCCGGCCGCGCCCGGGTCAGCACCGGGCGGCCGACGGCCGTCTCGAGGGCGCGGATCCGCTGGCTGATGGCCGAGGGCGTCACGGATAAGTGGGCGGCGGCGGCATCAAAACTTCCGTGAGCGACGATCGCCGCCAGTGTCCGTGCCTGCTCCGGGGAAATGTCGATCATTAGCTCATCTTATGCAGGAACAGAAAGATTAGCTGTCTTCATATCTATTCGGCGCTTACCGTCGAAGGGTGATCCTCCCCGTGTTTGCCGGCCTCTCCGCCGGCCTGTCCCTCATTGTTGCCATCGGTGCCCAGAATGCGTTCGTACTTCGCCAGGGTATCCAGCGCTCGCATGTGGCCATGGTGGTGGCCGTCTGCGCAGTCTCGGATCTGGTGCTGATCCTGCTGGGCGTCGCGGGCATCGGCGTGCTGTTGGACCAGGCGCCCGCCGCCCTGGTGGTGATCAGATGGGCGGGGGCCGCCTTCCTGCTGGTCTACGGGGCGCTTGCGGCCCGGCGCGCGGTCCGCGGGGAACAGCTGGACCTGCCCGGGGACAAGCCCCCGGGAAGCAGGGCGGCCGTGCTGGCCACCTGCCTGGCCTTCACTTGGCTGAACCCGCACGTCTACCTGGACACCGTCCTGCTGCTCGGCTCACTCGCGGCCGCCCAGGGCGAGACCGGCCGCTGGTGGTTCGCCGCCGGGGCCGGACTTGGGAGTATCGCATGGTTCACTGCCCTCGGTGCGGGGGCGCGGTTCCTGTCGCCGGTGTTCCGGCGCCGGGCGGCCTGGCGGGTGCTCGACGCCGGAATCGCCGTCGTGATGGTCACCCTCGCCGTGTTGCTGCTCGCCTGAGTGCCGTGCCGGCAGTCGCTACGTGCCGCGTCGGGACCACTCGAGGAGCCGGTCCACCGGCCAGGTGGTGATGATCCGCTCCGCAGGAACGCCGTTCCGGGCGGCCCGTTCCGCACCGTATTGCAGGAAATCCAGCTGGCCAGGCGCGTGCGCGTCGCTGTCGATGCTGAACAGGCACCCGGCGTCGAGGGCCATTTGGATCAGTTCGTCCGGCGGGTCCTGGCGTTCCGGGCGGGCGTTGATCTCGACGGCGACGCCGCCTTCCGCGCACGCCGCGAACACCCGTTTCGCGTCAAACTCCGACGGCGGCCGCGTCCCGCGGGAGCCGTTCAGGAGTCGGCCGGTGCAATGGCCCAGCACCCGGGTGTGCGGGTCCTCGATGCCGGCCAGCATTCGCCTGGTCATGGTCCGGCGGTCGGAGCGGAGCTTCGAGTGCACGCTGGCCACCACGATGTCGAGGCGGTCCAGCAGTTCCGGAGCCTGGTCCAGCGTCCCGTCCTCCAGAATGTCGACTTCGATGCCGGAGAGCAGCCGGACCTGGGGGTGGTCTGTGCCGTTTCCTGCCGATCCGGTCCCGGCGCCGATCCCGGCGATCACCTCCAGCTGTTCGGTGAGGCGCTCGGCGCTCAGGCCGTTCGCGATCCTGAGCGTGGGGGAGTGGTCGGTCAGGGCCAGGTACTCACGGCCCAGCGTCCGGGCCGCGTCCAGCATGGCCTCGATCGGCGAACCGCCGTCGGACCAGTCGCTGTGCGTGTGCAGGTCGCCGCGGAGGCTTGCCAGCAACTCCTGCCCGCCGGTGGCGAGAGGTTCGGCGCCTCGTTCGCGCAGGGCCGCAAGGTAGTCGGGAACGCCGCCGTCGACCGCTTGGGCGATCACCTCGAAGGTCCGGTCGCCGATCCCCTTCATCCGCTTCAGCCGGCCATTCGCCCGTAGTGCCGCCAGTTCCTCGGGGGAGAATCCGCCAATCAGTCCGGCCGCCTTGCGGAAGGCCTGCACCTTGTAGGTGGTGGCGCGTTCGCGTTCCAGCCAGAAAGCGATCTCATTGAGGGCAGCAAGGGCGTCCATCCGTCCATCATCCGCACAGCCCTACGGGCCCTGTCCAGAGCTTATTCCCGTTTGGTGGAGCGGATTTTGGAGATTCCGGGAGTTGGCCCTATAGTTTTATAGGTCCAGTTCGGAGGAACCCGAAGGGAACAAAAACGAAGGCTTCGGCCCTTAAATTTTGCCCTTGGTTCAGTGGTTTTTCCGGATGGCGTCCTGGCCCCCATCGTCTAGCGGCCTAGGACACCGCCCTTTCACGGCGGCGGCACGGGTTCGAATCCCGTTGGGGGTACGCAAGGAACTGGTCAAGCCGGATGAAAAAGTCTGGTAGGCTAAAGGCCTTGAAAAATTGCGGTAGCGATACTGCAGACAGCAAGAAACAGCAGTAAACAAGCAGTAAAAGCAAGGCCCTGTAGCGCAGTTGGTTAGCGCGCCGCCCTGTCACGGCGGAGGTCGCGGGTTCAAGTCCCGTCAGGGTCGCTCTGATTGCCAGAAGAAATTCCGGCCGTCATGGTGACACGTCACCTAGGCTCTGTAGCTCAGTTGGTAGAGCGTTCGACTGAAAATCGAAAGGTCACCGGATCGACGCCGGTCGGAGCCACCACTGGGAAGCATCAGTTCTTCGGAACTGGTGCTTTTCTTCTTTAACCCTATCGAGTGCCCCGAATCCCATCGACTGCTGGGTAGCCGCCCTTTTGAGGCCTCAAAACGGCGGTTAGGGAGCAATCGATGGGAGTTCGACGACGTCGCGCGCGGTTGCGGACCCGGCGACGGGCCCGGCTAGACTCGCACGCTGGGGAAGAACGCCATTGCCGCGAACCGTCCCTGACAGGTCCGCGGCGCAAGCCCGACCAAGAAGAGTGATTTTGAACAGCATTATGCACAAGACCCGCCGCCCGTTGACCGTCACCGCGCTCCTCGCCGCCGCGGCCCTGACCGGCTGCGCCGCGCCGGAAGCCGCGGCCCCGCCGTCGTCGTCGTCCCCGGCAGCGTCCGCCACCGCCTCCGCGACGGCCAGCCCCACCAGGACGTCCGGCCCGTATGGCGACTTCCCGACGGCGGCGGAGGCGTGCAGGACGATCTCGGAGCAGGCCACGGGCGCCTCGCTGTTCCCGCTGTCGGCGGCGCAGGGCAAAACCGCCGAACTTGAGCAGCTCAAGGCCGAACTCAGCCGAACGGCAGAGCGGGTTCCGGACAGCCTCAAGGCCGACTTCGCCAAACTCAACCAGGTCGCCGTCGCCGGCCTGAGTGACCAGACCGTCTACTCCAGCGGCAAGTTCCAGGACGCCATGGCTCCCGTGATCGGTTGGATTGCGGCCAACTGCAAGTAGGCCATGGAACGAGTGGCGCCTGAGGTTTGGACGGCCCCGGAATGCCCGCCGACTGCTTGCCGACGGGCACCGAAGGACTGGCTTCCTTGGCCTCCGCCGGGTGACATTTCACACTAAATCTGATTTGTGGGGCGGTATTTGACGCACCTATTCTCCTGTGCCACGCGCGCGGGTTGGACAATGCAAGCGCTTGCATGGGTGGAGCAAACCACGGTTCTTCGGACCTCGAATCACGGTTTGATAAGCAGGCTTCGGCCTACATAGCGTAGAAACCGGCACAGGAAAAGATCCTTTTCCGAATCGCCAGCCGGGGCCCTACCCAAGCCCCGCCCCTCGACACGATGGCGTCCTCGATGACGCCTGCGGTGTCGTCGGGACCGTCGGAGTTCGGGGATTGAGGGCACACGCCCGTCATCCACGACTGGTCTTAACTCCGCGAGAGAAGCAAGAATGCACAAGCACCCCAATACACCCATGATGCTGAGGTGGCGCCCTGCCGCCGCGGCGCTGGCAGCCGCCCTCGTGGCCTCAGCGTTTTTGGCCGTTCCGTCGGCCCAGGCCAACGAACCCTCGGACCCGCCCGCCGCCCAGCAGATGCCGGCGCCCGCCCCCGGTTTCCCGCTGCCCACCGATCACAGCCAGACGCCCTACGATCCGGCGGCGGACTTCACCTCCAAGTGGACCCGCGCCGATGCCAAGCAGATCATGGCGCAGAGCGACTCCACAGTGACGCCCGGCCAGAACTCGATGAGTCCGGATGTCACCATGCCGGAAATTCCTGAGAATTTCCCCGCGATGAACGATGACGTCTGGGTCTGGGACACTTGGTCCCTGACGGACGAGAACGCCAACCAGATCAGCTACAAGGGGTGGGACGTCATCTTCTCCCTCGTTGCCGACCGCCACGCAGGCTACGGCTTCGACCAGCGCCACTGGAACGCCCGGATTGGCTACTTCTTCCGCAAGACCAACGCCGATCCGGCCAAGGACAAGTGGAACTACGGGGGCCATGTCTTCGCTGACGGCGCCTCGATCGGCAACACTGAATGGTCCGGCTCCACCCGCCTGATGCAGGGCAACCAGGTCAACGTCTTTTACACGGCCACCACGTTTTACGACGTTGCCCAGCGCAACGCAGGCGGCGGCGGCATCGCCCCGGACGCGGCCATCGCCAAGGCGCTGGGCAAGATCCACGCCGACAAGAACGGCGTGACCTTCGACGGCTTCAAGCACACCAAGCTGCTTGAGCCGGACGGCAAGATGTACCAGAACAAGGCCCAGAACCCCGGCTTCGCCTTCCGCGACCCCTACACGTTCGCTGACCCGGCCCACCCGGGCAAGACCTTCATGGTGTTCGAAGGCAACACCGGCGGAACGCGTGGACAGTACGAATGCAAGGCCGAGGACCTCGGCTACAAGGCCGGCGACCCGAACGCGGAAAGCGTCAACGAGGTCAACAGCAGCGGCGCCTATTACCAGACCGCCAACGTGGGGTTGGCAGTTGCGGACAACAAGGACCTGACCAAGTGGTCCTTCCTGCCGCCGATCCTCTCGGCCAACTGCGTCAACGACCAGACCGAGCGTCCGCAGATCTTCATTCAGAATGAAGGCGGCAAGAACAAGTACTACCTGTTCACCATTAGCCACCAGTTCACCTACGCGGCCGGCATGCGCGGTCCCGACGGCGTCTACGGCTTCGTGGGCAACGGCGTCCGTTCGGACTACCAGCCGATGAACAACAGCGGCCTGGCCCTGGGCTCGCCCACGGACTTGAACCTTCCGTCCGAGTCCCCCGAGGCGCCCACCCCGAACCAGAACGGCCGCCAGTTCCAGGCCTACTCGCACTACGTGCAGCCCGGCGGCCTGGTGCAGTCCTTCATCGACAACGTGAACGGCGTCCGCGGCGGCTCCCTCTCGCCCACCGTGAAGATCAACTTCCGTGACGGTGTCTCCCAGGTTGACCGCACCTTCGGCAAGAACGGCCTGGGGCCGTTCGGCTACCTGCCCACCAACGTCAAGGTTGGCGGCGAAGGCCTCTACAAGTAGTTCATCAATGAGGCAGTAACAGGGATGGAGGCGCCCGGAATCCGGGCGCCTCCATCCTGTATCTCCGAGGGCGTCAGAGAACGGCGTCGTCTCCCCACCAGAACCAGGAACGTTGAAATTGTGAGAGACCTCGTACGCCCGCTGGTGCCAAAGAAATTGAGGCAGCTGCGTATCGCAGAACGTTTCCCGCCCGGAACCCTGAACCTCCGCACGATCTGGATTGTTGTGGCTGCAGCGGCCGCGGCGGTTCTGGTCGCGGTGGCGCTGGTCCCGTCGACGGCGAGTCCCCGTCCGGCAGCTGCCGGCCAGGTCGAGCAGGCACTCGGGGGCATCGCCGCCGCCCAGGACGAAGCCATGGCATCGCACGGCCGATACGGCTCCTACTGGCTCAGCGGCGGGGATCGCACCCTCGAGAAGCTGACGCATCCGCTCCGGGCCGAAGGTGTGGCGGATCTGCGGAGCATCGAATGCCCCAGCGGGTGGGTGGCAGCCGCGCGGAGTGGAGACGACGTCGAGGTCCGGTCCAGTATGGAAGACCGGGTCGTCCGGGCAGGGACAGGTGAAGTCGTCCGTCCGGGGTGTATATCTTCCGAAGCCGTGGCGTCCATGGTTTCGGATCTGGGCGTGCCGCGGCAGGCGTCGTCGCTCCCGGCTTCGGCGTTTGACCGGCCGGAGGGGGCGTCCCGATTCCGGCCCAGCTATCACATCACGCCCGGAAAGAATTGGATGAATGATCCGCAGCGTCCGATCCTGGTGGATGGGCTGTGGCACTACTACTACCTCTACAACGCCGGGTATCCCACGGAAAACGGCACCGAGTGGTACCACCTGACAAGCACGGACCTGGTGCACTGGAAAGACGAAGGGGTGGCGATCGCCAAGTACAAAAACGGGCTGGGCGACATCGAGACCGGAAGCGCCGTGGTGGACCATGACAACTCGGCCGGCTTCGGCAGGGGGGCCGTTATCGCGGTCATGACGCAACAGGACCAGGGCGTCCAACGGCAATCCCTGTTCTATTCCACCGACAACGGATACTCGTTTACCGCCTATAAGAAGCACCCCATCATGGAGAACCCCGGCGAACCGGACTGGCGGGATCCCAAGATCATCCGCGATGAAGCCCACGGCCAATGGGTGATGGCCCTGGCTGAAGGCGAGAAGATCGGCGTGTACACCTCGACTGACCTCTTGGACTGGCACTACTCTTCGGGCATCGAACGCACGGGTCTGGGCACCCTGGAATGCCCGGAACTCTTCCAGCTCGATCTCGACGGGGACCCGTCCAAGCGGACCTGGGTCCTGGCCGCCAGCGCCAACGGGAGCGAAGAGGGATTCACCACGGGCGTCGCCTACTGGACTGGCTCATGGGACGGAACCCGCTTCACCGCCACCGACGCGGCGCACCAGTGGCTCGATGCCGGCTCCGACTTTTACGCCGCCGTGACGTGGGACGATCCCCGGCTCACCGAAAGCCAGCGGATGTCCTCCCGGCACGCCATCGGGTGGATGAACAACTGGACGTACGCACGGCAGCTTCCCACCGAGGACTGGCACGGCGGTGCCGACTCCATGGTGCGCGACATCAGGCTAAAAACAATCGCAGGCAAGCCGACCCTGGTCTCCAGCCCCACCGCTGCCATGACGTCGATTGAAGGACCGGTGGCAACGGTTGGGGAACGTCGAATGACGCAGGATGGCACCGGGCAGCTACCGGCTCCGGAGGGCGGGGCCTACCGGCTGGATATGACGCTTGAACGCAAGGGTGGCGACGACGGATCCGAGGCGAGGATCGAGCTTGGAAGCGGTAAAGGAACGTTCGCAACGGTCGGATACGACTTCGCGAGTGAATCTGCATTCATTTCCCGCGCTGCTGGTGCTGCCGCCGCCGGCGAGGCCGGACTCCAGCCGAGTTATCGGGCACCGCGACGTACCGTCAGCCCACCGCGTGAAGGGAAAGTCGAGCTGACAATATTCGTCGACTATTCCTCAGTGGAGGTTTTCATCAACGGCGGGGAAAAGACTTTGACGTCACTCGTTTTCCCCGCCGCGGGGGCGCCGACCGTCAATGCCGTCACGGCAGAGGGGTCGCTGACGCTCAAGTCCTTCAGCTACAGGCGGCTGGCCCCCATCCACTGACCAACTTGATCGTCATGGGCAACGGCGATGCGTTGGAGGTGCGTTCCCCGGTCCAACAGCGGCTGTGGGCGGCTGACCATATCCCGCGGCTCCGTCTGTCGCAGGTCCTGGCAGGGGATCCGGGTGGCCTGCCGGGCCAACCGGCCACCATATCGCTGGCAGGTACTAGGGTGGTGACAAAGAGAAGGGGGAGTGCCACATGGAATACCAGAATCCTCAGTCCGCGGTTCCGGAGGCCGGCCTGTCCGACGCCGGGCTGCCGGGTGCGGCCCGCGCCGCGACCGGCCGCACCGTGATTTCCGAAGCCGCCGTCGCCAAGGTGGCCGGGATCGCCGCCCGCGCAGTCCCCGGCGTGTATTCCCTCGGCACCGGGCCGTCCCGCGCCCTGGGCGCCATCCGCGACGCGGTGGGCAGTTCGGATCACGCAGCCGGGGTACGCGCCGAAGTCGGCGAGACCCAGGTGGCCGTGGACATCGACCTCGTGGCGCTCTACGGCACCCCGCTGCACCCCCTGGCGGACCAGATCCGCGCCGCCGTCTACGCCGCCGTGGAGGAGCTCGTCGGGCTCCAGGTCATCGAAGTAAACATTGAAATCCATGACGTCTTCGTCCCCGGCCCGCCCAAGCCCGCGGCCTCCGGCGAGGTACGGCCCGTGAGGGAGGCCCTGCAGTGAACCTGACCGTAGTCGGCATAGCGGCCGGCGCCTTCCTGGCGTTCATGTCCTTCGCGTTCGGCGTCTGGGGCTTCCTGGGTTCCCTGCTCTTTATGGCCCTCGGAGCCCTGCTGGGCCGCGCGGCGGAAGGGAAACTGGACCTGCGCAGCGTCATCGACGCCCTCACGGGCCGGCGTTCCTCCTCATGAGTGCCGCCGCCGGACGGCTCCTGGCCGGACACAACCGGATCAGCACCCAGGCCCTCACCAGCGTGGCGCGCGCCGCTGCTGCGGAGGCGCTCGGTGTGCCGCCGCAGGACGTCCGGGCCGACTGGGCCGACGACGACGGGCTCCTGGCGCTCTCGCTCGTCGCCCCCATCGCCGTCCCGTCGCTCACGGCGGTGCTCAAGGACCCGGCGCGGGTCACCGCCTTCGGCGGCTCTATCTGGGACCGTGCGGTGGCCGCGAAAGCGGAGATCCTGCGCCGCGTCACGGAGCTCAGCGGTGCGCAATTGAGCCGGGTGGACATCCGCATCAGCGGGGCCAGCGTCACCGAGGGAGGCCGGGTCCGGTGAGCGAGGCCGCCGAACGCCACTACAGCGACGCCGGTACCGGGCCCGCTATGCCCGTACCCGAGGACGCCGGGGCCCTGCCTGCCGGATCCGCTGCAGGCTCCGGCGCGCCCGGGATGCAAAAAGTCCTGGCCCGCGAGACCACTTCGTCCCGGGCGGCCGCCGCCGTCATCGCAGCCCTCCTGGTCATCGGATTGTGCGGCTACGCCCTGCTGGAAACGGCGGTGCGGGCCGTGGGACAGCCGCCGTGGCTGATTGACCCGCAGACCGCCGCGGAGCGGGTCACGGCCCTCCCCGGCGGGATTCCCCCGCTGCTGCTCGGTGTCATCGGCGCGGTGCTGTTCGCGGCCGGGCTGTTCTTCTTCCTTAACGCCGTGCTTCCCGGGCGACGGGCCCGGCACGTCCTCGCAGACCCCCGTGCCGGCGTCGTGGTCGATGACGAGGTCATCGCCTCGGCCCTGGCGCGGCGGGCGCGGCTCGCCGCCAACGTGACGCAGGAGCAGGTGATGGTAGTGGTCTCCCGGCGGCAGGTGCTGGTCAACGTCCGGCCAACCTCCGGCGTGCCGCTCCGCGCCGCGGACGTCCAGGCCGCTGTCCAGGCCGAACTCCGGGAGATGGCGCTCTCACCGATGCCCGAGGTCCGGGTCAACCTGGCCTCCTCGGGGGTGATCGGCGCATGAACGGCACCCCCCGGATCCTTAACCGGCTCCTGATCGGCATCCTCGGCGTCAAGCTCCTGGTGATCGGGGGCCTGCTGGTCCTGCTGGCCACCGTGCCGGCCGTGGGCCGCTGGTGGCAGGGGTGGTCCGCAATCATCTGGGGCGGCGTTCGCGGTCTCTTCGACCGCACCCGCTTCCCCGGTCAAACGATGAGCTGGCTGTGGATTGTCATGGCGTTGCTGCTACTGCTCGTCATCGCGCTGATGGTGGCGTGGCTGGCGCAGCAGGGCAAAGGCCGGGCGAACCTGCTTGTCGCCGAAGACGACGCCGGTGAAGTGCCAGGCTATGTCCGGATCGGCGGCGGCGTGGCCGAGCAGGCACTCCGGGCGGCGCTGGCCGACCGGCCGGACTTGGCCGGCGCCACGGTGGCAACCTACGAATTCAAGGGCGAGCCGGCCCTGCGGATCCGGGTGCAGCCGCGCCAAGGGGTTGCCCCGCATACCCTCGCGGCAGAAGTCTCGGGCCTGGTAGAGGCTCTGGACGCCGTCGTCGGCAAACGCACGCCGGTGCTGATCCACATCGGCTCCGGGGCGCGGTCCCGGTTCGGCCGGGCTGAACGCGTCCGCTGACGCGGGGCGTCATGGTCCGACGCATTCCCACGCGGTCCTCTGCAACCTGCGGGGCGGTCGGTCCGTGCTGTGCCCGGTGAGGTTTTGGAAACTTCCGCCCCACCCGAACCGTGGGTCCCAAGGGTTTCCGCCCCCGCAGGGCAGTGGGCTGCGCGGCGAAGTCCACCACCGCAGGCGGTCTCCGTTACGTAAAGGTTTAATGTAAACGCTTGCATTCCTCACCACTTGCTCGCTACTGTGATTGGCACCACACCAACTGCACCACCGGTCCACGCCGGTACTCAGCGAGGAGCACCTGTATGAAAAACCGTAAGTACCTACTTCCTGCGGCCGCGGCCGGTGTCCTGGCCCTCTCCCTCACAGCCTGTGGAGGCGGCGGCAGCACGGGCGGTGGCGGCGGCTCGGCCGGCGGCGGCGATGCGGCAGCTAACCTGGACGGCCGCGGCCCCATCACCTACGTACAGGGCAAGGACAACAGCAACGTGGTCCGGCCGCTGATCGCCAAGTGGAACGCCGCGCACCCGGACGAAAAGGTCACGTTCAAAGAGCAGACCGACCAGGCCGACCAGCAGCACGATGATCTGGTACAGAACTTCCAGTCCAAGAACGCCAACTACGACGTGGTCAGCGTCGACGTCGTGTGGACCGCCGAGTTCGCGGCGAAGGGTTGGCTCCAGCCGCTTAAGGACAAGATGGCGCTGGACACCTCCGGGATGCTGAAGCCGACCGTCGAGGCGGCGTCCTACAAGGGCACCCTGTATGCGGCCCCGGAGTCTTCCGACGGCGGCATCCTGTACTACCGCAAGGACCTGGTTCCCACGGCGCCCAAGACCTGGGACGAGATGATGGGCATGTGCTCGATCGCGAAGTCCAAGAACATGGGATGCTACGCCGGCCAGTTCTCCAAGTATGAGGGACTTACGGTCAACGCCTCCGAGGCGATCAACTCCTTCGGCGGTTCCGTGCTGGACAAGGACGGCAAGCCGAGCCTGAACACGGAAGAAGCCAAGACCGGCCTCTCCAACCTCGCCAAGGCCTACGCGGACGGCAACATCCCCAAGGAGGCCATCACCTTCAAGGAAGAGGAATCCCGGCAGGCGTTCCAGGACGGCAAGCTCCTGTTCCTGCGCAACTGGCCCTACGTGTACAACCTGGCCACCACCGAAGGATCCTCCAAGGTCAAGAACGTGCTGGGCATGACGGCACTTCCGGGCAAGGACGGTCCCGGCGCATCCTCGCTGGGTGGCCACAGTGCCGGCATGAGCGTCTACTCCAAGAACAAGGCCACCGCCCTGGACTTCCTGAAGTTCCTCACCACGGAAGAAACGCAGAAGTTCTTCGCCACGCAGGGTTCCCTCGCTCCGGTGCTGACCAATCTCTACGACGACAAGGAACTGGTCGCCAAGCTGCCGTACCTGCCGGTGCTGAAGACCTCGATCGAGAACGCCGTCCCGCGTCCTGTGACGCCGTTCTACCCGGCCGTCACCAAGGCCATCCAGGACAACGCCTACCCCGCCATCAAGGGTGAAAAGCCGGTGGACCAGGCGCTGTCGGACATGCAGAAGTCCATCGAAACCCAGTCAAAGTAGTCCATCATGGCAACTGAATTGGGCCCGACGCCGGTTAAGAAGCCGGCGTCGGGCGGGACCGAGCTCCACCACGCACCCAAGGGGGTGGGGGAAGACAACATCATCGCCAGCCAGGGCAAGTGGGCGTCATGGCTGTTGGCCCCCACCATCATCGCGCTGGCCGTCGTCATCGTTTACCCGATCATCAGCGCCATCGTGATGTCCTTCCAGGCCGACGCCGGCCTGGATCCGGCCACCGGCCTCTTCACCGAGGGCGGCCCGGCCGGGTTCTCGAACTACGTCAACTGGCTCGCCCAGCAGTGCAGCGCACCCGCCGGCGGCACGGTGGCCTGCCCGCCGGGTACCCTCGGATCCCAGTTCTGGTCCGCGACGGCCACAACCTTCTTCTTTACCGTCGTGACCGTGGCACTGGAGACAGTGCTCGGCTTCTGGATGGCCATGATCATGGCCCGCACGTTCAAGGGCCGCAGCCTGGTCCGCGCCGCCGTGCTGGTGCCGTGGGCCATCCCCACCGCCGTCACCGCCAAGCTGTGGCTGTTCATCTTCGCCTTTGAGGGCATTGCCAACAAGCTCTTCAACACCACCATCCTGTGGACCGGCAGCGAATGGCCGGCCAAATGGGCGGTCATCATCGCCGACGTCTGGAAGACCACGCCGTTCATGGCGCTGCTGATCCTGGCCGGCCTGCAGATGATTCCCGCGGAGGTGTACGAGGCGGCCAAGGTCGACGGCGCCACGGCCTGGCAGCGGTTCCGGATGATCACCCTGCCGCTGGTGAAGCCGGCGCTGATGGTGGCCATCCTCTTCCGCACCCTCGACGCGCTGCGCATGTTCGACCTGCCGTACATCCTGACCGGCGGGGCGAACAACACCACCACGCTGTCCATCCTGGTGATCAACCAGATCAGGCAGGGCTTCAACGCGGCGGCGGCGCTATCGACCATCACGTTCATCATCATTTTCCTTGTCGCCTTCATCTTCGTGCGCTTCCTTGGCGCGAATGTGGTGGAGCAGCAGACCGGCGCTAGTAAGGGGAAGAAATGACCACCGCCGCGACCGAGCTGCGCGCGCAGCAAGACCGGGGGCGCAAGGTCGCCCAGAACCGGGAAAAGTGGGCCCAGGGCCGCACGTACATCAGTGCCCTGGTGATCCTCATCTGGTGCCTCGCCCCCGCCTACTGGATGGTGGTGACCGCCTTCCGCGATGTCGGGTTCACCTACGACACCTCGATCCTGCCGACGCACGTCACGCTGGACAACTTCAACACGGCGTTCGACACCTCCTTCGGAAACCGCTTTGGCCAGGCGCTGCTCAACAGCGTGTTCATCGGCGTGGTGGTGACCGTGGTCTCGCTACTGATCGGTGTGTTCGCCGCGTACGCCCTGGCCCGGTTGAACTTCCGGTTCAAGTTCCTGGTGCTGGGCTTCATCCTGGGGGCCTCGATGTTCCCCGGCGTCGCCCTCATCACCCCGCTGTTCCAGCTGTTCACCAACATCGGCTGGATGGGCACGTACCAGGCCCTGATCATCCCGAACATCTCCTTCGTGCTGCCGCTGACCGTCTACACGATGACGTCGTTCTTCCGCGAAATGCCGTGGGAGCTCGAGGAATCGGCGCGCGTGGACGGCTGCACGCAGGGCCAGGCCTTCCGGAAGGTGATCATGCCGCTCGCGGCCCCTGCCATCTTCACCACGGCCATCCTGGCGTTCATCTCGTCATGGAATGAGTTCCTCATCGCCAGCCAGCTCTCGTCCGACGCGACCCAGCCGGTCACCGTCGCCATCGCGAGCTTCGCCGGCGCACAGCCCAACCAGATCCCGTACACGGCGATCATGGCGGCTGGAACCATCGTGACCATCCCGCTGGTGATCCTGGTGCTGGTGTTCCAGCGCAAGATCGTCGCCGGCCTGACGGCCGGCGCCGTCAAGTGACGGTTTCATGATGGCGGGTTCCTGATGGCACGCGGCCAGAACCAGGGCGAGATCCACCCCACGCACCGCAGGGTGCGCTCGGGCGAGGACTTCGACATCATCATCGGGTTCCTGGGCTTCTGGGCGCTGGTCCTGCTGGCGGTCACCGTCTGGATGGAGGTGACCGCCCAGCCGGCCCTCGGCTGGGCACTCGGGCTGCTCGCCACGCTGCTCGCACTGTACGGAATGATCCGGCTGCGGCGGCGTTTGCCCGGCCGGACGGCCGCCCGACGGCGCTGAGGCGCCCGCCGGGGGCGGGCCGGATACTGGAAGGGATCGGCCGTGGGGGCGGCACGCTAGACGCGATTTGCGGATAGCCGACAAGGGGGCACGGTGGCAAGGACAACTGACAGGGCGCAACGCGGCGGCCATTCCGGCGTCAGCATTGAGGATGTGGCGGCCGCCGCGGGCGTCTCCACCGCCACGGTCTCCCGGGCCGTCCGCGGCCTGCCCAGGGTTTCGCCCGCCACGCGCCAGAAGATCCTCGAAATTGCGGAGGCCCTCGGCTACGTGGCCTCCTCCTCGGCCTCGGGCCTGGCCACCGGGCGCACCCGGACCATTGGGGTACTGGCACCCTTCGTGAGCCGCTGGTTCTTCTCAAAGGCCATCGAGGGCGCGGACCGCGAACTGCACGGCCGCCAGTACAACCTCTCGCTGTTCAACCTGGGCGGGCACGGCAGCCACCGCGAGCGGCTGTTCAGCAAGACCATGGTCTACAAGCAAATCGACGCCCTCCTGGTCCTCTGCATGGCCCTGAGCCGGGAGGAACTGGAGCACCTGCAGAAGATCGACATCCCGCTGGTCGTCGTGGGCGGCCACGTCGAAGGCTGCGCCTACATCGGGATCGACGATTACGAGGCGGCCTCCACCGCGGTGCGCCACCTGATTGGACTGGGCCACCGGGACATCGCGTTGCTGCACGGCGACGACGAAACAGACCTGAACTTCGACGTCCCGCGGGTGCGGATCAAGGCGTTCCAGGATGTCATGACCCAGGCGGCGCTGGATGTCCGGCCGGAGTGGGACGAGTGGGGGGACTTCACCGTCCGCAGCGGCCAGGCCGCGTTCCAGCGGCTGTGGGACCGTCCCGGACCGAAACCCACTGCAATCTTCTGCGCCTCGGACGAGATGGCGATGGGGGTGATCTTCGAGGCCCGCCGGGCCGGCGTCCGGATTCCGGAGGATCTGTCCGTCGTAGGGATCGACGACCACGAATTCTCCGCCTCGATGGGCCTCACCACGGTCGGCCAGCGCCCCGACGAACAGGCCGAGCTTGGCACCAAGATGCTGCTGGATGAACTCGACGGGATCGCGGGGGCGGTACGCTCCACGGTGGCCCCGCACCGGCTGATCGTGCGGGACACGACGGCGGCGCCGCGGCTCGCGCAGCCGCTCGCCCCGGCCCCCGGCTAAGCGGTCCGGCGAAAAAACCGAACCCGGAACCTCGCGGAGATATGCCCCGGCAGGCATACCTCCGGCGGGGCGGGCTTCAGGAGGCGCGCGCCAGCTGCCGGATCGGGATCCAGCGGGAGGCGAGCCGCCGGTACGCGGCGGCCGCCCCGGTCATGTCGCCCTCGGCAAGGCACTCGATGCCCAGCCTCACGTCCAGCGGGGAATCGTCCGGGTAGACCTTGTCCGCCACGGCGCCGTAATCGAGCTCCACGACTGAATCCGCGTGAAAGAGCTCCAGCCACTCGGTGAGCTGGGTGAGGTCCTCGAGCATGTCCAGCTCGGGGGCCGCGAGGGCCAGGTGGGCCACGGCGTGCCGGACCCGTTCCAGCGCGGTGCCGATCGTGGCCCGGATGCGCACCGTGATGATCCGGCCGCCAGACTCCACCACGTCCGTGGGGTCTGATTCCTGGAAAAGGCAGAACCAGCTGAACGGAATCCCCCAGGTCGAGGCCCGGGTGTGGACCCGGCCGGTCCCCTCGCGCGCCTTCACCTCGTCGATGCGTTCCTGGTGCCGGTCCCGCTGTTCTTCCGGGATCAGCAGCTGGGCGAGCGGGCCGTGGATCCCCTCCATCAGGGCGTTGGCGGCCAGCCCGGCGCGCAGCACCAGCTGGCTCGGGCAGTACAGCAGCCTGGCCGGCAGGACCTCCTTGGCGGCTGCACTGTCTGCTCCGTCGCCGACTGCACCGTCGCCGTCGGCGGGGCCGGCGGGCCTACCGGCGGGTCTGCCGGCGGAGCTGCTGACGGCCAGCACGCGGACCAGGTCGGTTTGCCCGGTGGGAAAGGGATCCCCGCCGGGGCGGGTGATTCGGCCCAGGGACGCCAGCAGTTCGGCATTCTCCACCGCGGCCCGGGACTCCGAGCGGGCGCCTGCGGCCCGCAGGGCCTCCTGCTGTTCGGCGGGGAAGGCCTCCAGCGGCTCGTAGACCCGCAGCGTCGAGGAGAACGGCAACCCCGCCTGGCCGTGGTAGAGGTTGCCTGTCATCGCAGACCGGCGCTTCCCTGGCGGGCGTCCATCAGCCTGCCAGCTCCACGACGACCGGGGCGTGGTCCGAGGCGCCCTTGCCCTTGCGCTCCTCGCGGTCGATCGAGGCGCCGGTCACGCGGGCCGCCAGCGCGGGGGAGGCGAGGACAAAGTCGATCCGCATCCCCTCCTTTTTCGGGAAGCGCAGCTGGGTGTAGTCCCAGTAGGTGTACACGCCCGGTCCGGGCGCGTGCGGCCGGACGACGTCGGTGAATCCCGCCTCCTCGAAGGCACGGAACGCCTCGCGCTCCGGTTTACTGACGTGCGTCAGCCCTTCGGCGCGGAAGTAGTCGATGTCCCACACGTCCTCGTCCCGCGGGGCGATGTTCCAATCACCCATCAGCGCGATCTGGGCCTCCGGGTCGGCCTGGACCCACCCCTCGGCGTGGGCGCGGAGCGTGTCCAGCCAGCTGAGCTTGTAGGGCATGTGCTCATCATCGAGCGCCCGGCCGTTGGGGACATAGAGGCTCCAGACCCGGATGCCGCCGCAGGTGGCGCCGATCGCACGGGCCTCCTGCACCTCGTCCTTGCCGCCCTTGCCGAACACCGGCTGGTTCATGAAGGTGCGTTCGACGTCGTCGAGCCCCACCCGGGAGGCGATAGCCACGCCGTTCCACTGGCTCAAGCCGAAGTGCGCGACCTCGTAACCCATCCGCTCGAACAGTTCCCACGGGAAGTTGTCGTCTTTGCACTTGGTTTCCTGGATGGCCAGGACATCACAGTCGGTGCGCTGGAGCCAGGCCTCAACGCGGTCGGCACGGGCACGGAGCGAGTTCACATTCCAGGTAGCAATCTTCACAGTCCCTAACTTACCCGGTCCTAGTAGACGGACCCCTCCAGGAGTTCCGAGAGACGGGCGGCCGCGCGCCGGAGTTCGGGAACGCCGGATTTGAGGCGTTCTTCGGTGGCCGCCTCGACGGGGCTGGTAAGGGAAATGGACTCGGTCGGGTTGCCGGCCCTGTTGGGAACCGCGACGGCCACGGACAAAACGCCGGTGGCGCGCTCGTCGGCCGAATAGGAGTAGTCGGTCCCACTGTCCGGAAGCCGCGCACGGAGCTCTCCGGCCGTGAAATCGGGGGTTTCGTGACCGGCAGCGACGGCAGCGGCGACAGCCTGCTGCAATTCTTCCTCCGAAAGTGCGGCGAGCAGGATCTTGCCCGCCGCTCCGACGGTAAGGGGGAGCCGTTTGCCCAGCGGGAGGTCATACCGCAGGGGCGCCTCGCCGTCCACGCGGGCAATCAGGATCCGTTCAAAGCCGAGCCTCGTGTAAAGGGACGCCGTCAACCCCGTCTGCGCGGCGACCTGCTGGAGGATGGGCCGGGCCGCGACCACCAGCGGATCATTTTCGAGGTAGCTGCGGGCCGCGGGCAGGACTGCGGGCCCGATCCGATACGACTTGTCTGTCTGGCCGACCATGCCGAAGTCCTGAAGCACGCGCAGGATGCGCAACGTCGTGGGCAGGCTCATGCCGCAGGTCCTCGCCAGATCACTGAGCCGCTGCGGCCTGTCGGCGCGCTGGAGTTCGGCGAAAACCTCCATAGCCCTGGACAGGGACCGCATATTCGCGGACTTCGCGCCGGCCTCGACCGAACCGCTTGAGTGTGTCGAAGTCACCGTCATCCTTTCATTCTATGTAACTCGACGTTCCTTGACAGGCCCTGTGTCTCATGTCACTATTTCTCCAGACGGAATGTTATTTCATTCTATGAAATCAAAGTTCACTGCACGTAAGAAGGAAATGATGACAACGAAGTCACTGATGATGCGGCCCGGGCACGCCACGCGCGTCGCGCCCTCGGTCCTTGGGGGCATCGGCGCGTTCACCTTGGTCGGCGCCTATGTGCTGGTCAGTTCGGTCGGTCTCGGGTTATGGACGTCTCTGGGACCGGGCCCCGGGCTGTTCCCGTTCGCCATGGGGGGAGTGCTGGTGGCGATGTCCGGGCTCTGGCTGGTCCAGGAGTTGCGGCGCCCGAGCGAGAAAGCCGAGGGGATCGACCGCGGGGTGGTGATCGCGGTGGTGGCCAGCCTTGTTGTCCTGGCGTCCGTCATGGACTTGCTGGGCTTTCAACTGAGCATGTTCCTTTTCCTGCTGTACCACCTGAAGCTTCGCGGCCGCCGGACCTGGGTGTCATCGCTGATCATTGCCCTCGCTGGAAGCGTTGGCGCGTTCTATGCCTTCAACTACGGCCTGAACGTCGCCCTCCCGGTCTCGGCATTCGCTCCGTTGAACTTGATCGGACTCTAGGCATGGACACCGTGAACGAACTGCTCGGCGGGTTCGCCGCCGCAATGACCTGGCAAAATCTGATCTTCGCCTTCCTCGGTTGCCTCCTGGGCACCGTCATCGGCGTCCTGCCGGGCGTCGGCCCGGTCGCCGGCGTGGCCCTGCTCATCCCGCTCACCCTGAACCTTGATCCCACCGGCTCGATCATCATGTTGTGCGCCATTTTCTACGGCACCCAGTACGGCGGGACCATCACCAGCGTCCTGTTGAACACCCCCGGTGAGGCATCCTCGGCCATCACCACCATCGACGGCTATGCCATGACAAAACTCGGCAGGGCGGGCGCGGCGCTCACCCTGGCAGCGGTCGGTTCCTTCGTCGGCGGAACCATCGCCACCCTCGGCCTCGTTGCCGCCGCCAAACCCCTGGGCGAACTGGGTCTGCTGGTGGGACCGCCGGAGTTCTTCGCCCTCATGGTGGTGGGAATTTCGCTGCTCGTTGCCCTGGCCGGTAAATCGATGGTGAAGGCCATCATCTCGGGTGCCCTGGGCCTGCTGATCTCCATGGTCGGCATCGACCCGGTTGCCGGCGCACCACGCTTCACCTTTGGGATGGACCGGCTCCTGGACGGCGTGAGCTTCGTAGCAGTCATCGTCGGTGTCTTCGGGCTCTCGGAAATCCTTTCCTACCGCAAGGACGCTGAGACGCCCCTGGTCCACGCACCGGGGATGCGTTCGCTGCTCCCGACCCGGACGGAATGGCGCCGCAGCGCGCCGGCTATCGCCCGGGGCACCGGCGTCGGCTTCGGGCTCGGGCTGATCCCCGGCATGACCGGATCGGTGTCGTCCCTACTGTCCTATGCCGCCGAGAAAAAGTTCTCGCGCTTCCGCAAGGAACTGGGCAAGGGCGCGGTGGAGGGCGTGGCGGGGCCTGAAACGGCCAACAACGCCCACGCGAACGCGGCGCTGATCCCGCTCTTCACCCTGGGTATCCCCGCATCCCCGACGATCGCCGTGCTGATGGGCGCATTCCTCCAACAAGGCCTGACTCCGGGGCCGAGCCTTTTTGCCGAGCACTCCGACATCGCCTGGGCCATCATCGCAAGCCTCTTCATCGGCAACGTCCTACTGCTGCTGCTCAACGTCCCGCTGGTGGGCCTCTGGACCTCAATCCTGCGGGTGCCCACGCCCATCCTGACCGCCCTGATCCTGTTGTTCATGGTCATAGGCGCCTACACCATCAACTTCAGCGTCTTCGACGTCTTCGTCATGATCGGCTTCGGCCTCCTGGGACTGGCCCTGCGGAACCTGGACATCCCGCTGGCGCCGATGGTCCTGACCCTGGTCCTGGGGCCTCTGATGGAACGGTCACTGCGCGAGTCCCTGGAAATCTCCCAAGGCGACTTCACCGTCTTCCTCAACCGCCCCATTTCCGCGGTGCTGATCGGGCTGGGCCTGCTGATTCTCTGCAGCCCACTGCTCAAATTCCGCAAACCCAGGGCCCTCACCGAGGACCCCGAAGCCTAACCCCGCAAGTCCCTCGTCCGCGCACCCCCTGACCCGCCCATCCCTTACCCACCTATCCCTAACCCACGCATCTCTTCAAAGGAGAAGAACCTTGTCAGCCAAGAAAATCACCCGCAGCAGCCCTCATCGCACTCACCGGCTGCGGCGCCAATGCCGGCGCCGCCAACAACACCGGCGGTGACTTCCCGAAGAAGGGCAAATCGATCGATCTGATCGTCGCCTTCGGCTCCGGGGGAGCCGTCGACACCGCAGCCCGCCTCGTTCAGCCAATCCTGGAGAAGGAACTCGGCACCAACGTTGAGGTGATTAACAAGCCCGGCGCCGGCGGACAGATCGGCTACACGGCGCTCACCAGCGCCAAGCCGGACGGATACACCATCGGGGCAACCGGTTCCCCGTCCGTCGTGGTTTCACCGCTGGATCCCAGCCGCGGCGCCAAGTACTCACGCAGCAGCTTCCAGCCGCTGGGCCGTCAGGTCATTGACCCCACGGTCATCGCCGTGCAGCCCGACAGCCCCTACAAGACACTGAAGGAGCTCCTCGAGGCGGTAAAAGCCAAGCCCAAATCCCTGACCGCCAGCACCACCGGCCTGCAGACCGGCGAACACTTCGCAATGGCGCAAATCCAGGAAGCCACCGGTTCCGAGTTTGCCCCGGTGCACTTCTCCGAAGGAGCGTCCCAGGCCACCACCGCCTTCCTCGGCAAGCACGTCGACGTCCTGGTCGCCAACGTCAGCGACGTGACTGACTTGACCAAGCAGGGCAAAGCACGCGTCCTGGGCGTCATGACCGGGGAGCGCGCCCCTTCGCTGCCCGACGTTCCCACGTTCAAGGAATCCGGTTACGACCTCGTCGCCGGTACAGTCCGCGGATACTCGGCACCTGCCGGACTGCCGGACGACGTGGCCAAGAAGCTTGAAGCTGCTTTGCAGAAGGCCATCGAAGACCCCGCAGTGAAGGAAAAGATGGCTGCCCTCGGCCTTCAGACCAGCTACCTCTCGGGTGCCGATTACGAGAAGTTCTGGGCGGGGCAGGAAGAGGACTTCAAGAAGGTCCTCCCGCTGGTCCAGAAAAAAGACTGATCCGCCCTCTCCCAACCGCCGTTCACGGAAGAATTCAACATGACAACTCCCGTCCTTGAAGACCTAGACGCCGATTTCCCCCGTCCCGACCGGGACGTGCTGGAGCGCCTCGCCAAACTCCCCGCCGCCAACATCGGCGACGCTATGGACCGTCTCGGAGTCGCCGACTCAGCCATCCAGGCAATCTGGCCCGGCGCCCGCCTGGCGGGGCCCGCCTTCACCGTCTGGACCCGCCCCGGCGACAACCTGGGCATCCACCGGGCCCTCCAGCTTGCGCGCCCCGGAGACGTCATCATCGTGAGCGGCGGCGGGGACGAGTCCCGGGCGCTGCTGGGCGAGCTCATCGGCGAACGGGCCATCAACCTCGGCCTGGCAGGATTCGCCCTCGACGGCGCCGCTCGCGATGCAGAAGCCCTAGGCGAAATCGGTATGCCTGTCTTCGCGCGCGCCACCACCCCCGCGGGGCCGTATAAAAACGGCCCCTCCCGGATTGGAACACCCATCTCCTTCGGGGGAGTGCCCGTTCTGCCAGGCGACATCATCATCGGCGACTCAGACGGCATTGTCGTCATTCCACGGGACCAGGCGGCGACCGTCGCGGAGGCTGCCGAGGCCGTTTTCGCCGACGAAACCGAGCGCCGGCGCACGATCGTCGCATCCCGCCACTAAGCAAAGAAAGACGCAAATCTCATGACTGCATGCACCATTATTGGTCTGGGTGAAGCCGGAGCTACCTACGCTTCGGCGCTGGTCGCCCACGGCCACACGGTGACCGGTTTCGATCCGGTCGCCCCCACAACCCCCCACGGCGTCCGCCGGGCGGGGACGGCTGCGGAGGCCAGCGCCGGCGCGGAGGTTGTCCTGGTCCTCACCGGGGCCGCTGCCGCGCGCAGCGTCGCCCGGGAATGCCTGCCGGTCCTCCCGGCAGGCAGCTGCTACGCGGACTTCACCTCCTCCTCGCCGGAGGTCATGCGTGAACTTGGACAGCTGCCCAGCAAGGCGTTTTTTGCCGACGTCGCCATCCTCGGGCCCGTAGCCGCGCTGGGCGAGAAGACCCCGTTGATGGTCAGCGGCCCCGGGTCTCCGGCCGTCGAGGCCCTGCTTGCCCCGCTAGGCGCCGACGTCCAAATAGTGGCAGGGGAACCGGGGGTAGCCATGGCCCACAAACTCCTCCGCAGCGTCCTCATGAAAGGCCTGGCGTCCGTGGTTGTCGAAGCCGTCACCGCCGGGCGGGCCGCCGGCCTGGAGGACTGGATCCGTGCGCAGATCGCCGGACAACTCGCCGGCGACGGACAAGCCGTCATCGACAGGTTCCTCACCGGAACCGCCAAGCACGCCCTGCGCCGCTCAAGAGAAATGCAGGACACCGCTGGCTACCTCTCCGAACTGGGTGTCCCGGGTGAGATGACGACTGCCGCGGCGACCGCGTTGGGGCGGATGGCGGCGGATCGCGCGCAAACGTCACAGGCCTTGCGCTGACGCCGACTTCGGGCAGAATCTTCTACGGGAATCAATGATCAATTCCCATCACCTCAGCCATACCCTGTCAGGAGCGTCAGCATGATCGGCATCTGGGCTCTGGGTGCCTATCTTGCTGTCATCCTGCTCTGGACCACCTTGATCAAACGCAGCGTCGGGGAGGCCATGATCCTTGGATTCCTGATCCTGCTACCCTTCACGGGCGACGCCGCAGCGCGGGTGGGATGGTCCTCCCTTTACTCCGCTGCGACTGACGAAATTGTCTATGCCACCGTAGCGTTCGTCTTTATGGGATACCTGCTCGACGAAACCGGGGTGCTGGACCGGCTCATCGACCTGCTCAACTCCCTGCTCGGCGGCGTGAAAGGGGGCCCCGCCTGGGTCTCCACCGTGGCCTCCGCGGGGCTGGGCGGAGTCGTGCACAACCAGGCCGCCATCGCTGCGACCGTCGGCTCCGTGACGATCCCCTGGATGGAAAAATCCCGGCTCGATAGGGCTTCGGCCGCAACCCTCGTGGCCGGAAATGCCGGAATGGGGATCACCTTCCCCTTCAGCGCCTCCATGTTCGTGCTCGTCGGTTCGGCCACCGTCGGGCCCCTGCTCGACGTCAACTCTCTCGTCCTGCCCCTGCTGGTCGGCGGTCTGTGGTGCTTCCTGCACCGGCTCGTCGTCACCTGGCTGCTGATCCGCAAAAGCGGTATGAGCCCCCTGGATGCGGCCCACCGGCAGCCTGTCCGGGTGGCATTCGGCCGCGGATGGGCCACCCTGTTCCTCTTCCTTGTGGTGGCCATCCCGCTGGTCATCACCTCAGGAATGGCTGCCGCTGCGCTATCGGAGTGGACCGGAGCGGACGTCCCCAAGGCCGTCAGCGTCATCGTCTGGATACCGGTGGTGCTGGTCATTACTGGTGCCCTGCTGGGCAGGAGGAGGCTCCCTGGCTGCGGCCGAGCTTGGTGGGCGCTGCTACAGCAGTCCGCGCCCCGGTTCGGCGTCGTCGGGGTTACCGTCGTCTTCGCGTTTGCCGGCGCCAACGTCCTCGCCGCCACAGGCCTGCCCCAACAGCTGACTGCGCTGCTCAGCCGGCTGAATCTGCCCCTGTGGGTCCTCGCCGTCCTGATCGGGCTGATCGTCATCGCCGTCGCGGCACCGCTCTCCGCCACGGCCACCATGGCTGCCGTCGGCACTGTGGGCGTAGCGACGCTCGTCGCGGCCGGTGTCCCGGCGACAACTGCCGCCGTCGCCGTACTGATCTTCTCCTCCTGTGAGGCGGCGGTCCCCCCTGGAGGGGCGCCGCTGTACGTGGCCTGCGGCATCGCCGACGTCGACCCGATCAAAACCTTTGCCAGGCTGCTCACCCACTACGCCCTGCCGCTACTGGGCATCGGCGTGCTGGTCATCATCGGCGTCCTGCCGATCTAAAGGAAAAACGACATGCAACAGCTCCGACGCGCAACCGAAGTCATCTTCGTCCTGACTCTTGCCGCCCTCCTCTTCGGCGGCGTCCTCTTCGTGACCGCGCAGGCCGTGGCCCTGATCGCCGGGCAGGGAGACTGGCTCGGCTTCTTCAACGACTCCGTGAAGCCCCCGCTGTGCATCGCAGCGTCCCTCTGCGCCGTCGCGGGTTTCCTTCTGGGCTATAAGCCTCAGCAGCAACGGCAGCAGGCACGCCGGAAAGCATTCACCCGATGACCCGTCTCCCTGGCGCCGGGGCCTATCCCTCCTTTGAGGGGCTGCTGGAAAGGAAAGGCCGGCTCTCGGGGACGTCGTGGGGGCTTTTTCCGGAACCGGACCGGGGCGCGCCGTCCTTCATCTCCCCAGACGCCGTCCTGGCAGCAAGAAACTGCATCAGGACCGGCACAGTCTTTGGCCTCGACTACCCGGCGGACGCTTTCGATCCCGGCATGTCGGTCAAACGCAGCGCACCGCGCCACACCATCTATTCCTCCCACCCTGCCCACCGTGACGACTATCTGGACGGATACTTCCTGCAGGGGTCGACGCAGGTGGACGGGCTCCGCCACCGGAGGGCCGATGACGTCGGCTTCTACAACGCAACGCCCGATGACCGGATCAGGGTAGGCACCCCCGACCTCGGCATCCAGGAGTGGGCAGACAAACCCATCATCGGCAGGGCAGTCCTCCTCGACCTCGACGGTCGCCGCAAAGACCTGGGCGAGCCCATAGACCACGCAGCCGGTGAACCCCTGGGCCTGGACCTCATTCAGGCCGCGATGGCGGCCCAGTCGGTCAGTCTCCGCCCGGGAGACATCCTTATGCTCCACACCGGTTGGTGCGAATGGTTCCTCGCCCTGACGCCGGAGGAAAAACAACGCACCCGCGACAGCCGGCGCGCCACGGGCATCAGCCAGTCGAAAGACTTCGTCGCCTGGGCGTGGGACCATCGGATCGCCTTGCTCGCTGCCGACAACTTCGCCTTCGAATGCCTGCCCGCCGTTCCCGGAAGCCCCTTCCTGGCGTCCGCCCCCAACGACGGCGGGATGATGCACCAGCAACTCCTCGCCAAACTCGGCATGCCGCTGGGTGAACTGTGGCGGCTGGGGCCCCTCAGCCGGCATATGAAAGCCACCGGCCATTGGGACGCCCTGGTCAGCATCAAACCGCTCTACGTCACCGGAGGAACCGGATCGCCCGCGAATGCCACCGCCGTCACGTGAGCATGGGACCGGCGACGCCGGACCGGGCCCCGCAGCCGCCCCGCACTCTGGAGATTAGTAGGAAGTCCGAGTATATTCGGGTGCAGAGATGATCTAGGTCACATGCAAAGGAGCATTCCATCATGGTTCGTGAGCTTTCCCATTACGTCGGCGGACAGCACGTGGAGGGCACCTCGGGGCGCTTCAGTGACGTCTACGATCCCTGCACCGGCGAGGTGCAGGCCCGGCTCCCGCTGGCCAGCGCGGAGGAGGTCCGCAACGTCATCGCCAATGCGGAGAAGGGCCAGCTGGAATGGGCTGCGATGAACCCCCAGCGCCGCGGCCGGGTCCTGCTGAAGTTCGTGGACCTGGTCAACCAGAACATGGACGAGCTGGCCACCCTGCTGTCCTCCGAGCATGGCAAAACCTTCCTGGACGCCAAGGGCGACATCCAGCGCGGCATCGAAGTGGTCGAGTTCGCCGCCGGCGCCCCGCACCTGCTCAAGGGCGAGTTCTCCGACAGCGCCGGCACCGGCGTCGACGTCCACTCTATGCGGCAGCCGCTCGGCGTCGTCGCCGGCATCACGCCGTTCAACTTCCCGGCCATGATTCCGCTCTGGAAGTCCGGCCCCGCCCTGGCCGCCGGCAACTCCTTCATCCTCAAGCCCTCCGAGCGGGACCCCTCCGTGCCGCTGCGGCTGGCCGAGCTGTTCACCGAGGCCGGGCTGCCGGACGGCGTGTTCAACGTCGTCAACGGGGACAAGGAAGCCGTGGACGCTCTGCTGGAGGACCCCCGCGTCCAGGCCATCGGCTTCGTCGGTTCCACCCCGATCGCGCAGTACATCTACGCCACCGCCGCCGCGCACGGCAAACGCGCCCAGTGCTTCGGCGGAGCCAAAAACCACATGGTGATCATGCCGGACGCGGACCTGGACATGGCCGCGGATGCCCTGATCGGCGCCGGCTTCGGGTCCGCCGGCGAACGCTGCATGGCGATTTCGGTCGCCGTCCCGGTGGGCCAAAGGACCGCCGACGCGCTAGTGGCGAAGCTGCAGGAACGGATCGCGGACCTGAAGGTGGGCCACAGCCTGGCCAAGGACTCGGACTTCGGCCCCGTCGTGGCCGCCTCCGCCAAGGAGCGGATCGAGGGCTACATCGCCTCCGGCGTCGAGGAAGGCGCCAGCCTGGTCACGGACGGGCGCGGGCTCAAGGTGGAGGGCTACGACGGCGGCTTCTGGGTCGGTCCCACCCTGTTCGACAACGTCACCAAGGACATGAAGATCTACCAGGAGGAAATCTTCGGCCCGGTGCTCAGCGTGCTCCGCGCCGACGACTACGACGAGGCGCTGCGCCTGTGCAGCGAGCACGAGTTCGGCAATGGCGTGGCCATCTTCACCCGCGACGGCGACGCCGCCCGCGACTTCGCCAGCCGTGTCCAGGTCGGCATGGTGGGCATCAACGTCCCGATCCCGGTGCCGATCGCGTACTACACCTTCGGCGGCTGGAAGGCTTCCGGCTTCGGCGACCTCAACCAGCACGGCGCGGACGCCTTCCGCTTCTACACCAAGACCAAGACGGTCACCACCCGCTGGCCCTCCGGCATCCGCACCGGCGCCAGCTTCGTGATGCCGGAAGGCAGCTGATGGCGGAGCAGACGGCCGGAGAGCCCTCCGAGGTCCTGTTTGAGCGCCGCGGCCGCCTCGGCGTCGTCACGTTGAACCGGCCCAAGGCCGTCAACGCCCTGACCGCCGGCATGGCGGCGGCGATGCTGGAGACGCTCACGCTCTGGGCTGACGACGACGCCGTGGCCGCCGTGCTGGTTCGCGGCGCCGGCGAGCGGGGGCTGTGCGCCGGCGGGGACATCGTCGCCATCTACCGGGACATGCTCGACGGCGGCGACGCCACGGCTGACTTCTGGGCCGTCGAGTACCGGCTGAACCTGCTGATCTCCGAATACCCCAAGCCTTATGTGGCGTTCATGGACGGCCTGGTCTTGGGGGGCGGGGTGGGAATCTCCGCGCACGGCTCGGTCCGGATTGTTACCGAACGCACCCGGATGGGCATGCCGGAGACCACCATCGGGTTCGTGCCCGACGTCGGCGGGACGCTCCTGCTGTCCCGCTCGCCGGGCGAAACCGGCACGCACGCGGCCCTCACCGGGGCGCATCTGAGCGGCGCCGACGCGTTGTTCCTGGGCCTCGCGGACACTTTCGTGCCCTCTGCAGAGCTCGCGGAGCTGGCCGCAGCGCTGGAAACCGAGCCGGTGGACGCCGCCGTCGCCCGCTTCGCCGAACCGGCGCCGCCGTCGGTGCTGGCCGCCCAACAGGAGTGGATTGACGCCTGCTACGTCGGCGACGACGCCGAGGAGATCCTTGACCGGTTGCGGACCGTGGGCGGCGAGGCCACCGACGCCGCGGACACCATCGCGGCCAAGTCCCCGACTGCCGTCAAGGTGGCGCTCGCCTCGCTGCGCCGCGCCCACGGCCTAAACCTCGCCGAGGCCCTGAAACAGGAGTACCGGGTGGGCCTGCGGTTCCTCGCAGGCCCGGATTTCCGCGAGGGCATCCGCGCCCAGGTGGTGGACAAGGACCGCACCCCGCACTGGCAGCCCGCCAGGCTGGCGGAGGTCAGCCGCGACGACGTCGAGGCCTACTTCGCGCCGCTGGGCGCGCGTGAACTGAAACTTTCGAAGGAGCGCGACAATGTCTGAAGCATCGCCATCCGCACCGGCCCGGCCCGGTGCGCAGGCCGGCACCATCGCCTTCCTCGGCCTGGGCCACATGGGCGGCCCGATGGCCGTCAACCTGGTAAAGGCCGGATACACCGTGGCCGGCTACGACGTGGTGCCGGCCGCGCTGGAAGCGGCCCGCGCCCACGGGATCACCACCGCGGACACCGCCGCCGACGCCGTGGCGGGCGCCGCCGTCGTGCTGACCATGCTGCCCAGCGGCCAACACCTGCTGGACGCGTACCGCGGGACTTCGGAGGGGCAAGGCCAACCCTCGCAGCCGGGCCTGCTGGCCGCCGCGGCGCCGGGGACCCTGTTCCTGGACTGCTCCACCATCAACGTGGACGAGGCCCGGGAGGCCTCCGCCCTGGCGGTCGCGGCCGGCCACCGGGCCGTCGACGCACCGGTCTCCGGCGGCGTGGTGGGAGCCGAAGCCGGCACCCTGACGTTTATGGTCGGCGCGCTGGAGGAGGACTTCGAAGCGGTCAAGCCGATGCTGGAGGTGATGGGCAAGCGGGTGGTCCACTGCGGCGGGCACGGTGCCGGGCAGGCCGCCAAGATCTGCAACAACATGATCCTGGGCGTCTCGATGATCGCCGTCAGCGAGGCCTTCGTGCTCGGCGAGAAACTCGGTCTGACGCACCAGGCGCTCTTCGACGTCGCCTCGGCGGCGTCCGGCCAGTGCTGGGCGCTGACCACCAACTGCCCCGTGCCCGGCCCGGTGCCGACCAGCCCGGCCAACCGCGACTACCAGCCCGGATTCGCCGGGGCGCTGATGGCCAAGGACCTGAAACTGGCGCTCAACGCGCTCCAGAGCACCGGCGTCGCCGCCCGGCTGGGGCCGCTGGCCTCCGAAATTTACGATACCTTTGCCGCGGAAGGCGGTGCCGGCCGGGACTTCTCCGGCATCATCACCGACATCCGGGACAAATCCGAACACCAGCCGAGGGGACAGGCATGACCGAGTACGCAAACATTCTGGTGGAGCGCCGCGGCCGCGTGGGCCTGGTGACGCTCAACCGGCCCGAGGCGCTGAACGCCCTGAACAAGGCGACCATGGACGAACTCGTGGCCGCCGTGTCAGCGATGGACACCGACCCCGGGGTCGGCGCCGTCGTGGTGACCGGTTCGGCCAAGGCGTTCGCGGCCGGCGCGGACATCAAGGAGATGCAGTCCAAGGGCTACATGGAGATGTACGCGGCGGACTGGTTCCGCGGCTGGGAGGACTTCACCCGGCTGCGCGTTCCGGTGGTGGCGGCGGTGTCCGGCTTCGCCCTGGGCGGCGGCTGCGAGCTGGCGATGATGTGCGACTTCATCATCGCCGGGGACAACGCCAAGTTCGGCCAGCCGGAGATCAACCTCGGCGTGCTCCCCGGCATGGGCGGCTCGCAGCGGCTCACCCGCGCGGTGGGCAAGGCCAAGGCGATGGACATGATCCTCACCGGCCGCTTTATGGACGCCGCGGAGGCCGAACGTGCCGGCCTGGTGTCCCGCGTGGTCCCGGCCGCCGAGGTCGTCGACGAGGCCGTCAAGGCCGCCGAAGTGATTGCCTCCAAGTCCAAGCCGGTAGCCATGGTGGCCAAGGAAGCGGTCAACGCCGCCTTTGAAACCGGGCTGGCCCAGGGTGTGCTGTTCGAACGGCGGGTATTCCACTCGCTCTTTGCCACCGAGGACCAGAAGGAAGGCATGGCGGCTTTCAGCGAAAAGCGGCAGCCCGACTTCACCCACCGCTAAAGCGGCGCCTGCTTGCTGCAGCGTTCCTATTTCGACAGCGAGGCGGTCATGCACGCAGGCTTTCTGGGGGTAGGGGCGACGCCGGAGGAGGTCCGGGCGCCTCTTCCCGGCGACGGGCTGGTGCCGGTCCCGGATGTGGTGATGGACCGGGGTTTCGGGCTGCCGGCCCCGCCCGCTGCCGTCTGGCCGTGGATCGTCCAGCTGGGCAAGGAACGTTCCGGCTGGTACCTGCCTGGCTGGGCGGAAGCCCTCATTCCGGCCCGGCGCCGCGCCCTCCGGATCATTGATCCCGCACTCCAGGACCTCAGCGCCGGGGACGTCATTGCCGATTGGGGCGGCCCCGGTGCCACGTTCGAGATTGTGGAGGTGGACCCGCCAAGGGCGCTGGTGCACCGCTCGCAACGCGGTGCGCTCGCCATCAGCTGGGCGGTTGTGCTGAGGCCAACGGCGGACCCGGCGACCGGGACGCGGGTGCACCTGCGGCTCCGGCTCGCCGGTGTAAAACGGCGCCGTCTCGTCGAACTCGGGGGCGGCCTGTTCGATCTCCTCACCATCGCCGGGCTCGCGGCCGGGCTGCGGGAAAGGCTGGGCGTCCGGAGGTGATGCGGGGGCGCTAGGCTCTGCGCCTGGCGCGCAGCACGGCATCCTGGACTGTGGCCGGGGCACCGTCGGAATCCGTCGCGGACCGCGGCCGGGAGGTGCAGGTCACGATCTCCCACTCGTCCGGATCGAGCTGCGCCGCGAGCTGCTCGGCCGTAAAGAGCAGCCCGGGGGCGGAAGGACGGCGCACGCTGGTTTCCAGGTCCGAGGGGTGGTGGCCGACGATCAGCAGCGTCCCTCCGGGTGCCACCGACGCGGCGAGCCGGCTGTAGACGCCGTCCCGTTGCGGTGCGGGCAGGTGCAGGAACTGGGCCGAGACGAGGTCGAAGGTCCCGGCCGGGGGCGGCGAGACCGTCAGGTCCTGGTGCTGCCACGTGATGCGGGCAGCGGTGTCCGGCTCGCCGTCGACCGCCGCGGCGGCCCGGCCCAGGGCCACGGACGAGATGTCCACCGCCGTGACCCGCCAGCCGCGCCGGGCAAGCCAGACGGCGTCGGCGCCCTCTCCGGCCCCGACGTCGAGCGCGGAACCGGGCACCAGGTCCGCCGCCTCGGCCACCAGCTGCGGGTTCGGCTGCCCGCTCCACACCGGGGCATGCTGGCCGTGCTGGCGGTACCGCTCATCCCAGAACGATTCGTCGAATTCCATGCAGCTCTCCTCCGGGGCCCGTGCCGTGCGGCAGGGCGCCTGCCGCCCATCCAGTGTAGGCACGCCCGCACCTTCCCGGGGCGCGGAACGGCAGCACCTGCCGCCGCTGACTGGCTACGCGGCGCTGATCCCAAACAGGCCGATAATCAGAGCCATCACCATCAGGGTGACGAGTTCGTGGGCGCAGTTGAGCACGGTCAGGCCCACGGGGCGGCCTTCGAACGCGTCGTGCGTGATGAAACGGGCCGCGGTGAACCCGGCCCAGAGGATCAGGGCGGTGACCAGCGTGTTGGCGAGGAAGTTGCCGCCGTAGAAGTGCTGCGAGATGGCGGCGGAGCCGGCCAGCACCCAGGCGCTGACGAAGCTGACCAGCAGGGTGATGAGGATGGGCTTGACGGCGTCCCTGGCATCCCCGCTGGGGCTGACCTTGGCGATGCGCATCCAGTAGTTGCCGAACACTTTGGGCGTGTACCAGACGGACCCGACCACCATGCTGGACAGTGTGGCCAGCAGTACCGCCCAGATGTTGATCTCCGGAATCATGGGGCCCTCCTCGGCTCCGGGCCGTCCGGCTGACGGCCCCGCAAACGAAGTGTAAGGCTCAGCCGCTGAAGTCCCCGGCATTGCGCCGGAAGTTGCCCAGGATGCGGATCAGCTGCTCCACGTCCTGCTCCTCGAAACCGGATTGGCCGAACACCTCCGCGTTGAGCACCGCCGTCGCCCGTTTGGCGAGAGTGCGCCCCTCCGAAGTGAGCTCGATCAGTGTGGTCCGCCCGTCGGTGGGGTGCGGGGAGCGGAGCACCAGCCCGGCGTCCTGGAGCCGGTCGACGGCGTTGGTCACCGAGGTGGGGTGGACCTGAAGCAGAGCGCTCGCTTTGTTCATGGGCAGCGCCCCGCTGCGGGCGAAGCTGAGCAGGGCCAGCAGTTCGTAGCGCGCGAACGTCAGGCCGAAGGGCTTGAGGGCGGTTTCGATCCGGGCCAGCAGGATCTGCTGGGTCCGCATGATGGCCGTGATCGCCGCCATCGGGGCGGCGACGTCGGCCCAGCCGTGCCGTTCCCAGTTCCGCTGGGCATCGGCGATCGGGTCACGCGGCAGCGGTGTGCCCATGGCTAGGCCTGCCCCTTCAACCCGGGGAAGTCCGCCTCCGAGTACTCCGTGCCGAGGCCCTCCGGAACGCCCCCGGCCCCGTGCCGCAGCTCCTCGCTGTGCCGCAGTTCCACCCGCCGGATCTTGCCTGAGATCGTCTTGGGCAGCTCCGCGAACTCCAGCCGGCGGATCCGCTTGAACGGTGCCAGGTGCTCGCGGCAGTAGCGCAGGATGTCCTCGGCCAGCTCCGGGCCTGGTTCGTGGCCCGCCGCCAGCACCACAAAGGCCTTGGGCACGGACAGCTTGAGCGCGTCGGGGGAGGGGACGACGGCGGCCTCCGCCACCGCCGGATGCTCGATCAGCACACTCTCCAGCTCGAACGGGGAGAGCCGGTAGTCGGAGGACTTGAAGACGTCGTCGCCCCGGCCGACGTAGGTGATGATGCCGCGTTCGTCCCGGCTCGCCATGTCCCCGGTGTGGTAGTAACCGTCGCGGAAGGCCTCGGCCGTCTTCTCCGGGTCCCCGTAGTAGGCCTTCATCAGCCCGACGGGCCGCGGGTCCAGGCGCAGGCACAGCTCGCCGTCGTCGGCCTCCTCGCCGGTGGCGGGATCCACGAGGACGACGTCGTAGCCGGGCAGTGGGCGGCCCATCGCCCCGATCTTGATCGGCTGGCCCGGGGTGTTGGCGATCTGCACGGTGGATTCGGTCTGGCCGAAGCCGTCCCGGATGGTCTGGCCCCAGGCGCGCTGGACCTGGTCGATGACCTCGGCGTTGAGCGGCTCGCCGGCGGAGACCACCTTGGTGGGCGGATTCTTGAGCAGTGTGAGATCGGCCTGGATCAGCATCCGCCAGACCGTCGGCGGGGCGCAGAAGCTGGTCACGGATTCGCGGTCCATCTGCTCCATCAGCGCCTTGGCGTCGAAACGCTCGTAGTTGTAGATAAACACGCAGGCCTCGGCGATCCAGGGCGTGAACACGTTGGACCAGGCGTGCTTGGCCCAGCCGGGGGAGGCCACGTTCAGGTGCACGTCGCCCGGCTCCATCCCGATCCAGAACATGGTGGACAGGTGGCCCACCGGGTAGGAGGTGTGCGTGTGCTCCACGAGCTTGGCCTTGGACGTCGTGCCGGAGGTGAAGTAGAGCAGCAGCGTCTCGTCCGCCAGCGTCGGCGCGTCCGGGGTGAAGTCTTCCGCGGCGCCCGCGGCTTCGCTGTACTGCAGCGCCGCGGCGGTGGTGCCGGCGCCGTTGCCGTTTGCTGTGGCGGTGCCGGCGCCGCCGCCGATTTCGATCAGGGTGTAGTCGCCCGGAACGCCGGTGAACTTATCGATGTTGGCGCTCCCGACGGCGGCCCAGTTGGCCCCGCCGCGCTCCACCCGGTCCTGCAGGTCCGCCGGCCCCATCAGGGTGGTGGTGGGGATCATCACGATGCCGAGCTTGATGCCGGCCAGCATCAGTTCCCACAACTCCACCTGGTTGCCCAGCATGATGATCATCCGGTCCCCGCGCCGCACCCCCTGCGCCCGGAGCCAGTTGGCCACCTGCGCGGAGCGCGCCGAGAGATCCGCGAAGCTGCGCCGGGTGGCCGTTTCGTCCTGCTCCACGATGACCAGGGCCGGCCGGTCCGCCTTGGCGGGATCCGCCGCGATCTGGTCGAACCAGTCCAGGGCGAAGTTGAACTCCTGGAAGCGCGGCCATTCGAATTCCTGGCGGGCGGCAGTGTAGTCCCCGCGCAGGGCCAGCAGCCTGTCCCTCGCAGCGCGGAAATCCTCAGTGACGGTCATGGTGCACCTTTCGCAGCCGGTCGCAGCCAGCGGGCCGGTGCCGGCCGCCGCTGGCCTAGTGATCCACATCACTGTGCAATATACTAGGACATCCAAGGGTTTGGAAGAGCCGATGTTGCTGCCGGTGCGCGGCACATTACGAAGGGATACGTGCCCGTGCAGTCACAAGGAAGTGCCAGCGGACAGACCGCCGTCCAGTCCGCCGCAAGCCGCAGCGGCGCCGCGGAAAGCCCAGCCCGGGTGCCGGCGGCACCCCCGTTCCCGGACGCGGACCTGATGTACATCGTGGACCTGCTGCCCGCGAACGAGCAGGCGCGCTACCAGCAGATCCGGGAGTTCCTGCAAACCCGGATCCGTGCCGCCTCGATCGACTACTGGAACCGGGAGGAGTTCCCTTTCGGCCTGCTCGCCGAACTGGGCAAGCACGGCCTCGGCGGCCTGCAGACGGACGGCAGCTCCAAGCTCTTCAAGGGGCTGATGTATGTCGAGGTGGCCCGCGCCGACGTCTCGCTCTCCGCCCTCGTAGGCATCCACAACGAGCTGATTGTCGGCATGATCGACGAACTCGGCTCGGAAGAGCAGAAGGCCCGCTGGCTCCCCGGTCTCACCGCGTTCACGCAGCTCGGCGCGTTCGCCCTGACGGAGCCGGACCACGGCTCGGACATTGCCGGCGGCCTGGCCACCACGGCGCGGCTGGAGAACGGGGAATGGGTCATCAATGGGGCCAAACGCTGGATCGGCGCCGGCACCATCGCGGACTTCGCGCTGGTCTGGGCCCGCGACGTCGCGGACCAGCAGATCAAGGGCTTCATCGTGGAGACGGACCGGCCCGGCTACACTGCCACCAAGATCGCGAACAAGATCGGTCTGCGGATCATGCAGAACGCGGACATTGTCCTGGACGAGGTCCGCATCCCGGAAGCCAACCTGCTGCCCGGTGCTACGGACTTCTCCCGGGCCAACGAACTGCTGCGGGACTCGCGGGCCTGGGTGGGCTGGCAGGCCGCCGGCATCCAGCTGGCCGCGTTCGACGTCGCCCGGGCCTACTCGCTGGAACGCAAGCAGTTCGGCAAGGAGCTGGCCCGCTTCCAGCTCGTCCAGCAGCAGCTGGCCGAGATCCTGGGCAACGCCAGCGTCTCGCTGGCGCTGATGGCCCAGCTGGCGCGGATCCAGCAGGAGGGCAGGCTGGACATGGTGCAGGCCGCCATGGCGAAGTCCACCACCACCCGGCTGGCCCGGGCCTCCGTCGCGATGGGGCGCTCGCTGATGGGCGGCAACGGGATCAGCAGCGACTACGAGATGGGCAAGCTCTTCGGCGACGCCGAGATCCTTTACACCTACGAGGGCAGCTACGAGATCAACTCCCTGATCGTGGCCAGGGCCGTGACCGGGAAGTCCGCCTTCGTCTAGGACGGGTTCAGCCGGCGGCGCCGTAGCGTTCGCTGCGGTTGCGGCCGGCGTGCTTGGCCGCGTACAACGCCCGGTCCGCGCAGGCCAGCAGGCTGTGGCTGCCGGCATCCCGCAGCTCGCAGACGCCGGCGGACACCGTGATCATGCCGACCTCGCCGAACGGCTCCGCCTCGATGGCCGTGCGGGCCCGTTCCGCTGCCACCAGCGCCTCCGGCCAGTCCGTCCCGGGCAGCAGCCAGACGAACTCCTCCCCGCCGAAACGGGCCACGATCTCGTCCTGGCGGGCGACGCCGCGGAGCCGGTTCGCGACGTCGGCGAGCACCACGTCGCCCATCAGGTGGCCGAAGGTGTCGTTGACCTTCTTGAAGTGGTCAATGTCGAGCACGATCGCGCTCAGGCTGGTGCCGCGGGATGCCGCCAGCTCGATCTCGTGCGAGAGGTGCTGCTCCAGGGCGCGCCGGTTGGGCAGGCCGCTGAGCTGGTCCGTGGTTGCCTGCAGTTCCAGGCTGGCGCGGGCCTCCGTGTTGCCGATGGCGATCTCGACCAGTTCGGCGAACTGGGCGAGCCGCTCCAGCATGTCCTCGGTGACGCCGGTGCTGGACTTCGAGGTCAGGCTGACCACGCCCCAAAGACTGCCGTGGACCCTGATGGGGGCGCCCGCAGCGGACTGGAAGCCGCCGGCGCGCATCTGGTCCGCGGCCGCGCCGCCTTCCGGTCCGTAGACCACCAGGGCGGGCTTGCCGGTGACCGCGACGCGGACGGTGGCCGAGGTGTCCGTGGGTGAAAAAACGTGCGTGCGGCTCAGCGTGGGAGGCAGTGCGGGGGCCATCGCCACGACTTCCGCAGACAGCGCCCCGGTGAAGCGGACGACGGCGGCCGAATCCACGTGGAAGAGGTCCCGGACAATAAAGGCGACCTGCTCCGAGATGGCCGCCGGTGCGGCGTTGCGGGCGACGGCGGTGGCGATCTCGTGCAGCGCGGCCCACGTCTGTTCCTGCTGGAGCCGGTCGGTGACGTCCACGGCCACCACCATGCCGGTGGTGGCCTCGTCCGCGGAGTGCACGGGGCCGGCCTTCAGCCGGTAGGTCCGGGGCCCGATCTGCCGGGTCCACGAGACCTCCTGGCCGGACAGGGCGGCGCGGTAGCGGGGCTCGAGTTCGTTGGCCAGGGCGCCGTCGAGCACTTCATGGATGCGGCGCCCCTCCAGCTCGGCGGAGCGGTAGCCGAAGGATTCCAGCTCCTGGCCTTCGGCGATCAGGTAGCGCAGGTCCGAATCGAACAGCAGCACAAAGACGCCGGGGACGCTGCGCGCCAGCGCCCGGTACCGGTCGGTGTCGCGCTGCTGGCGGCGTTCGGCCAGCACCCGCTCGGTGATGTCCGTGACCATCACAAAGAACCCTGAACCCGGCTGTCCGCCCCGCCGCCGCCGTCACCGTCGCGCAGGTCGGGCATATACGAGACCTCGGCGAAACGCGTTGCCCCGGCGGCGTCGGTGAGCGTGCGCTTGAACAGTTGCGGCTCGCCGTCGAGCACCTTGGCGATGTAGGGATAGTTGGCCTCGTAGACTGCGTCGCTGAGCAGGTCCCGGATGTGGATGCCGTGCAGTTCCTCCGGCGTGACCCCGAACCAGTCACGGTAGGCGTCATTGGCCAGCCGGTTGCGCAGCCCGGAGTCCCAGTAGCCCACCATCGCCGGGATGCCGTTGAGCACGGCGCGCAGCTGGGCGGGCACCTCGGGCAGCAGCCGCGGGGGTTGTGCGTTCTCCCGGTCGAGAGCGCTGTGAATGTTCATTGCCCCAGTATCTATTGCGGTAACACCCGCCGTGAAACCGCCGGCGTTCAGGGCAGGAACCGGTAGCCGATCCCGGCCTCCGTGAGCAGGTGCCGGGGATTGCCGGCATCCGGCTCAAGCTTGCGGCGCAGCTGAGCCATGTACACGCGGAGATAATTGGTCTCCTTCGCGTAGGCCGGGCCCCAGACCTCGGACAGCAGCTGCTGCTGCGTGATGAGTTTCTCCGGGTTCCGGACCAGCACTTCGAGCATTTTCCATTCCGTCGGGGTGAGCCGGACGTCCTCGCCGTCGCGGGTGACGCGGTGCCGTCCCAGATCCACGGTGAAGGCGTCGGTGGTGATGACGGGCGGCTCCGGGCCGTCCGCGCTGCGGCGCAGGAGTGCCCGCAGCCGGGCCAGCAGTTCGTCCAGCCCAAAGGGCTTGGTGATGTAGTCGTCCGCGCCGGCGTCAAGGGCCCGGACCTTGTCCTCGGAGCCGTGCCGGGCCGAGAGCACCAGCACGGGGACTTGGCTCCAGCCGCGGAGTTTGGCCAGGACAGCCGTGCCGTCCATGTCCGGGAGGCCAAGATCCAGGATGACCAGCGCTGGCGGGGTCCGTGCCGCCGCCGCCAGCGCGGACTGCCCGTCCTCGGCCACGGTGACGTCGTATCCGTGGGCCCGCAGGGTGATGCGAAGCGCGCGCAGCAGGTAGGGGTCGTCGTCCACCACCAGCACCGCGGTCACGGCACGTCCGTCGGGGAGGAGAGGATCGGCGGCGCGTGGTGGCGGCGGACCAGCGCGGACTGGGGCTCCAGCGGCGCCTGGTCACGGTCCTCCCGGAACGGAGCGCCCTCGGAGAGCGGCAGGCTGACCACCATGGTCAGGCCGCCGCCCGGCGTGGCTTCCGCCCCCAGCCGGCCGCCCATCGCCTCAGTAAACCCCTTGGCCACGGCCAGGCCCAGGCCAACGCCGCCGGCGCTCCCCGCGTCGTCGAGCCGTTGGAAGGGACGGAACATCTGCACCACCTTGTCCGCCGGGACCCCGGTGCCGTGGTCGATGATCCGCAACTCCCCGGTGGGCCGCCCGCCCACCATCGCGGGGCTGAGCCCGCCGGAGCTGCCCGTGATCACAATGTCCGAATCCGCGGCGTACTTGACGGCATTTTCAACGATATTGGCGATGACGCGCTCAAGCATTCCGGGATCCGCGTCAACCTCGGGCATGTTCGCCGGCAGCTCCACCCGGACCCGGTCGGCCGCGACCCCGTGCAGGCCGCCGCCCACCACCTCGTACCAGCGCACGGGCCGGAGCAGGGGTGCAACCGAATCGGAGGTGATCCGGGACATGTCCAGCAGGTTCCCCACCAGGGTATCGAGCCGGTCCGAGCACTCCTCGATGGTCTCCAGTAGATCCTGTTCCTCTTCCTTGGAGTAGTGGACACCGGGCTGCCGCAAGCCTCCGACCGCAAGCTTGATGCCGGCCAGGGGGGTGCGGAGGTCGTGCGAGACGGCGCGGAGCAGCGAGGTGCGCACGGTGTTGCTTTCAGCCAGGCGGGCCAGCTGGCTCCGGCTGGCCAGCAGTTGCTGGTTCTCCAGCTGGGCCAGCAGATGCACGCCGAAGGCGCCGAGCAGGCGCCGGTCGCTGGCCGGCAGCACGCGGCCGGACAGCACCAGCCGCGTGCCGGCATTGATCTGCTCCACGTTGTCCCCGTGCGGGCCGGACGCCTCCGCGGGAGCGCCGCCGTCGGTGGCTGCCGCGGATGCAAACTCGCCGACGCCGGCCAGCAGCCGCCATTGCCCCGCCCCCTCGTGCGGCATCTCGCCTCCGGACGGCGCCCCGCCATGCGGGACCGCGCCCGGTTCGGCGTCGGCATCGCCGCCGGACAGGCCGAACAGGGCGGCGCCGCGGACCTGGAAGACGTCCAGCGACTGTTCCAGCAGGCCCGTGACGGTGTCCTCGGAACCGGCCGCCCCGCGCGAGAGCTCGGCCAGGGTGGCGGCTTCGGCCCGTGCCCGGGCGGCCTCCTTGGAACGGCGTGCGGAGAGGTCAACAACGACGGCGACGGCGGCTGACACCCCCACAAACACCGTCAGGGCGAGCACGTTCTGGGCGTCGCTGATGGTCAGGTTTCCCAGCGGCGGGGTGGAGAAGTAATTCACCAGCAGGCTGCTCCACAGCGCGGCAAGGATCGCCGGCCACAGCCCTCCGACCAGCGCCACGGCCACGGAACCCGTCAGCTGCACCAACATGGAGGTGGCCAGGTTCTTGTCCGGATTGACCGCCAGCAGCAGCTGGAGCAACGCCGGGACGATTACGGCCAGGCCGAAACCGACCCCCACCCGCAGCCGGCCCAGGTCCCTGTACCGGTTCCGGCGTGCACCGCTTGGCGCACGCTCCTGCGGCACCAGATGGACATCAAGTCCGGCGGAGGCGCGGAGCACCCTGGCGGTGGTGCCGCCGCCACGAAGGCGCGCCTCCAGGCGGGCGCCGCCGCCGTCGCGGGAGACCCCGAGGACCAGCTGGGAGGCGTTGACGCTGCGGGCGAAGTCCAGCAGTGCCTCGGCCGGATCCTCGCCGACCACCACGTGGTAACTGCCGCCGAGGCCCTGGACCAGCTGCCGCTGCGCCTCGAGCGCCTGCGGCGACTCGGCGGCGACCCCGTCCGCGGCCCGCACGTGGACGGCCAGCAGGTCGTTGCCGCTGACGCGGTTGAGCAGGCGGGCGCCGCGGCGGATCAGCGCCTCACCCTCCGTGCCGCCGGCCAGCCCGACGACGATGCGTTCCCGGGCCGGCCAGCGGGCATCGATCCGGTTTCCCTCCCGGTAACTGGCCAGGCCCTCGTCCACCCGGTCGGCCAGCCACAGCAGCGCGAGCTCACGCAGGGCCGCCAGGTTCCCGGGGCGGAAGTAGTTGGACAGTGCCGCGTCAATCCGGTCCGGCGGCACGATCTTGCCGGCCGCGAGCCGCTGCCGCAGGAGGTCGGGGGAGAGGTCCACCAGCTGCAGCTGGTCGGCCCGGCGGACGATCGCGTCGGGCACGGTCTCCGCGGGCCGGCCCTGGGTGATCGCGCTGACGACGTCGGCCAGGGAGTCAAGCTGGTGGATGTCGAGGGTGGACAGGACGTTAATCCCGGCCGCCAACAATTCGTCGATGTCCTGCCAGCGGTGCCGGTTCCGGCTGCCGGGGGCGTTGGAGTGGGCGTACTCGTCCACGAGGGCGGTGGCCGGCGCCCGGCGCAGGACCGCGTCCAGGTCCAGTTCCTCGACGTCGACCAGGCCAACGGGCACCCGCCGGGGCCCGATGGCCTCCAGCCCGGCCAGCAGTTCGCGGGTGTCACGGCGGCCGCGGTCGCGTGCGAAGGCGACGATCACATCGTCGCCGGTCCCCCGGAGCCGGTGCCCTTCCCGGAGCATGGCGTAGGTCTTGCCGACGCCCGGGGCGGATCCCAGGAAGATGCGCAGCGTTCCACGTGCCATGCAGCCATTGTTCCATTCCGGCCGCAGGCCGGCGGGGGAGCGCGGCGTCAAGGATTCATCAAGATCCGCGCCCGGGTGGCTGCCGGGGCCACGGCCGCTGCTAGCTTCGCAACTGGAGGGCAAAACGCAGCGCCCGCCCGTTAACCCACCCGTTAAGAGAGGCGCCGCGAAGAAAGGACGACATGACCACGCTGAGCAGGCCGCCGGCCGACCCGTCGGCGCCGAAACCGGACCGCCTCACCACGCTGCGGACCTGGCTGCTGGTGGGGCTGCAGGACAGCAAGGGCGCGCACCAGGGCCCGGGCGGCGTGCCCACCACCCACGAGAAGAAGCACACGTGGTGGCAGGTCATGTGCCTGACCGGCGTGGACTACTTCTCCACCCTGGGCTACCAGCCGGCCATCGCCGCGCTCGCCGCCGGGGTGATTTCGCCGCTCGCAACCCTCGTCCTGGTGGCAATCACCCTGCTCGGCGCGCTGCCGGTCTACCGGAGGGTCGCCGGCGAGAGCCACCGCGGCGAAGGCTCCATCGCCATGCTGGAACGGCTGATGCCGCGCTGGGGCGGGAAGCTCTTCGTGCTGGTGCTGTTGGGCTTCGCCGCTACGGACTTCATGATCACCATGACGCTCTCCGCAGCTGACGCGACAGCCCACCTGGTCGAGAACCCGATCAGCCCGGACTGGCTTCACGGCCAAAACGTGGCCATCACGCTGATCCTGCTGGCCCTGCTCGCCGCGGTGTTCCTCCGCGGCTTCAAGGAGGCAATCGGCGTCGCGGTCGTGATTGTGGGCGTTTACCTGGGTCTGAACGTCGTGGTGGTTGCGGTGTCGCTGGGGGAGGTACTGACCCATCCGCTGGCGGTCGGCAACTGGTGGCAGGCGATCTCCACCTCCCACGGGAATCCGTTGCTGGCAGTTGGGTTCGCGCTGCTGGTCTTCCCCAAACTGGCCCTGGGCCTGTCCGGGTTCGAGACCGGGGTCGCGGTGATGCCGCAGATCAAGGGCCACCCGGAGGACACCGAGGAGAACCCGGAGGGCCGGATCCAGGGCGCCCGCAAGCTGCTGACGACGGCGGCGCTGATCATGAGCACCTTCCTGATCATCAGCAGCTTCACCACCGTGATGCTGATCCCGGAGCAAGAATTCCAGCCAGGCGGCCAGGCCAACGGCCGCGCCCTGGCGTTCCTGGCCCACGAACAGCTCGGCGTAGGCTTCGGCACCGTCTACGACGTCTCCACCATCGCCATCCTCTGGTTCGCCGGAGCGTCCGCCATGGCCGGGCTGCTGAACCTCGTTCCGCGCTACCTGCCGCGCTACGGCATGGCCCCGGGCTGGGCCCGCGCCGTCCGCCCCCTCGTCCTGGTCTTCACCCTGATCGGCTTCCTGATCACGTGGATTTTCGACGCCGACGTCGACGCCCAGGGCGGTGCCTACGCCACCGGCGTGCTGGTGCTGATGACGTCGGCAGCCGTGGCCGTGACCCTCTCGGCCCGCCGGCAGCGGCAGCGCAAGCGGACCGCGGGCTTCGGCGTCATTGCCGTCGTGTTTATCTACACCACCGTGGCCAACATCATTGAACGCCCCGAAGGTATCCGGATCGCGTCGATCTTCATCCTTGGCATCATCGTGATTTCCCTGCTCTCGCGTGCCCGGCGCTCCTTCGAGCTGCACGCCACCCACGTCCATCTGGACCGGCAGGCGCTGGAATTCATGTCCGATGAGCTGGAGGGTCCGCTGCGGATTGTCGCGCACGAGCCGCTGCGCCTCAGCGCGGAGGCGTACCGGCAGAAGCTGGAGTCCGCCATTGAGGTCAGCCATCTGCCGCTGGACTACCGGGCCCTGTTCCTGGAAGTCGTCGTGGATGATTCCTCGGACTTCGAAACCGAACTGGAAGTCCGCGGCATCACCCGGCACGGCTACCGGATCCTCGAAGTGCACGGACCCGCCGTCGCCAACACCATCGCCTCGGTGCTGCTGCACATCCGGGACGTAACAGGGCTGATGCCGCACATCTACTTCCGCTGGACCGAGGGCAATCCGCTCACCAACCTGCTGCGCTTCCTGGCCTTCGGCGAAGGCGAAATCGCGCCGGTCACCCGCGAGGTGCTGCGCGAAGCCGAACCCGATGTCACGCGGCGGCCCTGGGTGCACGTTGGCTAGGCGGACCGGGCGGCAACCTCGGTCAAGCCCGCGAGGGCGTCGGCAGGGTGAGGATTTCGGCTCCGTCGTCGGTGATGGCGATCGTGTGCTCGCTGTGCGCTGTCCGGCAGCCTGTCGCGCTGCGGAGCGTCCACCCGTCGGCGTCCGTAACAAGGGTGGCGGTGTCCGCCATCACCCAGGGTTCCAGGGCCAGCAGCAGCCCGGGGCGCAGCTGGTACCCGCGGCCGGGCCGCCCGGTGTTGGGAACGTGCGGGTCCTGGTGCATCGTTGATCCGATGCCGTGGCCACCGAACTGGGTGTTGATCGGGTACCCCGCCGCGCTGAGGACGGAACCGATGGCATGGGAGATGTCACCGATGCGGGCCCCGGGTCCGGCAGCGGCTATCCCCGCGCTCAAGGCCCGTTGGGTGGCGCTGATCATCGCCACGCTCTCCGGGGGCTTTGACGCGCCGACGATGAAGCTGACCGCCGAATCCGCAGCGACTCCGTCCTGGGAGACGGCGAGGTCGAGGGTCAGCAGGTCGCCGTCGGCCAGTGCGTAGTCGTGCGGCAGGCCGTGCAGCACCGCGTCGTTGACGCCCGTGCAAATGTAGTGGCCGAACGGCCCGCGGCCGAAAGACGGCTCGTAGTCGACGTAGCAGGACTGCGCTCCCGCCTCGAGGATCATGGCCCTGGCCCACTGATCGATCTCCAGCAAGTTGGTGCCGACCAGGCTCCGGCTCTTCAGTGACTGCAAAATGTCAGCGACCAGGGCGCCTGCGGCCTTTGCCCGGGTCAGTTCGGCGGGATTAAGGATCTCGATCATGCGGCGCCTTTCTCACGCGCGGCTCTTTGCCGCCAGCCTGTGTTTCCCGCCGGCGCGGCCGGGAACACAGCAGCCCCACCGGATATTTCTCCGGAGGGGCTGCTGTTCTTCTAGGAGAAGTAGTCCGGCAGGCCGGGCTTTCCTGAAAGCTTAGAGCGGGCGGATGTTCTCGGCCTGCGGGCCCTTCGGACCCTGGGTGACGTCGAACTCGACCTTCTGGTTCTCGTCCAGCGAGCGGTAACCGCTGGAAGCGATTGCCGAGTAGTGGGCGAAAACGTCGGCCGACCCGTCATCCGGGGCAATGAAGCCAAAACCCTTTTCGGCGTTGAACCATTTAACTGTGCCTGTAGCCATGCCTTTATCCTTCTGAAACGCTTCTGATCTCCGGCGGCCACGAGGCCAACGGCTGCGGAGACATTCGTCCGCTGTCCCCAACGTACGGGGCGCCGGGCCGCGGTGCAAGAGTCTGAGTGCGGGAGTTAGTCCCGGGTGGAAGCTATAGTCGGCTCACCATGTCAACAATTTCGGTGGTAATTCCCACCCGGAACGATGCGCAGCCGCTGGCGGTGTGCCTTGAGGCACTCGCCCGGCAGAGCCGCCGCGCGGACGAGGTGATTGTGGTGGACAACGGCAGCACGGACAACACTGCCGAGGTCTGCGCGGCCGCGGGGGTGCGGCGGATCGCTGTTGAGCTGCCCGGGATCGCGGCCGCCACCGCCCGGGGATTTGATGAGGCGGAGTCGGAGATCATCGCGCGCCTGGATACCGACTCCGTCCCGCCTGCGGACTGGCTGGAACGCGTCGAGGCCATCCTGGACCGGGCCGGTCCGCTGACAGCGGTGAGCGGTCCGGGGGAGTTCTACGGCGGGACGCGATTCGGCCGCTGGCTGGGCGGAAACGTCTGGATTCCCGGTTACCGCTGGGCCGTCGGGCTCCTGCTGGGGCACCCGCCGCTGTTCGGCTCCAATTTCGCACTGCGGGCCGGCGCCTGGGAGAAGATCCGGGGGCGCGTCCACCGGGGCTGGCCGCCGGTCCACGACGACCTCGACATGTCCTACCAGATTCCTCCCGAGGTGTCCGTGCTCTGGGAGCCCGCGCTGCGGGTAGGCGTTTCGGCCCGGCCGTTCGACAGCTGGCACGCCGCCGGGCGCCGGCTGTCCATGGCGTGGACGACGTTCGCCGTCGAGTTCCGGTCGGAACCCCCGCTGCGGCGACGCCGCCGTCGCGGGCGCTGGAACCGTACCCACCGGCGCTAATCGCCGCGGCGGTCAGCGGTCGGCGTAGAGGGCGGTCAGGTCCCGGCTCATCTGGTGCGGGGACGTTTCACTGGGGCTGTGGCCGCCCCGGTAGACGGCGATCTTCGCGCCGATCGCCTGGGCGAAGCGGCGGTGCAGGGCGAGCGGCCACAGGTCGTGTTCGCCGACGGCAACAAACTTCGGCACCGCCGCCGCGGCCAGGACCGGCCGCAGATCCGGGGCGTGCTGCATCAGCCCGAAGATGTCCCGCACGGATGCCCGGCGGGTAAAGCGGAACCGGTACCGCACGAAACGGATCCGGTTCGGCGCCACACGGACCACGTTGCTGCGGATGCCCCACACCATCAGCGCCGCACCCACCCCGGCGCCGGCCCGGCCGCTGAACCGGCCGATCCGTTGGACGCCCCGGAAGCTGTTGCCGGGTTCGGGCGGACAGCTGAGCAGCGTCAGGCTGCGGAACAGCTCGGGCCGCTGCGCGAAGGCAAGCTGCGCGACGATCGCGGCGAAGGAGTAGCCGACGACGTGCGCGGCGCCTTCCCCGGCTTCCAGCAGGGCGATCAGGTCGTCGGTGAAGAGCCGGTAGTCGTAGTGTTCCCGGGGCGGGTCGAGCTGCTCCGGCCCGGCGGCGGCCGATTCGTACTGGCCGGCGATGTCGTAGCTGAGCACAAAATAGCCGGCCGCGGCGAGCTGGGGCAGCATCAGCGAGAAGTCTTCCTTGGAGCCGGTGACCCCGGGAACCAGCAGCACCCGCGGACGTCCCGGCTCGCCCATGGACAAGGTCGCCAGCGCACCACTGGGTGCCCGGAACTCGCCGCGGATGGAGCCCGGCGGCGGGGCGGACCAGTCGACGTCGGGCAGGGCGGCGTCCAGCCGGGCGGCCTCGTCGATGAGCCCGGAGCCGAAAACCCCGGGGTCTGGTTCCGGTACGCCCGGAAGATTGCGGCCTGTTGACGCCATGGACTAAACATAGACCCGGGGCGTGGGCCTCAGGCGCCGGCCACCCGGCGCACGAACGCGTGCAGGCGGCGGTAGACCTCTTGCGACTCCGGGTAGCGGAAGTCCTGCTGCCAGGTGTGTTCGGTGTTCGGCGCGTCCCAGCCGTAAATCAGCGTGTCCACGTGGACTTCATGTCCGCGCAGGCGCTCGATGAAGTTCAGGTTCGCGGCGTAGAAGAAATCCCGTTCCGAGGTGGTCACGAAGACCGGCGGAAACCGCGCATCGAGCCATTCGATCGGGGACAGGAAGCCGGCCGCGGCGCGCAGCCTGGCAATACGGCGGCCGGGGCCGCGCGCCGCCCGGGGCAGGAGCATCCGGACGAAGTTCAAGCTGAGCACGAAGCCCTTGTCGAAGAACACGGAGAAGTCCGTCACGCTGCAGTGCTGCACCAGGCCCCGCAGGCTCGGGGCGGGGGTTGCCGGTTCCAGGGCGTAATGGCTGGCCAGTTCCGGGCGGAAGCTGGCCGCGGCGAGGAGGGCTGCGATCTGGCCGCCGGCGGAGTCGCCGCCGAGGACAATCCGCGCAGGATCCCCGCCGTAGCCGGCGATGTTGTCGCGGACCCAGGCCAGCGCCGCATTGGCGTCCTGGAGGACGTGGCCCATGTGGAAGCGCGGCGCCCGGCGGTAGTTCACGTTGACCGCCACCATCCCGCCTTCGGCCTGGCTTGCGCAGTACTTGGTCAGCGGGGCCTTGTCGCCCGAGGTCCAGCCCCCGCCGTGGAAGTAGACGTAGACCGGGAGCGGGCCGGCGCCGTCAACAGTGCCGTCGTCGGCGGCAGTGCGGTCAGCCGCCGCTGCGCCGGCGGGGGTGATCACGTCCAGGCGGTGGGCCCTGATGCCGTCCCCGACGAAGTCAATGTCGTGGACGTAGTCGACGCCGGTGATGGGCTGGGCGTTGAAGCGGGCCTTTTCGCCAGGGCCCAACGAGTGCATCAGGGCCCGCCAGGCCCACACCGGAACCCGGCGCAGCACACCGCGGGCGCGGCGGGCCAGGCCGAAGGCCCCGCCGGCCGGCTGCGCAGGGTAACGGGCAGGGGGCATCGGCCGGGACGGAAGCGCGGGGTGCTGCTGGGGTGGGGGCTGGACCGCCGGGGTCATGCTCCCATTCTAACTGGCACGGCTGTGCTACCACGGTGAGGGCAGCCTGTCCTGGCTCCGCGGCTGCGCTCAGTCCTGCAGTTCGCGGACCGTGCCGGCGGCGCCGTCGACGGTGACGCGTTGGCCGGTGTGCAGCCGGGTGGTGGCGTCCGGCACGCCGACCACCGCGGGGATGCCGTATTCGCGGGCGACGACGGCGCCGTGCGAGATCACGCCGCCCATCTCCATCACCAGCGCGCCGGCCGTCATGAACAGCGGGGTCCAGCCGGGGTCCGTCGAAGGGGCCACCAGGATCTCGCCGGGTTCGAGGCGGGCGCCCACCGGTTCCATGACCACCCGGACCGTCCCGGTTGCGGTGCCGGCCGAGGCCGGCGTCCCGGACAAGGCGCCCGTGGCCGGCCTCTTCGCCATCACGGCGGCCTCCACGTCCGTCCCGTCGGAGAGCAGCAGCCGGGGGATGTGGCGTCGGCGCAGTTCGACGTCGTACAGGCGGCGGCGCCCGGCGACGAGATCCTGCATTCCGGCGCCCCGCAGGGCCACGCGGAGCTCGGCGAAGTCCAGGAAGAACACGTCGCCGGCCGCCGTCAGGCCCCCGGTGCGGACCAGTTCCGCGCCGACCAGCAGCAGCTGGCGGTGCATTTCGCCGAGGATCTTCACAATGTGGAACTTCGGCAGTTCGCGCAGGCCGGACAGCTCGCGGACCTGATGCAGCGACAGTTCCAGCAGCCGGGCCCGCCACTTGCCGTGCTCGGCGGCCCGGTCCACCAGGCTGCGGATCCTGTCCTCCGCATGCTCGGCGGCCCGGCGGAACTGCCGGTCCGGGGCCTGCTCGGGGTCCTCCACGCGCAGGTAGTTGGAGATCATGCCCAGGATGTGGTCCGGTTCCTCCGACCAGCGCGGCATGCCGAGGTCGATCTCGGCCACCGCTCGGTGGCCATACCGGGCCAGGAAATCCCGGACTCCGGCCTGCGCCGGTGCGGGGAGGGAGCCTGCGCGGTAGGTGTCGGCCAGCTGGGCCGGCTGCTCCGCCAGGAAAGCCTCCCGCGCGGCGGGAGCGGCGCCGATGTCCACGGCCAGCTGCCAAAGTTCAAGGTCCATCTCCGTGGTCACGTTGTGCGGCAGCCCGCGCAGCACCGCCTCCAGCTCGCGGGGCGGGGCAATGCCGCGCAGCAGCCGCCGGGCCACCGCCAGCATGATGTAGCCCACGGACGGGGCGGGCAGGGTGGCCCGGATCAGGCCGTCGATGGTGCGGTTCGTGATCTGTTCGGCGTAGTCGAGCCGCTGCAACGCGGTGGCGGGCTCAGGCAACACGAGTTCCGCTGCGAGGCGTTTTCCGTAGGCGTCCACCCGGCGGAGTTCCGCCGCGGGCCGGAGCGTGGCGCCGATGAGCGCTGGGACCAGGCCCAGGACCATGCCGAGGCTGGCGCCGGTTTCGGTGCCGCGGGTCCCCGCCCTGCGGCCGGGCCGGGGCGTCCGGGGCCGGGACTTCCGCGGCTGCTCGGCGGCCGCGAACCGCGGGTCGGCCAGCAGTTCGGGGAAGATGGCGGCGGACCTGCCGTCCGCCAGCGGGAGGATCCGGGTCAGGTAGCGGCGGCCCCACTTGTTGTGCACCACCGCCGTCAGGTCCACGTACATCCTCAGCCCGGGGTTGATGTAGCGCCAGGGCCCCTTGCGGTTCCGCATCAGGCCGAGGGCGGCCAGCCCGATCGGTGTGATCGGACGGGTGAGCCCCTGCAGGAGTGTCCCGCACAGGTAGACCCGGGTTCCGCCGTCGGGATCCGGGTTCAGGGCGGACGGGTCGCCGGAGAGCGGATCCTCCAGCGGATACAGCGTGGTGATCGGCCGGGACTGGGTCAGCCACAGGGTGCCCGCCGTGTCGATGACCCACTCCACATCCTGCGGTGCGCCAAAGAGACGCTGGACGGCATCCCCCAGCCTGGTCAGTTCGCCGAGTTCCTTCTCAGCCAGGCTGAACCCACGCGCCGGATCGCCATGTCCGCGCACGCGGCGCAGGACCGCCGCCGTCGCCGTGTCCAGGGTGAACTGGTCCGGGTTCACCGCGCCGGACACCACTGCCTGTCCGGCCCCGGGACTGGCGTTGATCACCGTTTCGGTCCGGGTTCCGGTCACCGGGTTGGCGGTGAACATCACGCCGGCAGTGGCGGCGTCGGCCATGATCTGGACGACGACGGCGAGCCCCACCTCGCGGTGGCTGATCCCGTTGGCGGACCGGTACGCGACCGCCCGGTCGGTCCACAGCGAAGCCCAGCAGCGCCGGACGGCGTCGACGACGGCGTCGGCGCCGGTGATGTCGGTGAAGGAATCCTGCTGGCCGGCAAAGCTGGCGAACGGAAGGTCCTCGGCGGTGGCGGAGGAGCGCACCGCGACGGCCGGCTGGGCGCCCAGCGCCGCGTAGGCCGTCCGGACTGCCGCATCGACGTCGGCGGGAACAGCCGCTGAAACGATCAGCTCACGGGCGCTGGCCGCGAGCCTGTCCAGCTCCGCAGGGTCCGGCCCGGCCGTGGAACCGGCTGCTGTGTCGGTGCCGGGGCCGCCGCCGTCGCCCTCGTCGAGCCGGGCGGCCAGGGCATCCAGCGCAGGTGGAACCGTCAGGCGGTAGGAACCGGTGGTCAGGCAGAAACCCTGCGGCACCGGAAAACCCGCGGAAATGAGTTTCCCAAGGTTCAGGGCCTTGCCGCCGACCAGCCGCAGGGGCGCGGAGCCCGCCCGGCCAAGGGTCAGCACATAGTTGTTGAGTTCATCGTCGTCCGGTTCGGTGCGCATGGGCCGGCCGCCTAAGCGGTCGCCGCGTCGCCGGCGTCCTCCCACTGGACGTCCAGGTTGCGGAACACCGGCGGGGAGTCGCACAGGGCGGCCATGCGCGCCGCGAACTCGGAGGTCTCCGGCCGCCCGGAATTCTCCATCGCCGACTCGTAGGAATCGAATTCGACGATGGTGAGGTACGTGCCGGGCCGATCGCGGTCCGCCGTGTTCAGGATCCGGCGGAAGGTCGGGGCGGTGTCCCCCTCGGTCCGGGAAGGCCTGCCGAGGGCTTCGATCTCCTCGATGCGGGACGACTGGAATTCAATGATCTGCACAAACCTGGCCATGACGGCTCCTTGACGGCTGCGGGTGCTGATGCGCATCACGCTAGACCCGCCGCCCCGGCAGTGCAAGGGCCCCGGGACCCCGCCGACGCACCCGGCTGACGGACGGCCGGCGCGCCGCCGGCCGTCCCGCGGCTACGGCGTGAGCAGGACCTTGATGGCCCGCCGTTCGTCCATCGCGCGGTAGGCCTCCGGCGCCTCCTCCAGCGGCATGACGACGTCAAACACCCGGCCCGGGTTGATGCTGCCGTCGAGCACATCGGCGAGCAGTTCCGGGATGTAGGTCCGGGCCGGGGCCATTCCGCCGCCGATCGAGATGTTGGTGTCGAAGAGGTAGCGCAGCGGGATCTCGGCGCCGCCGGTCGGCACGCCGACAAAACCGAGGGCGCCGCCCGGGCGGACGCTGTGCAGCGCCTGGTCCATGGATTCTTTGGTGCCGACGCATTCCAGGACGGAATCGGCCAGCACCCCGCCAAGAAGTTCGCGGACTTTTGCGACGCCGTCGTCTCCGCGCTCCGCCACGATGTCGGTGGCGCCGAACTCGCGGGCGATGGCCTGCCGGTCCGCGTGCCGGGACATGGCGATGATCCGTTCCGCGCCCAGCCGCTTGGCGGCCAGCACGCCGCACAGGCCGACGGCGCCGTCGCCCACCACGACGACGGTCCGGCCGGGGCCGGCCTTCGCCGCGAGGGCAGCATGGTGGCCGGTGGCCATGACGTCGGAGAGGGTCAGCAGGCTGGCGCGCAGCGCGTCGTCGGGCTCGGTGACGCCCGGCACCTTGACCAGGGTGGCGTCGGCCAGCGGAACCCGGACCGCCTGGCCCTGGCCGCCGTCGATCGCGTGCCCTGTGTCGTCCTTGCCGCCCCAGCCGGCCAGGTGGTCGCAGGCGACCGTGACGCCGTTGAGGCACTGCGGGCACTTGCCGCAGCTGACCACGAACGGCGCGATCACCAGGTCGCCCACGGCCAGTTCGGTCACCGCGTCGCCGATGCTTTCGACCAGGCCGATGAACTCATGGCCGATCGCACGCGGCTCGTGCGTGGGCCGGACGCCCCGGTACGGCCACAGATCGGAGCCGCAGACGCAGGAGGCGGTGACGTTCACGACGGCGTCGGTGGGCTGCTGGACGGTGGGGTACTCGCGGTCTTCGACCCGGATGTCGCCCGGGCCGTGGATGATGGTGGCGCGCATGAGGGCTCCTCGCCTGAATAACGGATGGGGGTGAAACCGAGTCTAGTCCCGGACGTCGGAAGCGGTCCCGAGGCGGAGCAACCGGCTGATCCGGTCCTGGACCCTCAATTCCGGGGCAGACTCATGGTTGAACAGGATGCGGTAAATGACCGGCGCCACCACGGTGTCGACGATGTCCCGGGCCGCTGGCGCGGTCTCGCCGCGCGCTTGGGCCAGCCTCCGGATCTCCTCGACATGCCCCTGCATGAGTGCGAAATAGTCCCGGGTCACGGCGCCGTCCGCGAGCATGTCGCGCAGCACCTGCCGCCCCAACGGGGACGAAAATTCCTCGACGTACGGGACAAACCAGGCCTCCATGTCCCCTTTGAGCGACCCGGTGTCCTCCACCTGCTCGGGCAGCATCCGGTTGGAGGCGACGGCGGCGAGCAGCCGCGGCAGGTCCCCCCACCGCCGGTAGATGGTCGAGGAGTTCACTCCGGCGCGTTCGGCCACCAGCGGCACCGACAGGACCGAGCGGTCGCCGCCGTTCTCCTCCAGTAGCGCGCGGACCGCCTGGTGCACTGCCTGCTGGACCCGTGCGCTACGGCCGCCCGGGCGCGGAGTCGCTGTAGCCATCATCACACCATGCTAAAGCAAAACCTCTGCTTTAGCAGCGGTTTCCGGTGCTAATCTCTTAATGCATAGATTGTGCATTAGTCCTTCTTGATAGTAGGCAGGGAAAGCATTGAAGAACACCGGTACCGCCTTCTGGCTTCACGCGGCGCTCCTGACGGTCTTCATCGGGGCCTCGTCGGCGCCGTCGCCGTTGTACGAGTTTTACGCGCGGGAATGGGGGCTCGGCTCCGCCGCCGTGACGGTCGTCTTCGCCGTATACGCGGTGGCCGTGCTGCTGACGCTGCTGGTGGTCGGGTCGCTGGCGGACCATCTCGGCACGCGGCCCGTGCTGCTGGGGGCCGTGGCGCTGCAGATCGGGGCCATGATGACCTTCGCGTTCGCACCCGGTCCGGAAATGCTCCTCGCGGCGAGGGCCCTGCAGGGCGTCGCTACCGGCGCGGCCATGGGCGCGGCCGGGGCCGCGCTGCTGGCCTTCGAAGGCGCCGGCCGCCGGGGCCGCGGCTCCCTCGTGAACAGTGCCGCCTCGCCGGTCGGGCTCTCCATCGGCGCGCTCGGCTCGGCGTGCCTTGTCCGGTTCCTGCCGGAACCAACCAAGACCGTGTACTTTTTCCTCGCTGCCCTGCTGCTGGTCCTCGGGACCGCCCTGCTGTGGCTGCCGAGCGCGGGGCGGAAAGCCCCCGGCTGGCTCCGTTCCCTGGTTCCCGAAGCGAAGGTCCCCAGTTCCGCGCGCAAGACGATGGCTGCGACCATGCCGGTGGCGGCCGCGACCTGGGCGCTCGCAGGGTTCTATCTTTCCCTCGGGCCGGCCCTTGCGCATTCGATCACGAAGGACAGCTCCGTGCTGGTGGGCGGGCTGGCCCTGTTCGCTCTCTTCGTCCCGGGGGCCCTGGCGATCCTCGTCGTCCGCCCCTGGTCCGACCGGAACACGCTCCTGACCGGCGTCGTCTCCCTGATCGCCGGGATATCCCTGACCGTCCTCGCCGTCCAGTTGGGGTCCGCGCCGCTCTACTTCACCGGCACCATGGTGGCCGGCGTCGGCTTCGGCAGCGGCTACTTCGGCGCGATGCGGATGACGCTGCCGCTGTGCGGGCCGCACGAGCGCATCGGGATGCTCTCCAGCATCTACCTGATCTGTTACCTCGGCTTCAGCGTCCCCGCAGTGGCCGCCGGACTGCTGGTCGCCGTGGCCGGCATGAAGGGCACGACGCTGATCTATGGTGCCGCCCTGGTGCTGGCCGCCGTCCCAGCCTTGGTGCTGACCGCCAAGGCGACGACCGGCAACAACCCCATCGACCTGGTTGCTGGAACGTCAGCAGCCTCCTGAAAGGAACCGACATGAGCTTCACCCTTCCGGCCGACATGGCAGGCCGCCCCATCACCGTGATCGGCGGCGGCACGCTGGGCCGCCGCATCGCGCTGATGCTCTCGCTCCGGGGTGCCGAGGTGCGCGTCTTCGACACCAACCTTGCCGTGGCACAGGCCGCCGTCGATTACATCGGAACCGAGCGGCCCGGCGTCGCGAAGGAGTTCGGCGGCACACCTGAGGGCCGGTTCACGGCCAGCGACGATCTCGCCGCCGCCCTCCGGGACGCCTGGCTCGTCGTCGAGGCGGTGCCGGAAAAGCTCGAACTCAAGAAGAAAATCTTCGCGGACCTTGACCGTCTGGCCGCGCCCGACGCCGTGCTGGCGAGCAATTCCTCCTCGTTCGCGTCGTCGGAGTTCATCGACGGGGTGGACGCGCCGGAACGCGTCCTGAACCTGCACTTCTACATGCCCCCGGCGGTGCGCTCGGTGGAGCTGATGTCCAGCGGCCTCACCGATCCGTCGATCATGGAGCTACTGATGGCCGAGCTGCCGAAGTACGCCCTGGCCCCGCACCTGGTCCGCAAGCAGAGCACCGGCTTCATCTTCAACCGTGTCTGGGCCGCGATCAAGCGCGAATCCCTGCTGGTCGTGGCGGAGGGGGTCGCCGAACCCGAAGACGTCGACGCCCTGTTCCTCGACGTGTTCAAAGCCGACACCGCACCGTTCCGCTTCATGGACCAGGTGGGCCTGGACGTGGTCCTCGACATCGAAAACCACTACTGCGAGCTGGCCGGCATGGAGAACAAGTCGGCGCCGCTGCTGCAGGACTACATCGGGAAGGGCTGGCTGGGGGTCAAGAGCGGCCGCGGTTTCTACAACGACTACTCCTGACCCCAACGCGGGCTCCTAAGAGTTGCCCTAGAAGCCCAGCGAAATGCCGCCGTCGACCCGCAGTTCGATGCCGGTGATGTAGGCGGATTCGTCGCTGGCCAGGAACACCGCGGCGTTCGCGACGTCCCAGGCCGTGCCCATGTGACCCATCGGCACCTGGGCATGCCGCTTCTTGAGCATTTCCTCGCGCTTCCCCTCCGCGTAGGCGCCGGCCAGTTCGGCGGACTCCGTGACAAACGGGGTTTCCATCAGGCCCGGCAGGATGGCGTTGATCCGGACGTGCTTTGCAGCGTACTCCGCCGCCGTCGTGCGGGTCAGGTGGTTCAGCGCCGCCTTGGAGGAGTAATAGGTGGAATAGGGCACCCCGGTCCAGCGGATACTCGCCAGCGACGAAATATTGATGATGGAGCCGCCGCCCTGGGCAACCATGTGCGGAATAACATGCTTCATGGTCAGGAACGGGCCCTTTAAGTTGATGGCATGGACCCGGTCCCACTCGGCCTCGTCCAGCTCCACCACGCCGCCCACCTTGGCGATGCCCACGTTGTTGTCGAGGACGTCGATCCGGCCGAACTCGTCGATGACGGACGCGACGGCGTGGCCCACCGCACCGGAGTCCGTCACATCGAAGGCGAGATGCCGCGCCTGGCCGCCCTCGGCCAGGATCAGTCGCTCCGTCTCCTTGGCTGCCGCCTCGTTGACGTCGGCGCACACTACCGTGGCGCCCTCGCGGGCAAATGCGATGGCCGTGGCCTTGCCGTTGCCCATTCCCGGGGCACTGGAACCGGCCCCCACCACCAAAGCGATCTTTCCCTGCAGTCTCTTCGTCATCAGTGTTCTCCTAGATCTTGGATTTCTCGTTGCGCCAAAAGGTTTCGCGGATGGTCTTCTTCAGGACTTTGCCGTTGACGCTGCGCGGCAGCGCGGGGACCAGGTGCACGGCTTTCGGCGCCCGGATGCTCCCCAGCTCCTGCTTGCACAGGGCGATGACTTCCGCTTCCGTGACGGTGCAGCCCTCGTTCAGTTCGACGACGGCGGTCACTGCCTCGCCCCAGTCCGGGTGCGGGGAGCCGACCACCGCGCAGTCGCGCACGGCCGGGTGGCTCCAGATCACCTGCTCCACTTCGCTCGGGTAGACGTTGAAACCGCCGGAGATGATCAGGTCCCGCCGCCGGTCGGTCAGGTGCAGGTAGCCTTCGTCGTCGAAGACTCCGATGTCGCCGGTGTGCAGCCAGCCGTCCCGCAGCGCCTGCGCCGTCTGTTCCGGGTTCTTGTAGTAGCCCTTCATGACCAGGTCGCCGCGGACACAGATCTCGCCGGGCGTCCCGGCCGGAACGGCCCGGCCGTCGTCGTCGCGGATTTCGACCTGGACCAGCGGATACGGCCGTCCGCAGGAGGAGAGCCGGGAGTCCGGGGCGATCGCGCCGGCCACGAAGTGCTCGTCCGGGCGCAGGAAGGTCACCGACGCCGGGGCTTCCATCTGTCCGTAAAGTTCCATCATCACCGGGCCGATCGAGGTCAGCGCCTGGCGCAGCTTCTCCACCGACATCGGGGCCGCGCCGTAGATCAGGTAGTGCAGCGAGGACAGGTCCCGTGGTTGCTCCTTGAGCACCTCCAGGAGCCGGTAGATCACGGTGGGAGGCAGGAACAGGTCCGTCACCGCGTACGTCTCGATCGCGTCGAGGACCGCGTGCGGGCTCGCTTTGGGCAGGACGACGACGGTCCCGCCGCGAGCTGTGGCAGCCAGGCTCAGCAGGCCCGCGGTGTGGGTCATGGGCGCGGCGGCGAGGTTCACCACGGCGTCCTCGGAACCGTAGTGGGCCGCCATCATCAGGAGCGCCACGAAGGCGGACAGGCTCCGGTTGGTGTTCATCACGCCTTTCGGCAAGCCCGTGGTGCCGCCGGTGGGGGCCAGTGAGACGACGTCGTCGGGCGAGGCGTTGACGGCGGGTTTGGTCGCCGGCTGGGCTGCGATCCATTGGGTAAAGGCGGTTGTCCCTGGCGCCGGTCCGGCCGGCTGGGCGGCGTCTTCGGCGGCCTCCGCACCGGCGTCGGGCCCGAAGCGGATCCACTGACGGACGCCGGGCAGTCGGTTCTGGAGCTGCCGGGCCGCCTCATCGAGGTCGGCGTGGAAGATCACCAGTTCGGCGTCGAAGCCGGCTAGCAGGTGCGCCGTTTCAACTGTCGGGCTTGCCGGGTTGGCTGGGATCCAGGTCAGTCCGGCCCGCCAGATACCGAGCACGCAGATCCAGGCGAGCGGGTCGTTTGGAGAGAGCACCGCGACCTTGGCGTCGGGGGAGAGGCCGGAGTCCAGCAAGGCGTTGGCGATCCGGCAGGACAGTTCGCCGGCCTCGGTGAACGTGAAGGCGTTGTGTTCCTGCACGTAGGCCACGCCGTTCGGGTTGCAGCTCCAGCCGCGGTCAAAAAATCCGATCACGCTCACTGGGGCAGCCCCGTCCGGTAGCTCTCCTTGAGGCGCAGGAAGACGGCCGTGGTGATCGCCGCGAGGATGGTCAGGTACCAGCCGAAGGCGTCGATCATCTTGGCGTCGGCCAGCCAGGTGGCCACGTACGGCCCGGTGCCACCGACCAGCGCCACGCCCAGGGCGTAGGGAAGGCCGATGCCGGCGGCCCGGATGCGGGCCGGGAAGAGCTCGCACATCACGGCGGAGGTGATGGAGGTATAGCAGGCGAGCAGCGTCAGGGCTGCCATCTGCACCAGCAGCAGGGACAGGAAGCTGTTCTGCAGCATGTTGAGAAGCGGGATGGTCAGCACCGTGAACCCGCCACCGAACGCCAGCAGCAGCGGCTTGCGGCCGATCCGGTCCGAGAGGATGCCCATCAGCGGCTGCAGGATCGCGAAGTAGCTCAGCGAGATCAGGCCGACGAACAGCGCATTCTTCATGTCGAAGCCCACGGTGATGTGCGCGTAGGTGGGCAGGTAGGAGGAGAAGACGTAGAAGAACAGGGTGGGTGCGGCGTTGATGCCGAACACCAGCAGGCATTCCCTGGGGTGGGTGCGCATGAATTCGAAGGCCGAGGGCCGGGCGGCCTTGGTCCCGGCCGGGAGTGACGGGTCGGCGTCGTCGTTGACCGACAGCGTTTCTTCCGCGAAGCGGCGGATGAACAGGCCGGCGACGGCGCCGAGGGTGCCGATGGCGAACGGCACGCGCCACCCCCACTCGTGCATGGCATCGTCCGGCAGCACGGCCACGAGCGTCGCCACCGACGCGATCGCCACCACGTTGCCGAGCGTCGCGCCGATGTAGAGGAAGCTGGAGAAGAAGCCGCGGCGGCCCTCCGGAGCCGATTCGACCAGGAAGGTCGAGGAGGCCGCGAATTCGCCGCCGGTGGACAGGCCCTGCAGAAGCCGGGCCAAGACCAGCAGGATCGGGGAGAGCACGCCGACCTGGTCGTAGGTGGGCGCCACGGCCACCAACAGGCTGCCGACGCCCATCAGCATGACGGTCGCGGTGAGCGCCTTCTTCCGTCCCATACGGTCCGCCACCATGCCGCCCAGCAGGCCGCCGAGCGGCCGCATGAAGAAGCCGACGGCGAAGATCGCCATGGCGCTGAGCAGCGGGACCACGGGGTCGCCGGTCTTGGGGAAGAACTGGCTGGAGAAGTACAGCGCCAGCATGGAATAGACGTACCAGTCGAACCACTCGACGATGTTGCCGACGGTGGCCGCCGCGAGTTGGCGGCTCCTGCTGACAGGTGGTGCTGCGGTGATGACGCTCATCCGGTGACTCCCAGATCCGATGGGTCCGGACGAGGGTGCCGCACCGTCCGGGCCCGGCAGGGCACAGGGTCAGCAGTTCGTCCGGCTGTGATGCAGACCACGTTACGGAGGCGCTGCAGCCCCGGACATGGAGCCACCTCAAAGGGATTCGGGGGGCGGTTGTGGATTCCTACAACGGCCTGTCGCCGGGGGCGGCGGTCCCGTCCCGGCAGCCCTCGAACGCCCAGCAGAGTTCCACAAGCGTCCCGGTCGCGTCGAGCCGGGAGCCGGTGAGCTGCTCGAACTTCTGCAGCCGGTAGCGCAGCGTGTTCTCGTGCACGGACAAGGCCCTCGCGGCGGCGGAAATCCGACGGTCGTGGGCCAGGTAGGACTGCACCGAGTCCAGCACGATCCGGCCGAATTCGGCGTCGTCGGCGAACGGCGCCAGGTAACGCCGGCGCAGCACCGCGGTGACGTCCGGATCGCTGGCCGCGGTGCGCCAGGTCAGGTCCTCCAGGCAAAACGACCCGCCGTCCAGCCGCCGCCAGGCGGCAGCGAAGACACGGTCTGCGACGGCGTCGGACTGGGCCAGGGCGGTGAGCGGGCGCGGGGGACCGACGGCAATGGTCGCCGAGGCGCGGCCGGCCGGGGGCTTGGCGGCGAGGAAACCGACGACGTCGCCGGATTGGACCGTCAGGACCCCGTCGCCGCTGCGCAGCGGCGCCACCAGCTCGCCGAGCAGCTCGTCCGGAGACGTTCCAGCCCGGGGGCGTGCGCGCAGGGCGCGGAATTCGCGCCGCGGATCGATGCCGAAGTCGGCGGAGCGGGACACCAGTTCCGCGCCGGCGAGGGCCCCGGCCAGCACCGCGCGCAGGTAGGCCTGGCGCCGTTCGTGGTCGCGCACGGCCTGCTGCACGCTGCTCTCGCGGTAGGAGTGCACCAGCGCGGCGGTGTAGGAATCGCTGACGCCCCAGAGCACCCGGTGCGCGGCGAGGACCTCCCGGTCGCCGAGCCGGAGCTCCTGGGCGATGTCGAGGAACCGGTCCTGGATCACGGCCATGGACAGGCGGTAGCCGCGCAGCACGTCATCGATCCGCAGGCCCTGGTGGAACCGCACCTGCGCCACCCTGGCTTCGAGGGCGAGCTGCGACGACTCCGGCACGGTCCCGGATTTCACGGCCTGGATGGCCATCCGCAGATTCTGTTCCACGGAGGAGCTGATGTCCGCCTCGGCCACGCCCCGGTAGCCGGCCACCTCGGTGACGCAGCGCTCCACGCTGCCAGCCTTCAGGAACTGCAGGTCGCGGAAGAGCAGGTCAGCAACGTCTTCAATGCTGGTCTCAGCCAAGATTCGCCCCACACCACACTTGGGTGCCGTCGGCCTTGTGAAGCATGGCGCGCTCGGCCGAGGTCCAGTACCTGACCCAGAGGATCTTTCCGTCCGGGGTCGCGAGTTCCACCGTCGCGGGGGCGGGGACGCGGCCGGGCCGGCGCACCAGTACGGGCGCGCCGGCCGCCAGGCCAAGCCAGTTGGTGGCCTGCACCATGTCCGCGGGCGGCGCGTCAGACGGCTTCAAGCACGCTGACGTAGTTCGCAATGCCCACGCCGCCCATGTTCTGCACCGCGGCGCGGCGCGGGGCGGCCAGCTGCATGTCCCCGGCGGTGCCGGTGAGCTGCATCGCCGCGATGACGTGCTGCGAGACGCCGGTGGCCCCGACCGGGTGGCCCTTGGCCTTGAGTCCGCCGGAGACGTTGACCGGCAGCTTGCCGTCCTTGAAGACCCAGCCTTCCTTGACCGCGCGGGCGCCCTGGCCCGGCTCGGTCAGGCCCATGACCTCGTACATCAGCAGTTCGGCGATCGTGAAGCAGTCGTGCACTTCGGCGAAGTCCAGGTCCTCCAGCCCGACGCCAGCCATGGCCAGGGCCCGCTGCCAGGACGCGCGGGTCGCGGCGAAGGCGGTGGGGTCGCGGCGGTCGGTCGGGAAGAAGTCGTTGGCCTGGCCGAAGCCGGCGAGCCGCACCGGCGCGGTGGCACCGCCGGTGGGGGCAACGCTCAGCACGACGGCGGCGGCGCCGTCGGAGACGGGCGAACAGTCGGTGCGGCGCAGCGGGTCGGCGACCATCGGGTTCTTATCCGAGACCGTCTGGCAGAACGCCTCGCCGAGGTCCTTGCGGAGCTGCGCGTAGGGGTTGTCCACGCCGTTGCGGTGGTTCTTCGCCGCGATCGTGCCCAGGACGTCCGACACCGGCCCATAGCGCTTCTCGTAGTGCTTGGCCACTTCGGCGAAGAGGCCGGTGAAGCCGGTGCTGGAGGGCTTGCCGGCCATGTCGTAGTCCGCGCCGAGCAGGGCCGCGCCCACGACGTCGGCCCCGGCCTGCGTCATTTTCTCGGCGCCGATCACCAGGACCGTCTTGGCGGTGCCGGCCAGCAGCGACTTGGTGCCCTGCTGGAACGCGGCCGAGCCGGACGCGCACGCGTTCTCGACGCGCGTGGACGGCACATTGGCCAGCTGCTCGGAAACCTGCAGCGCCAGGGAGGACGGGAAGGCCAGCGGCATCATCCCGGAGTTGAACTGGCCCAGGTAGATCTCGTCGATCTGGCCGGGTTCGATCCCCGCGTTGCCGATCGCCTCGCTGGCCACCTGGACGATCAGGGACTCGAGGGTCTCCTCCGTGAGCTTGCCGAAGCGGCTGTGGCCCCAGCCGGTGAGCAGGACATCCTTGCCGAACTGGTCCTTGAGGCTCATGCCGTGGCTCCTTCCAGGCTGCTGGCGTCGTGGTCGGGGGTTCCGTCGAGGGAGGGGTCAACGTCGAACTCCGCCTCCGTCTTTTCGCGGATCTCCGCCACGGTGACGCCGGGGGCGAGCCTGGTGAGCGTGAGGCGGCGGCCGCCGTCGACCTTTTCAAGGTCAAACACCGCCAGGTCGCTGATGATCCGGTCCACGCAGCTCAGGCCGGTGAGCGGCAGGGTGCATTCCTTGACGATCTTGGCGGTGCCGTCCTTGGCGTTGTGTTCGGTGAGGACAACAACGCGCGGGGTGCCGGCGACGAGGTCCATGGCGCCGCCCATGCCTTTGACCATCTTGCCGGGGATGGTCCAGTTGGCCAGGTCGCCGGCGCCGGAGACCTGCATGGCGCCCAGGATGGCGACCTTGACGTGTCCGCCGCGGATCATGCCGAAGGAGGTTGCCGAGTCGAAGATGCTGCCGCCGGGCAGGACGGTGACGGTCTGCTTGCCGGCATTGATCAGGTCCGCGTCCTCCTCGCCCTCATACGGGAACGGGCCCATGCCGAGCAGGCCGTTCTCGCTCTGCAGCACCACGCGGACGCCGTCGCGCAGGTTGTTGGCGACCAGCGTGGGAATGCCGATGCCGAGGTTGACGTAGTCGCCGTCGTTGAGTTCTTCGGCCGCGATGGCAGCCATTTCATTCCGGGTCCAAGCCATGATGATTCTCCTGAAGTGTGGGTGGCGGCGTTTAGGCCTGGTTAGACGGCGACGGCGGTGGCGGCGGTGTCGGTCGCTTCGGCGGCTTCGGCGCGGGGCCGGACGGTGCGCTGTTCGATGTCCTTGACCCGGTCGCTGGCCTGCACCAGGTGCTGGACGAAGACTCCGGGGGTGACGATGTGGTTCGGGTCGAGCTCGCCGGGTTCCACGATCACCTCGGCCTCCGCGACGGTGACGGTGCCGGCGGTGGCGACCACGGGGTTGAAGTTCTGTGCGGTGTAGCGGTAGATGAGGTTGCCGTCGGTGTCGGCGGTGTGCGCGTGGACCAGGGAGACATCGGCCTTGATGGCACGTTCCTGGACGAAAGTTTCGCCGTCGAACTCCGCCAGCGGCTTGCCTTCGGCGACGAGGGTGCCGACGCCGGTCTTGGTGTAGAAGGCCGGGATGCCGGCGCCGCCGGCGCGGAGGCGCTCGGCGAGGGTGCCCTGCGGGGTGAACTCGACCTCCAGCTTGCCGGCGAGGTACTGCTCGGCGAAGAGCTTGTTTTCGCCCACGTAGGAGGCGATGACCTTGCGGACCTGGCCCGCCTCGATGAGTACGCCGAGGCCCTTGCCGTCCACGCCCATGTTGTTTGAGACCACGGTCAGGTCCTTGACGCCGGAATCGCGGACGGCCTCGATCAGGTCCGCCGGGATGCCGCTGAGGCCGAAGCCGCCGACCGCGAGCGTCATGCCGTCCCGCAGTACGTCCTGCAGCGCGGCTGCCGCGCCGGATTTCACCTTTGACATTTACATCTCCTCATTGAGCCTGTTGTCAGCGGCGGCCGGGCCTGGCGCCGCCGCCGTGATCCACGTTGTGGACTGTTCGCCTGAGGAAGGAGCCTATGGTGTGGCATGGAGCACTGTCAACGCTGGAATTACGCTTCATGCGGTGCCTTTTTACAGTGTGGACGCTAGACTTAGAGCTGTCCACAATGTGGATGTTTTGACGAATATTCTGAGGGATCGCGAGGAAAAAGATGAACCCAGTCCCCGTTCAGGGAGCGCAGGTGGTCAGCCGTGCCGCGGCCCTGCTGCGGATCGTTGGCCGGAAGCCGGAGGGGTCCCCGCTGGTGGAGCTGGTCCGCGAATCCGGGCTCACCCGGCCCACCGCCCACCGGCTGCTGACGTCCCTGGCGGCCGAGGGGCTGCTGGACCAGGACCCGCAGAGCGGCAACTGGGTGCTGGGCCCCGAGATCCTGCTGATGGGGTCGGTGGCCTCGGCGCGCTTCCCGCTGGAGGACATTGCACGTCCCAGCCTGCGCCGGCTGGCCGAGGAAACCGGAGAGAGCGCCTTCTTCTCGATCCGCCGCGGCGCAGAAACGGTGTGCCTGCTCCGCGAGGAGGGCAGCTTTCCGGTGCGATCCTTTGTGCTGCATGAGGGCGTCCGCTTTCCGCTGGGCGTCGCCTCCGCCGGCACCGCCATCATGGCGTTCCTGCCGGCAGCGGAGCAGGAGGCGCTGCTGGCCGGCTGGGCCGCCCATGCCGGGAGCTTTGCCGCTGCCCACAGCGAGGAAGTGGTCCGGGCGAATCTGGAGGCGACCCGGCAGGCGGGTTATTCGGTTAACCCGGGCCTGGTGCTGGAAGGCAGCTGGGGGATGGGCGCCGCCGTCTTCGACCAGCGGGGCAGGCCTGCCTGGGCGCTGTCCCTGACCGGGATTGAACCGCGTTTCCGCGAAGACCGCCGGGAACACCTGGGCCGCCTGCTGATGGACGAGGCGCACCGGATCTCGCTGCAGCTTCAGGGCACCTAAACGGGCAGCGAGGGCCGCAGCGCCGCCCTCCTCTCGACAAACCGGCAGGCCCGGAGCACGATGGAAATTGCAGCCGCAGCTGCATGCGCTTTGGACAGCGCCCATTACCTAATCCGGGTGGCGCGTCTGGCCCACGAACTACTTCCCCGCCTTGATGCTGGGGGACTGGGAGCAGGAGAAGAGCGCGGCGGACGCAGTCCATGCCGGAGCGAACCGGTGTCGCCCAAGGCGGTGCCGGCGCACCCGACGAGCCGGTTCCCCGGCTGTCCCCCTGTCAGCCCCGCTATCAAGGAATGAGTCTCATGACTCTCCCAGCAGAACCCCACCACGCGCCGCGCTTGCTGCGCCTTCTCATCGCTTTCACCGCCGCCCTGCTGTTGCCAGTGGCGGTCAGCGGCGCCGCCGCCACCGACGACGACTCGCCTACGACGTGGACCGTCCAGGTCGGATCCGAATCCTCAAGTCAGGCCATCCAGGGTATGGCCTTCCTGCCCGCGAACATTTACATCAATGCGGGCGACAAGGTCACGTGGGAGGCGAACTCCGCGGAGATCCACACCGTGACGTTCCTGGCCAAGGGCCAGTCCCTGAGGTCCACCCAGCCCTTCAACCCGTCGTTGCCGCAGAACATCTTCCAGCGGGGCGGGAAAAGTTACGACGGGCACTCGTATTACAACTCCGGCGTCATGACGAACGTGTCCGACAGTGGCTTCAAGCAAGTCGAGAAGTACACCCTGGCGTTCCCGCACAGGGGCAACTTCACCTATTACTGCCTGGTCCATGGCGCGGCGATGAAAGGAGTGGTCCACGTCCGGGCGGCCGGAACCGACTACCCGTACAGCCAGTCCCAGTACGACCGCCAGGCGGAGAAGCAGGAACGGGCCATCCTGCGGGACGGTCGCCAGGCCTGGGAAGAGGCCCGGGACCAGGCGGACGAACACACCGTGATCGCGGGAACGGATAACGGAACGTCCATGGTGATGCGCTTCGTCCGGCAGAAGGTCGAAATCCGTGTGGGCGAGAAAGTGACATTCGTCAACAACGGTATGGGCGCCCCGCATACCGTCACCTTCGGCAAGGAACCCGCGAATCTCTTCGTCCCCCGAGGTAATCCGGCCAAATTTGCCGGCGGAGACCTCAACTCGGGAATCATGCCCCCGCACAGCAAGTTCACCGTGACCTTCACCAAGGCCGGCGAGTTTGATTACATCTGCGGCCTGCATGACTTCATGGGCATGGTGGGCACCGTGGAAGTCAGGAGGTAGCCGGGCGCTGGTCCGGGCAGGAACACCTGCGGACGTGTTACTGCTTCCACCAGGTGTCGAAGATGGTGACCGGAACGGCGCGCTTGTGCCGGGTCCGCAGGTACTTCTGCTCGATCAGCTCGGCCGCGGCGTGTGGGACGTCCCGGCCTTCAAGGTAGTCATCGATGGTGTCGTAGCTCAGGCCGAGTTCTTCCTCGTCGGTGCGGCCGGGTTTGTGGTCCAGCAGGTCCGCCGTCGGGACCTTCTCCCAGATGCGCGCCGGGGCGCCGAGTTCGGCGAGAAGGGCCCGGTTCTGGCGCTTGTTCAAGCCGAAGAGCGGCAGGATGTCCGCACCGCCGTCGCCGTATTTGGTGAAGAACCCGGTGACGGATTCAGCGCCGTGGTCGGTGCCGATCACCAGGTAGTTGTGTTCCCCGGCCAGGGCGTACTGAGCGATCATCCGGGTGCGGGCCTTGGTGTTGCCCTTGTGGAAATCGGAGATGCCGTTGCCCACGGTCTTCTCGAATTCGTCCTCGAAGCCATCCACCGCGGCCGAGATGTTGAAGGTCCATTCCGTCTTGGCCCGCACGAAGTCCAGGGCCGCCTGCGCGTCGTCCTCGTCGTGCTGCACGCCGTACGGAAGCCGCACCGCCACGAAGTTCGCCTCCACTCCCTCGGCGTCCAGCTCCTCGACCGCCAGCTGCGCCAGCCGCCCGGCCAGCGAGGAATCGAGGCCGCCGGAAATGCCCAGGACGAAGCCCTTGGTGTGGCTGGCCTTGAGGTAGTCCTTGAGGAACGTAACGCGTTTGCGCACCTCCCCGGCAGGGTCGATCCGGGGCTGCACGCCCATTTCTTCAATGATCTTCGCCTGGAGTTCACGCATGCCTCACAGCCTAGCCAGCCGTGTCAACGCGGCTCAACTGTTGCCCGGCGAGGCGCGGCTCCGGCGCTGGCTTCCGCCGCGTTCCCGGACCGCCGCTGCTCATCCGGACCAGCGCTACGCGGATCCCGGGCGCCCCGGTCCGGAACCGCCGCCCGTGACCGGAACCGCCGCGAAAACCCCTCCCGCGGCACCGGTGGCAGGCGTAGCGTATGGCCATGGAGACGACGGGATGCGTGGTGGTCGGCGGCGGTCCGGCCGGAATGATGCTGGGCCTGCTGCTGGCCCGGGCCGGCGTGCAGGTGACGGTCCTGGAAAAGCACGCGGACTTCCTGCGTGACTTCCGCGGCGACACGGTGCACCCGTCCACCATCCGGCTGATCGACGAGCTCGGCCTCGGCGAGGAGTTCCGCCGGCTGCCGCAAAGCCGGCTGCGGAGCGTCGTGTTCCCGGTCCCGGGCGGGCCGCCGGTGACCATGGGCGACTTTGATTCCCTGCGGCCGCCGTACAACTACATCGCCATGATGCCGCAGTGGGATTTCCTGAACTTCCTGGCCGCCGCCGCTGCCGAGGAGCCGGGGTTCACGCTGCTGATGAGCCACACGGCCACCGGGCTGGTCCGCGACGGGGGCCGCGTCCGCGGGGTCCGGTTCCGCGCCCCGGACGGCACACCGGGCGAGCTCCGGGCCAACCTGGTGGTTGCCACGGACGGCCGCCATTCGGTTCTCCGGGCCGCCGTCGGGCTGGCGCCCAAAGAGTTTCCGGTGCCGTTCGACACCTGGTGGTTCCGGCTGCCCAAGTATCCCGCCGAAGCCGGCGAGGTGGCCGGGCTGGTGCCGGCCTTCGGCCCGGGCGAGGCGCTGGTGGCACTGTCCCGCACCGACTACTACCAGATGGGCTACCTTGCCCCGAAGGGCACCGACGCCAGGATCCGCGCGGAGGGCATCGAAGCGTTCCGGCGCCGGATCGCCGGGCTTCGGCCGGATCTCGCGGACCGGGTGGACGCGATCCGTTCCCTCGCCGACCTGCACTGGCTCGACGTCCGCCTGGACCGGTTGCAGTCCTGGCACATCAACGGCCTGCTCTGCATCGGCGACGCCGCGCACGCAATGTCCCCGGCCGGCGGCGTCGGCATCAACCTCGCCATCCAGGATGCCGTGGCGGCGGCGGAGCTCCTGGCCCCGGCGCTGCTCCGGGGCAGGGTCACGGCGGCGGATCTCAGACGCGTGGAACGACGACGGCGGCTCCCCACCGTGATCGTGCAGACCGGCCAGCGGCTGATGCACCGCGCCGTCTTCGGCCCGATCATGGCCGGCAGACGGGCCACGTTTCCCGCCGCGGCCCTCTTCCTGGTCCGGCGCGTTCCGGCGCTCCGCAGGATCATTCCCAGACTCATTGGCTTCGGACCCCGCCCGGAACACGCCCCCGCGTTCGCGCGGCGTGCCGAGGCCCGGCCGCAGCCGCACCCCTGACCTCGACGGGAGGACGGGGCAGCGGATGCAGGTCAGCCGTGCGTGGCGAGGTAGCTGATCAGGCCGTCGACCGTGGCGACCGCGGGGTAGTCACGCTCCGGGATGTCCACACCGGTGCCCTCGTCGATGGTCTCCACGAGCCGCAGGAAATCCAGCGAGTCCAACTCGAGGTCCTGCCGGAGCCGCGCGTCGCCGTCGACGTCGTCCAGCTCCACCTCGGGTGCGACCTTGCCCAGCGCGGCACGGACCGCGGCCCGGGCATCCTGTTCGTTCATGGGGTCTCCGTCTCTACAGTTCGTCCGGTTTTTGCAGCAGCTCTTCGATCCGGGCCAGGAAGCGGCCGCCGCGCAGCCCGTCGCTGACCCGGTGGTCCGCGGACAGGGTGGCGATCGCGGCGGACCGGACGCCCAGCATCCCGTTCTCCGCCCACGGTTGCTCCAGCACGCGGCCGAAGCCCACCATCGCCACCTGCGGCGGATAGATCACGCCGTAGACACTGTCCACCCCGAGGTCGCCGAGGTTCGTCACGGTGATGGTGGGGTCTGCCATCTCGGCGCGCTGCAGCCGCCCGGCCCGGGCACGGCCCACTAAGTCGCGCAGCTGTGCCATCAGCTCGTCGAGGGGCAGGGTGTCGGCGTCGTGGATCGCCGGCGCCACCAGGCCGCCCTGGCGCAGGGCCACCGCCACGCCCAGATGCACCGCGGCGCTGGGCCGGTACGCGCCGTCCACGTAGAAGCCGTTGACCTCCGGGACGTCCTTGGCCGCGAGCGCCGCAGCCTTGAGCAGCAGGGCGGAGGGCACCAGCCGGGATGCCACCGGCCGCTGCGCGTTGACGGTCTGCATCCAGGCGACGGCGGCGCGCAGGTCCAGGGTGGTGCTTAGGTAATAGTGCGGAATGGTCTGCTTGGAGCGCGACATCAGCGCCCCGATGGCCCGGCGCAGCGAGGCCACCCGGTCGCGCGCCTCCGACGCCGGTCCTGACGCCGGGGCCGCAGTCGCCGGTTCCGCCGCAGCCGGGGCTTCTGCCGCCGGAACCGCCGGCGGTGCCGCGGGAGGCACTCCAGCCGCCGTCGCCTCAGCCTCAGGGGGACCGGCCGGCGGGCGGGCCGTGGCGCGCTGGACGTCCTCCACGGTCACGGCGCCCTCCGGCCCGGTACCCGGAACTGCGGAAAGCTCGACGCCGAGCTCGGCAGCGAGCCGCCTGGCCCGCGGCGAGGACCGCACCCGCCCTGCGACCGCCGGACGGGCGGCCACCGCGTGTTCCACGTCGGCGCGGGTGATGGCTCCGTCCTTGCCGGTGCCGTGGATCCGTCCGGTGTCCACGCCGAGCCGGTGCGCCAGGTGCCGGACCGGCGGCGCGATCGGCGGCGCTGCCGGGGGAGGTACGGCCTTCGCGGACTCCGGCTTCGCGGCCACGGTCCGGGCCGGCGGTCCCTCATGGCTGGGGGCCCCGACCTCGGCCGGGGTCTGCGTGATCCGGGCCAGCGGCGTCCCCACCGGCACGGTTTCGCCGATCTCCACCAGCAGGTCCGCGACCACACCCTCCTGGAAGGACTCGACATCCATCACCGTCTTGTCCGTGTCCACCACGGCCACCAGGTCCCCGCGGCGGACGTAGTCGCCCGGCTTGACCAGCCATTCGACGATCTTGCCGTGCTCCATGTCCGCCCCGAGCGAGGGCATCAGGAAATCAGCCACGCGTCCCTGCCGCCTCCCGCGCCGCCGCGACCACCCGTTCCACGGAGGGCAGCGCGGCGAGTTCAAGGTGCTTGGAGTAGGGGATCGGCACCTCCGCGCTGCAGACCCGGCCCACCGGCGCGTCCAGCTCGAAGAACGCGTGTTCGCTGATCCGGGCGCTGATTTCGGCCGAAATGCTGCCGCTGCGCCAGCCCTCATCGACCACCACGGCGCGGTGCGTCCTGGCCACGGAGGCGAGGATCGCGGCGTCGTCGAGCGGGCGCAGGGTGCGCAGGTCCAGCACCTCGGCGTCGATGCCGTCGGCGGCAAGCTGCGCCGCGGCCTCAAGCGTGAGCGGAAGCGTCCCGCCGTACGTGATGAGTGAGACGTCGGTACCCGGGCGCCGGATGGCGGCACTGGTGATGTCCACCGCGCCGGCGTCGTCGGGCAGCTCGCCCGGGACGTTGTACAGCGAACCGTGCTCGAAGATCAGCACCGGATCAGGGTCCTGAAGCGCGGTCCAGAGCATTCCGCGGGCATCTTCGAGGGTGGCCGGGGTGAGGATCCGCAGGCCGGGGATGTGCGCGTACCAGCCCTCCAGGCTGTGCGAGTGCTGGGCGCCGAGCTGTCGGCCGGCGCCGGTGGTCATCCGGATCACGAGCGGCACGTGGAACTGGCCGCCGGACATGTGCAGCAGGGACGCGGCGTTGTTCACGATCTGGTCCAGGGCGAGCAGGCTGAAGTTCACGGTCATGATCTCCACGATGGGGCGCATCCCGCCCAGCGCGGCACCGATTCCGGCGCCGACGAAGCCGGACTCGGACAGCGGGGTGTCGCGGATCCGTTCCGGCCCGAATTCCTCCAGCAGGCCCAGGCTCACGGCGAAGGATCCGCCGTAGGCCCCCACATCCTCGCCCATCAGGAACACCCGCTCGTCGCGTTGCAGCGCGTCGCGGATTCCGGCCCGGAGCGCCTCCCGGTAGCTGGATTTCATGATCCGCGCCCTTCCGGCCAGGCGCCGGGCTCGCCGTAGACGAAGCGCGTGAGGTCCTCGAGCGGTTCGGGCGTGCCGGCATCCGCGAACTCGACGCCGGCCGTGACTTCCGCGTCGGCGTCGGACTCCAGCTGCTGCCACTGTTCGTCGGTGAGCTGGCCTGCGGACTCCATCGCCGAGCGCAGCAGCGCGATCGGATCCCGTTCCAGCCAGCGGGCCACCTCGGCCTTCTCCCGGTACCGCTCCGGGTCGAACATCGAGTGCGCCCGGAAACGGTAGGTGCGCAGTTCCAGGAAGTGCGGGCCGCCGCCGGCCCGCACCGCGTCGACCGCGCGCCGGGCGGTCTCCTCCACGGCCAGTACGTCCATCCCGTCCACGGCCCACGCGGCGATCTCGTACCCGGCGGCCTTCAGCGCGATGTCCGTCTGCGACTCGGAGCGGCCCAGCGCCGTGCCCATCGCGTAGAGGTTGTTTTCGCAGCAGAACAGCACCGGCAGCTGCCAGAGCGCGGCCAGGTTAAGGCTTTCGTGGAACTCGCCTTCCGCGACGGCGCCCTCACCGAAAAAGCACACGGTGACGCGGGAACGCCCGGCCATCTTGTCCGCGAGCGCCAGCCCGACGGCGAGCGGCAGGCCCCCGGCGACGATCGCGTTCCCGCCGTAGAAGCGGGTGGCGGCGTCGAAGAGGTGCATGGAACCGCCGCGTCCCCGGCAGCAGCCCTCCACGCAGCCGTACATCTCGGCCAGGATCGACCCCGCTGACACACCGCGCAGCAGCGCGTGGCCGTGTTCCCGGTAGGTGGCGACGACGGCGTCCTCCGGCGACAGCGCCTCCAGTACCCCCGCCGCCACGGCTTCCTCGCCGATGTAGACGTGTAGGAAGCCGCGGATTTTGGCGGCGCTGTAGAGCTCGACGCACTTCTCCTCGAACCGGCGCACGCGAAGCATTTGCAGCAGCAGGTGCCGGCCGTGCGCGGCATCCAGCGGGCCGGCGGGCGCCGCCATGGGCCCGGTCACTGCCGGCCCTCCGGCGCTACTCCTGGCTGGCTGCCGGGCACCGCCCCGCCCGGTGCTGAGCCCGGCGCAGTGCCTTCGGGCACCGCCCCCGGCGGGGACTCGATGGTGGACGTGTCGCCCTCCGGCAGCCCCAGTTCGCGGGCCTTGAGCAGGCGGCGGAGGATCTTCCCGCTGCGGGTTTTTGGCAGCGCCGTGGTGAAGTCCAGCAGCCGGGGCGCGACGGCGGGGCCCAGCCGTTTGCGGGCGAATCCGATGATGTCCAGCTGCAGCTGCTCGGACGGCTCCCAGCCGGGGCGCAGCTCCACAAAGGCCTTGACCACCTCGCCGGCGACCGGGTCCGGGACGCCGATGACGCCGGCCTCGGCGACGGCCTCGTGCTCCATCAGGGAGCTCTCCACCTCGAACGGGCCGATCAGGTGCCCCGAGGACTTGATTACGTCGTCGCCGCGGCCGACGAACCAGTAGTAGCCGTCGGCGTCGCGCTTGGCGAGGTCGCCGGTGAGGTACCAGCCGCCCACGAAGCACCGGCGGTAGCGTTCCTCCTCGTGCAGGTAGCCGCGGAACATCGAGGGCCAGCCGGGCCGGAGGGCCAGCTCGCCCATGGTGTCCGGCTCGGTGACCAGTACCGCCCGCCCGTCGCGGACCACCAGCTTGTCCTGTGCGTCCCGGGCCATCAGGGCAGCCTCGATGCCGGGCAGCGGCCGGCCCATGGAACCCGGCCGGATCTCGGTGGCCGCGAAGTTCGAGATCATGATGCCGCCGGTTTCGGTCTGCCACCAGTTGTCATGCACCGGCTGGCCGAAGGCTTCCTTGCCCCACACCACCACCTCCGGGTTGAGCGGCTCGCCGACGCTGGCCACAAAGCGCAGGGCTGACAGGTCGTGCCCGGCGGCCCGCTCCGCCCCGGCCTTCATCAGCATCCGCAGCGCGGTCGGCGCGGTGTACCAGACCGTGACGTGCTGCTCGGCGAGGATCCGGTACCAGCGGTCCGCGTCCATTTCCTCCTCGTCCACAATGCTCGTCACGCCGTGGCTGAGCGGGGCGAGGACACCGTAGGACGTCCCGGTCACCCAGCCGGGATCGGCCGTGCACCAGTAGACATCGTCCGGATGCACGTCCAGCGCGAAGGTGCCGGTCGCGTGGTGGGCGGTGACGGCGTCGTGCACGTGGATGGCGCCCTTGGGCGTGCCGGTGGTGCCGGAGGTGAAGTGCAGCAGGGCCATGTCCTCGGGCCCGGTCGCCGCGATCTCCGCGTCCGTGGGGGCTGCCTGCATCAGCTCTTCCAGGTCCAGGGTGCCCGGCTCCGCGCCGCCGCCGGCGTCGGTCAGCAGCACATGCCGCAGCTCCGGCAGCGAGCCGCGCAGCTGCGCCACCTTCCGCCGGTACAGTGCGCGGGTGGTGATGAGCACCCGCCCGGAGCCCAGCTGCAGCCGCTGCCGCACGGGCTCCGGCCCGAAGGCCGAGAACAGCGGGCAGAACACGCTCGCGTTCTTGAAGGTGCCGAGCATCGCGATGTAGAGGGAGGGGGTGCGGCCGCTGAGCGAGAAGACGCGCTCGCCGCGCCCGACGCCGAGGCTGCGCAACACCGCGGCGAACCGGCTGCTTTGCTCGGCCAGCTGCCCGTAGGTGAGCGCATGGCTGGTCCCGTCGGCGCGGATGAACCGCAGCGCCTCCCGGCCGCCGCGTCCGCCGGCCGCATGCCGGTCCGCGGCCTCGAAGGCGATGTTCAGGCCCCGGCCCCCGGGCAGTCCGGACAGTTCCCGGCGGGCGTCCTCCCATGAAAAGGCCGCGCAGCTCGCGTCATAATCCAGCAGGTTGGGCCGGACCCGGAAGCTGCCCGGGTCCTTGGGGATCGCCGGCCAGCGGGTGGAAGGTTCGGTTCCTGCCGTCATGCTTACATCGGACGCCCGCCCCGCGCCGGCTGCCAGTGCCGTAAGTCCCGTGCACGCGCCGGGGCGTGCGGCCCGCCCCGACATCTGCGGTCCGGACTGGGATTCGGGCCGCGGCCAGCCACTAAACTGGGTCCCATGACTGCCACCAGTGACTTTGCAGCCGACGCTGCTGCCGCCCGTGCCCGCCTCCTGGAACTGATCAAGGAGCTGGCCGTCGTCCGCGGCAAGGTCATCCTCTCCAGCGGCGCCGAAGCCGACTACTACATCGACCTGCGCCGCATCACCCTGCACCACGAGGCCTCCAAGCTGGTCGGCCAGGTCATGCTGTCGCTGATGGACGACGCCGGGATCGACTTTGAGTGCGCCGGCGGACTGACCATGGGGGCAGACCCGGTGGGCACCGCCGTGATGCACGCCGCCGTCGACGCCGGCCGTCCGGTGGACGCCTTCGTGGTCCGCAAGGCGCAGAAGTCCTACGGCATGGGCCGCCAGGTTGAGGGCCCCTCGGTCGAGGGCCGCAAGGTCCTGGTCCTGGAGGACACCTCCACCACGGGCGGCTCCGCGCTCACCGCCGTTGAGGGCGTGCGCCGGGCCGGCGGCAACGTCGTCGCCGTAGCCGTGATTGTGGACCGCGACACGGGCGCCAAGGAAAAGATCGAAGCCGAGGCCGGCGTCCCCTACCTGTTCGCCTTCGGAAAGGATGAACTCGGCCTGAACTAGGCATTTCACCGGCGGCGGACACGTGTGGACGGTGCTATAGGGGTGACTTATCCTTTTGACATACCCCCAGTCGGTACATTCGTACCCGTAGTTGGAGAAACGCGCTATGCTCCCGCCCCAGGAATCCCCTGCATCCGTCAATACCGTTGACCAGGTCCAGAACCTGATCCTCGACAGCACCGACTTCGAAGAGTTCCTTAACGAACTCGCGCGCTTCTCCGCGCACCAGGTGGCCGGTGAGGGCGACGACGCGCTCTGCGGCATCACCCTGCTGCGGGACCGGAAGGCCGCCACCATCGGCTGGAGCAGCGACTCGGCCCGCGAAGTGGACGAAATCCAGTACCGGCTGGCGCAGGGGCCGTGCCTGACGGCGGCGCAGGAGGAACGCGAGGTCTACGTCCCGGACCTGTTCGAGGAAGACCGCTGGGGACCGGACTACGCCACCGCCGTGGCCTCCCACGGACTGCGCTCGGTGCTGTCCGTACCGTTCCACCTCCAAGGCGAAGCCCAGGCAGCCCTGAACCTGTATTCGGACGCGCCGCACAAATTCGACGGCGACGTCGCGGCGCGTGCGCGTGACTTCACCCGGCAAATCTCCCAGGCCCTGCGGATGGCCGTGCGCTTTTCGCTGCACACGGACAGCGCCACGAACCTGCGGGCCACGCTGGAATCGCGCACCGTCATCGACATGGCCATCGGGATTGTGATGGCCCAGAACCGCTGCAGCCAGGAGACGGCGGTGCGGATCCTCATGGACGCGTCAAGCAACGGCAACGTCAAGCTGCGCGACATCGCCACCTCGCTGGTGGAGTCGGTCGGCGGCTCCGCCACGCGGACCCACTTCCAGGAGCCCGGACGGCAGGCCACCGGATAAGGGCCGGTGAACGAGCGGCAAAAATAGGGGACTTGTGCCCTTTACATCGTGCAGATACGCTGAGTGAGGTTGAGCCGTCGGCCATAGACACTTTCTTTGGAGTACCTATGGACCACTCTCTTAACGCCCAGGTCAAGCTCGACGTCGCTTCAGATGTCATCCGGATTGATGTCCGGGGGCGCCTCAGCCAAACTTCCCGCCCGGCCCTGATCCAGCTGATCCAGCGCATCCGCCGCATGGGCATCAGCTCCCATATCCGGGTGGACCTCGGCCACGCCGAGTTCGTCGAATCAGCGGCCCTGGCGGGCCTGCGCAACGACTTGAACGCCATTGACGGCCGGTTCAGCCAGTTGGATGTGGCCGGCGCCCTGACCGTCGCGGCCGGAGTATCGCTGGAACTGCAGATGTTCGGCGATGACTTCGGCAAGGTGTTCCAGCCGCTGGACCTCTCCGGTGACTTCACCGCCTCCATCAACCCGTCCGGCACCCGGACGCTGGCCCGCTACTCCGACGACGAACTGCTGGCTGCCAGCGACTGCGTCTTCGGCAAGCTCGACGATCCCGCCACCGGTGCGCCCTCGGAACTGCTGGCCCGGTACGAGGACATCAGCTTGGAACTCAGCCGGCGCGAAGCCGGGCGCGAGCCCGAACCCGCCTGAGTCCGGGCCGGCGCGGCCGCCGGAGCGGGGATCCACCCTGCGTTTTCTGCTGCAGCGGCACAATGGCTACGGTAGAGGTGTGCCGCATGAGACCGAAGCGAACGACGGGCGCGGACCCCGGAACGAGGAGGCCCGCGTGCTCCGGCACGCCGCCGAACTTGAGCGGTTTTCGCGGCGGAACTTCCTCATCGGAACCGGCGCTGCCTCCGTCCTTGCCGCGGACATGCTGTTCACCCGCCGGGTGCAGGCCGAGCGGCGCGTCAACAAGATCCTGATGGTGCCCGACGACGTCGCGGAGCTGTATTTCCCCCACGCTGCCTGGTTCCTCTTCCCGGGGTACAAGACCAGCTGGGAAGAAGCGCAGTGGATCCTGAACTCGCTGCGCGGTGCGCTGACCAAGCGGGGCCAGCTGGCCGCCGTCGGATATTCCAACGTTGGCATGGACATCGACAAGATCGTGATCGCGGTCATCGAACACATCCGCGCCCACCAGCTGGACACCGTCTACTTCTATGGCCACAGCTTCGGCGGCATGGTGGCGGTGCAGGTCGCCGCCCGGCTCCTGGAGCTGCACGGCGTCCAGGTGGCGTTCATCCTGCTGGACTCCAGCCCGGCCAGCCGGTACGACGTGCTGGACCAGAGCTGGTTCGACGGGGTGGTGTTTCTCTACGAGAGCGGATTCCGGTTTCCCACCGTGCTGCGCGGCGGCTATGAACTCGGCGAGCGGGTGCTCAACAAGCACGAACGCAGCTGGGGCCAGATCCTGGACCAGACCATGGAGCAGCTCTCGCCGATCGCCCCGTCCAGTGTGCTGATCCAGACGGAATCGGCCTACATTTACCACTTCGACCTGAACCGGTTCGTCGGCCGGCTGGGGGACGCGAAGATGGCGTTCATCGGCAACCCCAGGGACCAGACCGTCAGTTACGAGACGGCCCGGGACACCTGGATGCTGCGGTTCAAGGCGAACATGGTCTCGGATTCGCTGCAAACCGACGGTGCACGGCCGGCCCACGCCAGCCCGCAGTGGAACCCCTTCGTCTACCGGCCGCTCATCGAGGAGCTCCAGGACGAGTTCCTGCCGCTCGCCTCCGGCGGGGGCAAAAAGACCGCGGTCTAGCCGAAGTAGCCCCCGGCCGGCACCCGGCGTTCGCTCAGATCTGGTTCTTCAGGTCCGCGACCGAGTTCAGGGTCTGGTTGGGCCGGAACGGGTAGGCCGCGACGTCGTCCTTGTGGGTGATGCCGCTGAGCACCAGCACCGTGTGCAGCCCCGCCTCCATACCGGCGATGATGTCGGTGTCCATCCGGTCACCGATCATGGCGGTGGTCTCCGAGTGGGCGTCGATCTGATTCATCGCGGAGCGGAACATCATCGGGTTCGGCTTGCCCACAATGTAGGGTTCACGTCCGGTCGCCTTGGTGATCAGCGCCGCGATCGCACCGGTGGCGGGCATCGGGCCGTCCTTGGACGGGCCGGTGGCGTCCGGGTTGGTCGCGATGAAGCGCGCGCCGCCCAGGATCAGGCGGATGGCCATGGTGATGGCCTCGAAGGAGTAGGTCCGGGTCTCGCCGAGCACCACAAAGTCCGGGTCCTGGTCGGTGAGGATGAAGCCCGCCTCATGCAGCGCCGTCGTCAGCCCGGCCTCACCGATGGTGTAGGCGCGGTTGCCGGATTCGGAGCCGCGCACCTGGTCCTTGAGGAACTGGGCCGTCGCGAGGGCCGAGGTCCAGATGTTCTCCTCCGGGATTTCCAGGCCGGAGCTTTTCAGCCGGGCGGCAAGGTCGCGGGGCGTGAAGATCGAATTATTGGTGAGGACCAGGAACCGTTTGGACGTATCCACCCAGCGCTGGATGAGTTCCGAGGCTCCCGGGATCGGCTGGTTTTCGTGGACCAGCACGCCGTCCATGTCCGTCAGCCAGCATTCGATTTCCTGGCCGCTGCGGTACACCGAGGACGTGGACTGCACCTCGTCCGGGTCCGAACGCCGGTCTGTCCCGTGGTCTTCGTGCTGATCCGCCATGGTGCCCTCCGCCAATAGTGTGCCGCAACAGGTCCCAGTCTACTGTTGAGTCGTGATTGAACCCGAGACACCCAGCGAACACCCCGCCGGCACCCCGGCCGCTCCGGACGGTGAGGCGGAGCCTAAGGCGGAGGTCGGCGTCGGGCCCTGGCAGGGTCAGTGGCCGGAGGGCGAACATTGGGACCCGGACCTGCTGGCGGACGGTGACCGCCGCAACGTGGTGGACAAGTACCGGTACTGGAAGCACGAGGCGATCGTGGCGGACCTGGACTCGCGGCGCCACAACTTCCACATCGCCATCGAAAACTGGCAGCACGACATGAACATCGGCACCGTGGTCCGCACCGCCAACGCGTTCCTGGCCAAGGAAGTCCACATCATCGGACGACGCCGGTGGAACCGCCGCGGGGCCATGGTCACGGACCGCTACCAGCACGTCCGCCACCACGCCACCGTGGACGAATTTGTCGCCTGGGCCCAGGCGGAGGGGCTGGCCGTGATCGGGATCGACATCTTCCCCGATTCCGTCCCGCTGGAAACCTACGAGCTGCCCCGGGACTGTGTGCTGGTGTTCGGCCAGGAGGGGCCGGGCCTGACGCCGGAGGTCCACGAGGCCGCCGTGGCGACGCTCTCGATCGAGCAGTTCGGGTCCACGCGCTCCATCAACGCTGCCTCCGCGGCCGCGATCGCGATGCACGCCTGGATCCGCCGGCACGTGTTCAACCAGCTGCCGGGGTAACCGCCCCGGGCCCCGGCACCCTCCGCTCCGCCGGTCAGCTCCGCCGGTCCGCGCGAGATGACACTTCGCGGCAGTATTTCCCGGAAATACTGCCGCGACATGCCATCTCGGCGCAGCGGAAGGCCGGACCTGTGGATAACCGGAGCAGAAGGGGCGAGGAGCGGCAAGAATGAGCCCATGCGCCGGGCGCCGCTTCCCCCTCACCTCTCCGCCGGGTCCTTCTCGCTGCGAGCGGCGGACAAGGCCGGCGTCACCCGGACGCGCACCCGCGCCGGCGACCTGGTCACGGTGTCGCGCGGCATCCGGATGCCGCTGGCGTCAAGGGCCGCCGGCACCGTGGCCCTGCGCGCCTACACGGAGCTCGACGACGGCTCCATCCTCGCGCTCGGCTCGGCCGCCCGCCTCTGGAAAGCCCCGCTGCCACCCTGGCAGGGCGAGGACTGGCGCATCCACCTGGCCCGCCGCCGGGGTGCCAGCATGCCGCGCCGGGTAAACGTCGTGGGGCATCTTCTGACGCTTCTGCCGGATGAAGTGGTGGAGCTCGACGGCGTCCGGCTCACCTCGCCGGCCCGGACTTTTCTGGATCTGGCCAGGATGCTGCCGGTGGAGGACCTTGTGGCAGTGGCCGATTCCCTGGTCTGCGAACACGGGCCGGAGCATCCCTTTCCGCGTCGGGCCCTGTGCAGCATCGCGGACCTGAGGGGGATGGTTGCCCGGCATCCGGGGTCCCGCGGTGTGCGCACAGCCAGAGCCGCCGTCGAACTCGTCCGGGTGGGGGCCGATTCGGCGCCGGAAACGCAGATGCGGCTGGCCCTGGTGCAGGCGGGGCTGCCCGAGCCGGTGCTGAACCATGTGGTCTGGGGTCAGGTCGAATGGGGCGGGGGCGCAGCGCCTGTTCTCTGGCCCGACGCGGCATACCCGCAGTGGCGGCTCGCGCTGCAGTACGAGGGACCGCACCACAACAGGGACGAGCAGTACCTGCGGGACATTCGAAGGGCCGACACCGCAGCGCGGTCCGGCTGGCAGGAGCTCAGGGTCTCGCGCTTCGACCTGGCCGGCGACCGTCCCGCCGTCGTCCGGAAAGTCCGGGCAGCGCTGGAGAGCCGGGGGTGGCGCCCGAGATGACACTTCGCGGCAGTGTTTTCCGGAAACACTGCCGCGACCTGCCATCTCGGCGGGGGCGGCCGGGCGAGTGTTACACCTCCGGCGTGACCGGAGACACTGCCGTGGCGCAGGAATGACTAGGATGGTTCGTAGCCGACGAGGTTCACTCCAGGGTCAACCCAGCCCGCAGACGAAATTCACTTTAGGAGTCAGCATGCCCATTGCAACCCCAGAGATCTACTCCGAGATGATCGACCGCGCAAAGACGGGCGGCTTCGCATTCCCGGCCGTCAACGTCACCTCCTCCCAGACCCTGAACGCCGCCCTGCGCGGCTTCGCCGAGGCCGAGTCCGACGGCATCGTCCAGGTCTCCACCGGCGGCGCCGCCTACTGGTCCGGTGCCTCCACCAAGGACATGGTGGCCGGCTCGCTGGGCTTCGCCGCGTTCGCCCGCGAGGTCGCCAAGAACTACGGCGTCAACATCGCCCTGCACACTGACCACTGCCCCAAGGACAAGCTGGACGGCTTCGTCCTGCCGCTGCTCGCCGCCTCCGAGGCCGAGGTCAAGGCCGGCCGCAACCCGCTCTTCAACTCGCACATGTGGGACGGCTCGGCCGAAACCCTGCAGGAGAACCTCCGGATCGCGCAGGAGCTGCTGGCGCGCACCGCCGCGGCCAAGATGATCCTCGAGGTGGAGATCGGCACGGTTGGCGGCGAGGAAGACGGCGTCGAGAACGCCATCAACGACAAGCTCTACACCACGGTCGAGGACGCCCTCGCGACCATCGACGCCCTCGGCTCCGGCGAGAACGGCCGCTACATCACGGCCCTGACCTTCGGCAACGTGCACGGTGTGTACAAGCCCGGCGGCGTCAAGCTGCGCCCGGAGATCCTCAAGGACATCCAGGAGCAGGTCGGCGCGAAGATCGGCAAGACCAGCCCGTTCGACCTCGTCTTCCACGGCGGCTCCGGCTCCTCGGAGCAGGAAATCGCGGACGCGGTCTCCTACGGCGTGATCAAGATGAACATCGACACCGACACCCAGTACGCCTACACCCGCCCGGTCGCCGACCACATGTTCCGCAACTACGACGGCGTGCTGAAGGTCGACGGCGAAGTCGGCAACAAGAAGCTCTACGACCCCCGCGTCTGGGGCGCGTCCGCCGAAGCCGGCCTGGCTGCCCGAGTGGTGGAGGCAGCCCAGCAGCTCGGCTCCACCGGCAAGACGTTCTAGCCGTGTCGGACGAGTTCCGCCGGAACCTGATGGGCCCCGAGCCCACGCTGCTCCCTGCCGAGATCGAGGTCAACGCGGGCCTGGACGCGGGCCAGGAGGCGCTGGACCTGGTGGAGAAGCACCCGACGTCCTCGCTGCTCTGGGCCGTGCTGGCCGAGGAAGCGTGGAAGGAAGGCCGGACCATCGACTCCTACGCTTACGCCCGGGTCGGCTACCACCGCGGCCTGGACTCGCTGCGCCGCAACGGCTGGCGCGGCGCCGGCCCGATCCCGTGGGAGCACGAACCAAACCGGGGCTTCCTGCGCGCCCTGTACTCGCTGGGCCGCGCCTCCGCGGCGATCGGCGAGGCCGAGGAGCCGGAACGGATCGAGAAGTTCCTCAAGGAATCCGACCCCACCGCCAGGGCGGCCATCGAAGCCCAGGGCTGACGGGTTAAACGACGACGGCGGGCGTCCACCATTCGGTGGGCGCCCGCCGTCGTTATTGCGGGCGGATTAGGCCTTGGCCAGCCCGGTGCGGGCCATGGCGTCGGCGTAGGCGACGCGCATTTCCTCGAGGTATTGCTCCTGGCGGGCCGGGGTGCCGGCGAACGCGCGGCCGCTGAGCGAGCGGACCTTGTACGTCTTCAGGCCGCGGCGCCAGATCATCGGCACCTCGGTCTTGAGCAGGAGGTTGGCCAGGCGGTTGGCCTCGGTGCCGTGCGCCACGATCACGGAGGCGCGCGGAACCAGGGCGAGGAACTTCAGCAGCGGCTTGAGGCCCGCCGAGATCTGGTCCGGCGTAAACTTGCCGTTCGGCTCGCCGTCTACGTGCCACGGGTGGACGTTCCACGGCATCACAAATTCCGGGCGCAGGCCCAGTTTCCACTGGATGCCCAGCATGCGGGTGGCGGCTTCCTCGTCGCCGGCGGTGATGAAGCCGGACGGATCGGCGGTGCCGATGTTGGAGAAGAGGCTGATGATGCGGCACTCGTCAATGTCGTGGGCGGGATCCACGTAGGGGACCGTGGTGCCAGCTTTGGCGGTCTGCAGTGTGTCGCACAGTTCGTTCACCGGCGCGACGTTTGCTTCGTAACGGCGGCTCAGGAGCTGTTCGCGGAAATTTTCAGTGGCCAGGGCTGTCATGTATTGCTGGGTCTCCTGCGGGATTGGTAAAGCTGCCAGACCGATCCCGGGCACGCCAAAGGGAGGGCGCGCGGAGGCCGGTGTGGTTTGAAAATGTGGTGTGGACCGATTCCTGTTCGGTCTTTTCCAGTCTATCAAGCCCCGCGAAATGTCCGGCGAGTCGTCCGGGCAGCCGGCAACTGCCGGCTGCCCGGACCGGTTAACACCGTCCGCTTAGACCGGTTACCAGAGCCGCTTGCTGGCCCGGCGGGCACCCTCACCAAGGGCATCGAGCTTGGCGAAAGCGATCTGCGGGTGGACGCGGCCGCCGAGGCCGCAGTCCGTGGAGGCGATCACGTTCTCGCGGCCCACCAGTTCCGCGAAGCGCACGATCCGGTCGGCCACGAGGTCGGGGTGCTCCACGACGTTGGTGGCGTGCGAGACAACGCCCGGGATAATCGACTTGCCCTCGGGAAGCTTGGTGTCCTCCCAGACCCGCCATTCGTGTTCGTGCCGGACGTTGGCGGCCTCGAAGGAGTACGCGCCGGCGTTGACCTGCAGGACGGAGCCGATGATGTCCGCGAAGGGGATGTCCGTGGTGTGCGGTCCGTGCCAGGAGCCCCAGCAGACGTGCAGCCGGATCTTGTCCTGCGGGAGGTCGCGCAGCGCCCAGTTGGTGGCCTCGACGCGCAGCTGGATGAACTTCAGGTAGTCCTCAAGGCTCGGCTCCGGGTTGATCTGGTCCCAGCTCTCGGCCAGGGAGGGATCGTCGAGCTGGACCGTCAGCCCGGCGTCGATGATGGCCTTGTATTCCTCGCGCATCGCGTCGGCGCAGGCGTAGAGGAGTTCCTCATCGCTCTTGTAGTACTCGTTGGCGACACGGGCGCAGGATCCGGGGGAGAGCGACGCGACGAAGCCCTCGGTGAGTCCGGCCGCGGCCAGGCCGGTCTTGAGGTTGGTGATGTCCGAGGCCACAAGCTCCTGCCCGGTGTAGGTCAGTGGGCCCGCGATCTTCGGCTGCGTGACGGCCTTGCGGTGGGCCAGGATCCCGGAGGAGGGGTCGTTGTAGGCGTCGTTGAAGGCCTGCCGGTCGCGGCGGTCCGGGAACGAGGTCAGGACGATGTGCCCGGGGCTGGAGCGGTGCACCGCGGCGTCGGCCCAGCGGTCCACGTCTGTCGGTTCAAGGCCGCCGAGCCGGGCGAATGAATAGTTCCACCAGGCGCCGTAGTCGACCGAGCTGGCCATGGCATGGCCGTACTCGCCGTCGTTCGGGATGTCGATGCCGAGGTCCTTCTGGCGCTGGACGACGTCCACCACCGAGGTTTCCAGCAGGTCCAGGAACTCGGGGGTGATGCCGTCGGCTTCCTTGGCCTCGTTGGCGGCGATGAGTTCGGGGGTGCGGGGCAACGACCCGGCGTGGGTGACGCGGATGTGGTCGGTGTTCTGGGACATGGTGCGGTTCCTTTCCATCGGTCCTGGCGGTAGCACCGTGGCCGGACGGGGCCGCGCGTGGCGGGCCGCGTACGGCGGGGTTGCTGCGGCGTCAACGGTCCAGGTCCCTCGGCCGCTCGGGATGGTCACTCCCACTTAATTCCACGCCGTGCCCGCACCGCAAGTTGTGCCCACTATGTGTCGCGGCCCTCCACGCAGGGAGTCAAAACGGTGCCGCCCACCGTTTTCGGCTAAACTTGGGTGGTAAGAGCCCCGGACTCTGGCGTTGATGGTAAGAGCACAGCGGTAGATTCGGGGCATTCTCATGAACGGCGCTGAGCTGCGCTGACCACCCGGTCATTCACGTACAGTTCGGCCCGAACGAATGGGGGAGGATCCCATGCCAGCAATCGTGATCGTCGGAGCCCAATGGGGCGACGAAGGCAAAGGTAAGGCCACCGACCTGCTCGGCGGCCGCGTCGACTACGTCGTCAAGCCCAACGGCGGCAACAACGCCGGGCACACCGTCGTCGTGGGCGGTGAGAAGTATGAGCTGAAGCTCCTTCCTGCCGGCATCCTGAGCCCGAACGCAGTCCCGGTGATCGGCAACGGTTGCGTGGTGAACCTTGAAGCCCTGTTCCAGGAGATCGACGGCCTGGAAGCGCGCGGCGCGGACACCTCCAAGCTGCGCGTCTCCGCCAACGCCCACCTGGTGGCGCCCTACCACCAGGTGCTGGACAAGGTCACCGAACGGTTCCTCGGCAGCCGCGCGATCGGCACCACCGGCCGTGGCATCGGCCCGGCCTACATGGACAAGGTCGCGCGCCTCGGCATCCGCGTGCAGGACGTCTTCGACGCCTCCATCCTGCGCCAGAAGGTCGAAGGCTCGCTGCGGCAGAAGAATGAACTGCTGGTCAAGGTCTACAACCGACGGGACATCGAGGTCGACGAGATCGTGGACTACTTCCTGTCCTTCGCCGAACGCCTGCGCCCGCTGGTCATTGACAGCACCTTCGTGCTGAACAAGGCGCTGGATGAGGGCAAGGTGGTCCTGATGGAGGGCGGCCAGGCCACGTTCCTGGACGTCGACCACGGCACCTACCCGTTCGTGACGTCCTCCAACCCCACCGCGGGCGGCGCCTCCGTCGGCTCGGGCATCGGCCCCACCCGGATCTCCCGCTCCATCGGCATCATCAAGGCCTACACCACGCGCGTCGGCGCAGGCCCGTTCCCCACGGAACTGTTCGATGAGATGGGCGTGTACCTGCAGAAGACCGGCGGCGAGTTCGGCGTCAACACCGGCCGGCCGCGCCGCTGCGGCTGGTACGACGCCGTGCTGGCCCGCCACGCCTCGCGCGTGAACGGCTTCACCGACTACTTCGTCACCAAGCTGGACGTGCTCACCGGCATTGAGCAGATCCCGGTGTGTGTGGCCTACGACGTCGACGGCGTGCGGCACGACGAGATGCCGATGACCCAGACCGAGTTCCACCACGCCAAGCCGATCTTCGAGTACTTCGAGGGTTGGACCGAGGACATCACCGGCGCCCGCACCCTGGACGACCTGCCGGAGAACGCCCGGAACTACGTGCTGGCCCTCGAGAAGCTCTCCGGCACGCGCTTCTCCGCGATCGGCGTCGGCCCGGACCGCGACCAGACGATCGTGGTCAACGACCTGATTAACGACTAACACCGGCCAACTGGCGTCCGACGGCGGCGGGTCACCTGACAAGGGTGGCCCGCCGCCGTCGTGGTTAAGGGCCGTCGCTAGGGGCGGTTGTTTAGGGCCGGAGACGGGTCCCCGCCGCGCCGCAGATGAGGAAACCAAAAAATTTCCGGCCGGTGCGTAACCTTTCGGGGTGCCCCGGCGATTACTCCTTTGTAAGCGCCGCCCGGGCCCTGGTCCCCCACCAGGTACGGACGGCCTTGTAGCGAAAGATCCGCCCGGCGCCTGCCCCCATCAGGCGCTGCGGACTTCGACCGAGAGATCCGACGGGCGCCTGCCCCCATCAGGCGCCGACAGGACTTCGACCGTAAGTGCCGGCCGGCGCCTGCCCCCATCAGGCGCCGGCCGGCCTTCAAACAACCAAAGGATGTACGTTCTACATGAAGAGTGTTAGCAAGACCACCAAGATTGCTGTCGGCGCCGCGATTCTCGCGGTCGGAGGTTTCTCCGGAATCGGCCTGGCCAACGCGGCCCAGACCTCCAGCACCCAGCAGGCTGAAGTGAACCACGCTACGCCCGCCACCCCCGCCGTGCCGGCTGTCCCGGCCACCGCGGAGCTGCCCTCCGCTCCGGCCACCCCCGCCGTTCCGGCTGCTCCGGCCACCCCGGACGTTGAGAACTCCGCGAAGGCCGACGCCGACGCTGACGCCGAGGGCACCGCCGACGTCGAGGGCACCGAGGAAACCGAAGGCGCCGCTGAGGGCGCCGTGTCCGCTGACAAGGACGGCGCCGCCGTCGAGGGTGCCGCCAACGCCAAGGGCGCTGCCGAAGCCAAGGCCCACGCCGGCGTGACCGTTGCCACCCCGGCTGTCCCGGCCGCCAAGGGCGCCCCGGCCACCCCGGCTGTCCCGGCCGTGCCGGCCGACCCGTCGGTTGAGCTGCCCAAGCTCGACAAGTAGGCAACAAACGCCTCTCTTCGGAGGCGACGGGGTGCGGCCGCTAAACTATCGGGGGCCGCACCCCCAGCAGTAAACGGAAGGAACGCTTCTTGGCAGAGCAGCTGAGCGATGACGATCTGTCAGCAGCTTTGGCTGGCGAGCCGTCAGGATTCAGCGCCGTCTACACCGTGCTGTCCCCGGCGGTGCTTGGCTACTTCCGGGCCAAGGGCGTTGACGACGCCGAGGCCCTCACCCAGGACGTCTTCGTGGACGTGTTGCCGAAACTGGCCAACGTCACCGGCGGCCACGCCGGATTGCGGACCTTCATCTTTTCGGTCGCCCACGCCCGGCTGGTCGACCACCACCGCCGCGCCGAACGGACACCGCAGCTGGCCGAATACGATCCGCTGAACGACGCCCGGTCTTCCGCCTCGGCCGAGGACGAAGCACTCGGTTCGCTGGGCGGTCTGTCCCACACACTCTCCCGGCTCAACGACGAGCAACGGGAAGTCCTGGTCCTGCGGATCGTCGCAGACCTCTCCATCGATCAGGTGGCCGGCATCATGGGCAAAACCCCGGGTGCCATCAAACAGCTTCAGCGGCGCGGGCTCAGTGCCCTGCGCGAACTCGTAACCGAAAAGGACCACGCAGCATCATGACCGGCACGCGCAACCCCCAGCAGGATGGCAGCATCCAGGCGATGCTCCGTGACTCCGGCCTCGACGCTGCCGGCGAACTGCGCAGCACCCTCGAGCAGCTGCAGGCCCTCGTCCCGGAGCAGGCGCCAGAGCCCCGGGCGGACCTCGCGGCGCTGCTCGCCGCAGGGTCGGCAGCCGGTTCGGCCTCCCCGGCCGCGGACTCCCATGCGGAGCCTGGCACCGGGGACCTCCCCACCGGTGTCAGCAGCCTGGCCGACCGCCGTCGGGCCCGCAAACGCCGGATGGCCCTCATCGGCGGCGCTGTCGTCGGTGCCATGAGCTTGGGCGCCGGCGCGGTGGCGGCCTCCAGCCACGATTTCCGCGAAAACGTGGGTCACACCCTGGGCGTCATTTTCCAGCCCGCAGCCCCCGTCCGGACGCCGGCGCCCTCCAGCCCCACGCCGTCGGACCTCCCCGCCGTGCCGGCAGCCCCGGCTCCGGTCCCGGCCGGCACCTCCCCGGCGGCGGTGGCGTCCGCCGCTGCGCCGTCGCCCGAGGCGACCGTGAAGGCGCCAAAGCACGGCGGCGCTGCCGCCACACCTCCCGCCGTCGGCCGCGGCGGATCACTGCCGACCCCGGACCGGCGCCCCGTCACGCCCCGGCTTCCCGGCGAGAACGGCCGGCGAGCGGCCCCCAGCCCGCTGCCGGCCGTACCGTCGCTTCCCGGCCTGCCGACGCCGGCCCCCACCACCAAGCCGTAGCCCGCCCCACCCGCGCCCCGGTTAACCCAAGTAGCTCGCCGTTGTGGCCGTTTTGAGCGCTCAAAACGGCCACAACTGCGAGCCAGTTGGGTTAAGGGACCTCGTTTAGGCCAGGACCTGCCGCTTCGAGGAGATGACCCCGGTGTCGAAGCCGGCCAGGTGCAGTCCGCCGTGGAAGCGGGCGTGCTCGATCTTCACGCAGCGGTCCATTACGACGTCGAGCCCGGCCGCCTCGGCCTCCTTCGCCACATCCTCGTGCCAGGAGCCCAGCTGCAGCCAGAGCGTCTTGGCGCCCGCGGCGATGGCCTCGTCCAGCACGCCCGGCAGGTCGTCGTGCTTGCGGAACACATCCACGATGTCCGGGTTCTCCGGCAGGTCAGCGAGTGACGCATAGGTCGGTTCGCCCAGGATCTCCTTCACCACCGGGTTCACGAAATAGACCTTGTAGCGGGTGGAGGACTGCAGGTAGGTCGCCACGAAGTAGCTCGCTCGGGAGGGTTTGTCCGAGGCGCCCACAATCGCGATCGACTTCGCCTGGCGCAGCAGGGCCAGCCGCTCCGGCGCCGACGGTCCGGTCCAGGTACGGGGTTCTTGCGTGCTCATGCGTGTGCTCCGATCGTGCAGGTTTCCGCGGGCAGGGCTTCCGGTGCGGATGCCTCCGAGGCTGAACCCTCCGAGGCCGCGTCGAGGGCCTGGTCGAGGTCCCAGAGGATGTCCTCAAGGTCTTCCAGCCCGATCGAAATCCGGACCAGGTCCTCGGGGACGCCGGCGGATTCGAGCTGCTCCGGGCTGAGCTGCTGATGGGTTGTGGAGCCGGGGTGGATCACCAGGGTCCGCGAGTCGCCCACGTTGGCCAGGTGCGAGGCCAGCTGCAGGGACTCGATGAACTTCTGCCCCGCGGCGCGGCCGCCCTTCACGCCGAAGGAGAACACCGAGCCGGGGCCCAGCGGCAGGTACTTCCGGGCCCGTTCGAAGTGCGGGTGCGAGGGCAGGCCGGAGTAGTTCACGTAGGCCACCCGCTCGTCGGCTTCAAGCCACTCGGCCACGGCCAGGGCGTTCTTCAGGTGTTCATCCAGCCGTTGCGGCAGCGTCTCCACGCCCTGCAGCAGCTGGAACGCCGACTGCGGGGAGAGCGCAGGCCCGATGTCGCGCAGCTGCTCGCAGCGCAGTTTGGTCAGGAAGCCGTACTCGCCGAAGTTCCCCCACCAGGAGACGTTGCCGTAGGAGGCAACCGGCTCGGTCATGGTCGGGAACTTGCCGTTGCCCCAGTCGAAGCGTCCGCTCTCGACGATCACGCCGCCCAGCGTGGTGCCGTGGCCGCCAAGGAACTTGGTGGCGGAGTGGATGACGATGTCCGCTCCGTGTTCGATCGGGCGCACCAGGTACGGCGTGCTCAAGGTGGCGTCAACGACGAGCGGGATGCCGGCGTCGTGCGCCACTTTCGCCAGCCCCTCAAGGTCCTGTACCTCCGACGACGGGTTGGCCACCACCTCGACGAAGATCGCCTTGGTGTTCTCCCGGACCGCGGCGGCGTAGTCCGCCGGATCGGTGCCGGCGACGAACGTGGTGTCCACACCGAAGCGGCGCAGCGTGACGTCCAGCTGCGTGACCGTGCCGCCGTAGAGCTGGGAGGCGGCGACGATGTGGTCCCCGGACTGGGTGAGGGCGGCGAAGGTGATGAATTCCGCGGCCATGCCCGAGGACGTGGCCACCGCGCCGATGCCGCCTTCAAGGGAGGCGATGCGCTCCTCGAAGGCCGCGACCGTGGGGTTGCCGATCCGGGAGTAGATGTTGCCGTACTTCTGCAGCGCGAAGAGGTTCGCGGCGTCCTGGGTGTCCTTGAACACGAAGGAGGTGGTCTGGTAGATCGGCACGGCCCGGGCGCCGTGCTCGGCGTCGGGGGTGCCGCCGGCGTGCAGGGCGCGGGTGCGGAAACCGAAGGTGCGGTCGGCCATTACGCGTTCACCTCAATCTTGGCCACGGGCGCGGCGGATGGGCCCACGCCCGCAGGGTTCCCTGGCCGAGCTTGCGAGGCTAGGGGGCGGGTGGGGACAAGTTCGGTGCCGTGCTTGCGGGCCAGGTCCGCCTCGAGCTCGCGCACAATCGGCAGGATGTCCGCACCGAACGCGGCGACCTCCTCCTGGAAGTGCAGGTAGCCGGTGAGGAACAGGTTCACGCCGATCTTCTTGTACTCCACGATCCGCTCGGCGATCTGCTCCGGCGTGCCGATCAGCTGGGTCTTGAACCCGTCGTTGTACTGGACCAGGTCCTCGAAGCTCGAGTCGGCCCACATGCCCTTGCCGTCCTTCGTGGACGCGCCGGCCTCCTGGACCGCTGCGCGGAAACCCTCGACGGCGGGCTTGTGCGCCTTCTCGACGATCTCGCGCAGGGTGTCCCGGGCTTCCTGCTCCGAATCGCCGGCGATCACGAAGCCGTTCAGGCCAAACCTGGGGGCCGGGAGGGATCCGTGGGCGCCGCGCCCGGTGTCACCGGCAGCGGCGACGACGCCGGCGATGTTCTCCTTGAATCCCTCCAGGTCCTTGCCGTTGGAGAAGTACCAGTCCGCCACCCGGCCGGCCGTGGCCTGCGCCGCGGTGGAGTTGCCGCCGAAGAAGATCTCCGGGTGCGCCCGTCCGGGCACGTCCACGGGCGCCGGCTGCAGGGTGAAGTCGGTGATGTTGTAGTACTTGCCGGACTGGCTGTAGTCCTGCTCGGTCCACAGCCCGCGGAGGACGCGGATGAATTCCTCGGTCCGGACGTAGCGCTCGTCGTGCTCGAGCCACTCGAGGCCGAAGTTTTCGAATTCCGCCTTGAGCCAGCCGGAGACGATGTTCACCGCGGCGCGCCCGTTGGAGATGTGGTCCGCGGTGATGATGAACTTCGCCAGCACGCCGGGGTGCCACATACCCGGGTGCACGGCGGAGATGACCTTGAGCCGCTCGGTGGCCGCCAGCAGGGCCAGGCTGAACGAAGTGGCCTCGTGCTGCTTGTCCGCACCGTAGGACGCGGCGTAACGGGTCTGGGTCAGGGCGTATTCGAAGCCGGAGTTTTCCGCGATCCGGGCGAGCTTCTTGTTGTACTCGAAGTCCCAGCCGGTGCGCTGTTCGATGGTGGAAACCACCAGGCCGCCGGAGACGTTGGGGACCCAGTAGGCGAACTTGAGGGGTTCGGAAAGACGGGCGACGCTGCTGATGTCAGTCATGGGTGTTCCTTACTTCTGGGTATTTCCGGTGTTATTGCGGTTGCGCAGGACGGCCTGGATGCCGGCGATTGACGGTTCGTTCTGCAGGGAGGTGGTGTCACCGAGGGCGGTTCCCTCGGACAGTTGGGTCAGCAACCGGCGCATGATCTTGCCGCTGCGGGTCTTCGGCACGTCGGGAACGACGACGACGTCGCGCGGCTTTGCGATCGGCCCGATCTGCGTCGCGACGTGTGCCTTCAATTCGGACGCGATGTCCGCGCTAGCCGCCGATTCCCGAAGGACGACGAACGCGACGACCGCGTGACCGGTCTTCGGGTCCGCGACGGGGCAGACGCCGGCCTCCACCACGTCCGGGTGTGCGACGAGGGCCGATTCGATCTCGATCGTGGAGAGCAGGTGCCCGGAGACGTTGAGGGTGTCGTCCACCCGCCCCAGGATCCAGATGTCGCCGTCGTCGTCGTATTTGGCGCCGTCGCCGGCGAGGAACCAGCCCTGTTCGGCGTACTGGCGCCAGTAGGAGTCGAAGTAGCGTCGGGGGTTGCCCCAAACGGTCCGGGCGATGGCAGGCCCTGGGGCGTCGACCACGATGAAGCCCTGGACGCCGGGCGGGACGGTGTTGCCGGCCTCGTCCACGATCCGGGTGCCGACGCCGGGCAGTGGCCGTGCGGCGCAGCCGGGTTTGAAGGCGGCGTCGGTCGGGGCGGGGGAGAGGATGGTGGCACCGGTTTCGGACTGCCACCAGGTGTCCACCACGGGGGCGGTGCCGGCGCCGACGTTGTCGCGGAACCAGCGCCACGCTTCCGGGTTGACGGCTTCGCCGACGGTGCCGAGCAGGCGGATGGAGGACAGATCGTAGCCGGCCGGGACGCCGTCCGGGAACCAGCCCATCAGCGAGCGGACCAGGGTGGGCGCGGTGTAGTACTGCGTGACGCCGTAGCGTTCGATGATTTCGAAGTGCCGGCCCGGGTGCGGGGTGTTGGGGGTGCCCTCGAAAATCACCTGGGTGGCGCCGTTGGAGAGCGGGCCGTAGAGCTCGTAAGTGTGCGCGGTGACCCACGCCAGGTCCGCCGTGCACCAGTGGACGTCCTGGCCGCGGAGGGCCGGGTCCGGGTTGCTGAAGAGGTGCTCGAAGCTCCAGGACGCCTGGGTGAGGTAGCCGCCGGAGGTATGGACCAGGCCCTTGGGCTTTCCGGTGGTGCCGGAGGTATACATGATGAACAGCGGCGTCTCGGCGTCGAACGTCTCGGCGTAGTGGACGTCGGAGGCGGTCCCGACGGCGTCGTGCCACCAGACGTCGCGGCCCGCGGTCATCGGCACGCTGTCCAACAGCTCCGGCGCGGTGGTGCGGTTGACCACAAGGACGTGCTCGATCGCGTTGTCCCCGGCGACGGCCGCGTCGGCGTTCGCCTTGACCGGGACGGCCGCGCCGCGGCGGAACTGCCCGTCGGTGGTGACCAGCAGTTTGGCGCCGGTGTCCTCGACCCGGAACTTGAGCGCCTCGGCGGAGAAACCGCCAAACACCAGCGAATGGATGGCGCCGATCCGGGCCACGGCGAGGGTGACGATCACCGTTTCGGGGATCACCGGGAGGTAGATGACCACCCGGTCGCCCTTGCTGATGCCGAGGGCCTGCAGGGCGTTGGCGGCCCTGGCCACCTCGCGCTGCAGTTCGGCGTAGGTGATTCTCCGGCGGTCGCCCGGCTCGCCCTCGAAGAACAAGGCCACCTTGTCCCCGCGTCCCGCCGCTACATGGCGGTCGACGCAGTTGTAGGCGACGTTGAGCTTCCCGCCGTCGAACCAGCTGATCTGCGGGCCGGTGCCGGCGTCCGCGTCAGCCGGGACGCGGCGGTGCGCAGTGTGCCAGGGCTTGTCCTGGCCCGGCACGTCCTCCCAGTCGAGCCGGAGCGCTGCCGCCTCCCAGAAGGAGACGCGTTCAGCCTCGGTGGCCGGGTGGGCTGCCGGTGCTGTCTCGGTGGCTACGCCCATCGTTTCACCGCCCACTTTTCGGCCAGGCCCAGCAGCGCATCGGTGACCTTGCCGATCACGGCCAGCAGCACAATGGCCAGCAAGAGCCGGTCCGTGCGGCCGTTGTTCTGCGAATCCGTGAGCAGGAAGCCGAGGCCCATCGAGGAGGCAATGAGTTCGGCCGCCACCAGGAACAGCCAGGCCTGGGCCAGCGCGAGCCGGAGGCCGGAGAACACGGCCGGCACGACGGCGGGGAGCTGGACCGTGGTCAGCAGCTTCACGCCCTTGAGCCCGAACGCCCGCGCAGCTTCCACGAGGTTCCGGTCCACGTGGCGCAACGCCACGGCGACCGTGGTGAAGACCGGGAAGAAGGCGCCGATCAGGATCAGCGTGATCTTGGAATCCTCGCCGATCTTCATCCAGAGGATCAGCAGCGGCACCCACGCCAGCGACGGGACGGCCCGGAGCGCGCCGACGGTGGGGGCCAGCAGGGCATCGGCGAACCGGGACAGGCCCACCAGCGACCCGAACACCAGCCCCAGCGCCGCGCCGGCCGCGAAGCCGATCAGCACCCGCTGGGTGGAGATGGCGATGTGCTGGCCGAGCTGGCCGCGTTGGAGCAGGTCCAGACCGGCTTCCAGCACCATGGCCGGCGGCGGGAGCTGGACCACGCTGAACACCCCGGCAGCCGTGGACAGCTGCCAGGCGGCCAGCGCCGCTGCGGGAATGATCAATCCAAGGAGCAGACGCGCCCAGCCGTTGGCCAGGATCCCGGCGGGGGACCATCCGTTCGCCGGGGAGCCGCTTCCGCCCGTGAGGGGGGAAGCCGGCCGGGCGGCGTCTGCAGGAGTTGCGGGGACGGCTGCAGCGCGCCCGTCCGCAACACTGGTGCCGGTGAGGAGGGGATTTCCGAGGTCGCTCATCAGGAATCCTTGATGGCGGACGGGTCCGCCTTCTTCACCAGCGAGTCATCGAGAAGGCTCGCGACGGCGTCGTCGATCTGCTTCTGGCTCGCGACGTCCCCGGTCTCCACAAAGGTGGGGCCGATCTTGGCGAGGACCTTGCGCTGCGCCTCGCCCGGCGCCGGGTCAACGTCGAGGTTGCTGCGCTGCAGCACGACGGTCTTCGCGACGGCGGGGTCGAGGCTGGCGGCCTCGGCAAGGATCTGCGCTGTTTCATCCGGGTTGGCCGCGGCCCAGGCGCGGGCCTTCTCGTAGGCGTTGACGACGGCCTGAGCCTGCGCCGGCTTGTCCTTGAGGAAGGACTCGGTGGCGTTCAGGAAGCCGTAAGTATTGAAGGACAGGTTGCGGTAAAAGAGTTTGGCGCCCTTCTGCTCCGCGCCGGCCATGATCGGGTCGAGCCCGGACCAGGCATCCACCGAGCCGTTCTCCAGGGCGGCGCGGCCGTCGGCGTGCTGCAGGTTCTGTACGGTGACGTCCTTGGCGGACAGCCCGGCTTCGGAGAGGGACTGGAGCAGGAAGAAATACGGATCGGTGCCCTTGGTGGCGGCCACCGATTTGCCCTTGAGGTCGGCGACCTTGGTGATGCCGGAGCCGGGCTTGGTCACCAAAGCAGCCCACTCGGGCTGGGAAAAGATGTCGATGGCCTTGATCGGGGACCCGTTGGCCTTGGCCAGGAGGGCGGCCGAGCCGGCGGTGGAGCCGACGTCGATCGCGCCGGACCGCAGCGCCTCGTTGGCCTTGTTGGAGCCGGCCGACTGCACCCATTTGACGCTCACGCCCTGGTCCTTGAGGGAGGCCTCGAGCCAGCCCTTCTTCTTGATCACGAGGCTCAGCGGGTTGTACGTCGCGAAGTCGATGTTCAGCGTGCCGCTCCCGGCTGCTGCGTTGGCGGCGGCCTGGCCGGAGCCTTCGCCGGCGACGCAGCCGGTGAGGGCCAACGCGGCGGAGACGGCGGTGGCCGTGAGGAACGAGCGGCGGGTAGCCGGGCGGAGGCTGGTTTTGCGCAATGGCATAGAGGTTCCTTTGAGAACGGTGCGAACGGTGCGGAGGTGTGAAGAACGGTGCGGCGGGCCGCCCCGGCAGGCAGGGGGGGCGGCCGGCGAGGTGCCGGCAGAGACGGTTGGGGCGGGGGCTGCTAGTGGCCGTCGACGCCGAGGCTGGCCAGGAGCGAGGCCCGCATTCGGGCCAGCTCGGCCGAGGCCCGGTCCCGGGGGCGTCCTCCGGGGACGGCGACGGTGCGGACGATCGTGGCGCCCGGGGCCGCCTCCGTTTCCCTGCCGAGGACGATGATGCGGTCGGCAAGCTGAAGGGCCTCGTCGACGTCGTGCGTCACCAGCAGCACCGTGGTCGGCTCCGCCCGGTGGACATCCAGCAGCAGGTCCTGCATCTTGATCCGGGTCAGGGCGTCGAGGGCGCCGAAGGGTTCGTCGAGGAGCAGGACGCCGGGGTTGCGGGCCAAGGCCCGGGCCAGCGAGGCGCGCTGGGCCATGCCGCCGGAGACCTCGCGCGGCCGGTGCTTGGCGAAGTCCTGCAGCCCCACGAGTTCAAGAAGCCGGGCCACCTTGGCTTTGCCGTCCTTGGCGCTGACCCCGGCGGGCAGCCCGATGGCGATGTTGGCCTGAAGGGTGTGCCACGGCAGCAGGCGGGGCTCCTGGAAGGCGAAGGCGCAGCGGGGATCAACGCCCTGGACCGGGGCGCCGTCGATCTCGACGCTGCCGGCGCTGGGGGCATCAAGGCCCGCGGCGGCGCGCAGCAGCGTGGATTTCCCGCAGCCGGACGTGCCGAGGATGGCCAGGACTTCACCGGCGCGGACGTCGAAGTTCACGTCGCGGAGCACGGTGTGCGCCTCGCCGCCGGAACCGAACGCGCGGCGCAGGCCGCGGAAGGACACCGGCAGGGCCGGGGTGCGGGTGGGCTCACCGGCGCGGGCGTCCGCGGACGCCTCTGCGGGGGAGGTGGACAGGACAGCAGTCATAGGGATACTCCATCGGTCCTGGCAGTAGCACCCTACGGAACGAGCCTTCGGTCCGGGTGGTCAGTCCGGCCGTTCCCATGGCTCAGTACCTTGCTATCGGCGGATCCCGGGGAGGGAATCCGACGACCAGGGTTGCTGCGGCTTCATCGATCCAGGTCTCTCGGCCGCTCGGGATGGTCACTATCCACTAAAACGGATGCGGCGGATTCCCCCAAATCTGCCGCGTAATATTCGGACACCTGGCCGCTGGGTCCCGGGCGGTCATTCGATTGTTCGGACGGCCCCGGTTGAGTAGGGCCCTGCCGCTGTTCTGCCGGGGGCGGGACGTAGGCTGTGCAGATGACCCACGTGAACGACCCAGCAGTCATCGAACGCCTCCTGCGCACCAAAGGCAGGTGGGCGGTCGTGGGACTGACCACCAACCAGTGGCGCGCCGCCTACGACACCTCCCTGTTCATCCGGGACCGGCTCGGCATGGAGATCATCCCGGTCAACCTCCCGGCCGACCCCGTCCACGGCGAGACGGGCTACGCCAGGCTGTCCGACATCCCGGACGCGAAGCAACCGCTCGACGTCGTGGATTGCTTCGTCAATTCCTGGAAAGTGGGGGACGTGGTGGACCAGGCGATCGCGGTCGGGGCGAAGGCCGTCTGGCTGCAGCTGGACGTCATCGATGAGGCCGCCGCCGCCCGCGCCAAGGCGGCCGGCCTGGACGTCGTCATGAATGCCTGCCCGGCGCAGCTGGCACCGCGCCTCGGGCTCTGACACCGGGCTTTGGTGCCCCGTCCCGGCCGGACGCTGACGCCGGGCTCCTGCCGGCCACAACCGCCCCGGCTAGGCTGGGGGCATGGACGCAGCAGCACTCCGCGGGCTTTGCCTGGGTTTCCCCGGGGCCTTCGAGGACTACCCGTTCGGACCGGAAACCGCGGTCTTCAAGGTCCGCGCCGCGGTGCCCGGCGGGGCCCGGCACGAAGCGAAGATGTTCGCCCTGTCCGCACTGGATCCGGATGACCTGGCCGTAAGCCTGAAATGCGAACCCGCGCTCGCCGAACAGCTCCGCGCCGCGCACCCGGAAATCACTGGAGCATGGCACCTGAACAAACGGCACTGGAACGGCGTCCGGCTGGACGGTGCCCTGCCGGATGCGATGGTCCGGGACATGGTCGAAGACTCCTACGACCTCGTGGTCGCCACCCTGAGCCGCCGCCAGCAGGAGCAGCTCGGCTGGGCCCGGCTCGCCCGCGGGGAGGGCCGGCCGTGACGGGGCCGCGGATTGCCCGCGGCGAACTGAACTATCCCGGAATCGGCGCCACCCAGAACGGCACGGCGCCGGAAGGCTTCCACCGGTTCCAGACCCGCGCCCACCTGGGCCAGGGGTACCGCACCTACCGCCGTGTTGCCGACGGGATCCTCGCCTGGCAGATCCAGCGCCGGTCCGGGCTAAGGGTCCGGACTGAAACCGAGTCGGTGGAGTCCGGCGCCCGGATTGTCAGCGGATTCGGCCTCGGACCGTTCAGAATCAACGCGCCGTGTGAGGTCGTGTGGGTCCACCGCCCGGACCCCGGAGACGCCCCGCAGTCGGCCGGATTCGGCTACGGCACACTGCCGGGTCATCCGGAAAGGGGCGAGGAGGCGTTTGAAGTTTCCATCGATGCCGCCGGCGCCGTGACTTTCACCATTACCGCGTTCAGCAGGCACGCCAACTGGTTCTATGCCGCCGGCGGTGCCGTGGCCAGGGCGGCCCAAAGACTCATCACTTCCCGATACCTTAGGAGTGCACAGGAACTGGCCGCAGGTGAGACCTGAGAGGAGCAGTACATGCTGAATCAACAGACCCTTGACCGATTCTGGAACTTTGACGATCCCGGCCTTTCGGAGGCCCGCTTCCGGGCGGCGATCGAGGATCCGGCCTACGACGACGACGAGCGGGCCGAGTTCGCCACCCAGCTGGGACGGGCCATCGGGCTGCAGGGACGCTACGAGGAAGCCGACGCCCTGCTGGACGCCGTCGACGCTGACGAACCCACCGTGGCCGTCCGGGTGCTGCTGGAACGCGGCCGGGTGCTGAACTCCAGCGGCCACGCCGAAATGGCGGTCCCGCTGTTCGAACAGGCCGCCGAACTGGCCGACCACCTGGGCGAGGACTTCCTGGCCGTGGACGCCCTGCACATGCTGGCGATCGCCGACGCCGCGCACGCCGAGACGTGGACCCGCAGCGCGCTGGAATACGCGTCCACGGTGCATGACGCCCGGACCAAACGGTGGATGGTGGCGCTGCACAACAACCTGGGCTGGTCCCTGCATGGCGCGGGACGGTGCGCCGAGGCCATGGTCGAGTTCCAGCTTGCCGAGCAGTGGGCGGAGCGGGTGGGCACGCCGCAGCAGCAGGAACTGGCCCGGGCGGCCATCGACGCCTGCTGAGCCCCAGGCCTGCAACTGCAAGAATGGAAGACCGATGTACCCCCCCACCGAAAGGCCCCGCCGTGATCTTCATCGTCGTTAAATTCAAGGTCAAGCCCGAGTGGTCCGAGCGCTGGCTCGGCCTCGTGGAAGACTTCACCCAGGCCACCCGGCAGGAGCCCGGCAACCTGTGGTTCGACTGGTCCCGCAGCGTCGAGGACCCCAACGAATTCGTCCTGGTCGAGGCCTTCAAGGACGACGCCGCCGGGGACCACGTCAACAGCAGCCACTTCAAGCAGGCCATGGCCGACATGCCACAGGCGTTGGCCGAGACGCCCCGGATCATCAGCCGCCAGCTCGACGGCGAAGGTTGGGACCGGATGGGCGAACTCACCATCTAACCTGCGTCGATTCACCCCCGTCGATTGCTCCGTAACTGCCCTTTGGAGCCCTCAAAACGGCAGTTACGGAGCAACCGATGTGAAAATTGATCCATGTGGATCGGATGGATCGAATTCGACATCCTGCTGGGCGACGTGCACAGCCTCAAGGAGAAGCGCTCCGTGGTGCGGCCGCTGCTGGCGGAGCTCAAGCGCCGCTTTGATGTCTCCGTAGCCGAGGTCGGGGACCACGAGCAGCACCGGCGCACGCAGCTGGGCGCGGGCCTGGTCGCAGCCGACCGCGCCCATCTCGTGGAGGTGCTCGCCGCCGTCGAGCGCTTCGTGGCCGCAAGGCCGGAACTCGAGCTGCTCAGCGCCCGGCAGCGGGAACTGCGCAGCGACGACTAACCGGCATTAAAGCGCGAACGGACACTTGGGGCCCTTTGGGAAGGGCCCCAAGTGTCCGTTCGCGCTTAAGCCGACGGGGTGGGGCTAGCCGAAGTGCTTCGGCAGGGTCCCCTCGTGGGCTTCGCGGAGCGCGGCCAGGTCCAGGGTGTCCACGCCGTTGATCTCCAGCTTGCCGCTCTCGGCATCCACGACGCCGATCCGGACGTGTGCGAAGCCGCGGGCGGTGCACATGTCCTTGAAGCGGATCTCCTCCGAGCGCGGCACCGCCACAATGGCGCGGCCCTGCGACTCGGAGAACAGCGCGGTGAACAGGTCCACGCCGTCGCGGTCCATCACATCCTGCAGCGAAATGCGGGCGCCGACGCCGTAGCGCAGCGCGGACTCCGCGAGGGCCGCCGCGAGGCCGCCTTCGGAGAGGTCGTGCGCTGAGTCCACCATGCCGTCGCGGGAGGCGTTGATCAGGATCTCACCCAGCTCGCGTTCGGCGGCGAGGTCCACCTTGGGCGGCAGCCCGCCCAGGTGTCCGCGCAGGTTGGACCATTCGGAGCCGTCCAGTTCCGCCGCCGTCGTACCCAGCAGGTAGATGGCCTGGCCGTCCTCGCGCCAGCCCGAGGCGGTGCGGCGCGCGACGTCGTCGAGCTTGCCCAGCACGGCGACGACGGGGGAGGGATGGATCGGAACGCTTCCGGTCTGGTTGTAGAGCGAGACGTTGCCGCCGGTGACCGGGATGCCCAGCTCCATGCAGGCATCCGAGAGGCCGCGGATGGCCTCGGCGAGCTGCCACATGACGTCGGGGTCCTCGGGGGAGCCGAAGTTCAGGCAGTCGCTGACGGCCATCGGCACGGCGCCGGAGGTGGCCACGTTGCGGTACGCCTCGGCGAGGGCCAGCTGCGCGCCGTGGTACGGATCGAGGTAGGTGTAGCGGCCGTTGGCGTCGGTGGCCAGGGCCACGCCCAGGCCGGTTTCCTCGTCCACCCGGACCACGCCGGCGTCGTCCGGGAACGCCATGGCGGTGTTGCCGCCGACGTAGCGGTCGTACTGGTCGGTGATCCAGGACTTGGAGCACATGTTCGGCGAGGCGACGAGCTCGGTGACCGCGGCAGCGAGTTCCGCCGGGGCGGCGGGACGGCCGGTGTCCTGTACGGAGCCGGTGAAGGAGTCGGCCTGGACGGCGTCCTGCCATTCCGGGCGGGCGTACGGTCGGTCGTAGACCGGGCCGTCGTGGGCCACGGTGCGCGGGTCGACGTCGACGATCACTTCGCCGTCCCAGGTGATGATCAGGCGGCCGGTGTCGGTGACCTCGCCGAGCCAGGAGTACTCCACGGCCCACTTGTCCATGACCGCTTCAAACGCGGCGATGTTCTCCGGGGTGACCACGGCCATCATGCGTTCCTGCGACTCGGACATCAGGATCTCGCCCGGTGTCAGCGTGGGGTCGCGCAGCAGGACGGAGGTCAGCTCGACTTCCATGCCGCCGTCGCCGTTGGAGGCGAGCTCGGACGTGGCGCAGGAAATGCCGGCCGCGCCCAGGTCCTGGATGCCCTCCACCAGGGAACCCTTGAACAGTTCCAGGCAGCACTCGATCAGGACCTTCTCGGCGAAGGGGTCGCCCACCTGCACGGCGGGGCGCTTGGACGGCTTGGTGTCGTCGAAGGATTCGGAGGCCAGCACGGAGGCGCCGCCGATCCCGTCGCCGCCGGTGCGGGCGCCGAACAGCACCACTTTGTTGCCCTTGCCGGAGGCGTTGGCGAGGCGGATGTCCTCGTGGCGCATGACGCCGACGGCGAGCGCGTTGACCAGCGGGTTGCCCTGGTAGACGGAGTCGAAGACCATTTCGCCGCCGATGTTCGGCAGGCCAAGGGAGTTGCCGTAGCCGCCGATGCCGGCCACGGCGCCGTGCATGACGCGGGCGGTGTCCGGGTGGTCGATCGCGCCGAACCGCAGCGGGTCCATCACGGCCACCGGGCGGGCGCCCATCGAGATGATGTCGCGGACAATCCCGCCGATGCCGGTCGCGGCACCCTGGTAAGGCTCCACGAACGACGGCGAGTTGTGCGACTCGATCTTGAACGTCACGGCCCAGCCGTCGCCCAGGTTGGTGACACCGGCGTTCTCGCCGATGCCCACGAGCATGTCCTTCTTCATCTCCTCGGTCACCTTTTCGCCGAACTGGCGGAGGTGGTTCTTGGAGGACTTGTAGGAGCAGTGCTCGCTCCACATCACGGAGTACATGGCGAGCTCGGCGCCGGTGGGGCGGCGGCCCAGGACCTTCACGACCTCGTCGAACTCGTTCTGCTTCAGGCCCAGCTCGGCCCAGGGGAGCTCCACATCGGGGGTGCTGGCCGCGTTTTCCACGGTGTCGATGTTGAACTTCTTGGCGGTCTCCGCGGGCGCCGCCACTGCGGGTGTCTCCGTCATTTGTTGTCTCCCACGATCTTGTTCAGGACAGAGGTGAAGAAGCCGAGGCCCTCGGTGCCGGAGCCGAGCTCCGGGCCGAAGCCGGCCTCGACGGCGTGCTCGGGGTGCGGCATGAGGCCCACCACGTTCCCGGCGGCGTTGGAGATGCCGGCGATGTCGCGGCGGGACCCGTTCGGGTTCCAGCCGACGTAGCGGAACACCACGCGGCCTTCCGCCTCGAGGGCGTCCAGGGTCTTCTCGTCGGCGATGTACTGCCCGTCCTGGTTCTTCAGCGGCACGGTGATTTCCTGGCCGGGCGCGTAGTCGCGGGTCCAGTCGGTGGTGTTGTTTTCCACCCGCAGGACCTGGTCGCGGCAGAGGAACTTCAGGTGGTCGTTCTTGATCATCGAGCCGGGCAGAAGGTGCGACTCGGTGAGGATCTGAAAGCCGTTGCAGATGCCGAGGACGGGCAGCTTGGCGTCCGAGTTTGCGGCGTCGATGACCTTCGCCATCAGCGGCGCGAAACGGGAGATGGCGCCGGCGCGGAGGTAGTCGCCGTAGGAGAAGCCGCCGGGGATGATGACGGCGTCGACGTCGCCCAGGTGAGTGTCGGCGTGCCAGAGGGCCACCGGGGTGGCGCCGGCCAGGCGTACCGCGCGGGCGGCGTCGCGGTCATCGAGGGTGCCGGGGAAGGTGACGACGCCGATTTTCGCACCAGCGAGCTGGGGGTGCGCGGCGACGGCGACCGCCTCACCGATCAGGGGGAGTTCAGTCATCTCAGGCCTCGACGACCTCGACGTTGACGACGTCTTCGATGACCGGGTTGGAAAGCAGGGTTTCCGCGGCGTTCCGGGCCTGGGCCAGGATCTCCTCGGTCACCTCGCCGTCGACGGTCAGTTCGAAACGCTTGCCCTGGCGGACAGCGCTGAAAGCGGTGAAGCCCAGGCGGGGCAGCGCACCCACGATGGCCTTCCCCTGCGGGTCGAGAATCTCGGGCTTGGGCATGACGTCGACAACGATCCGGGGCATCCGGCAACTCCTGTGCGTGAGCATTGGGTAAGGGCGCAGCGGAGTTGTGCCGTCTCACGCCGGTCCGGTGTGTGGTGACACCGTGTTTAAGAACAACATGGAACGGGCGCTCCGCGAGCTTGCATCCCCATTCTACCGGGCGCCGTGCACCACACCGCATTCGTGACCGGTCGGTGCTCCAGGCGGCCCGGGCCCTGGGCGGCTGTGGTCTCCGCCCGGCGGGCTCAGTAGGATGGGCAGATGGCTGAGAAACCCAAATCCGTCCTGCTTCCCGTGGTCGCCGCCGCCGTCTTTGCCGGGCTTGGCCGGATGGTGTGGCAGAAGATCAGCGCGGACCGCGCCGCTAGGGAAAGCAAGATTGCCGGCCCCCTCGATGACAAGACGAAGGCTTGGATCAGCGAGGTCGTGCGAACACCCCGGCAGTAGCCCACCCCCCGGCGGCCTGCGCCAGGCCGCCCGGACGCCCCAACCCCCAGCCGGGACGGCACTGCCGTCCCGGCTTTGCCACGCCCCCGGCGCGCTGCCTTGTCGAGGAGTGTGACCAATTCTGATTAGTCATCTGTGGCCTATGTCATATCTGGCTCTCAGTCTGTACTGTATGAATCGGCTGGTATCCGCCGGGGCGGGAGTCAACTCCTCATCCCGAACCCGTACCAGTCCGTCGTCCCCGGCAATGGCGCCGGGACCGTACCTTCTGAAAGGTTCAAACCACTCGTGAAATCACCAGGAAAGAGCTTCCTTCGAAGCGGGGGACTCCGGAGGGCCGTGGCACTGACCCTGGGCTTGCCGGTTCTCCTTTCAACCGTTGCCATTGCGCCCGCCATGGCGGCTCCCGGCCAGGGAGCGACAGTGGCCGAAGTCGCCCAGAAGAATCTGGATCCCGCCAGCTACCCGGACGGGCGTTACATCGTCCTGCTCACCGAGAAGCCGGCAGCCACCTACGAGGGCAGCACGGCAGGGCTGCCTGCCACGAAACCGGCGAAGGGCAAGAAGCTCGACGCCAACAAGGCCGAGGTCAAGAAGTACCGGGCCCACCTTGAGAAGAAGCAGTCGGACGTCGCAAGCAAGCAGAGCGTCAAGATCCAGCGCCAGTTCTCCGCCGCGGTCAACGGCTTCAGCGCCACCCTCACCACGGACCAGGCCGTCAAGCTCGCCAAGGACCCCAACGTCCTGACCGTGGCCCGCGACACGGAAAACGCCCCGGACTACTCCAGCACCGATTTCCTCAAGCTCAGCGGCGAGAACGGGACGTGGAACACGAAGTTCGGCGGCCAGGACGCAGCCGGCAAGGGCGTCGTCGTCGGTGTGATTGACACCGGCTACACCCCGGACAGCGCCTTCTTTGCCGGCGAAGAGGTCAAGCCCCTGGTGGGCTCGCCCGTCGTCGGGGTGCCCTACCGCACCGCCGACGGCAAGATCGCCATGCTCAAGGCCGACGGCGAAACCTTCGTCGGGGAATGCCAGAAGGGCACCGGAACGGGTGCGTCCTTCGACGGTTCCGCCTGCAACTCCAAGGTCCTCAGCGCGCACTACTTCGCCGACGACTTCCTGGCCTACGTTCCGCCCGGCGACCGCGCCCCGGAGGAGCAGCTGTCCCCGGTGGACGTGGCCAGCCACGGCACCCACACGGCCAGCACGGCTGCCGGCAACAAGAACGTCGAGACCTTCGTTGACGGCCGCAGCTTCGGCCTGACCAGCGGCATTGCGCCCGCCGCGAAGCTCTCGGTCTACAAGGTGTGCTGGGAGGACACCGATCCCAACACGGGCGGCTGCTATAGCTCCTCGTCGGTGGCCGCCGTCGAGCAGGCCATCGAGGACGGCGTGGACGTCCTGAACTACTCAATTTCCGGCTCAGCGACCTCCGTCATTGACCCGGTGTCGGTGGCCTTCCTGAACGCTGCCGCCACGGGCATCTTCGTGGCCGCGTCCGCCGGCAACTCCGGCCCGACCGCGAGCACCGTCAACCACGGCGGCCCGTGGGTGACCACCGTTGCCGCCAGCACCTTCTCCCAGGAGCTGCAGGGCACGGTCGAATTCGCCGACGGCACCAAGTTCCGCGGGGCCAGCATCATGAACGGCGAAGTCAAGGACGCCGGCGTCGTGCTGGCCGCCAACGCTGCCGCGACCGCCGGGAACGCCAACGCGGCCCTGTGCGGACCTGACACCCTTGACCCGGCGAAGGTTGCCGGCAAGGTTGTGGTCTGCGACCGCGGCGTCTTCGACCGCGTGGCCAAGAGCGCCGAGGTCAAGCGCGGCGGCGGCGTCGGCATGATCCTGGTGAACCTCAGCAACTCCTCCCTGGATGCCGACCAGCACTCGGTCCCCACCGTCCACGTGAACCCGCCGGCCACCGAAGCCATCAAGGCCAAGGTGACGGCCACCCCGGACATCAAGGTTTCCCTGATCAACAAGGACACCACCGGCCTGCCGCTGGAGGCCCAGCCGCAGATCGCCGGCTTCTCCTCGCGCGGCCCGCTGCTGGCCACCGATTCGGACCTGCTGAAGCCGGACGTTGCCGCTCCCGGCGTCGCCATCCTGGCCGGCGTCTCGCCCATCGCTGAAGGCGGTGCCAAGTTCGGCTTTATGTCCGGTACGTCCATGGCCTCCCCGCACGTCGCCGGCTTCGGTGCCCTGCTGCTGGGCAAGAACCCGAACTGGTCCCCGGCCACGGTCAAGTCCGCCATGATGACAACGGCCTCCGACGTCAAGCTCGCGGACGGGTCCAAAGACACGGACGTCCACGCCACCGGCGCGGGCGAGGTGGATCCGGCCCGTATGGTCGATCCGGGCCTGGTCTACGACGCCAGCTTCGAGGACTACCTGAAGTTCATCCAAGGCACCGGCATTGACCTGGGCCTGCCGACCAGCACCAAGGCCCGGGACATGAACGTCCCGTCCTTCTCGCTGGGCAACCTGGCCGGGAAGATCACGGTCACCCGCACGGTGACCGCCCTGACCCCGGGTGTCTACAAGGTCACGGCCAACGTCCCCGGCATCAAGGTCAGCGTGGCTCCGGCCGCCCTGAACTTCAAGAAGGCCGGTGAAACGCGGACCTTCAAGGTCAGCTTCGAGAACCAGGGCGCCGCTCTGGGCAAGTTCGCCATGGGCTCGCTGAGCTGGCAGGGTGCGGGCAAGACCGTCACCTCGCCCATCTCGGTCCGCCCGCAGTCCGTGGTGGCCCCGAAGGATGTCTTCTTCAACACCACGGCCGCCACCGGTTCCGGCGACATCAATGTCGTCTCCGGCACCAACAACCCGGTCAGCATGACGCTGGACGGCCTCTCGAAGGCGGACTCCTCCGCCGTTGAGCTGGTCCCGGGTCCGTTCACCGGCCGCGCCGACGCCTCGACCTTCGTCAAGACCGTCACGGTTCCGGCCGGGGTTCCGCTGGCCAAGTTCTCGGTGGTCTCCTCTGACCCGGACTCGGACTTCGACATGTGGGTCGTTACTCCCCGAGGTGTCGAGCAGGTCGCAACGTCCTCCTCGAGCGAGACGCTGTCGATCAGCAACCCGGCAGCGGGCAAGTACACGATCTACGCGAACCTGTACTCCAGCCCGGACGGCAAGGCCCGCAAGGCCTCGGTGGACGCCGCGGTGCTCGGCGCGAACGTGGGCAACGCGACGCTGTCGCCGAACCCGCTCAAGCTGGCCAACGGCAAGGCCGGCAAGGTCACGCTGAACTGGAAGGGCCTCGCGACCGGCTCCTACATTGGCCGGGTGACCTTCGCCGGAGCCAGTGAGCCGACGTTTGTCAGCGTTGTGGTGTCGCCGGCCGGCACCGCCACTGTGGCTCCCTCCGCGGGGGCTCCGGCCACGGTTGCGGACCAGGGCGCAGGCCAGGCCCGCAACAACGCCATCTAGGCGGTTAGGCAGCTAACAACAGCGATGGCCGGCGGTGGTACCGCTGGCCATCGCTGTTTAACGTCCGCGCCTCAGCTGGCTCCGGTGGAGCCGGCGGCGCCGCCCAGCAGCGGCCCCATGGCGCGCCAGCGGGCGATTTCACAGCCGTCCGTGCGGCTGAATTCGCTGTGCACCTCCCGGCCCCGGTAGCGCCCGGTGACCACGGCCACCTGCGGACCGCCGTACTGTTGCGTGCACAGCCGGGGCGGCCCCGGCTGGGGGAAGAAGATTTCCTCGCCGTGCTGCCCGAGGGCCTCGAGTGCTGCGGCGGGGTCCGGCAACGTGGATCCCTCGCCGACCGCGCCGCCGACGGCGAGCAGGCGGAAGCTGAACTCGGGGGCGCCGGGCGCCTCCGTCAGCCGGATGGTGAGGTCGACGTCGGGCTGGCTGTCCGGTCCGGCGGGGTCAGTCATGGGCGTCCTTCCGGGACTGTAGATTGAGGGGCCGCGGCGGTGCCGGCGGCGTCCAGCAGCGGCGTGAGCTGGTGCAGCAGCCGCCTGCGCAGCTCCTGCGAGGCGGTAGCGAATTCCCGCTGGTGCTCCACGTATTCGGCCTTGCCGTCCGGGGTCTCAATCCGGATCGCCGGGTACCCCCATTCGCTCAGCTCGTACGGGGAAGCGCGCATATCCATGGCACGGATCCGCCAGGACAGCTCAAAGCAGTCCATCACCAGCTCGCTGGGCAGCGCGGGGGCCAGCTTGTAGGCCCACTTGTACAGGTCCATGTTGGCGTGCAGGCAGCCGGGTTGTTCCATGGTCCGCTGGTTCTCCCGGCTCGGCGCCAGGGCGTTCAGCGGGACCGCATCCGGGGTGTAGAAGCGGAACGCATCAAAGTGCGAGCACCGGATCCTGTTGTCCTCGACCACCCGGTCCGTCCGCTCGGAACCGAGCCGCAGCTTCAGGTACTCGTGCCGCAGCTCAAACTTGTCCTGCCGGTAGACCATCGCCCACTCGTGCAGCCCGAAACAGCCGAACTGGGCTGGCCGCGCCGCTGTTCCGGCGAGGATGATGCCGGCAAACTGGAGGGCATCGCGCCGCTCGGTAACGAACCGTTCGACGTCGACCGTCACCGCGTCCGTTCCCGGCGCCAGCCCCGCGGCGGCGAGTTCACCGGCGTCGGGGACACGGTAGTACTTCCAACCGGAGCGCTCCGCTGCCGCAGGCCCGGACAGCACGACGCCGGCGCCCGGGTGCCAGCGCAGCAGCTGGCCGGGTTTCTGGGTGTAGTAGGTGAAGAGGAAGTCCTCCACGGGGTGTTTCTGGCCGGCCGACCGCCGGGCGAGGTAGGGGTCAGAGTAGGTCCGGACGCGTTGCTGGTGGTCGGCCTCTCGCGCCAGCCAGTCGTCCTGAGGGAGATGTTGCAGCTTAGGCTCCACCGCTGGATCCCAGAACATCCTTGGCGGCATTCCAGGCAGCGATCTCGCAGCCGTCGGTCCGGCTGAACTTCGATTCGACGGCTTTGCCGTCCACGGAGCCGGTGACGGTCGCCTGCTGCGGGCCGCCGTACTCCACCGGGGCCTGCTGAGTACATGCCCGGTCCTTGCTAACCGGAGCGGGTGTGAGGATAGTCGGATTATTCTTGATGGCCGTGCAGGCAGCCGCCGCTTTCGGGTGCTTGCTTTCCGCCGCCGGTACCCCGTTCCGGCAGACCAGGGTGTAATTGACGGCCTTCGCGCCCTGGCCGGACGTGATCATGATGGCCAGCTCGGCGTCGCCCTGCCCGGGGCCGGCGGAAGGAAACTCGGCCGACGGCGAGGGGGCCGGGATGGTGGTTTCAGCGTCGGCGGAGGGGGTGCTGCCCGGTGACGAGGCGGACGCCGAACCGGCGGACGACGCGCTCGGTGCGGGTCCGCCGCCCGGCGCGCACGCGGCCAGTCCGACGGCCGTCATCAGGATGAGCGCGGTGGGAATCAGGTTCTTGCGCATGGGCTCTTCTCCTCGGTCTCAGCCTCATTCTAGCGCCGCGGCGGGGTCCTCGGCCGGGCCGGAAGTACCCCTAAAGGGCGGTCCCGTTTCCCCGGCTGCCCGGGTGGCGGCGATCAGCCGCATCATGGCGGCATGCAGCTCGCCCACCTGCTCCCGGTCCAGGCCCAGCAGGGCCATCATGGTGCCGGGGACCGCCGTCGCCTGCTGCCGCAGCGCTGCGCCACGCGGGGTCAGCCGCACGGCGAGGCTGCGTTCGTTGCCCTCGGCCCGCTGCCGGGTGATGTAGCCCGCGGCTTCAAGCCGCCGCAGCAGCGGCGAAATCGTTGCGGGTTCCTGGGCGAGGGCGTCACTAATGTCGCGGACCGAGCGCGGGCTGGATTCCCACAGGCAGAGCATCACCAGGTATTGCGGGTGGGTGAGTCCCAGTTCGTCGAGGACCGGCTTGTAGGCACCCACCACGCTGCGGGAGGCGACGGTAAGGGCAAAGCACAGCTGGTGTTCGAGCAGGAGGTCTTCATCCACGGGGGCGGTGGGGGCGGATCCCGGGGTTCCGGTGGCATCGCTCAAGGGGGCCTCCTCTAGATAGTTAGTGCACTAATGATTAGCGTACACTGGGAGGACATCTGGTTCGAATAGGAGTGGGTAGCAATGGCGAAGGAAAACACCGCCCAGCGGTTCATGCGGGCAACCGGCAAGCTGCGGGCGGTTTTTGGCCCTGCCAGCCGCACCTCGCTGGGCCATGAAATGACCGAGCAGAACCGCCAGCTGCTGGCGCAGCGGGAGGCTGAGACCCAGCAATGGGAGACGCTCCACCGGCCTGACGGCAGCACCTACGTGGTGCCCCGCAACCCCGAGGACAAGTCCCTCCGCTAGGCCCGGTTGTCCCGGGTTGCCGTCGCGCCGCCGGCCGCCGCCTGACGCGGCCCGGCCCGCAGCACACCTTGTCCCGCCGCAGCCCGCCGCGCCGCCGCCTGACTTGGCAAGGCCCGGCCCGCCGCGCGCCTTTTGCCGCCGCCGCCCGCCGCGCCTTTTGCCGCCGTCGGGCGTAAAATAAGGGCACTGGCGCCGCCCGCGCCACCGCTGTTCCGCTTGGCCTTCCAGCAGGAGAGGGGGTGGGAAATATGGCACGTGCACTGAGGAAAGCTGCGCTGAGCCGGCATCTGCACCCGTCGTCCTGGGCCCGGTTCCTCTTTGGCCCCGCCTCGCGCGGAGATTACTCCGCACCGGTCGTGCACCGGCACGACGGCTTCGAGGCAGCCTCGGAAACCGACCTCGCCGGCTTCGAAGTGGAGACCGACGCTCACGGACACCGTTACGCCGTCCGGCGGGAGGACCTCCCGAAAGAGCAGGTCTGACCTCGTCCGGAAAAAGGACACAAAAAGGGGGCGGCAACTGCCGCTCCCCTTTGTGTCCGCCTGGGCGCTTCGTCGCCCGTGGAAGTCCTAGCGGCCGGTGCCGCCGTACACCGTGGCCTCGTCCTCGCTGTCCAGGTCAAAGGCCTTGTGGATGGCGCGCACGGCGTCGTCCAGCAGGTCGGCGTGCGTCACCACCGAGATGCGGATTTCCGAGGTGGAGATCATGTTGATGTTGATCCCCGCCTCGGAGAGAGCCGCGAAGAACCGTGCCGAGACGCCCGGGTGCGAACGCATGCCGGCACCGATCAGGGACAGCTTGCCGATCTGCTCGTTGTATTCGATGCTCTCAAAGCCGATCTCGGCCTGCGCGGCGCGGAGGGCGGCGAGGGCGTCGGCGCCCTCGACGATCGGCAGGGTGAAGGAGATGTCCGTCCGGCCGGTCCCGTGGGTGGAGACGTTTTGGACGATCATGTCGATGTTGGAGTGCGCGTCGGCGATGACCTGGAAGATCGCCGCGGCCTTGCCGGGGATGTCCGGAACGCCGACCACGGTGACTTTGGCTTCGGAACGGTCGTGTGCAACGCCGGAGATGATTGGCTGCTCCAAGGCAACTCCCTCTTGAATCGTGATCTTGTCATCGGCGCTGGGCAGGACCCAGGTGCCTTCGTTCTGGCTGAATGAGGACCGGACGTGCAGCGGCACGCCGAAACGGCGCGCGTACTCCACGCAGCGCAGGTGCAGGATCTTGGCGCCGGAAGCCGCGAGCTCCAGCATTTCCTCGCTGGAGATGCGGTCGATCTTCCGGGCGGACGGGACAACGCGCGGGTCCGCGGTGTAGATCCCGTCAACGTCGGTGAAGATCTCGCAGACGTCGGCGTCGAGGGCTGCGGCCAGCGCCACCGCCGTCGTATCCGAGCCGCCCCGGCCCAGGGTGGTGATCTCATTCGTGGTCCGGCTCATGCCCTGGAAGCCGGCAACAATCGCGATGTGCCCCTTGTCCAGGGCCGTGCGGATCCGGTGCGGGTCGACGTCGATGATCCGGGCCTTGCCGTGGATCCCGTCGGTGATCATGCCGGCCTGCGAGCCGGTGAAGGACTGGGCGGAGGCGCCGTACTTGTTTATGGCCATGGCGAGCAGGGCCATGGAGATGCGCTCACCGGCGGACAGGAGCATGTCCATTTCCCGGGCCGGGGCGGAGTCGGTGACCTGGGCGGCCAGGTCGAGGAGTTCGTCGGTGGTGTCGCCCATGGCGGAAACCACGACGACGACTTCGTCGCCGGCGTTGTGGGCGTCGACGACGCGCCGCGCAACCCGCTTGATACCTTCCGCGTCCGCCACGGAGGAACCGCCGAACTTCTTCACCACGAGGTGCTTGGTGGCGGCAGGGATGGCGGGCAGCTCCTGCGGCTGCGGTCCGGGGTGGACTTCGGTAGTGGGCAAACTCATGCGCGCACCCTCACTGGATCATCGGGGTTCTGGGCGAAGCTACTGGACGGCGCAGCCAAACGGCGCGACGGCGGCTTCTCCGCCAAGTTTATCGCCGCCGAGGGTCCGGAGTTGAATTGTGACCGATCGGCAGCCCGGCGGGAGGGGCCACGGCAACCCGGGATTGCGGACATGCCCGGCTCCCGGTGCCAGGAATGAGCATGCTCCACCGCTCCTGCGGACATGCCCGGCTCCCGGTGCCAGGAATGAGCATATTGCCACTATGTCCATTCCTGGCCGGCCCCGATGGGCATGTCCGATGCGCGTGACGCGGCGCAGGGGCCACACAGGTCACTTGGGTCACGCGGTCGTGGGGTTGGACGGGACAGGCGGGGTCACTCGGGCCGGTCGAGCCGGTAGCGCCAGGAGGGAAGGTTCTTCCCGGCGGTGTCTTCGGCGGCGGTGAAATAGTGGTCCTGCCGGAAGCCCAGGCCTTCGAGCAGCCTGCGCGAGGGCAGATTGGGTTCGTAGACGCCTGCAAAGACAGTCCGGCTGGCGCGGGCGGTAAACAACCACTGCACCAAGGCGCCGGCGGCTTCCCGGCCGAGTCCCAGCCCGTGGTGGTCCGGGTGCAGGATGTAGCCGAGGCTCGCTGCATGAGCCGGGATCCGGCCGGCCGCAGGGGGTGCATCGGAGTTCCAGGTCCGGGCGTCGCCGATCACCTCGCCGCTGGACTGGAGCTGGATGACCCAGCCGAAGTTGAACCATGCCGGGGTGGACGCAGCCGAGGCCGCAAGCACCTTCCGCACCCTGGCCGTGTTCTCCGCCGGGCTAAGCGGAGCGTGGGAGAGATACCGCACGGCTTCCGGGTCGCCGCGGAACGGGAGGACGGCGTCGTCGTCGTCGGCAGTCAACGGCCTCACGATCAGGCGTTCGGTGCGCAGGGGTGCGGGGGCGCCGCGGAGGGCCGTCATGGCCCTGTCAGCTCAGCGCGTTGCGGCGGCCTTCGAAGGCGCGGCCCAGCGTGACTTCGTCGGCATATTCGAGGTCCCCGCCAACGGGAAGGCCGGACGCCAGCCGGGTGACGGCGATGCCGATCGACTTGAGCATCCGGGCGAGGTAGGTGGCGGTGGCCTCGCCCTCGAGGTTGGGGTCCGTCGCGATGATGATTTCCTGGATGGCGCCGTCGTTGAGCCGGGTGAGCAGTTCCCGGATCCGGAGCTGTTCGGGGCCGATCCCGGCAATCGGGTTAATCGCGCCGCCCAGCACGTGGTACCGGCCGCGGAAGGAGCGGGTGCGCTCCACCGCGAGCACGTCCTTGGACTCCTCCACAACGCAGATCACGGACGGGTCGCGGCGGGGATCGCGGCAGATGTTGCATAGTTCCTGCTCGGTGACATTGCCGCAGACGGTGCAGAACTTGACCCGTTCCTTGACCGTGGTGATGGCCTCGACCAGGCGCTTCATGTCCTGCGGGTCGGCTTCGAGGATGTGGAAGGCGAGCCGCTGGGCGGACTTGGGCCCGACGCCGGGAAGGCGGCCGAGCTCGTCGATCAGCTCCTGAACTGCACCTTCGTACACAATTTCCTCGTTCGTTTGGGGGAGTGGCGGGCCGGGTGGCCGCCGGGAGGGCTAGAAGCGCGGCGCCAGCGGGCTTCCGTCCAGGGAGCGCTCTTCGAGCAGCTTCCCGCCCAGAATACGCTCGACGGCGGCGCGGCCGAAGACGCCCGATTCCTCGATCGTTTCATCGTCGGCGCTGGGAATGTCCTGTTCATAGCTGGTGGCGGCGACCGCGGCGCGCGCGGGTGCCTTGGCGCGTCCGGCCTCCGCTTCGGGGCTGTTGGACAGGCGCTGGTAGAGGCTCTGCCGTTCCGACGCCGGAGGCGCGCCGACGGGAGCCGTGGCCACGACCGGGGAGGCCGCGGCAGTGATCACCGCGGGCCCGGCGCCGGCCGGGACGAGCTGGGGTGAGGGTGCCCGGGTGTCCGGGGAGCCGGCGTTGCCGGGGCCGGGTCCGGCGTGGCCGGATCCGGCCGAGAAAGCACCGACCGGTTCGGGAATCTGGGCGGCGGCCGGTTCGTAGTGCGGTGGCTCCGGTTCCGGAACGCGCGGCGCCGGATTAGCCTCGGCCTCGGGCGCAGGGCGGCGCCCCACATTCAGTTCCGTGCCGACGGTCCAGACCCCGGGGGACTCCTCCACGGCGCGCGCCCAGGGGTCCTGGGACGAGTCCTGGGCGGGGCGGGCAGGTGCCTGCGCGGTGGCGGCCGGCCCGTTGTTGCCCGTGCGGGCGCGTGCCGGGGTGCGTGGGGCTGCCGGGGCGGCTGCGGGCGCAGGCCGGACAGCTGCCGGGGCTGAGGGATCCCAGTCCATCGGCGGCTCTTCCTCCAGCGGCGGCGCATCCTCGTCCCGTGGCGGGCCCCAGTCGTCGTCCGGGTAGGAGTAGGAGCCGCCGGGTTCGGACGCTGGTTCGCTGGCAGATCCGGCGGCGGGTCCGGCGGCCGGGCCGGTGTACGGCGGTGCCGCCGCCGGGGAGGCAGCGGGGCGGCCCGCCGGTTCCCGGTCAGGCTGAGGCGCTGGTGTTTCCGCCGTTGCGGGTGTGGGTGTGGCCGTTTCCGCTGGTGCGGGCGTGGCAGGGGCTGCGGCTGGGGCGGCCCCGGTCAGGTCCGCGGTGCTGCCCGCGCGGCTGGACGGGGATTCCTGCGCTGCTCCGGCCGCTGGGGCCAGGCCCCATGCGACGTCCGCCGAGGTGGCCGGGGCCTCCCGGCTAGCGGGCGCTTTTGGGTTTGGCTCAGAGCTCGCTGCGCTGTTGTTGCCGCCGGCTACGGCTGTGATCTGGCAGTCGATGCCGATCGTCTTATGGATCGCCTGGCGCAGGTTTTCGGCGTGGTCTGCCCGGCCAAAGGCGCCGGCAAGCCCGGCCGTGGTGAACGACAGTGTCAGGACCTGGCCCTCGAAGTGGCCGACCTGGGCGTTGGGTTCGACCAGCGCCCAGGTGCTCCGCTTGATCTTGGTCAGGGTCTGGAGGATCTCTGGCCAGGCGCGGCGCAGGACCTCGACGTCGGGTCCGGGCGCCGCGGCGGGTGCGGGAGCGGGCGTTGAGGCCGGCGCCGTTGCCGGTGTTGGCGCGGGGACATTGCCGGCCGGAGGCGCGGCCGGTGATGCCGGTTCGGTCGGAGCCGACGGAGCCGACGGGGACGGCTGGGACTGTTGGGCGGGTGCGGGTGCCGCGGCCGCTGCTGCGGTGTCTGCAGGTGCCTGCTCCGGGCGTGATGTCCCGGCGGGCTGGCTTTCCGGGGCGGACGTCGAGGGTGCGGGCGGGCGCGAGATCCCGTTCAGGGACGTGGGAGCTTCCACCGGCCAGTCCTGGGTGCTGACCCGGGGCGCCGTGAGTTGCGGCCGTTCCGGCTGTGCAGCCTGCGTGGCCGCTGCCCGGGCGGGGCTGGCCGACCGCACGTCGACGCCGGAGGGTGCGCTGTCTCCCGATGATCCGGCGGGGCGGCCGGCATCCGGGGCGGGGGCAGTCACCGGGCGGGCCGCCGGTACAGCGGGGGTCGGAGGAACGGCTGTCGGTGCCACAGCAGCTCCGGCGGCCGGCGCAGTGGCGGGTGTCCCGACGTCGTTCCCGGCGTAATTGAGGCGCCGCTCCACCCGGTCGATCCGGGCGGCGATGCCGCGTTCGGTCTGCTCGGAGCTCGGCAATAGGATGCGGGCGCACAGCAGTTCAAGGTGCAGCCGCGGGGAGGTGGCCCCGGTCATCTCGGTGAGCGCGGTGTTGGTGACGTCCGCGGCGCGGGAGAGTTCGGCGGCGCCGAGGTTGTGGGCCTGGTTCTGCATCCGCGCGATCTGGTCCGCCGGCATGCCGCGCAGGATCGATTGGGCGCTCTCCGGCATGGCCTGCACGATGATCAGGTCACGGAAACGCTCGAGCAGGTCCTCGACGAAGCGGCGGGGGTCGTGGCCGGTCTGGATGACGCGGTCCACGGCGCGGAACACGGTGGCGGCGTCGGAGGCAGCGACGGCCTCGACGACGTCGTCCAGCAGCGAGGCGTGGGTGTAGCCCAGCAGGGCCACGGCCAGTTCGTAGTTCAGTCCGTTGGGGCCGGCCCCGGCCATCAGCTGATCCAGCACGGAGAGCGAGTCGCGCACGGAGCCGCCGCCGGCGCGGATGACGAGCGAGAGCACGCCCGGCGCCACGGGCACGTTCTCCTGCTGGCAGAGCAGTTCCAGGTAGGCCATAAGGGGTTCCGGCGGGACGAGCCGGAAGGGGTAGTGGTGGGTGCGGGACCGGATAGTGCCGATCACCTTGTCCGGCTCCGTGGTGGCGAAGATGAACTTGATGTGTTCCGGAGGCTCTTCGACGATCTTGAGCAGCGCGTTGAAACCGGCCGACGTCACCATATGGGCTTCGTCAATGATGAAGATCTTGTAGCGGTCCCGGACCGGGGCGTAGGTGGCGCGTTCGCGCAGGTCACGGGCGTCGTCCACGCCGCCGTGGCTGGCCGCGTCGATCTCGATGACGTCGAGCGAACCGGCGCCGCCGCGGGCCAGTTCAACGCAGCTGGGGCAGACGCCGCAGGGGGTGTCCGTGGGGCCCTCGGCGCAGTTCAGGCAACGCGCCAGGATGCGGGCGGAGGTGGTTTTGCCGCAGCCTCGGGGGCCGGAAAAAAGGTAGGCATGGTTGACGCGGTTCTTCCGCAGGGCCGTCATCAGCGGCTCGGTGACGTGTTCCTGCCCGATAACGTCCGCGAACGAATCGGGACGGTATCTGCGGTAAAGAGCGGTAGTAACAGTCACAGCTAAACCCTACCAATCGGCACAGACATAAAAGACCCCCCATGCACCCGCCAGAGCCCATTTACCCTTGCTACCTTCCGGTCCTGGGGGAGTTCAACAGGATGACGCCACATGAGGGGCCGTCGACTACTTTACCCGACGATCGGGCGTGCCCCGAATCTGCCGGTTTCCCCGCGGGACATGCTCATTCTTCGGGCCCGGGAGTGGGCAGATTAGGACTATGTCCAGTGTTGGCCCTGGGCGCGGGGCATGTCCCGCGGCGGGTGGGGGTGCCGGGTGGGGGATTCAGGTCTGGTGCCGGTTTCCCCGCGGGACATGCTCATTCTTCGGGCCCGGGAGTGGGCAGATTAGGACTATGTCCAGTGTTGGCCCTGGGCGCGGGGCATGTCCCGCGGCGGGTGGGGGGGGCGGGGTGTCCTGTGGAAGGTGCGGGGTGGCCCGGTGGGTGCCGGGTGGGGGATTCGGCTGGTGCCGGTTTCCCCGCGGGACATGCTCATTCTTCGGGCCGGGGAGTGGGCAGATTGGGACTATGTCCAGTGTTGGGCCTGGGCGCGGGGCATGTCCCGCGGCGGCGGGTCCGAGGCTCAATTGGGCTTAGTCGTGAAGTTCAGGTAGTCTAGTATCTGCTTTTGATTCAAAAGCTACTGGAGAATTCGCCTAGCGGCCTATGGCGCACGCCTGGAACGCGTGTTGGGTTAACGCCCTCGGGGGTTCAAATCCCCCATTCTCCGCGTTTGGCCCCGGTCTTTTGGACCGGGGCCTTTTTGCATTCCGGGCCGGTGCCGCCCGCCCCGTCCAGCGCGGGTAGAGGGCCGACAGCTCCGCCGCCCGCGCAACTCCAGCCACCCGCAACCGCGCAGCCGCGAGTCCCCGTCCCGCAGCCGCCCGCGCAGCGCCAGCCACCCGAAGCCCCGCCACACTTAACCCGCGAACCCCAGGCGGCGGAGCCGTTCGCGGGCGGCCTGCTCGCTCGGGCCGACTTTGCCCAGGGCAAGGTGGACGACGCCGAGCGTGAGCTTCGTCGCCAGCTTCACCGGCAGCGGGACGGGGCCCAGCCGCGCTGTCCGCAGCCCCAGCATGTCCCGGTACTTAGGCTCGAGGCTGGCCACCGCGGCCGCGAAGAGTACCCGGTATCCGGGCTTGAGCGCCGGGTGGAGGGGTGGATCGCGGATGAAAGCCACCGTTTCGGCGACCTTCGGGCCCGAGCTGAGTTCGCCGTCGTCGTACCAGCGGTCAAGTTGCCGGCGCATTTCCGCCTCGCTCAGGGGCGGCGACTCCACCCCCATCAGGTTCCCTGCCTGCGCCCATTCGCGCACGTACGCATCCGGGCCGCCGGGAATCGGCCGGCCCCAGATCTTGTGCGTGGACAGGAACGCATCGGTGAAGGCGATGTGCACCCAGCGGAGCAGTTCCGGATCATTCGCCGAGTAGGGCCGGGCTACACCGTGGCCATCGATGTAGTCCCCGCGCACCGACTCGTGCAGCCGCAGGACCCAGCCGGACGCGGCGCGGGCCGCCCCGGTCGACCCGTAGGAGACCGTGAAAATCCAGCGGATCGTCCCGGCGAGCCGGCCCAGGGGATCTTCGCGGAAGCGTGAATGGTCGTGCACCCCGGCCAAAGCGCCCGGGTGCAGGGCCTGCATAAGCAGCGCACGGATGCCGGCGACAATTGTCGGCATGTCCCCGTGCACCGCCCAGACGGCGGAACCGGGGAGATGGAACCCGGCGTCCTCGCCCTCGGCGAGACGACCCACCCACTCCGGAACCGCGTCCCGGGTTCCGGTGAACGTTTGTTTGAGCTCGGCCTGCCACTCCCTGAGGACATTGCGCATACTCCTATTCTTACCCGGCCGGTCCGGGGCCGATACCTGTTTTCCGGGTGCGGCTACTGGGGCGCTCCGCGGCCCGCCGGGCGCTAGCCCCAAATCCCCGAAATCCGCCCCGAACCAAGGCATTCCGGAGGTTCCCAGACCCGGCGGAGTGTGTTCACATAGAGGTTGGGTCCGTTGGGACGGGGGCCTGGCGGACAGAATCGCGGGAGTCACATCGTGGGAAAACACTGGGGAAACTCAACGAGTGGGCAGTCCAAGACTTCACGGGCTGTTGCGCGCTCCCTGGCGGCGGCCTCTGGTGTGGCCCTCGCCTTGCTGGTTTTTGGGCCTCCGGCGCCTGCCGGCCCCTTGGCGCGGGAGGCAGCCCGGGCGGCGTCGCAGCCGGCGCTGGCCACCGGCTCTCCTGGACCAGCGTTGCTGGATCCCGGAACCAGCGCGTCCGCTGATCCGGCGGGCGCCGGGCGGGGCTCATCGGTGCTGACCGTCGACCGCCGGGCAATGGTGTCCTTTGCCCGGACCACGGTCCAGACCAGGTCCAAGGCCGGCAAGATCGAGCTCCGGGTGGCATCGGCAGGCCTGCAGCGGCCACCCAAGGGTTTCCTGATGGCTCCGCTCGAGTCGCTGACGGAGTCATCCCCGTTTGGCCTGCGCACCAGCCCGCTGACCGGAACCGCCGGCGAATTCCACTGGGGCCAGGATTTTGCCGCCCCGTGCGGGACCCGGGTGTATTCGGCCGACGCCGGTGTGGTGCGTGCGGTCGGATGGCACCCGTGGGGCGGCGGTAACCGGGTGGAAATCGACCACGGCAACGGTCTCATCACCACGTACAACCACCTCCAGGGCATCGCCGTGAAGAAGGGCGAGTCGGTGGGTGTGGACGAGGTCATCGCCCGGGTGGGCACGACCGGCTCGTCCACGGGCTGCCACCTTCACTTCGAGACGATCCTCAACGGCTCGCACGCCAACCCGTTGGACTGGAAATTCCTTCCAACACGGCAAGTGGACCGGCTCGACGACATCCAGATGGTCAGCTATGCCCCCGGCGCCGGCAAACAGGGTTCCGGCGGCGCGGGGAGCACTGGCGCGGACTGGGCGATTCCGGTGGCGGAGGACCACACCCACGCCGTCACCGGCGGGGTGCAGGAGACACCTGTGGCCGCGGTTCCGGACACCGCTGCGGCCAAGCCGACGCCGGCCGCCACAGAGATGCCGACGCCGACGCCGACGCCGACCTCGACAGTGAAGCCGGAGCCCACGGCGCCTTCCGCCACGGCGACCCCGACGCCGACCCCGACGCCGACTGCGACCCCGACGCCGACGCCGACCCCGACGCCGACGCCGACTGCGACCCCAACGGCGACTCCAACCCCGCCGTCCACCGCGCCGGCCCCGGCCGTGCCCCCCGCGCCGGCCCCGACGCCCACCACGGCGGTGACCGCTCCGGCGTCGGCCCCGGCCGCGCCCGCTCCGGCGCCTATCCTGACGGCAGCACCGCAGGAAACGGCGGCCACCAAGCCAGCGGACCCACTGGCGCCTGTCGCGTCCCCGACAAAATAGCCCGACGGTCCGGTGCGCCCCGGACCCATACCCGCGCCCTCCGGTGCCGAAGCACAGTTGAAAACTCTTCCTGCCACCGAGCCCGTGAGGAAACCGCCCCATGACGTCCCTGCATTCCATCCCGCTGACCCTTAACGACGGCACCGACACGGACTTTGGCCGGTTCCGGGGCCAGGTGGTCCTGGTGGTGAACGTGGCATCCCAGTGCGGGTTCACGCCGCAGTACGCCGGGCTGGAGGCCCTGCACAACAAGTTCCGGGAGGAGGGCTTCACCGTCCTGGGCGTTCCGTGCAACCAGTTCGCCGGGCAGGAGCCGGGCGCCGACGCGGAAATCGCGGAGTTCTGCGAACGCAACTTCGGCGTGACCTTCCCGCTGACCACCAAGGCAAACGTCCGCGGCAGGAACCAGCATCCGCTTTATGCGCAGTTGACCAAGTTCAAAAACGGCCTGCTGCCGGGGTTGGTGAAGTGGAACTTCGAGAAGTTCCTAGTGAACCGCGACGGCGAGATCGTGGCCCGCTTCGCGCCGACCGTCGAGCCGGACTCGCCGGAGGTCATCGAAGCCGTGCGGCAGGCGCTCGGCTGAGCCCAAGTCGGGCCTCCGCCGGCCGCCGCGCCGGGCCTCCGCCGGTCGACTCAGCGGGGCAACTGGCCGCCCCGGCCGGGCAGCGGGCCACGCAAGGGCACAAGGGGCCCTACCCCAAAGCCTGCTTCCGGCCTAGACTGGCGACACCCTCCGACATACCGGGCACACCCGCGGCGCAGACACGTCCGCCCGTCGGCAGCGCAGCCGACATAGGCCCTGTGGAGGGCGCATCAGAATGCTTCGTGAGTCACAACTGGGCACTCAACTTTGGGGGTCCGTGAAACCAGGAGGAAAGTGATGACAGGAAACAAAGCCGTTGCCTACAAAGGGCCAGGAAAAGTCGAACTGATCGACATTGACTATCCCACCTTCGAGCTCAAAGACGGCCCGGGGGTCAACCCCGCCAACGTGGGCCGCCCGGTGCGCCATGGCGTAATCCTCAAAACCGTTGCCACGAACATCTGCGGCTCGGACCAGCACATGGTCCGCGGGCGCACCACCGCCCCGGCAGACCTGGTGCTGGGCCACGAAATCACTGGCGAAGTCGTGGAGGTCGGCCCGGACGTCGAGTTCATCAAGGTGGGGGACATCTGTTCCGTCCCCTTCAACATCGCCTGTGGCCGCTGCCGGAACTGCAAGGAACGCAAGACCGGCATTTGCCTGAACGTCAACCCCGCCCGTCCGGGCGCAGCGTACGGGTACGTGGACATGGGCGGCTGGGTGGGAGGCCAGGCAAACTACGTCCTGGTCCCGTACGCGGACTGGAACCTGCTGAAGTTCCCCGACCGGGACCAGGCCCTTGAGAAGATCATGGACCTGACCATGCTGTCTGACATCTTCCCCACCGGCTTCCACGGCGCCGTCACTGCCGGCGTCGGCGTCGGCTCCACCGTCTACATCGCCGGGGCCGGACCCGTGGGCCTCGCTGCGGCCACGAGTGCGCAGCTGCTGGGCGCCGCCGTCGTGATTGTCGGTGACATGAACGAGGACCGGCTCAAGCAGGCGCGCAGCTTCGGCTGCGAGACCGTGGACCTCTCCCAGGGCGGACCGGCCGAGCAGATCGAGCAGATCCTAGGAATCCCCGAAGTCGACTGCGGCGTCGACGCCGTCGGCTTCGAAGCCAAGGGGCACGGCCACGACGCCAAGGAGGCTCCGGCGACGGTGCTCAATTCGCTGATGGAGCTCACGACCGCCGGCGGGGCCTTAGGCATTCCGGGCCTCTACGTCACGGGGGACCCGGGCGGCATCGACGAGGCCGCCAAGAAGGGTGCGCTCTCGCTGAGCTTGGGCACCGGCTGGGCCAAGTCGCTGAGCTTCACTACCGGGCAGTGCCCCGTGATGAAGTACAACCGCGGGCTCATGATGGCGATCCTGCACGACAAGGTCCAGATCGCGAAGAACGTCAACGCCAAGGCGATCTCGCTTGAGGACGCACCGAAGGGCTACGCCGAGTTCGACGCCGGTGCCGCCACGAAGTACGTGCTTAACCCGAACGGCTACCTCAGCTAGCCGCTACACAACCGAGTAGTCCACTCTCCGGCGGGCACATACCGGCATATACCCGAGCAGGTATGTGCCCGCCGGCTTACCCGATTATTGCCGTTTTTCAAACATGCCTACTGGAGTTTGCACATTGCCGGCCGAAAGTCTGGTTGGATAGATCTAACTGAGAGGGACGCTGGAGGCAAATGCCCCCACCCAACCAGGAAGGTTGCAATGGAGCTCATCGAGGCCGAGCACCCCCGGCCACGTCATTTCCTCCTCCACTTGAGCGATCCGCATTTGCTGGGCGGTACGGATCCCCTGCACGGTGTGGTGGACGGCGACTCCCGGCTCAGACAACTTTTCGATCAAGTCCGTGCCTCCGGCGCGCGACCCGAAGCCGTGATTTTCACCGGTGACCTGGCCGACCGCGGCGAGGCGGAGGCCTACGCGAAGCTCCGTGCCATCGTGGACCCCGCCTGCAAGGCGATGGGCGCCAAAGTCATTTGGGCGATGGGCAACCACGACGACCGGGCCAACTTCCGGACCGGGCTGCTGGACCAACCCGCCGACGACGCCCCGGTGGACCACAGCTACTTCATCAACGGTCTGCGGATCATCACGCTGGACACCTCGGTGCCCGGGTTCCACCATGGCGAACTTAGTCCGGCGCAGCTTGAGTGGCTCGCCGCGGAGCTTGCGACGCCGGCGCCGGACGGCACCATCCTGGCCCTGCACCACCCGCCGGTGCCGTCCGTGCTGGAGCTCGCCGTGCTGGTAGAGCTCCGTGGCCAGGCGGCGCTCGCCGGGGTCCTGAGGAACTCCGACGTCCGGACCATCCTGGGCGGCCACCTTCACTATTCCACGACGGCGATGTTCGCCGGCATCCCCGTCTCGGTAGCTTCGGCCACGTGTTACACCCAGGACCTGAACGTCCCCGTGGGCGGCAGCCGAGGGCGGGACAGCGGGCAGTCCTTCAACCTGGTCCACGTCTACGAGCACACGATCGTGCACTCCGTGGTGCAGGTCGGCGACACTTTGCCCGCGGTGGGCGAATTCGTCACGGCCGAAGAAGTCCGGCGGCGGATCGCCGCGGCCGGGATCCGGATTCCGCGGCAGGCGAGGCTCGAAGATCCGGCCCAGACCCCCGGCCACCGCCGGCTCACCACCCGGAACTAACGGGGACTAGCCGGGCGCTGCTCCTTCTCCCAGGGCGCCTTTATCGGGAAGTATTTCTCCAGGAAATCGGTCACCAGTTCGGCGCGCTCCTCGGCTTCCACCTCGGGGAAGCTGCCGTCGTTGAGGCAGAAGAAATCCATGTTCCGCTTGGACAGCAGCTTGGGCAGGTAGTTCAGGCCCGCGCGGGCGGTCGTATCCACGTACCGCACCTTGGCCGCGGTCTGGGTGACGGCCCGCCCGGTCAGCAGCGCGTAGTAGTGGTAGAACGAATTCGTCACGGAGATGTTGTCCGCCGCCCGGAACCTGCTGGCCGCCGTCTTGGCGAACTCGGCCGGGAATTCCTGCTCCATCTGGGCGACGACGCTGCGCCTGAGCGGAGCGGCGGTGTGTTCCAGGTGACGGGTGGTGATCCGTCCGAAGCGGTCCCAGAGCAGCTTGCGGTTGACCCGCGCCGCGTTCTCAAAGCCGCTGCGCTCGGCGTCGTTGTCTCCCAGGCCGATGCGCGTCTCCGCTTCAATGAACTTGGTGATCCCGCCCGGGGTGAAGAACATGTCCGGCCGGACAGCCCGGCCGAAGAACATGTCGTCATTGGAATACAGGAAGTGCTCGGAAAGTCCCTCGATGTGGTGGAGTTGGCATTCGACCGCCTGCGAATTGTGCGTCGGCAGCACCGAGGGGTCCGCGAAGAACTCCTCGCTGCGGACGATCGTTACGCCTGGGTGGTCCGCGAGCCACTCCGGGGCGGGGGAGTCGGTCGCGATGAAGATCCGGCGGATCCACGGCGCGAACATGTAAACCGAGCGCAGGGCGTACTTCAGCTCATTGATCTGGCGGAAGCGCGCCTCGTGGTCGTCCCCCTCACCCACAACGACGCCGGCCATCCGGGCGCGGCGGGCCGCGATGTACTCGGGCGAGCTGCCGTCCACCCAGGAGAAGACCAGGTCGACGTCGAAGCTGATGTCGCTGGCGTGGTCGGCGAACATGTTCTCGATGGTGGGCCAGGTGTGGCCGTAGCGTTCCACGGTGCCGCGGACGGCGTCCTGGGCCAGCAGAGTCCGGCGGGTCAGGGAATTTTCGATCGGCAGGATCAGCTCGTCGCCCTCGAAGCTCCAGAGCTCCAGCTGGACACCGGCCGAGGCGCCGAACTCCAGGCCGCCCTCCGGCTCCACCCGGGGCCGGTAGAGCCGGAAGATCCGGGCCTGGCGGTTGAGGGAAAGCTCCCCGTCGGCCACCAGCACGGAGGACTTCTTTTTGGCGTCCACGGTCATCGAGTAAAACGGCTCGTCCCGGCAGGCCTCCACCAGCGCGGCGCGGAGTTCCCGGCGGTTCTTCCAGTCCACGGCAATCACCGGACGGTCGTTGTTGCCGCGGACCAGGAGGTAGTCCAGGTTCGCCCCGGCCAGCACGGACCGCAGGAACAGCAGGTCCTCAACCATGGCCTGGTACGGCGTGCGGTTCTCATTGATCAGCGCATATCTGCCGTGCCGGCGCACCACGTCCGGGCGCGTCCGGAGCCTGGCGACGGCGGCCGGTGAGGTGACCTCCGCGTGGGCGTGGTTGTCCTCGGTTGCCTGGCTGCCGTAGTAAATCTCGTCCTGGATCAATGCGTCTGTAATGTCGATTCTCCGAGCTGGTGAAGGTGCAGGGTCTCTACTTGCATAATAACGCGGGGCGCAAAACCGCCCGGCGCGCCGGCTCTCAGCCGGCCAGAGCGTCCCGCCAGTGGCGCAGGAACGCCGCGCCGGCGTCGTCGTGGATGACCTCGTCGCCGAGGCCCAAATCGGCCGCGGTCAGGATCCCGTACGGCTTCACCGGAACGCCGTCGGCGGGACGGACGTCCACGTGCTTCACAGCGTGGTCGTTGTGGTGCAGCCAGTCGGCCATGGCGTAGTCCGTGCGCGAGTCGCCCACCGTCCGCCAGGCCTGCGGGGTGATCCCCTGGGCCGCCAGCAGTTCCACGGCCCGGCTCGCACCGAGGTCCTTGCCCAGCCGGACGGATTCGATGTCGGTGGAGATGATGGTGGGGTCCACGCGGTAGTCGATCCGGTCATCGCTGTTCGGGGCGTGATGGTCCAGCCGCACCACGCCGAGGCCGTGCCGGCGCATCAGATCCATGGCGTCGGCGTCGAACAGGGCCTGTTCCTCGCGGTACTCGGAATTGGCGACGGCGATGTGCTGCTCCACGGAGACCATGGCCCGCTTGGTCTCGTCATAGAACATATGGGCGGCGTAGTCCTCCGCCACGAGCCGCCGCACGTCGTCCCCGAAGACCTGCGGGATGGCGAGTTCCCGGTCCACGTGGACCGCGCCCGGCCCGGCTGCGGTGTAGCTGAACCACACGGCACCCTTCTCGCAGATGGCGTGGATGAGGATCCCGGCCGGCATCCCGGCGGCGATCATCGGCTCCATCACCTGCTCGCGGATAAAAGCATCGGAGCGGCCGGTGTTGAAGATGACCGGAATTCCGGCGGCCGCGAGGGCCAGCAGATCCGAGATGATTCCCGGCTGGACGGTGCGGGTGAGCGGACTCGCGACCGGACCGTCGACGTCGAGCAGCAGGGCCAATGGCGGGGCCGAAAGCGGCAGGGCGGAAGTCTCGGTTTCAGTCATGCGTCCATTCTCTCAGCAGGGCCGGAACTTCGCCTCCGGCGGCGGCCCCGTGACGTGCGGTGACCCGCCCTGGAAGGGCTGTGACAGCGGCGTTCAAGCCGGTGACACACCCGTGCACGGGAGTGACAAATGGTCACTGTTTGGCCACAACCTCCGGCGCCGTGGCCTCTGTGATTCCCCTGGCCAGGGATCTTCCCTAGGCTTGCATGGTGATCTTCAAAGCTGTGGGCGAGGGACGCCCGTACCCTGACCATGGTTTCAACACGCCCAAGGACTGGGCGGCGCTGCCGCCGCGCCCGGTCCGCCTGGACGAACTCGTGACCACCAAACGCACCCTGGACCTGGAAGCGCTGCTGGCCGAAGACTCGACGTTCTTCGGGGACCTCTTCCCGCACGTCGTGGAATTCCGCGGCGTTTTGTACCTGGAGGACGGCCTGCACCGGGCCGTCCGCACCGCGCTGCACCAGCGCACCGCGATCCACGCCCGCGTCCTGGTAATAAATGGCTAGACGGCCCAAGGACCCCACCGTCCTGCACGGGCACAATGTCATCACCGGCTCCGACCTGCGCGCCACCTTCGCAGAACGGGACGAACTGGAAAACCCGGCAAGGACGCGGCGGCGCATCCTGCACGGCATCGTCCTGGTGCTCCTGGTGGGGCTGGTCGCCGGAGCCATTGTGGTGGCGCTGGCGATCATGAACGGCCAGATCAAGATCCCGACGGCGGAGCGCAGCCAGGCCGCGGCGTCGTTGTGCCCGGATGCGACTTATAACTACACGCCGCACGGCAAGATCAAGGTGAACGTTTACAACTCCACAAGCCGGCCGGGGCTGGCCCGGACCGTCGCCAACGAATTCCTGGCCCGCAAGTTCGTGGTGGGCGCGGTGGGCAATACCGAATCCGGCTACCGCGGGGTGGCGCTGGTGGTGTCCGGGGCCGCCGGCCAGTCCGGAGCGTTCAGCGTCCAGCGCAACCTCCCCGGCTCCGACTACGTCCAGGACGGGCGCAAGGACGCGAGCGTGGACGTCATCCTGACCGGGGACTTCAAGGAACTGGCCAAGCCGGCGCTCGTGGACCAGACGCCGGGCAAGCTCAGCTGCCCGCGGGAGACCCGCCGGATCGTTGAGGACCCGGCCCTGCCCGTCGTGCCGACGATCGTCCCGGTGAGCCCCAAACCCTGAGCCGGCCGCCGCCGTTGGCCGGCGTTGGGCGTGCCGCGCTCGACGGCGCGGCTGACGCGGCTAGGCGCTGAGCCGGAGGGGACGGCCGTCGTCGTCGAACCGGGCACCGGCACCGAGTTGGATAAAGCGCACGGTCCGGGCGATCCGGGCCTCCGCTTCCGGGTCTGGGCCGGCCCCGTCGCCCCGCGCCGCGCTGGAGGAGAGCGTGCCGTGGATGAGCTGGGCGAGCTGGGAGATGTCCGCCTCCGGGAGGTAGCCCTGCGCCATGCCGTCGCGCAGGATGTCCTGCAGCAGCAGGCTGAGTTCTCCCACGTGGTCCGCCAGCTTGGCGAAGGATGCGGGGGACAGGACGGCGCCCATCGCGGGGCCCGGCGGGAGGTGGCGGCGGCTCAGGTCCGCCACCTGGGCGCGCACATAGAGCGCCAGCCGCTCCACGGGGTTCTCCAGTGACGCGAGGGAATCGCGCAGTTCGACGAGGAAACGCTCGGTCTCGTCCAGCGCGTAGGCAATGAGGAGCTCTTCGATGTCCGCGTAGTAGTTGTAGACGGCCGTACGGCCGATCCGGGCGTGCCGGGCGACGTCGGTCATGGTCAGGCCGGGCAGCCCGTGCGTGAAGAGCAATTCGCCGAAGGCGGTCAGGATGCGGCGCTGGGTCTCGGCTCGTTGGGCGGCGTTGCTCGCGGCCGAAATCCTGGGCATACGGACACTTTAGCGCGATCTGTCAGTAAAAAGGGCTGAAGCTTCGGCGTGCGCGCCCTTGCATGCGCTGATCCAGCCCCGCACGTGCCGGTGGTAGTCGGGGTCGGGCCGGCGCGCGTCGCGAGAAAATCACGCCCCGGAAACGCCCCCGAAACTTCGCCCGTGCATGCTGGTGGCAAACGGAGCCCCGACGGCGGGGCGCTGATGGGGAGGAGCTGAAAATGGGTGTCGAAGACACGGCAATCCGGACGTGCGGGGAACTGGCCGCCGGGGACGAGATCGAGGCGTGGCACAACGGCAAGCTGTTCCACCGCGGACGGGTCACGCAGACCATCCCGCTGATGGAACTGTTCTGGATCCTGGACGCCCGGACCGGCGCCCGGAAACTGCTCGACGTCGAGGCGCTGGAGATCGTCCGGTGCGCCCCGGCTGCGGGGCTGGGGTCCGGTCTTACCGCAGCACTGGCCCAGCCCGCCTGAAGCGCGAACGTACACTTGAGGCCCCGCGCCGCCTGGCACCTGGGGCGCGAACGTACACTTGAGGCCCCGCGCCGGCGGTTTATTGGGGCCGCAAGTGTACGTTCGCGCAGGAGTGGGAGGCGTCCGCGCAGGAGTGGGAGGCGTCCGCCTTGGGGAGTTGCCTCAGATGGGGCACCCGTCCGGGCCGCAGGCGGCACCGTCCGGACCGGACGTGCCGGCGTCGACCATGACCAGCGGGTGGCTTTCCTGCCAGGCCTGTTCGAGGGCTGCGGTGAAGGTTTCCGCAGGCTGGGCGCCCGAGAGGCCGTATTTGCGGTCGATGACGAAGAACGGCACGCCCCTGACGCCCAGAGCGCGGGCCTCCGCGAAGTCCTGCCGGACGGCGTCGGCGTATTTGTCCGTGCTGAACAGTTCTTCCAGCTCGCCGGCGTCGATCCCTAGCTCCAGGCCCAGCGAGGTGAGGTATTCGCGGCTGCCGATATCGCGGCCGTGCTCGAAGTGGTCGCTGAGCAGCCGTTCCTTGGCGGCATCCTGCTTTCCGTGCGCGGCGGCGAGGTGGATCAGGCGGTGGGCCGTGAAACTGTTGGCCACCACGACGTCGTCGAACCGGTAGTTGAGCCCCTCGGCGCTGGCCTGCGCTGCCACGTGCTCGAACATCCCGCTGACCTGGTCCGGCGCCATGCCCTTGCGGGTGCTCAGGTAGTCCAACTCGGTGCCGTCGTAGTGCTCCGGCAGGGAGGGGTCCAGCTGGAAGCTGCGCCACTGCACCTCCACGGCGTCGCGGTGAGGGAACGCCGCGAGGGCGGTTTCAAAACGGCGCTTGCCGATGTAGCACCAGGGGCAGGCCACGTCGGACCAGATCTCAATCTTCATGCTGGCGACAACCGCGCCGGACCCGGGCCCATTCCCGCCGGCCCGCCATCTCACAAAGCGCGAACGGACACTTGCGGCCCTGGAACCGCGGATTTCTTGGGCCCCAAGTGTACGTTCGCGCTGGCCGGCTGGCTGGCGGGGGAGGGTGTGCGGTCAGGGGGCGAGCGGGCGCTCCATGACGAAGTCGTGCTCCACGGTCTTCCCCAGCCTAAACGACTTCGTACCGACTTTCCGGAAGCCGGACTTCTCGTAGAACCTGATGGCACGGGCGTTCTGGCTGTTCACGCCGAGCCAGAGGCCGCGGGCGCCTGTTCCGGCCGCCGCGGCGATGCTGGCCCGCATTAGCTCGGCCGCCGCGCCGAGGCCGTGGTGGTCCGGATGGACGTAGCACTTGCTCAGCTCCGTGCTCGGCGCGGCGTCCAGGACGCCGGCCACGTCAGGATCCTCCGTGCGCCGGTCCAGTAGCAGGCTGTAGCCGCGGAGCGTCCCGCCCGCGTCGATCACGAGCACCGTGACATCCGGATCGGCGAGGTACTCCCGGAAGTTGGCTTCGCTCAGCGTATTCGCCAGGTGCGCGGCGATATCCTCGGGGCGGGATTCCGGCGGGCAGGCGAGTGGAAAGGTGATGGCGGCCAGTTCGGCCAGCGGGCCGGCGTCGTCGGCGGTGGCCTTCCGGATCACGTGCGTCATGCCAAAAACCCTAGTCTGCGGACCGCGCGGGGTGACCTTCGTGAAGCTGCGGCCGTCATCTTCCGGCGGGTGCGGCGTGCCCCGCGGCGGCCGCGTGATAGCAATGGGATTGATGAAAACATACTTCTGTCCGGTTGCCGGCCCGCGGACGGCAGGGTGAACGCCCTGGCGAGGATCCCGCGCGGCTCGCTGCTGATGATCGCCATCGGACTCATCGCCCTCAACATGCGCGGGCCGTTCGTCGCGGTGGCGCCGGTGGTGGGGAGCATGCGCCAGGACCTGGGGTTCTCACCGGTCGAAATCGGGTTCCTGACCGGGATCCCGGTGCTCTGCTTCGCGCTCGCAGCCCCGCTGGCTTCGCTGACCGGCCGGAAGCTGGGCCCGGAGTTCGCGATCACGCTGACCCTGCTGGGCGTGCTGCTGGGCGTCGTGGTCCGCTCCGCCGGCGGGGGCGCCCTGGTAATGCTCGGCACCGTAATCCTGGGCGTCGCCATCACGATCGGCAACATTGTGGTCCCGCTCATCATCCGGCGCGACTTCAGCCCGGCCAGGCAGGCCGCCGCCATGGGCACCTACACCGCCGCCCTGAACATCGGCTCCTTCGTCACGTCCATGATCACGGCGCCGTTGGCGGAGCTGCTCGGCTGGCGTCCGGCCATCGCGGCGTGCGCCCTCTTCGCGGTTGCCGCCGGCGCGGTGTGGGTGCTGGCCGCCGGCAGCAGCTCGCTCCGGCCCGAAGCGATCCCCGGGGCAGACCCGACCCGGACGGCGGGGCGGCCGGCGTCGCGCTGGATCACCGTGGCCCTGACCGCGGGCTTCGCCGGCCAGGCTTTCTCCTACTATGGCGTCACCGCCTGGCTGCCCAGCCTCCTGGCCGATGAACTGGGGCTGGCGCCGTCGGCGGCCGGCGCCGGATCCTCGCTCTTCCAGATCCTGGCGATCGCGGGCGGGCTGGGCGTTCCGTTCGTGGCGCGTTTTGCCAGCACGACGACGGTCGGGCTCACCCTGGGGGCGCTGTGGCTGACGGTGCCGTTGGGGCTCCTGCTCGCCCCGGAGTTGTGGTGGCTGTGGTCCTCCTCCGGTGGCGTGGCCCAGGGCGGCGGCATCACCCTGATCTTCATCGCCATCATCCGGCTGGCACGCGACCAGGCCTCGGCGGGCCGGATGTCCGCAGTCGTCCAGGGCGCCGGATACTGCTTCGGCGCCGCTGCCCCCACCCTGCTGGGCTACGTGCACGGCATCTCCGGCTCCTGGACCGGGCCGCTGCTGATGATCCTGGGCTCGGTAGCCCTGTTCATCCTGGGCTGTGCGCTGTCCCTGCGCCACATCCCGAAGCCGCACTGACCCAGCCGCCCGCACTGACCCAGCCACCTGCGCGGGCCGCGCCGTCTGCGCGAGCCAGCCGCCCGCGCGAACGGACACTTGAGGCCCATGTTGTGAAGAAAACATGGGCCTCAAGTGTCCGTTCGACGCCGTTGTCGGGTGGTTCGGGGAGGGTGTTCCGTTGCCGGGCTGCCGCCCCGGATCTCGGGGAGCCTGTTGCGAAGGGCGTGGCAGCCCGGCGGACGGAATTCTAGGCGGCCACGAGGCCCGCTCCGCTGGCGGTGTGCTCGGCGCCGTCGCGGGCTTCGTGCAGGAAGCGGTCGTAGGCCGGCAGCGTCAGGAAGGCGGGGAACTCGTTGCTGAGCGTGACCTCCTCGAAGATATCCCGGGCGTCGGCGAAGCGGTCGCCTTCGAAGCGTTCCAGCTTGGCGAACTCCTCATCCAGCATGTCTTCGACCCATTCGTGTGTGATGACATCGCCCGCGTCCGTGATGGCGCGGGAGAAGATCCACTGCCAGAGCTGCGAGCGGGAGATCTCCGCGGTCGCGGCGTCCTCCATCAGGTTGTGGATGGCCACTGCCCCGTTGCCGCGCAGCCAGGACTCGATGTAGCGGATGCCCACCTCGATGTTGTTCCGCACACCCTGTTCGGTGATGGTGCCCGTGGTGGAGGAGATGTCGATCAGCGCGCGGTCATCCGGGGTGACGTCCTCGCGGAGGCGGTCCAGCTGGTTCGGACGGTCGCCGAGGACGCCGTCGAACACTTCGCGGCACACCGGAACCAGATCCGGGTGCGCCACCCAGGAGCCGTCGAAACCGTCGGCTGCCTCGCGGGTCTTGTCGGCGCGCACCTTCTCGAAGGCAATCGCGTTGGCTTCCTGGTCCTTGCGGTTGGGGACGGCCGCGGCCATGCCGCCGATCGCCATGGCGCCGCGCTTGTGGCAGGCCCGCACCAGCTGTTCGGTGTAGGCGCGCATAAACGGCTGCGTCATGGTTACCTGGCCGCGGTCCGGCAGCACAAAGCGGGGTCCGCGGGTGCGGAAGTTCTTGATCAGCGAGAAGATGTAGTCCCAGCGGCCGGCGTTCAGGCCCGCGGCGTGCTCGCGCAGCTCGTAGAGGATCTCCTCCATCTCGAACGCGGCGGTGATGGTCTCGATCAGCACCGTGGCGCGGATGGTGCCCTGCGGGATGCCCAGCAGGTCCTGGGCCAGGATGAAGATGTCGTTCCACAGCCGCGCCTCGAGGTGGTTCTCGATCTTCGGCAGGTAGAAGTACGGCCCCTTGCCCTGTGCGATCAGGCGGCGGGCGTTGTGGAAGAAGTACAGGCCGAAGTCCACGATGCCGCCGGCCACCGGGGTGCCGTCAATGATCATGTGCTTTTCCGGCAGGTGCCAGCCGCGGGGCCGGACCACGACCGTGGGCAGATCCTCGGCGGAGCGGAGCTTGTACTCCTTGCCTTCCGGGGAGGTGAAATCAATCCGGCGTTCCAGCGCGTCGGTCAGGTTGAGCTGGCCCTGGATGACGTTGCGCCAAGACGGCGTGGACGCATCCTCCATGTCAGCCAGCCACACCTTGGCGCCCGAGTTCAGGGCGTTGATGGCCATCTTCTTGTCCACCGGGCCGGTGATCTCGACGCGGCGATCCGTCAGTCCCGGCGCCGGGGGAGCGACGCGCCAGTCCGGATCGTTGCGGATTGACGCGGTCTCCGGGAGGAACCGCGGGTCCTGGCCCTTGCTGATCTGCTGGCGGCGTTCCTGCCGGGCCCGCAACAGCTCCTGGCGGCGCTCCGCCGTCGCCCGGTGCAGCTTGGCAACAAACGCCAGCGCGTCCGGCGTCAGCACTTCGCTCTGCCGGCATATCGGCTGGGCCGTCAACGTAACCCCGTTGATAGTGAAGTTGTCAGTGAAGCTGTTCATTTCAATCTCTCCTTAAAGAAGAAGCAAGTTCGACGGCGGGTGGGGCGGTTTGGGGCCGAAAAAGGCAATCCTCCGCGTGCTATTCCCCGTCCCCGCCATTGGCCTCGCAGAGCTCGGCCGGGCGGGGACGGGGCCCCTTTTACGCACGCTTCCGGATTACCTTTCCCGGCCCCGGGGGCAGCGGCGCCATGGGTGCCGGCCGCCGTCGTGCCTTGGGTGAGCGGAATCAACAGCCCACCGTGGGCGGGGATTAGTGGAACTGGCCTTCTTCTGTGGATCCCACGAGGGCCAAAGTGGATGCGTTCGGGTTGAGCGCGGTGGCGATGTCGTCGAAGTAGCCGGTGCCGACTTCGCGCTGGTGCTTGGTGGCGGTGTAGCCGCGTGCTTCGGAGGCGAATTCCTTCTCCTGCAGCTCGACGTAGGCGCTCATGCCTTCCCGGGCGTAGCCGTGGGCGAGGTCGAACATCGAGTAGTTCAGGGCGTGGAAGCCGGCCAGGGTGATGAACTGGAAGGTGAAGCCCATGGCGCCGAGTTCGCGCTGGAACTTCGCGATCGTGGCGTCGTCGAGGTGCTTGCGCCAGTTGAACGACGGCGAGCAGTTGTAGGAGAGCATCTGGTCCGGGAACTCGGCCTTGACCGATTCGGCGAACTTGCGGGCCAGCTCTAGGTCCGGGGTGCCGGTCTCCATCCAGATGAGGTCGGAGTACGGGGCGTAGGCCTTGGCCCGGGCGATGCAGGGTTCGATTCCGTTGCGGACCTTGTAGAAGCCCTCGGCGGTCCGTTCGCCCGTGATGAATTCCTGGTCGCGCTCGTCGACGTCGGAGGTGATCAGGGTGGCTGCCTCGGCATCGGTGCGGGCGATGATGACCGACGGCGTGCCGGCGACGTCGGCGGCGAGGCGGGCGGCGTTCAGCGTGCGGACGTGCTGCTGGGTGGGGATCAGGACCTTGCCGCCGAGGTGGCCGCACTTCTTCTCAGACGCGAGCTGGTCTTCCCAGTGAACGCCCGAGGCGCCGGCCTGGATCATGGACTTCATCAGCTCGTAGGCGTTCAGCGGACCGCCGAACCCGGCCTCGGCGTCGGCGACGATCGGCACCATCCAGTCCTCCACGGTCTGGATGCCTTCGGAGAACTCGATCTGGTCCGCGCGGAGCAGCGCGTTGTTGATGCGGCGGACCACGGTGGGGACGGAGTTTGCCGGGTACAGCGACTGGTCCGGGTAGGTGTGGCCGGAGTTGTTCGCGTCGGCGGCAACCTGCCAGCCGGAAAGGTAGATGGCGCGCAGCCCGGCCTTGACCTGCTGCACGGCCTGGTTGCCGGTCAGGGCGCCGAGGGCGTTGGTGTACTTGCCCTCCTTGTGCTCCGCGGTGAGCTGCTTCCACAGCTTCTCCGAGCCGCGGCGGGCCAGCGTGTGTTCCTCGGAGACGCGGCCGCGGAGGCGGACGACGTCGGATGCCGAGTAATCCCGAGTGACGCCTTCCCAGCGCGGGTTGGCAGCCCACTCGAGCTCCAGGGCGGCAGCCTGCTCTTCGGGCGTCTGCTGGGTGGGCTCAATTGCTGCAGTCATCTTTGTCTCCTTGATGGGTCCGGGGCCGGCAGGCCCGCTTCGCTGCGGGCCGGCCGGCGGTTCCCGGGGTGTGAATCTTTCCGTAAGACCTACTTTTCTGCACTTTCAATGGGGTTGCTAGAGGGAAACTATGGAAAGAAGTGCACTTCTTCCCGTATTCTCAAGAAATGCATCCAAACAGCTGGAACCGTCAGGCCGTCTCCGCGCCCCTCTCTGCAGAGCCGGAGGTGGACGTCATCAGCATGGGCCGCAGGGTCCGCCACCTGCGCAAGGCCGCCGGGCTCACGCTCGATGACCTAAGTGCCGCCGTCGGGACGGCGCCGAGCCAGCTGAGCCTGATCGAAAACGGCAAGCGTGAGCCCAAGCTCGGCTTGCTCCAGCAGCTCGCGGCGGCGTTGGGCGTCAGCATCGACGAACTGCTCGGCGCGGAACCGCCGAACCGCCGCGCGGCCCTCGAGATCGAGCTGGAGCGCTACCAGCGCAGCCCCCTGTACGAGTCCCTGAAACTGCCCCGGATCCGCATCAGTTCGCGGCTGCCGATGGATGTACTGGAGTCCATGGTGGGGCTGCAGCATGAGCTGGAACGCCGGCTCAACGAGCAGGTCGCCACACCGGAGGAAGCCCGCCGGGCCAACGGTGAACTGCGGGCCATGATGCGGGAGCGGAACAACTACTTCCCGGAGTACGAGGCGGAAGCGCAGAAGGTCCTCGCGTCGGTGGGCCACACATCCGGGCCGTTGTCCCACCACGTGATCGCGGACATCGCCGGGCACCTCGGATTCAGCCTGCACCACGTGGGGGACCTGCCGCATTCCACCCGTTCGGTGACGGATCTCAAGAACCGCCGAATTTACCTCACGCAGAATGCCCGCAGCGACCACGACCCGCGGTCGGTGCTGCTGCAGGCCCTGGGCCACTACGTCCTGGGCCACCAGACGCCCACGAACTACGGCGACTTCCTGATGCAGCGGGTCGCGACGAACTACTTCGCGGCAGCGCTGATGCTGCCGGAGCAGGCCACCGTGGATTTCCTGCAGAAGGCCAAAGCGGCGAAGGAAATCGCGGTGGAGGACATCCGCGACGCGTTCGCGGTGTCCTACGAGACCGCCGCGCACCGCTTCACCAACCTCGCCACGCAGCACCTGGACCTGCGCACGCACTTTCAGAAGACTCACAAGAGCGGCATCATCTACAAGGCGTATGAGAACGACGGCGTGACGTTCCCGCAGGACCACACCGGCGCCATCGAGGGCCAGCCCTCGTGCAAGAACTGGACCTCCCGGGTGGTGTTCGATGTGCCGGACAAGTTCAGCGCTTACAACCAGTACACCGACACACCGGCCGGGACGTACTGGTGCACGGCCCGGACGGAGCGGTCCGCGAACGGGGAATTCTCACTCTCCGTGGGGGTGCCCTACGCGCAGGTGAAGTGGTTCCGCGGCCGCGACACCACGGAGCGGTCCAAGTCCACCTGTCCGGACGAGAGCTGCTGCCGCAGGCCCCCGGCGTCGCTGACCGCGGAGTGGGCCGGCAACGCCTGGCCGTCGGCCCGCGCCCACTCGCACCTGCTCGCGGCGATGCCGCCCGGCGCCTTCCCCGGCGTGGACGAAACCGAGGTCTACTCCTTCCTGCAGGCCCACTCGGGGAGCTGAGCCCGACGGTTTCCGGTCCGACGCTCCCTCAGGTCCTGCGCGGTTTCGCCGGACGCTCCCTCAGGTCCTGCGCCTGTGGGTGCGACGCTCCCGCAGATTCGGCGTTTTTCAGTGTGACGCATCTGCGCATCACCTGAGGGAGCGTGTAGTGATCTGTTGCGGAACCTGAGGGAGCGTTCATGGAATCGCTGCAGAACCTGAGGGAGCGTTCATGGAACCGCTGCAGAACCTGAGGGAGCGTCCTTCTGGGACCCGCGCCAAGGTGGGCGGACTATATTGGCCAGTGTCAGCTCATCGATCCACCTCGCGGGAGCGTGCACCCATGGCCAAGGAACTTGCCACCCAGCTCGTCGAACAACTCCAAGCTGCCGGCGTGCAGCGGATCTACGGGATTGTCGGCGACAGCCTCAATCCGATTGTCGACGCCGTCCGGAAGACCGGCGGCGCCGCGAAGGGCGGGATCGACTGGATCCACGTCCGGCATGAGGAGGCCGCGGCCTTCGCCGCCGCGGCGGAGGCCCAGCTGACCGGCCGGCTCGCGGTCTGCGCCGGCTCGTGCGGCCCGGGCAACCTGCACCTGATCAACGGCCTTTACGACGCCAACCGCTCCGGCGCGCCGGTCCTCGCCATCGCCTCGCACATCCCGAGCAAGCAGATCGGCAGCAGCTTCTTCCAGGAAACCCACCCGGACCGGCTCTTCAACGAGTGCTCGGTGTACTCCGAACTCATCAGCACCGCAGAACAGGCGCCGCGGGTGATGCACAGCGCCATCCAGCACGCCGTCGCCCTCCGAGGCGTCGCCGTCGTGACCCTGCCCGGCGACATCGCCGGGCTGGAGGCGACCGCCGAAACCCCGGCGCCGGCAGCCTTCCGGCCGGCGGCGCTGGTACCTGACCCCGCGAGCGTGCGGGAGCTTGCGGACGCCATCAACGACGCCGGGAAGGTGGCCATCTTCGCCGGGGCCGGCGTCGACGGCGCGCACGACGAGGTGATCGCGCTCGCCGAACTGCTCGCCGCGCCGATCGGGCACTCGCTGCGCGGCAAGGACTTCATGCAGTACGACAACCCCTACGACATCGGCATGACCGGCCTGCTCGGCTACGGCGCCGCGGCCGAGGGGATCGAGGACGCGGACCTGCTGATCCTGCTCGGCACCGACTTCCCCTACGACCAGTTCCTGCCCGGGACCCGGACCGCGCAGGTCGACCGCGCCGCGCAGAACCTGGGCCGGCGGACCGACGTCGACGTCGCCGTGCACGGCGACGTGCTGCCCACGCTCGCGGCCCTCATGCCCCTGCTGAAGCCGAAGAAGAGCCGCCGCTTCCTCGACTCGATGCTCAAGAAGCACGACCGGCTGATGAACAAGGCCGTTGGCGCCTACACCCGCAAGGTCGAAAAAACCCAGCCGATCCACCCCGAATACGCGGCCTCGCTGCTGGATCAGGTGGCGGCGGAGGATGCGGTCTTCACCGCGGATACGGGCATGTGCAACGTCTGGACCGCCCGGTACATCAACCCGCTGGGCACCCGCCGGCTGATCGGCTCGTACCTGCACGGCTCCATGGCCAACGCGCTGCCGCACGCCATCGGCGCCCAGCTGGCCTACCCGGGACGCCAGGTGGTCTCGGTCTCCGGCGACGGCGGCCTGTCGATGCTCCTGGGCGAGCTGATCACTGTCGCAGCGCACCGGCTCCCGGTCAACGTGGTGGTCTTCAACAACTCCACCCTGGGCATGGTCAAGCTTGAGATGCTGGTGGACGGGCTGCCCGACTTTGGCGTCGACGTGCCCGACGCCAACTACGCCGACGTGGCCCGCGCCCTGGGCTTCCACGCCGTCCGTGTGACCGACCCGGCGAAAATCGAGGCCGCGTACCGGGAGGCGTTTGCGCACCCCGGGCCGTCGCTGGTGGAGCTGATCACGGATCCCAAGGCACTCTCGATCCCGCCGAAGGTCAAGGGCGCGCAGATCCTGGGCTTCGCCACGGCCATGTCCAAGGTGGTCCTCAATCGGGGCGCCGGCGAAGCCGTGAGCATGGCCCGCAGCAACCTGCGCAACATCCCGCGGCGCTGACGGGCCGGGCCCTCGTGGACCGGCGCGGTGGCGGCCCACCTTCGTTTCGACGGTTCCGTGCGGGGTGACACACAGGGACGACGCATCTACTGGGCGGGGAAGCAACGAAATGGCCAAGGGCTAGCCGCGGGCCAGCCCCCGGTGCTTGACTGGCCCTAGGCGGATCTCCGCGATTCCACGCGGTTGGGCAGGCCTTGGGGGCGCAATGAAACAGAAGATTCCGGCACGCTTCATGGCTGCCGCGGCGGGCTTGGCGCTGGTCCTCTCGGCCTGTTCGGCCGCGCCGCCGGCGCTGCTCAAGGCCGACGGCGTCGAACGCGTTGCGGCGGACCGCTCCGCCTACCCGGCCGAGCTGGCTCAGCTCCGGGCGTCGGCGCGGAAACTTGGCGCCGCGCTTCTGGCAGACGGCGGGGCGGCCGGAAACGGCAACGTGGTCTCATCCCCGGGCAGCCTGCTGATTGCCCTCGCCATGCTGCGGACAGGTGCGACCGGGGCAACGGCTGCCGAGATGGACAAAGTCCTGGGCCTCCCCACCCAGCACCGTGACGAGGCCTTGAATGCACTGCTCGCATCCCTGGAGGCCTTCGACGGCGACCCCGGCACGGTGGACGAGAAGAACCCGCCCCGCCGGCCGGTCCTGCACAGCGCAAACGGCCTGTTTGTGGACAAGGGCGTGCCCACCGGGGAACGGTATCTGGATTCCCTGGCCCGGTACTACGGCACCGGCGTGTACCCGGTGGACTTTCAGGATGAGGACACCACCGGACCGGCGATCGACGCCTGGGTGAACAAGAACACCGGCGGGCGGATCAAGAAGGCGCCCGCGAAGTACAACCGCAAAAACACTTTCAGCGTGCTCAATGCGGTGTACTTCGCCTCGGCGTGGAAGGTCCCCTTCGACCCGGCGGACACCTCCGACCGGCCCTTCACGACGGCGGACGGCGGGCAGGTTTCGGTCCCCACCATGTCCGGCGTCCAGGAGCTCGCCTCCGCCCGGGGCAAAGGCTGGGAGGCGGTGGACCTGCCTTATGCCGACGGCTTCGTAATGCGGCTGGTGCTGCCGGATCCAGGGGCTTCCAGGCTCGACGCGCAGAAGCTTGCCGACGTGGAGCGGGCCCTTGAGACCGCGCCCCCGGCACCGACGCAACTCTTCCTGCCGCGGTGGGACCTCAAGAGCACTTTCGAGCTGCGCCAAGTCTTCGCCGAACTGGGCCTGCAGGAAATGCTCCGGACCGAGAGCGACTTCGACTCGATCCAGCGCGGCCTCAAAATCACGGAGGCAGGCCAATCCGCCACCATTACCGCGGCGGAGAAGGGCACGATTGCCGCCGCCGCGACCCAGATCAACGCGCGGGCAGTGAGCGGCACCGCCGCCGACAAGGTGATCCGTTTCGACCGGCCGTTCCAGTACGAGATCGTCCACGTCGAGACCGGGCTGCCGCTATTCATGGGCAAGGTGTCCGACCCCAGCGCATCATGAGACGCTCCCTCAGGTTTTGCGTGCAAAAACCGGACGCTCCCTCAGCAGGTGAGGGAGCGTCCGGCGGGTAGCTGCCAGAGGTGAGGGAGCGTCCGGCGGGCAGC
>NZ_CAXHZI010000004.1:0-310210 GCF_964021775.1 uncultured Arthrobacter sp.
GGTCGTTGCAACTCCCAAAAGTTCTGGGTGTTGCAACGACCGCTAGAAGCCAAGGTGGCAGGGCGCCGGCCTTTCGTGTGAAGACGGCGGTCTAGTTACGTCTAGCCGGCGTCGAACGACTCTGCGTCATCGCGGCCGCGGTCCTTGGGTGACTGCTCGTCCGGCAGGTCCGTGCCGCTGCCGTCCGGAATCCCGGCGGCGTCCTGGCCGGATTCGGAGGAGAACGGCCGGCCCGGCTCGGGCTCTTCGGTGTTGGCCGCGTCCATATCCGCTTCCGAGGAGGGCACAGCGCCGCCGCTTTCGGCTGCCGCTTCGTTGCCCGGCTCGAAGCCGGCGTCGGTGCTTTCGTTTTCCGCGTTCATCTGTTCCTCTGTTCCTCCGAAGCGTCCGGCTCCGGGTTCTCCTGCACTGTCCTGGTCTTCGGCGCCAAACTGGCTCAGGTCCGGCGCTCCGGCCGGGTACGTCTCGCCGTCTGGGCTGTCCTGGTTGAGGCCCGCGGCGTCGAAGGCCTCCTCGTCGCGCGGCTGGGCGAAGGTCTTCGCGTCCCCGTCCGGCAGTTCCTGCTCCGCGGTGGGGGTGCCGTAGCCGCCTGCTTCTTCCTCAACGGCGCGTCCCTGGTGGTTTTCCTCACTCATGTCGTTCCTCCTGCTTCCTGGCATGTGGCCGGTCGAATCTGGATGGTCGGATCTAGGGGGTGTTCAAAGGCCCTTGCCGCCAGTCACTGGCAGCACCGCGCCGGAAATATAGGACCCGTGGTCGGACGCGAGCAGCACATAGGCCGGGGCGAGCTCCGCGGGCTGGCCGGCGCGGCCAAGGGGCGTGTCCTGGCCGAAGCTGGGGAGCTTGTCCGGCCATTCAGTCGCCGGAATCAGCGGTGTCCAGATGGGACCGGGAGCCACGGCATTGACCCGGATGCCCTTCGGTCCCAATTCCTGAGCCAAGGCCTTGGTGAAGGCCACCTGGGCCGCCTTGGTCATGGCGTAGTCGATGAGCTCCGGCGACGGATTGAAGGCCTGGATCGACGCCGTCGTGATGATGGACGCCCCCGGCTTCAAATGCGGGACCGCCGCGCGCGCGGTCCACATAAGGGAGTACAGGTTGGTCTTGAAGACCCGGTCGAACTCTTCGGTGGGCAACGTTTCGAAGCTCTCCCGGTTCTTTTGGTAAGCCGCATTCAGCACCAGGACGTCGAGCCGTCCGAACTCTGCCAGCGCATCCTCGACGATCTTCGCGGCAAACTCCTCGCTGCGCCCATCGCCCGGGAGAAGGAGCGCCTTGCGGCCGGCTTTCCGGATCCACTCGGCCGTATCCCGGGCATCGTCCTCCTCTTCCGGGAGGTAGGAGATGGCGACGTCGGCCCCTTCGCGGGCGAAGGCGATCGCCACTGCCTTACCGATTCCGGAGTCCCCGCCAGTGATCAGCGCAGCTTTGCCACTCAGCGCCGCGCTGCCCTCATAACTGTGCTCGCCGTGATCGGGTTTTGGCTCCATCGGAGCTGTGAGTCCGGGCTGTTCCTGGACCTGCTCGGGAAAGGGCCCGGCGTGATAGCCACCCCTGGGGTCTTTTGGCTGGTCCTGCTGTCTAGAGTTGCTCAATAGTCCACCTACCCAAATGTGTCGGTTTTCCTGTTCCTCCACCGTACCCGAAAATCGTCAGTAAGCTTAGTACCAAGTTTTGATCCACGTTAGGAGCGATGATGCCGAACGCCGAGGAGACCCGCAAAGACGACCGGGACGAGAGCTTCGACGAGAAGATGGACCGCAACTGGGCAGAGCTCCTGCAGGAGTTGCGGGTGCTGCAGACCGGCGTGCAGATCCTCGCGGGCTTCCTGCTGACCCTGCCGTTCCAGAGCCGTTTCGAGACGCTGGACGACTTCCAGGTGACGCTCTATCTCGCCAACGTCATCCTGGCGGCGCTGACCACCGCACTGATCCTGTTGCCGGTCAGCACGCACCGGCGGCTCTTCCGCAAAGGGCTCAAGGACACCCTGGTGGCCAGCGCGGACCGCATCGCGAAAGTGGCACTGGCCGGCGTCGCGCTCTTGAGCGTGGGCACCTCCGCGCTCGTCTTCGATGTGACGGCCGGACGTGCCGCCGGGCTTACGGCCGGCGCCGCCCTGCTCGCCGTACTGTTGGTCCTGCTGGTGCTGATTCCCAACATGCTTCGCCACCGGGCCCGCCAGGACTAGGCCTTGACGGAAACCACACGTCACACCCACCACCCAGAGCCGGGAGCAAAGATGCGCAAGTGGGCCAAGGAACACGGACTGCTGCTAGCCAACATTGGACTTTTTGTTGTCTTCTTCGGCGGCATGGTCGTCAGCGGCGCGGCCGATTACAGCGAGGACCAGCTCGCCCACGGCCAGTCCGCCGTCGGAATCTTCGAGTATCTGGGCACGGGCGCCTTCCTGGAGGCGACGTTCGAAAACTGGGAGTCGGAGTTCCTCCAAATGGGCATGTACGTCATCCTGACGGTGTTCCTCTTCCAGAAGGGTTCCTCGGAGTCCAAGCCGATGAACAAAAAGGCCCCGCAGGATGAGGATCCGCGGGACGCCCCGATCAAGGCGGCGACACCCTGGCCGGTGCGCCGTGGCGGATGGGTCCTCAAGCTTTATGAACACTCGCTCTCCATTATGTTCCTGCTGTTGTTCCTGATGTCGGTGGGACTCCACGCTGTCGGCGGCAGCGAGGACTACAGCGAGGAGCAGCAGGCCCACGGCCAGCCGCCGGTCAGTGTCCTGGGCTATCTCGCGACGAGCCGGTTCTGGTTCGAGTCCTTCCAGAACTGGCAAAGCGAGTTCCTGGCCGTCGCGGTGCTGGTGGGCGCCTCCGTCTACCTGCGGGAAAAGGGCTCACCGGAGTCCAAGCCCGTCGCCGAACCGCACTACGAAACCGGGGCCTGACCTCGGGCGGGCGCGCCTTTCGGCACCGCTTGCCCCCTTGCGTGGCCCGTCTTGTGTAGCGTGACCGTTGTCAGCAGACCGTGATCAACAAGGAGCTTTCCATGGCCAAGGGCGATATCGAGACGTACTACGAAGACGGCGTGTGGAAGAACAAGCGCGAAGGCACCGGGCGCGCTTTTTCCACCAGCGGAACGAAAGACGAGGCGGTCGCGGAGGGCCGGGAAGCCGCCAAACAGGACAAGGTTGAGCACGTCATCAAGAACCAGGACGGGCAGATCGCCAGCAAGAACAGCTACGGCAACGACCCCGCAAACGTCCGGGGCTAGTCCCCGCTAACGGCGAGGGCGGCTCAGGCCCCTTCGAGTACCTGGCTGGTGGCCCAGGCCAGGTACTTCGCTGCTTTCGCGATGGCCTCGGCCGGGCTGGGCGCCACGTCCAGCAGTTGGGCGGCGGCGACCACCCCGTGCCGGGCCAGGTCCTCGGGCGTGACGAGGATCCGGCCGGCCACCATGATCACCGGAATGCCCAGTTCGCGGGCGGCGTCGGCGAGGGCAATCGGCGCCTTGCCGGTCAGCGACTGCGAGTCCAGCGAACCCTCCCCCGTGATCACCAGGTCCGCGTCCGCGAGCTTTGCGGCGAGTCCGGTGAGCCCGGCGACGAGTTCGAACCCGCCTTCCAGCGAGGCGCCGCTAAAGGCCAGGAACGACGCCGGGAATCCCCCGGCCGCGCCCGCGCCCGCGACGTTGACGTCACGGCCGGTCGCCTGCCGCAGCACCGAAGCCCAGTTGCGCAGCCCGGCGTCGAGCACTTCCACGGCCTCCTGGTCGGCGCCCTTCTGCGGGCCGAACACGTGGGCGGCGCCGTCGGGTCCGTAGAGCGGGTTCTGCACGTCCACGGCAATCCGGAACTTCACGGCGGCCAGCCGCGGGTCCAGGCCGCTGACGTCCACGGCGGCCACCTCGCCAAGCGACCCGCCGCCGAGCGGCACCACGTTGCCGGCAGCGTCCACGGGCTTCAGGCCCAGGGCGCGCAGGGCGCCGCTGCCGCCGTCGCTCATGGCCGAGCCGCCCACGCCCAGCACGATTTCGGTGGCACCGGCGTCCAGCGCCGCAGCGATCAGCTGGCCGCACCCGTAGCTGTGGGCGCGCAGGGCGTTGGCGGGCGTCGGCTCCATGTGCGCGAGTCCGGAGGCCTGTGCTGTCTCAATGACGGCGGTGGCGCCGCCGAAAGCGTCCTGGCGCATTGCCCAGGCCGCCCCGATCGGCGCCAGGATCGGCCCGACGACGGCGTTTAGGCGCTCCTCGTAGCCGGCGGCGACGGCCGCCTCCAGGGTGCCCTCGCCGCCGTCGGCCACCGGGAACTGGATGGCCTCGGCCTCGGGATAGACGCGCAGGGCGCCCTCGGCAATGGCGGCGGCGGCCTCGGCCGCGGTCAGGGAGCCCTTGAACTTGTCCGGGGCGATCAGGATACGCATGGTTCCATCCTGCCAGCCGGCGCGGACATTTCGCTTCCGAGACAAGGCCGCGCGGGCGGGAGTAACGTGGGCACTTCCGGGCCGCCCGGGGATTCTCCCGTGGACGGCCGTGGCAGTTCCGGCCCGCGCCGCGGGCCCAGCGCGCAGGAGGTAACGGTGAGCATCATGGGACACGCCGGCGGCGGCCGGCCGGGTATTACGGGGCTGGTCCTGGTCCGGCACGGGGAAAGCGAAGGTAACGTGGCCGCCACGCTCGCGCATCAGGCCGGGTCACACGTCATCAACGTTCCGGCGCGCGACGCCGACGTCGGCCTCTCCGACACGGGCCGGGAACAGGCGCTGGCCCTGGGCCGGTTGCTGGCCCGCGTCCCCGAGCAGGGCCGCGCTGCCGTGTGGTCCTCCCCCTACGCCCGCGCCCGGCAGACCTCCGAACTGGCCGTCCAGACCGGCGGATGGCGCGGGCAGATCAGGCTGGACGAGCGGCTCCGGGACCGCGAGCTGGGAATCCTGGACATGCTGACCTCCGCCGGCGTGGAGGCGCGGCTACCGGAGGAAGCCCAGCGACGGCGGTGGCTGGGGAAGTTCTACTACCGGCCGCCGGGCGGCGAATCATGGGCGGACGTCGTGCTGCGGCTCCGCTCGCTGCTGGCCGACCTGGACCGGGAGCACGCCGGGGAGGAGGTTCTGGTGGTCTGCCATGACGCCCTGATCGTGCTGTTCCGCTACATCCTGCAGGGCCTTTCGGAGTCCGAGCTGCTGGACATTGCCGCCACGACCAGTGTCCTCAATGCCTCTGTCAGCCGCTTCGTCCGCGCCGGCGGGGACGGGGCCTGGGAGCTGGAGAGCTTTAACATGGCGGACCACCTGGCGGAGCAGGGCGTGCCCGTCACCGAACACGCAGGAGATGCCGATGTCCACCCGCGCTGAGTCCTCGCCCGTGGTCCAGGTGACACCGACGCTGCTGCGCGGCTGGCCGTTGCCGGGCGGCGGGTCCGGCAAGGATGACCGCGGCTCGGTGCTGGTGGTGGGAGGTGCCCGCAAGACGCCGGGCGCGGCCCTGCTCGCCGGCGTCGCTGCCCTGCGCTCCGGCGCCGGCCGGCTGACCCTGGCGGTGGCGGAGTCGACGGCGGTGCAGCTGGCGGTTGCCTTCCCCGAGTCCGGCGTCGTGGGGCTGCCGGAGACCGCCCGCGGATCGGTCAAGGGTTCCGGGGCGTCGCTGCTGGCGGACGAGGTTGGTGCGGCCGACGCCATCCTGATCGGGCCCGGCCTGGATGACAAGGACGAGACCCTGGCGTTGCTGCGCGGTTTGCTGCTGCCGGGACGGTCGCGGCCCAAGCGAGGTCCCGCCGTCGTCCTCGACGCCTACGCCCTGGGCTGCCTGCCCGAGCTGGCCGGCGAGTTGAAGCCCTGGGCGGGCCGGCTGATCCTGACCCCCAACGTGACCGAAGCCGGCATCCTGCTGGGGCACGATGTTGAGGACCTCAAGCGGGACGTGCCGAAGATCGCCGAGGCCTACCAGGCCGTCGTGAGCTGCCAGGGCATCATCGCGGCGCCGGGCGGGGACAGCTGGGAAATCACCACCGGACACAGCGGCCTGGGAACCTCGGGCAGCGGCGACGTTCTGGCCGGCGCCATCGCGGGCCTGCGGGCCCGCGGCGCCACCGATGAGCAGGCCGCCTGCTGGGGCTCCCACCTGCACGCCGCCGCCGGTGACCGGCTCGCCAGCAGGCTGGGAGGGCTCGGCTACCTGGCCCGCGAGCTCTGCGACGAGTTGCCGGCCCTGATGGTGGAACTCAGCAGTTGAGACGGACTCTGGACTAATCCTAAGCATGCTGATAATTCTGGATGGGCAGGGCCGGTTCTTCCGGCCGCGGCGAAATTGAGAGTGAGGAGTACGCGATGGGCATCGGAGACAGCATCAAGAAGGGCGCCGAGTACGCGATGGAAGACCTCGCGGGGACGGCTAAGAAGTCGGACGACGGCCACGCCCCGGACCCCGGAAATCCCCGCGACGAGGTCCAGGTACATTCCTCGATCAGCGAGGGCTCAAATGCGATGGAGGGGGAACGGGACGACAATGACGGCGCGCTGACCGGCGACCGCGCCGCAACCGATCCGACCTCCACCCCGCCGGGCGAGCGGCCTGCGGACCCCACGCAGCCACCGGGCGGCCCGCTGGACAACCCTGTCAACGACCCCGACAACGCTCCCCCGCTGGGCGACCCCGCTCCGGGGCCGGACAGTGCCCCCGGCAGCGTACCCGGGCCCGGGGGCCTGCCGGAGACCCAGCCGGGCCAGTTCCGGGGCGATCCCTCTGAAGGCGACGGCGACCCGACCCTCAGCATGGGGCGCGGCTAGGCACCCGCGCACTGCTCCTTCCCCGGCCGGCCGTCGCCGTCAGGGAAGGAGCCTTAGGGCTTCAGTCCTGCCACTGACCGCGCTCCTGCAGCACGCTCTTGAGCAGGTCGGCGCGGTCGGTGACGATCCCGTCCACGCCGAGGTCCAGCAGGCGGTGCATCTCGGCCGGTTCATTGATGGTCCAGACGTGGACGTGCAGGCCGTGGCGGTGGGCGCGCCGGACGAACCCCGCCGTCACCACCGGCATGGCCCCGTAACGGACCGGGACCTGCAGGGCGTGCACGCCGCGCAGCGCACGGGCCGTCACCCGGCGCAGCACGCCCGCTGGAAGCAGCGGACCCAGCAGCACGAACAGGGCGTTGGACGCCATGCCGGCGGAACTGGCGGCCGGACGGCTCAGGCGCCGCAGCACGGCGCGGCGCCGGCGGTCGGAAAAACTGGCGATCAGGACTCGGTCATGCAGGCCGTGCTGCTCGATCGCGGCAGCCAGCGTGGCCACCGAGTTCCAGTCCTTGACGTCGAGGTTGAGCCGGATGTCGGGAAACTCCGCGACCAGCTCGGCCAGCAGCGGGATCGGCTCCGCGCCGGCGATCCGGGCCCGGGCCACGGTCGCGGCGGGCAGCTCGGAAATGCGCCCGCTGCCGTCGGTGACGCGGTCCAGGGTTTCATCGTGGAACAGCAGCAGGACACCGTCGGCGGTGGTGTGCACGTCCGCCTCCAGATAGCGGTACCCGAGGGCGACGGCGGCGCGGAACGCCGCCATCGAGTTCTCGGCGCCTGCCGGCGAGAAGCCGCGGTGGGCCATCGGCACGGGCGCTCCGGCGGCGCCGCCATGGGCGAGGAAAGGGTGCGGGGCGGTCACTCCTGAAGCGTACCGGAGCCGAGCCCGGTGGCGCCCGGCTGGCCGGGGGCGCCCGGCTGGCCGGGGGCGTCCGGCTGGCAGATCCTCGGGCTGGCCGCTGCGGATCAGGCTCAGCCGTGCGGCAGGATCTCCACCCCGTCGCTGCAGTGCAGCAGGGTACGGCCGCCGCCGCCGTCGAGGTCCACCCACACCGTGGTGTGGTCCGGCGTCACCGCGTCCACGAACCCGCCGGTCTCGAACCCGGGCGTGAGCCGCACCCGGACCCGGTCACCCTGGCGCAGGCTCTTCCAGTGCGCGTCCGGGTCGACCCGCCCGAACGGCTGGTCATCACTATTTCGGTTGCCGTATCTGGCCATGAGTGCCCCACCATCAGTCAAGAGATCCGTTCGGTCCCGCCAGCCTAAGAGGCCAAGGTGAACGGCAGTTGTCCGTCAGCTGGGAATCCCATGGCCGTCCGGGCCGCGCGGGCCGCGGCGGGCAGCCGGGGCCGGCTACGGGTGCCGGACTCCCAGCTCGGCGAGCTTGGCCTCAAGGATCTGGGCCACGCCGTCGTCGTCGAAATGCGGTGCCTGCCGGCCGGCGGCGCGGATGGCCTCCGGGTGGCCGCTGGCCATGGCGTAGCCGTGACCGGCCCAGCGCAGCATCTCGATGTCGTTGGGCATGTCGCCGAAGGCCACCACGTCCTGCGCCTCGACGCCCAGGGACGCGGCGTATTCGGCCAGGGTCACGGCCTTGTTGACGCCCGGCAGCGACAGCTCCAGCAGCGCGATGTTGGGGGCGGAGTGCGTGGCGGCGGCCAGGTGGGCCACCGCGGGAGACACCTCGGCGAGGAAGTCGTCTGCGGTTCCTTCCCGGACGATCGCGAGGAACTTCACCACGGCGTCGTCCGGGGTGAGCGTGTCCTGCAGCGGGGCCGGGGTGAATTCGGCGAGCAGGCCGCTGGAGCCGGTTCCGAGGAAGCCCGGCTCCAGGTGGAAGCCGGTCAGAGTTTCCGCGGCGAACAGCGCGGACGGGCGCAACCGCTGGATGATCCGGCGGGCCTCGAAGACGGCGTCGAGCTCCAGTGCGCGGGCGGACACCATCTTGTCGGCCTCCAGGTCCCACACCACGGCGCCGTTGGAGCAGATGACCGTTCCGGTGTGGCCCAGCTGCTCCTGCAGGGGATGCAGCCAGCGCGGCGGGCGGCCGGTGACGAACACCAGCTCCACCCCGGCGTCGCGGCAGGCGTGGAAAGCGCGCACGGTCCGGTCGCTGATGTGACCGTCGTGGCCCAGGATCGTTCCGTCAATATCACTTGCTACCAGCCGCATACTGCCAGTCTACGTTGGCTGCGGCGGTACCATTTCGACGGTTCCCTGCCCGCAGGGTAAGCGGAAACGTCGAGGGCGCGGGGAACCCGTCGAAACGGGGAGCTGGGCGGGCTGCTTCCGGGGCCGACGACGTCGACGGTCAGTGCCGTTCGTAGAGTCCGGTCAACGTGGCCCGGGCCAGGGTGTGCGGGCCGAGCTTGGCTTCCAGCTTGGCCGGGGACCCACCGGCGTCGAGCCCGGACTTTTCCACGTTGAGGGCCAACACCGTGATGACATAGCGGTGCGGTCCATGCCCCTTGGGCGGGGCCGCCCCCAGGTAGCCGGCCGAACCGCCGTCGTTCCGGAGCTGGAAGGCGCCGAGCGGCAGGCCCCCGCCGTGCCGTGCTCCCGCACCGGCGGGCAACGAGGTAGCGTCCGCGGGGAGGTCCAGGACGGCCCAGTGCCAGAAGCCGCCATGGCCGGGGGCGTCGGGATCGAACATCGTGACGGCGTAGCTCCGGGTGCCGGCCGGGGCTCCGCTCCAGTGCAACGGCGGTGATTCATCCTTGCCGCCCGGGCCGGTCGCCGCGCCGCGCTGGGCTGCCGGCAGGATCTGGCCGTCCTCGAAGGTGTCGCTGCGCAGAGTGAAGGTTGCCATGGCTGCCTCTCAGTTGCTGGTTAGGCCCGCACTTTCAGGGTTCAGTTCCATCCGGTTCAGTTCGGCCCGGGTGGGCGGGTTGGCGCCGGCGCGGGAGACCGTTACGGCGGCGGCCGCAGCGGCGTGGACCAGGAGTTCACGCAGGCTCTCCGCGGAGAGGCCGCGCAGTTCGGGGCGGTTCTGCGCCCCGTTGAGGCCCAGGTCCACGATGCCGGAGAGCAGGGCGGCCATGAAGGAATCGCCGGCGCCGACGGTGTCGGCCACCTTCACTGCCGGGGCCGGGGCGTGCGCCTCGCCGGCAGCGTTAATGGCCCAGGGGCCGGCCGCGCCGCGGGTGACGACCACCATGGCGGGGCCCTCCGAGCCGCCGAACGAGAGCCAGCGACGGGCCGACTCGAGCGGGTCCACGCCGGGGTAGAGCCATTCGAGGTCCTCGTCGGAGGCCTTGACCACGTCGGCGAGGCTGACGAACTTCTCGGTCTGGTGGCGCGCATAGTCGGCGTCGGTGATGATGCTGGGACGGCAGTTGGGGTCGAAGCTGATGGTCGTCGAAGGATGGGCATGCTCGACGGCGGCGAGCACGTCCGCGGCGCCCGGGGCCAGCATGGTGGCGATCGACCCGGTGTGCAGCAGGGTGCTGCCCTGCAGCATGAAAGGCAGCCGGTCCGCGAGGCCGGGGAGTTCCCAGGCGAGGTCGAAGGTGTAGCTCGCGGCGCCGTCGTCGTCGATCAGCGCAGTGGCCACCGACGTGGGCAGCTCATCCGGTCCCAGCGGCAGCAGCACCGAACTGGACTTCAGGTGGGCCGCGACGGATTCGCCGTAGGCGTCCCGGCCGTAGCGGCCGATGAACTGTACCGGGTGGTCCAGCCGGGCCAGTCCCACGGCAACGTTCAAGGGACTGCCGCCGACGTGGGCCTGGATACCTGAGGAGCGCTGGACAACATCAACCAGGGCCTCACCAATGACTGTGAGCATGCTCATACTCTGCCAGAGAACCTGGCCGGGCGCCGCTGTGTTTCGCGCGGGGACCCGGCCCGGCGGCCTAGTCCGCGGCCTGGAGGGTCGATTTGTCCATCGGCACCCCGGAGGTCTCGGCTTCCTCGAACGTCGCGTCGATCTGGACGACGTCCCGGCCGGCCCGCTGCAGCAGGCTGGCGGCGACGCCGGCCCGGTAGCCGGACGCGCAGTGCACCCAGAGCCTGCCGTCGGGCACCTCATCCATCCGGCCGAGCAGTTCGTGCAGCGGCACGTTCACGGCGCCGGCCACGCGCGACCCGGCGAACTCGTCGGTGCGGCGCACGTCCAGTACGGCATCCCCTTCGGCCCGGCCGCTGAGCAGCCCGTCCCAGCCGACGCGCGGATACGAGGCGAGTGCGGCATCGGGGGCCAGCGCGTGCGGCTCGGTGCCGACGGCGGCGTCCGGGGAATCGATGCCGATCCGGGAAAGGTCGCGGATGGCGTTTTCGACGTCCTCGAGTGAGCCCACCAGGGTCAGCTTCTCGTCCCAGGGCAGCACCCAGCCCAGGAACGTGGTGAAGCTCGAGCCGTCGCCGTATTCGAAGCTGACGCTCCCTTTCAGGTGGCTGCTGGAGAACGCCACCCGGTTGCGCAGGTCAACAACCCATTCGCCGTCTTCGAGGCGGCGGTTCAGTTCCGCCGGGTCCACCGACTCCGGAACCGACAGGTCCGCGGCGCCGGGGCCCTGGGTGTTGGACGGGCCCATGTGGGCGTAGTACGACGGGTAGGCCGTGAGGTTGGCGATCAGTTCGTGGACAAAATGCTCTTCATCCGGGTCCGTCAGGGCGTGGTTGGCGGTGAGCTGCTCGCCGATCGTGGATTCGTCCGCCCCGGTGGCCGGACCCGAGGAACAGAACGACCCGAACCCGTGCGTCGGGAACAGCGCAGCGTCCCGGTCGGCCTGCTCGACCAGGCGGCGGACCGAGGCGTACTGGTCGCGGGTCAGGCCGACGGTGTCCGAAGCGGCCACCAGGTCGGTCCGTCCCACGGAGCCGTAGAGCAGGCTTCCGCCGGAGAAAACGGCCTGCTTGTCGCCGTCTTCAACGATGAAGGACAAGTGCGTGTGGGTGTGGCCCGGTGTGGCCACGGCCTTGACCGTGAACGCGCCGACCTGCACGGTCTCGCCGTCAGTGATCGGCGTGCGCTCGAACTTCACCGGATCGGCCGCATTGACGAGGTAACTGGCGCCGTGGGCCTTGGCGAGTTCGAGGCCGCCCGTGACGTAGTCGTTGTGGATGTGGGTTTCCGCCACGTGCGTAATGGCGACGCCGGCCTCCCGGGCGGCCTGCTCAACCCGGTCCGTGTCGCGCTGCGGATCGATGACCAGCGCGACGGCGCCGTCGTGGACCAGGTAGCTGCGGTCCCCGAGCTGCGGGGTATCAATGACGATGACATCCATGGTTTCTCCTTCAAGGTCCGGCGGCGCGTGGCGCGCCACCCTTGCGCGGGCAACGTGGGTACAACAAGGTCACCGCTTCCATCATGAAACCCCCGGGGGTATGGACGCAAGGACCCGGCCCCCGCCGGGCGGTTTGGCCGGATACCCCGGGGGGTATAAAATAAGGGCATGGCCCCGATCGAGAGCACACGCCCCGGCATGCCCGCTGCACCACGGTCCGGCGGGCGGAACGCCGTCGTCCTGGGGCTGCGCCAAAACCTTGCCCAGTTCATGCTGCTGGTGGCGGTCAACGCCCTGGTAGGCGGCACCCTGGGCCAGGAACGCACCGTTCTTCCCCTGCTCGCCAGCGAGGTGTTCCACCTCGACAAGTACACCTCCGCCCTGACCTACATTGTGGCTTTCGGGCTGGCCAAGGCGGCCACGAACTACTTCGCCGGAACCCTCTCGGACCGTTTCGGGCGCAAACCGGTGCTGGTGGCCGGCTGGCTGATCGCTCTGCCCGTCCCGCTGCTGCTGATCTTCGGCACCAGCTGGTCCTGGATTGTGGCCGCCAACGTCATCCTCGGCATCAGCCAGGGGCTGACCTGGTCCACCACCGTGGTGATGAAGATGGACCTGGTGGGGCCGAACCGGCGCGGCCTTGCGATGGGCTTCAACGAGGCCGCGGGCTACCTGGGCGTCGCGGGCACCGCCCTCTTCACCGGCTACCTCGCCGCATCCTACGGGCTGCGTCCGGCGCCGTTCTTGCTGGGCGCCGCCTACATCGCCCTGGGGCTGGGCCTGTCCGTGCTCGCCGTCAAGGAGACGCACCACCACGCCAAGACCGAGGCCGCCAACCACGTCGACGCGCACAGCGGCGCCGGCGCGTCGCTCAGCACCCGCGAAATCTTTACCCTGACCAGCTTCCGGGACCGCTCGCTCTCCTCGGTCAGCCAGGCCGGGCTGGTCAACAACCTCAACGACGGCCTGGCCTGGGGCCTGTTCCCGGTGCTTTTTGCCGGTGCCGGCCTCTCGATCGAGCGCATCGGCATCCTCGCCGCGGTATACCCGGCAGTCTGGGGCGCGGTGCAGCTGGTCACCGGCGCCGCCTCGGACCGCGTGGGCCGCAAATGGCTGATCGCCGGCGGCATGTTTGTCCAGGCCGTCGGCCTGGGGATGGTGGCCGCCGGCCGCGGCTTCGACATCTGGCTCGTCGCCGCCATCCTGCTCGGCGTCGGCACGGCCATGGTCTACCCCACCCTGCTGGCAGCCATCGGCGACGTTGCCCACCCGCAGTGGCGGGCCCGTTCGGTCGGGATCTACCGCTTGTGGCGCGACGGCGGCTTCGCCGTGGGCGCGCTGCTCTCAGGGCTGCTCGCTGACGCCTACGGCATCCCGGCGGCGATCGCCGTCGTCGCCGTTGTGACCGGACTGTCCGGCGTCGTCGTAGCGGTCCGGATGCGCGGCACCGACCACCACGCCTAGCCCGGCGGCCGGGCCGCTAGGACTCCGCGGCGTCCTTTTCGTAGACGTCCGGAATGCCGTCGTTGTCCGAGTCGCGCCGCTCCTCTTCCTCGGCCAGCCGGTACTGCCGGTTCCGGGTCTTCAGTACCGCGCTGGCCAGCAGGGCAGCGAGCAGCGACGCCGCCAGGATGCCCACCTTGGCGTGGTCGTCGTGGATGCTGCCGTGGCCGAAGCTGAGTTCCGCCACCAGCAGCGAAACGGTGAAACCGATCCCGGCCAGGATTGAGACGCCGAAGATGTCGATCCACTTGAACGAGCTGTCCAGCCGGGCCCGGGTCAGTTTGGTCAGCAGCCACGTGGTGCCCAGGATGCCGGCGGGTTTGCCCAGCACCAGGGCCAGGATGATGCCGAGGGCGACCGGATCCGTCAGCGCCGAGCCCAGCCCCTCCCAGCCCCCGACGGCGACGCCGGCGGAGAAGAAAGCGAAGACCGGCACGGCGACGCCGGCCGAAATCGGCCGGAAGCGGTGCTCGAAGATCTCCGACAGCCCGGGACCGGCCTCCGGACCCCCGCTGGCCTGGGAGCGCAGCACCGGGATCGCAAAGCCAAGCAGGACACCGGCCACCGTCGCGTGGATGCCCGAGGCATGCACCAGGGCCCAGGTGGCCAGGCCCAGCGGCAGCAGGATGAACCACGCCGCGGGGGCCTTCAGCCCGAAGAAGCGCCGGTACCGGTGCGCCAGATAGGTGTACAACCCCAAGGGAAGCAGGGCCAGCAGCAGGGGGATGATCTGGAGATCGCTGGAGTAAAAGACAGCGATGATGGTGATGGCGATCAGGTCATCCACCACGGCGAGCGTGAGCAGGAAGATCCGCAGCGCGCTGGGCAGGTGCGAACCAATGATCGCGAGGACGGCGACGGCGAACGCAATGTCCGTGGCGGTGGGGATCGCCCAGCCGCGCAGGGTCTCCGGGCTGCCGAGGTTGACGACGGCGTATATCGCCGCCGGGACGATTACCCCGCCCGCGGCCGCGGCGACCGGCACGATCGACTTGTTCAACTGACGCAGGTCGCCGGCTACGAATTCGCGCTTGAGCTCCAGGCCGACCAGGAAGAAGAAGATGGCGAGCAGCCCGTCCGCGGCCCACGCCCCGAGACTGAGGTTTAGGTGCCAGGGTTCGTAGCCGACCTTGAAGTCGCGGAGCGCGAAGTAGCTGTCCGAGGCCGGCGAGTTGGCCCAGATCAGCGCGGCGGCGGCCGCCAGCACAAGCAGGGCGCCGCCGACCGTTTCCTTGCGGAGGATTTCGCCGATGCGCAGGGATTCGGCATAGCTCCCGCGACTGAAGAAGGTCAGGCGCGGTTTGCCGGGCCGGGGCGCGGGAGGAGGGGTGTGGCTCATGCGGGAGTCCTAAAATTTGGGTCGACTGAACTATGCCGACCAGACTTCCCGGCGCACCTGTCCCCAGTCTACTTTGCCTACGGCATCGTGCTGAATCGTTCCGCCTGCGACTTGGCGCCCTGGACGATGATCTGGTCTTCCTCGTAGAGGACCGTTTGCGCCGTGGTGTGGCCCCAGGTTCCGCCGGGGCGCTTGACGGCCACCACGGTCACGCCGAATTTCTCCCGCAGTCCCACGACCCCAAGCGGGCGGTCCCGGACGACCGCCGGCGGGCCGGTCCGGATCATCACAAAATCGTCCTCGAATTCGACGTAGTCGAGGATGGAGCCGAGAACCAGGTGGGCCACCCGCCTGCCCATGTCATGCTCGGGCCGGATCACGTGCTCGACGCCGAGCTGGGCGAGGATTTCGGCGTGGGGCTCGCTGATGGCCTTCGCCCAGATCTGCGGGCGCTGGAATTTCAGCAGCCGTGAGGTGGTCAGGATGCTGGCCTCAATGTCGGAGCCGATGCCCACCACCGCGCGGTCAAACTCGTGCACGGACAGCTGGCGCAGCACCTCTTCCTTGGTCGAATCGGCCCTGACGACGTGGGTGAGGCGGCCGTTGAAGGATTGGACAATTTCCTCGCTGGCGTCCACCCCGAGGACCTCGGTCCCCTGGGCCTCGAGCTCCAGGGCCAGGGAACCGCCGAAGCGGCCGAGGCCAATGACCACCACCGAGGACGCCTTGACGCTGGCGGCCGCCGTGCGGGCGGCAAAAATGTTCTTAGCCAATGAGCGGCCTTTCTTTGGGGAATTCGTAGAGCAGCGGCCGTTCGCGCAGCGCGAGGGCGGCGCCGAGGGTCACCGGCCCCAGCCTGCCGACGAACATCAGCAGGATCAGGACCAGCTGGCCGGCCGGCGGCATGGCGGCGGTGATGCCCGTGGACAGGCCCACCGTCGCGAAGGCGGAGACAACTTCGAAAAGGATCCGCTCCTGGCCAAAGTCGGTGATCAGCATCAGGAACATGGTGGATCCGACCACCAGGGCGATCGCGAGGAGCACCACGGTGATCGCTTGGCGGTGGACGGCGCGGGAGAGCCGCTTCCCGAAGATGTTCACGGCCGTGCCGCCCTGGAGTTCGGTGGTGAGGATGAAGAAGAGCACGGCGAAGGTGGTGATCTTCAAGCCACCGGCGGTTCCCGCCGGGCCGCCGCCGATGAACATCAGGATGTCCATGCCGAGCCAGGACACGGGATGCATCTGCGAGATGTCGATGCTGTTGAAACCGGCGGTGCGCGTGATGGCGGACTGGAAGAAGCCGGCGAGCACGCGGTCGCCGGCCGGCAGCGCGCCGAGTGTGGCCGGGTTGGTCCACTCCACAGCAGTCAGGAACACGGTTCCGCCGGTGAGCAGCACCGCGGTGCCGACCAGGACCAGTTTGGTATTCATGCCCCAGAAGATCGGGCGCCGGTACTGCCGGACCAGTTCAAAGAGGACGGGGAAGCCGAGGCCGCCGATGATCACCGCCGCGGCAATCGGCAAGCACACCCAGGGGTCGCCGACGAACCCCATCAGATTGTCTGAATACAAGGCGAAACCGGCGTTGTTAAAGGCTGACACCGCATGGAAGATGCCGCGCCACACGGCCTCGCCGGGCGGGTAGCCGTAGCCGGCCATAAAGCGGGCCGCGAGGATCACGGCCAATAGTGTTTCCACGATCAGGCTGATGCCGAGGACGCCTACCAGCAGCCCGCGGACGTCGCCGAAGCCGGTGCTTTTGGTCTCCGCGGCGGCGGACAACCGGGATTTCAGGCCCAGCCGGCGGGCGGTCAGGACCCCGAGCAGGGTGCCGAAGGACATCACACCGAACCCGCCGATCTGGATCAGCACCAGGATGACCACCTGGCCGAAGCCGCTCCAGAACACCGGCGTGTCCACGGTGCTCAGGCCCGTCACGCAAACGGCTGAGGTGGCCGTGAAGAGGGCCTCCAGGAAGGTGGCCCCGCCGTCGCCAGTCTTTGCCACCGGCAGGGACAGCAGTCCGGTCCCCGCGGCGACGGCGCCGGCAAAGCCCAGGACGATCACCTGGGCGGGATGGCGGGGCGCGAAAGCGCGCGCGAACTTGGTGAAGCCCGCCACGGGGGCACGGAGCACCGCGGGAACTTTCACATGCATGGGCTCACGCTATCACCGGCGCCCGGCCCCATCGCCCGGTTCAGCCGGTTCAGCCCAGCAGCTGCTGGACGAGTTCGCGGCATTTCCGGTAGGCGGCGGCCTTCGGGTCGATCAGGGAGAAGTGGTCGCCGGGGACCTTGAGGAATTGAACCGGGGCGCCGCCGGCCTTGGCCGCGGCGGAGTAGGCCTCGGACTGGCTGACCGGCACGGTGTCGTCGTCGGTGGTGTGGACGGCGTAGACCGGAACCCGCAACGGCACGGCGCTCATGGGGTCAGCGAACTTATGCCGTTTGGGGTATTTTTCCGAGGAACCGCCCAGGAAGTTGCTCACCGCGCCGTTGCTCAGGTTGAGCCGCTCAGCCTCGGCCAGGTTCAGCAGCCCGGACTGGCTGACCACCCCGGTGAGGTGCACCGCCGCGTCGTCGTCCTTGCGCAGGAGCTGTCGGTCAGCATCCGGGGCGCCGAGCTGTCCGAGCCGGCTCCGGCCGGCAGCCCACACGGCCAGGTGGCCGCCGGCGGAGTGGCCGAGGGCGACGACGCGGTCCAGGCCGAGGCCGTGTTCGCCGGCGACGTCCCGGAGCTTGTCGATCCCGGCCAGGACATCAGCGAAGGTGTGCGGCCAGCCGCCGCCGTTGCCGGGCCGCCGGTACTCCAGGTTCCAGGCGGCCACCCCGTGGGCGGCGAGGTCCTTGGCCAGCGGTTCGCCCAGCTCGGCGCCGTACTGCGAACGCCAGTAGCCGCCGTGAATGACCACCACCACTCCCCTGGGCTCGGCCGCATCCGGGAGGAAGATTTCCCCCCACTGGCTCGGGTCGTCGCCGTAGTGGTACTTCTGCCGCTTCACTGTGTCCTCCTTGGGGCCCGGTGAGCAAGCAGCGACCGCCCCCAGTGTCACCGCCGCTGCGGCCGCGAAGAAAGTCCGACGCCGCACATCAGCCATGTGCAGAGCCTACCGTGGGCACCGCGCGGCACCGTTGAACGCGGCTCTGCTTTGCCGCCGAACCGCCGCCTCCCGCGTAGATGTCACAGCCGCGCCGTAAGCTAGGCCCATGGCTAGCAACTGGGACCGCCTGGACCCCGCACTGCGCGATTCCGTGCAGGAGAACGTGGAACTCTACGAGCGGGTCCGCCCTGCCCTGAAACTGGTCACCCGGGAGGTGCTGCTGTCGCTGCGGGCCATGCTCAAGGGCACCGAGGTGACGCCGCTGTTTGTGACCGGCCGCACCAAGACCGTGGAGTCCTTCCGTGAGAAGATCTCCCGCATCGAGGAGCCCCTGGAGCCGGGCGGGCCGCCGGTGCTGAAATTTCCGGATCCGTTCCGCACGCTCAATGACATGGTGGGCATCCGCGTCATCACCAAGCTCCCGGCGGAAAACGCCGTGGTCGCCAACCTGATCAAACGCCAGCGCCACCTTTTCGACTGCCGCGGCGACCGCGAGAAGGACATCGGCTCGATTGAATCCGGGACCTACGGCTACTCGAGCCGGCACCTGATCCTGCGAACCATCCAGAACGAGGTCGTCAAGGAGTACCAGCACGTCTTCAACCCGGACGTGCAGCCCAACGGCAGCTACTTCTTCGAGTGCCAGATCCGGACGGTTTTTGCGCACGCCTGGAGCGAAATCGAGCACGACATCCGGTTCAAGGCCGAGGATCCGCGCGCCTGGACCCCGCATTTCGACCGGCAGTTCACTGCCACGGCCGCCATGCTGGAAACCGTGGAGGGGGCGTTCGCCGACCTGCATGAACGCTACGAGGAGGTCCGCAGTTACTGGGACATGGACGGCGAGGGCGCCGCGCAGCTCACGCCCAACCGGATCCGGGACGTCTGGCGGACGCTGCTGCCGCACGTGGACCGCAAGGTCGACGACGACTGGGGCTGGGCCGCCGAACTAATGGCCGCGCACGGCCTGAACCAGACCATGCAGCTCGCCGGCCTGCTCAGCGCCAACCGGATCACCGAGGTCCGCAAGGCCCTGGACCACCGCTACTCGCCCGGCCCGGACAGGTTGCTGGACGACCTGCTGCTGTGGCAGTACGGAACCGCGCACATCGACCTCACCGCGGAACCGGCCGACGCCGTCCCGCACCCTCGGCGCGACAGCCTGCTGCGCCGGCTCAAACAGATTGAGCGCTACCGGCTGACGCAGGGCTAACTGCGGGGAATCTGCGCCTCGCGGATGCGCTTGCGCCTCAGGAACCTGCCCCGCGAAACCGCGCCACGTAGCGCCGTTGCCAGGGTGTTTCCACGGCGCTGCGCCGGTAGTTCCGCCGCACGAAGGCCACGGCCTCGGCGGGCGGGACGCCGTCGAGCACCGCGATGCAGGCCAGCGCCGTGCCGGTCCTGCCCCGGCCTGCCCAGCAGGCCACCTCCACCCGCTCGGTTTCCGCGCGCCGCCACGCCTCGCGGAACGCGTCCAGGGCGTCGGCGTCGTCGGCGGGCACATGCAGGTCCCGCCAGCGGACCCAGCGGAAGTCCCACTCCACCGGCCGCGGACGACGGCCCAGCAGATACAGTCCGAATTCGGGCCGCGGGCCGGGCGGAAACGGCGCCAGCAGGCCGCGGCCGCGGATGAGGCGTCCGGAAGGAAGACTGAGCACACCGGGCTGGCCCGGCTCCCATGTCTGCGCCATACTCCCGAGCGTAGCCGCCGCGGTGTGCCCGTTGAAGCCCGGGCCGGGCCGCCAGATATGCCGCCGCAAATAGGGCCGCACGGGCCTACCGGTGGCCGGTTCCAGACCCTAAAGTGACCCCAGCCCCAACAACCCCACGAGCCCCACAAACCGCCGAAAGGAATCCGCGGATGTCATTCCAGGCGTACCTCGACACCATTGAGGACAAGACCGGCCTCACTCCCCGCCAACTTCTCGAACTCGCCCGGCAGAAAGGCTTCGCCGGTACGTCCGCGAAGGCCGGCGAGATCCTTGACTGGCTGAAGACTGACTACGGCCTGGGACGCGGCCACGGTATGGCCCTGGTCCACGTCATCCGGCAGGGGCCGGGCATCAGCAGCAAGCACGTGGGGGCCACCGGCGCGCACAGCGACGAGTCCGACACGCTCTGGCTTGACGGAAAGGCGTCGAGGCCCGCCTCCTAAAGGCGGGGCTCGGAGGCCAGCCCCCTGGTGTCCGGCTGCTAGTGTCCGGCTGCTAGTGTCCGGCGCCGAGCTTGCCGCCGAGGCGTTCGCGCATGAGGACGCTGGCGTCGTTGAGCCCGACGATCTGAACGTCCTTGCCGTGGTGGCGGTATTTCTCGGTGATGGCGTCCAGCGCGGCGATCGTGGACGCGTCCCAGAGGTGCGAGGCGTGCATGTCGATGATGACGTGCTCGGGGTCCAGGGCATATTCGAACTGGGTGTAGAGGTCGTTGGAGGAAGCGAAGAACAGCTCGCCGTCCACCACATAAGTGGCCGTTTCCCGCCCGCCGATGATCTTGACGGAGCGGTTGACGGTGACGAAGTGGGCGACGCGGCGGGCAAACATCACCATCGCGACAAGGACGCCGACGCCGACGCCGATGGCCAGGTTGTGGGTCGCCACCGTGACGATGACGGTGGCCACCATGACGGCGGTTTCGCTTTTGGGCATCATTTTCAGGGTCCGCGGACGGATGCTGTGCCAGTCGAAGGTGGCTACGGAGACGAAGATCATCACGGCCACGAGGGCTGCCATCGGAATCAGCGAGACGATGCCGCCCAGCACCACCACCAGGATCAGCAGGAAGACGCCGGCGAGGAAGGTGGAGATCCGGGTGCGCGCGCCGGAGGCCTTGACGTTGATCATGGTCTGCCCGATCATCGCGCAGCCGCCCATGCCGCCGAAGAAGCCGGTCACCACGTTGGCCACGCCCTGGCCCCACGCCTCGCGGGTCTTGTGGGAACGGGTGTCGGTGATGTCGTCAACGAGCTTGGCCGTCATCAGCGATTCAAGCAGCCCGACGAACGCCATCGCGAGGGCGAAGGGGAAGATGACCTGCAGCGTCTCGAGGTTGAGCGGCACGTTCGGCAGGAAAAGTGTCGGCAGGGAGTCCGGGAGTTCGCCCTTGTCACCCACGGTGGGAACGGCGACGGCGGCGAGCACGGTGATGAGCGTCAGCACCACAATCGCCACCAGCGGGGCGGGGACGGCCTTGGTCAGTCTCGGCAGCCCGAAGACAATGACCAGGCCCAGGGCGGTGAGCGGGTACACCAGCCACGGGACACCAAGCAGTTCCGGGACCTGGGACAGGAAGATCAGGATGGCCAAGGCGTTGACGAAGCCCACCATCACGGAGCGCGGAATGAACCGCATCAGCTTGGCGACCCCGGAGAGTCCCAGGATGATCTGGAAGACGCCGGCCAGGATGACGGCGGCCACGAAATAGTCGACCCCGTGGGACTTCACCAGCGGTGCGATCACCAGGGCGATCGCACCCGTGGCAGCCGAAATCATGGCCGGCCGGCCGCCGACGAAGGCGATGGTGACGGCCATGGTGAAGGAGGCAAAGAGCCCAATCCGGGGATCGACGCCGGCGATGATCGAGAAGGCGATGGCTTCGGGGATCAGGGCCAGCGCGACGACGAGTCCGGCCAGGACCTCGGTCTTGAGCCGACGCGGGGACCTGAGGGTTCCCCGCACGGATTGCAGCTGTTCTGGGGTGAGGGCCGGGGCATCCCCGGCGGTTTGGACGGCCATTGCTGGCTCCGTTCATGGTCAAGAAGGCGCGTGGCAGCGGCTTCGTTTAGCTAATGAATGAGGGGCGCAGCGTCGCGCCGGGAAACGGGGGATTTGATCTTGAAGTCTCACCCCGTACGCTCAACCCTACCCTAACGTGATGGTAGAGTTGATCCCCGAACGGGACAGAGGGGCTCATGACAGCGAAAACCACCAGCACCATGCACATCGGCGAACTGGCAGAACGCACCGGGCTGTCCCTGCGGACCATCCGGCATTACGACGACGTCGGACTGCTCCCCGCGTCGGCCCGCACCGACGGCGGCTTCAGGGTCTACTCGGAGGCCGACGCGGCGCGCCTGATGCTGATCAAGCAGATGAAACCGCTGGGGTTTTCCCTGGAGGAAATGGCGGAAATCCTCGGCCTGCTCGCCGCGGAAGGGACCCCGGGCAGCGCGTCGGCAACTGCCGACTCCGGCCCTGACGCCCGGCTGGCCGAATTCCTGGAGCGCGCCGAGCACCAGCGCGCGAAAATGGCCCGCAACCTCAGCCAGGCGGACGAGTTCATCGCGATGCTGGGCAACCGAACCGCCTGACGTGCGCGCCGCAGCCATAAATCTGACATACTCGCCCGCCCTCCGGTCATAAAGTGGCCGGACCACGGACGCCGGTGGCACCATGCTTGGATGCTTGAGGCAACCAAATCACCACAGTCCGCGCCGGAGTCCCGCACTGACGCGGACACCCCGGTCAATCCGGCCCTCGCCGCCGAGGCCAAAATCGCCCGCATAGCGGTCACCGTGTTTCCGCTCCTCGTGGTGGTCGCCGGCGTCGCCGGCTTCCTGCTGCCAGGCGCGTTCAAGCCGCTCGCGCCGAGCGTGCCGTACCTGCTGGGCATCATCATGTTCTGCATGGGCCTGACCCTAACGCCGCCGGATTTCGCTTCCGTGGCCAAGCGCCCGTGGGCCGTAGTGCTGGGCATCGTGGCGCACTACGTCATCATGCCCGGTGCCGGGTGGCTGATCGCCCAGGCGCTGCACCTTGAGCCGGAGCTCGCCGTCGGCCTGATCCTGGTCGGCTGTGCACCGTCCGGTACGGCCTCGAACGTGATGGCGTTCCTGGCCAAGGGCGATGTGGCCCTCTCCGTCGCTGTTGCTTCCGTGTCCACGCTGATCGCCCCGATTGTCACGCCGCTGCTGGTGCTCTTCCTCGCCGGCTCCTACCTGCAGATCGACGCGGCCGGCATGGTGCTGGACATCGTCAAGACGGTGCTGCTGCCGGTGGTCGCGGGTCTGCTGGCCCGCCTGTTCCTGAAAAAGGTCGTCGCCAAGGTGCTCCCGGTGCTGCCTTGGGCTTCCGCCGTGGTCATTTCGCTGATCGTTGCAATCGTCGTGGCGGGCAGCGCCAACAAGATCGTGGCCGCCGGCGGCATCGTCTTCCTCGCCGTGGTGCTGCACAACGGCTTCGGCCTGGGCCTGGGCTACCTGGCCGGCAAGCTCGGCCGCCTGGACGACAAGGCCCGCCGCGCCCTGGCCTTCGAGGTGGGCATGCAGAACTCCGGCCTCGCGGCGACGCTGGCCACGGCCCACTTCAGCCCGCTGGCCGCGCTGCCCTCCGCCGTGTTCTCGCTCTGGCACAACATCTCCGGCGCCATCGTGGCCGCCTGGCTGGCCCGCCGCCCGCTGCGCGACGCCTGAGTCCCACCGGGGGCCGTGCCCGCCCGTCACAGGCGGATGTACGCCCAGCCATCCCACTGACGCCGGGCAAGGTGCGCGATGGCGGCCGGGACGACGCCGACGCCGGGCAGCAGGCGCTCGGCCGGCAGGTCCGCCGAGCGCAGGCTGTTCCCGCAGGCCAGCACCCGGACGCCGTGGGCGAGCGCGGCCAGGACCGCAGCCCGGTGTTCCGAATCCTCCGCCAACTGGGCAACCCCCGGACCCTGGATAACAGCCTCCACCGGGGTCCCGGGCCCCAGGGCATCCACCGCGTTCTGGCTGCTACGCAGCACTCCGGCCAGCGCCCCGTCCGGCAAAGGACCGGATCCGTGGGCCACGAGTCCCCGGGGACCCGCACCCGCCGGCTCCCCCGGACGGCTCAGGTCATTTTTTGCCGAGCCCCGGGGCTCGTTTTCGGCGGAAAGCTCAGACACACAATCTCCTTTGGCGCGGACGGGTCCGGGCACCGCAGTGCGGGCCCGGACATATCGTGCATGCTAGCGACCCACCGCCGGAAATGTACAGACATTCGACTGGACCCACAGCGCGCACCCGCCGTGCCCCGCCCTCGCCCCACCCGCCGCGCCCCGCCCGGGACCCCCGGACTGCATCCCCAACTGCACCCCCCAACGGCCCGGTTGGGTGTTGTACATGACCCCGGTTGTCACGTAGCCTCGCTAGGACATTAAATGTCTAGACATTTGCGGGCCCGTTGCTGCCCGTTCGAGGAGCCGGATGCCCACCTTGACCTCGTCCAAACAACCCCCAGCCAAGCCGCGCCGCCGCGCCGCCTCGTTCATCCTGCCCGCCCTGGGCATCGCGGTGCTGCTGCTGTTCGTGGGCCTGCTCTCCTACCAGGGCGCAGCGGCGCAGAAAAATGACGACAAGCAACAACAGCAGTCCCGGAGCACCGGAAAACCCGCCAGTGGGAAGCTGGACATGGCACGCCGGATCCCTGATGATCCGATGGCGATCGGGCGTCCGGACGCACCGGTTGTCCTGGTGGAGTACGCCGACTTCCGCTGCCCTTTCTGCGGGCTCTTCTCACGCGAAACCCTGCCGCCGCTGGTGGCAAAATACGTCGGCAGCGGCCAGCTGCGGGTGGAGTGGCGGGACCTTCCGGTCTTCGGCGGGGAGTCCTCCGATGCTGCCGTCGCGGGCCGCGCCGCTGCCGCGCAGGACCGGTTCTGGGAATTCAACAAGGCCGTCTACGCCATTGCGCCGGAACGGGGGCACGCCGCCCTGCCGCGGGAACGGCTGGTCCAGCTGGCCGGGAAGGCCGGGGTCCCCGACCTGAAGAAGTTCGAAGCGGATCTGGAATCCGCCGAGCTCCAGGCTGCGGTGGCCAAGGACGCCCAGGAGGCTGCAGGCCTCGGCGCGACCGGCACCCCGACATTCCTGGTCAACGACACCCCGATCGTGGGTGCGCAGCCGGTGGCCACCTTTGAGAAAGCGATCGAGGCCGCCTTGAAGTCGGCCAAGGGGAACTGATGGACATCGGTTACGCCGGCGCCTTCCTGGGCGGGGTCCTCACCCTGCTGAGTCCATGCTCCGCCCTGCTGCTGCCGGCGTTCTTTGCCTACGCATTCTCGACGAAAACCCGGCTCGTGGCACGCACCGGCTTGTTCTACTTGGGGCTGTTGAGCACCCTGGTGCCACTGGGAATCTTCGCGGGGGCGCTCGGTTCCCTCGTCACGCAGCACCGCGCGGTCCTCGTCGGCGCTTCGGCGGCCTTGGTGATCCTTCTGGGGCTGGCCCAGATCAGCGGCGTCCGGCTTCCCGCCGCCTTCACGCCGACGGCCCGGACCGGGACCTCCCGGCTGTCCGTCTTTGCCCTCGGGACCGTCTATGGCGTTGCCGGAGTCTGCACCGGACCCATCCTGGGCTCCGTCCTGACCGTGGCGGCAGTCGGCAGCAATGCTGTCTACGGCGGTATGCTGCTGACAATCTTCGCCCTCGGCATGGCGGTGCCGCTCTTTGTTCTGGCGCTCGTCTGGGACCGGCTGGGCATCTCCGGCCGCCGCTGGCTGCGACCGCGGCCGCTCACCATCGGGACTTGGACCAATTCCTGGCTGATGGTGGTTTCCGGACTCATTTCCGTCGGCATCGGGGTGCTTTTGCTCCTGAGCGACGGGACGGCAGGCCTGGGCGGCGTACTGACGGTCCAGGACCAGTTCAGGGCTGAATCCTTTGCCAGTGAGGCGGCCGCCGGGGTCCCGGACCTCGCGGTCGCGGGCGCCGCAGCCCTCGCCCTGCTGGCGGGCGTGGCCCTCTATTACAAGAACCGGCAGACAGAGCCGACAAGAGACAGGATGCACGACGATGCGCACTAACACCCTGATACCGGCCCTGGCGCAGTGGCCGGCGCGACGCTGGCTGGCTGCCGCCGTCGCCGCCGTCGGCACCTACGTCCTCGTGGCCGTCCCGACGGACCTGATCGACACACCCCTGTTCAGCCGTGAGGTGCCGCCCACCTGGTGGTCGTTCCCCATCCTCGCGGTGACGGCCGTGCTCACCGGATTGCTGCTGGCCACCTATGTGTCCCGCGAACCTGCGGCCGACGGCGGGAGCAGCAGCGAGGAGCCCGACAGCCGGGGCCGCTTCGGCGCGGCCGGAACAATCGTCTCCTTCTTTGCCGTGGGCTGCCCGGTCTGCAACAAACTTGTCCTGCTCGCCCTTGGCACGTCCGGCGCCATGCAGTACTTCGAGCCGATCCAGCCGCTGCTGGCGGCCCTGTCCATCGCCCTGCTGCTGTGGGCCTTCGTGAAGCGGGCTACCTCCGAGGACCGCTGCCCGGTACCGCGGGTGCGGGCCGCCACGGCGGGTGCAGCCACCGGCAGCGGGCGCTAGGGCCGCAGCCCAGCGGGGCCGGGTCGGCGGGCCGGGTCAGCGCGGAGTGGCCTTGCAGCCGAAAGCGGTCGCAATAGCCACCCGGTCGCCCAGGACGTGGCTGCACCGGAACTCGACGTCGCGCGCCCGGTGGCAGCCGGTCCGTTCAATCAGCAGCAGTGGGGCGCCCTCCGGGCAGCCGAGCAGCGCAGCCTGGGCGGGGGTGGCGGGCACCGCGGTGAGGTGCTCCACCCCGCCGTCGAGCACGACGCCGCAGCGCCGGTCGAGCTCGCCGTACAGGGATGCGTCACGGAAGTCAGCCTCGAGGAGCTTCGCTGCGGTGGTGCCCGGGAGCCAGACCTCGTCCAGCCCGATCGGCTCGCCGTCGGCGAGGCGGACCCGCGAGAGGTGAAAGAGCTCCACGTCCGGAGCCAGGGAGAGCTTGGCCGCCACCTCCGCGTTGACCACCAGGTGCTGTTCGAGGACCACGCTGCGGTGTTCCATCCCGGACTCCCGGATGGACGCCAGGACGCTGTAGATCGGTCCGTAAGCCGTGCTTCTTCCGGCGACCACCGTGGGTTTCTTGCCGGGGTGCGCGGTGATGTGCCCGGCGTCGCGGAGGGGCTTCAGGGCGGCCCGGATGGTGCCCCGGCTGACGCCGTACCGCCGGGCCAGTTCCAGTTCGCCGGGGAAACTGCCCGCAAACGCGCCAGCGAGGACCTCCGCCAGGAGCTCGGCGCTGACCGCTTTCCAGAGCGGTCCCTCCTTGGCCCTCCCGACGGCAGCCTCCGCGCGGGACTGCGCTGCTGGCTCCTGGTGATGTGTCACATAACTCCCGCCCGGTCTCCTGCACACAGCTGCTGGCATTACGACGTTACTGCATCGCCCCGCCCAGGCGGCTGCGCGGACGCCCTAAAGCCGTCTTCGACGGCCTGTAGAATGGTGCGGGAGTGAGGAGGAAGAATGACGGCACCTGCCCTGCGCCTGGTCCGCGGCTGGATCGGCGCCGTCGTCGCGACCTCGCTCGCCGCCACGTCCCACGTCCTGGCCGGCGGCAGCATTCCCGAAGTTTCCCTGCTCGTGCTGGCCCTGGCACTGTCCGGACTGGTCTGCACCGCACTTACGGGCCGCGGGTTGTCCCTGTGGCGGCTGGCAACAGGCGTCCTGCTCAGCCAGGGTCTCTTCCACTGGCTCTTCAGCGGCTCGGCGGCCCCGCGCCATTCCCCCCTTCCGTCCAGCGGCCACGCAGCGCACTCGATGCCGCTCGAACCGGCCGCCGGCACGGCTGTCTCCGCCGCCATGGACCACACTTCGCCCCTGATGTGGGCCGGGCACGCCGTTGCCGCCGTCCTGACGGTCGCCCTCCTGCGCCGCGGCGAGGTCACCGTCGTCCGCCTGGTCCAGGCTTTGCGCCTGCGCGTGACAGCCTTCCTGCCGCTCTTCCAGCCGTTGCCCCAGCCGCCGGCCGCCGTCACCCGGCCCGCCAACCGGCGTCTGCAGCCGCTGCGCAACCTCGGCGTTCCGCTGCTGGTGATGCGCCACCGCGGGCCGCCCGCCGCTCCGATCGCATCCTAGGCGCCCGTCCCGTCACCCGATAAGCCCGGCACCCTGCCTGACAGTTTCGGGGCCGGACACGTCACCTGCCCGCCGCCCTTGACGCTGCACCCTAGCCGGCGCAGCGGGCGGCCGCCAGGCAGACCCCGCGCCCGCTTTCGCCCGTGCTGCCGCCTTTGTGTGCCCGCGGCGGAGCATGCCCGGTGTGCGATTCCCCGCCCCCAACATTTTTTCGGGCAGGCCCGTGGCCGCCCGTAACCCTTCAGGAGTACCACCATGTCCAAAAAGTTCACCTACCCCGGCCTCTCCGTCCTCGCGGCCGCATCCCTGGCCCTTACCGGCTGCGCGCCTTCGGCGTCCACTTCGGCGCCCTCCGCACCTGTTACTGCCACCCCGGCCAGCGCGGCCGGCCTCACGGTTAGCCAGCCGTGGGTCAAAGCCGCCGCTTCCGGGATGACCGGCGGCTTCGGCGTCATCAAAAACACCACCGGCGCCGACGTCACCGTCACCGGTGCCTCGACCCCCGCGGCCCGCAAGGTGGAGCTCCACGAAACCGTTGCGGGCGCGAGCGGCGGAATGCAGATGCGGCCCAAGGAAGGCGGCTTTGTGATCCCGGCGGGCGGCGAACTGAGGCTGGAGCCCGGCGCCAACCACATCATGCTGATGGGGCTGACCGCACCGGTCACGGCGGGCAGCGAGGTCACGTTCACGCTGGCGTTGGCCGGCGGCGGAACCCTCACGTTCACGGCGTTGGCGAAAGATTTCAGCGGCGCCAACGAGAACTACGTCGAGGGCAAAGACCCCGGAATGCCCTCCGGAGCGTCGGCCACCGGCGGCGCCAGCAGCCCCGCGCCGTCGTCGACCTCGAAATGAGCATGGGGAAACGGCAGCCGGCGGACGCCCCCGCGGGCGGTGACGATCCGCGCGAACCGCGGAAACTCCCGCGGCGCGGACTGCTTTTCGGCGGCGCCGCCGTAGGGCTCGGGGCGCTGGCCGCCGCGGGCGCCCCGTTCGCCGGGGCCGCCGTCGGGCAGCTGACCGGAAATCCGGCCCCGGACGAACCCGCGGAGAGGGTCCACGGCGGCACGGCGGTGGCCTTTTACGGTGACCGGCAGGCGGGGATTACCACCCCCGCCCAGGCCCACGGCGTTTTCGTCGCCCTCGATCTGCGGCCCGGGACGACGCGCGCCAGGGTCAAAGCGCTGCTGCGGCTGCTCAGCGACGACGCCGCCAATCTCTGCGCCGGCACCCCGGCCCTGGCGGACACGGAAGCGGAGCTCGCCCAGGTCCCGGCACGGTTGACGGTCACGTTCGGCTTCGGTCCCGGCCTGGTGGCCGCGGTGGCCCCCGCCCGGGCTCCGGGCTGGCTGAAGCCGTTGCCCGCGTTCAGCATCGACCGGCTGCAGCCCGGGTTCTCCGGCGGCGACCTGCTGCTGCAGATCTGTGCGGACGATCCGGTGACCGTGGCACATGCCCAGCGGATGCTCCTCAAGGACAGCCGCAGCTTCACGACCGTGCGCTGGGTGCAAACCGGTTTCCGGCGTTCGTACGGCAGCGAGAAGTCCGGGACGACCATGCGGAACCTCTTCGGCCAGGTGGACGGGACATCCAACCCGGCCCCGGACAGCACGGACCACGAACGCGTGGTCTGGGGCGGCGGCGATATCCCCGCCTGGACGGACAACGGCACCTCGGTGGTCATCCGCCGGATCGCGATGAACCTGGACAAGTGGGATGAGGTTGACCGCGTCGGCCGGGAGGACGCGGTGGGCCGCCGGCTCTCCAACGGAGCGCCGCTGACCGGGGAGCAGGAGCACGATGAGCCGGACTTCACGGCGATGTCCCGGCACGGATTCCCGCTCATCTCCGACGTGTCCCACCTGCGCCGTGCCCGGCCCGAAGACAGTTCGCAGCGGATCTTCCGCCGGGCCTACAACTACGACGCCGCCCCCGGCGCCGGAGGGGTCTCGGACTCGGGGCTGATCTTCGTGTCCTACCAGGCCGACGTCAAGAAGCAGTTCACGCCCATCCAGCGCCGGCTCGCTGAAGCGGACATGCTCAATCTATGGACGACGCCGGTCGGTTCGGCCGTGTTCGCCGTCCCGCCGGGATGCCGCGAGGGCGGCTTCATCGGCGAGCTGCTGTTCGCCTGATCCACGGCCTGCGGGCCGTCCGTCCGGGTGAACTGGAGGGGCGGCCCCGAGGTCGATCCGGCGAGGGGCTGCCGCCGTCACCAGGGAGGGTCTAGCGTGGGAAACATCAGGCCTCCTACCCGGCGTAGGGGGCCGGTATAAGCAGCTGACGGCAGGAAGAACCCAGGAGGACAAGTGACCACAGAGCAGTCCGAACCAGTAGAGATTTCGACCCGCATCCGTCCCGGGGAATGGACGGAGGAAAGCCTGGCGGAGACCGTGGCCGGGTACCGGCGAAAACTCCTGGAGATGGGGGCGGCGCCGTCGGAGATCGACGTCGTAACGGACCGCGATCACGGGGGCGGGGTTTCGGTGGTGGCTACCTGGACCAAGGCCTGGCATCTTGAGACGCCCGGTTCCGGTTCGGACGCGTAAGCCTCGGCCCGGCGCAGGGGCCGGAAGACCCGCTGCGGCCGTCGGTGACAGGTTCCTCGATGGCCGCCCGACGGCTGCGGCCCGGCGGCGGCGACCCCGCCACCCGCCGCCGGAGATGCCCTCAGCCGATGCTGGCTGCCTCGTCGAGCGTCCGCGATTCGAAGTGCTCCAGCATCTCGCGCATTGCCTCCACCTCCTGGATGAAGGTGGCTGATGCCCGCCACTGTTCAATCTGTTCGAGGGACTCCCAGGGTCCGGTGCTGATGAACCGGTTCCTGACGTCATGGTCGTGCATGAGCACCGCCTTGGCGTTGGGGTAGTCCTCCTGCGTTTTTCTCGCCAAATCCCGCCAGGCCTGCACAAAATCATTCTCGCGTCCCGGGTGGACCAGCCAGATTCCAAGCGTGTAGACAGACATGGCTGCCGCCTTCCATTCTCCGTACGGGGTTGATACCGCCGATTATGTTCCCGGGACGCGCGGGGCGGTAGGGCCGGATTGCCCGGCGGTGCGACAGAAAAGCCCGTCCGGCGGCCCCTTGAACGACGAGCATGCCCAGCCCTGAGCTCCGGGGTTGGACACAGTGGCAATATGTCCACCCGCCGGCCCGGGCGGTGGGCATGTCCCGTGGCTAACCGATCAGCGCCAGCACCGCTCCGGCAGTGACCACGCCGCCGGCTTCGGCCCGGACGTCGGTCACGGTTCCGTCCCGGTGCGCGGCGACCTGGGTCTCCATTTTCATCGCTTCGAGCACGACGACGGGGTCCCCGGCTGTAACTTCGGCCCCCGGTTCGACGAGCCACTTCACCACGGTTCCTGCCATATCGGCCCGCAGTTCCCCCGGATCTGCGGGCGCGGCAGCGCCGTCGTCGGACGCGGTTCCCCGCGAGCCCTCCAGCGACACCCCGGCAGGCAAGGTCCCGCCGGGCAGTGTCCGGCCGGACCGGGCCCACCCGTCCAGCAAATCAGCCGGCAGGCCGACGGCGAGACGCTTGCCGTCGACCTCGACCGTGATGGTGCGGCGTTGGCCGTCGGGCGCCGTGGTGCTGTAGGCGGGGTCGGCAGGAATCCTGTCCGCGAAATCGGTCTCAATCCAGCGGGTGTGGATTCCCAGGCCGGCCTCGGACGTGAAGTCCGGGGACTCCAGCACGGCCCGGTGGAACGGCAGCACGGTGGCCACCCCGGTGATGCTGAGCTCCGCGAGGGCACGGCGGGCGCGGCGCAGGGCCTGCTGCCGGTCCGCGCCAGTGACGATGAGCTTTGCTAGCAGCGAGTCGAACTGCGGAGGGACGAACGAGCCGGAGCGGACGCCGGAGTCGAGCCGGATCCCCGGGCCGGTGGGGCCGGAGAACTCGGCAACGGTGCCCGGCGAGGGGAGGAAGCCGCGGCCCACGTCCTCGGCGTTGAGCCGGAATTCGAAGGAGTGGCCGCGGGGCGCCGGGTCCCCGGTGAAGCGCAGCGGCTCCCCGGCCGCGATGCGGAACTGCTCCTGGACCAGGTCGATCCCGGTGGTTTCCTCGGTGATGGGGTGCTCCACCTGCAGGCGGGTGTTGACCTCCAGGAACGCGACCGTGCCGTCCGCGGCGACGAGGAATTCCACCGTGCCGGCGCCGGAGTAGCGGGCTTCCCGGCAGACGGCCTTGGACGCCTGATAGATCTGGCCGGTCTGCTCCTTCGTGAGGAAGGGTGCGGGGGCTTCCTCGACGAGTTTCTGGTGCCGGCGCTGCAGCGAGCAGTCGCGGGTTCCGACGACGACGACGTTCCCGTGGGTGTCCGCCAGGACCTGGGCTTCGACGTGGCGCGGCCGGTCGAGGTAGCGCTCCACGAAGCATTCCCCGCGTCCGAAGGCGGCGACGGCCTCGCGGACGGCGGAGTCGAAGGCCTCCTCGATTTCGTCGAGCGCGCGGACCACCTTCATGCCGCGCCCGCCCCCGCCGAATGCCGCCTTGATCGCGATCGGCAGTCCGTGCTGCTCGGCGAAGGCGCGGGCTTCGGCCGCGGAATCGACTGGGCCGTCGCTGCCGGCCACGAGGGGCGCCCCGGCTCGGACGGCGGTTTCGCGGGCGGTGATCTTGTTGCCAAGCAGCCGGATGGCGTCGGGCGCGGGCCCGATCCAGGTCAGTCCGGCGTCGAGGACCGCCTGGGCGAAGTCGGCGTTCTCGGACAGGAAGCCGTAGCCGGGGTGGATGGCGTCGGCGCCGGATTCGGCGGCGGCGGCCAGCAGTTTGGGGATGTTCAGGTAGGTGTCGGCGGGCGAATTGCCGCCCAGGGCGAAGGCCTCGTCCGCCGCGGAGACGTGCAGGGCGTCGGCGTCGATGTCCGCGTAGACGGCGACGGACGCCAGTTGGGCGTCGTCGCAGGCCCGGGCGATCCGGACGGCGATTTCGCCGCGGTTGGCGATCAGGACCTTGCGCATCAGTTACTCACTTCTTCGTCGGGGGCTTGTTCGGCGGGGGTGTGGTCGGTGGTGGCGGCTCCGGTGCTGCCGGACTCAGCCCAGCGGAGGCGGATCCGGCCGCCGATCGGCACCTGCGCTGCAAGGTCCAGCTGCGTGTCGACGACGACGGCGATCACCGGGTAGCCGCCGGTGATCGGGTGATCGGCCAGGAACAGCACCGGCAAACCTTCGGGCGGGACCTGGAGGGCGCCGGCGACGGTGCCTTCGCTGGCCAACTCCCCATCCCGGCTACGTTGCAGCGGCGTTCCGTCGAGCCGCATGCCCACCCGGTTCGACTGCGGCTTGACCTGCCATTCCTGGGCGGTGAGCGACTCCAGCGCCTCGGCGTCGAACCAGTCAGCGCGCGGCCCGGGGACGACGTCGAGCACGGTCACCCCGGTGCCGGGGAACTCAGGCTGCAGTTCCGGGTGGCCGACGACGCCGGACTCGGAGTCGCCGCCGGAGGGCAGGAGCTGCCCCGCGGTCAGCGGCGCCGGGCCGATCCCGGACATCGTGTCGGTGGCCCGGCTGCCGAGGACCGGGGCGGCATCCACGCCGCCGCGGACCGCGAGGTAGCTGCGGAAGCCGCTCTCCGGCGCGCCGATGCCCAGTGTCTCGCCGTCAAGCAGGGCGAAGGGCGTGGCTATCGGCACGGTACGGCGGTCGGGCTCCGCGTCACGACTGCCGGGGGTGGTGATGGCCAGTTCCGACGGCGCCCCGGCGACAGCCAGGACCTGGTCCCCGACGGCCTGGACGGTCAGTCCGCCGGCCACGGTCTCAATGACGGCGGCCGACGGCGCGTTGCCGACGAGGCGGTTGGCGCGGCGCAGCGAGGCGCGGTCCAGGGCTCCGGCGACGGAAACACCCAGTCCGGAGTGGCCGTGGCGTCCGAGGTCCTGGATCAGGCTCTGCAGGCCGGGCGAGACGATCCGGAGTCCGGAAGTCACCTCCGGCGCGGGGGTTTCAGTCCGGGGTTCCGGGGCAAGCGCCACGGTCTCGCGGACCGCGCGGAACTGGATCCGGTGGCCGGGTGCGGCCAGGGCGGGCTGCTCGCGGTCCAGGTCCCACATCCGGGCGGCGGTGTGGCCGATCAGTTGCCAGCCGCCGGGTGAGCGGCGCGGGTAGACGGCCGAGTAGGTTCCGGCCAGCGCCACGGCACCTGCGGGCACCGCGGTGCGCGGGGAACTGCGGCGGGGCACGTTGAGGGCCTCGTTCTCCCCAACGAGGTAGCCGAATCCCGGGGCGAAGCCCGCGAAGGCCACGGTCCACTGCTGGCGGCAATGGGCGGCGATCACGCCCTCGATCCCGAGGCCGGTCAGCTCCGCCACTTCGGCGAGGTCCGCGCCGTCGTACACGGTGTCGATGACCACCAGGCCGCCGTCGCGCTGCACCGGGGCGGTGAGGTCGAGCTGCAGCAGCTGCGCGGCGATCCGGCGGGCGGCGACGGGCGAGTCGGCGGTGACCATGACGGTTTCGGCGGCGGCGAGCACGTCCAGCTGCCCGGGCAACGGGTGCTCGAGGAGCAGTGCCTGCAGCGCCAGCACGCCTTCGGTGCCGGTGAGTTCTGCGAGCACCGCGCGGGTGCCCACCGCCCGCACCGCGTTCACTTTGTGGACGGCCGACTGCCGCGTTGCCACCGTTTCCATTGCTGCCTCCATCATTGCCGCCGTCTCCAGGGTCCGCGCCGCTTAGGCGCGGGCTTCCTGCAGCAGCCGCTCTTCCTCGGCTGTCTGCGGGTTCCGGCCGATCGCCAGGCCCACCACCGTCACCACGGCGGAGACCGCGAGGTAGCCGGCGATCAGGAACCAGTTGCCGGTGGCGGCGTAGAGCGCGGTGAAGATCAGCGGGGCGACGGCGCCGCCGATCACGCCGGCCAGGGTGTAGGCCAGCGAGCTGCCGGCGTAGCGCAGCCGGGCCGGGAACTGCTCGGTGATGTAGGCGGCCTGCGGGCCGTACATGAACGCGTGGAAGGCGAGGCCGATCACGACGCCGAGGGTGAGCATCAGCACGGACTTGCCCTGGATCATCAGGAAGAACAGCGGGATGTAGACGGCCGTGCCGACGGCGGCGATGCCGTAGACGAGGCGGCGGTTGAAGCGGTCCGTGAGCGCGCCGGCGGCCGGGATCAGGGCGAGCTGGAAGGCCGAGCCGATCAGGATGGCGCCGAGGACGTTGCCGGTGGTCATGCCCAGCTGCTTGGTGGCGTAGAGGGCGACGAAGACCGTGAAGAGGGAGTAGAGCACGTCGGGGCAGATGCGCGACAGGGCGGCTGCCAGCAGCGCGCGGGGTTCCTTGGTGAAGACCTCCTTGATGGGGGCCTTAGGGGCCTCGCCGTGGGCCTGGATGGCTTTGAAGACGGGGGTTTCCTCAAGCTTGAGGCGGATCAGGAGGCCGAAGACCACCAGCAGGGCGGAGGCGAGGAAGGCCACGCGCCAGCCCCAGGACAGGAACGCCTCGTTACTGAGGGTTGCCGCGAGGAGGGCCAGCACACCGTTGGCCATCAGGTTGCCGGCGGGCGGGCCGATCTGGGCGGCCGAGGACCAGAAACCGCGCTTGCGGGCGTCGCCGAACTCGCTGGAGAGCAGGACGGCCCCGCCCCATTCGCCGCCGACGCCGATGCCCTGCGCCAGGCGCAGCAGCACCAGGATCGCCGGGGCCGCGACGCCGATGGCGGAGTAGTCGGGCAGCACACCGATCAGGACGGTGGCGACGCCGATGAGCATCAGTGTGACCACCAGGACGTGCTTGCGGCCGATCTTGTCGCCGAGCCGGCCGAAGATGACGCCGCCGATCGGGCGGGCCAGGTAGCCGACGGCGAAGGTGGAGAAGGACAGCAGCAGGCCGACCAGCTCATCCCCCACCGGGAAGAAGATCTTGGGGAAGATCAGCGCCGACGCCACGGAGTAGATCGCGAAGTCGTAGTACTCCAGCGAGGTGCCGGTGAGGCTTGCGATGTAGGCCTTGAGGGCGCCCGGGGGCAGGTTCTTTTTGCCGGCCCTCTTGCTGGCGGCCGGAGCGGCCTGGTGCGGTGCGGTCATGATGTTCCTCCAGATGCGGGTGCTGCCTGTGCTGGGTGGGTGTGCTGAAGTCGCACCGGGCTTAAAACGCAGCGCCGGTGAGGCTGTTTGGGGGTGTTGCTAGATGAATGAGGCGGTTCCGATGCCGGCAGCGCTAAGCGCCTCGCGAACCGCGGCCGCCATGGCTACGGCTCCCGGGGAGTCGCCGTGGACGCAGATGCTTTCGGCCCGGATTTTCAGGATGGAGCCGTCGATGGTGCGGACGGCGGAGTCGGTGGCCATCCGGAGGACATGTTCGGTGACCTCGGTGTGGTCATGCAGCACGGCTCCGGGGAGGGTGCGGGAGACCAGGGTGCCGTCGCGGTTGTAGGCGCGGTCCGCGAAGGCTTCGGTGACCGCCCGGAGCCCGGCCGCCTCGGCCAGGCGGAGCACTTCCGAGCCCGGCAGGCCCAGGATGGGCAGGTTCGGATCCACGGACTTCACCGCGTCGACGACGGCCCGAGCCTGCGCGGTGTGCGCGACGATCGCGTTGTACAGGCCGCCGTGCGGCTTGACGTAGGTGACCCGGCCGCCCTCCGCGGCGGCCAGGGCCTGCAGCGCACCGATCTGGTAAACGACGTCGTCCGCCAGTTCGTTGGGGTCGATGTCGAGGAAGCGGCGGCCGAAGCCCGCCAGGTCTCGGTAGCCGACGTGGGCGCCGATCATGACGCCGGCGGCGACCGCCTCGCGGCAGGTCCGGCGGATGACGCTGGGGTCCCCGGCGTGGAATCCGCAGGCCACATTGGCGCTCGACACGGAGCGGAACATCGCGGTGTCATCGCCGAGGCTCCAGCGTCCGTAGGACTCGCCGACGTCGCTGTTCAGGTCGATGGTGTTCAGTCCGGTGTGTGCCATTTGTGATCCTCGTCTCAGTGCTTGGCCCCCTCTTAGGATGCACCATTGCGTCGGATTGTTCAACAATCCGACGATTCTTTCCGGGGGCAATCGTGTAGATTCGGCACTATGACGACTTCCGACGCCGGCCCCCGCGCCTTGGCGGCCGCGGCGCGGCTGCGCATCGCCGTCCCCACGGTGGCGGACCGGGTGGCGGCCGAACTCCGCCAGCAACTGGCCGACGGACTGCTGCTGCCGGGCACCCGGCTGACCGAGTCGACGATTGCCGAAGACCTCGGCGTCTCACGCAACACCGTGCGCGAGGCCTTCGCCGAACTGGCCGCGGAGCGCCTGGTGGTCCGGCAGCCCAACCGCGGAGTCTTCGTGGCCAGCCTGGCCCCCGGCGACATCCACGACGTCTATACCGTGCGGCGCGCCATCGAGGTTGCGGGGCTGCGCGGCGGGGGCAGCCCGGAGCAGGTGGCCGCGGTCCGCGCCGCGGTTGAGGAAGGAAAGGCCGCGGCGGCGGCCGACGATGAGGAGGCGCTGGGCACGGCGAACCAGCACTTCCACCGCGCGATTGTGGCGCTGGCCGGAAGCCGGCGGCTGGATACGATCATGTCGCAGGTCCTCGCCGAGATGCGGCTGTTTTTCCACAAGGCCACCGTGGACGCGCACTTCTACCGCAGTTATCTGGACGACAATGAGCAGATCTGCGCCGCGCTGGAAGCCGGCCGCCCGGACCGCGCGGCGGACCTCCTGCTGGCCTACCTCGACCGCTCGGAACAGAGGCAGAGCGCCGTCCACGGCGAGTGAAGGCCTTGCATTTCCAGAGCCTGCGTTTCCAGAGCCTGCGTTTTCAGAGCCGGCGTGCTCCGGCGGCGGCCCGCACCGCAAAGATGTCCGGGGCCCGGAATCCGTGCCCGGCAAAGGCCTGCTGCACGGCCTCTTCCACGCGGCCGATATCGGGCCCGGGAACCAGCGCAATCGCGGAGCCGCCAAAGCCGCCGCCGGTCATCCGGGCCCCGATGGCTCCGGCGGCGCGGGCGGTGTCCACCGCGAGGTCCAGTTCCGGGCAGGAAATCTCGAAATCGTCGCGCATGGAGCGGTGGCTCGCATCCAGCAGCGCGCCGATCGCGGCGGCGCCCCGGCTCTCCAGCAGCCCGGCGGTCCGCGCCACCCGCTCGTTTTCATGGACGATGTGGCGGACCCTCCGGAAGGTTTCCCCGTCGAGAATACTTTCGGCCCGGGGAAGATCGGCGGCGCCGAGGTCCCGCAGGGCGGCCACGCCCATCAGTTCCGCGCCCCGGGCGCAGGAAGCCCGGCGCGCCGCGTAGCCGCCGCTGGCGTGGGCATGGGAGACCTTGGTGTCGATCACCAGGCACACCAACCCTGCCTCCTCCAGCCCCAGCGGGACCCGGGCGAAACTGCCGTCGCGGCAGTCCAGGTACACCGCGCAGTCCTCGGCGCCCAGCATGGAAGCGTACTGGTCCATGATCCCGGTGGGGGCGCCGACGACGTTGTTCTCCGCGCGGCGGCCGATGTCCGCCAGATCGGTGGCGGCCAGATCCGCCCCGGCCAGGGCGGCGAGGGCGGATGCGACGGCGCATTCCAGCGCCGCCGAGGAAGACAGTCCCGCGCCGACCGGGACGTCGGAGGAAACGAACAGTTCGAACCCCGGCACGGACACCCCGGCGCGTTCGAGCTCCCAGGCAACGCCGGCTGGATAGGCGGCCCAGGCCCCCGCGGGCCCCGGCTCGAACGTCTCGGGGTTAAAGGTGTCGAGGTCGAACTCGACCGGCGCCGCGGCGCCGAACGCGGAGGCCAGCAGCACGCGGCGGTCGCTGCGGGCGGCGACGGCGACCGTCGTCGTCCGGTCGATGGCGAACGGCAGGACCAGGCCCTCGTTGTAGTCGGTGTGCTCGCCGATCAGGTTGACCCGCCCCGGAGCCTGCCACAGCCCGTCCGGGGCGTGCCCGAAGTGCGCCGTGAAGGCGACGGCAACCGCTGCCGCGCCGGCGGTGCCGGCCGTGTCCGTCGGTGTCATGGCGTTCCTGTCCTGCCTGCCGCGGTGGCGCGCAGCGCGGCGGCGACCTGTTCCGGTGTGGTGTCGTTGATGAAGGCGCCCATCGCGGCCTCGGAGCCGGCGAGGAATTTGAGCTTGTCCGCGGCCCGCCGCGGTGAGGTGATCTGCAGCTGGAGGTAACCGGAGCGGCGCAGGGCCGGGTCCACCGGGGCCTGGTGCCAGGCGCTGATGTACGGCGTCGGGGTGCCGTATAAACCGTCGAGGCGGCCCAGGAGATCCGGGTATATGACGGCGAGTTCGTCGCGTTCGGCGCCGTTCAGCGCCGCGAGGTCGGGCACCTGGCGGTGCGGGACGAGGTGGATTTCGAGCGGCCAGCGTGCCGCGAACGGGACATAGGCGCTGAAGTGCTCACCTTCGACCAGCATCCGCGAGCCGTCCGCCCGCTCCCCGGCCAGGATGTGTCCGGTGAGGGTTTGTCCCGTGGCCGCGAGGAAGGCCTCGGCGGCCCTGGCCATCACCGCGGCCCGCGGTGTGAGGTAGGGGTAGGCGTAGATCTGCCCGTGCGGGTGGTGCAGCGTCACGCCGATGTCCTGGCCGCGGTTTTCGAAGCAGAACACCTGCTGGACCCCGGGCAGCGCGCTGAGGGCCTCGGTGCGGTGCGCCCAGGCGTCGATCACGGTGCGGACCCGCCGGGTGCCCAGCTTGGCGAAGGCGCCGGTGTGGTCGGGGGTGAACGCCACCACTTCGCAGCGGCCGCCGGCAGTCCCACGGGTGCCCCAGCCGGGCGCGACCGGCGCGGCGGCGAGGTCCGGCCCCAGCGAGGGGAAGCGGTTTTCGAAGACGACGACGTCGTAGTCGGGCGCCGGGATCTCCGAGGGCCGGCCCGGTGTGCTCGGGCAGAGCGGACATTCGTCCGCCGGCGGCAGGTGCGTCCGGTGCTGGCGGTGGGCCGCCACGGCCACCCACTCGCCGGTCAGCGCGTCGAAGCGGACCTCCCCCGAGGGGCCCCGCGGGGGCAGCCCGCGGGTGTCTTCCGTGCGGCGCTGCTGCGGGGTGGTGCCGTCGTCGAAGTAGAGCAGTTCCCGCCCGTCCGCGAGGCGGGTGCTGCTGACCGCCGTCCGCGATGCGGGGGCAGCGGCGCGGCTGGTGCTGCTGGTCATGGTGTGGTCCTTAACGCGGATTGGGTGAGGCGGAAATGGGAGAGGTGAAATCGGGAAGGCGGGCGGGTCATCCCGCCGGCCGCCCGGCGGCGTCCGAAGCTACACGGCGAAGATGCTCCACGAGGCCCGGTGCGACTCCCCCGGCTCGAGCCGCACGAGGTCGTCCCCGCTGTTGAAAGCATCCGGCGGGCAGCTCATCGGTTCGACGGCGAGCCCGGCCCTGCCGGGTCTGGGCGGTCCGGTGTCGCCGGTGTAGAGCTGCAGCCAGGGCAGGTTCCGGTCCCAGGACATGCCAACGCCGCCGCCGCCGGGATCCCGGACGAGAAGCCGGGTGCAGCCGCCGTCGTCGAAGCCCAGCCCGGTGAAGGCGTCGTCGATCATCGTCGCGCCGATGGGGCGCGGGGTATTGAAGTCGTAGGCGTGCCCGCGCACCGGCTGCCGCCCGGCGGGCAGGCGGCGTTCCGGATCGGCGGCCAGGAAGGTGTCGGCCCGGAATTCCAGGGTCCATTCATCCAGCGGTGCGGGGCCGGCCAGCAGGTAGGGGTGCGGGCAGACTCCGTACGGCGCGGCCCGGTCCCCGGCGTTGCTTGCCGTCACCTCGGCGTGCAGGCCGTCCCCGTCCAGCCAATAGCCGGCGGTGAGCCGGACCGCGAAAGGGTAGCCCGGCGCCGGGCCGAGGGTGCAGGAGAGCACCAGCGAGGACTCCCTGCGGGCTTCGGCTATCCAGTCCTGGCCGAGGGCCAGGCCGTGCAGGGCGCAGCCGCGCCCGGGCTCGTTGACCGGCAACCGGTGGCTTTCGCCGTCGAAACTGTAGCGGCCGTCGGCGATCCGGTTCGGCCAGGGGGCGGCGATGATGCCCCGGAAGTCCGGGATCGGTCCGCCGGCCGGGAACGGAAGCACCAGGTCGCGGTCCCCGTGCCGCAACTGGCGCAGCGCGCCGGCCCGCGCGGTGAAGACGGCGCTGTAGCCGCCGGCCTGGATCCGGTGGTCGGTCCAGGTCACAGCCCGCCGGCCAGCCGGTAGTACGCCGCGTTCCAGTTCAGTTCCTTCTTGAACTGCTTGATCGTGGTGCCCTCGTCGATCGCGAGCAGTTCGGTGCGGGCGATCTCGGCGAAATCCTCGAACACGTCCATGCCGACGGCGGTGGTCAGCACGGTGTGGTGGGCCGCGCCGGCGGTCAGCCACGCCGTGGCGGAGGTGGCGAAGTCCGGCTTGGGCGACCACAGGGCGCGCGCCACGGGCAGCTTGGGCAGCGGTTCGTCCAGGTCCACGACGTCGACGGCGTTTGCGACCAGGCGGAAGCGGTCGCGCATATCCGAGAGCGCCACCACGACGCCGGGCCCGGCGTCCGTGTCGAAGACCATCCGGACAGGGTCGTCCTTGCCGCCGATGCCGAGCGGGTGGATTTCGACCCGCGGCTTCGAGGCGGTCAGCGAGGGGCAGACCTCCAGCATGTGGGCGCCCAGGATCTTCTCCTGGCCGGGGGTGAGGTGGTAGGTGTAGTCCTCCATCAGGGAGGCGCCGCCGGGCAGTCCGGCGCCCATGACCTTGGCCGCGCGGACCAGCAGCGCGGTCTTCCAGTCACCCTCGGCGCCGAAGCCGTAGCCGTCCGCCATCAGCCGCTGGACGGCCATGCCGGGCAGCTGCCGCAGCGCGCCCAGGTCCTCGAAGGAGGTGGTGAACGCCGCGGACCCGTTGGTTTCCAGGAAGTGCCGCAGCCCCAGTTCAATCCGGGCGCTGTAGCGCAGCGACTCGTGCCGCGCTCCCCCGGTTTTCAGCTCGGCGGCCACCTCGTAGAGCCGCTCGTACTCGGCAACCAGCGCGTCGACGTCGGACTCCGCGACGCCGTGCACGGCGTCGGCGAGCTCGTTGACGGACCAAGTGTTGACTGAGACGCCGAAGCGCAGTTCGGCCTCGGTCTTGTCGCCCTCGGTGACGGCGACGTTGCGCATGTTGTCCCCGAAGCGGGTGAGTTTCAGGGTCCGCACCGCCGCCCACCCAGCCGAGGCGCGCTGCCACACCCCCACCTGGCGGGTGACCTCGGGGTTGGACACGTGGCCCACCACCGTTTTGCGCGGAATGCCCAGCCGGGACTGGATGTAGCCGAACTCGCGGTCGCCGTGCGCGGCCTGATTCAGGTTCATGAAGTCGAAGTCGATGTCCGCCCAGGGAAGCTCCACGTTGGCCTGGGTGTGCAGGTGGAGCAGCGGCTTGCGCAGCAGGTCCAGGCCCTGGATCCACATCTTCGCCGGCGAGAAGGTGTGCATCCAGGCGGTAACACCGATTACCGCGTCGTCGGAGTTCGCTTCGAGGGCGGTCCGCCGGATCGCATCCGAGTCGGTCAGCACCGGCTTCCAGACCACCCGGACCGGGACGTCGGAGGAGCCGTTGAGCTGGCGGGCGATTTCCTGCGACTGCTCCGCCACCTGCTTGAGGACGGCCTCGCCATAGAGGTGCTGGCTGCCGGTGAGGAACCAGACCTCATAGGGCTCAAGGGAGGTGTTGTGGGCGTGGGTCATGGGATTCTCCTGGAAATTCTTGGGCTGGTCCCGGCCCTAGCGGCCGTAGACGTTCTGGTAGCGGTCGTGCAGGGCCTCGATCTGGGCCTGGTCGATCGGCAGCGGTTCACCGAGCTGGCGCGAAATGTGCACGGTGCGGGCCACCTCTTCACACATCACGGCGGCCTTGACCGCCGCGCGGGCATCCTTGCCGATGGTGAAGGGTCCGTGGTTCTGCATCAGCACCGCCGGCGAGGGCGAGCCGGACAGGGTCTCGACGATCCCGCGGCCGATCGCGTCGTCGCCGATCAGGGCGAACGGCCCCACTGGGATGCTGCCGCCGAATTCGTCCCCCATCATGGTCAGCACGCAGGGGATCGCTTCGCCCCGGGCCGCCCACGCGGTGGCGTAGGTGGAGTGGGTGTGGACCACACCGCCCACCTCCGGCATATGCCGGTAGACGTATGCATGCGCGGCGGTGTCCGACGACGGCGTGAGGTCCGGGTTCTGCCACTGCGCCATGGAGCCGTCCTGTGCAGCGGAGCCGGTCTCGGCGGAGGTCACAGGGGTGCCGTACAGGTCCGTGACCACCATGAGTTCAGGGGTCAGCTCATCGTAGGAGACGCCGGAGGGCTTGATCACCATGAGGGCATGGCCGGGGACCCGGGCGGAGACGTTCCCGGCGGTCCAGACCACCAGTTCGTACCGGGTCAGTTCGGCGTGCAGGGAGCAGACCTCCCGGCGGAGCCGGGCGATGGTTTCCGGCAGGCCCTCCGCTCCGGCGCTCATGCCGGGACTCCGGCGGACAGCAGCGGTGCGGCGGCCCTGCGCTGGATCGCCTTGAGCCGGTGCATGACCTCGTTGGCTCCCCTGCCGAAGTAGTCGTGCAGGGTCCGGTATTCGCGGAAGAGTTCCTCGTAGGCGGCCACGTTTTCCGGGATCGGCGTGTAGACCGCCCCGGGTTCGGCGCCCATGGCAACGGCGGCGGACCGGACGTCGGGGTAGTGGCCCGCGGCGACTGCCGCGTGGATTGCCGCGCCCAGCGCCGGGCCCTGGGTGGATCCGATCGTGGAGAGCGGGAGGCCGGTGACGTCGGCGTAGATCTGCATCAACAGCTGGTTCTTGATCAGGCCGCCGGCCACGGTGAACTCGCGGACAGGTACCCCCGAGTCCCGGAAGGCGTCCACGATGGTGCGGGTGCCGAACGCCGTCGCCTCCAGCAGGGCCCGGTAGGTGTCTTCGGGGCGGGTGGCAAGTGTCTGGCCGACGATGACGCCGGACAGCTCGTGGTCCACCAGCACCGATCGGTTGCCCGAGTGCCAGTCCAGGGCGATCAGACCGTGCGCGCCGATTGCCTGGCGCGAGGCGAGTTCGGTGAGGTATTCGTGGATGCCGAGACCCCGGCGGGCCGCGGCATCGTGGTATTCGGGCGGGACCCCGTTGCCGGTGAACCAGCCGAAGATGTCGCCCACGCCGCTCTGGCCGGCCTCGTAGCCCCAGAGTCCGTCCACGATTCCGCCGTCGACCGCGCCGCACATGCCCGGTACCTCGCTCAGTTCAGCTCCGTTCATGACGTGGCAGGTGGAGGTGCCCATGATCGCGACCAGTTGTCCGGGTTCCACGGCGCGGGCGGCCGGGGCGGTGACGTGCGCGTCCACGTTGCCGACGGCGACGGCGATTCCCTCGGGCAGGCCGGTCCAGGCGGCGGCCTCGGCCGTGAGGTAGCCGGCGGCGTCGCCGAGCCGGCCGATCGTGTGCTCCAGTTTGCTGCTGACGAAGTCCCGGAAGCCCGGGTTCAAGGCGGCGAGGTAGTCATCGGACGGGTATTTGCCGTCTTGGTAGATGCCCTTGTAGCCGGCTGTGCAGGCGTTCCGGACGTAGTTTCCGCACAGCTGCCAGACAATCCAGTCGGCCGCCTCCACCCAGCGGTCCATGGCGGCGTAGACCTCGGGGGCTTCCTCCAGGAGCTGGAGGCCCTTGGCGAATTCCCATTCCGAGGAGATCAGCCCGCCGTAGCGCGGCAGCCATTCCTCGCCGCGCTCCCGGCCCAGGGCGTTGATCCGGTCTGCCTGCGGCTGCGCCGCGTGGTGCCGCCAGAGCTTGACGTAGGCGTGCGGGCTGTTGGCGAATTCCGGCAGTTCGTTCAGCGGTGTTCCGTCGGCCTTGACCGGCACCATGGTGCAGGCGGTGAAGTCGGTGGCGATTCCGACGACGGCGGCCGGATCAATCCCGGCGTCGGCGACGGCGGCGGGGACCGCGTGCCGCAGGACGTCGCGGTAGTCGTTGGGAACCTGCAGTGCCCAGTCCCCCGGGAGCCGGGCGGCGTCGGCGCCGGCCGTGTCGGTGGGGAGGGCGTCGGTCAGGACGGCGTGCGGGTAGTCGAAGACCGCGCTGCCGAGTTCCTTGCCGTCGCGCACACGCACCACCACCGCCCGGCCGGAGAGGGTGCCGTAGTCCACCCCGATGACAAAGTTCTCGGTGCCGTCTGCTGTGACGTCCATGAAATCCTCCAATAACGTGCCCGCCGAACCACGGGCTGGGTTAATTGTGAGCGCTAACACTTTGGCTGTCAAGGAGTCCGCCGGCAGGCGGGTAACGCGGAGGCCGCGGGCCTGGAAGCGGCGCGGGGCGGGCTAGGCGATGCCGGCGGTGCTCGCGCGGATGACCAGCTCGGGGGCCACCACGGTGTTGGCACTGGGTGCACCGTGCTCGATCTGGGCCAGGATCAGGTCCACGCAGCGGCGGCCCAGCTCGCGGAAATCCTGCCGGACGGTGGTCAGCGGCGGGGTGAAGTACGCGGCCTCGGGCTGGTCGTCAAAGCCAACCACCGAGACGTCCTGGGGCACCCGGACGCCTGCCTCCGTCAGGGCGCGGAGCAGGCCCAGCGCCATCTGGTCATTGCCCACCAGGACGGCCGTGGCGGTGCGGTCCGCGGCGAGTGTGCGGCCAAGCCGGTAACCGCTACCGGCACTCCAGTCGCCTTCCAGCTCGAGGTCCGCTTCGAGTCCCATCTCCGCCAGCTGCTCGCGCCAGCCCTGGGCGCGGGCGTGGGCGTCCATCCAGTCGCGCGGCCCGGAAATGTGGCCAATCCGGCGGTGTCCCTCGCTGATCAGGTGCGCCACAGCCATCCGGGCGCCGAGCTTCTGGTCCACCATGGCACCGCTGAAGCGGCCGGGGCTGCCGGCCCCCACGACGACGACCGGCACCTGCAGGTTCAGGCTCTCAAGGGTCTGGACGGTGCCGCCGTGCGGAACGATCACTATGATCCCGTCCGCGCCCTGGTCGGTGAAATGCCGGACGGCATCGGCCACGGAGTCCGCCGTCGAGTCCTTGAGGGCCGCGATGCTGACGAAGTACCCGGCCTCGCGGGCCGCCTGCTGGACACCCACCAGGGTATTGGCCGGTCCGTACTGCGCGAGCTCGACGCCGAGGACCCCGATGGTCTGGGAACGGCGGGTGACCAGGCTGCGGGCGGCGGTGTTGCGCCGGTACCCGAGCTCGGCAATGGCCGCCTCGACCCGGTCCCGGGTGGCCTTGCTGACGTTGGGGTGGTTGTTGACCACCCGCGACACCGTCTGGTGGGACACGCCGGCCAGGGTGGCCACGTCCTCAAGACGCGGCGGACGTCGATCACTAGCGTTCCCCGGCTGAGGCATTTTCCACTCCCTGTGCAATGTGTTGTCAACATCCTACGGCCGGGGCGTAAGGCGCCCGGGCCGTGCCTATTCTGTGACTTGACTCACAAGCCAGGCCGGTGCTACGTTCATCAAACAGACTTGTTAGCGCTAACACAAGCGGGCGTAATCTAGGCTCGTCGGGACATGGCTAACCGGACCCAATCCATACAGGACCGTCGGAAGCGCTGGCGCTGCGACGGTCCCGTACCAGTTCGCGGACTGTGCTGTCCGCGGAAGGAGAAAAACGTGAGAATCAAGAAACTCCTGGGCGCGTTCGCCGTCGTCCTGGCCATCACCGCAGGGGCCACCGGCTGCGGAAGCCGCGGCGGCGCCGCCGCCCCGTCCTCCGGCGCGGCCGCGGATGCCGCCGGAGCCCTGGTCGGCATCTCGATGCCCACCCAGACCTCCGAACGGTGGATCGCAGACGGCAAGAACGTCTCCGAATCCGTCACCAAGCTGGGCTACAAGGCCGATCTGCAGTTCGCCAACGATGACATCCCCACGCAGGTCTCGCAGATCGAGAACATGCTCACCAAGGGTGCCAAGGCCCTGATCATTGCCGCGATCGACGGCACCACACTGACCGATGTCCTCGCCAAGGCGAAGGAGCAGAACGTCAAGGTCATCGCCTACGACCGGCTCATCAACGGTTCCCCCAATGTGGACTACTACACCACCTTCGACAACTACACCGTGGGCGTCCAGCAGGCCACCTCGCTGCTGACCGGCCTGGGTCTTGTCGACGCGAGCGGGAAGAAGGTCGACGGCAAGGGTCCGTTCAACGTGGAGCTCTTCGCCGGCAGCCCAGACGACAACAACGCCAACTTCTTCTGGAGCGGCGCCATGGACACGCTCAAGCCGTACCTCGACGCCGGCACCCTGAAGGTTCCGAGCGGCCAGACCAAGTTCGAACAGGCCGCCATCCTCCGCTGGCAGGCTCCCGTGGCGCAGAAGCGGATGGAGGACATCCTCACCGCGGCCTACAGCTCCGGCAAGAAGCTCGACGGCGTGCTCTCCCCCTATGACGGCCTGTCCATCGGCATCATCTCGGCCCTGACCAGCACCGGCGGCTACGCCAAGGGCAGCCTGCCGATCGTCACCGGGCAGGACGCTGAAAAGGGCTCCGTGAAGTCCATCATCGCCGGCGAGCAGTACTCCACGATCTTCAAGGACACCCGCCAGCTCGGCGCCCAGGCCGTGAAGATGGTCGACGCCGTGCTCAAGGGCCAGGAACCGGAGACCAACGACACCAAGACCTACAACAACAAGGTCAAGGTGGTCCCGGCCTACCTGCTCAAGTCCGTCATCATCACCAAGGACAACTACAAGAAGGAACTCATCGACTCCGGCTACTACACCGACGCCGACGTCAAATAGCCTGCCCGCGCGGGGTGCGGCCGGACCGCCGGCCGCACCCCGCGCGCAGTCACCCTTTAACCGCAGAGCGGCCCAGTTTCGACCAGTCAGTGGGAATTGACGATGAAAACACCCATTCTTCAAATGCGAGGAATCACCAAGACCTTCCCGGGCGTGAAGGCCCTGCAGGACGTCACCCTGGAGGTGAACCGCGGCGAAGTCCACGCCATTTGCGGGGAAAACGGCGCCGGCAAGTCCACCCTGATGAAGGTGCTCTCCGGCGTCTACCCGCACAGCTCCTTCGACGGTGAGATCCTCTTCGAAAACGAACCGTGCAACTTCTCCGACATCTCGGACAGCGAGAAGCGCGGCATCGTCATCATCCACCAGGAACTGGCCCTCAGCCCGTACCTTTCCATCGCCGAGAACATCTACCTCGGCAACGAGCAGGCCCGGAACGGCTGGGTGGACTGGCGCAAGACCAACCTGGAGGCCGCCAAGCTGCTGGCCCGGGTCGGCCTGAGCGAGAACCCGGTGACGCCGGTCCAGCACATCAGCGTCGGCAAGCAGCAGCTGGTCGAAATCGCCAAGGCGCTCTCCAAGAAGGTCAAGCTCCTCATTCTCGATGAGCCGACGGCGGCCCTCAACGACGAGGATTCCGGCCACCTGCTGGACCTCATCCTGCATCTGCGGGGCCAGGGCGTCACGAGCATCATCATCAGCCACAAACTCAACGAGATCCGCAAGGTCGCGGACGCCGTCACGATCATCCGGGACGGCAAGACCATCGAAACCCTGCGCCTCGACGAGGGCAGCGTCACCCAGGAACGCATCATCCGCGGGATGGTGGGGCGGGACCTGGAGAGCCTTTACCCGGAGCGCGAGCCGGTGATCGGCGAGGAAGTCCTCCGGATCGAGGACTGGTCCGTCCGGCACCCGCAGGATCAAAGCCGCATGGTGGTCAACAACGCCAGCCTCAACGTCCGCAAGGGCGAGGTGGTAGGGCTCGCCGGTCTCATGGGTGCCGGCCGCACGGAGCTGGCGATGAGCGTCTTCGGGCGCACGTACGGCACGGCGACGTCCGGGAAAGTGTTCAAGTACGGCCAGGAGATCAACACCTCCACGGTTGCCGACGCGATCAAGCACGGCCTCGCCTACGCCACCGAGGACCGCAAGCTCTACGGCCTGAACCTTATCGAGGACATCAAGCGCAACATCTCCATGGCAGCGCTGCGCAAGCTCGCCAAGGGCGGCTGGGTGGACAAGAACAAGGAAACCCTGGTGGCCAACGGCTACCGGAAGAGCATGAACATTAAGGCGCCGTCGGTGGCGGCCATCACCGGAAAACTCTCCGGCGGCAACCAGCAAAAGGTCGTGCTGAGCAAGTGGATGTTCTCCGATCCGGATGTGCTCATCCTCGACGAGCCCACGCGCGGCATCGACGTGGGCGCCAAGTTCGAGATCTACACGATCATCGCCAAGCTGGCCGCCGAGGGTAAGGCGGTCATCGTCATCTCCTCCGAGCTGCCGGAGCTGCTGGGCATCTGCGACAGGATCTACACCCTGTCCGCGGGGCACGTCACCGGCGAGGTGCCCATCGCCGAGGCATCCCAGGAAACCCTCATGCACTACATGACCCAAGAGAAGGAATAGCGAACATGTCCGCCCTACGAGAATCCCTCGGCTTCCTTACCAGCCGCCTCCGCCAGGTTGGCATCTTCGTCGCCCTGATCCTGATTGTCTTGCTGTTCCAGGTCCTCACCGACGGCATCCTGCTGGAGCCCCAGAACGTCACCAACCTGGTCGTCCAGAACAGCTACATCCTGATTCTTGCGATCGGCATGGTGATGGTCATCATTGCCGGCCACATCGACCTGTCCGTCGGGTCCGTCGCCGGTTTCATCGGCGCAGTTGCCGGCGTCATGATCGTGCACTGGGGCTGGCCCTGGTGGGCGGCCATCCCGGCCTGCCTCCTGGTCGGCGCCCTGGTCGGCGCCTGGCAGGGCTACTGGATCGCCTACGTCGGGATCCCGGCGTTTATCGTCACCCTCGCCGGCATGCTCATCTTCCGCGGCCTGACCCTGATCACGCTCAAGAACCAGCAGATCACCCCGTTCCCCGCGGAGCTGCGTGCCCTCGGCGGAGGGTTCCTGCCGGACATTTCCGGCGGGACTTCGGTGCTGGAGTGGCTCACCGTGATCCTGGGCGTCGGAGCCACGCTGGCCCTGCTGATCCAGTCCATCAAGGAACGCCGGATCCGCGCCAAGTTTGAGCTCGAGAACGAACCCATGACCTGGTTCGCGATCAAGACCGCGTTCATCACGCTGCTCATGCTGGTCATCACCTTCCTGCTGGCCAGCTACCGCGGCACCCCGATTGTGCTGATCGTGCTTGCGGTCCTCGTGATCGTCTACAGCGCCCTGATGAACAACAGCGTCTTTGGCCGCCACACTTACGCCATCGGCGGGAACCTGCACGCGGCCGAGCTGTCCGGCATCAAGACCAAAGCCGTCACCTTCCGGCTCTTCGTGAACATGGGTGTGCTCGCTGCCCTGGCCGGACTCGTCTTCACCGCCCGGCTCAACTCCGCGCAGCCCGCCGGCGGCACCGGGTTCGAACTGGACTCCATCGCGGCGGCGTTTATCGGCGGCGCCGCGGTGACCGGCGGCATCGGTACCGTGGCAGGTGCGATGATCGGCGGCCTGATCATGGGCGTTCTCAACAACGGCATGTCCATCCTGGGCCTGGGCACCGACTACCAGCAGCTCATCAAGGGCCTGGTGCTGCTGCTCGCCGTCGGCTTCGACATCTTCAACAAGAACCGCGGCGGCGGGGGCAGCCTGCTGGGGAAACGCTTCAAGCGCAACACCACCCCGCCGGCCACCGGGACCGCCGCCCCCGCGGCGGAACGCACCGCCGGCGCCGCCCAGGACTCCGGCCGGACCGCCACCGTCCCGACTCCCTGAGTCGGTGACCTGAGCAGAGGACCTGAGTCGGTGACCTGAACCGGCGCCGCGCTGCGGCTCCGATCTGCGAAACGCACAGTTCCTGCCGCCCCGGATTCCGGTGGCGGCAGGAACTTTTCGCATCACGGGCCGATCTTCACGGACGAATCCCGGCCGCCGGGTCGCGAAGCGCCGGCTTGCTAGGCTGATTCCATGAAACGTCCCCTCGCCGCCGCGTCCCTTGCCGTCCTCGCGATTGTCCTGAGCGCCTGCGGCCAGGTGCAGCAGGCAGCCGAGAAAGCCGTCAACGACGGCGCCTCCCAGGTCGCCACCGCGGCCGGAAGCGAGATCAAGAAGCAGGCCTGTTCCCTGGTTGAGGACGGCCTGGTCAGCGTCCAGGACAAGAAGGCCCTCGGCGCCTTGGTCTCCGGTGCCCAGGGCGCCGGGGTGCCCGCCGAGATCACCACGCCGCTGAAGCAGATTGCGGATTCGGGCGACCAGGTGCCGGCCGATTCGGTTAAGGCCCTCCGGGACGCCTGCGCCAAGTAACTGGCAGTCTGTTGGCGTTCTGAGCCTGCAAAACGCCAATAAGCGCCAGCCTGCCGGGTCAGCCGGTCAGCGCTTTCCCTTTTTCCGGGATCCCTTGCCGCGGCCCTTGTCCGGGTTGGGCGCGTACCGTTGCGCCACCTTCGGTTTCTTGACGGCGGGCCCGCGCCGGTCCGGCTTCGGCTCGCGCTTGGGCTTCTCCTGCTGCGCCGAGGGCTGCCGGGAGCTGGCCGCGGTGCGGCCGCGGACAATGCCGATGAACTCCTCGATGACTTCGTCCGTGGTGTCGCTGGGCCAGGCCAGGGCAATCTCGGTGGTGGGTGCGCCGGTGAGTTTCCGGGCCACCGTGTCCTTGACGTTGAAGTGCCGGGCCACGGACATCGGCAGGATGGCCAGTCCGGCCCCGGCGGCAACCACCTGCAGCGCCGCTTCGGGCCCGCCCAGGGCCGCGACGTCGAGGAAGGTCTCGGCGGCGAGGTCCGCCAGTGCCACCTCCTCGAACACGGAGATTTCGTGCCCCTTGGGCGCCACCACCACGGGCTGTTCCTCGTAGAGCGGGATGACGCTGAGGCCCTCGCGCTCCACCGGCAGCCGGACGAAGCTTAGGTCCGCCGAGCCGTCGCGCAGCACCGCGAGCTGGCCGCCGTCGTCGGACATAAAGGAGTGCAGCGGAACGTCGGGCATCCGCTCTTCCCAGCGGCGGATCCATTTACCGGGGGTCACGCCGGCGACGTACGCGAACTTCAACTCCCGCGTAGCGGGGACCGGTTCGTCGTGGGGCTGGGCTGTTTCTTCTTCTGCGGACACACGTTCACAGTACCGTCACTGCCGCCGGGGCGGCCCCGTCCCGGCGGCCGATTGGTGCTGCTTTGGTGCTGTTTTGGTGCTGTTTTGGTGCCTTGCGGGCTGGCCGCCGGATACCCTTGAAGCATGACCTCTGCAAACTCCCAGTCCATGAAGCCGGCCACCGTTGCCAAGAAGCTTGGCATCTACCTGCCCGCAACACCCCAGGAGTTCCAGGATTCAGTCATCACCCGCGCTGATTTCGCCGAGCTCCAGGCCAACCCGCCGGAGTGGCTGGCCGAACTGCGCCGCACCGGCCCGCACCCGCGCCCCGTGGTCGCGCAGAAACTCAACGTCTCCATCAGCGGCCTGGCCCGCGGCGGCGTCGAGGAAGCGCTGACGACGGCGGAAATCACCGCCCTGCTGCAGGCTCCCCCGGCCTGGCTGGTCGCCGAGCGCGCCACCCACGCGGCCGTCCGCGCCGAAGCCCAGCGCGTCAAGGACGAGGCCGCGAAGAAGGACGCCAAGAAGGCCCGCGCCAAGGCCGAGTAGCCTCGCCGCGGGCCAGCTGGCCCGCTAAGCCGTACTCACCCCACGCGGGCGCTGCTTTCGATCGCCCGGAGCGTCCGGATGAGCCGGACCGCGCGCTCCTCGCCGAAGAGCTCATCGGGCCCGCTGGGGGCCAGCTCGCTGTAGGGCGATTTGAACAGCGCATCGGGCTTGACCACACCATTCTCCGTGAGCTGGTTGACGAGGAGTTGAAGGAAGTCCAGCTGTGATGCGGTGAGTGCGGTGTCGGAAATGAACTCCGCAAGGGCCTCTTCCACGGCGTCCCGGTCAAGGCCCACGAGGGAGCGCACGAACAGGCCCAGCCCCTCCATCCCGGCCCGTTCCAAGTCCACGCGAGTGCCCACCCCGCTCTCCGCCAAAATGCGGCCAAGCTCCTCGAGGTCCTGGTCGGTCAGCTGACGGTTCCGCCTCAGCCGCTGGATGGTGGTGTGGTCCTGATAGCCGGCCAGGTACAGCCGCGTCTTGTCCCGGTACCGGCTGAAGTCCATGAAGCCGGTACTGGCCCCGGCGAGTTCAATCTCTTCAAGTTCTCCGAGTTCGTCCTGGAAGTTGGTGTACACCACGTTCCGTTTGCGCTTCTCGATCAGGTGCACAAGGTCGCGCAACTGGACTCGGATGGACTCGAGCCATTCCGGCGACACGGACTCCCACTCGCCGTCGTCGAGAACGGTCTCAAGCAGGACCATCTTCGCGGCGATGGCCGGAACGTTGGGCTGGTCCTGCAGGGCTGCTGCTACGGACTGGATCTTCCTCCGGAAACTAACCAGACTTGCCGGGTCCGTCAGTGCGGCCAGTTGCGCTTGGTACATGGTGCAGTCGAAGCGCTTGGCCTCCTCGGCGTCGGGAAGAGCACCAATGCTCGCCAGCCGGGCCAGGTCGTGTTCCAGAGCATCAAAGTCTTCACCGGCGAGGCCAACCCAGGTCTGGTCTTCGGCAAACCGGTCCACCCACTGCCGGGCCGGTTTCACCAGGAAGTTCTCACGCGGAAGCCTGTCGATGGTGTGCCGGAGCGATGACCGAAGCCCTTCCACATAACCGTCGGCGGGAGCCCAGGACAGGTCTGCGGCCGCGCGCAGGATTCTGGCCCGGGTGGCGAAGGTGATTTCGGCCAGCGACTTGGCGACGCTGCCTTCGTTCCCGGGCATTCCTGCGTTGAAGTACTCGGCGTTGCGGCAAAGGTCGAAGATCAGAAAGTCCTGTTTGTCCTGTCCCGGGCCGAACAGGTCCGGGCACAACCGGGTGCCGCGGCCAACCATCTGCCAGAATTTGGTCTTGGACCGGACCATCTTGAAGAACACGAGGTTGACGGCCTCGGGGACATCCACACCCGTATCCAGCATGTCCACGGAGATCGCAATATGCGGGTTGCTGTCGCTCTTAGAGAAATCGTCGATCAGGGTCTGGGCATAGTTGACCTGGTAGGTGACCACGCGGGCAAAGTGGCCCTTGAACTGCGGGTAGTGATGGTCAAAGCGGCTGGCGATGAACTCGGCATGCTGGCTGTTCTTGGCGAAAATGATGGTCTTACCCAGCCGGTCCCCGCCGGCCACCTTATGCCCGTGGGTCATGAGCACTCCAAGCGCCTTGTCCACGGTATCGGTGTTGAACAGCCAGGAGTTCACGACCGCGGGGTCAACGACGTCGGGAATTTCGCCGTCCTCGTTCCACTCCAGTTCGTCCCATTGTTCCTTCTCGGCGTCGCTGAGGTCGTCGTAGCGAATGCCCTCGTAGGGGAACTTGAGCGGAACCGGCACCACCCGCGGCGGTACCAGGAACCCGGCGTCGATGGCGTCGTTCAGCCCGTACGCAAAGGTGGGAACGTTGTCCTCGATGTCGAAGAGGCTGTAGGTGTTGCGGTCCACCTCCGACTGCGGAGTGGCGGTAAGGCCGATCAGCAGGGAGTCGAAGTACTCGAAGATCGCCCGGTATTTCTGGTAGACCGAGCGGTGAGCCTCGTCGATGACAATGAGGTCGTAGTGGCCGATGCCGAAGCGCCGCTGGCCCAACGTTCCCGTGGTCTTATTGATCAGATTCATCATGGTCGGGTAGGTGGCGACGTGGATGCGGCTGTCGGCCTCCTCGCCGGAGCCGAGGATGACCGGGCCGGAGCCGGGCAGGTGGGTCTTGAATGCGTTGGCTGCCTGCCGCACCAGCGCGGTGCGGTCGGCGAGGAACAGCACGCGCTTGGCCCAGTTGGCCTCCTGCAGCAGTTTGGCCAGCGCGACGACGGTGCGTGTCTTTCCGGTACCGGTCGCCATCACCACAAGCGCCTTGCGCTCATGCTGGGTCTCGTAGGCCTCGGTCACGGCGCGGATGGCGTTGTGCTGGTAGGCGCGTTCGACGATGGTGTTGTCGATGGGCTGTTCGGCCAGCGGTTTCCGGCTGTTCCGGCGGTCCACCAGAAGCTGGAGCTGGTCCTTGGTGTGGAATCCCTGGATCTTGCGTTCGGGATACATCGCGTCGTCCCAGATCCACGTTTCATAACCCGAGGTGTAGTAGATGACCGGACGGCGTGCGTAGCGGCGTTCCAGGCAGTCGGCGTACAGCTTGGCCTGCTGCTTGCCGATGTGCGGGTCCTTGGTGGTGCGCTTGGCCTCGACCACGGCCAGCGGCAGGCCGTCGTCGCCCCACAAAACGTAGTCGATGAATCCTGTGCCGGTGAGTGCCACCGTCTTGGTGGGCATGGTGTCCACCGGGAACTCGCGGTCTTCGGGGTTGCCGAGCGGCCAGCCGGCCTCGTTGAGGTCCAGATCGATGAGGTGTTTGCGGGTCAGGGCTTCGTCGTAGTCGTGGTTGTCCGGGACGGCCTGGTTCTGCTTCTTGGCCGCGGCGATCTGGGCTTGAAGTTGCTGTAGCTGCGCTGCGAGATCCTCGTTGGCCGCGGCGGCTGTCGCCAGGGCTTCGTCTTTGACCTTCAGCTCCGCTTCCAGCTGCTGCAGCTGGACCGGTGACTGCTGCGGGACCGGCGCCTTGGGCGCCGGGGCCAGGAGGGCCGCGTCGAACGCCAACGACGGCGTCAGTTGGTTGCCGTTCTTGCCGTAGTTCCGGACAAGCCAGTAGCAAACGTGGTGCAGCTCTTTGAGGACGAGCTCCGCACCCAGGACCGTGGGGTTGACCGGGTTGTGGACCGCGTTATTTCCGGCCTTGCGGATGATGGTGAATTTGCTGCCGATAACGCCGCCGACGAGGTTCTTGAACGCGGGCTCGTTGAGGAGCGCGTTGAGATCGTCCTTGTACGGCAGCGCCAGTGCGGGCTCCACCTTGTAAAGCCACTCCACCAGGCGTTCGGCGGTGTACCGGGCGTAGAACATGGAGGCGCGGGGGTCGATCCGGGCGAACTGCTCGGCGCGCCGGGCATGCTGAGCCAGATCCGGCCAATCAGCCAGCATGAACCCGAAATTGCTGTTGCCTGCCCCCATGCAGTCTTCTCCGCTCCTACTTCACGATGTTCTGTGGATCAGTCAATCATGCCGGGCGGACAGTTGTGCTCTACGCTGCGTCCGCGGTCTGAACCAAGGGCAGCTTTCGTATGTTGGCCACCGTATCGTCGGCGACCTTCGGCAGGGAGCCCACCCAGCCGGACAGGTCGTCCCTGGCTGAGTCGAAGGCCTCCACCAAGTTCTGCCTGAAATGGCTCACAATCGCGTCAGCGCGGTCCTCCGCGACGCCGAACGGCGCGGCGGACGCGACCAACATTTTGCTGCTGATTCGTTGCAGCCTGTACTCGCCCTTCACGCTCATTGCCAGGTCGATGCCGGATTCCCCGTCCCAATAGGGCGCATATGTTGCAAGGTCATACAGTGGGGCAAGCCGCGCCCGTCGGCCGCTCAGCAGCATGGAGTAGTTCTTGGCGTGGGCGTCGGTGCCGCCAACCACGGTATTGAAGACGAGCGCTCGGTAGAGAGCTTCCCCGGCTTCCCGTCGGTCGGCCTCTTCGGGTAAGGACCGCACCAGGGCTGCCATGTCCGATATGCCTGGGCCGCCGTCCCGGTGCTGGTATTTCTTGGCCGGCGAAACACTGAGTGACTGGCACAGGTCTTCTTGGTGGAGTCTGCGCCATGTTCCGTCCCCGGTTAGCTCGCGGTCATAGCGCTCCGTTATGAACACGTCCCAGTTGCCGATCCGCGAGAGCTCCGATTTGGCCACGTCAAGCCCCAGGAAAATGGCGGCTCGCATGGTCAGCTGTTCGACGACGTCGAGCCTGCTGAAGTTCCCTGTGGCCGGTTTCAGGATGTGGGTGGTGGGTAGGGCATCCGTGGGCACTCCCCACCCGCCGTCCGGAAGCCGATGCAGGGCGATCTTGGGCTGCGCGCCCGCAAGGCTGAAGCGTCCCGCCGCGTCGTTGTACGGTGTTCCGTCCTCATACTCGGCGACCACGCGATCCAACATGTCGGCAACTTCGGAAGTGGTGACGGGCCGGACCCCACGCCGGGAAAGAGTCCCGTCGGAAGACTCATTGCCGGGTGCCGCGAACTGGAGAGCGCCGGCAACATCCATCCCAATGTGCTCCAGAACTGCAAACGGATTGGATGGCGAGACTGCAAAGCGCCGCGCGATAGTGCGCATCGCCCCGTCGCTGTCCGGCAGAAGACCTTGAAGGAAAGGCAGCACTGCCCGTTTCTTGTGCAGCGCCGCGGCCAGCGGCATGGACAGCGAGAGCGGAGTGGCGTCCGGCATCACCTGATATTCAGGCCGGTACCGGAACGTCAGATTGCCTGAGGACGTCTGTTCAACGCGCCCGCATAGGGTCCCGTCCATAAATACGTCGAGGGCCCGGGTCACCATCTGACATTTCCCGTCTCGCGGTCCCGGATAGCCATCTCGTAGCCCAGGGCCTGGAAGACATCCATGAATTTGGACGTCTCCACTGTGGACTTACCCGACTCGAGGTCGATCACAAAGGTCCGCGAAACGTTTGCTCGGCTGGCCAGTTCCGCCTGCGACCAGCCCCGCTCCTCGCGGAGTTCGCGGACCAGTGGTCCGGCCTCGCGGACTGTGTACATAACGACTCCTGTCGGCGTACGGCGACTTTCACATATGTCGCCGTACGCCAACTTTAGCATTTGTTGCCGTACGGCAACAAGAAGCCGGAATCAGTCGATGACCACCTCAAGCCCTATGCGGGAGCCGGAGTTGCCACCAGGGCCTCTTCGTAGTCGAACCCTTCTGAAGCTGCGTCGGATTCAGGATCGTCGTCCAACTGGTTGTCGAAGGCCTGGCGGATAATTCCCATGATGCTGGGCAGCTCGTCCGCGGATGTGAGATGCATGCGGAGATTACCCACTCCCCAGTGCCCGACCATGCTGATGTCCTGACAGATTCCATGGGGATCATCGAGCCTTTGGACCGGCACACGCGCCTGTACCACCAGCCTCTTCTCCGTGGCGTATACGTCCATAAAAGCCCGATTGGCCGTGAAACTTACGACCTGCTTCTTGATGTCCTCGACAATGCCCGGATCAAGGGCCAGAACTTCGGCCTTGAGCGCTGTGTACGTATTGGCCCAGGGGCCGAAAGCAAGGCCCGGGTGATCCTCGAGACTGTAAGCCGATACAAGGCGCGAGTCGATCTCCGTGGACAGTTCTGGCGCGACGTACGGTCTCGCCCAAACCTTCACAGCCTGCGCAGTCAAGGTTTGACCCCGCCGCAGAATGGCCTCCTCATTCCAGACTGTCTCACTTCGTACTGTTTCGTTGAGCTTGAGCGGACTGGAGTTAAAGCCGCCCTCCATGGACTTCTTATTGGCAAAAGCCTTGTCGCTGTACTCGGAGTTGTAGCCCGTGAGTGTGAGGTTGCCGAGTGTGTGCAGGTGTTCGTTTTGGATCCGAGACCACTCGGGCCCCAATTCCTGCTGCCAAGCCTCGGAGAGCTTCGGATTCTGCGGCAAGACGTGTTCGATCGTGTAGTCAGCGATGCTCACGGGTTCCTTGCGGCCGATGTTCTCCAACTTCCGCAGCAGATAGAGGCGACGCAGGAAGTGGTATGAATCGTTGCTTTTCAGCTGCGCGGCGAACTCCGCATCATCCGGGAAGCGCTTGTAACTCTTCAGGGAAGCCAGCCGGGAATTGAAACTCTCCAAGTAGTTGGTCTTGTCCAACTGGCGCATGAAGGTGGCAAACGTCTTGTTCATCGAGGCGGTCGGGATAGAACAGACCGCCCGCCTGAAAACATATGCTTCAACCGTCCGGGCAGCAGCCAGCAGCTCCGACTGAGAAATAAGGGCGTTCTGCTCGTAGTCGGCGTATAGCTCCAATAGAACCGGGTACGCAACGTCCATTCTGAGCTCGGCAATGTCGGCGAAGACGGAGCGAAGCATTGGATCGCTTTCTTTGCCGAGAGCGATCGCGCAGTAGTACTCCGCGTGCATCCGCAGGTCGGCCAGCAGTGTCTCCAGGGCCTCCGTTACGTCGGCAGGGGGATCCGGCAACCGCGTCCTGGCAAAGGTCTTGAACGCCTCATAGATAGCGTTCTTCTTGGGAATGCTGTTTGCCTTGATGGTCAGGTAGTGACGCACGAACGGGTCGAAGTGTTGCGTATAAGCCTCCTGACCAAAAGCCAACTCCATGGGCCGCCAATAGTTCTTGTACAGCTTGGACTGCAGCGATGGCTCCAGCCCCATCAGCACAAAGTTGCGGATCAGGTCCGCCTGGCTGAGCTCCTTGCCGGTGGAGTTCATGGACTCGAAGATCAGCTGTGGGTTCTCCTGATCGCGGTTCAGGGCAATGTCGACCACCATCAGTTTCTGGAGGCCGCGGCAGACGATCGCCAGGTCGTTGCCCTTGCTGGTGAACTTTTGCAGCTGCTCTTTGAACCAACTGAAGTTCTCGTGGATGCGGACGGAAACCTCATTGGGCATGGGGTTGTCATCTACAAGAGCGCACAGCGTGTCCTTATCCGTCTGCGTAAGTATCAGCTTGTACCTGCGGTGGTCCACCTCGTCGTCATTGATCAGGTAGCGCTTCGCGATCTTTGTGGGTGAGAACCCGTCAGCCGGTTCCTGTGCCTCGGGAGGGAGCTCCTTGATGGCCAGCGCCAAGGCCTTGAGGAGCAACGAAGTGGAGGTCAGGCGCTGCTGGCCATCGATCACCAGCAACGGCTCATGGGAGGTCAGGTTGCTCAAGCCTTTGCTGATGTGGACCACGGAACCGATGAAGTGGGCGTTGATTTGATCGCTGGAGCCAGCGCGCACCACGTCGTCCCACAGTGTCTGGCACTCCTCCACAGTCCACGAGTATTGGCGCTGGTACAAAGGGATCTCAAATTGCTGGGCTTGCCGCAGCATTTCAAGCAACTGGGCTTCCGAGGCTTTCACTTACAGTTCTCCTTTGAACGCGCGGTGCTGGAGCGAGGCGAAGAGGGCGTCCAGCTCTACGAGGTGCTTGCGGTGGGTTGCTTTCAAGCGTTCGACGGCGGCGACGCGGTTTGCGAAGGTCTGTTGAAGTTCGATTGGAGGCAGCGGAAGACGGATGGACTGCACCTCCTTGGCATTGATATTTGCCATGCCCACAATGGACTTTGCCATGTTCCGAAGGAGTCGCTTAGTGCTCGGCAAGTTCATAAAGGTCGTTAGGTACTCCGGCAGAAGATCCTCCGATGTCCTCAGGCGAATGAGGTAGCCCGCGTAAGCAGCGGGCCCGTTTCCCCGAAACATTGCAGTCTTGCCGACCAGATCGGCACTATTCGTTCGGTTGAATAGGACGTCGCCATTGCGGAGCAGGTGCTTATCAGGCTGGTTTGCACCAAGGTATTTCAAGTCCGTGAAGTCCAAATCGCCGCCGTAGGTCAGGTTTCCCATGCGAAGTATCGGGATATCACCTGAAATAGCCGCCCTTTCACTAGAGCCATAGGTCGCCGACACCAGCACATCACCCATCTTCACAACCGGATGCTGGCTCTGCGCGGGGACACCGGAGCCGAACGTGGAGTGGAAGATCGATTGGGTGAGGGTGTCGAGGTGGGCGAGGGCTTGGCTGCGCTTGGTGCGAAGCTCATCGGCCTTGTCCAGGATCGCCGCGATCCGCCGCTGCTCGTCGGGGGGTGGAAAAGGGACGTCCATATCCAGGAAAACCGAGTTTGGAAGCGATCGCCGGCGAGCGGTTGAACCCTGGAGCTTGGCCTTGTAGTAAGCAATCGCTTGGGGCGATCGCAGGAATCGTTCGAGATACAGCGCGTCGGTCTCGGCCTCGTCAGTGAGATCCCAAACACCGTACGCGGGGCTTACGATTCCTGCCGGAATGGATCGTTGGAAAGCCAAAACGGCCTCGTCAATGGGAAATCCAACGACCAACTGGTTTCGGTCGATGACTTTGTACTGAGAAAGGTCGGCTCCAGCGACACGCTTTTTAAACTTTTCACTTTGAGGGACCAAGCCGTGGCGCATGGTCATTGAGAGCAAGGGGTAGGACCCGCTGCCCGCACGCTGGACCTTTGCGGGTCTAATGAGTTTCCCCAACTTGGCAACGTTCACTTGAGAAGCTCCCGCAGCTCCGCCATTCCCCGCGTGATCTCCGATTCAAGCGCGTCCAAGGCAGCAAGGACGTCCGCTGGTGCCGCATGGTCGATAACTTCGTGCTCGATCTCCCGGTACCGGTTCAGCGACAGGTCGTAATCGTTCGCCGCGATCTCCGACAGCGGCACACAGAACGACTGCTCGGTCCGCGCCCGGGTGAGTTCCCTCGTCGCGCGTTCCTTCCAGCGGGAGAGGACATCGGGGAGGTCGGATGAGCTGAGCGGCGTGCGCTTGTCGTCCAGCGAGAAACCGTCCGAGCGGACGTCGTAGAACCAGACGTTATCCGTGCCGCCCGAGGTGGTCTTGGTGAAGAACAGGATGGCGGTGGACACTCCGGCGTAGGGCTTGAAGACTCCGGACGGAAGCTTGACCACGGCGTCGAGCTTGTGGCCCTCCACGAGCAGCTTTCGCAGTTCCTTGTGCGCCTTGCTGGAACCGAACAGCACACCGTCCGGGACAACCACCGCGGCGCGGCCGCCGTTCTTCAGGAGTCGGATGAACAACGCCAGGAACAGCAGCTCGGTCTTCTTCGTCTTCACCAGGGCCAGCAGGTCCTTGGCCACGTTGTCGTAGTCCAGGCTGCCGGCAAACGGGGGGTTCGCCAGGATGACGTCGTACTTCTCTTCCTCGCTGCTGTGCAGGTTGGCGAGGGAATCTCGGTAGGCGATGTCCGGGTTCTCCACGCCGTGCAGCAGCATGTTCATGGAGCCGATCCGGAGCATCGTGTTGTCGAAGTCGAAGCCGTGGAACTGCTCATTGTGGAAGAACTTGTTCGACTCCGCATTGGTCAGCAGGGTCGGATGATTCTTGCGCAGGTGCTCCCCCGCCTGGACCAGGAAGCCGCATGTGCCGGACGCCGGATCGCAGATCGCTTCCAGCGGCTTCGGCGCCGTCATGTCCACCATGAGGTCGATGATGTGCCGCGGCGTGCGGAACTGGCCGTTGGTGCCGGCTGATGCCAGCTTGGACAGCATGTACTCGTACAGGTCGCCCTTGGTGTCCCGGCCGTCCATGTTGATGCCGTCAATGACGTCCACCACCTGTTGCAGTACGCCGGCGTTGGGGATTTTGAACTGGGCGTCCCGCATGTGGTGGCTGTAGGTGGATTCCTCGCCGTTGGCCAGCTTGGGCAGTTCGTTGCGCAGGAACGGGAAGACGGACTCCGAGAACACGGTGAACATCTCGTCTTTGGCGAAGTTCTTGAACCGGCTCCAGCGCAGGTCGGCGTACGGCCGGCCCTTGGGGTCGTTGCCGGCGGGGAAGACTGCGTCTTCCATGGGCTGGCCCAGCAGGTTCGCCTTCTTCTCCTGCAGGGTGTGGCGCTCGTCCAGCCGCTTGAGGAAAAGCAGATAGGTGATCTGCTCGATGACCTCCAGCGGGTTGGAGATTCCGCCGCTCCAGAACGTATTCCAGACCTTGTCGACTTGGGACTTTATTTCACCGGTAATCACAGATCGAGCTTAGTGGGAAGCTCAGACGACGAGCGCCCCGGCCCGCTAAGCCCGGGCTTAGTCCTGGTGCAGCTGGACGTAGTTCCCGCAGCCGTCGTCGAGAACCACGCTTGTGCCGCCGGGGCCTTCCGAGGGTTCGGCCTGGAAGATCACGCCCTTGGCGGACAGCCGCTCGTACTCGGCGCGGACGTCCGGGACGCCAAACACGATCGCCGGCAACCCGGCGTCGTGGCAGGCGTTCATATAGGCCGCACCGATCGGGTTGTCGCTGGGCTCCAGCAGCAGGCCTGCCGACGAGCCGCCGCCCGGGTCCTTCACGATATAGAGATTGTGCTCCGGCATCGCCATGAGAGTCTCAAAGCCCAGGATTCCGGTATAGAACTCATGGGCTGACGCCGGGTCCTTGACGTGGATACTGCACATTTTCAGTCGCATGGGCCCTAGGCTACGCCGGCACGGAGCCGGGTGGGAACCGGGGGAAGCGCGGCCATTGACGGCCCGCGCCGGATGGATTCCAATGGAATCAGCGGAACACCGCCCGCCCGGGACGGTTTCCGCAGGAGGTGTGCCATGCCGTCGCTAGCAGATCCCGCCCCGGTCGGGGCCTGGCAGGTCCTGACCCTGGCGCTCGTCGTCGCGGCAGCCGTGGCCGGCACCGCCTATCTGGTTTGGAAGCACCGGAACTCCGACGGCGGACTGCCGGACGCCGTGTTCTGGGACGGTTTTGCCGGGCTCGCCGTCGTCGGCCCCGCAGTGGTGCTGCCGGCGCTGGTCTCCCCGTGGGCCGGGCTGCTGCTCGCCGCCGTGGCCGCGTCGACGGCCGTCGCCAGTTACCGCTGGGCGCCGAGGGTATTCCGCTGGCAGGAAACCCGGCGTGCCGCGCGGCACGCCGCAGCAGCCGATACCGCCGCGGCCGACCGGCACCGCGCTGCCCTCACCCGGTGGCAACGTTATGAACTGGATCCTGCCCTCTGCATCGATTTTCCGGCCATGAGTGATCCGGGCCGGCCGGAAACCGCCGCGATGCTGAAGGCCATGAAGGACGCCGAGCGGCTGCGCCGCGGAACCGGACCGGACAGCCAGGCACCCGGCGGCTACAGCACCGCCGTCGACCGGCTGGAACACGCACTGGCGGAGGCGGAACGCGCCGCCGGTGCACTGCAGGTTTCCTCTAAAGGGGCACGATGACTGACATCACGATTATCGGCAGCGGCAACATGGCGAGGGCGATCGGCCTCCGGGCGGTAGCAGCCGGACGCTCCATCCAGATCCTGGACCGGAGCCCGGAGAACGCCGCGAAACTCGCGGCGGAGCTGGGTCCGACGACGACGTCCGGCGGGCTGGGCGATGTGCCCGAGGGCGACCTTGTGGTCCTGGCCCTCTACTTCGAACCGGCCAAGGAGGTCGCCATGCACTATGGCGACACGCTCAGCGGCAAGACGGTGATCGAGATCAGCAATCCGGTCAACATGGAAACCGGCGATTCGCTGGTGGTCGGGCCGGGGACCTCGGCGGCCGAAGAGGTGGCCCGGCTGCTGCCCGGCGCCCGGGTGGTGAAGGCGTTCAACACGACGTTCGCAGGCACCTTGGCGGAAGGCTCAGCGGCCGGGATGGCGCTGGATGTCTTCATCGCCTCAGACTCGGAGGCCGCCCGGAACGAGGTGGCGGCGTTTGCCGCCGCGGCAGGACTCCGGCCCCTCCAGGTCGGGGCGCTGCGCCACGCCCGAGAGCTGGAGGGGATGCAGCTGCTGGTGGTCGGCCTGCAGCTGAATCCGGCCTACGAGTCCTTTAACTGGGACACTGCGCTCAAGATCATCGGCTGAGAGGATCGGGTGGGACGCGCAGCGCCCCGGCCGGCCTAAAGCTCGACCGTGCCGCTTTCGCCGACGCTCATCCGGCTATTGGTGACCTTGGACTTCACCCACTGCAGGACGGTGGCGGCGGTTCCGCCCGGGCTGGTCCAGTATTCGGCCGAATCCGAGTCCACGTGCAGCAGGACCACGCCGGGGGTGTCCGGGCCGTCCGGGAACCACGCCTCGACCGCCTGGTTCCACCGGTCGCGGATCTGCTGGCGGTCGGTGACCACCCGTGCCGTGCCGGCCACCGACACCCACTCGGTGCCCTTGCCGAAGGACACGTTGACCTCGGGGCTGGCCGTGACATGGGCCACCTGGGAGGTGTCCGACGAGGTGAAGAACCACATGTCGCCGTCGTCCTGGACGTCCTGAACCGCCAGCGGCCGGCTGACGAGCGCGCCCTTCTCATTGATCGTGGTGAACATCCCGATCCGCGAATCGTTAATGATGTCCGTCACCTTGCTGATGTCCTGTGCATCCGACATGCGCCCACCTCTTCCTTGATCAACGGAGGAAGGTCCTCCTCCCGCCAGCCTATTGATAAGTGTGCTTACTTTTCAAGCACGCGCTCCGGCTGGCGGGCGGAGGACCTTCGCAAAGTCCGGCCGCCGGGCTCAGATGCCGCGGGACAGCACCTGGCCCTTGAAGAACTCGGGACGAAGTTTGGCCATGACCAGCATCAGCACCACACCCAGCAGGATGACGCCCATGCCGAGGATGAAGACCAAACCCAGGCCGCCGATGGAGGAGCCGGAACCGTACTCCGGGTCCATCGAGTCGTAGGCGGTCTTGACGAACATCACCAGCAGGATGACGCCGCCCAGCAGCGGTGCGAGGAACTTGAAGAAGAACGAATGCGCTCCGCTGAACGCCTGGGCACGGAAGAACCAGACGCAGGCCAGGGCGGTGATGCCGTAGTAGAAGCAGATCATCATGCCCAGTGCCGTGATGGTGTCCCACAGCGCGTTTTCGGACAGGGTCCGGGTCACCACGTAGAAGGCGGCCGCGGCCACGGCCGAGGCGATGGTGGCGTAGCTCGGGGACTTGTAGCTGGGGCTGATCTTGCCGAACTTGTGCGGCAGCGCCTTGTAGTGGCCCATCGACAGGAGCGTACGCGCCGGCGACACGAAGGTGGACTGCAACGATGCGGCCGAGCTGCTCAGGATGGCCAGCGACATCAGGATCGCGAAGGGCCCCATGACGGGTCCGGCGAGGACGGCGAAGATGCTGCCCTGGTTGTCCGGGTTGCCCGCGCCAAGGCCCTCGGTGCCGATGCCGGCGAAGGCCAGGGTGGCGAGGGCGACGGTCATGTAGATGATCACAATGACCAGGACGGTGACGGTGGCCGCGCGGCCCGGGGTTTTCTCCGGGTTCTTGGTCTCCTCGTTCATGGTCAGCGTCACGTCCCAGCCCCAGTAGATGAAGATGGACAGCGAGACGCCGGCCGCGAAGGCGGAGAAGGATTCAACGGCGAACGGGTTGAACCAGTCCGGCGCGATGGCGGTGGCGTCAAAGGCGGTGCCGTTGGCGACGTGGCTGAAGGCCGCGACTGCGAACCAGCCCAGGACCAGCAGCTGGAAGGCGACCAGGACGTACTGGACAGTTTTGGTGGTTTCCATGCCGCGGTACGAAATCCAGCACGCCAGCGCAATGAAGACCAGCGTGGTGGCAATGTTCAGCGGCAGGTTGGTGGTCAGGTCCGCCAGCTCCGGGTTTCCGAAAATCTGCGCCAGCATGAGGTAGAAGAAGTCCACCGCGACGGCCGCCAGGTTGGACAGCACAATGATGGTGGCCGCGATCAGTCCCCAGCCGCCCATCCAGCCGAGCCAGGGGCCGAAGGCCCGCGAGGCCCAGGTGAAGGAGGTGCCGGCGTCGGGCATGGCGTTGTTCAGCTCGCGGTAGCCGAAGGCCACCAGCAGCATCGGAATGAAGCCCACCAGGAAGATCGCCGGAAGGTGGACGCCCACCTCGGAGACCGTCGGGCCCAGGGCGGCGGTGAGGGTGTAGGCGGGGGCGATGCAGGAGACGCCGATGACGACGGCGCCGATCAGCCCCACCGATCCGGCCTTCAGTCCCTTTTCACTCAGTCCGTGGTCCCGCTGCTGTGGTGCGGCCTTGGCGGTGGCGTGTTCGGTGCTCATGCTTGTGCCTCTCGGGAAATGTCACTCGACGTGGAAGGGGACGGGTGCTTGAGCTCGTAGTCGCTGGGGACCACGATCATCGGCACCGGCAGGGCCCGCAGGATGCGGTTCGCAGTACTGCCCAGGAAGATGGAGCGGTTCCGGGCGAGGCGGCTGGAACCGATCAGCAGGACTTCGCCGTCTTCCCAGTCGAGCCGGTCCACGGCCTCTTCGACGCTGCGGCCCTGGGCCACCACGACGTCGGCCTTGCCGGCCAGCGGTGTGCCCTGCGAATCGGACGGAAGGGCGGCCGCGAGGTGCTTGTTGGCGTAGTCGCGGGCTGCTTCGGCGGCGTCCGCCGAGTCCCCGTCGTCCAGGGTCAGCAGCGACACAACACGCAACGGCACCAACCGGTTCGCTGCCATCGAGACGGCGAAATCCAGCAGCTCTTCGGCGCCCGGGCGGTCCCCGAGCCCGCAGCTGACCCGGGTCAGCGCGTCCCGGCGGTGGTAGCCGTGCGGCGCCAGCGCCACCGGCACGGTGGCGGCGTGCAGCAGCGCGCTGGCCACAGACCCGACGGTGAACCGCTTGAACAGCCCGTTGCTCGTGGCGCCGATGATGAGCATGTCCGCCTGGAACTCCTCACAAGCCTCGATGAGGGTCTGCGCGTCGGATGCACCGCTGCGGATGTGGGCCTGCGCCGGCACGTCGGCCGGGATCAGGGCCAGGGCTTCATCGAGCCACTCGGCCGCCTGCTGGTGCAGGTAGCTGTCATAGCCCGCGGCGGGCGCGTGGGCCGCATTGAACACCCCGGCGTCCGGGATGGCCACCACCAAGTCCAGGGCCGCTCCGCGGCCGCGGGCCAGGGAGACGGCCAGGTTGACCGCATCACGGCCTCTGGCATTGGCTGAATACCCCACTACGTAACGCATCTGGCCGACCTCTCTGGTTGTTGTGCTGTTGCTGTGTGGACAGGGGTTGTTGGACGGAACATGGGTTGCCGGCCGCTAGCGGGCAGCCGGTGTGCGGTCCGCCACGGCGACGATTCGGGCCGCCGTCGCCCGTCCCATCCGTACCGCGCCGTCCACGTGCTGGTAGCCCTCGGCTGCGAGGTCGGAGGAGGCCCAGTAGATCGGTCCCACCGGGGCGTGCTGGTCCTTGCCGTAGCGGTGCAGACCGCCCAGGTCGTAGCTGGCGGCGTAAGCGCCGCGGGTCCATTCCTCGGAGCCCCAGTCGGACTCGTAGTAGACCTCCGGGTCCAGGGCCTTCTCGCCCAGGAACCCGGCAATCGATTCGAGGATGGCGCGGCGGCGCTCTCCGGCGCTGAGCTCGAACATGGCGTCCGCTTTTTCGTCCGAGACGAAGCCCACCAGGGTGCCGCGGGGGTCCTCATGGTTGGTGTTGTCATAGACCTCCTGCACCAGCGCGTCCGCGCCGAAGCAGGTTCCGGAAAGCCCGTCCTCGCGCCAGAACGGAGTGCTGTACACGGCGTGCACCTTGATGACCAGGCCCAGCGACTGGTGCTGGTGCATCTGGTGCTGGCGGCGCGGCAACGGCGGGTTGTAGGAGACCCGGGAGTAAAGGTTCGGCGGCACGGCCATGATCACGAACCGGGCGTTCACCGTAGCGCGGTCCGACACCACGGTCACGCCGGCGGGGTTGCCGGCGGTGTCTTCCGCTGGGTTTCCGGCGGCCCCGGCTTCCCAGTGGATGGTGCGCACCGGGCTGGAGAGCACGACGTCGTCGCCCAGTTCCGCTGCCTGCAGCAGCGATACCTGCTGCATGCCACCGACGACCCGCTTGTCCAGGATGAAGTCCTCATCGGTGAGGTGGGTGAAGGAACCGGCCGAGGCGGCCATCAGCACGGCCTGCAGGGCGGAGAACGCATGCGCGGGCTTGGTCAGCATGCCGCCGGCGATGAACAGGCCAATGTTGTTGCAGGCCTCCTCGTCGGCGGAGTTCGCGCGCAGCCAGTGGTGGAAGGAGATCGTGTCGAGTTCGCGGGCCTTGGGATGTGCCCACGGCTCCGTGGGGCCGATTTCCGCGGCGAGGGAATCCAGCAGCGCGGTGAGCTTATCCATTTCGGCGGCGGTGGTGTCGCTGACCGGGAAGGAGTCGCCGGAGTACAGGGTGCGCTTGCCGTCGGCGCCGATGTAAACCGCCTGGCCCTCACGGTAGCGGTCGTAGGTTTTCAGGCCCAGCTCCTCCAGGAGCTCCAGCAGTGCCGTCTGATCCGGCGAGACCCACTGGCCGCCGATCTCCAGCATGGCCCCGTCGACGGTGTCCGTCCAGGTCCGGCCGCCCACGCGGTCGCGTGCTTCCAGTACGGCGACACTCAGGCCCGCTTTCCGCAGCTCCCTTGCTGCGGTCAGGCCGGCGGGGCCGGCTCCGACGATGACGACGTCGCGGTCAAGTTCCAGCATGATGTCCTCTCCGTGACCGCGTAAGTGATGCGGACCACTAAATGAATGCCATTCATTTAGGATGACTATAGCGGCACGGATAGAAAGAGGGAAGACCCCGGCGCAAAATGGCATCCGGTGGAATAATCCTTGGGACAGCCCAGAAGAAAGGCCCGGAATGCCGGCAGCTACCAGCGCCACCGCGGATCCGCACCGTCCCGACGCCAAACCGCGCCGCCGGGTCGGCCGGCCCGCCTCGGCCGTCCTCGACCTGGACGGCATCACCGCCGCGGCACTGCAACTGGTCCGCAAGAGTGGCTACGACGGCTTCACCATGGCGGCCCTGGCCCGTTCCTTGAACGTTGCGCCGTCCGCCCTCTATAACCATGTGTCCTCCAAACGGGAGGTGCTGGTCCTGATCCAGGACCACCTGACATCGTTCGTGGACGTGTCGGCCTTTGAGACCGAGCCCTGGGACCAGGCCGTCCGGGACTGGGCCTGGAGTTACCGTGATGTCTTCTCGCGTCATACCCCGCTGATTCCGGTCATTGCGGTGCTGCCGGTCGCGGATGCGCCGAAGACCCTGGCCATGTACGAGGCCGTCAGTGCGGGATTCCGCCGGGCAGGCTTCCCGCAGGGGCGCATCATTTCCGCGATCGTGGCCCTGGAGTCCTTTATCTTCGGCTCCGCCTATGACGTAACGGCCCCTGCGGACATCTTCGATTCCGGCAGCCTCGCGGCCTCGACGCCGAACTTCTCCGCCGCCGTCGCCAGCCTCGGCGGGCAGGGCTACACTAACCAGGCCGACGCGGCCTTCAGCCTGGGGCTCGAGGCGCTGGTGGCGGGCTTCGGGGCGCTGCGCGAGTAGTCGCGCCCCGCCGCCGGTGGCAAGGCGCCCGCACGGAGTCGCCCGCGCGGCGGACCAAAGAACCCGATGAAAGAAAAAGAACCCCGGTCCGAAGACCGGGGTTCTTTCGTTTGCGTGCGCGAGGGGGGATTTGAACCCCCACGCCCTTTCGGACACTGGCACCTGAAGCCAGCGCGTCTGCCGTTCCGCCACTCGCGCGCAACTTCTTTCACCCGGCTGAGGGCCCGGAAACCGGACCGTCTACCTCGTAAAAGCAGCGAGATCAAGCATAACGGACAACTGCGGGAAAACACCAATCGGGGCTCCGGAGGCGCCAAACCACCGCGTCAGCGCCTCCGGCGGCCGGCCCTTCCGCGGGGCCGCGGCCGCAGCGCTCCGGCGTCGCCGTCCGGACATCCGCGCATGTCAGAGCCCCTCCGCCGCAAATTCCCTGGCCCCGGCGGCGGGGCTCATTAAGGCCATTCCCAGCCTTGCCCAGTAGTATCTGATGTAGGAGTGCCCGACTACGGCGGGCCCCTGCGAATGTTGGAAACCGAGTTCCGGAACAAACGCTGCCCGGCAGCTGTCAGGAAAGGAGAAGGACCATGGGCTTGCTGGACAAAGTCGAGCGCGGCATCGAAAAGGCCGTCCGCGGAGTCTTCTCCACCGGTTCCCGCGCGCAGGTTGAGCCGGTTGAGATCGCCAGCCACCTCCGCCGGGAAGTGGACAACAAAGCGCTCACCATCGCCGCGGGACGCACCCTGGCCCCCAACGTTTTCGATGTCCTGCTCAGCGGCGATGATTTCCAGCGCGCCCAGGAGTGGGGCACGCCGCTCGCGGAAGAACTGTGCGACGTCGTCATCAATCACGTCCGCAGCCAGGGTTACACGCTCCAGGGCCCGGTGCGGATCAGTTTCCGCCGGGACGAGGAGCGCCGTGCCGGCGACTTCGAGATCACGTCGCGGACCGAAAAGGCCGGCGGCTCCCCCACCCAGCCAGGCAGCCAGGCTTCGATGCCCGCAGCCCCCACCCGCCAGCCCGGCCGCTTCCAGCCGGTCCTGGACATTGACGGTCAGCGTTATTCGCTGAACGCGTCCTCGGTGGTGCTGGGCCGGTCCTCCGAAGCGGACATCCTGATCGACGACACCGGGGTTTCACGCCGGCACCTGGAAATCCGCACCGGCGACGGTGTGGCTCAGGCAATCGACCTGGGCTCCACCAACGGCAGCTACGTGAACGGCCATAAAGTGGTGGGCAGTTCGGAACTTGCCGACGGCGCCACGATCACGATGGGACGGACCAAAATCATCTTCCGCCTGATGCCCGCCAACCCGGGCGGCCGCCCGTGAGTGAACTGACCATCACCGCACTGCGCTTTGGTTTCCTGATCCTCCTTTGGGTCCTCATCTTCAGCATCGTCTCCGCCATGCGCCGGGACCTGATGATCGGCCGCAAAGCCGCCGCCGGCGCCCCCACGGCACGCCAGGTGCGCCGCAACCCTGCGCTGGCCGAACCTGCTCCCGCCCCCGTGAAGCAGCAGGCCCGCCAACTCGTCGTCACCGAGGGGCCGCTGAAAGGCACCACCCTTCCGCTGGCCGCGAGCCCGATCCTCCTCGGCCGCGCCCAGGAAGCCACCCTGGTCCTGGAGGACGACTATGCCTCCGGCCGGCACGCCCGGCTGTTTCCGCAGGGCAGCCGCTGGTTCATCGAGGACCTCGGTTCCACCAACGGCACGTATCTGGCAGATCAACAGCTCACCCGGGCACTTCCGGTGGAGCTGGGTGTCCCCGTGAGAATCGGCAAGACGGTCATTGAATTGAGGCCGTAGCCATGGCTGCCCCCGAATCCCCCGCAGACACGGCAGCAACTGCCCCGAAGCGGCCGCTCATCATGCGCTATGCCGCGCGCTCCGACGTCGGGCGTGTCCGTGCGAAAAATGACGACTCCGCCTACGTGGGCCGCCACCTCGCCGTCGTCGCGGACGGCATGGGCGGCCATGCCGGCGGTGACGTGGCGTCCGCCGCAACCGTGCTGGACATGATCCACCTGGACCGCGATGACTACTCCGGCGATGCTGACACCGTCCTGGCGGACGAGATCCAGACGGCCAACTCGCTGCTCTCCGAGCTGGTCCACATGAATCCGAAACTGGCCGGGATGGGAACCACCGTCACGGCCCTGCTGCTGGCCGAGGGCAAGCTGCATTTTGCCCACATCGGTGACTCCCGCGCCTACCGGCTGCGCCACGGCACCTTCGAACAGGTCAGCGTGGACCACACCTTCGTCCAGCGGCTGATCGACGAGGGCAGGCTGCGCCCCGAGGAAGCCGAAACCCATCCGCACAAAAACGTGCTGATGCGTGTCCTCGGCGACGTCGACGCCAGCCCCGAACTGGACCTGGACATCCTCGACGTCGAACCCGGCGAACGCTGGCTGCTCTGCTCCGACGGGCTGAACTACGTGGCCGGCCACGTCGTGGAGCGCACCGTCCGGGAGACCAAAGACCTGCGCGAATGCACCGAACGGCTCGTTGACCTCACCTTGGAGGCCGGTTCACCGGACAACGTGACGGTCGTGATGCTGGACATCGCCGAACAGACGCCCGACGACGTGAACACCGCCGCCGTCACGGTCGTCGCTTCCCCGGCCCCCGTCACCGCGACGTCTACGCCCCGGGCCACGCCGGCCGCACCTCCCTCCGGCAGCACCTTTGCGGGCGCGGCAGCCGAGGGTACGCCGTCGGACGCGGCACCTTCGGACGGTACGCGGGACGGCAAGTCCGGCGGGGCGACCGGCAAGGGCCCGGAGGGCGCGGGCACCGCGGCGGAACCCCCGCCGTCGACCGACCCGCATCTGGGCGAGCATCTGTCTGCCGAAGTCCTGCGCGAGGAACTGTCCACGCGGCCCCATGAGCTCGTCGGAGCCGCAGCGGCCGCGGCGGCATCCGGTTCCATCCCGTCCATTGCCGGCCGGACCGTGGCCCGCCGGGCCGCAACCGTCCTGACACACAAGGCCGAGCAGGACAAGGACGAGTCGGAAGACGACAAGCCCCCGGTCAGGCACCGTCGCTGGCTAACGATCTCCATCGCTGCGGCGATCGTGGCCGTGCTGGGCATCGGTCTCTGGCTCGGCTACGCGTGGACCCAGACCCGGTACTACGTTGGTGAGCACGATCAGCGGGTCGCGATTTTCAACGGGGTCTCCCAGCGCCTGGGCCCCATTCCGCTTTCCACCCTCGAAACGGTGACCGATATCCGGATGTCTGACCTGCCAGAGTTCTCGCAGCAGCGTGTACGCCAGACTGTTCCCGCGCGGGACCTGTACGACGCGCAACGGATCGTCAAGAACCTGGAGCGCACCGGCACAACGGCGCCGGCTGACGAGTGCCTCACGCCCTCCCCGACACCCAGTGCCAGCGCCTCGGCGACCGCACGGGCCACTGCGGCGCCCTCCGGTTCGGCACGGTCCAAGTCGGCCTCGCCCACCCCCACCCCGACGCCGTCTCCGAGCTACTGTGAGGTGGCGAAGTGACGCCGATCGATCCCACACCCAGGCCGCGCCGCAACGCCGAGCTGGTGCTGCTGATCCTCGCCCTCACGGTGGGGATCGGCGCGAACGCCCTGGTCGGCGTCGACCGGCAAAAGGCCTTCGACACTGACTTCTGGTTCCAGTCCGGGCTACTCACAGCCGCAGCGCTGGCGTTCCACCTTGTGCTCCGCATCCGCGCTAAATATGCCGATCCGGTAATACTTCCGCTGGTCGTGGCCCTCAACGGTCTCGGCCTGGCCATGATCCACCGACTGGACCGCGTCAACGAGGACACCGGCAACAACCAGTTGCGCTGGACCCTGGTGGCGATGGCCGTGGCCATCGTTGTGATCTGGTTCCTGAAAGACCACCGGATCCTGCGCCGCTTCACCTATATTTCGCTCGCGGTCAGTGCCGTCTTGCTGATCCTTCCGCTGGTTCCGGGTATCTCCGCCGGCGAAGTCCTGGGCGCCAGCGTCTGGATCAAACTCGGCTCCATGACCTTCCAGCCCGGCGAAATCGCAAAGATCACCCTCGCCATCTTCTTCGCCGGCTACCTTTCCTCCAACCGGGACCTCATCCTGCTCGCCGGGCGCAAAATCGGCCCGGTGCAGTTCCCCCGGTTCAAGGACATGGGCCCCATGATCACGGCCTGGCTGGTCAGCATCGGCGTGCTGATCTTCCAGCGCGACCTCGGCACCTCGATCCTGTTCTTCGGCCTGTTCCTGGTGATGATCTACGTGGCCACCAGCCGGATCAGCTGGGTGATCATCGGCGTGGTGCTGATGGTGGGCGGCGGCTTTGTCGCGTCCAAAGTTTTCTCGCATGTGGCACTGCGGATCGATGGCTGGCTCAACGCCTTCACGCCCGAGGTCTACGACCGTGAATTCGGCGGCAGCCGGCAAATCGTCGAGGGGCTGTTCGGCATGGCCAACGGCGGCCTCGTCGGTACCGGCCTGGGCCAGGGGCGTCCCAACCTCGTCCCCTTCGCCAACAGCGACATGATCGTCGCCTCCTTTGGCGAGGAACTCGGGCTGATCGGCGTGTTCGCGATTGTGCTGATGTACCTGTTGCTGTTCACCCGCGGCTTCCGGGCCGCGCTCGGCACCCGGGACGCGTTCGGCAAGCTGCTCGCCACCGGGCTGTCCTTTGCCATTGCGCTGCAGTGCTTCGTGGTGATCGGCGGCGTGACCCGCCTGATTCCGCTGACCGGCCTGACGACGCCGTTCCTCGCCGCCGGCGGCTCGTCGCTGCTGGCGAACTGGATCATCGTGGGCCTGCTGCTGATGATCTCCCACACCGCCCGCGGACCGGTGGACACCACGCCCCTGCCACCGGGACAGGACCCTGACGCGGCGAAAGACGTCCCGGCCATGCCGCCCAAGCCGGCCACGGCGCCGGCCCGCGGCACCGGCGCCACCAGTCCAGACGCTCCCACCGAGGCGGTGAAACTGTGAACCAGGCCATTCGCAACTCCTGGATCGCCGCGATCGCGATGTTCGCGCTGATCTTCGGCGCGCTCAGCTACGTCCAGGTGGTCGGCGCCGACGAACTCAAGGCCAACGCCTGGAACAAGCGCACCTTGCTGCAGAACTACTGCAACGACCGCGGCGCCATCATCGTCGGGGGCAAGCCCGTGGCGCAGTCAGTCGCCGGCACGGACAGCTGCCAGTTCCAGCGCACCTACACCCAGCCGGAACTGTACGCCGGCATCACCGGATACTTTTCCAAAAACTACGGCCTGACCGGCATGGAACTGGCGATGAACGAACAGCTCGCCGGCAGCTCGGACCAGCTGTTCCTGGACCGGGTGGGCCAGTTGTTCCTCGGCAACCAGCCCAAGGGCGCCTCGGTCGAGCTCACGCTCGACCCGAAAATCCAGAAACTCGCCTACGACCTGATTCCGGACGGCCAGCGCGGATCGATCGTGGTGACCAACCCCAGAACCGGCGCCGTCCTGGCGATGGTGTCCAAGCCCTCGTATGACCCCAACCTGATCGCCACCCAGGATGCCGACGCCGAAGCCGCCAACATCACCAAGCTGAACAAGATCCCCGGCATCAACCTGAACCAGTCCGTGAGCGGCCCCACCGGCGCCCTGCTGGCACCGGGTTCCGTCTTCAAGATCATCGACACGGCGGCGGCCCTGGGTTCCGGGAAGTACAACAAGGACAGCGTGCTGCCGAACCCGGCCGAGATGCCGTTCCCGGGCATCCAGTACAAGCTGCCGAACTACGCCGGCGGCAATTGCTACACCCGGAACACGGCCTCGTTCGCCTTCGCCCTGCAGCAGTCCTGCAACACTCCGTTTGCCAGCATCGCCCTGGACCTGGGGCAGAAGGCAATCGAAGAGGAAGCCGCCAAGTTCGGCTTCGGGCAGGACTTCGGTGACCAGCTCAAGCTCGATTATGCAAAGAGCAAATTCCCGACCGAACCGCTGGACGACGCCGGCCTGGCGCAGTCGGCCATCGGCCAGCGCGACGTCCGTGCCACGCCGCTGCAGATCAACATGATGACCGCCGCGATCGCCAACGGCGGCGTCCAGATGAAGCCCAACCTGGTCAAGGCCGTGCGGTCCCCGGATCTGCGGATCATCAACGAACCCAAGCCTGAGACACTCCGGACCTCCACGAGCCCGGAGACTGCCCGCCAGATCTCCGAATGGATGACCAGCGTGGTCAGCGACGGCATCGCCCGCGGTGCCGCGGTTCCCGGCGTCGAGGTGGCCGGCAAGACCGGCACGGCCGAGCTCGGCAACGGCCTGAACAATTCTTGGTTTACCGGGTTCGCCCCGGCCAACGACCCGCAAGTGGCCGTCACCATCGTCATGCAAGGCGTGGACATCACCACCGGCGCAAATCTAACCAGTCCGAACGCGAAGAAGATTTTTGAGGCGGTGTTGAATAAGTGAGGCCTACATCGGGAATCACCCTCGGCGGAAGATTCCAGCTGACCACACGCATTGCGATCGGCGGTATGGGGGAAGTGTGGAAGGCCAAGGACCTGATCCTTGGCCGGATCGTGGCCATCAAGGTCCTCAAGGAGGAATACACCGGCGATCCGGGCTTCCTCCAGCGCTTTCGGGCCGAGGCGCGGCATACCGCCCTGCTGAACCACGTAGGCATCGCCAACGTCTTTGACTACGGCGAGGAGGAGGGCTCCGCCTACCTCGTTATGGAACTCGTTCCCGGCCAGCCGCTCAGCAGCATCATCGAGCACGAGCAGGTCCTCTCGCCGGACCGCACTTTGTCGATGATTTCGCAGACCGCACGGGCGCTGTCCGTCGCGCACGCCCAGGGCCTGGTGCATCGCGACATCAAGCCGGGCAACCTGCTCATCACGCCGGACGGCCGGGTCAAGGTCACCGACTTCGGCATCGCACGGCTGGCGGACCAGGTTCCGCTGACGCAGACGGGCCAGGTGATGGGCACCGCCCAGTACCTCGCTCCGGAGCAGGCCACCGGCCAGACCGCGACCGGCGCCTCTGACATCTATTCGCTCGGCGTCATCGGCTATGAGTGCCTCACCGGGCACCGTCCGTTCTCCGGCGAATCCCAGATTGCCATTGCGCTGGCCCAGGTCAATGACGCCCCGCCGCCGCTGCCCGAAACCCTGCCCAAGCCGGTGCGTGCCCTCCTGATGTCGATGCTGGCCAAGGATCCGAAGAACCGCCCGGCCGACGCGATCAAGCTGGCTGAGGCTGCCGACGCCATCCGCAACGGCGACATCGCGGCCGCCCACGCGGCTGTCCCGGGCATGTTGCTCTTTGAGGCCGCCACCGGCCCCATTACCGCCCCGGTGGATGTTGCCACCGCCGCAACCGGCGTGATCGGCGCCAGCGCCGCGGACGACAAGTCGACGTCGGCGTTGCCGGTCATTGGCGCCGCGGGTGCCGGTGCCGCGGCCGGCATGGCTGCGGGGGCAGCCGCAGCCAGCGGCCACGGCGCCCGCAATGCCCTGTCGCGCGCGGATGCGCTGGCTGCGCAGCGGACCTGGGTCCCGGAGGAAGAGGACTACGACGGCTACGAGCCCGAGGAAGAGCCGAAACGCCGGGGCCGCAGCCCCTGGACCTGGCCGCTGATCGCCCTGATCCTGCTGGTGTTGTTTGCCCTGGTGGGGGTCGTCCTCTCACAGGCCGGGATCCTGTTCCCCTCGTCCCCGGCGGCCACCAGTTCCAGCGCCAAAGCGAGCACCACGAGCGCTGCACCCACGTCCAAGAGCCCAAGCCCCAGCCCGACGAGCAGTTCGGCTACACCCACCCAGTCGACGCCTCCCGCCATCAACCTGGTGCCGGACGCCTACAAGGGGCGGCCCTACAACGATGTCCGCGCTGAACTCATTGGCATGAATCTCCAGGTCAAGGGGAATCCCGTCAACGACCCCGCCGCACCTAACACTGTCCTCGACATCGATCCTTCCGGCCCCGTTCAGCCCGGTGACACCATAACCGTGAGCTATTCCAAGGGCCCGGAAATGGTTTCCGTCCCGCCGCTGGAGCAGGGGGCCAGCGAAGCCCAGGTCCAGCAGGCCATCCAGGCCGCCGGCCTGCGCTGGCAGAAAGGTGCTCCGGTTGAGGGTGACGGAACCCAGCAGGAGGGCACCTTCGTGAGCTCGGAACCGGGATCGGGGGAGAAAGTCGCCAGCGGTTCCGTGGTGATCTACCACCTTGCCACCGCGCCCGCTCCGAGCACTCCCGAGCCCTCGCCTTCACCAAGCGTCAGCACCACCAAGTAGGCATCCTTGTCCACTTCGCCCCGCACTCCATCACACCGCGAGGACAGCAGCCCGGTTCCGGCGCAGCGAGTCCTCAGCGGGCGCTACGAGCTGGGTGAGCTGATCGGCCGCGGCGGCATGGCTGATGTGTTCCGCGGCCTCGATACCCGGCTGGGGCGGACCGTGGCGATCAAGCTGCTCCGTCCGGACCTGGCCCGGGACCCGCAATTCCAGGCCCGGTTCAAGCGCGAGGCCCAGGCCGTTGCGGCCCTGAACCACCCCTCGATCGTTGCGGTCTTCGACACCGGGGACCATGCCGTCCCCGGCGGCCACGACGACACCGTGCGGGTGCCGTACATCGTGATGGAGTTCGTCTCCGGCAAGACAATCCGCGACCTGATCAAGGCCAAGGAAGTCACGATTGACCAGGCCATCGACTTCTCGCTCGGAGTGCTCGCCGCGCTCGACTACAGCCACAAGGCCGGGATCGTGCACCGCGACATCAAGCCGGCGAACGTAATGTTTTGCCCGGATTCGAACAGCGTGAAAGTGATGGACTTCGGGATTGCCCGCGCCATGGCCGACTCTTCGGCCACCATGACGCAGACGCAGGCCGTGGTGGGAACCGCGCAGTACCTCTCCCCGGAACAGGCCCGCGGCGAAACTGTCGACGCGCGGAGCGACCTGTACTCGGCGGGATGCCTTTTGTACGAAATGCTGACCGGGCGCCCGCCGTTCGTCGGGGACAGCCCGGTGTCCGTCGCCTACCAGCACGTCCGGGAGATCCCGGAGCCGGCCAGCAGCCTCAACCCCGACGTATCCACGGCGCTGGACAGTGTGCTGGCCAAGGCGCTGCAAAAGAACCGGGCCGACAGGTTCCAGGACGCCGCGGCTTTCCGTCGCGCGCTGAGGGCTGCGCGCAGCGGCGTCCCCGTAGCCGCCCTGCCGCCCAGCGAGGCGCCGACGGACCCGAACAACACGGTGGCTGGGTCGGAGCAGCTGCCGCCCACGGCCGCTTTTGCCATGACCGGGGCGAAATTCCTCGATGACGCCCCTTCCGGCCGTTTCGCGCCGCAACAGACCGCTGCCGACGTCGAGGTGCCAGCCGTTCAGCCCGCGTCCGGCTCCGGTCCCGGGCGCCCGGACACCGACAGCCTGCCACTGAGCCTGCCGGCGGAACGCGAACCCACCCCCCGGCAGAAATCCCGACGGCGAATGTGGACGGCAACGTTGTTGATCTTCACCCTGCTGGTGCTGGCGGGGGGCGGCCTGTGGCTCTACAACATGGTCAACCAGCGGCCCGCCCCAGTGGCCAAGGTGGACGTTCCCGTCGTGGCGTCGATGACCGAATCCGAGGCGCTGCAGAGGCTTTACAACGCCGGGCTGAAGCCTCAGTTGAAACGCATCCAGCACGAGAGCATCCCCAAGGGCATCGCGGTGGACACCGCGCCGCCCGCCGGGAGCCCCTTGGAGGTCAATTCGGAGATCACCCTGAACATCTCCGAGGGCCCCAGTGTGATCACCATCCCCTCTGATCTGGCCGGCCGGACCGAGGCGGACGCCAGGGACGAGCTGCGCCGCACCGGCCTCACCGGCGCGCCGAAGACCACCCTGAGCAACAGCCCCAACGTGCCGGCGGGGATTGTCATCACGACCAACCCGGCGCCGGCGCAGGCCGTGGCGGTGGACAGCACGGTGGAAATCATTGTCTCCACCGGAAAGGTGGCCGTGCCGCAGCTCGTCGGCCTGCCGAAGGCGGAGGCGCAGGCCGCGCTGAAGAAGGTGGGGCTGCTGGCCATCATCAAGGAAGTCGAAAACTCCCAGGTCCAGCCCGGCAAGGTGACGGCCCAAAGCGACGCCGCGGACGCCGCCGTCGAGCAGGGCAAGGCGATCACGGTGACCGTGGCCAAGGCCCCGCCGCCCCCGCCGACGCAGACCCCCACGCCTTCACCGACGCCGTCGCCCACCGGGACCGACGTGACGGAAGGCGTCGGCAAGCTGCTGGACCCGGCGGGCTGACCGCCGGCTAACCGCAGGCCGGAGTCAGTGCTGGATTAGCGGGCTCAACGCCGCGGCGCGTTCCGCCGCCCCCGCCATGCCCAGGGACTCGAGCCAGTTGCCCAGCATCAGGTACCCGCCCTCGGTCAGCACGGACTCGGGGTGGAACTGGACGCCGCACAGCGGTGCCGTGCGGTGCTGCAATCCCATCACGACGCCGGTCGCCGTCTCCGCGGTGATCTCCAGGTCCTCCGGGATGCTTTCCCGGACGGCGGCGAGAGAGTGGTAGCGGGTCGCGGTGAACGGCGAGGGAAGACCGGGGAAGACGCTGGTCCCGTGGTGTTCGACGAGCGAGGTTTTGCCGTGCATCAGCTCCGGGGCGTGGGTGACGCGTCCGCCGTAGGCTTCGGCCAGCGCCTGGTGTCCCAGGCAGACCCCCAGCATCGGCTTGTTGTGGCTGCCGCACCACTTGATCAGCTCGATGCAGACCCCTGCATCTGCGGGGGCGCCGGGGCCGGGTGAGATGAGGACGCCGTCGCGCGCTTCGGCCATCTCGATCGCCTCGGCCAGCGTCACATCGTCGTTGCGGACCACGGTGGTCTCCGCCCCGAGCTCCTGGAGGTAGCCGACCAGGGTGTAGACAAAGCTGTCGTAGTTGTCTACGACCAGGATCTTGGTTGTGCTCATGGGTGCCTTGCCATACCAATCGTCGAATCAGTGAACGGGCTAAATTGCGCCATCCAGGGAAAGAGGAACTGAACCATCAATACCAGCACGCCGCCCAGCAATACCAGCGACGTGACAATCCTGAGCCACAACGGGCCGGGCAGCCGGCGGAAAATCCATCCATACATCTGCCTAGCCCTCCCCGAGGGTGCGCGCCGCCTGGGCTGCGATCTCGGCCGGGGGGCCGGCCGAAGCCGGCTGCCAGTGCTCCAGCAGCGAGTACGCAATGATGCGCTCCTGTGAACCGAACCGCGGGTTGCAGCTGGTCATGGTGAGGTAGCTTTCCGTGGGGGTGGCCGCCGGCTGCGCCGGGACGGGCAACAGGACCTCGGTCGCCGAGGGCAGGACGATGTCGCTGTTGCGGTAGCGGTACACGTAGTAGCCCTCGCGGGTTTGCACGTAGATCCTGTCCCCGGGGACCAGGGTGTCGATGTTGTCCAGCACGGCGCCGTGGGTCTGCCGGTGACCGGCCACGGCAAAATTACCGGCCGCGCCAGGCATTGCGGTGCCGGGGTAGTGTCCCAGGCCCAGGGAATCCAGCACGGCAGGTGTGGTTCCCTGGACGACCGGTCGGGTGTAGCCGGCGCCGAAGCGGGGGATGTAGACGACGCCGATCGTCGCGCCGGCGTCCGGCTCGGCGGCGACGGCGGCCGGGCCGTAATCGGGCTTCATGGGGCCGAAACGTGCGGGGCCGGCAGCCGGGACGGATGCGGAGGACCCGGCCGGGCCGGCAAGGCTTCGCGCGAAATCCCTCACGACGTCGCGTTGCCGGGCGTCGGCGTCGAGGTTGGTCCACCAAAGTTGCCAGGCCACAAACAACAGCAGGACCGCCCCGGCGGTCAGCAGCAGCTCGCCGAAGACCTGGAGGGTGCGGGACAGGGCGCCCCGCGGGGCTCTGCTGCCGGTGGCAGGTGCGGCAAGGGGTTCTGCCTTCTCCTGCAGCACCGTGGGCTCTCCTTATGGGGCGTTCGCAACGGGCGCGGGTGTGGCCTGAACTACAGCTAGAATTGGCTGCGATTAGGATTTCATACTTGACCAAGAGCGCGTTGACCGCCGGCTTTTCCTTTCTTGCAGGATATCAAGCCGGGGTACCGCTCCTCATCCAGCCGCCAAGGAGGACCCGTGCCCGAGTCGAAGCCGCGAAAGAGGACTGCCCGCGTTGCGGAGCAGACTGCTGCGACGCAGGCCTACAAGCCCAACCCCGTCTGGTTCAAGCCGGTGATGTTTGGCCTGATGATCATCGGCCTGCTGTGGATCATCACCTTCTACATCAGCGAAGGCACCCTCCCGGTGCGCGACTGGGCGTCGTGGAACATCGTCGCCGGGTTCGGCATCGCCATCGTGGGCTTCCTGATGACCACGCGTTGGCGTTCCTGATCCCCTCATTTCCTTCGCGGCAGGCCGGCACACTCAATGTGCCGGCCTGCCGCGTTAAGCCCATGCCGCACCGGCCGGCGGGCGATCTGGCCGGGAGGCAACTCTCTAGCAAAGGACCCTGCGATGACACCGGACGTTTCCAGTGGCTGCATCATCGGTGACGACGGATTGGCCCGGCCGCTCTGGGCGGCCGCAGACCCGCTCCTGCGCGACTATTACGACACCGAGTGGGGCCTCCCGGTCCGGGATGAACAGGGCCTCTATGAACGAATCTCCCTGGAAGCCTTCCAGGCCGGCCTGTCCTGGGCGACGATCCTGCGCAAGCGGCCGGCTTTTCGGGCCGCCTTCGCCGACTTCCACCCCGAGACCGTGGCCGCCTTCACCGACGACGACGTAGAGCGGTTGCTGCAGGACGCCGGCATTGTGCGCAACCGGCTCAAGATCCGCGCCGCCATCACCAACGCCCGCGCCACCCTTGATCTCAGGGACGACGGCGGCCTGGTGGACTTCGTCTGGAGCTTCCAGCCGGACACCACCCCTGAACCCGCGGCCCTGTCCGAGATCCCCACAACTTCACCCGAGTCCGTTGCCCTGTCCAAGGCGCTGCGCAAGCGGGGCTTTGTCTTTGTGGGGCCCACCACCATGTACGCCCTGATGGAAGCCATCGGGATGGTGGACACCCATCTGGTGGACTCCCACCGGCGTGGTACCTCAGGCGTGTGGCTTCGTTAGGCCGCGGCCCAGGGCCTCGGCTGGGTCCACAGCTGTGCACAACAAACCATAAGTTATCCACAGGTTGGGGATAACCGGGCGCGCCGCAGCCGGGCGCAGGCAAGCTCCGGCGGGCGTCCTAGCCCGGATAATCAGCAAAGCTATTCCCGAAGGCCGGTGAGTTACAGGTCTGTAAGTTATTAACAGTGTGGATTGCCTGTGGATAACCGAGGTTCTCGCCACCGCCGGTGAAACCTGCCGGATGACGACCCCCGGGATTCGCAGCGCTACTCCCCGGATCTGCAATCCCAGGGCCGCCCTCGCCCTATCCACTTAATAACAGTCGACTACCCACAACTTATCCACAGGTGGGGATAAACTCGGGCCCGAGGCGGCACCGAAGGCTCCGGAGGCCCCGGACGACGGTCTTTCCGGACCAAAACTCAGAGCATCAAGTTATTAACAATGTGAACAACCCTGTGAATAACCGGCTATAAATCAGATAAGAAATGGCCGCACAGCACCCACCGTCGCCGCGACTCGACCTGGCTGGTCCCGCTGGGCGTCCCTGAAACGGCTTGTCGCGCCCCGGCGGGTCGCCAAGGCACCGGCGCCGTCCGGCCCGCGAGGGCTGCACGCGGCCATCTGGAGACGGCACCGCGCGGGCAGGGCCGGGCGGGGTTCCTCCTGGGGCGAAAGTTGTCCACTTAACCACAAGGCGGGGCCGGAATGTTATCCACAGGTGTGGAGGAAGGGATCGTGAGCTCGCAGAGATTTCCCAGCTGTGGCGGCTAGATCAGGCATCTGGACCTGAACTACAGGCATGTAAGTTACCAACAGTGTGGATAACCCCTGTGGAAAAGTCGCCGACAGAGACTCGTGAAAGTGACCGGGAGCGAGAACGAGCAGTGAGGCTCCAGGGCCGCGGGTTGGTAGCGGGTGCGGCAGATCCGGAAAAGCGCGCCGGTTGCGGACCAGCGCACCCCGGACCCGGGCCGCGTCAGTCCGGAAGTGTAGCGAGAACCCGGAAGCGCGGCGGAAACCAGGCCGGGAGCGCCCGGGCGGCACGCGGAAAGCGGCGCCTGTGGCGGAGACTGCCGGGACGTGTAACCGCAGCTGGAACTAGGCGGGAGAGCTGGGGTGGCGGCCGGCGACCTAGGCGGGAACTAGGCGGGAGGGCGAGGGCGGCGGCCGGCGACCCGGGCGGGAACTAGGCCGGGAGGGCGGTGGCGGCGGCGTGCAGGGCGGTGGCCGCGACGAGCAGGCACAGGACCGCGGCCAGCCCGGCGGCCTGAAGAAGCCCTTGCCGCCGGCCCCGTGGCACGTAGGCGATCACCGCGGCGCACAGCGCTCCGGTGACAAGGCCGCCCAGGTGGGCCTGCCAGGCGATCTGTGGAACCACAAAGCCGATGACGCCGTTGATGGCAATCAGGACCCAGAGCTGCCGCGTGTCCCCGCCGCGGTGGCGCTGGACCACCAGCATGGCGCCGAAGAGGCCAAAGATGGCACCCGAGGCGCCCACGACGCCGGTGAGGGACTGGCCCGGGACGTAGGCCGGGGTCAGCAGCAGGTAACCAACGGAGCCGCCGATCGCGGAGAGAAGATAAAGCGCCAGGAAGCGGATGCGCCCCAGGAGGGGTTCCAGCGCCTGGCCGAACATCCACAGCATGTACATGTTCAGCACGATGTGCAGGATGAAGCCCTGGGAGTGGAGGAAGGCCGAGGTCAGCATCCGCCAGGGTTCAAAGGCACCGTACGCGGGGTTGGCGTAGGCCGTGGCAAAAGCGAAGTCCTGGTAGATCCCGTCGTTGGGAACGAGCCATTGCAGCACATACACAAGGACGCAGGCTGCGATCAGCCCGAAGGTGGCCAGCGGCCTCCCCAGCGCGGCGGCACCGCCGTAGACCGAACGGGCCGCCGGCGTCGTACGTTTGGTTTCGTTGACGCAGTCAACGCATTGGAACCCGACGGCGGCCGCCCGCTGGCAGTCGGGGCACGCAGGGCGCCCGCACCGCTGGCACCGCACGTAGGCGGGCCGGTCCGGGTGCCGGGGGCACACCGGGATCTGCGCGGACGGCTCTGCCGCCGGAATTCCGTAGCTCATGGCGTGGGTCTAGAGCTGTTCTACGTCGATGCTGTTGATGACGACGTCCTCAACCGGACGGTCGCCCATGCCGGTGCGGACGCCTTCGATGGCGTCGACAACCTTCCTGGACTCGTCATCTGCGACTTCGCCGAAGATGCTGTGCTTGCCCTGGAGCCAGCCGGTCGGGATGGTGGTGATGAAGAACTGGGATCCGTTGGTGCCGCGGCCCATCTGGATGCCTGCATTGGCCATGGCCAACTTGTAGGGCTCGTTGAAGGTCAGCTCCGGGTGGATCTCGTCGTCGAACTTGTAGCCCGGTCCGCCGGTGCCACGGCCCAGCGGGTCGCCGGCCTGGATCATGAAGTCCTTGATGATGCGGTGGAAGATGGTGCCGTTGTACAGCGGCGTGCCGGTCTTGTCCTCCCCGGTCTCCGGGTGGGTCCAGGCCTGCTCACCGGTGGCCAGGCCGACGAAGTTCTTGACGGTCTTGGGCGCGTGGTTACCGAAGAGGTTGACGACGATGTCGCCCAGGCTCGTGTGAATGGTTGCTTTTGCGGTTGCGATGGCAGTCATGGCCCTATTCTTCCACGGCAGTGGTCCACGCACAGGGCCGCACAGTCAGTTCCGCGTTGGGTGAAATCCGGGGGAAATCGGGCCCAAGAATAGCCGGTGGAGTCCCGGCCACGTAGGCTAACTGCAGAACCGTCACATTAATCGGGAGGTAGTTGTGAAGAAATCGGATCGTATTGCCCGTGACCTGGAGCAGTCAGTCAGCACCGCAGTAGAAAACGCCAAGGACTGGGCAGCCCCGCGGGTTGAGGCGGCAGTCGACTGGGCCGTCCCGCGTCTGCAGCAGGGCCTGGACACCGCTTCTCCCAAGATCCAGGAGGGCCTCAAATCAGCGGCCCACAACCTGGCCGACGGTGTCGCCACGGTAACCCCCCGCCTTCAGGACGGGCTGGCACAGCTGGCACCGAAGATCCACGACGCCGTCGAGAGCGCCACTCCCCGGCTGCATGAGGCTTTGGACCGGGCCACCCCGGTCATCGCCAACGCACGGGACCGTGTGGTGGTTGAATACCTGCCTAAGCTTTCGGACCAGATCGGCCACGCCTCCGACGCCGTGCACCGCACCCTGGAAGGCACCCCGGCCCACGTCGACGCCGTTGCACAGCGGCTGGTTGACTCCGGTGTTGTCCACAGCATCCAGGAGCAGGCGCAGTCCGCGGGCCAGCAGCTCAAGGCTGCGGCTGCCGAAGCAAGCCGCGTTGTCACCGGCGAGGTAGCGAAGCCGCAGAAGCCCAAGCACCGCGGATTCCTGATCTTCGGCGTCATCGCCGCGGCCGTCGCCGCCGGCGTCGCCGCGTGGAAGGCTTCCAAGCCGATTGAGGACCCGTGGAAGACGCCTTCCCCGGTCACGCCCTCGACCCCGGCCCCGGTACCGGCCACCACGGTCAGCGACGTCAAGGAAACCGTGAAGGAGAACGTCAGCGACGCCGCGGACACCGCTGCCGCAGCCACGGTGGCCGCAGCCGACAAGGCAGCCGATGCCTCGGCAGACGCAGCCGACGCAGCCAAGTCGGAGGACTCCAAGGTCGCCACCGACGCCAAGACCGCGGTGCGGAACATCGCCGCGAGCATGAACGGCGAGGACAAGGCCAAGTAGTTCGCGGCCAGCCGGCGGCCGAACCGGCGGCCGAGCGCCACAACTCGAGAAGGGATCCCGCCACCGGCGGGGTCCCTTCTTTTGCTTTGCCATTGCCCGTCCCTGAGGGCCCGTCAACAGGCCGCCGGAACGGCGCAGGTGCTAAATTTGGGGGGATGTCACCCGAAGAGCTCTCCGTGGATGCCCCACACGATGCTGCGCCGCCGCCGGCCGTCTCCATCGTGATTCCGGCGTACAACGAGGAAAGCGTCATTCGGCAGTGCCTGATCGCCGCCGTCTACCAGTCGGTCCCCGCCCACGAGATCATCGTGGTCGACAACATGTCCAAGGACCGCACCGCGGAAATCGTCCGGCAGATGCAGCTGGAATACCCGGAAAGTCCGATCATCCTGCTCAGCCAGGACCGGGACCAGGGCCTCATACCCACCCGGAACTTCGGCCTGGACCACGCCACCGGCGATGTCTTGGGCCGGATCGATGCTGACTCAGTGCTGGAACCGGACTGGGTGGAGCAGGTGCAGGCGGCCTTCGCGGATCAGTCCGTGCACGCCGCTACCGGCCCGGTGGTGTACTACGACATGCCGATGCGCCGCTTCGGCCTCAAGGCCGACGACAAAATGCGCCAGCTGATGCTCAAGCTCGCGAAGCACCAGTACCACTTCCTCTTTGGCTCCAACATGGCCCTGCGACGTTCCGCGTGGGAGGCCATCCGGCTGGAGACCTGCCGGGATGAGAAGGACGAGATGCACGAGGACATCGACCTGTCCCTGCATCTGGCCGACCATGAGCTTCGCATCCAGTACTGGCCGCAAATGGTGTCCGGGATGTCGGCGCGCCGGCTGGAGGATTCGCCCCGCGATTACCGCTACTACGTCACGCGCTTCGACCGCACCTACAAGGCGCACAACGTCAAGAAGATGGCTCTGAAGGCCCCCATGGTGGTCTTCTTTTCGGTGTACTTCCCGGCGAAGCTGCTGCGCGCCATCCACACCGTCAACACGGCCCAGCCGGCCCGCCGCGGCGGCCAGTAAGGCAATCGGGCCCGCGGGCTCACCCTCGCCGCCGTCGTCGTCAGTCCGTTCCCAGCTCCGCCAGGCGGGCGGCGCTGCGCCGCACAGCGCGGGAGCGCCGCTGGCCCATCACGACGACGGCGAGTCCCACCAGGATCATCCCCAGCCCGGCATAGGTTCCCGCCGGCAGGGTCTCGCCCAGGAATGCCGCCGCCAGCAAAGCTGCTCCGGGGATTTCCAGCAGGATGATCATCGACACCAGCAGTGGACTCATCGTGGCGAGCAGGTGGTTAAACGCTGTGTGCCCAACCAGTTGCGCGCACACGGTAATAGCTAGGATGCCCAGCCAGCCGGTCGCGTCGAAGCCGGCCAGCGGCTGCCGGGTGGCCAGCGCCAGGACGGCCACGACGGCGGCGCACATGCCGTAGCAGAGCGTGGTGTACACGCCGGTCCCCATGGTCTGGCGGGCCTTGCCGCCGGCCAGCGTGTAAATGCCGGCCAGCACGCCCCCGGCAACCGCCAGCAGGTCGCCAACCAGCGCCTGCGGGGAGCTACCCATGTCAAAGCCGGTAATGGCCACGACGCCGCCAAATGCCAGTCCCAGCCCCGCCAGGACCTGCCAGCGGTGCCGGACCCCGCGGAAGAGCTGGAAGACGGCGATCCAGCCGGACTGCAGGCAGACCAGCGCCGTCGCGGCAGCCACCGAGGTCAACTGCAGCGACGTGATAAAGCAGGCGAAGTGCAGTGCCAGCGCGACTGCCGCGGCCAGGGACCAGCGGAATTCGCTAGCGGTGACACGGCCGAACTGGCGGGGCTGGCGCACCAGGACGGGCCCGGCCATCACGGCCGCTCCGATCGCGTTGCGCCAGAACGCGATGGCGAGGGCGCTGACCGAGGTGGCGCCCAGGGTGGCGGCGATCAAGGGGCCGGAGGAGGCGACGCCCAGCACGCCGAGGGCGGCGAGGAAGAAGTTCACGCTCCCACAGTAGTGTGCCGGCGCGGGCGTCCCGGTTCCGCCCCGGTCCTTTGCGGATCCCGGTCCAACGCAAAAGGTCCCGGCCAGCGTTTCCGCTAACCGGGACCGTTCCTATGGTGGAGGCACGGGGACTCGAACCCCGAACCCCCTGCTTGCAAAGCAGGTGCGCTACCAATTGCGCCATGCCCCCATAAGAAGCAACCCGTCAATCATACCCCGCTGGCGGAGAGCCGTTTCCAGCTTTCCTGCCGGGGTTCCGGGCTAATCGACCGTGTCGGTCGACTCGCTCCAGACTGCCTTCCGGGCTTCGGATTCCTGCACTTTCCTGTAGACCAGGACGCTTGCGATCGTGGCTGCAACAACCAGCAACTTCTTCACATGCACCCCGTTCCGGTCCAGTTTCACGTGGACCTTTACAAGAACCAGTACAGGTTCCGTGGGCGTACCAGGACTTGAACCTGGGACCTCTTCGTTATCAGCGAAGCGCTCTAACCGCCTGAGCTATACGCCCCGATGCCTCATCGGGCCGAGATATGACTTTACAGCACATCCCGGCCCGATCTCAAATCGAGGCAATTCCCCGGTGAATATCCGGGAAAACTACGGGTTTTAGTCGTCCGTGAGCGTCACGCCGATGCCGCCCACGAGGGTGGCCGCAATGTTGTAGAGCACCGCGGAGAGCATCGAGAGTGCGGTCAGCAGCACCACGTTGATCACGGCGATTATGACCGCGAAGGAGGCGACCTGGCCGAGGGAGGCGACCTTCTTCAGCTCGAAGCCGCCGCTTTCGGAGCCGGCCAGGGTGCCGAGCAGGCCATCCACCTGGTCGAAGATGCCGGTCAGGTCCAGGACGGTCCACAACACGATCGCAGCAACGACGGTCACGATGCCGAGCGCCACCGAAAGGAGGAACGCCATCTTGAGCACCGACCAGGGATCCACCTTGCTGATCAGCAGGCGCGCTCGGCGGACCTTCGCCTTCGGTGCCGGCTTGACCAGGCCGGGCGCACCCTGTGCCGGGCGCTGGCCGGGAGCTTCGGGACGCTGGCCGGGGACGGCGGGGCGCTGGCCCGCACCGGCCGGACGCGGGCCCGTGCCGGACGGGCGCTGACCGGAGCCGACGGCCCCCGGGCGCTGCTGCGGCCGCGACGGTGCGTTCACCCGCGGGGCAGCGGCCGGCTGCCGCATCCCGCCGGGACCGCTGCTCGACTTGGGATATGAGTCGGAATTACTCACGCGTTACCTCCGGTGTTGTCTTCGTCCAGCTCGGCACTGCCTGATGACTCATCTGACTCCGGGGCCGGTACTGATTCTGTCTCTGCGGACCCCTCGTGTGATCCGTTTTCTCCAGCCAACGTTACGTCATCCTGCTCGCTGGCCGGACTTTCAGCACCTTCTTCGAGGGCAGTTTCGTCGGTTTCCAGGCCGCGTTCGCTGTTCCGGGCCACCGCGATGATGCGGTCGTTCTTGTCCGGCTTGGCAAAAATCACGCCCATGGTGTCGCGGCCCTTGGCAGGCACCCCGGTCACCGAGGAACGCACCACCTTGCCGCCTTCCATGACCACCAGGACTTCGTCCTCCTCGTTGACGATCAGGGCACCGACGAGGTGGCCGCGTTCCTCTTGGTACTTGCCGACCTTGATGCCAAGGCCGCCTCGGCCCTGGAGGCGGTACTCCTCCACCGCCGTCCGCTTGGCAAAGCCGCCTTCGGTGACGATGAAGACGAACGAGCCGTCCTGCACCACGTCGGCCGCCAGCAGTTCGTCGTCCTCCCGGAACTTCATGCCGGTCACACCGGACGTGGCACGGCCCATGGGACGCAGGGCCTCATCCGTGGCGGTGAAGCGGATGGACTGGCCCTTCCGGGACACCAGCATCAGGTCGTCCGTCTCGGAGACCAGCTGCGCGGAGACGAGCTCGTCGCCGTCGCGCAGGTTGATGGCGATAACGCCGGCGGATCGGTTGGTGTCGTAGTCCTCGAGCCGCGTCTTTTTGACCAGGCCGCGCTTGGTGGCGAGCACCAGGTACGGGGCGTGCTGGTAGTCGCGCAGATCCAGCACCTGGGCGATGTGTTCGTCCGGCTGGAAGGCCAGCAGGTTGGCCACGTGCTGGCCCTTGGCGTCGCGGGCCGCTTCGACCAGCTCATAGGCCTTGGCGCGGTAGACCCGGCCCAGGTTGGTGAAGAACAGCAGCCAGTGGTGGGTCGTGGTCACAAAGAAGTGTTCCACGACGTCGTCGCCGCGCAACTGGGCGCCCTTGATGCCCTTGCCGCCGCGCTGCTGGGACCGGTAGTTGTCGCTGCGGGTGCGCTTGACGTAGCCGCCGCGGGTGATGGTGACGACCATTTCCTCTTCGGGGATCAGGTCCTCCATGGACATGTCGCCGTCGAAGCCCATCAGGACCTTGGTCTTGCGGTCGTCGCCGTGTTTGGCCACGATTTCGGCGAGTTCGGTGCTGATGATCTCGCGCTGGCGCTCCTCGGAGGCGAGGATCGCGTTGTACTCGGCGATCAGGGCCTCGAGTTCGGAATGGCGGTCCTGGATCTTTTGGCGCTCCAGGGCGGCGAGTCGGCGCAGCTGCATGTCCAGGATGGCCCGGGCCTGCAGTTCATCGATGTCCAGCAGCTCCATCAGCCCGTCGCGGGCCGCCTCGGTGGTAGTGGACGCACGGATCAGGGCGATGACCTCGTCGAGGGCGTCCAGCGCCTTGAGGAGGGCGCGCAGGATGTGCGCTTCCTCCTCGGCCTTGCGCAGGCGGTACCGGGTGCGGCGGGCGATGACGTCCATCTGGTGCGTGACCCAGTGCCGGATAAAGGCGTCAAGGCTGAGCGTGCGTGGCACACCGTCGACGATCGCCAGCATGTTGGCCGCGAAGTTGTCCTGCAGCTGGGTGTGCTTGTAGAGGTTGTTCAGCACCACCTTGGCGACGGCGTCGCGCTTGAGCACGATCACGAGGCGCTGGCCGGTGCGGCCCGAGGTTTCATCGCGGAGGTCGGCGATGCCGGAAATCTTGCCGTCCTTGACCAGCTCGGCGATCTTGATGGCCAGGTTGTCCGGGTTGGCCTGGTACGGCAGCTCGGTGACCACCAGGCAGGTGCGTCCCTGGAGTTCCTCGACGTTGACGACGGCGCGCATGGTGATCGAGCCGCGGCCGGTGCGGTACGCGTCCTCGATGCCCTTGTGGCCCAGGATGGTGGCGCCGGTCGGGAAGTCGGGGCCCTTGATCCGCTGGATCAGCTCTTCGAGCAGCTCTTCGCGGCTGGCGGTCGGGTTGGCCAGGTACCACTGCACCCCGTCGGCAACTTCCCGGAGGTTGTGCGGGGGAATGTTGGTTGCCATGCCGACGGCGATGCCGGAGGAACCGTTCACTAGGAGGTTCGGGAAACGCGCCGGCAGGATGGTGGGTTCCTGGTTCTTGCCGTCATAGTTGTCCTGGAAATCGACGGTTTCCTCGTCGATGTCCCGGACCATCTCCATGGCCAACGGGGCCATCTTGGTCTCGGTGTACCGAGGTGCCGCGGCGCCGTCGTTACCGGGGGAACCGAAGTTGCCCTGCCCCAGGGCCAGCGGGTAGCGCATGGTCCAGTCCTGGATCAGGCGGACCAGGGCATCGTAGATCGCGGTGTCGCCGTGCGGGTGGTACTGGCCCATGACCTCGCCCACAACGCGGGCGCATTTGTTGAACGAACGGTCCGGGCGGTAGCCGCCGTCGAACATCGCGTAGAGCACGCGGCGGTGGACTGGCTTGAGTCCGTCGCGGACGTCCGGCAGTGCGCGGCCCACGATCACGGCCATGGCGTAGTCCAAGTAGGAGCGCTGCATCTCGGTCTGCAGGTCAACCTGTTCGACCCGGTCGGTCAGCACATCGGTGTCAAGAACGGTGCCTTCGAGTACGGATTCCGCGCCGGATTCGGCGGGGACCTCGGGTGTTTCGTCACTCATAGTCTATATTTTCCGTTTCAGGTATATATCGGCTCAGGAATATGTAGCGGTACGTCCGCTAGATATCGAGGAACCGAACGTCCTTGGCGTTCTGCTGAATGAAGTTTCGGCGGGACTCGACGTCCTCACCCATCAGGACGGAGAAGGTCTGGTCGGCCGCCAGGGCGTCGTCCATGGTGACCTGCAGGAGGGTGCGGTGCTCCGGATCCATGGTGGTGTCCCAGAGTTCCGTGTAGTCCATCTCGCCGAGGCCCTTGTAGCGCTGGATCCCGTTGTCCTTGGGGATCCGGCGGCCGGCCGCCTGGCCGGAGACCAGCTTCGCGTCGCGTTCCCGGTCGCTGTACACGTAGTCGTGCGGGGCGTTGGACCACTTGATCCGGTACAGCGGCGGCTGGGCGAGGTAGACGTAGCCGTTTTCAATCAGCGGGCGCATGTAGCGGAACAACAGCGTCATCAGCAGTGTGGTGATGTGCTGGCCGTCGACGTCGGCATCGGCCATCAGGACGATCTTGTGGTATCGAAGCTTGGCCAGGTCGAAGTCCTCGCCGATACCGGTGCCGAAGGCCGTGATCATGGACTGGACCTCGGCGTTGCCGAGGGCCTTGTCCAGCCGGGCACGCTCGACGTTCAGGATCTTGCCGCGCAGCGGCAGGATGGCCTGGGTCTCGGGGTTGCGCCCGCGCTTGGCCGAACCGCCGGCCGAGTCACCCTCCACGATGTAGACCTCGCACTTCTGCGGGTCCTTGGAGGAGCAGTCGGACAGTTTGCCGGGCATGCCGAAGGATTCCAGCGGGCTCTTGCGGCGGGCATTGTCGCGGGCCTTGCGCGCTGCCATGCGGGCCTGGGCCGCGGAGATGGCCTTGCGGATCACGTCGCGGGCGGGACCGGGGTTGCGTTCCAGCCAGTCGCCCAGCCCGTCAGTGACGACGCGCTGCACAAAGCCCTTCACCTCGGAGTTGCCGAGCTTGGTCTTGGTCTGGCCCTCGAACTGCGGCTCGGAGAGCTTGACCGAGATGACCGCGGTCAGGCCTTCCCGGATGTCGTCGCCGGTGAGGTTGTCGTCCTTTTCCTTGATGATGCTCTTCTCCCGCGCGTAGCGGTTGATCAGCGAGGTCATCGCGGCGCGGAAACCCTCTTCGTGGGTTCCGCCTTCGTGGGTGTTGATGGTGTTGGCGTAGGTGTGGACACTCTCGGAGTACGCGTTGGTCCACTGCATCGCCATTTCCAGGGCGATGTGCCGTTCGGTGTCCTCAGTTTCGAAGGCGATGACGTCCTCATGGACGACGTCGACCTTCTTGCCGGAGTTCAGGTGCTTCACGTAGTCCAGCAGGCCGTCGTCGTACTGGTACACCACGGTGTGGAATTCCGCGGGGACTTCGCCCTCGGTTTCGACGACGTCGAGGTCCAGGTCCCCGTCCTCGGCCGGCTCCTCCGCAGCGCGGCGCTCGTCGGTCAGGGTGATGCGCAGGCCCTTGTTCAGGAACGCCATCTGCTGGAACCGGGCACGCAGGGTTTCGAAATCGAAATCCGTGCTCTCGAAGATGCTGGCGTCCGGGTAGAACGTCTGGGTGGTTCCGGTGTCGGAGGTTTCCTCGCCCTTGACCAGGCTGCCCTGCGGCTTGCCGCCGTCGGCGAAAGACATCCGCCAGACGTGGCCCTGACGGCGGACCTCCGTGTCGACGCGGCTGGAGAGCGCGTTCACCACCGAAATACCGACGCCGTGCAGGCCGCCGGACACCGCGTAGCCGCCGCCGCCGAACTTTCCGCCGGCGTGCAGGATGGTCATAACAACTTCCACCGTCGGCTTGTGCTCGCTGGGGTGCATGTCCACGGGAATACCGCGGCCGTTGTCGACGACTTTGACGCCGCCGTCGGCCTGCAGGACGATTTCGATGTGCGTGCAGTAGCCGGCCAGCGCTTCGTCGACCGAGTTGTCCACGACCTCGTAGACCAGGTGGTGCAGGCCGCGGGGTCCGGTGGAGCCGATGTACATGCCGGGGCGTTTCCGGACAGCTTCCAGGCCCTCGAGCACCGTGATGTCGCTGGCGCCGTATTCACGGGGCTTCACCGTCTCCGCGGGGGTGTCCGCCGAAGCGCCTTCCGCCGCTGGGTCCGCCGCCGGAAAATCTGTATTGTCGTTAGCCACAGGCGCTTTCGACTCCTCTATGTTCGTTGAAGGCCGGCCGTCGCCGCCTCCGCAGAGGAACGGTTACCGCCAACAGGCACGTCACTGATGGCCCCGGCTGCATCGTTTGCGCGAGCCTATTTCCGCACACAAAAATGCGTCGGAAACGGACTCAGTCGACGTTTCACCGGCGCCCAGTTATCTATCACGATTCTACCGTGTTATAGGGTGATATCCCGCATTCCGGAGGCCTAAACGCAAGGCAAAATGCCGCTGGGAGGCCGTTGATTCCGCCTGCACGGCCCCCGGGGTGCTCCGGCTGGGTTCCTATACGCCTCCGGGGCGTTGGAGCGCCCTACACGGCGCTTGAGGATTTTTCAATAGTTTTGGAAGAAGTGCTTCATACCCCGCGGGCCAGCCCGACCCGGGTGGCTATCCGTAGGTGTCGCGCGGGCCCCGGCCGTTGACCGTCCGTGACCCCTTGCGCCAGCTTGGCGCAGCGGGACCGAGGACCTGGATGCTCGTGACCACGCCGTCACCCAGTTCCAGCCGGAATTTCTCCAGCAGGCTCAGACTGAGCAGGCGCAGCTGGGTGGCCCAGGCCGTCGAGTCGCAGCGGACGTGCAGGGTGGTGTCGGTGAAGCTCTCCGGTGTGCAGTGCGCGGAAATCTCCGGGCCCACCAGGGCGGGCCACTGTGCCATCACGGATCCGACCGCCACCGGCGAACTCCAACCCCGTTCGGCCACCAGCCGCCCCACCACTTTGCCAAGCCCCAGCGGGTCCCGTCCGGTGCCGTGGAACTGGGTGAAGCCGCGGGTACCAGCGCCGCGGGCGGGTTTCTGGCCGACGCTGCCCGGGCGCGGCGGCGCCTTGCGGCGGATTTCGCCGCGTGCCGCCGCGGCATCGCGCATCCGGTTCAGGGCAGCCTGGGCAGCGTCGATATCATCCGGGTCACGGCCCGGCTGCAGACCGCCGTCGGTGTCCTTATTCATCGATCGACCGGCTCATCGATTCCTCCCGGAATGACCTTCACCCGCCGTCCGGCGAGTTCCGCAGGGATGTCATCTTCGACGGCGGCGGTCACCAGGACCTGTTCCGCGCCGGATACTATTGCCGCCAGTTTACGCCGACGCTGGACGTCGAGCTCGGCAAAAACGTCGTCCAGGATCAGGATCGGGGCGGAGCCGCCGGTACGGGCATCATCCAGCATTACGTAATACGAGGCGAGCCGCAGGGACAGGCACATGGACCAGGTTTCGCCATGGGAGGCGTACCCCTTCGCGGGGGCCTGGCCCAGGACCAGCTCCAGTTCGTCGCGGTGCGGGCCCACCAGGGAAATTCCGCGTTCCAGCTCCCTGCGGCGCGAGGCCGCAAAAGCCTGCACATAACGATCGGTGAGGTCCTCGACGCTCAACTGCCGCAGGTCCTCGGTCCCGGCAGCCGGCTCGCCGGCTGCGGTACCGCCTGCGGCGGCGGGCGCCTCGCCGTCGTCGTCAAACATTCCCTGCAGCGTGGAGCGATAGACCGCCCCGGCCGCCTTGGAGCCGTCGGTGAGCTGGGCGTAGGCGTTTTTGAGGTGGGGCTGCAGCCGCTCCACAAGTTCCAGCCGGGCATGCAGCAGTTCCGCGCCGGCCCGGGCCATGTGCTGGTCCCAGACATCGAGGGTCGCCTCATGGCCGGCAGTGAATTTGCCGGTCCGGCCGGATTTCAGCAACGCATTGCGCTGCTTGAGTACCCTGTCGTAGTCACTGCGGGTGGCAGCATGCCTCGGCATCAGGCTGACCAGCAGCTCATCCAGGAAGCGCCGGCGGTTGGACGGATCGCCCTTGACCAGGGCGAGGTCTTCGGGGGCGAAGAGCACCGTCTGGCAGATCCCCAAGATGTCCCTCGCACGGACCGGGTTGCTGCGGTTGATGCGGGCACGGTTGGCCCGGCCGCCGTTGATTTCGAGTTCCAGCACGGTGGGCTGGCCGGCGCGGACCAGTTTGGCCCGGATCATAGCCCGCTCGGTGCCGAACCGCAGCAGCGGTGCGTCGCTGCTGACCCGGTGTGAGCTGAGCGTGGCGAGATAGCCGATCGCTTCCATCAGGTTGGTCTTGCCGATGCCGTTGGAGCCCACCAGCACCGTGACGCCGGGTTCCAGACTGAGGTCCACCTGGGCGTAACTACGGAAATCTGTCAGCGAAAGTTGTTCTAGGTACACGCCGGTTTCAGGATTCCAGGGTCTACTTGGCCGGCCGGGTGGCGTGTCCGCCGAACTGGTTGCGCAAAGCCGAAACCATCTTCATGGCCGGCGAGCTGTCCTCACGGGAGGAGAAGCGCGCAAACAGCGCCGCGGTGATGGCCGGGGCCGGGACCGCGTTGGCGATCGCTTCCTCCACGGTCCAGCGTCCCTCGCCGGAGTCCTCGACGTAGTCGTCAATGGACGCCAGCCCCGGATCCTCGTCCAAGGCCTTGACCATGAGATCCAGCAGCCAGGAGCGGACAACGGTGCCCTTCTGCCACGCCCGGAACGTTCCCGGCAGGTCGGTCACAATGTCCTTCGCGGCGAGAAGTTCATAGCCTTCCGCGTAGGCCTGCATCAGACCGTATTCGATCCCGTTGTGCACCATCTTGGCGTAGTGTCCGGCGCCCACACCGCCGACGTGCACGAAGCTGTCCGCGCGGTCACCTTCCGGTCGGAGCGCGTCGAAGACCGGGAGGGCGCGTTCGATGTCGGCGGAATCGCCGCCGGCCATCAGTCCGTAGCCGTTCTGGAGGCCCCAGACGCCTCCGGAGACACCGCAGTCGAGGAAACGAATGCCCTTTTCGGCCAGCGCAGCCGCGTGCTTTTGGTCCTCGGTGAAGCGGGAGTTGCCACCGTCCACCACCAGGTCGCCGGCGTCGAGCTTGTTGCCAAGGTCGGTGATGACGGCGTCGGTGATCTCGCCGGCCGGAACCATGACCCAGATCAGGCGGGGCGCCGGCAGAGCGGCGATCAGCTCGTCGACGCTGGCGACGTCGGTGATGTCCGGGTTGCGGTCGAATCCGGTGACCTGGATTCCGCCGTTGCGCAGCCTTTCGCGCATGTTGAAACCCATTTTTCCAAGGCCGATTAGTCCGATGTGCACTTAGGTGAACTCTTTTCTGCGCTGGGTGTCGGTCGTCGTTTTGGAGCCCAGAAAGACAACAGCCTGGGCCCACCCCGCCAGGGTTCCCTGGCCGTGGAGCCCCATCGGCGAGGGGCCCTGCCTGAGCTTGCGAAGGCTGGGAGCCGATGGGAACTTGCGAGGCGAGGGGGGCGGTGGGACTAGTTGGGGAGGCGGACGGGCATGACCAGGTAACGGTAGTCGTCCTGGTCTTCGCCGTCGGCGTCCTGCTGGGCGGTGATCATCGCCGGCTTGGGCGCCGTGGTGAAGGAGAACCGCACGAACTTTGTCTCGATGACGCTCAGGCCCTCGATCAGGTAGTGCGGGTTGAAGGCCACGGTGATGTCCTCGCCGGTCAGCTGGGCTTCGAGCTCCTCCGAAGCCTGGGCGTCCTCACCGGTTCCGGCGTCGAGGTGCAGCTGGCCCTGGGTGAAGGCGAGGCGCACCGGGGTGTTGCGCTCGGCCACGAGCGAGACGCGGCGGACGGCTTCGACCAGTTCCTGGGTCTGCACGGTGGCGTGGATCGGCGTGGAATCCGGGAACAGCGAGCGGATCTTCGGGTAGTCCCCATCGACCAGGAGCGACGTTGTGGTGCGGCCGCCGCTTTCGAAACCGATCAGTCGGCTGTCGTCATCGGCGAGGGCGAGGTTGATGTCGCCGCTGCCGCCGAGGGTCTTGGCGACCTCGTTGAGGGTTTTGGCTTTGACCAGCGCGCTTGTGGAGATACCGGGGGTTGCCGGCTTCCACGGTACCTCGCGCATGGCGAGGCGGTAGCGGTCGGTGGCCAGCAGGGTGATGAGATCGTCCTCGATCTCCATCCGGACACCCGTCAGGATGGGCAGCGTGTCGTCCTTGCTGGCCGCGATGATCACTTGGGACACGGCCTGGGCGAAGGAGTCGCCCGGAACGGTGCCGCTGATCGGGGGCAATGCGGGCAGCGGCGGGTATTCAGCCTCGGGCATGGTGGCCAGGTGGAAGCTGCTTCGGCGGCAAGTCAGGGTCACCTTGTTGCCATCGGTTTCGATCTCCACCGGGGCCGAGGGCAGCCTGCGGCAAATGTCGGCGAGCAGGCGGCCGGAAACCAGGATGGTGCCTTCGGTGGTGATGTCCGCAGGAATTTCCAGGCGGGCCGAAGTCTCGTAGTCAAAGCTCGAGAGGCTGACGGTGCCGGCTTCTGCCTTGAGGAGCAGGCCGGAAAGCACTGGAACAGGCGGCCGCGGAGACAACGACCGGGCGGTCCAGGTCACGGCTTCGGCCAGGACGTCCCGCTCGACTCTGAACTTCACGGAAGGGTGCCGCCTTTCATTGCTGCTGACAAAAGCTAAAACTCACAGGGCCATGGCGGTGCCGGACGCAGTGCCGGTTCCGCCAAAAAGGTAAGTGCATTCATCCCGGGTGTCCTGGCCACCGGTCCCCGGCGCCGGGGACGGAATCACAAAACATGTCCGGGGCGGACGCACTGCAGACAGCTTAGCCCCAAGATCCGAGTTCTCCCATCCCCGGGTTACACCTGTGTGGTTCCGGACGGGGGTCCGGCGCCTCGGTTCAGCAGGGTCCGGGGTGGCCGGTGGTGGGTCGGCAAGAAACTGTTGTTTGAGGGAATTTCATTTTCTTGGGATTAGTAGTGTTAATAACTGCTGTGGAAACTGTGGATAACTCGGTCTGGCCGTGCCGTTCCGGGGTTAAGCCCTGTTCATGGACTGTGGGTTGAGCAGGTTTTAAACAGGGTGTGGATGGGGACAACATTTTTGGCCGGTTCGCCGATCCACAGGCGCCTTAAGGGTTTTAAGCCCATTAACTGCGGTTGTCCCCTTAACTATCCACAGGGTTGTCCACAGCCTCCTGTTAATAAGGTAAGAGTGCGCCGGCAGCGATGCTTAGGAATTGCGCTGCTGCTGCTTGATCCGGTTGGTCAGCTCGGTGACCTGGTTGTAGATCACACGGCGTTCGGCCATCAGTTCACGGATCTTCCGGTCGGCGTGGATCACCGTGGTGTGGTCGCGGCCGCCGAGTTCCTGGCCAATCTTGGGCAATGACATGTCGGTGAGCTCGCGGCACAGGTACATTGCGATCTGCCTGGCCGTGACCAGGGTCCGGGTGCGGGACTTGCTGCAGAGTTCTTCCATGGTGAGCTTGAAGTAATCGGCGGTCTGGGTCAGGATCTGCGCTGAGGTGATTTCCTGGGCGCCGTCGTCCGTGATCAGGTCCTTGAGCACCATCTCGGCCAGTGCCACGTCCACCGGTTGCCGGTTCAGGCTCGCGAACGCCGTGACGCGGATGAGCGCGCCCTCCAGTTCACGGATGTTGCTGGAGATTTTCGATGCGATGTACTCCAGGGCATCGTCCGGCGCGGACAGACCCTCGCTCAGCGCCTTCTTGCGGAGGATCGCGATGCGGGTTTCCAGTTCCGGCGGCTGGATGTCGGTGAGCAGGCCCCACTCGAAGCGGGACTTCATCCGGTCCTCGAAGCCGGCGAGCAGCTTGGGCGGCTGGTCGGAGGTGATGACCACCTGCTTGTTGTTGTTGTGCAGCGCGTTGAAGGTGTGGAAGAACTCCTCCAGCGTCCGGTCCTTGCCGGCCAGGAACTGGATGTCATCGATCAGCAGGACGTCCACGTTGCGGTAAGTGGTCTTGAAGCTGGTGCCTTCATCGTCGCGGATCGAGTTGATGAAGTCGTTGGTGAATTCCTCGGAGTTCACGTAGCGGACCCGGATGCCGCTGTAGAGGCGGCGTGCGTAATGGCCGATCGCGTGCAGCAGGTGGGTCTTGCCCAGCCCGGAGTCCCCGTAGATGAAGAGCGGGTTGTACGCCTTGGCGGGCGCTTCGGCGACGGCGACGGCGGCGGCGTGCGCAAAGCGGTTGGAGGAACCGATTACGAAGGTGTCGAAGACATACTTCGGGTTGAGCCGGCCAAATTCATGCGACGTGCTCGGCAGCATCGGCTGCGGCTTCAGCTCCACCAAGGGATCGGCAACCAGGGAAAGTTCGGCGGTGGGTTCCGGCTCGACGTGAAGCGGCACCAGGTCGGTGTCGACGTCGATCGCGCAGCGGATCTCATCGGAGAAGACGTCCCGCAGGGCGTCGTCGAGGGCTTCCTTGACCTGCGTCTGGAGCACCTCCCGGGTGAGTTCATTGGGGACGGCGACCAGCAGGGTGGAGCCGATGAGGCCCTGGGCCTGGGCGAGGATTACGAAGCCACGCTGCCGGGGTGTGACCCGGTGGTCGTTCTCGAGAAGGCTGACCACCCGCCGCCAGGAACTTCCGACGGTGTTCGCGTGGTTGGCTTCGTCTACCGTCATCAATCAGTTCCTCAAACCTTGCTTGCCTGCGTTACCTGCAGCCACAAGACCGAACCAGACTGCTGGCCCCGGCATAATCCACAGGGTTGTGCACAGTCCGTGGATAATCGGCTACTGGGACACTCTAGGGGATCAAAAGCCTAGAAGATAGCTGGGATCAGCCCTGTGGATAATTACACGGGTGTGGTTCCAAATCGGGGCGCGTGACGCACTTCATCCACAGGCAGGCGGCCCGGTTAACCACAGCTGGGGACAAGCGGCGGGCCAGCGTCCGGTTTGACTCCGGGGGCGTTTTTCCCCTAACGTTGTGAAGTCCTTTGTGTCCGCTTTTCGCCTCATTTGAATCTCTCCCCGACGCCTGCGTCTTGCGAGTCGAGGGAGGCGGCACATACAAAACTTAGCGTCGGCCAGTTCTTCCCCTTTTTTGATCGGGTGGGCGCACCTTTGATCCACTGGAGTAACTAACGTGAGCAAGCGGACTTTTCAGCCGAATAACCGCCGTCGAGCCAAGAAGCACGGCTTCCGCCTTCGTATGCGTACCCGTGCCGGCCGTGCCATCCTGGCAGCCCGTCGTGGCAAGGGCCGCACCGAGCTGTCGGCCTAAATAACTGACTCGTCGGTCACCATCCCTATGCGAGTTGAACGGTGCTAGCCACCCGGAACCGTCTGAGGACCCCTACCGATTTTTCAACAACTGTACGTTCCGGCGTCCGCAATGGACGCCGGAACTTAGTGTTATATGCGGCAGCTCTCGCTGCCGATGAACCAAGCCGGATCGGTTTCATCGTTTCCAAGAGTGTTGGGAACGCTGTTGTCAGGAACCTCGTTAAGAGGAGACTAAGAGAAGCCGGCGCCTTGTCGCTGCAGAAATATCCCAGCGGGTTCGCTATCGTGGTCCGGGCACTGCCCGCCTCGGCAGCTGCCGGCTGGGATGATCTGTTGGGCGACTATGACGCTGCTTTGGAGACAACCATGAAACGGTTGGGCAGCCGCCTTCCACAGGCCGCTTCTACAGTTTCTTACGAGACAACACAGGAAGGGACCCCGCGTGCGTAACTCAACTGCCGCCGTCGTCCCTGTTCCTGGATCCCGCCTTAAAGCCGCCGCAGCCTGGCTGGGCCGGGCGATGTGGAATCTGCCCCGCAACCTCCTGATCGTATTGCTGATGGCCTACCGCAAAGTGGTGTCCCCGCTGTATGGACAGGTCTGCCGCTTTTTCCCCAGCTGCTCGGCGTACGCGCTGGAGGCGGTCACGGTGCACGGCGCCGTCAAGGGCAGCTGGCTCGCGGCCCGGCGCCTCGCGCGCTGCCACCCATGGAATTCCGGCGGTGTGGACCATGTCCCCGCCGGGCACCGGGAGTGGCCCGACGGCCACACCCCCAGAATTGTTGTACTGAACAACCCGGACAAGTACTTGGCTGCTCGGTCTGATGGAGAAGGCCGCTCGGCGGCCTGACGAATAGGGATATCGTATGGACTTCTTTGAAACAATCATGTTTCCGTTCAAGTGGCTGGTTTCCATCATCATGGTGGGCTTCCACGATGGACTGAGCGCCATCGGCCTCCCGGCCGCCAACGGCTGGACGTGGACGCTGTCCATCATCGGGCTGGTGCTGGTCATCCGTGCCGCCCTGATCCCCGTGTTCGTCAAGCAGATCAAGGCCCAGCGCGGCATGCAGCTGCTGCAGCCGGATCTGAAGAAGCTTCAGGACAAGTACAAGGGCAAGACCGACCAGCTCTCCCGCCAGGCCATGGCGCAGGAACAGATGGCCATGTACAAGAAGCACGGCACCAACCCCTTCTCGGCCTGTCTGCCGATGCTGATCCAGATGCCGTTCTTCTTTGCCCTCTTCCAGGTGCTCTCGGGTATCAGTAACGCCAAGACCACCGGTAAGGGCATCGGCGCCCTGAGCCACGACCAGGTGGTCCAGTTCGACGAGTCCAGCATCTTCGGCGCCCCGCTGTCGGCGTCCCTGCTCCACGGCGGTGGCGGCAACCAGGTGGCGGTCTGGATACTGTCGATCGTGATGATCCTGGCTATGACGGCCTCGCAGTTCATCACCCAGAAGCAGATCATGGCCAAAAACATGTCCGAAGAGGCCATGGCGAGCCCGTTCATGAAGCAGCAGAAGATGATGCTGTACATCCTGCCGCTCGTCTTTGGTATCGGCGGAATCAACTTCCCCATCGGTGTCCTGATCTACTGGACCACCACGAACCTTTGGACCATGGGCCAGCAGTTCTTTGTCATCCGCCGGATGCCGACACCGGGATCCCCGGCCGCGAAGGCCCTCGCCGAGCGCCGTGCCGCCAAGGGAATGCCATCCCTGCCCCTGATGGGCGCCAAGAAGGTCGACGCCGAGGCTGAAGCGGCTGCCGCGGCGGCGGCCGCCGTCGCCGCCGCGAAGAGCCAGCGCGTCCAGCCCCAGCGCAAGAACAGGAAGAGGAAGTAATGTCTGCCGAGAGCACCGAACACGCTATTTCCGCCGAGACGCCCGTCGACTACGACTTGCAGGACAGTGTCCAGGAGGACGGCGTCGGCGAGGCCGGGTCCGACTCCGAGGATGCCGGTGCGGGCTCCGCGAAGGGTACGTCGGCGAGCCGGCTGGAGGAAGAGGGCGACGTCGCCGCGGACTACCTCGAGGAATTGCTCGACATCGCCGACATCGACGGTGACATCGACATCGAGGTGCGCAACGGCCGCACCTACATCTCCATCGTTGCCGAGGAGGAGGGCTCCGGCCTGGAGAACCTCGTGGGCCGCGACGGCGAGGTACTCGAAGCCCTCCAGGAGCTGACCCGCCTCGCGGTGCTCTCCGCCACGGAGAACCGCTCCCGCCTGGTCCTGGACATCAACGGCTACCGGGCAGACCGGGCCGGTGACCTGCAACAGATCGCCGAAGACGCGATCGCCTCGGTCAAGGAGACCGGCGCGGCGGTGGCGCTGGCCCCCATGAGCGCCTACGAACGCAAGATTGTGCACGACGCCGTGGCCGATCTCGGGTTTGTCAGCGAATCCGAAGGCGAAGGCGCCGACCGCCACATTGTTGTCTCCGCAGACTGATTCGCAGGGTAGCTTGATGGTGGAGATTAACGCGGCCGAATTGAAGGCCGCAGAGGCTATTTTTGGTGACCGGCTGGAGCTGGCGAAGCGTTACGTTGAGCATCTGGCCACCTCCGGCACGGAACGGGGCCTGATCGGCCCCCGCGAAGTGCCGCGTCTGTGGAGCCGGCATGTGCTTAACTGCGCAGTCATTGAACGTGAGATTGCCCCGGGAAGCCACGTCGCCGACGTCGGCAGCGGGGCCGGTCTCCCAGGACTTTGCCTCGCCATCGCGCGGCCAGACCTGGAACTGACCCTGATTGAACCGCTTGAGCGTCGGGTGATCTGGCTGCAGGAAGTGGTCGATGACCTCGGCCTGGAGAACGTCACCGTGATGCGGACCCGCGCGGAACTGGCCGTGGGCCAAGTAACTGCCGATGTTGTCACCGCGCGGGCCGTTTCCGCCCTTTCCAACCTGGCAGGACTGACCATTCCGCTGCTTGGCGGCAAGGGCGAGATTGTCGCGATCAAGGGGCGCAGCGCCGGCGAGGAGATTGAGAAAGCCGCCAAGGTGATCCGGAAGTTGGGCGGCGTCGAGACCTCCGTGGTTGTGGTCGGTGAGGACCTCCTCGAGGAACCCACAACAGTCGTCCGAATCGTTGTGAACAAGCCTCGAAAGATTGCGTAGCACCAGCCCGGTGCCCTCGGTCTTCCAGGGTAAGAGGTTAGGCTAGTAACCGGCAGTAAAAGCCGAATGAGAGCGAGAGTGTCAAGTGAGCAGTAGCGAAGCCTCCACACAACGGATTCCGCCGTTTGTGTCCCTGGGGTCCGCACGGGCCTTTTCCGCGCCCGCCCTCACTCACAACATTTCCGCTAAGCAAACCGGATCGGTTGCAGCAGCCCCAACGGTTGCCAGCGTTTCACGTGAAACCTCAGGCTCGTCGGTAGCCAACGTCCTGGACTCCATTGACGACTCCAGCCCGATCGCGCGCGAACTGGCACACGAAAACAAGCGCCGGGAAAGCCTGCTCGGCCGTGAATTGCCGAAGCCGGAGAAGACCCGCATCTTCACCGTCTCGAACCAAAAGGGCGGGGTGGGTAAGACAACCACCACGGTCAACATTGCCGCGGCCCTCGCTGCCGCCGGCCTCAACGTGCTGGTGATCGACATCGATCCGCAGGGCAACGCCTCAACCGCACTGGGTATAGAACACCACGCCGACGTCGACAGCATCTACGACGTCCTCATCAATGACGTGCCGCTGCAGGACGTTGTGGCGCCTTGCCCGGATATCGCCAAGCTGATCTGCGCCCCGGCCACCATCCACCTGGCCGGTGCCGAGATCGAGCTGGTCAGTCTGGTTGCCCGTGAGCAGCGGCTCCGGCGTGCCATCGACGTCTACGCCAAGGAACGCGCCAAGAACGGCGAGGAACGGCTGGACTACATCTTCATCGACTGCCCGCCGAGCCTGGGACTCCTGACGGTCAACGCTTTCTGCGCGGCCAGTGAGGTCCTGATCCCGATCCAGTGCGAATACTATGCACTGGAAGGGCTGAGCCAGTTGCTCAAGAACATTGAAATGATCCAGAAGCACCTCAATGCCGATCTGGTGGTATCCACGATTCTGCTGACGATGTACGACGGACGAACCAACCTCGCCGCCCAGGTGGCCGCAGAGGTTCGTGAACACTTCCCGGAGCAGGTCCTCGGAGCTGTGGTTCCCCGCTCGGTGCGCATTTCGGAGGCCCCGAGCTACCAGCAGACCGTGATGACCTACGACCCTTCCTCCAGCGGCGCTCTTTCCTATTTGGAAGCCGCAGCGGAAATTGCTGAACGTTAGAATCTTCTCAACAATTGCACTAGCCAGAGCCGCGGTCTGCCGGGCTCTTCCACTGGAGGGATTTATCCATGAGCGATAAGCGACGCGGCCTCGGCCGTGGACTTGGCGCGCTGATTCCAAGTTCCGCCTCGGCTAACGCCTCCGGAAACGGTTCCGCGCCGTCCCGGCCCGTGGATTTGTTCTTCCCGGAAGCCAGGAAGCGAAGCTCCGATGCGGTGTCGATGGAAGAGACCGCCGAAACGATGGCAGCCCCGGCTGCCCCAGCAGCCCCGGCAGAGAAGACAACGGCGTCTTCCGCACCGGAAGCACTTTCGGGCACCGCAGCTTCAGACCAGGCTGCCGAGGCGGCTGCTCCGTCCACGACTGCGGCCAAGAGCTCAGCCGCCAAGGAGGCGCGTCCTGCAACGTCTGCCGGTGCTGCCGCCAAGAAGGCACCCGCCCGCAACGCATCTGCGGCCCGGACCGCTACACAGGACGCGGACGACGCCGACGCGCGGACCGCTTCTGCGGCCGAGGTTGACGCCGCAGACAATGGGGTGGATCTGGTTGAGGTCCCGGGCGTCCGTTTTGCGGAAATCGCGGTGTCGGACATCCACCCCAACCGCAAGCAGCCGCGCTCAGTCTTCGATGAGGACGACATGGCGGAGCTGGTGCACTCGGTTCGCGAAATTGGTGTCCTCCAGCCAATTGTGGTGCGGACTTCAACCGAGGAAGGTGGCGAGCCGTATGAGCTCGTCATGGGTGAACGCCGCTGGCGTGCAGTGCAGGCTGCCGGCCTGGAAACAATCCCCGCGATTGTCCGCGATACCACCGATGATGACCTGCTTCGCGATGCGCTGTTGGAGAACCTCCACCGCAGCCAGCTGAACCCGCTCGAAGAAGCGGCGGCCTACCAGCAGCTGCTGGAGGACTTCGGAACCACACACGAGCAGCTGGCCGATCGTATTGGTCGGTCGCGGCCCCAGGTATCCAATACCCTTCGGCTGCTCAAGCTCCCGCCGTTGGTGCAGCGGCGGGTGGGTGCCGGCGTCATTTCGGCGGGGCACGCGCGCGCCCTTCTCGCCCTCCCCGATGCAGCGGCCATGGAACGCCTGGCGCAGAAGATCGTTGCTGAAGGCATGTCGGTCCGCGCCACCGAGGAAGCTGTAACTCTGTACCAGAGCCCGGCAGCTCCTACGAAGAACAACATCCCGCGTCCGGGTGCGCGGCACGAGCGCTTGGATTATCTGGCTTCCTCACTGTCTGACCGCTTGGACACCAACGTGAAGATTTCATTGGGTGCCCGCAAGGGACGCGTAAGCATTGAATTCGCCAGCGTAGAGGACCTAAATCGGATCATGGAAGTGCTTACGCCGGGAAGTCCAAGCTAAGCGACCACTGCCTTCGGCGTACAGGCTCTGTTTCACGTGAAACAGAGCCTGTTTTTTGTGCTCTGATTCTGCAGATATACCAGCATGTTCTTTGGTTCGGCCGAGCTCCCCTCTCCGTCTGCGGCTGTTGGGGACGCGTCTCCGCGCAGGTGCAGGTCCTCGAGTAGGCAGGTGCTAAACGATGCCCTGGAACCTGGAACCTGGAACCGGGAACCTGGAGCCTGAAACTTGGAACCGGGAACCTGGAACCTGGGGTCTGCGATTGGTAGAGTCCCGGGCCCTTGTGTGGTGTCTATCGGAGCCCCAGAGGAACCCGACTGGGTCCGGTGCCTGTCTGGAGGCGTCGTAGAGGCCCTCGGGACTGCATGAGCGGCTAGATCTCAGCGTAGCTGGTTGAGGCTCTTTGCAGAGCTTGTGGGCGTTGTGGAGCGTCCCCCACGGCTTGAAGCAGCTGGATTTCCGCATCGTTGTTACCGGGCGGTGCGTCGACGGCTGACAGTACGCGTCCGTGCGGCGGAATGTTTTCTGGGCGGGGGTGATCAGCCGACGTGTAATCGCTGAACGCGCAGTTACACTGCAAGGAATCTGCGAACTCCTGTCCAGACAGCACCGAGCAGGTATCATCATTGTCTACTTTGCGATTCAAGTGGTCCGAGGTGTTTCACGTGAAACACCCCCAGGCCTGCCGAATCAACATGCAGCAGCAGTTGCTGTCGCCGTTTTCGGCTGCCCGCCCGCGTCGGTAGGCATCAGTGCTCCATGGCCCTATCTCGTTATCCGTGTAGTGCTTATGCGTGGATCGCGGAGAGTCGACGACTGAGGCAGGAATAGGCTTCGCGGGCACTAAGTGCGCATGAAAGTGTAATCCCTTCAAGGCCTAGGTAGGCTGAGATCTTCGGCGCTCATGGCATTTGGAACTAGGTGCTCAATATGAACAGGGCCGCTGTTGCACGCCACGAGGGGAACTACCGCAAGAGGCGGACTTTCCTGGGGCTACCGAAGAGTCCAGTCAGTTCCTATGACCGGGTCACTCTTGAGCGGGTTAGGCCGTACAGTCCCGAGATCAGGGCGATGCTGGTGAGGGGGTGGGGCGCGCCAGTCCGCAGCATGCCTGATGGAACCTCATCGTGGGCTCCGATGGAAGTCTAGCCCCTTGTCAGTGTCAGCTTTTCCGAGATGTTTCACGTGAAACAAGGCGCGGTGTGGTCAGTTATTGCTGGAGTCCGCTGAGTGTCCGAGGCAGTGACAAGCGGAAGACTCGTGAGGACGGGCATGGTCACTACATCACCGCCGGCGGGTAGGTGACGGCCCTGCGCTTCTCGAGTTCAACTAACTTCCTGTCAGTCCTTACGCCGTCTCGGCCGCTCTAGGGATCACCAGCAGTGCTGCGCAGTCTCCCCTCTTCTTTCTGCTGTTCGCGCCTAGATGCCAGCGGACGGCGTCTAGGGCGCTGTGGCGCTTGAGCGGAGCGAGTAGTTGAGACTCATGGCGCTGTGACTCGAACTGAACATGCGACCAGCAGGAGCCGCAGGAAATTGCCCAAGATGCTGATCGAGCTGTGAGCTGGCGAACAGCTGGGGCTGCTGGATTCGCGGCAAGTAGACGCATAGTAGCGGTGCCATGGTGATCAGCAGGCGGATGGACTTCTATGCCGTGGTGATCCGACACCTAGCGTTTGATGGGTGTGATGGACAGGTCAGCGTCCTCTGTAACGTACTGGTCTCACAGCTAACTGTCAGTGGGAGGGTTGCCCCTAGATCAGTGTTACGGCGATATCGCTTGGCACTCCGTGGCAGCTCGGGAGGCTCAACCATTCTTCACGAAGGGTGACGCGACTTTGGGCCCGCTCCCCCGGAGAAGGTTCTCGGGCAGACACGTTCCTGGCCACTTGGCTGGGTGTTCGTCCCTGAATCGATGGCGTTGATGCAGCCCGCAGTCGGATGAGCGACCGATGACTGTGACGCCTTCCGCGCGCCTTGTTCGGCCCCAGCTGATGTTCCGCCAGTCCTTGGCTTGTCCGACCCGAGAGGGCCCCATCCACCTGGTTGGGAGCTTCTACTTTTGGGAACCTAGGAGGAACTCCTGGCTCGCAGTTGCTGCGCAGGCTATGGGCTTCTAAGCGGGTCCGAACTCTGTGGTGGAGCTGGCTATGGTCTCGCGCTTCGCTGCATTTGTTGGCCGCCCCCCGTTTAACGGCCAGGCATCGGGGTCACTAGGTAGGTCTTCACGGCGACCGGCACACGAACGATTGGATGGGATAAGCCGGTGGATATCCCTGTGGATAACTTTGTGGATTAGTCCGGACCTGCTGCGGCTCAGGCGCGCCGGCCCCTAGGGGCATTGTGGGTCGCTGAAGCCAGGTAGGGCTGGACCCAGAGCTGGGTAAGTTATGTTTCACGTGAAACGGTGAGAAGAGTTTGCGACGACGAATCATACACCCGGCTGTGCGTCCAAAATCCCCGTCCTGTGGTTAAATTTCGGATGATCTAGGCGGGCTGAGCGTCCCCGCCCTATGGACGCTCTAATAGAGGTCGGACGTCGGATTTGCGGATCCTAAGACAACGATCGTTGGCACTCCGCTGAGGCGGGGTATCTGCAGCGTAAGACCTGTGGATAGAGCTGTGCGTAATATCTCAGTGGCATGTGGATAACTATGTGTATAACTATCGGCAAACCACGGCCCGCCGGGCCAGTGAACTGGTTACTCCTTCCACTTAAGGGCCCCTTCCCCGCCGTCGTGGAAGTAGAGTCGGGCTGACGTCATACGGCAGAGGGGGTCGCTCACGAGTAATGAGAATCAGCGCCCGAACCCGTGTGCGGATTTTATGCCGTGCTTTCACACACCCCACCGCAGAACAAGTCAGATAGTTTTGTCCGACCCCGTTGTCGTGACCGACCCATACGCTCTGTCCAGCGATGATGCAGCTGGGGAGTTTGGCGTGGAGCTGTATGGCGGTGGGTCACGTGTATGGGGCCGCCCGGATGGCGCTCGAAGGCTGGGCACCTCCGCGGTGGAAGGGTTGTCGAGGTGGTGGCAGGAGACGAGGAGGTGCCCCAGGTCAGCCCGACCAAAACAACACTGCATGCCTTGCTTTCGGTGGGAGGGGTAGATCCGACCCGTGCCGGCGGAGTACCAGGGGGGCCACCGGGTCACCTGCGTTGTGGCGGTTCTGAACGCGCAAGCGGAAGTAGCAGGACACGCTGCCCTTGGGACCTCCGTACGGCAGCAGTGCCTGCTGCTGAAGGGACCTCCGGACATCAGGGCGTTGTGGTTCCTGCGGACTCCTGCGCTGAGCTGCGCCGATAACTGCAGGGTTATCCGGCGGTATCCGGACGTGGAACTGCCGCGATTTGGCGCCCGCAGGGTCGTGAGTCCTGCCGAGATTGCCAGGGGTTGTTTGAAGATTTGGGCCGAGCAGACGTGTGTCACGCATCTGGTCCAAGCAAGAGGCTGGGACCCGATCCCGTGTTGGCGAGGTCGCCCGCTTGTTCTGGATAGGCCGGCAGCTGCGGGCCCTGGATAGGCAGGCCGCTGTGGCAGAAGGACAGCGCATCACTGCCACCAGAACGCCAGCATGCCAGACGCAAGAACCGGTTGCGACGTGACCTGCGACTGCGTGGGTTGTCCCCGGGCTGACTGACATAGGTTCAGTTCAGAGGCCGCCTGAGCTGTTCTCTCTGCCCTTCTCGCTCCTATTGTCGCGGCATGATCCCCTGCCGACTCCTCAACCCGCATTGATTTCTCGGCTCCGCCGTGGAAGGTTCCACAAGGTGTAGGCCGCCTGAGCGAGGCATTTGGGTAAACTAAGCGGCGCGGCTTCCCAAGGCTAAGGGCCGTTCAGCACCGTGCAAATTTGCCACAGTGCGTACTCCGCGCACTCACTGATTGCAGTTCCTCGCGCTGGTTTTATGTTTCACGTGAAACAAGACGATACGCGGTCCGCCATTCGACGAGAGCTGGGTTTTGTCTGTGGCGCGGTGCGGACCGCCAGGTCCTCGAATGGCGGGCTCCCCTCTTTCCTTAGGATTCGAGCTCAACCCGCTTGTGGTCCTCCACCAAGCGGAAGTGCAGAGGGCACCCGCGAAATTGCTCAGGCGCTCTGGCCGTGCGGATACACGCGTTGAGTGCACCCCACGAAGGGGCTCAGCCGGTGTGGCCCTGTAAGGACTGGCCCTGCGCGGATACGCGCGTTGAGGCCACCCCCGCGAGGGGGTCAGCGTCGATCTGGCTCGGTGTGGGCGTGCGCGTCGATGGCCCGCGGTGTGTGCCGACGCCGCTGGTCCTCGAGCTGATCGTCCTTTTGATAGCTGTCTATCGGTATGAACAGTGAACCCGCGCGTCAGCCACTTTGATCGATGGCTCCGCTGCGATATCCATGTTAACCGCTGTCCGGTGAGCGTTTCACGTGAAACATGACCCTGGGCGGGCGCCCAACCCACTTTGTCCGAGGATCATTTATCACCGTTCTAGTCTGGGCAGCTGCACTTCGGGGGTTCGACGAGCCTTAGCGCGGCGGTAGAACCACTTCAGAGCCGCACCGCGATCGGGGGGCTAGTACCTGTGGCTTCTCAGAGACGTTCTCGGAGGGCCCCGCGCACGGTCTGGATCCGCCCACCTAGGTCATGATCGACGGCCGCTTCCAGAGGACGGCCGAAATCGCGACGATCGGCTTGTCCGCGGCGCCGAACTCCTGTCTTCCTGCGGTAAAGTGCGGAGACACGGCCCAGCGCGCACGAGGAATCTGTTCTGAACCCGGGCCAGCGCGCAAAGCGGGTATGGAGTTCCTGACGGCCCGCCAATCAAGGTTTCACGTGAAACATTGCCAACTGTCCCCTAGGTACGTACCGAGAATGACTGTGTTGAGGACGGTGCGAGGAAACATACGAACGAAGGCAGCATCCCAGGGGGATTTTGGACCGGGATCTTAGGAGAACACGGTCCCCAAGCGGGCCCTCCGGTTTCACGTGAAACATGCACCCGCTGGGACGCCTAGCGCGGGAGGTCTGATGGTAGTGACGAAGCAAGCGGAGGAGGACCGGCCTATTGCAGGATCTAACTCCGCCGGAAGCTTGGTTAGATGAGATCCGGCCTACTAGCGTCGGCGAACCTAGGTCGCCCGCCGCGTTCAAGCCGTTCCGGCCCAGCGATGCGCGGCCTACCGCGCCAACCCGCCGGCCCTTCTCACACACTGGGTGGGAGGCCTCTCTTGGCGCGCCGCCAGCCCCGCGGGTGCCCCTGGATCACGCTGCGATCAGCAGGTTTTTTGCTCAACGGCCGGTGATTCCTAGCAATCTGAGCTCATCGAAGGCTGGTGTCCGCCTACTGCCGTGTGCCGGACGCTGTAGGTGTCGTCGTGTCCAATTCCATCGAATTCACGCAGCTCAATTAACGACTTTAGGTTTCATCCCCGTCAATGCGCCAGCTCCGGTTTGACTCTGGCCAGCGGCCAGCGGCCGCAGGCGGCACGCCGCCCCGGCGCGTCGGCCGGCCAGCAAATGCAGCCCACAAGGTTCTGCGTCCCCGGGGCCCGCACCGGGACGCGCCCGGATCTCTTCAGCCACGCAGGAGGGCCAAAAAAAGGCGGTGGCCCTCACTCTAGAAGTGGGGGCCACCGCCCGGCTGCGGACCCTTCGGCCGGATCAACCGGCCAGCGCGGGGCCAGCGCGGGAGCAGGTTAGGACAGGAAGTCCGCGAATTCCTTTTCGAAGAACTGCTTTGGCCGGGCGCCAATGACGGTGCCCTTCACTTCGCCGCCCTGGAACAGGTAAACGGCGGGGATGGAGGTTATGCCGTATTCGGCAGCGATCGCCGGGTTGTCATCAACGTTGACCTTGACGACGTTGACCTTTTCGCCGTACTCAACGGAGATCTCGTCGAGGATCGGGCTGAGCTTGCGGCAGGGTCCGCACCATTCGGCCCAGAAATCGACGATGACGGGCTTGTCGGCTCCCAGCACGTCGGTGCTGAAGCTGGCGTCTGTTACATCTTTAGCGTTGCTCATAACCTTGTCTCTCTCTTGGGTGATTGCCGCGCGCTGATTAGGCGTGGAGGTCAGCGAGGTAGTGCTCGACGTCGAGGGCTGCGACACAGCCGGATCCCGAAGCCGTGATGGCCTGGCGGTAGGTCGGGTCGATCACGTCGCCGGCGGCGAAGACGCCCCGGACGCTGGTTTTGGAGGTGCGGCCGTCGACGGCGATGGTGCCTACGGGCGAAAGGTCCAGCTTGCCCTTGATGAGGTCGGTGCGGGGATCGTTTCCGATCGCGACGAACACGCCGGTCACGGCGAGTTCCGTTTCGGTGCCGTCAAGCAGGTTCTTCAACCGGAGCCCGGTGACCTTGTCGCCGCCGAGCACGTCCTCCACACCGCTGTTCCAGATGAAGTTGATCTTCTCGTGGGCCAGGGCGCGGTCGGCCATGATCTTGGAGGCACGCAGGGTGTCGCGGCGGTGCACCACGGTGACCGACTTTGCGAACTTGGTGAGGAACAGTGCCTCTTCCATCGCCGAGTCGCCGCCGCCAACCACGGCGATGTCCTGATCCTTGAAGAAGAAACCGTCGCAGGTTGCACACCAGCTCACGCCGTGGCCGGAAAGGCGCTTTTCGTTGGGCAGGCCGAGCTCGCGGTAGGCGGAACCGGTCGACAGGATAATGGACCGTGCCTGGAAGGTCTCTCCCGTAGCAATCGTGACGGTCTTGATGTCGCCGTCGAGATCCAGTTCGGTGACGTCCTCAAACTGGATCTCGGTACCAAAGCGCGCGGCCTGCTTCTCGAAGTTCTCCATGAGGTCCGGACCCATGATGCCGTCCGGGAAACCCGGGTAGTTTTCGACGTCGGTGGTGTTCATCAGTTCACCGCCGGCGGTAACGGACCCGGCCAGGAGCAGCGGTTTCAGGTTGGCGCGTGCCGTGTACACCGCGGCCGTGTAGCCCGCCGGTCCGGAGCCGACGATGATGACATCACGTACTTCGGACGCGGTGTTTTCTGCGTTGGTCACTGAACGGTGAACCTCTTCCTTTATCGATGCGCCCGCCAGGGTGGCCGGCCACATGGCACAACTATGGTGGGTAGCTGAATATTCCGCCCGGCCCGGCGCTAGGGCAGGGATGCGCGGCCGCGGCAGCTCCTACTGGATCTTGATCTCAGCCAGGCGGAGACCGTAGCCGTACCGGGTCTTGGGGGCGGCCAGTTTCGGCAGGCTCTTGATGGAAACAATCACGTACTGCGCCGTGACCGGTTCCTGCAGCGGCATGGTGAGCTCCGGCGAGGTGAAGCTGTTACTGCCCACCTGTTTGGCGCCATCAAGCGAGGGCTGGTTGTTGGTGAAGACGCTGATATTGCCGCCTGAGGCGCCGAGCTGGCTCAGCGTCACCGAGGAGATTTGGGCCGGGGCCTTCAGTTTGACGACCAGCGGAACGCCGTCAGGGGCGAAACCGCCCCAGGCGTCGTTCGCAAATTCCATGTCGGACCAGTAGCTGGCGGCGTTGCCGTCGAAGGTCTTGACCAGGTCCCCGTCATAGGTTGCGGCGAAGTCGAAGTTACCGATCCGGCTGACCGATTCGATAGCCGGCGGCACGGCGGCCGGCGGTGCGCTTTCGCTGGCCGAGGGCGTTGCGGACTGCGCCTGCGTGCTCGCTGCGGGAGCCGTGGACTTGCCGGCCTCGGGTGTACTGCCCTTGAAAAGCCCGCCAAGGTTGGTTACGGCAAAGATGAGGCCGATGACCAGGACGGCCGCCAGCAAGGCGCCGACAAGCCAGCGCATGGAACGGGGCTCGCGACGGGGTGTCTCGTCGTCGTCCTCGTCGTCGTTGTAGCGGTCATCTGACGGAGTCTGCTTGGCGGAAGCCGGGAAGCTGCGCGCAGCCCGGTCGGCACCGGAGCCGGAGAGGGCTGCTGCTTCCAGCGCTGTTGTCCGTTCATCCGGCTCGGCATCGTCGTAGTCGTCGTCTTCCCAGCGGGAAACCTTTGGGGTCGTATCCGCCGGTGGTGTCTTCGGTGCAGGCGGGACAGGCTGTGCGGGCTGGACCGGCTGGGCTGCCGTTGGCTGCACCGCAGCTTCCTGCGGCGCGGTATTCGGGGATTTCGCAGCGTTCACCGCGGCGACCCCTGCCGCTCCCGCTGCTACCCCGGCTGCTGCTGCGCCGGTACCGCGGGCGCCCGCGGCCGGCGCGACCGGAGCCGGAGCCGGGGCGGCGCGCTGCGCGGGTGCCGACGGCGTCGGGGGCTGCTGCCCGGCCTGACGCTGGTGCTCTCCATAGTTGATGTAGCCTGCGTCGACTTCCTCGTCGTCGTAGAGTCCGTCATAGGTCTCAGGCTCATTCGACCGCGGTTGTCCGAAGATCTCACTGCCCAGTGTGTCGGTGAAGAACGGTTCGACGTAGGGCGGGTTGGAACTCACCACAAGGTCCAGCAGGTCTGCGGCTGAAGTGTGGTTGGTGATGAGGTAGGTGGCGGCGTCGCTGACCCCCAGGTCGAGGATCTGGACATGCCCGGGCCGCTCGCCGGTGGCCACCTCGCGGGCGCTCTGCGCCACCTGGTCGGCGTTGCCCGGACCGGCTACAAGGATGCTCACCGGCCGGTTCAGAACCTGGTCCACTCCGTCCAGCACCAGATCCTGGTCATGCGAGGTCAGTACAGTGGCTGTGACCTTGTACCGGCCGCCAAGTACTGATCCGACATCGATCGGGTGGGACACGGGCTCCTCCTAGGCTGTCCGGGAACTGCCGGCCTCGATGACTTCGTCAGTCACTCAAGGCCCCCGGTAAAGCCGGTTGACCCCTGGTCTGCAACTCCCCTTGTTAGTCTTCGATCCTAGCTGATGCAGTCTCTGCGCCACGTGACCTAAGGCATCGCGAACCGGACGCACGTCATTTTTTCCTGCGGCGGTCGAACGGGAAGTAAGGATTGTGGCCGGCCTGGCCCTGGTACGTCCGGCGCCCCGGCAACGGAATCTCGCCGCGGCCCTGGCTGCCCTGAGCGGTGCCGGGCAGCTCCTCTTCGGGGAGGTACCCGCCGTCGGCCGCCCAGCCCTGGGCGTCCTGCCGGCCCAGGTCCGGGCCCGCACGGAAGGAAGCGGCGTCGAACTCGCCAGAGATGCGGGGAATCAGGCCGGTGTCCACCGACGTGGTGGCGCGCTCCGGCGTCGGGCGGGCCGCTGCCTGAACCTCGGGAGCGGCAGCGTCAGCGCCGCCGGCTCCGGGAGCGGCTTCCGGCCCCGGGGCGGCGGGGGTGCGGCGCAGGCGTCCCAGCAGCGGCTGGAGCAGGTCCTGGAGTTCGGTAACCCGGAGGACCTTCAGCAGGACCAGGTAGATGGCGAGCATCACGGGCCCGACGACGACGACCGTCACCAGGGCGGCGGGACGGCTGCTCCAGGCGAAGCCGTCGGACTGGTAGCTGCCCATCAGCCATAGTGCGCCGGCGCCGGCCACGGCCGAACCGAGCGCCGCGTAACCCATCCGGATGTAGGAGCTGGCCACGCGCGGCCCGTCCAGGTGGCCGAGCAGGCGGCGGAGGAAGAACGCACTGACCATCACGGAGAGGATGTTGCCGCCGGTGTAAAGAATCGCGATCGCGAAGATGATCTGGTCAAAGGGAAGGAACTGGATGAAGAAGGCCGCCACCACGTTGACGAAAGCCAGCACCAGCTGGATGAAGAAGGGGGTCCGGGCATCCTCGTTGGCATAGAAAACCCTGGACATCATGAAATTCGCGCTCATGAACGGTGTGCTCAACGCCAGGATGGTCAGCGTCTGGGCGAGCATCACGCCGTCTTGCTTTTGCCCGCCCGAGAAGAACATGCCCAGCGGTCCCGCGAGGGCGAAGAGCGCCAGGGCACCGAATACCGTGGCGACGGCCATGGTGCGCAGGCCGTGCGACAGCGCCCTGCGCAGCTCGGCCCGGTTGCCGTCCTGGGAGGCACGGGTCATACGGTTAAACAGCACGGTGGCCAGCGACAGGGCAATGATGGAGTGCGGGAGCAGGTACAGCTGGCTGGCCACTTCCAGCACGGCGTTGCCGGGCAGGGTGGCCGCCGCGGCGTGCTCTCCTGCGCGTTCGAGCCGGAGGCGCTCGGCCCCAGGGATCGTGGCGATGCGCATGACGTAGAGGAATGCCAGCTGCCCCACGGCAGCGGTGGCCAGGGTCCACACGCTCAGCTTCGCCGCCTGCCCCAGGCCCACCCCGCGCCAGCCGAACCGCGGGCGCAGGCCCAGCCGCAGCCGGAAGACCGGAACCAGCAGGATGGCCGTCTGCGCCACCACCCCGATCGTAGAGAACCCCGCCACCAGGAAGGTCTGGAATGAGCCCCAGTTGTCGAGCGTGTGCGGGTTGCTGGCGTTGGCGCCCAGGATTCCGATGAACATGCCCAGGCCGGCAATCGCGACAATATTGTTCAGGATGGGTGCCCACATGGCCGGCCCGAAGGCGCCGTTCGCGTTCAGGACCTGGGTGAGCAGGGCGTACAGGCCGTAGAAGAAGATCTGCGGCAGGCACCAGAATGCAAAGGCCACGGCCAGCGATTTCTGCGCCGGCGAATAGCCCTGCGTGGTCAATTCGATCACCCAGGGCGCCAGCAGGGTCACCAGCAGGGTGAGTGAGAGCAGCACGACAACGGCCAGGGTCAGCAGCCGGCTGATGTAATCCGCGCCACGGTCCGGTGCCTTGCTGGCCTTGATGATCTGGGGCACCAGAACGGCATTGAACACGCCGCCGGCCACCAGCAGGAAGATCAGGTTCGGCAGGTTGTTGGCGTTGATGAAGGTGTCTGTCACCGTGGAGCCGAGGCCCAGGGCGGCTCCCAGCATCCAGGTTTTTCCGAAGCCCAGGAAGCGCGACACCAGGGTTCCGGCGGCCATGACGGCGCTGGAACGCGCCTCTCCGGAATGGGCGTCCTGGGGGTCGTCGTTCCCGGAGGGGGCGGGCTTTGCTGATCGGGGCTTGGCGGCAGACATTATCTTCATCGTCTCACCCGGGCGCGACTTTGTGCGCCATCCGGGCAGCGGGACGGCGCGGAGTCCGACGGCGCGGACCGCCTGCCGGGCACCGCCGGCGGCGGCCTCAGCGGTGTTCGGGCAGGACTTCCCGGGCAAGGTCCGCGATGCGGCGCTCATTCGGGAAGGAGAGCTTGCGGGCGAGTTCGTGGATGGGCACCCAGGCGACGTCCACCGCTTCCTGGTCCGGGTCATTCTCGATGGTCAGTTCCCCGCCGGTGGACTGCAGAAGATAGTGGTGGACGGTCTTATGGACGCGGTGTCCGCTGACGGTGAACCAGTAATCGATGCTGCCAAGCGGCGCGAGGATCTTGCCTTCGATCCCGGTTTCCTCCGCGATTTCACGGACGGCGGCTTCCTCGTTGCTTTCCTTGCCTTCCGGGTGGCCTTTGGGCAGGCACCACTCAAGGCGTCCGCCCCGGTTGAGGCGGGCAATGATGGCGACCCGCAGTTCGGCGTCGGAGGTATCCACCACCACGCCGCCGGCGGAGACTTCCTCGACGGTCGGCAGCGACGCCTGTCCCGGGTGCTGCGCGGGCGCGACGTTGGCACCGATTGCCGAGGGCAACGGTGCGTTTGTCCTCCTGCCGGGAGCGCTCGGTACGGGATGGGCCATGAAGTCCACTCTAACGACTCTTGCCCGGACTTGATGACCTAAACATGACAGGAAAGTGGCCGGGCGGAAAACTGGATCGGCGGCCCTTCCCCTCCGCGCCGCGGGCACCGGCGGTCCGTGCACCGCCATGGTGTGGTGCTGGCCGGGATTTCTGACAAGCTTAAGAGACTATGGCGCACGCACATCACCAGACTGACTCCCACACCGTCGACTTCCAGGTAGACCCGGTGGTCCTCGAGCTTGGGCAGCGCTTCGTCGACGCCGGTCATGAACTCTCGCTCGTCGGCGGACCGGTGCGTGACCTCTTCCTCGGCCGGGTATCGCCGGACCTGGACTTCACCACCGACGCGACGCCGGACCAGACGGTGGCACTGATCAAAAAATGGGCCGACAACTACTGGGAGATCGGGCGCGCCTTCGGAACGATCGGCATGCGCAAGGCCGGGTTCCAGATCGAGATCACCACCTACCGGGCCGAGGCCTACGATCCGGAATCACGCAAGCCCGTCGTGGCGTTCGGAACCTCGCTCACCGATGATCTGCTACGCCGGGACTTCACGATTAACGCCATGGCCCTGCGGCTGCCGGCGTTGGAACTGGTGGACCCGTTCGGCGGCGTCCGGGACCTGCACTCGTCCACGCTCGCCACCCCCGGCTCCCCGGAGGACTCTTTCTCCGACGATCCGCTGCGGATGATGCGCGCAGCGCGCTTCGCTTCCCAGCTGGGCGTGTCGGTGCACCCGGACGTGCGCCAGGCCATGACGAAAATGGCCGAGCGGATCAAGATCATCTCCGCCGAGCGTGTGCGCGACGAACTGGTCAAGCTGATCTGCGCCGTCCGGCCCCGGACCGGTGTGGACCTCCTGGTCGAGACGGGGCTTGCCGAGTTCGTGCTGCCCGAAGTGTCCGCCCTGCGCCTTGAGTCCGACGAGCACCACCGCCACAAGGACGTCTACCAGCACTCGCTGCAGGTCCTGGAACAGGCCGCCGCGCTGGAAACCGACGCGGACGGCCCGGTGCCCGGGCCGGACTTTGTGCTGCGGTTCGCTGCCCTGATGCACGACGTCGGCAAGCCCGCCACGCGCCGCTTCGAGCCCGGCGGCGCGGTGAGCTTCCGCCACCACGACATGGTGGGCTCCAAGCTCACATCGAAGCGGATGAAGGCGCTCCGCTTCGACAATGACACGATCAAGGCCGTGGCCAAGCTGGTGGAGCTGCACATGCGCTTTTACGGCTACGGCGACGCGGGCTGGAGCGACTCGGCGGTCCGCCGCTACGTCACCGACGCCGGGCCGCTGCTGGAGCGCCTGCACCGGCTGACCCGCTCGGACGTGACCACCCGCAACCAGCGCAAGGCTGAGCGCCTCGCCTTTGCCTATGACGACCTCGAGGCGCGGATCGCTGCGCTGCGCGAGCAGGAGTCGCTCGACGCCGTCCGCCCCGACCTCGACGGCGGCCGGATCATGGCGTTGCTGGGGCTCAAACCCGGTCCGGTGGTGGGGCGGGCCTACAAGTTCCTGCTGGAAGAGCGGATGGAACACGGACCGCTGGAGCCAGCCGTGGCCGAGGCCAAGCTGCACGAATGGTGGGCGGCGCAGCCGGAAGCCGCCGCCGTTGACGTTTCCCCAACTGAGGAGTCCTAAGTGATTGCACCTTCCAACGGTCCCCGTCCCCAGCTCTGGATCCTGCGCCACGGTGAAACGGAATGGTCCAAGAGCGGCCAGTACACCGGCCTGACCGACCTGCCGCTCACGGTGGAAGGCGAGCAGCAGGCTGTGGAGGCACGGAAGGTACTCGACGCCGTCGACTTCGACCTCGTGCTGACCTCCCCGCTGCGCCGGGCACGCCGGACCGCGGAGTTGGCCGGCTTCCCCGACGCGCAACAGGAACCCCTGGCGGTGGAATGGGATTACGGCGAGTACGAGGGCATCAGTTCGGACCTGATCCGCAAGGACAACCCCGACTACCTGATCTGGACCCACGGCGTGCCCAACGGGGAAGCCCTCGACGACGTTGCCGCCCGCGCCGATAAAATCGTGGCCCGGGTCCTCGAGTCAGGCCTGGACAACGTCCTGATCGTGGCGCACGGCCATTTCTCCCGCATCCTCACCGCCCGGTGGCTTGGGCTCGACGCCCACGAAGGCCGCCACTTCGTGCTCGGCACCGCGAAAGTATGCACGCTCGGCTGGGACAAGAAGACCCCCGCCGTCGTGCGTTGGGGCCTATAAACACCGCCTAAATACCGCTGCGGAAAGTTTTTCGGCAAAAGTTTATGAATTCGGTGGCCAGCCGCCGCATTCATGGTGTATTTTTATTTCTGACCCCAGAGCGACCTGCCGGGGTCACGGCGCGCGTCACCCGGCCAGTCAGCCGGAGCCACGGCAGAACAGAAAAGGAGGTTGGGAAAAATGATTACTTTGACTAGCGGATGGATGTACACCCTCACCGCAAACCCGGCCTCCGTCGCTGCCGCGCGCCCGAACGTCGGACTGTCCGCCTGATAGCTCCTCCGCTCCCGGCCTGACGCCGGAACCGGAAGATTGCCAGGTTGTCCCGCAGGGCAACCATCACGGAACGTCTGACCCAGCGGAACCACGCGGTTGCGCAGTACCCCCATAGTTCGGAACCCAGCTTCTTGTTGGGGTTGCGGCGCGACGCGTCCGGGGCCATTTTTTGCCTTTTCATCACCACCCGATTAGCACCGGGCATTTCCATGCCTAATTAGGGCTTTATTCATTCATTTTCAGGGGCCCTAATTGTCGTACCCAATTACTTTTCATTTCCACAACTACGAAAGGTCCCTTGTGACTCTTGCTCCGAGCCCCATTAGCCGCACCGCCACCCGGCGGGGCCTCCGAAACCACCGTTCCTTCCAGCACCCCCGAGGGGAGGTGACCACCATGATCCGGAAACTACAGGACGTGCTGATCTTCAACTCACAGCCCGTGCGCAAGGACAAGACGCGCTTCAACGCCCAGCTGCTTGAGCAGCGGCGCGAAGACATCTTCCTTGCCATGCACCAGATGGGACTCCTCCGCTGACGCGGCGGCGCCTCGGTCCAGGCCACGGCGGAATTCATGCCCAGCGAAGGAGGAACTGATGAGGACCATTGGAACCGATCCCCAAGCAGCCCACGCGGCAACGCGTGGGCTGCTTGTTTTAACCGCCCCTCACCACCGCGCCTTCCGCCGGTCCCCGCCCTCTGTCCCCGTCCCCTGTCACCTTCCCCTGGGGCCCGCCACCGCGGAGCGCTGCGGCCCCGGTAAGCTCAAGGCATGCAGGAGACAATGCCGCCGGAGAACCGCAAGCGGACCCGACTGGTAGTGCCAAGCCGCAGCGACCTGCTGCTGCGGAATTTCACCGAACTCGTCGGGGGCCCGCTGGGCCGCCGCACCGCCCCCGGCATCGTCTCCCCCGGATTCTTCACGGTGGAACGGGTCCTGGTCCTGCTTACTGTCCTGGCTGCCCTGATGGGGATCCTGCTGAAGAACTACTGCCGCAGCAAGGGCTGGGAGTCCCCCGGTCAGTTCTATGCCACCTGCTACTCGGACTTTCCTGAACTGTTCAGGAACCGCGGCCTGGGCGACGGCGCCTTCCCGTTCCTCACCGCGGGCAGCTTCTTCGAGTACCCCGTCCTGATGGGTCTCATCGCCGGTGCCACGGCGCTGCTGGTCCCCGGGCACGGCGTGAGCAACGCCCGCGTCCTGGCCTATTTCGACGTCAACGCCACCCTGGTCGCCGCGGTCTGGATCGTCACCGTGCTGGCCACCGCGCGGACCGCGCGCCGCCGGTCCTGGGACGCCGCCATGGTGGCCCTCGCCCCGGGCATCGTCCTCGCCGGCTTCATCAACTGGGACATGTGGGCCGTCGCGCTGCTGGCCCTGGGGATGTATTTCTTCTCGAGGAACAAGCTGCTCCTCGCGGGCCTGTTCATCGGCCTCGGCACCGCGACCAAGCTCTACCCGCTGCTTATCCTCGGCGCAGTCCTGGTCCTGGCCCTCCGGACCGGCAAGATCCGCACCTTCCTGGTCACCGCCGGCGCCGCCGCCGCGACCTGGCTGGCCGTGAACCTCCCGGCAGCCACCGGCGACCCGGCCGGCTGGAAGTACTTCTACCAGTTCACCGAGTCACGCCCGGCGGGCTACAGCTCCCCTTGGTTCGCGTACAACCTCGTTGCCGGCCGGCTGGGCTGGAAGCCGCTGGAAGCCGAGGTGATCAACGGCCTGGCCCTGAACCTTTTCCTGCTGGCCTGCGTGCTGATCGCCGCCCTCACCCTCGCGGCACCGCGGAGGCCGCGGCTCGCCCAGCTGGCGTTCCTGATCGTGGCCGCCTTTATCCTCACCAACAAGGTGTATTCGCCGCAGTTCGTGATCTGGCTGATCCCGCTGCTGGCCCTGGCCCGGCCCAGGTGGCGGGACTTCCTTCTCTGGCAGGCCATTGAGGGCCTGCACTGGGCGGCCATCTGGATGTACCTCGGCCAGGTGACCAGCGGAGGTCCCACCCAGCACAACATCGACATGCCCTACTACGTCCTCGCCGTCGTGGCCCACATGCTCGCCACCGGCTATCTGATGGCGCGTGTGGTGTGGGACATCTGCGCCCCGGGCTACGACGTTGTACGCCGGGGCGGTGTGGACGACCCGCACGGTGGCCCGTTCGACGGCGCCGCGGACTGGTTGCGGCTGAACCTGCGGCGGCCGGCAGCTTCTGTGCTGCCATGGCGGCGCGTCCACACGGGGATCGATTCCCGTGCCTGATGTAGCCGTCGTCGGGTCCGGTCCGAACGGGCTGGCGGCTGCGGTGACCATGGCCAGGGCCGGGCTGGCGGTGCACGTTTACGAGGCGGCCGGGTCCGCGGGCGGGGGCCTGCGGACCACGGAGCTGATCGAGCCGGGATACCTCCACGACGTGTGCTCAGCGGTGCACCCGATGGTCCTGGCGTCACCCTTTTTCCGGGAGTTCGGGCTGTCCCGGCGGATCCGGCTGGAGGTCCCCGAACTCTCCCACGGTGCCCCGCTGGATGGCGGCCGGGCGGCGCTGGGCTACCGCTCGCTGGAGCGCACAGCCGCGGCCCTGGGGCGCGACGGCGACGCCTACCGCCGGCTCATGTCGCCCCTGGTGGACCGGATGGAGGGCGTTGCCGACCTGACCTTGAACCAGCTGCTCCGGGTGCCGCGGCGGCCGCTGGCGGCCGCCATCTTCGGGCTGCGGACCTTGGAGCAGGGCACCCGGTTGTGGGGCGCGAGGTTCCGGGAGGAACTGGCCCCGGCCCTGCTGACCGGGGTGGCCGCGCACGCCGTGGCCCCGCTGCCGACGCTGCCCGCCGCAGGGGCGGGCCTGATGCTGGGGGCCCTCGGGCACGCCGGCGGCTGGCCCATCCCGGTGGGCGGCTCCGCCGCGATCGCCAGGGCGATGGTGGCGGACATCGAAGCCCACGGCGGCGTGGTGCAGACCGGGGTGCGGATTGACTCGTTGGCCGACCTTCCGCCGGTCCGGGCCACCCTGCTGGACGTGGCGCCGCCCGGACTGCTGCGGATCGCCGGCGGCCGCCTTCCGGCCGGCTACACCCGCGCACTCGAGTCGTTCCGCTTCGGCAACGGCGCCTGCAAGGTTGATTTCATTCTGTCCGGCCCGGTGCCGTGGACGGCTCCGGAACTCGCCGGGGCCGGGACCGTGCACGTGGGCGGAACGCGTGCCGAGACCGCCGAGGCGGAGCGCCTCGTCGCCGCCGGCCGGCACCCGGAGCGGCCCTACGTCCTGGTTTCCCAGCCGTCCCGGTTCGATCCCTCCCGCGCGCCGGCGGGCCGGCAGATCCTCTGGACCTACTGCCACGTGCCGGCCGGGTCCACGGTGGACATGGGCGGGGCCGTTATGGCCCAGCTGGAACGCTTCGCACCGGGGTTCCGGGAGCTGGTGGTCGATTACCGGGTGACGACGGCGGCGGAACTTGGGGAGTACAACGCGAACTACGTCGGCGGAGACTTCAGCGCCGGAGTGATGGACCTGCGCGGCCTGCTCCGGCGGCCGGTGCTGAGTCCCGTGCCGTGGCGGACCCCGCTTTCGGGCGTGTATCTGTGCTCGTCTTCGACCCCGCCCGGGCCGGGGGTTACCGGTATGCCAGGCTTCCATGCCGCAAGATATGCCTTAAAAGACATGTTCGGGCTCCCGGTCCCCAGCCTCGGCCCCTAGGTCGCCGGCACGAGGGTTTCCGCCGCCGAAAGACGGCCGTCGCGCATCCTTGCCACCGCATCGGTAAAGGACACCAACCCGGTGTCGTGCGTGACCATCAGGGTGGCCACACCGAACTCGTCTGTCACCTGGCGGAGCAGCCGGACGATCTCCTCGCTCCGCGTGTAGTCCAGCGCCGCCGTCGGCTCGTCGACCAGGAGGACCGCCGGGCTGGCCATCAGCGCCCTTGCAATGTTCACCCGCTGGCGCTGCCCGCCGGAGAGCTGGTGCGGTCGCTTGTCCAGCATGGACCCGAGGCCAACGCGTCCCAGCAGCGCTGCGGCTTTGCCTCGCGCCTCGCGAAGCGGCTCGGACCGCAGATGGGCGGCGATGACGAGTTGCTCGACCGCCGTCAGGGACGGCAGCAGGTTCGGTTGCTGAAAGATGATCCCGATGCTGTCCCGGCGCAGCGCCGTCCGCCGGGCCTCCGGGAGGGAACCGGTCTCTTTGCCTGTGACCAGGACCGAGCCGGAGGTGGGCCGGACCAGGGTGGCGGCAACGGCCAGCAGGGAGGACTTTCCGGACCCGGACGGCCCCACCAGGGAGACGAATTCGCCCCGGCGGAGTTCCAGGCTCACGTCGTCCAGGGCGCGGAGCGTTCCGTCGCCATCGGGATATTCGAGCGTCACGTTACTGAGTTGTAGGGCGGATTCCATGTATATGCCTTTCAGGGAATGTTCAGTGTTGATAGTTCAAGCGGCCTGGTCAGTTGCCGCCGAGCGCCAGCAGCGGATCGACGCGCGTAATGCCCCGCACGGCCAGGGCAGCCCCGGCCAGGCCCAGGGCAACAATCCCGGCTACCGGCAACAGGGTGGTCTGCGGGGTGGTGAGGAACGGAGCGGCCCGGGCGGCAAGCAGGCCGCCGAGAACGCCCGCCGTGCCTCCGGCGGCCGCCCCGGCGACGAGGACGACCGCAGCCTGCACCATGGCGTCCTTGAGTACGTAGTCAGAGGAGCCGCCCATCGCCTTGAGTACGGCAATGTCCCGTGTGCGCTGCACGGTCCAGACGGTCAGGAACGCCACAATCACCAGCGCGGAGATGCCGTAGAGGAAGGCCTGCATCAGCAGGAGCGAACCGTTCTCGCTGCGGTAGGAGCCGAGAGCCTGGAAGGAGCCCTCCCGGCTGGCGCTGACGGTTCCGGCCGCCCGGTCGGCCGCCGCGACGTCGACTCCGGCGCCGTCTTCGAAACTCACCGCGGCCACCGTCGCGACCGCGTCACTTCCGGCAAGATGGGCCAGCTTCCGCCAGTCGCCCAGGGTGGTCCACACGACGCCGGTGTGCGAGTACCACTGCTCCGGAACCACGGCGGAGACGGCCAGTTCGGTGCCGCCCACCGCCACCCGGCTGCCGACAGCGAGGTCGAGGTCCTGGGCGGTCGCGTCCCCGACCACCACGGTGCCCTCAGCCACCGGCGCCGGTGCCAGGCGGCTCCCTGACCCGGCGCCGAAGACGGCTACGTTGGCGGTGCCGGCAGGGACTCCCCCGTCGCCCAGGGCCTGCAGCCGGCCCTGGCTGACGCCCAGTGCCTCCGCTGTTCCGACGCCCTCACGGACCGACCACGCGGCCACCTGCGCGCCGGTGACCTCGGATTCGGTGAAGGAGGCCTCGGGACTGCTGCCGGCGGGGGCGCCGAAGACCAGCCGGTCCGCGGGCAGCGCCGCGATGGCGGAGGTCGACTGGTTGCCGAGGCCAGCGGTGAGTCCGGAGAGCATCACCAGCAGCAGGGTGATGAGGGCGACGACGCCGCCCATCAGGGCGAACCGGCCCTTGGCGAAGCGGATATCGCGGATGGCGAGAAACATGGGTGTCCTTTGTCGGTGGTGGTTGGGCTCCCTTCCACTCTCGCGCCGCGGGCCTGCCGTGCCATCGGGGCTTCGGATGGTCCGCCGCGCCCGTCGGGTTGAGCCGCCGGTCAACCAAACGGTTGATCCTCAACGCCGGGGCCGCGCTGCCGGGGTATTTCTCGGTTTTTGGGCGCACGCCGGCGCTAGGCTGAAGCCATGGACGGCAGAAGCGGCGCGGCGGCGGAGGACTCCACCGGCGCCGCAGTGGTCCTGCGGGTCCTGCGGGTCAGCCTGCACGTGGGATTCGCCGTGCTGCTGCTCGTGGCGCTGGTGCGGCTGCTGGCCGCCGGGGTCCACGGCGCGGGCTGGCTGCAGCTGGTCCTGGCCCTGTGCCTCGCCGCCGTCTACCTGGCCGGCACGGTGCTCGAGAAGCGTCACTCCGCCCGGCCCGGACGCTTCGATCCACGCCGCTTTTCGGTGTCGTGGCTAGGCGTGGTCTGTCTGCTCTGGCTGCTGCTGGTCTGGGGCAGCGCGGACTTCGTCTGGCTGGCCTTCCCGCTGTTTTTCCTGCAGCTGCACCTGCTGCCCCGGGGTCCGGCACTGGCGGCGATCGGGGCCAGCACGCTGCTGGTGATCACGGCGTTGTGGTTCCACAACGGTGGCCCGGCCGGGAGCGCGCCGCAGCTGCCGATGGTGCTTGGCCCCGCCTTCGGGGCGGCGTTCGCGGTCGTCACCGGCCTGGCCTACCGTGCGCTGTACCTTGAGGCGGAGAACCAGCGGCGGGCGGCCGACGAGCTCCGCCGCACCCGCGCCGAACTGGCGCGCAGCCAGCACGAGGCCGGGACCCTGGCGGAACGGACCCGGCTGGCCCGGGAAATCCACGACACCCTGGCCCAGGGATTCTCCAGCATCGTGCTGATGGGCCGGTCGGCCGAACGGGCGCTGGACGCCGGGGACACGGAACTGGCCCGGACGCGGCTCCGGACCGTCCAGGACACGGCGGCGGCCAATCTGGCCGAAGCCCGCAACTTTGTCCGCGGCCTGCAGCCGCCCGAACTGGAACAAAGCCCGCTGGTAAACAGCCTGCGCCGGCTCTGCGAAACCACCGAAAGGGAGGCGGCCGCGCGCGGCACCGTCCTGCGCTGCCGCCTCGAAGTCGATGGGACCCCGGCGGAGCTCCCCGCCCCGTACCGGACCACCCTGCTCCGGGCGGCGCAGGCCAGCCTCGCCAACGTGTGGACCCACGCGAACGCCGGCACCGCCGTCGTGACACTGTCCTTTCTGGGCACCGAGGTGGCCATGGACGTTTTCGACGACGGCGCCGGGTTCGACCTGGCGGCGGTGCGGGTCCGGGCCGACGGCTCCGGCTACGGGCTGAAGTCGCTGCGGGAGCGGGTCGCCGCGCTGGCCGGGACGCTCGAAGTGGAGTCCGCCCCCGGTGACGGGACGGTGGTGGCCATCCGGCTGCCGCTTGGGAAGGAAGAACTGTGAACGGAATCCGTGTGCTTCTGGTCGATGACCACCCGGTTGTCCGGGCCGGCCTGCGGGCCATGCTGGGCGATTTCGACGGCATCACCGTCGCAGCGGAAGCCGCCGACGGCGCCGCGGCCCTGGCCGCTCTGAAGCGGCTGCACACCCTCGGCGAACCGGTCGACGTCGTGCTCATGGATCTGCAGATGGGCGCCGGCATGGATGGGGTCACCGCGACCGGCAGGATCAAGGCCGGTGAGGCCGGGACACCGGCGCCGCCCGTGCTGGTGCTCACCACGTTCGATTCCGACGCCGACATCCTCGCCGCGGTCGAGGCGGGCGCGAGCGGCTACATGCTCAAGGACGCGCCGCCGGAGCAGATCCGCCAGGCGGTCATCGCTGCCGCCGCCGGCCAGACGGCCTTGGCACCGGAGGTCGCCGCGCGGCTGCTGGGCCGGATCCGCAACCCCGAGCCGGCCCTGTCCGCCCGGGAGATCCAGCTGCTCGAACTGCTGGCCACCGGCCTGGGAAACCGGGCCATCGCCAGGCAGCTGTTCATTTCCGAGGCGACGGTCAAGACGCACCTGGTGCACATTTACGCGAAGCTGGGCGTGGACAACCGCACGGCGGCGATCGCCGTGGCCGCACAGCGGCGGATCATCCGCCGCGGCTAGCCAGGGGGCAGCTTCGTGACACCGCCGCCGTCCGGGCCCCGGGGCATAATGGCGCAATGGGGAAAATTCACAAACTGTCCGTAGTTCTTGTCGGTCTGGTGCTGGGCACCTCGCTCGTAGCCTGCGATGACGGCCGGTCCGGGGCGCAGGATGCTGCAAAGCAGCTGGCCGCGGCGGTCGCCGCGCTGGACGTCGGCGCCGTGGCCTTCGAGGGCACGGACTCCGGTGCGGCAAATGATCGGCTCAAGGCCGTTTTCAAAGCGCTCGACCCGGCAAAACCGGCGGTGACCGCCGGGGAGCTGACCTTGGAAAAGGACACCGCCACAGTCCCGCTGGACTACAGCTGGAAAGTCGGTGCCGGCGAGTGGAAATACACCGTGTCCGCGCAGCTGAAGAAGGCGGACGGGAAGTGGCAGGCTCTCTGGAGCCCGGAACTGCTGGTCCCCGGCCTCGCCGACACCGAAGTCCTCGGCACCTCGACCGAGTCCCCGCAGCGGGCCGAGATCCTGGGCGCCGGCGGCGCAAAGCTCGTCACCTACCGGCCGGTGGTCCATGTCGGCATCGACAAGCAGCAACTGGGTTCGGCGGATCCGTCCGCGTCGGCGGACAAGCTGGCCCGGCTGGTGGGCGTCGACCCGGCCGCCTACACCAAGCAGGTCACGGCCTCCGGGCCCGAAGCCTTCGTCTCCGCCATTACCCTGCGCCAGGCCGGGCGGACCATCACCGACGCCCAGCTTGCCGCGGTCCCCGGGGCGCGGGCCATTGCCGACTCGCTTCCACTGGCGCCCACCCGCAGCTTCGCCCGCGCCCTGCTCGGAACCGTCGCCGAGGCCAGCGCCGAACAAATCGAAAAATCCGGCGGCGCCCTCCGGGCCGGTGACACCACCGGCACCGGCGGCCTGCAGCAGCAGTACGACGCGCAGCTCCGCGGCACCAGCGGCATCCAGGTCTTCGCCCAGACCGAGGGCCTGACCGCGGAGCAACGCCGGGCCCAGCCCAACGAAGGCCGCCGCGTCCTGTTCCAGGAGCCGATGAAGCCCGGAACCGCACTTAAAACCACCCTGGACCCGCGGCTGCAGCAGCTGGCCGAGGACGTGCTGGGCGACGTGGGACCCGCATCGGCCATCGTCGCGCTCCGCCCCTCCAGCGGCGCGGTCCTGGCCGCCGCCTCCGGGCCGGGAAGCAACGGCTACGACACCGCCATGCTGGGGCAGTACGCCCCGGGTTCCATCTTCAAAATCGTCGACTCGCTGGCCATGTTCCGCAACGGAATGACCCCGGACTCCAAAGTGGACTGCCCGCCCACCCTCGCCGTGGACGGCCGGACCTTCAAGAACGCCGAAGGCTACCCCGCCTCCTCGCTGGGGTCCGTGACCCTGCGCGACGCCTTCGCGCACTCTTGCAACACCGCCTTCATCAACGCCCGTGAAAAGGTCAGCCAGGCCCAGCTGGAGTCGGCGGCTACCTCCCTCGGCGTCGCCGTGGAGGCCCCGTCCCTGGGGGCTGCGGCCTTCCTTGGCTCCGTCCCGGGTGAGGCGGAGGGAACGGAACACGCCGCCTCCATGATCGGCCAGGGCAAGGTGTTGATGTCCCCCCTGGCCGCCGCCGTGATGGCCGGGTCGGTGGCCAAGGGCGCGCCGGTGTCGGCGCAGCTCGTGCTCAACCCGAACGCCGCGGCGACGGGCAGCCCGACGCCGTCGGCGGGTCCGACGGCGTCGCCGTCGCAGTCCGCGCCCGAGCCGGCGAAGTCCGCCGGCAAACCGGTGACCGCCGCGGAGGCGGCGTCCCTGGCGGACATGATGCGCGCCGTCGTGACCTCCGGGCACGCCGGTTTCCTCGCCTCGGTGCCCGGCGCGCCGGTGGGCGCCAAGACCGGCACCGCCGAATTCGGCAAGGAGAACCCGCCGAAGACCCACGCCTGGATCGTGGCCGTGCACGGTGACCTCGCCGTTGCCGTGTTCGTGGAGGACGGCGGCCTCGGCGCCACCACCTCCGGGCCGCTGCTCAAGGAGTTCCTCACCGCCGCCGGCTAAGGCCGTGGGAAGATTGCCGGGTGGCTCATATTGACGTTTCCGGCATCGACTACTTCCTCTCCGACGGCACCCAGCTGCTCAACGGGGTGACCTTCAAGGTCCCGGACGGCACCAAGACAGCCCTGATCGGACCCAACGGGACGGGCAAGACGACGCTGTTCCGGATTATCTCCGGCGACCTCGTCCCGGACGAAGGCGTCATTGGCCGCTCGGGGAACATGGGCATCATGCGCCAGTTCGTCGGCCAGGTGCGCGACGACTCAACCGTCCGCGACCTGCTGGTTTCCGCCGCGCCGCCCGCGCTGGCCGCCGCTGCCCGCGCCGTCGACGAGGCGGAGCTGGCGATGGTGGAGCACGACGACGAACCCACCCAGATGAAGTATGCGCAGGCAATCGTGGACTGGGGCGACGCCGGCGGCTACGACGTCGAAACCGTCTGGGACGAGGTCTGCATGGCCGCCCTCGGGCTGCCCTTCGACCGCGCGCAGCACCGGCCCGCCTCGAGCCTCTCCGGCGGCGAACAGAAGCGGCTGGTCCTGGAGGCGCTGTTCGCCGGCCCGGACGAGCTGCTGCTGCTCGACGAACCGGACAACTACCTCGACGTCCCGGGCAAGCGCTGGCTCGAAGCCAAGCTCAACGAGTCCAAGAAGACCGTGTTCTTCATCAGCCACGACCGCGAACTGCTCAACAACGCCGCGGGCCGCATCGTGACCCTGGAGCCGGGCATCAACGGCGCCGGCGCCTGGATCCACGGCGGCGGCTTCGGCTCCTACGTCGAAGCGCGCGCGGACCGGAACGCCCGCTTCGAGGAGCTGCGCAAACGCTGGGACGAGGAGCACGTGAAGCTCAAGGAACTCGTCAACATGTACAAGAACAAGGCTGCGTTCCGCTCCGACATGGCCAACCGCTACCACGCAGCACAGACCCGGCTGGCGAAATTCCTCGAGGCCGGCCCGCCCGAGGCCCTCCCGATCGAGCAGAACGTGCAGATGCGGCTCAAGGGCGGCCGCACGGCCAAACGCGCCATCGTGGCCGAGAAGCTGGAGCTGACCGGGCTGATGAAGCCGTTCTCCACCGAGGTCTGGTTCGGCGACCGGGTGGGCGTACTCGGCTCCAACGGTTCCGGCAAGAGCCACTTCCTCCGCCTGCTCGCCACCGGCGGCACCGACCCGGAACGCGAGCACCTGCCCGTCTCCGACGTGGAAATCGCCGAAGTCCCGCACGAGGGCACCGTGAAGCTCGGCGCCCGGATTCGGCCCGGATTCTTCGCCCAGACCCACGTCCGGCCCGACCTGCTCGGCAAGACCCTGCTGGAAATCCTGCACCGCGGCGACGAACACCGCTCCGGCCTGGGCCGCGAGGCGGCGGCCGGGGCGCTGGACGGCTACGGCCTGGCGTCCCAGTCCGAGCAGAAGTACGAATCCCTCTCCGGCGGCCAGCAGGCCCGGTTCCAGATCCTGCTGCTCCAGCTCTCCGGCGCCACTCTGCTCCTGCTCGACGAGCCCACGGACAACCTGGACCTGCACTCGGCCGAGGCGCTGGAGCGGGCCATCGACCACTTTGAGGGCACGGTCCTCGCCGTCACGCATGACCGCTGGTTCGCCCGCACCTTCGACCGTTTCCTGGTCTTCGGTTCCGACGGCAAGGTTTACGAATCCGCCGAGCCGGTCTGGGACGAAAAACGCGTCGAGCGGGCCCGCTGATTGGTCTGGCAAGACCCTGACCCGCCCGCACAACACTCCGTGGAGGCAGTGACCCTATGACCAGAACCGCAACCGCTCCGGCCCTGAAGGCCGCCGCTGCGGCGACTTTCCTGATATTCGGGATCAACGGCCTCGTGTTCGCCAGCTGGGCCGCGCGCATCCCCGCCGTGACCGAGACCCTGCACATCACCTCCGGGCAGATGGGAAGCCTGCTGCTGTGCGTCGCCGTCGGCTCGCTGATCGCGCTGCCGACCGCGGGCTGGGTGGTGGGCCGGCTGGGGACAGGCAACACGGTCCGGGCGGCCGGCCTGCTGGCGGCGGCGGCCGGTGTCGGGATCGCGCTGTCCCTCAACGCCGGTTCGATCCTCGGCACCGCCGTGTCGCTCTTCTTCTTCGGCATCGGCATCGGCCTCTGGGACGTGTCCCAGAACATTGAGGGGGCCGACGTCGAACACCGGCTGGGCCGCACCATCATGCCGCAGTTCCACGCCGCGTTCAGCGGCGGCGCCTTTGTGGGTGCGCTTCTCGGTGCGGGGCTGTCCACGCTCGGCGTCGGGCTCCCGGCGCACCTGCTGGCCATCGCCGCGGTGGTGGTCGTGGCCGCTTTGGTGGCGCCGCGCTACTTCCTGCCGCACATCCCGGCGCCGGTTCCTGCCGACGGCGAAGCAAGGCCGGCGCGGGCCGCGTCCGCCTGGCGGGACGGCCGCACCCTGCTGATCGGTGTGGTCGTCCTGGGCGCCACCCTGACCGAAGGCGCGGGCAATGACTGGATCGCCAAGGCCGCCGTGGACGGCCTCGGTGCCGAACAGTCCACCGGAGCCCTGCTGTTCGCGGTCTTTGTGCTGGCAATGACGGCCATGCGCTTCTTCGGCGGGCGGGCGATCGACGTGTACGGCCGGGTGGCGGTGCTGCGCGGCAGCATGGCAGCCGCCGCGGCCGGGCTGGGATTCTTCGTCTTCGCCGGCAACATCTGGCTCGCCACGGCCGGCGCCGCCCTGTGGGGCGTGGGGGCAGCCCTGGCCTTTCCGATGGGCATGTCCGCCGCGGCCGACGACCCCAAGCACGCCGCGGCCCGCGTCTCGGTCGTGTCCACCCTCGGCTACCTCGCCTTCCTGGCCGGGCCGCCGCTGCTGGGTTACCTTGGCGACCTGACCGGAATCCGCGTGGCGCTGCTGGCCATCGGGGTGCCGATTCTGGGGGCGCTGCTGCTCGCCGGCGCCGCGAGGCCCCTGCGCGCCAGCTGAGCAGTAGGGTGGGGAAATGCGAAGCATGCTGGGAAAAACGCCGCACCGGCTGGAGAAGCTGGACCGCAGACTCGTTCAATCCGTGTCCGGGCTGCCAGGCGGGGGCCACGACGACTTCTTCCGGCGGCTCTCCGCAGCCGCCAACAAGGGCAAGCTCTGGTTCGGCATTGCCGGCGTAATGGCCTTCTTTCCCGGCAGGACCCGGCGTGCGGCGCTGCACGGTGTCCTGGCGCAGGGCGTGGCCTCCGCCGTGACCAACGTGGTCTTCAAGACCCTGCTGCCGCGGGCCCGGCCGCTGCCGGAGCACCTCCCGGTCTTCCGCTTTGTGCACCCGCAGCCCACCAGTTCCTCCATGCCCTCGGGGCACTCCGCCTCGGCCGCGGCCTTCGCCCTGGGGGTAGGGCTGGTCCGCCCGGCGCTCGGTGCGGCCCTGGCCCCCGTCGCCGCCGGAGTCGCCTACTCCAGGGTCCACACGGGCGCTCACTGGCCCTCGGACGTCTTCTTCGGCTCCGCGATCGGGGCCGGGTCGGCCCTCGTTACCCGGAAGTGGTGGCCGGTCCGTCCCCCGTTCCCCGCGGTCCGGCGCACCCCCGTGCCGGCGGCCGCGCTGCCCGACGGCGAGGGACTCGGCATTGCCGTCAATACGCTCGGCGGCTCCTATGCCGAAGAGACCGCCGCCGCCCTCCAGAAAGTATTCCCTAAGGCGTATATACAGGAGATCGGTCCGGACGAGGACGTGGCGGCCGCGATCGAGGCGGTGGCGACCCGCCCCGGCGTCGCCGCGCTCGGCGTCTGGGGCGGCGACGGGACCGTGGGCACCGCCGCCGCGTCCGCCGTCGAGCATTCCATCCCGCTCCTGGTCCTGCCGGGCGGGACCCTGAACCACTTCGCCCGCGACGCCGGCACCCCCACCCTGCAGGCCGCCGTCGAGGCCGCCGCCAAGGGGGAGGCGGCGCGGGCCGACCTTGGCCACGTCGCGGTGGAGCGGGGGCTGCCGGACAGCCCCAAAAAGCTGGAACTGACCATGCTGAACACCGCCAGCATCGGCCTCTACCCCAACCTGGTGCGCCGCCGCGAGCAGCTTCAGCCGGCCCTGGGGAAACCGCTCGCCGGGGTCGTCGCCATGTTCCGCACCTTCGCCGCCGGCACCCCCAGCACCCTGGTGGTGGATGGCGTCCGGCACAAGGCCTGGATCCTTTACGTCGGCCGGGGCCGCTACTACCCCCGCGACCACGCGCCGCTGGTCCGGCCGGTGCTGGACGACGGCGTGCTGGACCTGCGGATGATCACCGCAGACGAATCCTTTGCCCGCCTGCGTTTGCTCTGGGCCGTCTTGACCGGCACCGTGGCCACATCCCGGATCACCCACCTGCGTGAAACCAGCCGGATCAGGGTGGAGCCGGGGGGCACCACGATGGTGCTGGCGGTGGACGGCGAAGTCATGCCCGGAGTCCGCGCCGTGGAGTTCTCGGTCAAGCACGGCGGCCTGGTCTACTACTCGCCGACGCCGCAGGACTGACCCAAGGTCCCCCGCGGGACGACCCTGATTGACCCCTGAATCAACCCTGAGAGCGGCGAATCCGGGGAGCCGCATCGGTAGCGTGGTGGGTACACAACCACACGCAACGCAAAGGAACGCTTCCATGATCGAAGCACGAGGCCTGACCAAGGTGTACGGCGAAAAAACCGCCGTCGCGGGAGTCAATTTCACTGTCGAAGCGGGCCGGGTCACCGGCTTCCTCGGCCCCAACGGCGCCGGCAAGTCCACCACCATGCGCATGATCATGGGACTGGACCGGCCGACGTCGGGCTCCGTCACCGTCAACGGGGTGCCGTTCGACCGGCACCACGCGCCGCTGCGCGACGTCGGCGCCCTGCTGGACGCCAAAGCCGTGCACACCAGCCGCTCGGCCTACAACCACCTGCTCGCCATGGCTGCGACGCACAGCATCCCGAAGAAGCGGGTGCACGAGGTCATTGAAATGACCGGGCTGGCCGAGGTGGCCAGGAAAAAGGTCGGCGGCTTCTCGCTCGGCATGGGCCAGCGCCTCGGCATCGCGGCGGCGCTGCTCGGCGACCCGCAGACCGTCATCCTGGACGAACCCGTCAACGGCCTCGACCCGGAAGGCGTGGTCTGGGTCCGCAACCTGGTCAAGTACCTGGCCTCCGAGGGCCGCACCGTCTTCCTGTCCAGCCACCTGATGAGCGAAATGGCTGTCACCGCGGACCACCTGATTGTGATCGGACGCGGCCGGATCATCGCGGACGCACCGATCCAGGAGATCATCACCGGCAAGGGCCAGGGCCGTACCCGGGTCCGCACCGACCAGCCGGAGACGCTGATGCGCCTGCTGGCCGGAGCCGGCGGTGCTGTGGACGTCCAGGACAGCGAACTCCTCGAAGTCACGGGGCTTCAGCCGCGGGACATCGCCCGCACCGCCCTCGACAACCACGTCATGATCTACGAACTCACCCCGCTCCAGGCCAGCCTCGAGGAGGCCTACATGGAGCTGACCAAGGATGAGGTCGAATACCACTCGCTGATCACCACGGGCGTTCCCGCCCCCGCCCAGTCCGGAGGCAACTAAGCCATGAGCTCGACCACTCTCGAACCCACCCCCTCAGGCCGCGGGGCGCACGCCGGCACCGCACCCGGCCGGCCCGGCGACGGTCTCAGCAAGGGCCCGGGCCCGAGCTTTGCGCGCGTCCTCAATGCCGAATTCATCAAGTTCCGCACCCTGCTGTCCACCCTGATCCTGCTCGGCGCGACCGCGGCGGTGCTCGTGGGTTTCGGCGCGCTTTCCGCGTGGGGAACGGGCCAGTTCTCGCGGGCTGCCGCAACGGATCCGGGCGCCGCCGCAGCGTTCGCCGCGCAGGGAAGTGAACTCGCGCTCGGCGCGCCCACCTCCGGCATCCCCTTCGCGCAGCTGATCCTCGGCTCGCTGGGGGTGCTGCTGATGAGCTCCGAGTTCACCACCGGCATGGCCCGCTCCACCTTCGCGGCGGTGCCGAGGCGGACGCCGGCCTTCGTGGCCAAGCTGCTGGTGGTGGTGGTGACGGCGTTTGTCCTCACCGCGGTGTCCGTGTACCTCGCCGGGCTGGTGTCCCTGCCGATCCTGGACAGTTATGACCTCCCGCTGGACCTCGCCAGCTCCCAGTCGGTCAAGCTCCTGTTAGTCAACAGCATCTATGTGGCGGCGGTTGCAGCGATCGGCATGGCCCTGGGCGCGCTGCTGCGCAACTCAGCCGGCGGCATCATGAGCCTGGTGGGGCTGTTCTTCGTGCTTCCGATCGTGTTCCAGCTGATCCCCGGCGATTTCTTCGAGGAGGCGCGGAAGTACCTGCCGGGCAACACCGTGCAGGCGATGACCGCCGCCGAACACCTCCCCGACACCCTGGAGGCCTGGCAGGCGGCCCTGGTGCTGGGAGCGTGGGTTCTCATCCCGGTGGTGCTGGCCGGTGTCCTGCTCAAGAAGCGGGACATCTAGCCCTCAGTGGCTGTCGTTATGAGCCGGCATAACGACAACCACTGCCAGCCAGTAGGACGGGCCCCAGGGAACGACGGCGGGGCCGACGGCGGGCACCTGGCGCCGGCATCGGCCTGAAACAGTGGTTTCAGGCACATTTCGGAATTGACCGTGAAGCAACAGCCTTTGCCTACCAGGCCTCCTCGCTGGAGTTCCGCCCGAACGGCGGCAGCGTAATCTGTGGGACTGCACAGACCGGGGCCTCCCCGGGCCGGTCTAGGGTGAAACGACACTGTGGTCCGCCGCACATCCTCGCCAGGCATCGCCGGGCAGGGTGCCCGGGCCGACACCACCCCACGAAGGACGGCGCTTCATGCAGGCTGACCAGCAACTCTCCAAATCCCTGAAACCCCGGCATTTGTCCATGATCGCCATCGCCGGCGTCATCGGCGCCGGGCTGTTCGTCGGCTCCGGCGCCGCCATCCAGCAGGCCGGCCCCGGCATCCTGGTGGCCTACCTGGCAGCAGGGCTCGTGGTCATCCTGGTCATGCGCATGCTCGGCGAAATGGCCGCCGCCAACCCCGAGACCGGATCGTTCTCCACCTACGCGGACAAGGCACTTGGCCGCTGGGCCGGTTTCAGCATCGGCTGGCTCTACGCCTGGTTCTGGATCATCGTGCTCGGCATCGAGGCCACGGCGGGAGCGGCCATCATGCACCGCTGGGTGCCAGGCATCGACCAGTGGGTGTGGGCGCTGGTGCTGATGGTGCTCCTGACCCTGACAAACCTCGGCTCGGTGAAGTCCTACGGCGAGTTCGAGTTCTGGTTCGCCTCCATCAAGGTCGCCGCGATCGTGCTGTTCCTGCTTTTCGGCGCCGCAGCCATCCTCGGCCTCATCCCCGGTGTACCGGCCCCCGGATTGGACAACCTGACCGGCAAGGGCGGCTTTATGCCCAACGGCCCGGGCGCCGTGCTGGCCGGCATCCTGGTGGTCGTCTTCTCCTTCTTCGGCGCTGAAATCGCAACCATTGCCGCCGGCGAATCCGAGAATCCGGTCGACGCCGTGAAGAAGGCCGTCAAGTCCACGGTCTGGCGCATCCTGGTCTTTTACATCGGCTCGATCGCCATCGTCGTGACCCTGCTGCCCTGGAACGACGCCTCCGTGGCCAAGAGCCCGTACGTCGCCGTGATCGAACTCTTCGGCATCCCCGGCGCCGGCACCATCATGGACGTCGTGGTGCTGACCTCCGTGCTGTCCTGCCTCAACTCGGGCCTGTACACCGCCAGCCGCATGCTCTTCTCGCTCTCCCGCCGCGGCGACGCACCCCGCTCCTGGATGCGGATCTCCAAGCGCGGCGTCCCGGCCGCCGCCGTGCTGGCCTCGACCGTGGTCGGCTTCATCACCGTGGGCCTGAACTACATCGCCCCGGACACCGTGTTCCTTTTCCTGGTCAACACCTCAGGCGCCATCGCGCTGTTCGTCTGGCTGGTCATCTCCGTCTCGCAGCTGATCCTGCGCCGCCGGATGGGCACTGCCGCGCGGGAGCTGCAGCTGAAAATGTGGCTGTTCCCGTACCTGACCTGGCTGGCGATCATCAGCATCGTCGCGCTGCTGGTGGGCATGGTGGTGCTGGACACCACCCGGGAATCGCTGCTGCTCTCCCTGGCCCTCGCCGCCGTCGTGGTGGGAATCGGACTCTGGCGCTACCGCAGGCACGGCGCCGCGGCGCCCGCTGTACAGCCCGCCGGCCAGCAGCCCGCCGACGCCGAGCTCCGCCGCGAGGATGCCGACGCCGGCGTCGGCCCGGCCAAGTAAGCCCGCAGCAGCTCCGCCCCCGACGCCCCCCGACGCCGCCCGCCCGGGCCCGGGCCACCGGACATGCCCGACGCTGGCGACCAGCAATGGACATAAGTGCCACTATGCCCAAGCGCCGTCGCCAGCGGAGGGCATGTCCGGTGGGGCGCCTGGGTGCAACCGCGGCGCTAGACTCGGAGCCATGCCTTCCTCCGCCACTGCCGCAGACCACATCCGGGACCTTGGCGCGTATGTCAGCGCGTCGCCGTCGAGCTTCCACGCCGTCCACGAGGCCGCCCGGAGGCTGGACGAAGCGGGGTTCACCGGGCTCGACGAGCTGCAGCCCTGGCGCGGCGCCGCAACCTCCACCGCAGCCGAGGGTTCCGCCGGCAAGTTCTACGTGATCCGTGACGGCGCCCTCATCGCCTGGGTGACGCCGCGCGGGGCCGGCCCCACCACCGGCTTCAACATCCTCGGCGCGCACACCGACTCGCCGTCGTTCAAGCTCAAACCCAAGCCCACCACCGGCAAGTTCGGCTGGCTGCAGGCAGGCGTCGAGGTTTACGGCGGGCCGCTGCTCAACTCCTGGCTGGACCGTGAACTGCAACTCGCCGGGCGCCTCGTGATGCTGGACGGCACCGAGCACCTGACGGCCACCGGTCCGCTGCTGCGCTTCCCGCAGCTGGCGATCCACCTGGACCGCGCCGTGAACGACGGCCTGGCCCTGGACAAGCAGCAGCACATGAACCCGGTCTTTGGCCTCGGCGACCCGGCCGGCGCGGACCTCTTGGGCCTGCTCGCGGAGCGGGTGCCCGGCGCCGCGGTGGATCCGGCGCAGATCGGCGGCTACGACGTTGTGATCGCGGATACGCAGGCGCCGGCCGTCTTCGGTGCCGAGGGTGAATTCTTCGCCTCCGGACGCCTGGACAACCTCTCCGCCACGCACGCCGGCCTCGCCGCGCTGATCGCGCACGCCGCCGGAGAGGTACCGGCGGAGGGGCCGATCGCCGTGCTGGCGGCCTTCGACCACGAGGAAATCGGATCCGCCTCGCGCTCGGGTGCCTGCGGCCCGGTCCTTGAGGACATTCTGGTCCGCGTCTCCGACGGGCTCGGCGCGACGGCGAGCCAGCGGCGGCAGGCGTTTGCGGCGTCGTTCTGTGTTTCCGCCGACGCCGGCCACGCCGTGCACCCCAACTATGCCGAGCGCCACGACCCGGCCAACCGGCCGGCCCTGAACGGCGGGCCGCTGCTGAAGATCAACGCCAACCAGCGCTACGCCACTGACGCCGCCGGGGCGGCACTCTGGGCCAGGCTCTGCACCGACGCGGGGATTCCGTACCAGGAATTTGTCTCCAACAACGTGATGCCCTGCGGCTCCACGATCGGCCCGCTGACCGCCACCCGGCTGGGGATCAGGACGGTCGACGTCGGCGTCCCTCTGCTGTCGATGCACTCGGCCCGCGAGCTCTGCGGCGTCGAGGACCCGCACCGGCTGGCGGTGGTCACCGAACTGTTCTTCCGCACCGCCGCCCAGTAACCTGCCCGGCACTTCCCCCGGAAGGTTCCTAGGACCCGGCCAGCCCGATCACAAGGTTGATCGTGGCGGCCAGGATCACGGTGCCGAACAGGTAGGACAGCAGGCTGTGCTTGAGCGCCTCGGCCCGGATCGCGTGGTTTTTCAGTGCGGTGTCCGACACCTGGTAGGTCATCCCCAGGCTGGTGCTGAGGTAGGCGAAGTCGGTGTACTGCGGTGGTTCATCCTGATTGAAGTCGATGCCGCCCACCGCCGCGCCGGCCCTGGGCGCCGTGCTGTAGTAAAGCCCGGCGTAGCGCACGGTGAAGAGCGTCTGCACCAGCATCCAGGACAGCGCGACGGACGTCAGCGCCAGTAGCCCGCCGCCGAGGCGGGAGCCGCCGTTGTTGCTGTGCGAGTCCAGTACGACGGCGGCCACGGCAGCCAGGCTGGCGATGTTGGCGGCGAGGATCATCAGATCCGTGACGCTGCGGGACGGATCCTCGGACGTGGCGTGCGCCCGCGTTTGTGCAGCGTTCAGGGGGCCGATCACGATCCACACCCACAGTACGTACGTCAGGGCTGCGCTGCTCCAGCCCACGGCCGGAGCTTCCACCCAGTGTCCGGTGAACCCTGATGCCCCGGCTGCAAACAGGCCCGCCAGCAGCATCACCGCGAACCGCAGCCGGCTGCGGTGGACGGGGGACGCCGCGGAACGTGACGGGGAACCGGTGCTCATTCCCCGATCATGGCACAGGCGGCTGTCCGGTTATCCACAGTCCGGCCGGAACGCTTCCGCAGACGGTGCCCGGGGCCTAGGGTGGCGGTGGAAGAAGTCGCTGAAACCGGCCCGGATGCACTAAGCTATTGAAGTCTGTGCTGCGCCCTGCCTCCGTTCCGGGGGTGATGCACCGCACAAGCACCGCAAATGAACCTCCTGTTACGGAAATGCCGTAACCGCTTAGCCCAAAGGAGGTGGGTTCACATATGCGTCCTTACGAATTGATGGTAATCATCGACCCCGAGGTCGAAGAGCGTACCGTTGAGCCAACGCTTCAGAAGTTCCTGAACGTCATCACGACCGATGGTGGAACCATCGAAAAGGTTGACATCTGGGGCCGTCGTCGCCTGGCTTACGAAATCCAGAAGAAGTCCGAAGGTATCTACGCCGTGGTGAACTTCACCGCTGAGCCGGCTACCGCCAAGGAACTTGACCGCCAGCTGAGTCTCAACGAGACCATCATGCGCACCAAGATCACCCGCCCCGAAGAGCAGAAGGTCGTTGCTGAGTAATTCAGCCCCACCCTTCAATCTTTAACCCCGCAGGAACGAACCAGGAGGCAGTAGATGGCAGGCGAAACCACTATTACGGTCATCGGTAATCTCACCAATGACCCCGAACTGAGGTTCACACCGTCAGGTTCGGCAGTAGCGAACTTCACCATCGCTTCTACGCCCCGCACTTTCGACCGCCAGTCCAATGAGTGGAAGGACGGGGAAACCCTGTTCCTCCGCGCATCGGTGTGGCGCGAAGCAGCCGAGAACGTCGCCGAGTCCCTCACCAAGGGCATGCGCGTGATCGTTTCCGGCCGCCTGAAGAGCCGTTCCTACGAAACCAAGGAAGGCGAGAAGCGCACCGTTATCGAGCTTGAGGTCGACGAGATCGGCCCCAGCCTGCGCTACGCCAACGCCAAGGTCAACCGCACCCAGCGCTCCGGCGGACAGGGTGGCTTCGGCGGCGGCAACAGCGGCGGTTTCGGTGGCAACTCTGGTGGAAACCAGGGCGGCGGAAACTCCGGCGGAAACTGGGGCGGCAACCAGCCGGCAGCGCAGGACGATCCCTGGGCAACGCCCGGGGTCAGCAATGCAGGCGGCTGGGGCAACGGCCCGGATTCCGAACCTCCCTTCTAAACAACATCTAAGGTCCGACATCGGGACCCGCTGGGCCGCCCTCGGGCAGCCGCGCGGCGACCGCCGGCGGATCACCACCATCCCGTGGATCAATATCCACGGGCTCCATCGAATAGGAGCTCCACGATGGCTAAGGCTGAACTCCGTAAGCCCAAACCAAAGTCCAACCCCTTGAAGGCCGCTGACATCACTGTCATCGACTACAAGGACGTAGCATTGCTGCGCAAGTTCATCTCCGACCGCGGAAAGATCCGCGCCCGTCGCGTCACCGGCGTCACGGTGCAGGAACAGCGCAAGATCGCACAGGCAATCAAGAACGCCCGCGAAGTTGCTCTGCTGCCTTACTCCGGCGCTGGCCGCGGCTAAGGAAGGGATTAACTAACATGGCAAAGCTCATTCTGACCCACGAAGTAACCGGTCTCGGTGCTGCTGGCGACGTTGTCGAGGTCAAGGACGGTTACGCACGTAACTACCTGCTGCCCCGCAACTTCGCCCTGACCTGGTCCAAGGGTGGCGAGAAGCAGGTTGAGTCCATCAAGGCCGCCCGCGCCGCCCGCGAGCACGCTTCCCTGGAAGATGCTCAGAAGCAGGCCGCAGCACTGCAGGCCAAGCCGGTCAAGCTCGTTGTCAAGGCTGGCGAGACCGGACGCCTGTTCGGCACCGTCAAGCAGGCCGACGTGGCGGACGCTGTTGAAGCCGCCGGCCTCGGCCGCATCGACAAGCGCAAGGTTGAACTGCCGGCTCACATCAAGTCGACCGGTTCCTACCAGGCCAACGTCCGTCTGCACGACGACGTTTCCGCTGTGATCGAGCTCGACGTAGTTGCAGGCAAGTAGTCTTTACGACTGACTGAACTGCATGGGAGGCCCCTGCCTCCGGATTCCCTCGGGAGCCCGGACGCGGGGGCCTTCCGCGTTAACTTCAATACCTTGCGTTGCCCTCCCCAGCTGTCCTCAGTCCTGGTGCAGCACGGTGGTGACGTGGGCATAGCTCCGCCGGATGAGCTCCGACAGCACGGATTCGTCGATGTCAGCGAGCTTGTTGATGTACAGGCACCCGGCGCCCGTCTTGTGTTTCCCGAGACGGCCGAGCAGTTCGGCGGCGCCCGGCCCGTAGGTAAGGTTGTAGAGCGAGAGGCTGGACTTCCGGGGCGAAAACCCGACGGCGGGGGCGTCGCCCTCGCGGCCGCTGGCGTACCGGTAGTGGTAGCGGCCGAAGCCCACAATGGTCGGCCCCCACATTTCCGCGGGCTGGCCGGTGATCCGGGACATCAGCGCCAAAAGGCGTAACCCGTCCCCGCGCCGCACGGGGTGCCCGACGGAATCGAGAAACTCGTCCACGGAGGCGCCCGTTGCCTGGGTCTTGTTTTCAGCCATAGGGGCATTCTGACAGTTTCCGGTCGCGCCGTCAGCCGCGCCGGGAGCCCGACGCGGGCCGGTGCCGGTGATAGCCTGCGGCAGTGACCCCAATGACTGCACCCCGTCTTCGCCCCTTCGCCCAGGTGGACGTCTTTTCCGCCGAGGCCTACCGCGGGAATCCGCTGGCCGTTGTCCTCGACGCCGAGGGGCTCGACGCCGCCGTCATGCAGCAGTTCGCCAACTGGACCAACCTCGCGGAAACGACATTCCTGCTGCCGCCCACCGACCCCGGCGCCGACTACCGGGTCAGGATCTTCACCGGCAGCGAGGAGTTCCCCTTCGCCGGCCACCCCACCCTCGGCTCGGCCCACGCCTGGCTTGAGGCCGGCGGCATCCCGGCCCGGGACGGGATTGTGGTCCAGGAATGCGCCGCCGGTCTGGTCCGGGTGAAGCGCGACGGCGGCCGCCTGGCCTTTGCCGCCCCGCCGCTGACCCGCTCCGGACCGGTTGCCGCGCCGGATCTGGCCCGCATCGCAGCCGGCCTGGGCCTGCCGCAGGAGGCGCTTCTGGACGCGTCCTGGCTGGTCAACGGGCCGGAATGGATCGGAGTGCTGCTGGAGTCCGCAGCCCAGGTGCTCGCCATCCGGCCCGACTATGCGGCCCTGGCCGGACTGAAGGTGGGCGTGATCGGCCCCCACCCGGCCGGTTCCGACGTAGGTTTCGAGGTGCGCACGTTCATCCCCGGGGACGCCGCCGCGGAAGACCCCGTCACCGGAAGCTTCAACGCCGGGGCAGCCCAGTGGCTGATCGGCACCGGCCGCGCCCCCGGGTCCTACCTCGCGGCCCAGGGCACGGTCCTGGGCCGGGCCGGCCGGGTCAACATCGAGGCGTCGGACGGGGACATCTGGGTCGGCGGGCAGTCGGTGAGCTGCATTGAGGGATTCGTCCTGCTCTGAGTGGCCCGGCCGCCGCCGAATCCGGCGCGGCGGGGAATAAAGACGGGCGGCCGCTGCTTCTACAGGTAGATGCAAATGCATACAGTTACCCGAACCGTGGAACAGCTACAGGAGCACACCGTGGAAAGCCGCCGCATTACCGTTCTCTCCGCCGGACTCGGCGTCCCGTCGTCGAGCCGCCTGCTCGCGGACCAGCTGGCGGCATCCGCCGAACGCCAGCTCGCCGCGGCCGGCTACGCCGTGAGCGTCGACGTCGTCGAGCTGCGCGATCTGGCCGTTGAGATCGCCAACAACTTCGTCACCGGCTACGCCGCCGCGCGGTTGGCCGAGGTGATCGCCGGGGTCGAGGCCTCGGACGGCATCATCGCCGTCAGCCCGGTCTTCAGTGCGTCCTACAGCGGCTTGTTCAAGTCATTCATCGACGTGCTGGACCCCAAGTCGCTGGACGGCAAGGCGGTCCTGCTCGGCGCCACGGGCGGGACCGACCGGCACCAGATGGTGCTTGACTATGCGATGCGGCCGCTCTTTAGCTACCTCCGCACCCGGACCGCGGCAACCGGCGTCTTTGCTGGCCCGCAGGACTGGGGAACCACCGGCGACGGCGGCTCGCCGCTCTCGTCCCGAATTGAACGGGCGGCGGAGGAGTTCGCCCGGCTGCTCGACGGCGCACAGCCGCGGCCGCAGCAGGCCGCGCTGGAGTCGCTGCCGTTCGAGCAGCTGCTGGCCGGAATCTCCGGAGGCAACTAGCCCGGGCCGGCGGGGTATCCGGGGCCGGCTCCGCAGCGGCTGAACTATTCCGGCCCCTGGTTCGTTGTTCGGGACATGAAATGTCCTGTGGATTCCGTAGACCTGGTAATGAGCGAACGAAGCGGCGTGGAGATTGACTATTGCCCGCAGTGCCGCGGCGTGTGGCTGGACCGCGGCGAGCTTGACAAGATCATCGACCGAGCCGCGGACGGCTTCGGCGGCGCCGCCCCGGCGGCCCCCGCGGCGTCCGGCGCCGCCGCCGCGCCGACCGCGCCGGGACACATCCCGCCGCCGCTCTACAATCCGGACCCGCGGCGTGATGACCGCCGTCCGGACGACCGGCGCTTCGATGACCGCCGCTACGACGAGCGCCGCGACCGGCCGCGCTACGACCAGCCCCGCTACGACGACCGCCGGAGGCCCAAGAAGAAGGAAGGCTGGCTGGGGGAGCTGTTCGACTTCTAGGGCAGCCGGTTCCGGACTCCGGGCGTCAGTCCTCGAGCAGGGCGATGAACTCCTGCGCCTGCTTCAGGGAGATGTCCGAGTGCCTTGTCAGCGCGGCCGCGGCCGCCTCGGTGTCGCCACTTCTGGCCAGGGTGCGGATCCGGCCGTAAATTTCGTCGTTGAGCATATTGCTGCTGACCTCGCGCGTGACCTCGCCCTTGCTGGCGATCGCCCGGTAGCGGTACGGAAAGCGCTGCGGGGTGTCGTCATCGTCGTCGTGGGCGGGCTGCTCGGGCGCCGGTTTGGGCCGGTAGGGCTGCGGGTGGGCCGCCAAGGCCCCCACCGCGTCCCGGGAGGCGCGGAGGCCCTCGCCGGTGGCTTCCAGGTACAGCTTGATGGCGGCCATCGCCTGGCCCTGCGCGATCAGGGCGTAGAGACGGCGGTGCTGCTCCTGGTCCAGCTTCGCAGCCGCGGCACGCGCCAGCTCCGCGGAACTGCGGGCGGGCTGCGCGGGTTCCTCCTGCGGGCTCCGCGGCCGGCGCCGCCCCAGGGCGCGCGCGGCCAGGACGACGACGACACCAACGAGCACGAGGATCAGGACGGGGACTAGCAGGGCTTCCATGGACTACAGCCGATCTACGTAATTCTTGGCGGTCAAAAGGTCTGTTCGGGTGGCTTGGCGCAGCAGTCTGACGGCCTGGATCCTTATGGCCGGAACGGGCCAGGGCCTGGAGCTGCAGCGTGAACCCGGGGCTCAACTGGCCGCCGGGAAGCACCGCGGCCGGATAGCCTGGCTGGCCGCTAAAGGAGCCATCCCCGCGGCGCCCGGCCTGCCGGGCATGCTCCGCCTGCTGCGACTGCTGCTGCTCGTTCTGGCTCGGGCGGGTCGCGGCGTCCACGCGGGCGCGGGCGGCCGTTGCGGCCTTCACCTGGGCCTCGTAGTGCGCCCGGGAGCGCAGGGCCAGATCCATCTGGTAACGCTCCGCGTCGGAGATGCCAAAATTGCGGGGTTTCAGGGCCGCAGAGACTGCCCACAGCACTCCCGCGAGGATGAGGGCAGGCAGTATGACTATCAGTACATCGCCCATGGCCAAAGCTTATGCCAGATAGGCAGTTATCCACACCATATTCTGGGCCCTGCATACAAGCCACGGCCGGGGCGGTCAATTTCGCGGCACTCCGGTGATGCACATCACAAAATTCGCATATTTGGCCCGGGCTGTGCCCCGGCAACCCGGGCGCTATCCCCAGTCGCCGGATGCAAGCTGTGGATGAAGCTTGCCTAAAAAAGTTTTCCGTCCACAGGTAAATATCAATGTTTCCGCACGTCAGAGCGGGATTCCGTGCAGAAGAATTTTACTATCCACAGGCGTTCCCACAGGCTGTGCACAAGCAGGGGTAACTAGTCCACAAGTTATCCACAGGACCGTCGGCTAGCCGGGTTGGTGCCTGCCGAATCGGGGGATAACGTAGCGGGAGACCAGGTTGACGGCACCAAATCCACGCCATCGACCACGGTGCCGCGAGGCGGGTTCCAGGGTCGTCCGCGGCCGGGTAAGCGACCCGGCGCCGCGGTGCACAGGGCCGGAGACGCAACCCCGACGGGCGGACGGAAACGGCTGCTGGGGACGCGCCGCTTTCGGGCAGCCGGAAAAACTGTCGGAGCCGGGTGATAGGAACTAACCGTGGCTGCCTGCCCGGCCGACGGGACGGTACTCGGAGAGGCGGGGCACGCCCGCACGCGGGGCAACACAACACATGGCTTAAGCGCCGGCGGCGACTGTTGCGCCGGCACACTATGAAGGACGGCAGTTTTGTCAGTTACTCATCTGGACTCGATCGAGGGCACCCGGGGATCCGAAGGCAGCCGCAAACCGCCGCAGGACATTCCTGCCGAGCAGTCCGTGCTGGGCGGCATGATGCTGTCCAAGGATGCCATTGCCGACGTCGTGGAGATTCTCCGCGGCCAGGACTTCTACCGCCCGGCGCACGAGACCATCTATGAAGCCATCATTGACCTCTACGGGCGGGGCGAGCCCGCCGACGCCGTCACCGTCTCGGACGAGCTGACCAAGCGCGGCGAAATTAACCGGATCGGCGGCCCGGCCTACCTTCACGAGCTGATCCAGACCGTACCCACCGCCGCAAACGCCGGCTACTACGCCGAAATCGTGGCCGAACGGGCCGTCCTGCGCCGGCTGGTCAACGCCGGAACCAAGATCGTCCAGCTCGGCTACGGGCAGGACGGCGAGGTGGAGGACCTGGTCAACCAGGCGCAGGCCGAGGTTTACGCCGTGGCCGAGCGCCGCACCGCCGAGGACTACGTCGTCCTCAAGGACGTGATGGAATCCACCGTGGACGAGATCGAGGCGTCCGGGCACCGCGGCGAGGGCATGGTGGGCGTTCCCACCGGATTCTACGAACTCGACGAACTGACCCACGGGCTGCACCCCGGCCAGATGATCGTCATTGCGGCCCGCCCCGCCGTCGGCAAGTCCACCTTTGCGCTGGACTTCGCCCGGTCGGCCGCGATCAAGAACAACCTCGCCACGGTCATGTTCTCGCTGGAAATGGGCCGCAACGAGATAGCGATGCGCCTGCTGTCAGCGGAGGCCACCATCGGACTGCAGGATCTTCGCAAGGGCACCATCAAGGACGAGCAGTGGTCCAAAATCGCCACCACCATGGGCCGGATGAACGATGCCCCGCTGTTCATCGATGACAGCCCGAATATGTCGCTGATGGAAATCCGTGCCAAGTGCCGGCGGCTGAAGCAACAGCACGACCTCAAACTGGTCATCCTCGACTACCTGCAGCTCATGAGCTCGGGCAAGAAGGTCGAATCGCGGCAGCAGGAGGTCTCCGAATTCTCCCGCGCGCTGAAGCTGCTGGCCAAGGAACTCCAGGTCCCGGTGATTGCGCTCTCGCAGCTGAACCGTGGCTCCGAGCAGCGCCAGGACAAGCGCCCCATGGTCTCGGACCTCCGCGAGTCCGGCTCCATCGAGCAGGACGCCGACATGGTCATCCTGCTGCACCGCGAGGACGTCTATGACAAGGAGTCCCCGCGTGCCGGCGAGGCGGACATCCTCATCGCGAAGCACCGTAACGGCCCCACCAAGGACATTGTGGTCGCGTTCCAAGGCCACTACTCCCGCTTCGCCAACATGGCCGGCGATGCGGGCGGCGGCGGCTTCTAGCGCGCCCCCGGCTCCTAGAGCAGGTGGTTGGGCAAGCGGTTTCCTGGTGCCCGGCCGCGGATTTCGAGCAGCTCACGAGCATGGGCGTGCAGCCGCTTGTCCTCCTCGGACACCGGGACCCACTCCGGGACCGGAACCGAGGTGCCACTTTCGTCGCGGGCCACCATGACGGTGAGGCAATACGTGGTGAGGTTCAGTTCGTGGCCCTTGGGGTCGCCGGAGCGAACGTGGACGGCAATGTGCATGCCTTTCGTCCCGGTATAGACCAGCCTGGCCTCCACCTCCACCAGGTGGCCGATCAGCAACGGCCGGTAGAACCGCACGCCGCCGGAGAAGACCGCCACCGTGTCCATGCCGCAGCAGCGCGAAGCGCAGACGTAGGCGGCCTCGTCGATCCACTTCATGACGATTCCGCCGTGCACCTTGCCGCCCCAGTTCACGTCCGTGGGGGCGGCCATGAACCGCAGCGTGACGCGCTCGGCGGTCCCGGCGTCGGTGTATTCCTGGCCGCTCATGGCCTGGACGATGTCTTCGCGGACCTTGATCCGCGCCAGCGCGTGCTCGCGCTGCTCGATTTCCTCCGGCGTTGCCGGGACCCACTGCGGCACCGGAATCGGTTTTCCGTCCTCGCCGACCGCCACGAAAATCACCATGCACTGGCTGCGCATGGTGGCCGGGCCTCCCTTCGGATCGCCGGAGGACACCACGGTGCGGATGTGCATCGAGGACCTGCCGGTGTAAACAATGGTGGCCGTGACTTCCACCATGTCGCCGCTGTTGACCGGATCCGCGAAGTGGATGTTCCCCACATAGGCGGTCACACAATACGACTTCGCCCAGCCCACGGCGGCGGCATAGGCCGCCTTGTCCACCCATTCCAGCACCGTTCCGGCGTCCACCGAGCCGCTGTGGCCGACGTCCATGGGGGCGGCCAGGAAACGCAGGGTGACGGCATTGGCGGAAGTCTCAGTCATGGATGTGAGTGTACTGAGGGGCTGCCGAAGCGTCGCGGGCGGACGACACATTCCCGGCAGCCGCCGCCACAGAGACCACGGCGGGCGGCCCGCCGACCACAGCGGGCGGCCACCCGAAGGTGACCGCCCGCCGTCGCGCGCTGCTGGGAGCCGACGAAGTGGTTGAGAAGTCAACCAATGCGAAGCTGTGCGTCAGAACTGCCGCTAGGGTGGTGCCGTGCCAGCCTCCACCCCGACCCCCGCAGCACCCCCGTCCCCGGCACACCGGCGTCGGGAAATCCTCCGCCTCGCGGTGCCCGCTTTCGGTGCGTTGATCGCGGAGCCGCTCTTCCTGCTGGCGGACTCCGCGATTGTGGGGCATCTCGGGGTGGCCCAGCTCGCCGGCGTCGGACTGGCCTCAGCGGTGCTGCACACCGCGGTGGGCCTGATGGTGTTCCTGGCCTACTCCACAACCCCCGCCGTGGCACGCGCGATCGGTAACGGCCAGCTGCCCAGGGCGCTGGCGGCCGGCCGCGACGGTGTCTGGCTCGCGCTGCTGCTGGGCGTTGTCCTGGCAGTGGCCGGATTCCTGGCCGCCGAGCCGCTGCTGGGCCTGATGGGCGCCCGCGGCGAGGTGCGTGACTTCGCCGTGGAATACCTGCGCTGGTCCATGCCCGGCCTGGTGGCCATGCTGCTGATCTTCGCCGGCACCGGGGTGCTCCGGGGGCTGCAGGACACCCGGACCCCGCTGGCCGTGGCCGCCGCCGGATTCACCGTCAATATCGTGCTCAACCTCTTCCTCGTCTACGGACTCCGGCTCTCCGTCACGGGATCCGCCCTGGGCACCAGCATCGCCCAGTGGGCCATGGCACTGGTCTACGTGGTGATGGTGCAGCGCAATGCGCGCAACCAGGGGGTGTCGCTGCTCCCGGACTGGCGCGGTATCCGGTCCCTGGCCGGGGTCGGTTCGTGGCTGATGCTGCGCACGCTCAGCCTGCGCATCGCGATCCTCGCCACGGTGCTGGTGGCCACCGCCCAGGGCCCGGTCAACCTGGCCGCCCACCAGCTGGCGATGACCGTCTTCACCTTCCTGGCCTTCGCCCTCGACGCCCTCGCGATCGCCGCCCAGGCCCTGATCGGCAAGGAACTTGGCGCCTCGAACCCGGCGGCGGCGCGGGGGCTCACCAGGACCATGATCCGCTGGGGCCTCGGCTTCGGAGTGCTGACCGGGATCCTGCTCGCCGCCGTCGCGCCGTGGGCCGGGCTGCTGTTCACCTCCGACGCCGGGGTCCGGTCCGCGCTCACGCTCGCCCTGTGGATGCTGGCCGCCGGGCAGCCCATCGCGGGCTACGTCTTCGTTCTCGACGGGGTGCTGATCGGCGCCGGCGACGCGCGCTACCTCGCGATTGCCGGCGTCGTCAATCTCGCCGCCTACCTTCCGCTGCTGCTGGTGGTAGGGCTGGCCGGGGCCGACGGCGGCGCGGCGCTGCTCTGGCTCTGGGCGGCCTTTTCGCTGGGCTACATGAGCGCGCGGGCCATCACGCTGGGCCTGCGGGCACGCACGGACCGGTGGATGCTGCTCGGCGACCGCTGACGCCGCCCGGAACCGGCACGCACTAAACTGGGCGGGTGACTCACCCCGCGGACCCCCACGCCCCTACTGCCCTGCCCGCTGCCACGGACCTCTGGAAGCCGGTGCTGCTCCGCGCCGTCATCGCGCTGGCGTTCGGCGCCCTGACGGTCTTCTGGGCGGCGCCGCCCGTCGCCGGTATGGGCTGGGCTGGCGGAATCTACCTGCTGGCCACCGGCCTGGTGCTGATCTGGAGCGTCAAAAAGACCGGCCTGCGGCACGGGGACCGGACCGCCAAAGCCCTCTCGGCCGCGGGGGCAGTCCTGGTGGGAACCGGCGCGGCCCTCGGCCTGCTCGCCGGCAATCTAGTGTTTGGGATCATCGGAGCCCTCGGCCTGGGCCTCGCAGGCGCAGCGGAGCTCTACCTGGGCCTGGCCACCCGGCGCCGCTCCGTCCTGGCGCGGGACTGGATCGCCTCCGGCGTGATCGGCCTCGGTACCGCGGCGGCGCTGCCATTTTTCATTGACCTCGGCCCGCATGCGCTGCTCGGCGTCGCGGGCGGCGGCGCGATCCTCGGCGGTGTGCTCTGGGCCCTGGCCGGGCTGACCCTGCGGCACGATGCGCGGGACGTTTCCGCCGAGGCCGTAAACTAGTAGCGACAGGTTCTACCCGGCGTAGAACAACCGCGGTATCACGACTGCCACGCCTGCCCGGCGCTGGCGGCAGGAGGAAAGCACCTTGGCAGAGCAGAAATCAGGAGAACGCCGCAGCCTGCGGACCTCGGTCAAGGGGCCGCTCATGTTCTCCGCGTTCTGGGCAGTGCTGGCCTTCGTCGCCGTCCTGATCTTCGCGTCCGGCGGCAGCGCCAAAACGCCGCGCTTCGATCTGGCCTTTACCGGCGCAGGCATCGCCTTCATCGTCACGCTGGTCATCGCGGCCATGCTCTCGATGAGCTACAAGGACAACGCCGAGCACCTCGGCAAAGGCTCCGGCATCAACCTGAGCTCCAAGTCGCCGTCGTCCCATGGCGGCCACGCGGCGCCGCCGGTCCCCGGCTCTGAGTCCCGCGGTGAGGGCCGCGAAGAGCGCGGCGACGTCCTCTAGTCCGTCCGTTAAGACGCCGCTTTCCGGGCCCGGTACGCCGCCACGTGCGCGCGGTTGGCGCAGTTACCGGTGTCGCAGTAGCGCTTGGACCGGTTCCGGCTGAGGTCCAGCACGACGGCGTCGCAGTCGTCCGCGGCGCAGACCAGCATCCGGTCCATTTCCTTGCTGCGGATGACGTCCACCAGGGCCATGGCGGCCTCGGTGCTCATCCGGTCGGCCAGCGGCGCCTCGGGGGTGGTGGCGTGCAGGTGCCAGTCCCAGCCGTCATGTTTGGTCAGCTGCGGGAGGGCCTTCGCCTCGCGCAGCAGGCGGTTGACCGTGTCCACCGCGGTGGCCTCGTCAGCCAGCCACAGGGCCGCGAGCTCGGCGCGCAGCCGGTGCACGCTGGCCAGTTCGTCGGCGTCCCGCCGCCGGGATCCGCTGAAGCCCTCGGCGTCGAGGAAGCGGTCCAGCTCAGCGACAGTCGATAGCTGCTCCGCCCCGTTGGCCGCCGTGTTGATCAGGCCGACCACCGAGCGCAGCGCAACTTCCGTGTCAGGGGCAAATACCATCTTGACTCCTTACGTTGGCCGGGCGTACTGTCATGACCATAACCCAACTTTACTCCTGACAGGAGGCAGCCCGTGTCTGCCGCACGCCACCCCGCCGGGGCCCCGGCCCAGAACCGCAGCCCGGTCCGCGGTGCCGGGACGCCGGACGCCTCTGGCTTCCTGGCCTCCGGGCTGGGCATGGCCTTGTTTTCCTCGGCCGTGTTCGGACTCTCCGGCTCCTTCGCCAAGGCGCTGCTGGAAACGGGCTGGACGCCGGGCGCCGCGGTTACCGCCCGGCTCACCGGAGCCGCGCTGGTGCTGGCCGTCCCGGCCCTGCTCGCCCTGCGCGGCCGCTGGCATCAGCTCCGCGACAACTGGCTCACCGTCCTGCTGTTCGGGCTGATCGGTGTGGCCGCCTGCCAGCTGTTCTACTTCAATGCCGTTGCCCGGCTTTCGGTCGGCGTCGCGCTGCTGCTCGAGTATCTCGCCCCGGTCATCATTGTGCTGTGGCTCTGGACGGCGAGCCGGACAAGGCCGCGGCCCCTGACGATCGCCGGCACCCTGCTCTCCCTGGCGGGCCTGGTCCTGGTGCTGGACCTCACCGGAGCCGTGAAGATCGACCTGATCGGCGTGCTGTGGGGCATCGCGGCGGCCGTCTGCCTGGCCATCTATTTCTTCATTACCGCCAAAGAGAATGACACGCTGCCGCCGATCGTGCTGGCCTCCGGCGGGCTGATGGTCGGCGCACTCGTTATGTGGCTGGCTGCCGCCACCGGGCTGCTGCCGATGGCCGCGAGTACGGCGGACACCAGGCTGGGCCCCTGGATCACGCCGTGGTGGGTGGCGCTGGGCGGGCTGGTGATCCTCGCGACCGTGCTCGCTTACGTCTCCGGCGTGGTGGCCGCGCGGGCGCTGGGCTCCAAGGTGGCGTCCTTTGTTTCGCTGACCGAGGTGCTGTTCGCCGTCATCTGGGCCTGGCTGCTCCTGGGTGAGCTTCCCGGCCCGGTGCAGCTGCTGGGCGGACTGCTGATCGTCGGCGGGGTGGTGCTGGTCCGGCTCGACGAACTGCGCCGCGCGGCGCCGCTGCCCGCCGAACTCGACCACGCCAACGACGTCGAGCCCGTCCCCTAGGCGGCTGGCCTGCCCGGTCGCCCGGGACTTAAACGGGAGGGCCCGGACGCGGGTGCGTCCGGGCCCTCCCTGACCATGTTCGGCCTTAGTTGGAGGAAGCGCTTTCCTGGTCGGCGGCATTGCGGCTGGCCTGCTGGCTGGCCTGCTGCAGGGCCTGGGCCGCCCGGGTGAGGTTGGCCGAGTGCTCGCCGTTCCACTCGTTGCGGAACTTCGTCGCGTCCGGTCCCATCCAATCGGTCGACCCCAGCGCCTTCGTCAGGAGCGACCTCTGGTTGTCGATCTCCTGCGAACCCGCCAGCAGCTTCGAACCCAGCGCCTTGAGCTGAGTAACATCCGCACCCCACATAGCCATTGAAAAAACTCCTTAGTTCATCGGACCCGAACACTCTCGGCATCCCCAGCGGCCCCCGGCTGTTCCGGAAGATCCAATGCCTCGAACCTACCCTGCCCCGCAAAAACCTGTCGATGGGCAGCACTCCCCATCGGGCTACTTGCCGAAGCTGCGCAGCCGCAGCGAGTTGGCCACCACCAGCACGGAGCTGGCCGCCATTGCCGCGCCGGCGATCATCGGATTCAGCAGCCCCAGCGCGGCCACCGGAATGCCGACCGCGTTGTAGAAGAACGCCCAGAAGAGGTTGGTCTTGATCGTGGCCAGGGTCCGGCGGGACAGCTCGATTGCCTGGGCGACCTGTCCCAGCTCGTTGCCCATCACGGTCAGGTCCGCGGCCTCGATGGCGACGTCGGTGCCGGAGCCCATCGCGATGCCCAGGTCCGCCTGGGCGAGGGCCGCGGCGTCGTTCACGCCGTCGCCGGCCATGGCCACGGTGGCCCCGGCGGCCTGCAGCGTCCGCACGGCCTCCACCTTGCCCTCCGGCAGGACACCGGCGAAGACGTCCTCCGGCGGAATGCCGACGGCGGCGGCCACCTGGCCTGCCACCGCGGCGTTGTCGCCGGTCAGCAGGATGGGCCGCAGCCCCAGTTCGCGCAACCGCGCGATGGCGGGCGCGGAGCCGGGCTTCAGGGTGTCGCGCAGGCTGACGATGCCGGCCGGTTCCCCATCCACGGCCACCCAGATGGCGGTCGCTCCGGCGGCCTCGGCCGCTGCAAGAGCTTCCTGCTGCGGGCCGGAGACCGTGACGCCGTTCTCCTGCAGCCAGCCGGAGCGTCCCACCGTGACGACGCGCCCTTCCACGGTGCCACGGACGCCGCCGCCGGGGGCGGAGTGGAAGCCGACGACGTCGGGCAGCCGGGCGGCGTCGCCGGTTTTCCGCTCCGCGGTCAGCGCCGCTGCCGCGATGGCCCGGGCGATGGGGTGCTCGGACGCGGCCTCCGCCGCTCCGGCGAGCCGCAGCACCTCGCTGTCCCCGAACGGGGCGAACGCGCGGGTCCCCGTGACGGCAAGGTGTCCGGTGGTGACGGTGCCGGTCTTGTCCAGCAGGATCGTGTCCACGGTCCGGGTGTCCTCCAGCACCTGCGGGCCCTTGATCAGGATGCCCAGCTGGGCGCCGCGGCCGGTGCCGGTCAGCAGCCCCACCGGGGTGGCGAGGCCCAGGGCGCAGGGGCAGGCGATGACCAGCACCGCGACGGCGGCGGTGAAGGCAGCGCGGAGCTCGGCGTCGCTGATTTCGGGGCCGGCCGAGAGCAGCCACGCGCCGAAGGTGAGCGCGGCGATGGCAAGGACCACCGGGACGAAGACGGCGCTGATGCGGTCTGCGAGCCGGGCGATCGGGGCCTTCGCCGACTGTGCCTGGGAGACCAGCCGGCCCATCTGGGCCAGGGTGGTGTCGGCGCCGACCCGCGTGGCGCGGACCAGGATCCGCCCGGAGGTGTTGATGGTCGCGCCGGTGACCGGGCTGTCCGGACCAACTTCGACCGGTACCGATTCGCCGGTCACGAGGGAGGCGTCGACAGCGGAGGTCCCTTCGGTGACCACACCGTCGGTGGCGATCTTCTCGCCAGGGCGGACGACGACGACGTCCCCGACCTGGAGCCGGTCCGCGGGAATCTTCACTTCCGTGCCGTCGCGCAGCACGGTGGCATCCTTGGCGCCCAGGTCCAGCAGGGCCTTGAGCGCGTCGCCGGCCTTGCGCTTGGCGTTGGCCTCCAGGTAGCGGCCGAGCAGCAGGAAGGTGGTGACGACGGCGGCGACCTCGAAGTACAGGCCGGCGGACCCCATCCCCTCCATGCCCGGATGTTCGGTGAGGCGGGGATCGGCCAAGAGCTGCCAGGCGGAGAAGACGTAGGCGGCCGTCACACCGATCGACACCAGCGTGTCCATGGTGGATGACAGATGCCGGGCATTGACCGCCGCGGCCCGGTGGAACGGCCACGCCGCCCAGGTGACCACGGGCAAGGCGAGGGCGCCGGCAACCCAGCCCCAGTTCGGAAACTGGACTGCCGGGACCATGGAGAGCACAAAGACCGGCACGGTGAGGGCGGCCGCGGCGATCAGCCTGGGCCGCAGCTTCGCCGCCGTGCCAAGTGCGGGGTCCTCGGCCGCGGCGGCCGGCGCCTGCGGAGTCCTGACGGTGGCCTTGTAGCCGGCGGCGTTCACGGTGGCGGCGATTTGTTCGTCCGTGATGTTGGCCGGGACGGTGACCCGGGCGGACTCCAGCGGGAGGTTGACCGAAGCCTGCACGCCGTCGAGCTTGCCGAGCTTGCGTTCGACCCGGCCGACGCAGGAGGCGCACGTCATGCCCTCGATGTCGAGCTCAATCACCCGGCTCCCGGGCTGGTCCAGCAGTTTCGCGTTGCTCACGGTATGTTCCTCTCGTCCTGCTCGGTCAAATCCTGCCCGGTGAAGTCCTGCCCGGCTCCGGCCGGGGTACCGCCGAATCCCGCGGCGGGGTTCAGGCCTCGTTCGCGACCACCAGGTAGCCCGCTTCGGCGACTGCCTCGCCGATTTCGGCAGGGGAGAGCTCCTTGTTCGAGGTGATCGTGACGGTGGAGATCCCGCCGGCGTTGAGGTCGACGTCGACGCTTTCGACGCCTGCCAGCGACTCAAGTTCTTCCGAGACGGAGGACACGCAGTGCCCGCAGGTCATGCCGGATACCTCGACGGTGGTGGAAACGGTGCTCATGGCTTGCTCCTTGGTGGGGGACTGGTCATGGTTGATCAGTCCTATGGTGTGGTGGGTGGTGGTGCCGCTACCGCAGCAGGCGCCCGATGGCATCGGTGGCCTCCTTGACTTTGAAGTCGATGGCTTCGGCCCGGAGGTCCGGATCCGGCTCCGCGGCTGCCCCGACGACGCAGTGCCCGATGTGTTCCTCCACCAGCCCGAGGCTGACGGCATGCAGGGCCTTGGTGACGGCGGCAACCTGGGTCAGGATGTCGATGCAGTACTTGTCTTCATCGACCATCCGGGCGATCCCGCGCACCTGGCCCTCGATCCTTTTGAGCCGCTTGAGGTAAGCGTCCTTGTTGGCGGAGTAGCCGTGCTGCTGGGCCGGTGCGCCGTCCAGCGTGCCGGCAGGGGAGGCTTCGGACTCGTTCATGCCACCCAACATATACCCCCTAGGGGTATATGGCAAGTACCCTCCGGGGGTACCGCGGCGTTATGGGAACGGTCCGGAAATTAAAGAGCTCCGGAGTGCGTTATTGGGGGATACGCACTCCGGAGCAGCTATGGGGTAGGGGGGTTTCCCGCCTACGGATACAACCTTACGGGGCGGTAGAGACGATGCGCCAGCACCTCGAATAACTACTTTCGCTTTATTTTCCCGGGCCCGTTAGGGGCCGCGGGGTGCCCGTGCCGGGACCATCAGGACCGGACGGTCCTGATGCTGGCTCAGCCAGGCCGCTACCGACCCGTTGAGGGCGGCGCTGAGCCGGTGTCCCAGTCCCGGCTCCGGAGTGCCCACGATGATCATGGCTGCGCCGGCCTCCGCAGCCAGCCGCCCGAGCGCCCGCGCCGGATCCCCGGCCAGCGTCCGCAGGCTCCACGGCACCCCGGCGCCGTCGCAGGCGGCCGCGATGCCGGACCGCAGCGCTTCGGCGGTCGCCTGGATCTCGGCGCTGTCCGCTTCGGGGTGGAGCGAGAGCCGGTGGGCGGAACGTGCCGGATCCCATTCCACGAGGAAGCTGGCCTCGTCCACGTAGGCGCAGAGCAGCGGTGCGGCCAGGCTATTCGCCAGGGCCGCCGCCGTTTCCAGCACCTCGCGCGGCTGGCCCGGCAGGACGCCGACCACCAGGGGTGCGGGGCTCGTGCGCTCGGCAGGCATACTCGATTGTTGGCCCGGCCTTCCTCCCCGGCTAGGGCCTTCCTCCCCGGTCCCTTGCCCGCCTCCCGCCCCGGACCTACCGTGGAAGGACACGGAAAGGCGGGCAGCGGTGGAAATCTTCATGTGGTGGCTGGACCTGGATCTCGCCAGCAAGGAATGGCTGCGCGCGAACCTGCGGGCCGACGAGTTGCCCTTGCCGGTGCTGCAGGGCATCGCGGAGGCCGGCGGCCCGCACCCGGACAAGGCGTCCGGCGTGCTGAGCGCCGCCGATTGGGACTTCGTCGAAACCCAGTCCGAATTCGTCGATTGACTGGCGAAAAACCATTGCGGCCTCCGGGCCGCAGTGGTTGCATGTAGGGCATGGCTACCGCAGAGAGTTATGTCCTGGCGATTGGAACCAAAAAAGGCCTGTGGCTGGCAACCAGCCCGGACCGTCGGGAGTGGTCCCTCTCCGGCCCGCACTTCCTGATGAGCGAGATCCCCAGCATCGGCATTGACACCCGTGAAGGCAGGACCCGGATCCTGGTCGGGGTCCGCTCGGAACACTGGGGACCTACCGTCTTCCACTCCGACGACCTCGGCGAAACCTGGGACGAGCCCGAAAACGGTGCCATCCGCTTCCCCGAGGGCACCGACGCCGCGCTGGAGCGCGTCTGGCAGATCTATCCCGACGCGGAGTCCCGCCCCGGCGTCGTCTGGGCCGGTTGCGAGCCGATTTCGGTCTGGAAATCCACCGACGGCGGCCAGCACTTCGAGCTTAACCGCGGTCTGTGGGACCACCCGCACCGCAGCGAATGGGGCGCCGGGTACGGCGGGGCCGCGGCGCATTCGATCGTCGTCCACCCGGACGGCGAAAAGGTGCACGTCGCCATGAGCACCGGAGGCGTGTACCGCTCGCTCGACGGCGGGACCTCCTGGGAGCCGCGGAACAAGGGGATCTCCGCGTACTTCATGCCCGATCCCAACCCCGAATTCGGCCAGTGTGTCCACAAGATCGCCGCGGACGCGGCCGTGGACGGGCGGCTGTACGCGCAAAACCACCACGGCGTCTACCGCAGCGACGACGACGCCGAGAGCTGGGAGTCGATCGCCGAGGGGCTGCCGGCCGATTTCGGCTTCGTTATGCTGACGCATCCGCGCCGCGCCGGCACGGCCTGGGTCATTCCGCTGAAGGCCGACGGCGAACGGATCCCGCCGGGCGGAAAGCTGGCCGTGCACCGGACCGACGACGCCGGCGCGAGCTGGAAGCGGCTCGACGCCGGGCTGCCGGAGTCCGAATTCAATGCCGTGCTCCGCGACGCCGCCTGCGTCGACGCGGCCGAACCCGCCGGCGTCTACTTCGGCACCCGCGGCGGCAGTGTCTACGCCAGCGCGGACGAGGGCGAACACTTCACCGAGGTGGCCTCCCACCTGCCCGACGTCCTCTGCGTCCGGGCCGCGCAGGTGGCCGGAGCCCGGGTTCCCGGGGCGCAGCCCGCCGCCGCGGCGGCCTCCGCCTGAGGCTGCGCCGTGCCGGAGATCAGCGTGTTGCTCCCCAGCGTCCTGGCGCCGCTGGCCGGCGGGCAGTCCGTCCTGACGGCGCCCGCGGACGCGGCCGTGACCATCGAAGGGCTACTGGATTCCGTGACCGGGAAGTTCCCGGCCCTGTCCAGGAGGTTGCGGGACGAGACCGGGGCCGTCCGCCGCTACGTGAACATCTACGTCAACGGGAATGAGATCCGGCGGCTGCAGGGCCTGGGCACGGAAGTGTCGCCGGGCCAGGAGGTCCTGATCATCCAGTCCGTCGCCGGCGGCTGACCGCGCCGACCGGCCACCGGCCAGCCGCCTGCGGGCAACCCGCCCGGCACCCTGAGCGGGTGCGCGCGGGCCGGTCGTTCAGCGTCCCGAGCACCCGGCGCCAGGCCTTGCTGAAATCGTTGACAATTGTGTCTGCGATCCGTACCGTCGGTCTCGGGCGGTCGTGACTGATCGCGTCGATTCCTAGCAATGGTGCGACAGGAAGGTGCTCCGGTGGCCGCGAGCCTGAGCCTCAAGGACGTGAACCTGCATTTCGGCGGGGTCAAGGTGCTGCAGGACGTGAGCTTCGACGTCGAGCCCGGTGCGATCTTCGGCCTGGTCGGTCCCAACGGGGCCGGCAAGACCTCGCTGTTCAACTGCATCAGCGGCCATTACAAGCCCAGCTCCGGATCAATCACCATCAGCGGCACCGAGGTGTCCGGAAGTGCCCCGTCCCGCCTGGCCCGGCTGGGCCTGGCGCGCACGTTCCAGCACCCCGCCCTGCAGCTGAACGCCACCGTGCTGCAGAATGTGCTCCTCGGCGGGCATATCCGGCTTCCCGGCGGACCGGTGTCCTGGGCGCTCCGGCTGCCGTACACCGCCCGCGCCGAGCGCGGCATCCGTGCCGAAGCGCTCGAACTCCTCGCCCGCGCCGGGCTCGGCTGGGCCGCGGACCTGCCAGCCGATGAGCTCTCGCACGGGCTGCACAAGGGGGTGGAGCTGTGGCGGGCCCTGCTCTCCAAACCCGCTTTGCTGCTGCTCGATGAGCCCGCGGCCGGACTCTCGCACGGCGAAGTGGAACAGTTCATCGCGACGGTGAAACGGATCCGCGCCGAGCAGGACATCACCATCATCATCGTTGAGCACCACATGGGACTCATCTCGGCGCTCACCGACCAGGTCGTGGTGCTCGACCACGGACGCAAGCTGATGGCAGGCACCGCGGCAGAGGCGCAGTCCGATCCGCGCGTCATTGAGGCCTACATCGGGAAGGACGCCGCGGATGACGCTGCTTGAACTCACCGACGTGACCGCGTCCTACGGTCCCGTGCAGGTGATCGACGGGGTCTCGCTCAGCGTGCCGGAGGGCGGCTCCGTCGGCATCCTCGGCGCGAACGGCGCCGGCAAGACCACCACGCTGCGCGCGATCAGCGGCACGGTGCGCACCGGCGGCCGGATCACCTTCGACGGACGTGACATCCGGGGCCTGCGCCCCGACCAGGTCGCCGCCCTGGGGATCGCCCACGTCCCGGAGGGCCGCGGGACGCTCGGCCAGCTGAGCGTCCGGGAGAACCTGATGGTCGGCGCGTACCTCCGCAGGGGCCGGCAGGCCATCGCCGCGGACATCGACTACTGCCTGGACCTGTTCCCGCAGCTGCAGGACCGGGTTGGCTCCCGCGCGGCCGCACTCTCCGGCGGTGAGCAGCAGATGCTCGCCGTGGGCCGGGCCTTTATGGCCAAGCCGCGGCTGTTGCTGCTCGACGAAGCGTCGCTGGGCCTGGCGCCCAGCACGGCCAGGACCGTGTACGACGCGATCCGCCGGCTCCGGCGCGAGTCGGGGATCGCCATGCTCGTCGTCGAGCAGAACGCCAACCTGGCCTTCTCGCTGGTCGACACGGCGACCGTGCTCGAAACGGGCCGCAACGTGCTGACCGGGTCCTCCGCCGAACTCAAGGGCATGGACGAGATCCGCCGCGCCTACCTGGGGGGTTGAACGGAGATGGGAACCTTTATCCAGCTCGTCGTCGACGGCCTCTCGACCGGCTCAATCTACGCCGCCCTCGCCCTCGCGATCGTGCTCGTGAACCAGGCGACCGGCCTGATCAACTTCGCCCAGGGCGGCATGGCCGTGCTGTCCAGCTACATCGCCTACGCCTTCGTCAAGACCGGCCTGCCGCTGATCCTCGCGATCCTCATCGCCGTGGTGCTCTCCTTCTTCATCGGCGCGCTGGTGGAGCGGTTCCTGGTCCGCCGGTTCGAACGCGGCGATCCGGACACGGCCGTGGTGGTGACAATCGGGTTGCTCACCCTTGTCACCGGCATCGCCGCAGTGCTCTGGGGCTACAACAACCTCGGATTCCCGTCGCTGTTCCCGCTCACCAGCGTGGAAATCCTCGGCGCGGTGGTGAGTGTCCGGTCGCTGGCCACCACGGTGACCATCGTGGTGATCATGGTGGTGCTGCAGCTGTTGTTCCTCCGCACCAAGCTCGGGCTCGCGCTCCGCGCCGTAGCGGACAACCCGGCGTCGGCAGCCTTTTCCGGCCTCCCGGTGGGCCGGCTGCTGATGGTCGGCTGGGGACTGGCCGCGACCCTCGGGGCGATCGCGGGCGTCCTGGTCGCCCCGCAGCTGACACTGACGCCGGGCATGCTAGATACCGCCCTGGTGTACGCGCTCGCCGCCGTTATCCTCGGCGGCCTGAGCAGCCCGATCGGCTGCGTCGTGGCCGCCTCGGCGATCGGCGTGCTGGAGAACCTGGTGGCCGTCTACGTGCCCCTGATCGGCCATGACCTGAAGATCGCCGTCCCGTTCGTCCTGATCTTCGTCATCCTCATCCTCCGTCCCCAGGGCCTATTCGGCAGAAAGGTCGTGGTGAGGGTCTGATGGCTACCGTAGCGTCCGCTTTCCGCAACCGGCCGGCACGGATTGCCCTGGGCCTCGTGGCCGCGGTGGTGCTGATCGTTGCCCCGCTCGTCCTCCCCGCGTTTGCGAACCAGACCCTGGTGCGCATCGGCGTTTACGCCGTCGCGGTGCTGGGGCTGAACATCGTCATGGGCTACACCGGACAGGTCAACCTCGGGCAGATCTTCTTCGTCGGGCTCGGCGCCTACGTCACCGCCTACGGCGTCAACCAGGGCTGGAACATTTTGGTGGTGTTCCTTGCGGCCTGCGCTGCCGATTGTCGGCGTCCCCTTGGCCAAGCGCCTCTCGGAGTTCACCGGCGGTTCGCAGGGCATCTCGGCCCGCTTCTCGGATGCCCCCGACTGGTCTGGCCTGTACAGCGACCAGTGGCAGTTCTACATCGTGCTGCTGGTGACCGCTGTGGCGTTCCTGCTGGCCCGGAGCCTGGTGCAGGGCAAGTACGGCAGGGCCTTCGCGGTGGTGCGCGAAAACGAAGCCGTCGCCGCCTCGATGGGCGTCTCGCCCTACCGCACCAAGGTGCTAGCGTTCACCATCGCCTCGATCTTCGGCGGCGCCAGCGGGTTCCTCTACCTCGCGGCCGTGCAGTACACCTCACCGGAGACCCTCAGCTTCGGCCACTCGATCAGCCTCGTTGCGGCGATGGTCATCGGCGGCGCCGGCAGCATCGCGGGCGCGCTCCTGGGCGGCGCCTACTACGTGTTCGTGCCGCAGCTGACGAACGCGATCGATCCGAACTTCACAACCCTCAGCCAGGGCGTGATCCTCCTCGCGGTGCTGTTCCTGTTGCCCGGAGGACTGGTCAGCCTTCCGCGGGTGGTCCGCCGGCTCAGCCGGCGGCGGACCGGCCGCCACCAATCCGGGAATCCCCCGCAGCCCGCTCCTGCGCATCATCCGGTTCCGGACGCCGCGCCGGAGGGAGTCGAAAACACAGAGAGGCAAGACCGACCATGAAGATTAGAACAAAGCCAGGCGGGGTCCTTGGCATCGTTGCGATGGCATCGGTCCTCGCGCTCTCCCTCTCAGGGTGTACCCGCGACGGCGCCGGCCAGGGCGGCGGCTCGGGGGCGTCCCCCGGCATCACGGACACGTCCATCACGCTCGGCATCACCACCCCGCTCAGCGGCGCGACGGCCGGCCCGGGCAAGTGCACCGTCGCTGGCGTCTCCGCCTACTTCGGCGCGGTGAACGCGGCCGGCGGCGTGAAGTTCGGCGACGGCAAGACGCGCACCGTCAACATCAAGTCCTACGACGATGCGTATGATCCGCAGAAGTCGCTGGCCAACTTCCAGCAGATGGTGTCGGACAACGTCTTCGCTGCCACCGCGGGCCTCGGCACGCCGACCAACCGGGCCTTCCGCGACGCCGCGATCAGCCAGAAGGTCCCGCAGGTGCTCGTGATGACCGGCGATCCCTTGTTCAGCGACCGGAAGCAAAGCCCCTGGCAGCTGGGGTTCGTGCCGGTCTACCAGAACGAGGGAGCGGCGTTCGGCAAGCTGCTTGCGGCCTCCAAGGACCAGCACAAGGTCGCCATCTTGTCGCAGAACGACGACTACGGCAAGGGCTACGTCCAGGGCTTCAAGGACGCCATCAAGGGCGCCTCCAACATCTCGGTGGTGGGCGAACAGACCTATGAGGCCACCGACACCTCGGTGGACGCGCAGCTCACCCAGCTGGCGTCGTCGAAGGCCGATGTCTTCTTCAACGCCATGTCGATCACGCCGCTGACCATCGCCGCGCTGCAGAAGGCGCAGCAGATTGGCTGGAAGCCCAGCTGGTTCCTCCCGTCCAACACGTCGAGCCCGACGGCGATCCTCGAACCGGGCGGCGGGTCCGCCTACCCCGGCGTCTACTCGGTGTCCTTCGCCAAGGCGCCGCAGAGCCCGGCGTTCGCCAAGGATCCCGACGTCGTGAAATTCCTCGCCGAACTCAAGCAGTACGGCAACTACCCGGATATGCCGGCGTTCCCGCACTGTATGTGGAGCTACATGGTGGGAGCCACGCTCGAGCAGGCGTTCAAGTCCATGACCGAGCCGACGCGTGACAGCTTTATGACGGCGCTGCGGAACATCAAGGACCTGAAGGCGCCCCTGATGCTCTCGGGCACCGCGGTCGACACGACGGTCGACGGCCAGCCGGCCGTGTCGTCCGTCATCGTGCAGAAATACAACGGCAAGGGCTACGCGACGGCCGAGAACTTCGGTTAGCTAGACCAGCCCGGGGCCGGACCACACCCCGCCCGAGGCCTCCAGCTCATCGATGAGCTGGAGGCCTCGCCGGGCCCAGGCGATCTCGATCCGGGCCCGCTCGACCAAGCCCTCGTAGGTAAAGCGTTTGAACGCTATGGTCCGTTCGCGGTCCTCCGGCTCGGTGACGGCGAGGCGCCGCACCAGCATCGGGTTGGCAGTCTGCGCGATCCGGACCAGTTCACCCTCCCACTGGGCCAGTTCAGCCTCCCACTGGGCGATGTGTCCGCGGAAGAACTCGCGCGCCGCCGCGGGTGACGCCGCCTCCAGATAGGCGGCCCGCAGGTGGGCGGGGTCGCGGACGCGGGCGTACTCCAGCGGCGTCTGCATCCAGTCGAGGAACGCGCGGTTCCCGGCGTCGGTCACGTGGTAGACGCGCCGGGTGGCGCGCTGGCCCCTGGGCTGCTCTTCGCCCTCGATGAGGCCCTCGGCCTCCATCTTGCGCAGCTCGGGATAGATCTGGGAGTCCGGCGCGTGCCACACGTGGCCGACCGACATGGCGAACTGCTTCTGCAGTTCGTAGCCCGAGAGCGGCCCCACCCGCAGCAGCGCCAGCAGCGCGTATCGCAGGCTCATGCGGCACTCCTTCAGTGGGCGGGGGAGGTACAAGGGGGCGCCGCCGCCCCCTTGTACCGGGGTCCCCAGCCTAGGCCGACTGGTAGTTCGTGCGCCAGCCGCCCTGGTAGGTGGCGCGGGCGACGGTGGAGTAGGGCACCGGGCTGACGACGGCGCGCACCTCGGTCTGCACGTGCGGTTCGACGGCGGCCTTGGCGGTTCCGCCGTTCGGCTCCCCCCAAACGACCTTCAGTTCGGTGCCTTCGGGGACGTTGGGGTCGATCGTCGCCAGCGAGAGGGCCCGCCGTTCGTTCGCGCTGTACCCGGTGAATGTCGAGTACCCGACCACCGTTCCGTCGGCGTCCACGACCGAGTCATAGTTGGCCGAGCCGTAGTTCGCCAGCGGCAGGTCGAAGAACTTGTAGCTCGGCCCCTCAACGTTGAACAGCGAGGCGTAGATCGACGTGACATCCTCGGCGTCCCAGGCCAGTGTGACCTTCTTGCGCTGGGCGGCCGGGTCCAGCCGCTGCAGGGCGTCGCGGCCGATGAAGTCGTGGTCGAACTTCACGAACGAGCCGTAGCCGAGCTCCCAGGGGGTCAGGTAGTAGTCCTCGATGTTCTCGGACACGAACGAGCCGGCCAGGGTCCCGGTCGCTTCGTAGCCGTCCGCGGGGAGCCACTCGCGGTAGCCGCGCTCGGCCTCGCCGGTGTAGATGGCCGGCAACGGCGAGGGGATCCAGCCTGATTCGAGCGTGTTGGACGGGTAGGCGCGCGACCCGACCGGGACGAGCCCAAACTCGGCGCCGGCCTCGACGATCGCGTCGCGGATGCGGCCGTGGTCGGCGTACGGGCCCCAGATCTCGAGCCCCGGCGCGCCGGCCATGCCGTGGCGGAGGGTGCGGACGGTTGTGCCGTCGATCGTCATGGTCGACATGTTGAAGAACTTGAGCTGCTCGAGCGGGCCCCCGTTGAGCTTTTCGATCACCTGCCAGGCGTTCGGGCCCTGGATCTGGAAGCGGTAGTACTGGCGGGTCACCTGGCTGCCGTAGGGCCGTGACGGCGAACGGCGGTCCACCGTGATGTCAAGATTCCCGTAGCCGCCGGTCTCGCCGTGGTAGAGCAGCCAGTTCGCGGCCGGGGCGCGCCCGACGTAGACATACTCGTCCTCCGCCTCGCGGAAGAGGATGCCGTCGCCGATGACGTGCCCGGACTCGGTGGTCGGCACATACTGCTTCGCCTTGTTGACCGGGAACACGGCGGTCGAATTGATCGCCGTGGACGTGATCAGCTTGATCGCGTCCGAGCCTTTCATGAACAGGTTGTCCATGTGGTGGGACTGGTCGTAGAGCACGGCGGTCTGGCGCCAGGCGGTCTGCTCCTTGATCCAGTTCTGGAAGTCGGCCGGAACCACCGGGTAGATGTACGAGCCGATCTGGGAGTTGCGGAGGAGGTCGACTGCGCCGCGGGACGCGTCGAGGACTTCCTGCAGATTCTTAGGTGCCACGGTGAACCTCTTGTTCTGTGTCGGTTGGTGCTGTCGGACTGTTGGGTCGGGGCTGCGGGAAGGAAGCCCGCGGCGCCGGGTTGATGGGTCAGAAAACGATGGTCTGGTTGCCGTGCCGGATGACGCGGTCCTCGGCGTGCCATTGGACGGCGCGCGAGAGCACGGCCCGCTCCACGTACGCGCCGCGGGCCTGGAGGTCGAGCGCCGAATGGGCATGCGTCACCCGGGCGACGTCCTGCTCGATGATCGGGCCCTCATCAAGGTCCTTCGTGACGTAGTGCGACGTCGCGCCGATCAGTTTGACGCCCCGCTCCTTGGCCTTGCGGTACGGGGCCGCGCCGATGAACGCGGGCAGGAAGGAATGGTGGATGTTGATCAGCGGCACCCCCACCCGGTCCAGGAAGTCCGGTGACAGGATCTGCATGTAGCGCGCCAGCACCACAAATTCGACGTTCCCGTCCAGCAGTTTCAGGATCTCGGCTTCCGCCTGGGACTTGTCCTCGCCCAGGGAGGGCACGTGAAAGAACGGCACCCCGAAGGAACGGACGTCCTCCGCCGTGTTCGTGTGGTTCGAGATCACCATCGGGATGGTCACCGGCAGCTCACCGCGCCGGTGCCGCCACAGCAGTTCGAGCAGGCAGTGATCCGACGTCGACACCAGGATGGCCATCCGCTTGGGAACGGACCGGTCGGTGAGCGTCCAGGAGAGCCCCAGCGGGGCCAGGGTCTTGTCCAGGTCCGCCTCGATCGCCGGCATCGCGGCGGCAAGGTCGGGCCGGTTGAACACCACCCGCTGGAAGAAATCGCCCGACGTCGGGTCGGACGAGTACTGGTCCAGGGAGACGATGTTCCCGTTGTTGCGGGTGACCAGGGCCGCGACCGCTGCCACAATCCCGGGCTGGTCGGGGCCGTGGACGATCAGGCACGACTGATCCTTCAGCGATTCGGTATGAAGGGCCACCGCCGCCTCCTCAGCCCTGCTCGGCGGTGAAGTGCCGGGCCCACTCCGCCGTCGCCAGCAGGCCTCCGAAGGTGTAGAAATGCAAGCCCACCCGGCCGCCGATCTGCGGCTGCGCCCCCGGCGTATGGGCCGCGAGGACGGCCGCAAGATCGTTGACGAACCGGTCCGGTCCCGCATCCCCCATCAGGTTCGTCAGCGAGAAACCGTATTTCTTCACGATCATGGCGTTGGCGCCGACGCCGAAGCGGCGCGCGAAGCCAAGGAGCCGTTTGATGCCCGCCGGCCCGGGCGTACCGACGCGGATCGGGGCCTTGATGCCCTTGGCCCGCACGGCATCGATCCAGTCGGCGACCGGGTCGGTGTCGAACGCGAACTGGGTCAGGATGACGGCGCCGAGCTCCTGCTCGGCAAGGGCGGCGGCCTTGTCCTCCAGGGCGCCCCAGAGGCGGTCCTTCGGGATGTCCGGGTGTCCTTCCGGATATCCGCCGATGCCCACCTCGCGGACGCCGAACCGCTGCAGGATGCCGCTGCGGATGACAGCGAGCGAATCCTCGTACGGGCCCTCCGGCGTCGCCGGGTCACCGCCGACGGCGAACACATGTTCGGCGGCGCCGACCTCCTGCAGCCGGCCGAGGAACTCCTCCAGCTGCCCCTGGCTCTTCAGGCGGCGGGCGGAGATGTGCGGAACGGGCACGAAGCCGAGGTCGCGGACTGCCTTGGCGGCGGCCACCCGCATCTCGAGGTCCTCGTTGCCGAGGAAGGTGACGTTGATCCGCGTGCCGGGTGGGATCTGGTTTTTCGCCTCATTCAGGGCGGGGATGTCCTTGCCGGTCATCTCTAGTGAAAAATCCTGGATGAGTTCCAGCGATGCTGCCCGGTTGGTCGCGGGCGTGATTCGAGTCGCCATCGGGGAGTCCTTTCGGTGGGTGCAACGGTGCGCCCACTCCCGACTTTAGCTATGTCGATAGGGACTGTCCATAGGTATTTGCAAGGAAGCGGCGGCCCGCCCCCCGCTGCGCCGGTCAAGACGCAGCGGGGGCGTTCCCGTTCCCTGGCTTAGCCCGTGGCGCCGGTCAGACTCCTGACGGGTCAGCAGGCTCCAGGTGGGCGATCGCCCGGGTGTCCTGGAAGGCCCGGACCCCTTCGATCCCCTGCTCCCGGCCCATGCCGGACTGCTTCATGCCGCCGAACGGAGCGCGCAGGTCCAGCCGGGTGGCGCCGTGGTCATTGACCCAGACGTAGCCGCAGACCAGCTTCCCGCCCACGCGGTCCGCCGTGGCGGGGTCAGCGGTCCAGACCGAGCCGCAGAGCCCTGCCCAGGTAGCGTTCGCGGCCTCGATCCCTTCCTCCTCGGTGTCGAACGGGATGAGCGGGATGACCGGTCCGAACTGCTCCTGGGTGACGACGCGCAGCGCGGGGTCCGGGTCGATCACCAGGGCCGGGCGCATGAAGTTCCCGCCCTGCAGGGCCGGGTCCGTCGGCAGCGACCCGTACTCCCTCACGTCGGCCCCGGCCGCCTTCGCCTCCTCGATGAGCTCGGTGACGAAGGCCTTCTGGGCCGGGGAGTGCAGGGGCCCCATGGTGGTCCCCTCCTGGAGCCCGTAGCCGATCACGGCCTGCTCGAGCCGGCCCGCCAGCCCCGCGACAACCTCGTCCAGGCGCGAACGGTGGACGTAGATCCGCTTCGCGTTCATGCAGATCTGCCCGGTGGTGTCGAAGATCGCGGCGTAGAGCCGGTCCAGATGGGTGTCATCGAGAATGGCATCCGCCAGGATGACGGCGGCGTCGTTTCCGCCGAGTTCCAGCGTCACCCGGGTTAGCGATTTCGCGGCCATCTCCATGATGCGCTGTCCGCCGCCGACGCTGCCGGTGAAGCAAACCTTCGCGACGTCGGGGCTGGTGATGAGGGCGGCCATGTCGGCATCCTTGCCCGTCACGACGTTCAGCACGCCCGGCGGCAGTTTCTCGGCGATCCTCTGGACCACCCGGGTAGTCGCCAGCGGGGCCGTGGGCGGCGGCTTCACGATGGCGGTGTTGCCGGCGAGCAGCGCGTGCGGCAGCGAGGCCGCAAGGATCGCGATCGGCCAGTTGAACGGCACGATGACCGTCACCACGCCCAGCGGCTGGAACGCGACCGTTGTGGTGACCGGGATGCCGGGTGCGGGCGGGAGCACCTTGGTGGCCTCCACCTCGTCGGCCAGCGCCAGGGCAAGGTTCCAGCGGATCTCGAACACCAGCGAGTCGACCCATGCCTCCATCCGGATCTTCCCGTTCTCCTGGGAAAGGATGGCGGCGTCCTCGTCGCGGAAGTCGGCGATGCCTTCAAGGGCCGCCCGCATCTGCCCGGCGCGTTCCTGGGCGCTCAGCGCGGACCATCCGGGGTAGGCCGCCTTCGCCGCGGCGATCGCCTCGTCGACGTCGCCGGGGCCCGCCGCGGCCGCGTGCCCGACCGTGACGCCGGGCTTTCCCGGGTCGGCGATCTCCAGGGTCGAGGCCGCCTGGCGCTCGGACCCTCCGATGTACAGTCCGGTTGTCACCGGCGTCGACGTGTTCGTTGCGTTGGTCATCACTTCGCACCTCTCTGTGCAGTATTGCTCTGTGCGGTATTGCCGGGTCCGTTCATTGCGTCGTTCACTGGGCCGCCGGCCACGTTCGGCGTTCCGTGGGTGTGGAAGGTCTCGATCGTTTTCATGCCCCACGCCTGGCCCTTCTTGCGTTCCTCCTGGGTCCATTCCACCACCGGCGAGTCGGGATCCAACAGCAGGCGGGCGCCGGCGTTGGCAAATTCGATCCGGTTGCCGCCGGGCTCCCAGACGTAGAGGAAAAAGGTCTGGTTGATGGCGTGCTTGTGCGGGCCGGACTCGATGTGGATGCCGTTCTCCAGGAAAATGTCGGCGGCCTTGAGGATGTCTTCGCGGGTGTCGGGGGCGAAGGCGACGTGGTGCAGCCGGTTGCCGTGCTTGAGCCAGTCGTCGGAGTACACAATGTCGTAGGACTTGTTGTTGAAGTGGAACCACCAGGCGGCGTAGCGGCCGTCGTCGAGCTTGATCCGCTCGCTCTCCCGTCCCCCCAGCGCCTTCGCCACGAACTCGCCGTTGGCCACCACGTCCCTGGCCAGGTAGTTGATGTGGTCTAGCCGCCTGGCGTTGACGCCGCGGCCGGGGAACGCCGAGGCCTGGTTTTTCAGCGCGGGCTTGTCGTCGGTGGCCACATACCGCTCGGTCTCGTAGTAGATGGCCATGTCGTGCCCGTCCGGGTCGCGGAAGGCATACGCGGGGCCCGTCCCCATCTCGCCGTCCACCCAGCCGACGCCGAGGCCGGTGGCCTCGATCGCCGCCACCCGGCGCTCCAGCGCCGCCTGGCTGCTGGTCCGGAAGGACGTCCGGCCGACGCCGGCGTCGGCCGATTCGGTGAGTTTCAGCGTGTAGACCTGGTACTCGTCCCACGTCCGCAGGTAGGCGGACCGCTTCGACCCGGCTCCATCAGCTCCATCAGCTCCGCCGGTTTCCGCGACGACCCGCATGGCCAGCAGGTCGCGGAAGAACCACAGGCTCTTCTCAAAGGTGGGAGTCAGTAGCTCCACGTTTCCCAGGTGGGCGACGTCGAACGAGGTGAACTCGGTCATGGAACTGTCCTCTCTCAGGGGGTGGGTGTCACAGGCGGGGGCGGGGATAGACGCGGCCCTCGAAGATTTTTCGCGCCGTGCGCAGGGCGGCCGAGCCGGTGACGGTGAAGCCGCCGGCGGAGGGCTCGACCCCGACCTCGACGTCGAAGTGGCCGGTGGGATGCTCCACCCGGAACGGGGCGTCCGGCGGCGGCAGCGCGGCGATTCCGTGGCCCACCGATCCGTCCGCCAGCACTCCGGCGGCGACCGTGAGCGCCCCGAGGACGCCGATCGAGGTGTGGACGCGGACGGGCAGGAAACTGCGGGTGGCGATACTGCCGCCGGCCCGGGGCGGCGCCAGCAGGACCAGCTTCGGCACGGTCGCGCCGGTGACGTCGCCCATGCCCATCAGGCCGGCCGCGGCGAGGCGGAGTTCGGCCAGGCGGGCGGCCAGGCCGGTATCAGCCTCCAGTTCGTCCGGCGGTTCCTCTCCGGTGACGCCGAGGTCGGCGGCACGCAGCAGCACGCTCGGCATGCCGTTGTCGACGCAGGTCAGTTCCACCTCCCCGACGCGGTCCAGGACCCGGCCCGTGGGGAACAGTGCCCCGGTTGACGAGCCCGCGGTGCCTTCGAAGTTGAGCCGAATCGCGCCCGCCGTCCCGGGGACGCCGTCGATCGCGAGGCCTCCGTCGTAGTCCACCGCGCCGCCGGGGGTGGCGAAGCGGGCGGTGGCGATGCTGTTGGTGTTGACCATCCGGATGCGCACTTCGGTCTGCTCCCCGCCGGCCGGCACCAGGCCGCGCTCAAGCGCGAACGGGCCCACCCCGGCCAGGATGTTGCCGCAGTTCTGGCGGCTAGTGACAAACGCCGTGTCGACCCCCAGCTGCAGGAACAGGTAGTCCACGTCGGCGCCGTCGTCCGGGGATGGCGCGATGACGGCGACCTTGCTGGTGAGCGGGTGCGCGCCGCCAAGCCCGTCGATCTGCCGGGGGTCGGGGGTGCCCATGATCCGCAGCAGCAGCCCGTCGCGTTCACCGGGGTCCGCAGGCAGGTCCGAGGCGAGGAAATATGCGCCCTTGGAGGTGCCGCCGCGCATCAGGAGGCACGGGATGCCCTCAGCCGCGGCCATCGTCCGCCTCGTACTCCGCCGCGCTCACGTACCGGACGCCTAGCCCGTCCAGCAGGCCGCGGAGCCGGTTCCGGTCCAGGCTCAGCTCTCCGGCGCGGTAGGCCGCGCGCGCTTCGGCCTCGGTCGCTACCCGCGCGTCGGCGGCCTCGAGGGCGGCCCGCACGCCGCCGCGCGGCACACACAGCACCCCGTCGTCGTCGGCCACGATCACGTCCCCCGGGCAGACGAGGGCGCCGCCGACCGTGACCGGCACGTTCACCGAGCCGGCCGTGGCCTTGACCGTCCCCTGCGCGTTGACCGCGGCGGACCAGACCGGAAAACCCATCTCGCGCAGCTCGGTGACGTCGCGGACGCCGCCGGTGGTCACGAGCCCGCGCACCCCGCGGTACCGCAGCGCCGTCGCGAACAGTTCGCCGAACGAGCCGTCCAGGCACGGCGAGGTGGTGGTCACCACCAGCACGTCCCCCTCCTGGCATTGTTCGACGGCCGCGTGGATCATAAGGTTGTCCCCCGGCCAGCAGAGCACCGTAACGGCCGAGCCGGCAATCCGGACCCCGTCCTGGATCGGCCGGAGCGCGGCGCCCACCAGCCCGCTGCGGCCCATGGCCTCGTGCACCGTCGCCACCCCGTGCGCGGCGAGGGCCTCGATCGACGGCGCGTCCGCCCGCTGCACGCCGGTGACCACAACGGGTCTCACTCGAGCACCTCGGTGACCTGCGGGTAGTAGCGCATGTAGGCCTCGCCCCGGGTATCGACGGGCAGGCCCAGGTTCGGTCCGGCATTGCGTTTGACCTGCACGCCCCGGCGCACGGCGAGCGAGCTGTAGTAGTCCCACATGTGCTGCTGGGCGGGCAGGCACTTCATTGCCCGCTCCTTGGCGGGAAAGGCGGCGGTGATGTCGAGCAGGACGTCGGGCTTGAAGTCGCACTGTTCGGGCTGGTGCGGTTCGAAGAAGAATACCGGCGGCGCGCCGAGCACCTCGCCGGGCGCGTCGTACCCGATCGCCTGGGCCAGGATCCTGGCCTCGATCGCCAGCTTCGCGGCCGTCGGGTGGTCGCCGTTGTACGGGTCCAGCAGCGGATGGGTCAGCACGACGGTGGGCTGCACCCGGCGGTAGACGCGGACGAGGGCATCGAGCAGTTCCCGGCTCGGCAGGAGCGGGTAGTCGCCGGCGTCGAGGAATTCGATGTCCGCCCCGAGGGCCGCCGCGGCAGCCTCGGCCTCACTGCGCCGCAGCGCCTTGATCTCGTCCAGCGACTTCCCGGCCAGCCACTGGCTGGCGGACTCGCCGCGCTCGCCGTAAGAGAGGCAGACGACGACGGCGCGCTCGCCGCGGGCGGTGGCGGCGGCGATCGCCCCGCCGGCCCGCCAGACGAAGTCGCCCGCGTGTGCGCTGACCACCAGCACAGTGCCTCCGTTGCCCATGATGAGGTCCTTCCCGGATTGCTTGCCCATCCTCGACGTGCGTTCACGACGTGCGTTCCCGATCTAGCCCCCCGGCAGCCGCGGACAATGCCAGAGAACCACGCTCTGGCACTGCGGTCAAGGCATCGGATACAATTTTGTTAGCAATCGCGGGTTGAGGGCTTCTGCGGCGATTTTCGCCCGCTGGCATTCGTCCTGCGGACCGAAGAGTCCGGTGGTCCGAACAAAGGAGTTCACAGTGACGGAGGCCTTGCGGTGACGGAATCCCTGCAGGAAGCGCTGGACCGGGCCGGTTCGCCGGTCGAGCTGCTGCGGAACTCGCCGGCCCGCCCCCATGTGTTCCCGGTGGCGGCGGAGTTCAGCAACTGGCGCTCCGAGCAGCATTCCTGGCGGACCAGCTGCGCACTGCTGGACCAGTCCCACCACATGACCGACCTTTTCCTCAGCGGTTCCGGCGCGGAGCGCCTGCTCAGCGGGCTCGCGGTGAACTCCTTCGCCAGGTTCCCGGTGGACCGCGCCAAGCAGTTCATCGCGGTGAACCACCGCGGGCAGCTCATCGGCGATGCCATCCTCGCCCACCTTGAGGACGACTCCTTCAACCTGGTCGGACATCCGATGGTGATCGACTGGGTGCAGTTCCATGCGGAGACGGGGGACCACGCCGTCGACGTCGTCCGCGACGGCAATTCGATCGTGCGCCCCGGCGACCCCCGGCTGTTCCGCTACGAGCTCCAGGGACCCACCGCCGTCGCGATCATCGAGAAGCTGATCGGCGGTCCGGTGCCGCAGATCGGCTTCTTCCACATGGGGCGCTTCCCGATCGCGGGACTGGAAGTCCGCGGGATCCGCCACGGCATGGCCGGCCAGCCCGGCTACGAGCTTTTCGGACCGTGGGCCGACGGCGCGCGCGTCCGCGACGCGCTGCTGCAGGCCGGAGCCGAGTTCGGCCTGACCCCGGTGGGGGCGAAGGGCTATTCGACGGCGAACCTTGAGTCGGGATGGGTGCCCTCGCCGGTGCCGGCGATCTTTTCCGACGAGCGGCTGCGGGCGTACCGCGAGTGGCTTCCGGCCCCGGCGGCGGGGTCGCTGGGCGGCAGCTTCGACTCGCCGGACATCGAGGACTACTACCTGACCCCGTATGACCTGGACTATGGACGGTCGGTCGCGTTCGACCACGACTTCGTCGGACGCGAGGCGCTGGAGGCGCTGGCCGCCGGCCCGCAGCGGCGCAAGGTGACGCTGGTCTGGAACCCCGACGACGTCCAGGCGGCGATCGGCTCGCTGCTGCGCCCGGGCACCCCGGCGAAGTACATCGACCTGCCAAAGGCACGGTATGCCCTGTACCAGGTGGACCGGGTGCTCCAGGACGGGGTGACCGTCGGCCAGTCCTTCGACTGCGGCTATATCGCCAATGAGCAGTCGTTCGTTTCGCTCGCCACCCTGGACCCCGGCCGCGCCGAGCCCGGTGCCGAGGTCACAGTGCTCTGGGGCGAGCAACCCAACTCGGCCAAGCTCCAGGTCGAGCCGCACCGGCAGATCGCCGTGCGCGCCACCGTCGCCCCGGCCCCGTTCGTCCGCTATGCCCGTGAAAGCTACCGCGCCGCCACGCTGCGCGGCCCAGGCACCTGATCGACTACCGAAGGAGAAAAATCGATGGCCCAGAACTCCCTGCAGGATGTGCTCGATGCGGCAGGCAACACCGTAGAACACCTGCGCAATTCACAGCTCGGCACCTACATCTACCCGGTGGTCCCCGCGGAATTCACCAACTGGCGTCGGGAACAGCGCGCCTGGCGTGAGACCGCCGTGCTCTACGACCAGTCCCACCACATGGTGAACTTCTTTATGAGGGGCCCCGATGCGCTCAAGCTCCTTTCCGATACCGGCATCAACAGCTTCGCGAACTTCCCCGTGAACACGGCCAAGCAGTTTGTGCCGACGGCGTCCAACGGAGGCGTGATCGGCGACGGCATCCTCTTCCACCAGGCCGAGCACGACTTCGTCTACGTCGGACGCGCCCCCGCCGCGAACTGGCTCCAGTTCCACGCCGAGACCGGCGGGTACGACGTCGAGTGCCGCTACGACGACCGGTCGCCGTCGCGCCCCTACGGCCAGGCCGTCCAGCGGGACTACTACCGCTTCCAGATCCAGGGTCCGAACGCCTGGCAGATCATCGAGAAGCTCAACGGCGGGACCCTCGAACAGGTGAAGTTTTTCCACATGGGGCACCTGGACATTGCCGGCGAGCAGGTGCGCACCCTGCGCCACGGGATGGCCGGGGCCCCGGGGCTGGAGATCTGGGGACCCTACGAGCAGCACGGCAAGATCCGGGACGCGGTGCTTGAAGCCGGCGTCGAATTCGGCATCGAACCCTGCGGCTCCCGGGCGTACTCGTCGAACACGCTCGAGTCGGGCTGGATTCCGTCGCCGCTGCCGGCCATCTACAGCAGCGACGCCGAGCGGGGCTATCGGGAATGGCTGCCCGCCACGAGCTATGAGGCGATCAACGCGCTCGCCGGCTCCTTCGTGTCGGCGGACATTGAGGACTATTACCTCACGCCGTGGGAACTCGGCTATGGCTCGTTCGTGAAGTTCGACCACGACTTCATCGGCCGCGACGCCCTCGAGCAGATCGACCCGGCCGCCCAGCGCAAAAAGGTCACGCTCGCCTGGAACGACGAGGACCTGGCGAAAATCTGGGCGTCCTTCCTGGACCGCGACACCCCCGGCTACCAGTTCTTCGACGTCCCCAACGCGAACTACGGCTCGTCGAACTACGACTCCGTGGTGGACGCCGACGGTGCGGCGGTGGGTCTCTCGCTCTTCACCGGTGTGACGGCCAACGAGCGCCGCGGATTGTCCCTGGCGACGGTGGACCCCACCGTGGAAATCGGCACCGAGGTGCGCGTGGTCTGGGGCGAACCCGACGGCGGATCGCGCAAGACCACCGTGGAACCGCACGAGCAGCTCAGCGTGCGCGCCGTCGTGAGCCCGGTGCCCTACGCCGTCACCGCCCGCACCGAGTACCACGGCGGCTGGCGTACCGCGGGCACCGCTGCCGGGTGAGGACCGCCCCCGCCAGGCTCCGGCCAGGCCGGGGGCGCACCTCAGCCCGCGGAAGCCGGACCGGCTTCCGCGGCTGAGACCTCGCGCAGGGCGTCGATGACGCTCAGCAGGTGGCGGCGCACGGCGAGTTCGGCGGCGTCGGGGTTACGGGCGACGACGGCGTCGATGATCGCCGCGTGCTCCAGCACCGAGACTTTCGCCCGCTGGGGCCGTGAGGAGAGCTTGAACTGGTGCCGGACGCTTTGGGCGTGCAGCCGGGCCAACACCTCGGAGGCGGTGGCATGATGGCTCAGTTCGCGGAGCCGGACGTCGAGGGACAGATGCAGACGGGAGTATTCGACCAGGTCGCCCTCGGCGACCGACTCGATCATCCGGGTCCGCAGGTCCGCCAGGGCCGCGGCATCCTCGTCGGAAAGGCGGGCTGCGGTCTTGGCGGCACACAGGCCCTCGACGCCGATCCGCACCTCGAGGATTTCGATGGCCTCGTCCACGGAGATCGCCCGTACCCGGGACCCGCGGTTCGGCAGCCGTTCCACCAGGCCTTCGCCCGCGAGCTCGAGCAGCGCGGTCCGTACGGTGGCCCGGCTCGCCGAGAACGCGGCACTGAGGTCCGCCTCGATCAGCCGCTGGTTGGGCGCGTACTCGCCGCGGATGATCGCCTCCCGGATGACGTCGGTGACGCTCGGGTCAACGGTGGCGGCGGCTTCGGCCCCCAGCGGTGGACCGCCAGTGACTGACGACATGTGCATTCAACTCCCAGAAAGGCCGGACAAGGAAGGGGCCCCGATGCGAGACACCATATTGTCTACAATCCTAGGAGCAACGGAGGGCAGTGTCCGCAGGCGCGTCGCCGTTCTGGGTCTCGGCGAGGCAGGAAGCATCTACGCCGGGGACCTGGCCCGGGCCGGAGCGGCCGTCACGGCGGCCGATCCGGCCGTCACCGCCGTCCCCGCCGGTGTAACGCCCGCCGCCGGCGCCGGCGACGCCGTCCGCGGTGCCGACCTGGTGCTGAGCCTGGTGGGCGGAGCCGCCGCGGGCGCCGTCCTCGAGGAGGCACTGCCGGCCATGGCACCGGGAGCCCTCTTCGCCGATATGAACACCGCCGGCCCCGGGGAAAAGCGGCGGCTCGCGGCGCGCGCGGACCGGCATGGCATCCTCTTTGTCGACGTCGCCATCATGGCTCCGGTTCCCCGCGCACGGATCCTGACGCCCCTCGTGCTGAGCGGGGCGGGGGCCGATGAGCTGCTCGCCGTCCTCGCCGGATGGGGGATCCCGGGGACCAGTGTGGGCGGCGACGCCGGGCGGGCCGCGGAATTGAAGCTGCTGCGCAGTGTTTTCATGAAGGGCCTGGCCGCGACCGTCCTCGAGTCGGTGGCGGCGGCCCGGGCAGTGGAAGCCGGGGACTGGATCGTCGACCAGATCGCCGCGGAACTGGGCCCCTCCGGCCACGCGGTCGTGGCGCGGCTGCTGGAGGGCAGCCGGATGCATGCCGTGCGGCGGGAGGAGGAGATGTGCCAGGCGCGCTTGTTCCTCGAATCGCTCGGGGCCGCCCATCCGATCACGGACGGCACGATCGAGTGGCTGCATTCGCTGGCCGCGGGCAGTCCTGACTGACTACGCCCGCCGGCCCGGTCGGCTGACTGTGCCGCGCAGCGCCCCCAGCTGCCTCAGGCGACCCGCCAGAGGCTGCATTCGTCCGCGTTGACGGCCTTGCGCGTCCCGGACTGCCGGTCCAGGATCCAGACGACGCCGATCCCCGGCGCCGTTTCCTGCACGCTGCCGCGGCGGATCACGACGTCGTCGTAATTCGGGCCGACGCGCAGCCGGGCCTCGATCTCGTCGCCGCGGTGCAGCTGGTCGAGGGCGCGGATGCGGGTTGTCTGGGCTTTGGCTTCCTTCAACATGGCGGGCCTCCTGGACTGGAGCTGGTGCCTGCTCTTGCCGGCATCTCCAGTGTCCTGCGCCATTGTTGCCGCCGCGTTTCGGCCCGGTAAGCGGTGGGTTAGTTTTGCGGAGCCGCCGCGTTTCCGCGCCATTGCGCCGGCGTCAGGGGCTGAGCCGGTCCTCCGGGTGGTGGATCCGGAACCAGCGGTAGCCGTAGCGGTCCAGCTCCAGGTCGAAGCCGCCGTCGTCCTGAAGCGGGATGTCCTCACCGTCCAGCAGGTCCTGCAGCACCGCGCCGGCGTAGGAGCGCCCCGGTTCCTGCGCGGAGGCCGCATTGGCGCTCACCGAGGCCGGTTCGGCGCCGAAGTTGTGGGCCAGCAGCAGGGCGGAGCCATCCCGGCTGCAGCGGTGCAGCAGCACCCTTGCCACCGGCTGCTTGACGAGTTCGAACCGGCCCCAGCCCAGCTCGGGACTTTCGCGGTAGCGCTGGATGAGCGAGGCAATGAAATGCCACAAAGATTCCGGGTCCCGCTTGCCCGCAGCCGCGTTGATGTTCTTGGGACCGAAGTAGCCGTCCACCACCTGGGCCACCAGCTCCTGCTCCCGGGCGGTGGAGAAGCCGGCGTTGGCCGTGTCATTCCACTGCATGGGGGACCGGACTGCGGAGCGGCCTTTCGCCCGCAGGTCCTCGCCCATCCCGATCTCCTCGCCGTAGAACAGCACGGGGGTGCCCGGAAGCGAGAACATCAGCGAATAGACCATGCGGATCCGGGCCGGGTCGCCGTTAAGCATGCCGGGCAGCCGGCGGCGCAGGCCCCGGCCGTACATCTGCATGTCCGGGTCGGGCCCGAACGCGGCGAAGACTTCCTCCCGCTCCGCGTCGCTGAGCTTGTCCAGCGTCAGTTCGTCGTGGTTGCGGACAAACATGGCCCACTGGTTGTCGGGATGGATCGCCGGCCGGGAGCCCAGCGTTTTAGCCAGCGGCCGGGCATCCTCGCGGGCCAGGGACAGGTACATGTTCTGCATGGAGAGGAAATCGAACTGCATATTCAGCTCATTTCCCGCCGCGCCGCCGAAGTACTTCAGCTGCTCCTTGTAGGGCAGGTTGACCTCGCCGAGCAGGACGGCGCTGCCGTGCCGCCGGTTCAGGAAGCTGCGCAGCGCGCTCAGGTAATCGTGCGGATCAATTCTGGCCGCCTTGTCCTTGGGCTCTCCCCGGAGCTCGAGGAAAAACGGCACCGCGTCGAGGCGGAAGCCGTCCAGGCCCAGCTGCAGCCAGAAGCCCATGGATTTTGCGATCTCGTCCCGGACCCGCGGATTCATCACGTTCAGGTCCGGCTGGTGCTTGGCGAACATGTGCAGGTACCACTCGCCGGTGGCCTTATCCTGGGTCCAGATGGCGGTTTCCTCGCCCGGGAACACCACCTGGTCCGAGGTGTCCGGCGGGGTGTCCTTCCGCCACACGTAGTAGTCCCGGTACGGGTTGTCCACCGACTTGCGGGCTTCGACAAACCACGGGTGCTTGTCCGAGGTGTGGTTGATGACGAAGTCGGCGATCACCCGGATGCCCCGATCGTGGGCGGTGCGGATGAATTCCACCACATCGCCGAGGGTACCCAGGCGCCGGTCCACCCCGTACATGTCCGTGACGTCGTAGCCGTCGTCACGGTCCGGGGACGGGTAGAACGGCATCAGCCAGATGCACGTGATCCCCAGGGCGGCCAGGTAGTCCACGCGCTGGGTGAGGCCGGAGAAATCCCCCGTGCCGTCGCCGTCGTTGTCGAAGAAAGTCTCCGGATCCAGGCAGTAAATCACGGCGTTCTTCCACCACAGGTCCGAGGTCTCGGCGATCCTCACGCGGTCACCTCCTGCGGCCGGCTGCCGGAGCGCAGCTGGGGAAGCACCCGTTCGGCGAAAGCGTCGATGAACGGCGCCTGCTCCTGGCCGACGAAGTGCAGGTAGAGCTCGTCGAAGCCGAGGTCCAGGTATTCGGCCAGCCACTGGGCATGCTCCCCGGTGTCGGCCGAGATGTTGACGACCTTGCGCACCTGGTCCGGGCCGACGTCGGCGCTGACGCCGTCGAAGTGCGCGGCGCCGGGGAGGTCCCACGGGATGGGCGGGCTAAAGACGTTGCTGCGCCACTGGTCCATCGCGGTCGCCAGGGCCGCCTGCTCCGTCGGGGCCCAGGACAGGTGGACCTGCAGGACGGCCTTGCCCCGCCCGCCGGCGTCCCGGTAGGCGGACAGCACCTCCCGGAGCTTGCCGGGCGGCTGGTTCACGGTCACCAGGCCGTCGGCCCACGCCGCGCCGCGGCGGGCCGTTTCCAGGCTGACGGCCGGCGCGATCAGCGGGGGCTTGATCTCCGGCACGTCCCACAGCCGGGCCTGTTCCACCGTGACCAGCCCGTGGTGCGTCACCTCTTCGCCGTTATGGAGCCGGCGGATGATGTCCACACACTCCTCCAGCCGGCGCTGGCGGGTTTCCTTGGCCGGCCAGGGGTCGCCGGTCACGTGTTCGTTCATGTTCTCGCCGCTGCCCGGAGCCATCCAGAACCGTCCGGGAAACATGTCCGCCAGGGTGGCCGAGGCGTGCGCGATGATGGCCGGGTGGTAGCGCTGCCCCGGGGCCGTGACCACGCCGAACCGCAGTCCTGTGGTGGCCAGGGCGGCGCCGAGCCAGGACCAGGCGAATCCGGAGTGGCCCTGCCGTGCCGACCACGGCTCAATGTGGTCCGAGCACATGGCGGCGTCGAATCCCGCCTGTTCCGCCAGCTGGACGTCCTTGAGCAGCCGGCCCGGGCTGATCTGTTCGTGCGAGGCGTGGAATCCGAGGGTAGCCATCGTTAATGTCTACCGCCGGGCCGCGGGTCTGTCGAGGGCGCCGGCCGGCGGCGGCCCGGCGCGCCGGACGGCCCGGGGGATCGACGCCGGCGTCCGGCCGCGCCAGAATGGGCCTTATGCGACTGCCGTTGATGCCCCCGATCGCGCCGATGCTGGCGAAGGCCGTCAGCGCCCTGCCGGAGGGCGACATGAGCTTCGAGCCCAAGTGGGACGGGTTCCGTTCCATCATCTTCCGCGACGGCGACGAGGTGGAGATCGGCAGCCGCAACGGCAAGCCGCTGACCCGGTACTTCCCGGAGCTCGTGGAGGCGTTGAGGGCAAACCTGCCGCCGCGCTGCGTGCTCGACGGCGAGATCATCCTGGTTGGTCCGCCGGGGAACCGCCTCGATTTCGACGCGCTCCAGCAGCGGGTCCACCCCGCGGCGAGCCGGGTCCGGCTGCTCGCCGAGCAGACCCCCGCGAGTTTTGTCGCCTTCGACCTGCTGGCCCTCGGCGACGAGGATTTCACCGGCCGGCCGTTCCAGGAGCGCCGGGTGGCCCTCGAGGAAGCGCTCGCGGACGCCTCGGCGCCGGTGCACCTGACCGCCGCGACCCGGGACCGGGATACCGCGGCACTGTGGTTCCGGCAGTTCGAAGGCGCCGGCTTGGATGGGATCGTGGCCAAGGCAATCGACGCCAGCTACCAGCCGGACAAGCGCACCATGTTCAAGGTCAAGCACGAACGCACCGCTGACTGTGTCCTTGCCGGGTACCGGGTGCACACTTCCGGCCCGGACCGGATCGGTTCGCTGCTGCTCGGACTGTACGACGACGACGGCGTGCTGGCTAACGTGGGCGTGGTGGGCGCCTTTCCGATGCAGCGACGCAAGGAGCTGTTCGAGGAACTGCAGCCGCTCGTCACCGACTTCGCGGACCACCCGTGGGCCTGGGCCCGGCAGGAGGAGGGATCCCGGACGCCGCGCAACGCCGAGGGAAGCCGCTGGAGCGGGGGCAAGGACCTGAGTTTCACGCCGCTGCGGCCCGAGCGCGTGGTGGAAGTGAAGTATGACCACATGGAGGGCGAGCGTTTCCGGCACACCACGCAGTTTGTGCGCTGGCGGCCGGACCGCGAGCCGACCTCCTGCACGTACGCCCAGCTGGAGGAACCGGTCAGCTACGACCTGGCCGCCGTGCTGGGCGCCGGCCGCTCTTAGGGGCCCGGGGTTCGGCGTCGGGCGTTCCCCGCGACGCTCCAGCCCGGTTCTTCCGCCGTCCGCAGCCCCGACACGCGGAAAAGCCCGGCGTGTTGCGGTAACACGCCGGGCTTTTCCGGGCAGAACCGGGCAGGAGCGTCGGGGACCTTAGCGCAGGCCGAGCTCCTTGGTGGGAACCTTGAAGGTTTCCTTGGCGGTCAGGGCCGAGACGGCGGCAATGACGCAGATGATGCCGGTGAAGATGGTGATCTGGACCCAGCCGCCGGGCTTGATGCCGCCCATGGCCGCCACGATGGCCGGGGCAAAGCCCGCCATCAGGAAGCCGAGCTGGGTGCCGATCGCCAGTCCGGAGAAGCGGACCTTGGTGCTGAACATTTCGGCGTAGAAGGAAGGCCAGACGGCGTTGGAGGCCGCGTAGCCGAAGGAGAAGAAGCCGATGGCGGCGAGGAACATCAGCGGGACGCTGCCGGATTCGAGGCTGAGCAGGAACACCGGGGTCAGGACTGCACTGGACAGCGCGCCGTAGATGAAGACGGGCTTGCGGCCGATCCGGTCGGCCAGCTTGCCGAAGAGCGGCTGGGTGCCGAGGGCGACCAGGTTGGCGCCGACGACGAGCCACAGGGTGATCGTGCCGTCCACGTTGGCGACGTTCTTGGCATAGGCGATCGCCAGGGTCCCGAACACGGTGGAGACGGCGGCGATGAAGGCGCAGGCAACCACGCGCAGGACGTCGCGCCAGTGGTGCTTGAGCAGGTCCGCGACGGGGAGTTTGGAGATCTGGGCGCTCTTTTGGGCTTCCTCGAAGGCGGGCGGCTCGTGCAGGGTGCGGCGGATAAAGAACGCAACCACCACGACGACGGCGCTGAGCCAGAACGGAATGCGCCAGCCGATGCCGTACTTGATCTCGTCCGGCAGGGCCAGGACGGGGATGAAGACGAGCGCGGCAAGGATCTGGCCGCCCTGGGTGCCGGTCAGGGTCCAGGAGGTGAAGAACGAGCGGCGGTTGTCCGGTGCGTGCTCCAGGGTCATGGACGACGCGCCGGCCTGCTCGCCGGCAGCGGAAAGACCCTGGCAGAGCCGGGCCACGACGAGCAGCGCGGGAGCCCACCAGCCGACGGTCTTGAAGTCCGGCAGGCAGCCGATCAGGAAGGTGGAGGCGCCCATCAGCAGCAGGGTGAACATCAGGACCTTGCGGCGGCCCACCCGGTCACCGAAGTGGCCCAGGATGACGGCGCCGACCGGCCGCGCCACGTAGGCGAAGCCGAAGGTCGCGAAGGACATGATGGCGGCGTTGGCGTCCGCGTCCGGGAAGAAGACCTTTGGGAAGATCAGCGCGGCGGCGGAACCGAAAATGAAGAAGTCGTAGTACTCGACGGCGCTGCCGAGGAAGCTGGCGAGGGCCGCCTTCTTTGGTGTCCCGGCCGGTGCGGCAGTGCCCGGCGTCGTAGACGGGAGTGTCTGGCTCATGGTGTTCCTTTGGTGTGACGACGTTGTCGCGGATGGATCGGGAAGGTCTCGCCGGCCGCTGGCTTCAAGTGTGCGGCAGCCGGTGGACCGAGGAAAGACCCGGACTAGTAGCCACATGGTGGGAGCTACTTGTGCGATGTAGCAAGCATGGCTGTGAGCGCCATCACTTGTCAAGAAAAATAATCACGATCTAGCAATAGCTCTCATCATGTGAGAACATCGATCCATGAGTGTGAACCAAGACACAGAGGCGGCCCCTGCCGCCGACACCCCCGCGGAAGCCCCCGGCGACGGTCCGGACGAAGCCCTGAAGCCGGCCACGGCCCTCCAGGTGGACGAGTCCCTCAAGCCGGCTAAACCCGCCAAGGAAGACTCGCGCACCGACATGGTCGGCAAGGCCCTGGGGCTGTTGGTCCTGCTGGGTGACGAGCCCCGCGGGGCCAGCGCCGCCGAGCTGTCGCGCCGCGCGGAGCTGCCATTCAGCACCACTTACCGGCTGCTCGGCTCGCTGACCAGGGACGGTTTTGTCGACTACGAGGCCGACGGCCGCCGCTACCACCTGGGCCTGCGCGTCTTCCAGCTCGGCCAGCGGGTCTCCAACCACCATGGTTTTGCCGGCACCGCGCTCCCCATCCTGCGGCGCGTCACCGAGGAGACCGGCGAGGCCACCATCCTGTCGGTCCGCGACGGGCAGCACCACCTCACCGTGAACAAGGTGGACGGTCCGCAGACTTTCCGCGTCACGTCCGATCCGGGCCACCTCGGTGCCCTGCACACCACGTCCGTGGGCAAGGCGCTCGTCGCGTTTGCCGACGACGCCACGCGGCAGCAGCTGGTGGAGGACCTTGAGCTGGAGCCGCTGACCGACCTGTCCATCACGGACCGGGACGCCTTCCGGGCCGAGATCGAGCTGGTCCGCAAGCGCGGTTACGCCACCATGGACGAGGAGAACGAGCTGGGTATGCGTGCCGTAGCCGTCCCGGTCTTCAATTCGCAGGGCCACGCCTTCGCCTCGCTGGCCACCGCGGTACCCGTCTTCCGGATGAGCATGGAAGCCCTGGTGGCCCTCGTGCCGCTGCTCCAGGCCGCCGCGGCCGAGCTCTCGGCCCGCCTTCCCCAGGGCTGAAACCGGCGGATCTCCCGGGTCCACCCCAAAAGTCATCAATGAGTGTTCGGCATAAGAACATCCGTGCAATATGTGAACACTTGCGCTAATGTAATCCCTATCACCCGGCCCGCCGCCTACTTCGCGGCCGCCGAGTGCCGTTGTCAAAGGAGCTAGACGGATGAGCAACCGAGCAGAGTCCTTCCTCGTGGGCCTGGTAGGCGATGGCGTCACGCCGTCCCTCACGCCCCCCATGCACGAACGCGAAGGCGACGTACAGGGCCTCCGGTACCTTTACCGCCCCATCGACCTCACCGAACTGGGCCTTTCCGGCCAGGCCGTCGGAGAACTCCTGACCGGCGCCCACCGGCTCGGCTTCAACGGACTGAACATCACCCACCCCTGCAAGCAGCTGGTCCTCGAACACCTCCACGAGATCTCGCCGGACGCCCGGCGCCTCGGTGCCGTCAACACCGTGACCATCCAGGACGGCCGCTTCATCGGCCACAACACCGACTTCTCCGGCTTCGCCTCGGCCCTGGCTACCGGCCTGCCCGGCGCGAAGCTGGACCGTGTTGTGCAGCTCGGCGCCGGCGGCGCCGGATCCGCCGTCGCCTATGCCCTGCTGACCGCCGGAGTCCGGCAGCTGGACCTCGTGGACACCGACGCGGCCCGTTGCGCCGCCCGCGCGGCCGAACTGGCCGGCTTCTTCCCGGACAGCCAGGTCACGGCCCGTACGACGGCGGAGCTGCCGGAGCTGATGCCGCTCGCCGACGGGCTGGTGCATTGCACGCCGGTGGGCATGGCCGCCCACCCCGGCGTCCCGCTGGACATGTCCCTGGTGGAGTCCCGGCACTGGGTCGCGGACATCGTTTACCGGCCGATCGAGACCGAGCTGGTCCGCGAAGCCCGGTCCAGGGGCTGCGAGGTGCTCGACGGCGGGCGGATGGCGGTGGGGCAGGCCGCCGACGCGTTCCGGATCTTCACCGGTCTCGAGGCCGACGCGGACCGGATGCGGGCCCACTTCCTGGAGCTCGTCGCCGCCGAAGAGGTGGCCGCCTGATGCGCACCGGAATCGCCACCGTCTGCCTCTCCGGCACCCTGAAGGAGAAGATGCAGGCCTGCGCCGTCGCCGGCTTCGACGGGATTGAAATCTTCGAGCAGGACCTCGTGACGTCGTCGCTGAGCCCGGAGGAGATCCGGGCGATGGCCGCGGACCTGGGCCTCAGCCTTGACCTCTACCAGCCGTTCCGCGACTTCGACAGCGTTCCGGAGGAGGTGCTCGCGGCGAACCTGCGCCGGGCGGAGGCCAAGTTCCGGCTGATGTCCCGGCTGGGCATGGACACCATCCTGGTCTGCTCCAATGTGGCCACCGCCAGCATCGACGACGACGAGCTCCGCGCCGCGCAACTGTCCCGGCTCGCCGCCCTCGCCGGTGAGCACGGTGTGAAGGTCGCCTACGAGGCCCTGGCCTGGGGCAAGTACGTCAACGACTATGAACACGCACACCGCCTGGTGGAACTGGTGGACCACCCGAACCTGGGCACCTGCCTGGACTCCTTCCACATCCTGTCCCGGGACTGGGACACCGCCCCGATCGAACAGTTCAACCCGGAGAAGATCTTCTTCGTCCAGGTCGCGGACGCGCCGAAGCTGTCCATGGACGTGCTGTCCTGGAGCCGGCACTACCGGGTCTTCCCGGGCGAGGGGCAGTTCGAGCTCGCCAAGTTCATGGGCCACGTGGTCCGCGCCGGCTACACCGGCCCCGTCTCGCTGGAGGTCTTCAACGACGTCTTCCGGCAGTCCGACGTCGAGCGCACCGCCGTGGATGCCATGCGCTCGCTGATCTGGCTGGAGGAGCAAAGCGCCCAATGGCTGGAGACGCACCCCTCGTCGGCACAGCCTGCCGAGGCCGCCGGCGGCGCCGGCCGCCGCCGCTACCCGATGGAACTGGCCACGCTGCCGCGGGTGGCCGAACCGGCCGGGTTCAACTTTGCCGAGGTGCGGGCCGCGGACACCGCCGCCCTGGAGACCCTGCTGGGCCAGCTGGGGTTCGCGTTCAACGGCCGGCACCGGACCAAGAATGTGCAATTGTGGAGCATGGGCCACGCACGCGTGATCATCAACGAGGAAGCGCCCGCCGCGGCGGAGACCGCCATTGCCGCGGTCGGCTTCGACGTCGACTCTCCGGTGATCGCCGCCGCGCGGGCGCAGCAGCTCAAAGCCCCGGCCGTGCCGCGCAAGAGCCAGGCGAACGAGGAAATTTTCCAGGGCTTCGCCGCCCCGGATTCCACCGAGGTCTTCCTGTGCCAGGGCAGCCCGGACGGCACCGCCGCCTGGGTCAACGAATTCGGCACCTCCGGCGACGCAGCCGGCCCGGGCGCGGGCCCGCAGGCCGTGATCGACCACGTCAACCTCGCGCAGCCCTGGCAACACTTCGATGAGGCGGTGCTTTTCTACACCAGCGCCCTGGCCCTGGAGCCCCAGCCGTACGCCGAGGTGGCGAGCCCCACCGGCCTGGTCCGGTCCCAGGTGATGACCACGCGGGACCGCGGCGTGCGGCTGGTGCTGAACCTGGCCCCGCTGCTCCAGCAGGAGGCCGGCCCGGACGCCGGCGCCGCTTCCCCGGGAACGCAGCGCCGGACCTACCAGGAACACATCGCGTTCGCCGTCGACGACCTCGTGGCGACGGCCCGCGCCGCCCGCGGCCGTGGCCTGGAATTCCTGCAGATCCCGGCCAACTACTACGAGGATCTGGACGCGCGCTTCGACCTGGACCCCGCATTCCTGGCCACCCTGCGCGAACTGAATCTGCTCTATGACCGTGACGCCGACGGCGAGTTCCTGCACTTTTACACCGCCACCGTTGGCAGCGTGTTCTTCGAAATGGTGGAACGCCGCGGCTCCTACGACGGCTACGGGGCCCCCAACGCCCCGGTCCGGCACGCCGTCCAGTACGACCACCTGCACCAGCTGAAACTCACCGCCTGACCGCACCCGGCCAGGACCGACCCACCCCAACGAAAGGAGGCTGCTGTGCCTGAAGAAATCAACCTCGAAATTTTCAACGCGGACCCGCTCACCGAAGACGTGTCCGACGCAGCGCCCGCGGCACCGGCTCAGGCCGCAAAGGCTGTCCCGGCCCTGGACACCGCGGCGGAATCGCAACAGATCCTCAGCGACGAGATGAAAGCACTGGGGGAGGCTTACGCACAGGCCCGCCGCAACGGCGCCCCGGCGGAAACCCAGCCCCGGCTGGACTACCCGCCGTACCGCAGCAGCATCCTGCGGCACCCGACGAAGAGCCTGCAGCACGCGGATCCGGAAACCATTGAGCTGTACTCGCCCGCGTTCGGACACATGGACGTGCACGCGCTGGAATCCGACCTTACGATCCAGCACAACGGCGAACCGCTGGGCGAGCGGATCATCGTCTCCGGCCGCGTGCTCGACGGCGACGGCCGGCCCGTCGCGGGCCAGCTGGTGGAAATCTGGCAGGCCAACTCCTCCGGCCGCTACATCCACAAGCGCGACCAGCACCCGGCGCCGCTCGACCCGAACTTCACCGGCGTCGGCCGCTGCATCACCGGCGCGGACGGGTCCTACAGCTTCATCACGATCAAGCCCGGCGCCTACCCGTGGAAGAACCACCTGAACGCCTGGCGCCCCGCCCACATCCACTTCTCCCTGTTCGGCCAGGAGTTCACGCAGCGGATCGTCACGCAGATGTATTTCCCCGGCGACCCGCTCTTCGCGCTGGACCCGATCTACCAGTCGATCGTGGACCAGGACGCCCGGGACCGCCTGGTTGCCAGCTACAACCACGACCAGACCAAACCGGAGTGGGCGCTGGCCTACAACTGGGACATTGTCCTGACCGGTTCAAAGCGGACCTGGACCGAAAACGAGGCATTGGGTGCAGAAGGAGACGACCATGAGTAAATTGACCCCCACACCCGGCCAGACGGTGGGCCCGTTCTACGGCTACGCCCTGCCCTACGCCAAGGACCGGGAGCTGCTGGCGCCCGGTTCCGCCGGCTCAATCCGCCTGCAGGGCACCGTGTACGACGGCGCGGGACACCCCGTGCCGGACGCCATCCTGGAGATCTGGCAGGCGGACGCCGAGGGACAGGTCCCGCAGCGCACCGGCTCGCTGGTCCGCGACGGCTACACCTTCACCGGCTTCGGCCGCAGCGCGGTGGGCAACACCGGCGTCTTCACCTTCACCACGGTCAACCCCGGCCCCACCGCGCCCGGTGCAGCGCCGTTCATCTCCGTGGTCGTGTTCGCCCGCGGCCTGATGAACCGGCTCTTTACCCGCGTCTACCTGCCGGAGAACGAGGAAGCCCTCGCCGCGGACCCGCTGCTGTCCTCCCTCGATCCGGAGCGCCGCCGGACCCTGATTGCCCGGCGCGACCCGGACGGCGGCCTGAGCTGGGACATCCGGCTGCAGGGCGAGGGCGAGACGGTGTTCCTCGACTTCGAAGGCGATGGCCAAAGCGCCGCGGGCACCGGCGCTGAGGAAAACAGCGCCCCGGACGCCTCGCAGTGACGGCGGGCAACGGCGGCGACTTCGGGCAGGACGGCGACGTCGGCCTGCTGAGCCCGGTGTCGGCGTCGCCCGCGGTGGCGGCCCTGACCGGGGACCGGGCGGTCCTCGCCGCCCTGCTCCGGGTCGAAGCCGGCTGGGCGGAGGTGCTGGAAGAGGCGTCCCTCGCTCCGGCCGGTTCCGCGGCCCTCGTGGCGGAAGCCGCCGGCGTTGACCGCTATGACGTCGCTTCCATCGCCGTCCGCGCCCAGGGCGGCGGCAACCCGGTGATCCCGCTGCTCGGCGACCTCCGGGCACAGGTCACGGCCCTCGACACCGCCGGGATCGGCGCCGCACGGGCCGTGCACACCTCGCTGACCAGCCAGGATGTGCTCGACTCCGCCCTGATGCTGCTGGCTTCCGGCGCCGTCCGGGAACTGCTCGGCGAGATCAAGTGCACGACGGCGGCCCTCGCCGCCCTCGCGCACCAGCACCAGCAGACCCTGTGCGTAGGCCGGAGCCTGACCCAGCACTCGCTGCCGTTCAGCTTCGGCCTGAAAGCCGCGCAGTGGTTTCACGGCCTCGCCGCGGCCGCGCACCGGCTTGAGGGCCTGCAGTTTCCGGTGCAGACCGGGGGTGCGGCCGGAACCCTGGCGGCCGGCACCGTGCTGACCGAAGGCTCGTCCCTGGCGCCGCTCGACCTCGCCGACCGCCTCGCCGGCCGGCTGGGGCTGGCCGCGGTCCCGGCACCGTGGCACACCAACCGCCTCGCGGTTACCGCGCTCGGCGACGCCCTGGCCGCCGTGACGGACGCCGCAGGCAAGATCGCCGCCGACGTGCTGTTCCTGAGCCGCCCCGAGGTGGCCGAACTCGCCGAGCCGCGCGCCGCCGGGCGCGGCGGCTCCTCGGCCATGCCGCAGAAGCAGAACCCGGTGCTGTCCGTGCTGGTCCGCAGCGCCGCGCTGCAGGCACCGGCGCTGGCCGCCCAGCTGCACCTCGCGGCGGCCAACTTCAACGACGAACGGCCCGACGGCGCCTGGCACTCCGAGTGGTCCGCGCTGCGCTCCCTGCTCCGGCTGGCCCTGGGCGCCGCCGGCCAGCTCCGCGAGCTGACCGAAGGCCTGCAGGTCTTCCCGTCGGCGATGCGGCGCAACCTGGACCTCTCCGGCCCGCTGCTGCTTTCCGAGGCGGTGACCGCCGCCGTCGGGCCGCTGCTGGGGGCGGACGGCCGGCGCCGGCTCCAGGACGTGGTGGACCAGACCCTGCAGGTGCCCGCGGCCGAACAGCCCGGCGCCTACCGGAAACACCTCCGCGCCGCAGTCCCGGCCAGCCTGCTCTCCGATGAGCGGCTTGAAGAACTGCTGGACCCGGCCAACTACCTTGGCGAGGCCGCGGAAATCTGCCGCCGCATCCTCGCGGCGTGGCCCGACTTCGCGCAGCCTGACCCCGCGCAGCCTGACGCCGTGCAGGCCCGCCCCGAACCGACTGAACCGAATCAACCGACTGAAGTGAAAGGCGCCAACCGTGGCTAGACCAACCGTCAAGGCCGTACTGCTCTCGCCCGTGCGCGAGCTCGGCGACAAGCCCCTCCTCGTCGTGGGCCCGTCCCTGGGCACGTCCACACTGCTCTGGAGCCAGGCCGGCGCCCTGCTGGGCGACGACGTCGACGTCGTCGCCTGGGACCTGCCCGGCCACGGCATCTCGCCGGCCGCGGCGGAAACCTTTTCCATCGCCGAGCTGGCCGACGCCGTCGTCGAACTGGTCGATTCGATCGCTCCCGGCGCGCAGTTCCACTACGCCGGCGTCTCGATTGGCGGGGCCACCGGCCTGCAGTTGGGCATCAAGCACGGGGAGCGGCTCAAGAGCCTCTCCGTGCAGTGCACCGGCGCGAAGATCGGCACCCCGGAAGGCTGGCTGGAGCGGGCTGAGACCGTCCGCACCCAGGGCACCCCGGTGATGATCGAGGGCTCCGCCCAGCGCTGGTTCGCGCCGGGCTTTATGGAGCGCGAGCCCGACCGCAGCAGCCGGCTGCTGCACACCCTGCGCGACGCGGACCGCTTTAGCTACGCCTTCTGCTGCGAGGCCCTGGCCGGCTTTGACGTGCGGAGCGAATTGGGCAGCATCCGGGTCCCCACCCAGGCGGTGGCCGGCGCGGAGGACGCTGTCGCGCCGCCGTCGCTCGCAAAGGAAATGGTGGATGGGATCACGGCCGGAGGCGGGACGGCCAACGCGGTCACCCTCGAAGGCGTGGCGCACCTGGCCCCCTTCGAGGCGCCGGGCCACGTGGCCGACCTGCTGCGCAGCCTGATCAACTGGACCGAATCGCGCGGAGCGGGCCAGTGACCGGGCCCGAACTCGGCGGGCCGGAGCGGAACGGTGTGGTTCAGCCGGACGCCACCAGCCAGGAGATCTACGACGGCGGTATGCGGGTCCGCCGCGAGGTGCTTGGCGCCGCGCACGTGGACCGGGCCAACGCCAACAAGGATTCCTTTACCGAGGACTTCCAGGACATGATCACCCGGATCGCGTGGGGCGGGATCTGGACCCGGCCCGGGATCAGCCGCCAGATGCGCTCCGCCGTCACGATTACCGCGATGGTGGCGCACGGCCACTGGGAGGAACTGGCGATGCATATCCGCGCCGCCATCACCAACGGCCTGAGCAGGGACGAGATCAAGGAAATCCTGCTGCAGACCGCCATCTACTGCGGAGTCCCCTCCGCCAACACCGCCTTCAAAACCGCGCAGCAGGTCTTCCATTCCATGGACGCGGAGAGAATTTAGAGGAAATGATGAAACAGGCTTTTGTGTACGACGCCGTGCGGACGCCGTTTGGGAAGTTCGGCGGCGGTCTTGCCGGGGTGCGCCCGGATGATCTGGCCGCACACGTGATTGGCGAGGCGGTCCGGCGTGCGCCGGGGCTCGACGCCGGGCGGATCGATGAGGTGGTGTTCGGCAACGCGAACGGCGCGGGCGAGGAGAACCGCAATGTCGCCCGGATGGGCACGCTGCTGGCCGGGTTGCCGGTGTCGGTTCCGGGCACCACGGTGAACCGGCTGTGCGGGTCCTCGCTGGACGCGGCGATGATCGCGTCCAGGCAGATCAACACCGGGGACGCGGACCTGGTGCTGGTCGGCGGGGTCGAATCGATGTCGCGGGCGCCGTGGGTGCTGCCCAAGACCGAGAAGCCCTACCCGGCCGGGGACCTGTCGCTGGTCTCCACCACGCTGGGCTGGCGGCTGGTCAACAAGAACATGGCCCCGGAGTGGACCGTGTCCCTGGGCGAGGCGACCGAGCGGCTGGCCGACAAGTACGGGGTGGGCCGGGCGGCGCAGGATGAGTTCGCCGCGAACTCGCACAACCTGGCCGCCGCGGCCTGGGACGAGGGGTTCTACGACACCCTCGTCACCCCGGTCCCGGGCACCGACCTGGTCCGGGACGAGGGCATCCGTCCCGGGTCCTCGGCAGAGAAGCTCGCCGGGCTCAAGACTGTGTTCCGCGCCGAGAACGGCACGGTCACGGCCGGGAACGCGTCGCCGCTCTCGGACGGGGCCTCCGCGGCGTGGCTCGGGTCCGAGGATGCGGCCGGCATCCTCGGGCTGGAGCCGCTGGCCCGGATCGCGGGCCGCGGCGCGCACGCGAACGACCCGCAGTTCTTCGGCTACGCCCCGGTGGAGGCGGCGAACAAGGCCCTCGCGAAGGCCGGCATCGGCTGGGATCAGGTCGGCGCCGTCGAACTGAACGAGGCGTTCGCCGCGCAGTCCCTGGCCTGCATCAACGCCTGGGGCATCGACCCAACAATCGTGAACCGGCACGGCGGCGCGATCGCGATGGGCCACCCGCTGGGCGCCTCCGGCGGCCGGATCCTGGGCACCCTGGCCCGGTCGCTGCAGGCCTCCGGGGAACGCTGGGGCGTCGCCGCGATCTGCATCGGCGTCGGCCAGGGCCTCGCCATCGTCCTCGAAAACGTTTCTGCCGCACCGTCGGCACCGGCTGCAAAGGGTTAGGCATGCTGAACTTCATTGACACCGTCGGCGAGGCCGTCGCCGGGATCCAGGACGGTTCCACCGTGATGATCGGCGGCTTCGGCAACGCCGGGCAGCCGTTCGAACTCATCGACGCCCTGATGGACTGCGGCGCCACGGACCTCACCGTGGTCAACAACAACGCCGGCCAGGGCGACCAGGGCCTCGCGCTGCTGATCAAGGAGGGCCGGGTCAAGAAGATGATCTGCTCCTTCCCGCGGCAGTCCGACTCCTGGCACTTCGACGCGAAGTTCCGTGCCGGCGAGATCGAGCTGGAGCTGGTGCCGCAGGGGAACCTGGCTGAGCGGATCCGCGCCGCCGGCGCCGGCATCGGCGGCTTCTTCACCCCCACCGGCTACGGCACCATGCTGGCCGAAGGCAAGGAGACCCGCTTTTTGGACGGCAAGTGGCAGGTGTTCGAGACCCCGCTGCACGCCGACGTCGCGCTGATCAAGGCGCTCAAGGCCGACGGCAAGGGCAACCTTGTCTACCGCAAGACGGCCCGCAACTTCGGGCCCATCATGGCGGCGGCGGCCAAACACACGATCGTCCAGGTCTCCGAACTCGTCCCCACCGGCGCCCTGGACCCCGAGAACGTCGTGACCCCCGGAATCTACGTCAACACCATTGTGAAGGTGGCCTGAGATGAGCCTCAAGACGAGTATCCAGACTTCGGACGCGCCGCTGGGCCGCGATGACCTGGCCCGCCTGGTGGCCCGGGATATCAGGCCCGGCTCGTTCGTGAACTTGGGCATCGGCCAGCCCACCCTGGTCTCCAACTACCTCGAAGCGGAGCAGAACATCACGCTCCATACCGAGAACGGCATGCTGGGGATGGGCCCTGAAGCCACCGGTGACCAGATCGACGACGACCTCATCAATGCGGGCAAAATTCCCGTGACCGAACTGCCCGGCGCCTCCTACTTCCACCACGCCGACTCATTCGCGATCATGCGCGGCGGTCACCTCGACATCTGCGTCCTGGGCGCGTTCCAGGTCTCCGCGACCGGCGACCTCGCGAACTGGCACACCGGCGCTCCGGACGCGATCCCGGCCGTCGGCGGTGCGATGGATCTGGCCACCGGCGCCAAGGACGTCTTCGTGATGATGACCCTGCTGACCCGCGAAGGCGCATCCAAGATCGTCGAAGCGTGCAGCTACCCGCTGACCGGGATCGGCTGCGTCACGCGGGTCTACACGGACAAGGCGGTGTTCCTGACCGGCCCCGGCGGCGTCCAGGTGCGGGAGACCTTCGGCTGCACCCTCGAGGAGCTGCAGGCCCTGGTGCCGGTGCCGCTCACGGCCGCCGCCGCCTGACCCCCCATAGCGCGAACGTACACTTCGGGCCCCGCCGGAGCGCCCCTGCCGGCCCTGATGTGTACGTTCGCGCCGATAGAGTGATGCGTGATCGAGAGGCGTGAAATGACTGAGGCAGCACAGGGCACCCGGACCGGCGGGGCGCCGTCGGCCAGCGACCAGTACGTGCAGTCGCTGGCGAGGGGACTGGCGGTGATCCGCTCCTTCGATTCCGAGCATCCGCTAATGACGCTGACCGAGGTGGCGGCCCGGACCGGCCTCACCCGCGCCACGGCACGTCGTTTCCTGCACACCTTGGTGGAGCTCGGCTACGTCCGTACCGACGGCAAGACCTTCGCCCTGACCGCCAAGGTGCTGCAGCTCGGTTACGCCTACCTGTCCGGCCTGTCCCTGCCGCAGATTGCCCAGCCGCACCTGGAGGAGCTTTCGCTCAAGCTCGGGGAGTCGACGTCGGCCGCCGTCCTCGACGGGACGGACATCGTCTACATCGCGCGGGTCGCGACTCGGCGGATCATGACCGTCGGCATTACCGTGGGCACCCGGTTCCCTGCCTACGCCACGTCCATGGGCCGGGTCCTGCTTGCCGGCCTGCCGCCCGCGAAACTCCAGGAGTACCTGGCCGCGGCTGAGATCCGTCCGCTGACGCCGCGTGCCATCGGCACCCGCGAAGGGCTGCTGGCGGAGCTGGACACCGTCCGGGCGCAGGGCTGGTGCCTGCTGAACCAGGAACTGGAGCTGGGCCTGATGTCCCTGGCCGCGCCGATCCATGACGGGCCGGACAAAGTGGTCGCGGCCATCAACGTCTCGCTGCAGGCCCAAGCCGTGGCCGCCGAGCCGGATCCGGAGGCTTACGTTGCCGCGGTGCGCGAGGCCGCCGTCGCCACCGCCGAACTCATTTCCGCGGACCTCTCCGCCGGACGGTAGCGACGCCGGCCAGGACCAGCCAGGCGGACCCGGCAGCCGTCAGGAACCCGGCGATCGACGCCGGCCAGCCCAGCTTCCACAGGATCAGCCAGAGCGCGAGGGCCGCCACGACTGCGGCCATGGCAAGGGCAAGGACGGTTCCCCGGCTCCTGCGGTCGCGGGATTGGGGCCGGGCCTTGGGGAGGGGCAGCGCCGGCAGCTGCGCGTGCCGGTGCTCCGAGGAATCCGGCCAGGGCGCGCCGTCGGGCCAGAGTTGGCCATAGCCCGGCTCGGCCCTGAGATAAGAATCGGATGGTTTTCCGGCGTCAAAATTTGCGCGCTCTGTCATCATTCCCCCAAATGAGATCAGTGTCCCGGTCCGCAGCGGGCCGGTAAATCCCGCCCAGTCTGGCACAACAAGGCCGGGAAATGACGAATTCCGCGGCATTATTTCAGCCGGGAGTCACCGCTCGGAACCCGACGGCGTCGATACGGTGATGGTGACCCCGGCCGCTTCGTCACGGATGAGCAGGTTCAGCGGCCGGTCCACGAGGCTGGCGTGCATGTCTTCGCTGTCATCCGGGGCCAGCTGCTCTGCCAGCCGGGTCAGGGCCAGCGCCATCGCCCGGCCCCAGTCGTGCGGATCCCTGCTTGATGCCTCAGCCTCGGCTGAATAGTTTTCTTCTGGTCCGGTCATGTGCCCCCGCCTTCCGCGCCTGGAACGCGGCCGCCCCGGCGAATCCGGAGAGGCAGCCGGCCGAGCCGGCACGCTTCAGTTCCTGAACATGGCCAGTGTAGTGACCGGCCACACAGCGCGTCCATGATTCCGCGCCCCGCTGCAAGAGTTGGCCGCCGGCACCGATAGGATTTCCCTGCGGGCACCTCCCGCCTACTTGCCAAAGGACGCCATGACTCAGACCAATGCCGCGCAGGACAACCCCGTACAGCCCAAGCGTGCCGCCGTGATCGTCAATCCCATGAAATCCTCCGGCGAGGACTTCAAGGCCGCGTTTTACCGGCTCTGCGAAACGCAGGGCTGGACTGAGCCGCTTTGGCTGGAGACCACGGCCGAGGACACCGGCCTGGGCCAGGCGCGGGAAGCACTCGAGGCGGGGGTCGACGTCGTGATTGCTGCCGGCGGCGACGGAACCGTCCGCTGCGTGGCCGAGGTCCTTGCGGGCACCGGGACGCCGATGGGCCTGGTCCCCATGGGCACCGGCAACCTGCTGGCCCGCAACATGAACGTCGACATCACCGACCCGGTAGCGGCCAGCTACGACATCCTCAACGGCGCAGACGTCAAAGTGGACGTGGTCAAGGCGACGCTGGACCACAGCCAGGACGAACAGCTCTTCCTGGTCATGGCCGGCCTTGGCTACGACGCAGCGATCATGGCCAACACCGTGGACGAACTCAAGGACCGGGTGGGCTGGCTCGCCTACGTGGAGGCCGGCATCCGGCACCTGCCCGGCAAGCCCGTGAAGGCGAAAATCAGCGTCGACGGCCAGCACCCGGTCCGCCGCCGGATCCGCAGCGTGATGGTAGGCAACTGCGGCAAAATCACCGGCGGGGTGGAGGTTTTTCCGGACGCCAGGCTGGATGACAACATCCTCGACGTCCTGCTCCTGGCCCCGAAGGGCAAACTGGGCTGGTTCAGCGTGCTGGCGGGCATGTTCGGCCGGAAGAACGGCAAGAACAAGTCGGTGGAGTATTTCGCCGGCAAGACCGCGGAAATCAGCCTCGAGCACGAACTGGAGTTCCAGCTTGACGGCGACCACATCGGCAAGGCCAAGCACCTCAGGGTCGAAGTGGAGCACGAGGCGCTGACCATCCGGATGACGCTGCCTCCGGAGCTGTCCTAGCTCGTCGCCGAAGCCTGCTGTTTCGGGGCCGTTGCGGACAGGTGAAGATTGTCGCCCGGGCGCGGCCCGGGACGGGCGCCGTCGTCCGCGTGCTCAGCGGTTCCTCCGCTTCCGGCCAGGCCGGCCAGCAGGTCGCGGATCTCCGCGAGCAGCGCGGTGTCCGCCGGGAGTGGCTCTTCCTCGGGTTCCTGGGTGGCCAGCCGGTGCTTGACCATCCTGTTAAGCCGGTTCATTGGCGCCACGAAAATGAAATACACCACCGCCGCGGTGATCATAAAGGTCACGAACGACGTGATTACAGCGCCGATGTTCACGAACGTCTTGGAGTTTCCGGGCCAGATGGCAAAGCCGAGCCCGTCGGCGTGGACGCCGCCCGTCGCGGCGACGATCGGGTTCACGATGTTCGTGGTGAAGGCCGTGACCAGTGCGGTGAAAGCCGTGCCGACGACGACGGCGATGGACAGTTCGATCACGTTGCCGCGCAGGATGAAGTCCTTGAAACCTTTGAACATGGGGTCCTCTGAAATGGTGCCGGGCGGGTGGTTCAACCGATAGACGCTACCACCTCACCCGCCTACCACGCCTTCCGTTGAACGGAAAATGAGACCGGTTTGGCAGCGGATCCGGCGTACGCTTCAGGAGGATGCCAGTGCCGCCGTCGTTCCCCGTTCGACTGCAAAGGAAAGCCCATTCCACCTGTGAAGCCTGCGAAACTGCTCGCCGAGATGTTCACCATGGCTCCAGCCAACAAAGACCACCAGGCCGCGATCCGTTGCGCCGTGGGCGTCTTTGTCCCGCTGATCACGCTGCTGTTGCTGGGCCGGTTGGATCTGGCGATTTTCGCCTCTTTCGGCGCCTTCGCCGGGATCTACGGACGGAACGAGCCCCACGGCCGGCGGTTCGTGCTGCAGCTGCGCGCCGGCTCGCTCATGCTCGCCGTGATCCTGCTCGGCGCCCTGACCGCCCGCGCCGGGTCAGCTTTCGCGCTGACGCCGTCGGCCACCACCTGGCTGCAGGTCCTCGCAACCACGCTGGTGGCCGGCGGCTGCTCCCTGATCGTGGCCTGGTGGCGGCTCCGCCCGGCCGGATCGCTGTTCCACATCTTCGCCTTCGCGGCCATCGCCTCGATCCCCAGCCAGCCGCCGCTCTGGCAGGGAATGCTGGTGGCTGTCCTGACGGTGGCGTTCTCGCTGCTGGTTGGCCTGTCCTCCCGGGTCGCGCCGGGCCGCCGCCAGCCGTGGGCATGGCCCCGGCGCGTCCGGCTGACCGCCGAGGAGCGCCGCGTGGCCCGGCTCGAAGCGGTGGGCTACCTCGTCGCGGCCGGGCTGGCCGGCACCCTCGCCACCCTGGCCGGCGAATGGCTCGGTTTTGGCCACAACTACTGGGCCATGGTGGCCGCCGTCGTGCCGCTGGTGGGGCACAGCACGCGTCACCGCATCAGCCGCGGCGTGCAGCGCATCATCGGCACCGCGCTGGGGCTGGTGCTGCTGGCGGCGATCCTGCTGCTGGAGCCCGCCCCTTGGCAGACCGTGCTGGTCATTGCGGCCTGCCAGTTCGGCGCCGAGATGTTCATCGCCCGCCAGTACATGCTGGCCCAGATCTTCGTCACCCCGCTGGCGCTGATCTCGACCCTGCTGGTGGCCCCGGTGCCCGCGGGAATCCTGCTGCGGGACCGGTTCCTGGAGACCATCATCGGAGCCGTCGTCGGCGTCGGCGTCGTGCTGGCCCCGGCCCTCTGGCGCCGGCTGGCCCCGCGCGCGGCCCCGCAGCCCAACTAACTCAACAACGGCGGGTTACCTAGGGGCGAGGCGGGCGGCGGTCGCCGTTCAATGGAAGACTGGTCCCAGGCAGACAACAGTTCGCAGGAAGCGGGACGCGTGGCTAATTCCGGGTCGGGTGACTCCGTGGTGGACCGTGTGGTGCGCCTGCTCGAGGCCTTCCCCGAGGGCTCCGCGGCCCTGCAGCTCTCCGACCTCGCGGAGCGGGCCGGCCTGCCGCTGACCACCGCGCACCGGCTGGTCCGGCAGTTGGCCGGGCACGGCCTGCTTGAGCTGGGCGACGCCGGGTCGGTCCGGCTGGGTCTGCGGCTGTGGGAGCTGGTCAACCGGAACTCGCCGACGCTGGCCCTCCGGCAGGCGGCGATGCCCTTTATGGAGGACATCCAGCAGGTGCTCAACCAAAACGTGAACCTGGCCGTGCTGGACGGCTGGGACGCCCTGTTTGTGGAGCGGCTGTCCCGCCGCGGCTCGGTGGCTAACCGCGCCAAGATCGCCGGACGGATGCCGGTGCACCTTTCCTCCGCCGGGGTGGTCCTGATGGCCCACCAGCCGGCCGCCGTGCAGTCCGCGTACCTGCGCCAGTTCAGCGATCCGGCGGGCCAGCTCCGGCCCGGTGACCTCCGGGCACTCCTGGCCGAAGCGGCCGGCCAGGGCTATGCCCAGCTGGCCGGGGTGGTGGATCCCGACACCTGGGGAATCGCCGTCCCGGTGCGGGACACCAGGAAGCGGACCGTGGCGGCGCTCGGCGTCGTGGTCCCGCTGCGCGAGATGCGGCTGCAGGCGCTGGTGCCGGCGCTGCAGACCGCGGCGCGGGGCATCGGACGTCGGCTGGGGGACTCCCGCGCCGCCCTCGATTTCCGTTCAATGGAAGACATGTAACGCGGATCACTGCTCCGGGGGCACACTGTTAGCCAGAACACCGATCCGGTCCGGAACCCGGGCGTGCACCCGCCACGCGGTTCCGGACCCCGCAACGAAGCGAGGACACAATGGCAGCCCGAAAAGTCATCACCACCCAGGTGGCCATCGTTGGCGGCGGCCCCGCGGGGCTCATGCTCTCCCACCTGCTGGCCAAAGAAGGCATCGAGTCCACCGTGGTCGAACTGCGGAGCCGGCAGGAAATCTCCGAAACCGTCCGGGCGGGCATCCTCGAACACGGCACGGTCAACCTGCTCGTGGACAGCGACGTCTCCGACCGGGTGCTGCGCGACGGCGACCGCCACGACGGCATCGAACTGCGGTTCAACGGCGAAAGCCACCGCATCGACTTCCAGGACCTGGTGGGCGAGTCGGTCTGGCTCTACCCGCAGACCGACGTCTTCAGGGACCTCGCCGCGCGCCGGGAAGCCGACGGCGGCGACGTCCGGTACAGCGTGACGGACACCAGCATCCATGACATCGAAGGCTCACCCAGGGTCTGGTTCACGGATGCCGACGGCACCGAGTTCGAGCTGCAGGCCGACTTTATCGCCGGCGCGGACGGCTCGCGGAGCCACTGCCGGGTCCAGATCCCCGAGGCGGACCGAAAGTGGTACTTCCACGAGTACCCCTTCGCCTGGTTCGGCATCCTGGCCGAGGCGCCGCGCAGCTCCGATGAGCTGATCTACGCCAACTCGGACAACGGTTTCGCGCTGATCAGCCAGCGCACCGAGACCGTGCAGCGGATGTACTTCCAGTGCGACCCGCACGAGGACGTCAACAACTGGGACGACGAGCGCATCTGGGAAGCGTTCCGCAGCCGCGTCAACGGCAACGGCTTCGAACTCAAGGAGGGCCCGGTCATCGACAAGACGGTCCTCAAGTTCCGCAGCTTTGTGCACGCCCCGATGCGGCACGGCAAGCTGTTCCTGGCCGGCGATGCCGCCCACACCGTCCCGCCGACCGGCGCCAAGGGCCTCAACCTGGCCATCCACGACATCCGGGTGCTGTTCGAAGGCCTGGACAGCTTCTACAAGACCGGGTCCACCATGCTCCTTGACCTGTACAGTGACCGCGCCCTGGACCGGGTCTGGAAGGCGCAGCACTTCTCCTACTGGATGACCTCCATGCTGCACACCCCGGCCGACGCCGACGACTTCGCCCGCGCCCGCCAGCTCGGCGAACTCAACTCCGTGGTGTCATCGCGGCACGGCCGCGCCTACCTGGCCGAGGCCTACACCGGCTGGCCCGCAGGCCGCTAGGGGCTCGGCGGTGGCTCCGGGCCCTCCGCAGATTTCCGTCGACAGTACCCCGGGCCGGGACTAGCCTTAAACCGTCCCAGCATGACCCGACAAGGACGACGGAGAGGTGTCCGATCATGGGAACCGCAGAGAATGTTGAATTGGTCCGGCGGGGGTACGAGGCCTTCAACGCAGGGGATATGGCGACCCTCAGCGAGCTGTTCGCGGAGGACGCAGTCTGGCATGTGGCCGGAAGCGGCGTGCTATCGGGAACGAAGCAGGGCCGCGACGCGATCCTGGCGTACTTCGGCGAACTGGGAGCGCGCACCCAGGGTAATTTCCAGGCCAACGTCCAGGACGTCGTTGGCGGAGAAAACTACACGGTCGCAATCCAGCAAACCCAGGGGGAAAGCAACGGCAAGACCCTGGACATGGGCACCGTGATCACGTTCGTGGTCCGCGATGGAAAGATCGCCGAGGGCCGGGAGTACTTCGAGGACACGGCCACGGCAGACGATTTCTGGACCTGACCGCTCGCCAGCCGGGCCCTGCGCCTAGGCCATCGCGGTGTGCGCGGCGCTGTGCGAATCGATCCGCTTCGCGTAGCAGTACGAGTGCTCCACGCCGATGTACGGGCCGAAGTTCGGCACGGCCACAAATCCCGAGTTCTGGTAAAACTGCCGCCCGTCGGTCTGCACCGACCCCGCCTCCGCGGTCAGGGTGGTGACGCCGAGGGCGTGGGCGTGCCCTTCCAGCGCCGCCAGGATGGAACTGGCCACGCCCGAACCGCGCGTGTACGGCAGCACGTAGAGCCGCTTGATCTCTGCGGTGTGCTCGTCCAGCAACCGCAGCCCTCCGCAGCCCACGGGCTGTCCGGAGCCCTTCTCGTAGGCGAGCAGGAACACAGCGGTGTCAGCTTCCGACGGCGGTGGCCCCGCTTCGTGCGCGCTGTGGCCGAAGCGGGCATCCAGTTCCGCCTGCTGGGCTGCCCGCAGGTCGGCGCCCACGGGGTTGGTCCAGGGGACCTGCCGGATGTTGAGCCGCGGATTGGTCTGCATCGCTGCCTCGCTTCGCCGAAGGGTTATGCAGACCAAGGCTATGGAGCGGCGGTTTCGGTGGTGTTTCCTGCAGGTTAGGGTTCTGCGAAATCGCCGCCGGCGCCTCAGGCGGGGCGGCCGGTGGGGTCCTCCGCCGTCGGGTCCGCCAGGGCGAGTCCGCCCACCGGGCTGTCATCCCAGTGGATCAGGCGCCAGCCGGCGTCGGGGTCGCCCTCCAGCGCCACGATGCCGGTATTCGCCAGCACATGCCGCGCGGCGAACTCCGCCTCGACGTTGGACGCGCGCAACCCCGTCCAAACCCGTATCGCGGCCCCGTGGCTGACGACGGCGACGGCAGCGCCGTCGTCGCCGGCCGAGGCAGCGGCGGCGATCCGGGCGATTGAGTCGTCGTAGCGTTCGAAGAAGTCGTGGCCGCTGGGGCCGGAGGGCATCCGCCGGTCCAGTTCGCCCGCGGTCCAGGCGAAGACGGTGCCGAGGTAGCGCAGGTGGGATTCGCGGTCGGTGAGCTTCTCCAGCGCCCCGGCCTCGATTTCGCGCAGACCCTCCAGCACCTCGATGTCCAGCCCGCGGGTGGTGGCGAGCGGGGTAGCCGTGAGCTGGGTGCGGATCAGGGTGGACGCGTAGAGCAGGCCGATCCGCTCGTTCGCCAGGGAGCGGGCCAGCGCGTGCGCCTGGCGTTCACCGAGTTCGGTCAGGCCCGGTCCCGGATGGGCGGTGTCCAGCTGCCCGAGGACATTGCCCGGGGTCTGGCCGTGGCGGATCAGCAGAAGCCTCATGGCAGCGATTTTACCGGCTGTGCCCGGCCCTCCCGGCGGCGCTGTCCCGCGCTCAGGGGATCCTGACCGTGGCCTGGATCGGGGCGTGGTCGCTGGGGTACCGGTCATCCAGCCGGAAGGTGTTGACCGCGGCCTCGGCAACCTGGATGTCCGGCGTGACGGCGATCCAGTCGATCCGGCTTTCGCCGATAACCGGGTCCTTGTAGTTCGGGAACGTCCCGTACTCCGGGGTCAGCCGCTGCTTCGCCACAGCCCAGGAGTCCCGGAAGGTGCCGCTGCCCACCAGGGTGCTGTACGCGCCGGAGGCGCCGGCGTCGGCGTTGAAATCGCCCATCAGGACGGTCGGCAGGCCGGAGCCGACCTTGGCGGTGTGCTCCACGATGGCGTCCGCGCTGCGCAGCTGGGCGTATTCGGACTCGTGGTCGAAGTGGGTGTTGACCACCATCAGCTCGCGTCCGGTGCAGTTGTCTTCGAACCGGCCCCAGGTGGCGATCCGGGTGACGTCGTTGCCCCACGTCGCCGATCCGGGGATATGGGGCGTGTCGGAGAGCCAGAACTGGTCCCAGGTCTGCAGTTTCAGGCGGCGGGAGTCGTAGAAAATGCAGGAATGCTCGCCCCGGCTGCCGCCTTCGCGGCCGTGGCCGATCATCCGGTAGTGCTCCGGGAGGGCCTCGCCGATCACCGCCAGCTGGTGCTCCAGGCCTTCCTGGATGCCCAGCACCTCCGGCAGTTCCTCCGCCAGGACTGCCTGCAGTGCCGGAACGCGCTCGGGCCAGTAGTCGGCCTGCCCCGGCAGGGTCGCCGCGATGTCACAGCGGATGTTGAAGCTCATCAGGCTCAACGCCGCCGCGTCGGCGGCAGCGTCCGCGTCGGCTGGGCCGGGGTCGGTCAGAACAGTCCGTGCTGTCGACGGAGAGTCGCTCGGCAAGGGGTCTCCTCGGGTCGGTAACAGTCCCAGCTTCCTGGCGAAAGCTGGCCAGTCTTCGACGGCTGCGTAAACGGCGGCCTGCCGGAAGGTGAATTCAGGACCTCCCGGCTACGCCAGGTGATCGACCAGCTTGTCCGCAATGCCCGTGTACTTGCCCGGGGTCAGGGCCAGGAGCCGTGCCTCGGCGTCCGCGGACAGGCCCAGGCTCTGGACGAATTCCTGCATCCGCGCGGCGTCTACCCGCTGCCCGCGGGTCAGGTCCTTGAGCCGTTCGTACGGGTTTTCCATACCGGCGACGCCGGCGATGGCCTCCGCGCGCATGACCATCTGGATCGCCTCGCCGAGGACTTCCCAGTTGGTGTCCAGGTCCCTGGCGAGGACGTCTTCCGCGACGTCCAGGCGGTCCAGGCCCTTGGCCACGTTGGAGATGGCCAGCAACGAGTGGCCAAAGGCCACGCCGATGTTGCGCTGCGAGGAGGAGTCCGTGAGGTCCCGCTGCCAGCGGGAGGTGACCAAGGTGGAGCCCAGCACGTCCAGCAGGCCGGAGGAGATCTCCAGGTTGGCTTCCGCGTTTTCGAAGCGGATCGGGTTGACCTTGTGCGGCATCGTGGAGGAGCCCGTGGCGCCGGCCACCGGGACCTGGGCGAAGTAGCCGATCGAGATGTAGCTCCAGATGTCGGTGCAGACGTTGTGCAGGATCCGGTTGAAGCGCGCGACGTCGGCGTACAGCTCCGCCTGCCAGTCGTGGCTTTCGATCTGGGTCGTGAGCGGGTTCCAGGCCAGGCCCAGGCCCTCCACGAAGCTCTTGGCGACCTGCTCCCAGTCGGCGCCCGGGACGGAGGCGACGTGGGCGGCGTAGGTGCCGGTGGCGCCGTTGATCTTGCCGAGGTATTCGGTCCGGGCGATGCGGTCCAGCTGGCGGGTCAGCCGGTGCGCGATCACGGCCAGTTCCTTGCCGAGCGTGGTGGGCGTGGCGGGCTGGCCGTGCGTGCGCGAGAGCATCGGCACCGCACGGTTGGCCTCGGCCATGGCGCTGATCTGCGCGACGAGTTTCCGGGCCGCCGGCAGCCACACGTCCTCCACGGCGCCCTTGATACCCAGCGCGTAGGAGAGGTTGTTGATGTCCTCGGAGGTGCAGCCGAAGTGCACCAGCGCGGTCAGGTGCTCGATCCCGATGCCGGGGAGCCGGCGGCCGATGTAGTACTCCACGGCCTTGACGTCGTGCACCGTGACGGCCTCGATTTCGGCCAGTTCGGCAACGGATGCGGCGTCGAACTCGGTGACGACGGCGCGCAGCTTCTCCTGCTGCTCGGCGCTCAACGGCCCGGCGCCCGGCAGCACGCTGTTGCTGGTCAGGTGGATCAGCCACTCAACCTCGACGCCGACCCGGTCCCGGTTGAGGGCGGCCTCGGAGAGGTAGTCCACCAGCGGCGCGACCGCCGACTGGTAGCGGCCGTCGAGCGGGCCGAGCGCGATCTGGTGGTCGGACGCGGCGAGGGCCAGGCGTCCGGACGGCGTGCGGGTCTCAGCTGTGGCGGCAGTTTCAGGCATGGTCCGATTCTTTCACGAAGTGCCGCCGGGCCTTAAGTAGGCCATCCCCGTATGACATTGCGTCCCGGCGGTGCGGGTGCGCCGCCGGCGCGGACCCGCCGGTTTTCCACATAACCGCCCCGGCCGCTTCCGGCGCCGGCGGCCGGTGCCTAGCGTCGAACCGGGACAGAACCACGAACGAAGGGAGCCCCGTCCATGAGAGGCACGGTGACGGCGGCGGAGGCGGCGGCTTGCGCCTCACGCAGCTACGAGGTCCAGCAGTTGGCTGCCAGGGTTGCGGCGTGCGCCGAGCAGGCAGGCGCCGTGCTCGCCACGCTGAGCCAGCTGGAACTCCAGACCTGGCAGTCCCCGGCCGGCCGCGCCTACCGGACCACGCTGTCGCTGCAGGCCGTCTCGTTGCGGCGGGGCCGGGACGGGCTGCAGGACGCGACGGCGGTGGTGCTGCGGCACGCCCAGAGTGTGGCGCTGTCGTCCGGCCGCCCGGGGTACTGATGGCGGAGGCCACCCCGGCGGGCTCCGGAGAAGTCCCCCGCCCGTCCGCGCCGCCCCCCGATGGGATGCTGCGGATCCGCGGCGGGATCGGCGGCCTCAGCTTCCAGTTCGAGGAACTGCTCGCCGGCGCGGCGGCGCTGGACGGTGTGGTGCGCGAGCTGTACGCCCTGGAGGCAGAGGCCGACGGCGTCCGCCGGGCGCTGTTCGACTACCAGTCCGACTCCTACAGCAGCGGCAGCAACGCCATCATCGCGGTCGGGGAGGCCGGCCGGGACGTCGGCCGTGTCCGGGCCGAGTTGGAACACATCGCGGCCCAGGTCCGTGCCTGCCACCGGGAGTACGAGTTCACCGAAGCCCGTAACGCCCTGCTGCTCCGGATAGGGGTCTCCGGCCCGGAGTACGGCTCCGCCCTGCGGCCCTTCGAACTCCCCGGCGTCCGCGACCAGGTCGAACACGGGATGGCCATGGCTCCAGCTGGCCTGGCCCTGTTGCTGGGGCTGCCTGCTCCGCTGGCCGGGGCCGTCGGCATGCTCAGCGGCCCTGCCGACGTCCGCCACGCGATCCGGGGGCTCTCGACAACGCCCGGGCTGGAGTTCCTGAGGCCGCGGCCGGTCACCGTCGTCGGCAGCGAAACGGCCGTTGCGAACGTAGACCTGTCCCCGGCGGGCCTGCTGCGGCGCGCGGAAGCGGTTGGCCGGACCAGCGGCGACATTGAAGTCATTCGGGTCGACGGCGGCAACCGGCGCGCCTGGACGGTCATCCTGCCGGGAACGCAGCTCGGCGGCCTGCCCGAGGGAACGAACCCGTTCGACGCGGCGGGCATCGCCGAAGGACTCGGCTACGACTCGCAGGCGACGGCCGGTGCCATCCGGCAGGCCCTGCGGCAGGCCGGTGCGGAGTCGGGCGAACAGCTCGCCGTGGTCGGCTACAGCCAGGGAGGCATCCATGCCATGAACCTCAGCAGGGACAAAGCCTTTCTGGCCGAGTTCGACCTCAAGTTCGTGCTGACCGCCGGTTCCCCGGTCGGCGGCATCACCCCGGAGTCGGGGATCGGGAGCCTGCACCTGGAGCACCAGAACGACTGGGTGCCCGGAGCCGACGGGCTGGCCAACGCGGACACCAAGGACCGGGTGACCGTCACCTTGACCAATGAGCTGGTCATGCCGCCGCCGCAGGACTTTGGCCTCGGTCCCGGCCACCGGCTGGAAAACTACGCGGACGGGGCGGAGGCCGTCTCGGCGAGCCGGGATCCCTCGCTGCAGGCGTCCACCGCGGCGCTGGCGGCGGTAGCCGGCGCGGGCGGCACCGCGACGGTGACCAGATTTTCCTTGCGCCGCGAGGCGCTGCCCGCGCAGGGCGTGGTCACGGCTCCGGGGCCGGACCGCCGGGCCGGCCAGCCGCCCACGGCCCGGTCCGCGCCACGGACAGGACCGGCCGTGAAACCGGTGCCGCTGGGCGTGGCCGGTTAGCGCCGGCGGCCGCCCGGCAGCCTGCCGGCAACCAGGGACACCACGGTAATGATGATGGCGGCGAAGACCGCGGTCCAGAAGAACGAATCGATGGTGAAGTGCACCGGCGTGTAAGCGCTCAGCCAAGAGGTGAGGTAGAGCATCGCAGCGTTGATGATGATGGTGAACAGCCCCAGCGTGAGGATGGTGAGCGGCAGCGACAGCAGGCTCACCAACGGCTTGACGAGGGCGTTGACGATTCCGAAGATGAGCCCGATGAATAGGTAGGCCAGGATGATCCCGATCGCATCCGTGCCCTGCGTAACGCCGCTGTTGGCCACGGCCCCGGTGGTGACGGAAGTGGAGATATCCAGCCCGGGAAGGATCCAGCTGGCAATCCATAGGGCCAGTGCATTGACGATGACCCGCACGAAGAGTGAGCGCATGGCCTCATGCTGTCACATCGGCCGACCTTCCGGCAGGAGGGCGAAGTAGGCTATGGGGCATGACTTCATCAGACAACCCGGCCGGCGGGATCCGCCCGCGGCCGGTGGTAGACCTGCTTCCCCGTTACGCCGCCGGCAAACCGCCGGTGCCCGTCGACGGACTCGTAAGCTACAAGCTGTCCTCCAACGAGAACCCCCTGCCTCCGATTCCTGCAGTGCAGCAGGCCATCGCCGCGCAGACCGACTTCAACCGCTACCCGGACCCGCTGAGCACCAAACTGCGCGGGGCGCTCGCCGGCTTCCTGGACGTTCCGGCGGAGGACATCGTTACCGGCGCCGGCAGCCTCGGCGCCCTCAACCAGCTGCTGGCCACCTTCGCCGGCCAGAACGACGACGGCAAGGCCGACGAAGTCATCTACGCGTGGCGCTCCTTCGAGGCGTACCCCATCAGCGTCGGCCTCGCCGGCGCGGAGAGCGTGCAGGTCCCGCTGACTTCGGACGGCCGGCACGACCTGGATGCGATGGCGGCTGCCGTGACGGCCAGGACCCGGATGATCCTGCTGTGCACCCCGAACAACCCGACCGGGCCCATCCTCACCACCGAGGAGACCGAGCGGTTCCTCAAGACGGTCCCGTCGGACATCGTGGTGGTCATCGACGAGGCCTACCAGGAATTCGTCCGGGCCGAGGACGCCGTCGACGGCATCGAGATGTACCGCAAGTACCCCAACGTCGTCGTGCTGAGGACCTTCTCCAAGGCGCACGGGCTGGCCGGACTGCGCGTGGGCTACAGCGTGTCCCAGCCGGACCTCACGCAGCACCTGCGTGTCACCGCCACGCCGTTCGCGGTTTCCCAGATCGCCGAGGGAGCGGCCGTCACCTCGCTCGAGCATTTCGGCGAGGTTGTAGAAAGGGTACAAAGCCTGGTCGACGAACGGGACCGCGTGACCGCCGGGCTGCGCGACTTGGGCTGGTTTGTGCCGGACGCCCAGGGCAACTTCGTCTGGCTCAACCTGGGCGCCAACAGTGCCGAATTCGCGGCACTGGCGGGGGAGCGGGCACTGTCCGTCCGCGCCTTCGGCAACGAGGGGGTACGGGTCAGCATCGGCGAAGTCGAAGCCAACACCCGGTTCCTCGACTTGTGTGCGATCTATACAAAACCCCCGCAGCGTTCCTAGCGCTTAACACGAAACCCGCGGGCAGCGGCCTGCGGATAAAGTAGGGGACGAGTAAGCCAATATATATGCCGGGCCAGGAATGCATGCCCGGTCCGGCATATATCCCAGCGATTGCGGCGCATTCGGGTGCAGCAGGCAAGGAGACGGTATGGGCGCCACACATCTGCCCGCTACCGAGTTCGACGGAACCGAAGTGGATGACCAGCTTGAGGCGCAGGCCGAGGCTGTGCTGGGCGATCCGGATGTCCCGATGGTCCAGCTGCTAAGCCCGGACGGCAGCATGGGCACCGATCCGGTGTTCTCCGAGTACGCCGCCAGGCTTGACGCCGAAAAACTCCGCGGCTTCTACGCCGACATGGCCAAGATCCGCCGCTTTGACGTCGAGGCAACCGCACTCCAGCGCCAAGGCCAGCTGGCCCTGTGGGTTCCGCTCACCGGCCAGGAGGCGGCGCAGATCGGGTCCGGCCGGGCGAGCCAGCCGCAGGACTACATCTTCCCCACCTACCGGGAGCACGGCGTCGCACTGACCCGCAACGTCGACCTCGCCGAGCTGCTGCGCCAGTTCCGCGGTGTCTCCAATGGCGGCTGGAACCCCAAGGACACCAACTTCCACCTCTACACCCTGGTCCTCGCCGCCCAGACGCCGCATGCCGTCGGCTATGCCATGGGCATCCAGCGGGACCAGAAGCTCGCCGCGGCCAATGCGGCCCCCGCCCCCGACGGGGACGCGGCCGGCACGCAGGAGCCCAAGGCCGCCGTTATGGTTTACTTCGGTGACGGCGCCAGCTCCGAGGGCGATGTCCACGAGTCCATGGTGTTCGCCTCCTCGTACAACGCGCCCGTGGTGTTCTTCTGCCAGAACAACCACTGGGCCATCTCCGTGCCCACCGCCGTCCAGACCCGCATTCCGCTCTCCAACCGCGCCAAGGGCTACGGCTTCCCCGGCATCCGGGTGGACGGCAACGACGTGATCGCGGTGCACGCCGTCACCGAATGGGCCCTCGAGCGCGCCCGCGAAGGCAAGAGCCCGGTGCTGATCGAGGCCTTCACCTACCGCGTTGGCGCGCACACCACCGCCGACGATCCGACGAAGTACCGCGGTTCGGAGGAGGAGGCGCAGTGGCGGGCGAAGGATCCGCTGGATCGGCTGGAGAAGTACCTCCGTGCCGAAGGCTTCGCCGACGACGCCTTCTTCGAGCAGGTCAAGGCGGACGGGGACGAACTCGCGGCCTACGTCCGCAGGACTATCCATGACCTGGGCAGCCCGGATATCCGGACGGCCTTCGCCAACACCTACGCCGAGGCGCACCCCCTGGTGGCCGAAGAACTGGCATGGTTCGAGCAATACAGCGCAGGCTTCGCCGATGAGACGGAAGCGCCCGGGCCGGCCAACGCGGTAGATACAGACGGGGCGGTGCGCCGATGACCACCATGACCATTGCCAAGGCCATCAACGAAGGCCTCCGCGCCACCCTGGCCAACAACCCGCGCACCCTGCTGATGGGCGAGGATATTGGGCCCCTCGGCGGCGTCTACCGTGTCACCGACGGCCTGATCGGCGAGTTCGGTGCGGACCGGGTGGTGGACACCCCGCTGGCGGAGTCCGGCATCATCGGTACCGCAATCGGCCTGGCGCTCAGCGGCTACCTGCCGGTCTGCGAGATCCAGTTCGACGGGTTCGTATTTCCGGGCTTCAACCAGATCACCACGCAGCTGGCGAAGATGCATTCGCGCAGCAACGGCAACCTCACCGTCCCGGTCGTCATCCGCATCCCCTACGGCGGCGGCATCGGCTCGATCGAACACCACTCGGAATCCCCCGAAGCGCTGTTCGCCCACACCGCCGGACTGCGCATCATCACCCCCTCCAACCCGCACGACGCCTACTGGATGATCCAGCAGGCCGTCGACTGCCTGGACCCGGTGATCGTCTTCGAGCCGAAGCGGCGCTACTGGCTCAAGGGCGACGTCGACACCGACTCCCCGGGCCAGTCCGCGGACCCGTTCAAAGCCCACGTGCTGCGCGCCGGGACCGACGCCACCGTGGTGGCCTACGGCCCGCTGGTCCCCGTGGCCCTCGCCGCCGCCTCGGCTGCGGCCGAGGACGGCCACAGCATCGAAGTGATCGACCTGCGCTCCATCTCGCCGATCGACTTCGACACCGTCACCGCCTCGGTCCGGAAAACGGGCCGGCTGGTCGTGGCGCACGAGGCACCGACGTTCGGCGGCATCGGCGGCGAAATCGCCGCCCGCGTCAGCGAGCGGGCCTTCCACTCCCTCGAAGCCCCGGTCATCCGCGTCGGCGGCTTCCACATGCCCTACCCGGTGGCCAAGGTGGAAGAAGACTACCTGCCGGACATCGACCGCATCCTTGAGGCGCTGGAACGCGCCCTCGCCTACTGACGGGGATCTCCATGACCGTAAACAAGTTCAACCTTCCCGACGTGGGCGAGGGCCTGACCGAGGCCGAAATCGTGTCCTGGAAGGTCAAGGCCGGCGACACCGTCGCCGTCAACGACGTGCTGTGCGAAATCGAGACCGCCAAGTCCCTCGTGGAGCTTCCCTCGCCCTACGCCGGCACCGTCACCGAGCTGCTCGTCCCGGAAGGCGTGACCGTCGACGTCGGGACGCCGATCATCAGCGTCTCCGACGCCGACGCGCCGGCCGCCCCGGCCGCCATCCCGGTGGCGCCCGACGTGGCGGCCCCCGCCCCGGCCGCCACCTCTGCTGCGCCGGCTCCCGCGGCGCCGATGTACGGAAAGCTGGACGCGTCCGACGCCGCGGAGCCGGCGGGCCCCCCGGCCGGCGGCCCGCTGGTTGGTTCCGGCCCCAAGGCCGACGCCGTCAAGCGCCGCCGCCGGATCGCCGCACCGTCGGCCGCCGCCCCCGCAGTCCCGGCTGTCCCCAACGCGGCCCACACCCCGGCGGCCACCCCCGCTCCCGCCGTCGAGGCGCACGACATCTGGATCAGCCCGGACGCCGTCTCCCACGCGGAACGCAATGCCCCCGCAGCCGGCATTGACCCGCGCCCGACGCTGGGCGGGGCCATCACCGGCCTGGTCAACCGGGTCCTGGCCAAGCCCCCGGTCCGGAAAATCGCCCGGGACCTCGGCATCGACCTGGCCGACGTCGTGCCCACCGGCGCGCGCGGCGAGGTGACCCGGGAGGACCTGGTCAGCTACCAGGCCCAGCGCGACGCCGAGCTGGACCAGGCGGACTCGTTCTGGGGCAAGACCGGCCGTCCCCAGGAACAGCGGATCGAGCGCATCCCGGTGAAGGGCGTCCGCAAGGCCACCGCCCGGGCCATGGTCGAGTCGGCCTTCGCGGCCCCGCATGTGAGCATCTTCGTGGACGTCGACGCCAGCCGCACCATGGAGTTCGTCAAGCGGCTCAAGGCCTCCCGCGACTTCGAGGGCATCAAGGTCTCGCCGCTGCTGATCCTCGCCAAGGCCGTAATCTGGGCCGCGGCACGCAACCCCAGCGTCAACGCGAGCTGGGTGGACGCCGAAGACGGCAGCGACACGGCGGAGATCCACGTCAAGCACTTCATGAACCTCGGCATCGCCGCCGCGACCCCCCGCGGCCTGATGGTGCCGAACATCAAGAACGCCCAGGACCTCTCGCTCAAGGAACTTGCGCTGGCGCTCAACGAGCTGGCCACCACCGCCCGGGCGGGCAAGACGCAGCCGGCGCAGATGCAGGGCGGAACGCTTACGGTCACCAACATCGGTGCCCTGGGCATCGACACCGGCACGCCGATCATCAACCCGGGCGAGGTGGCGATCGTGGCTTTCGGCACCATCAAGCAGAAGCCCTGGGTGCTCGACGGCGAAGTGATCCCGCGCTGGATCACCACACTGGGCGGCTCCTTCGACCACCGGGTGGTGGACGGGGACCTCTCGGCCCGCTTTATGGCCGACGTCGCTTCCATCCTGGAAGAGCCGGCCCTGCTGCTGGACTAAGCCGGGCGCTGGCTGCGCGCCCCAGGTTTTCGGCCGGTTGCCTGCGTTCCCGCCCGGTTGTTCCCGGCCGGGGCCACCCGCGGAGGCGGGAACCCGCGGTTCTCCGGGCCGGCGCGGACCCAGAAGCCGACGAGCCGCCGAAGAACCGGGTGGGAACGTCGCAGATCGACGCGCGGTCCGGCCTAGCTGCCGGAGAAAGAGGCGAGCAGCTGGCTCATGGCCGGGTCGCTGCCCCCGGCGGCCACGGCAACCGCGGCGGCAAACACCACGCCGGCGAAACCGAAACTGGCGGCCGTGACCGCCCCCAGGAATTTCCAGTCCTCGCGCAGCACGCTCCGGACGGTGGCGGGCATCCGCAGGGCCGGGGAGATCAGGTTCGGGGCACTGTCCACGGAGCCGTCGTCGAGGTAGGCAACCACCCGGCCGGCGGCGCGGTCGACGCGCATGGTGCTGATGTGGTTGCCGTGCCGGGCCAGCAGGATGTCGTGGCCGACGAGCTGGCGGCGCTGAAGGGCGGGCATGGTGCCTCCGGAAGAAGTGGGCGGATAGGACTGTCCGCACCATCGGGGGCACCCTCAATTTTACCGCCGCGCAGGGCGCCGATGCCGACAAAGGCGGGTGAGACTGCCCACGAGGGGTGGTGACGGGGGACAAGTCGGCGGAAACCTGTCCGGAAGCTGCGCGGCGGGCTTAGAGTGGCACCAGCCGCCGCCGAGCCGGCGAACGCCGATCAAAGGAGATTTTGCGTGTTCTCGAGCCCGTTCCCCGCTGTAGATATTCCCGACGTCAGCCTCTACGAGTACCTTTTTGGCGGTCTGCAGGAGGCGGACCTGGACCGGGTCGCCGTCGTCGACGGCACCAGCGGCGCGGAGACCAGCTACCGCGAGCTGCGCGACCGGGTCAACGCCCTCGCCGGTGCCGTCGCCGCCCAGGGGCTGGGCCTCCACGGCGTCGCCGCCATCCTGTGCCCGAACATCCCGGCGTTCACCGTCGTATTCCACGGGCTGCTCCGGGCCGGTGCCACGGTCACGCCCGTCAATTCGTTGTACACGGCCGACGAGATCGCCAAGCAGCTCACCGACGCCGGAGCCAGCTGGCTCTTTACGGTCTCCGCGCTGCTGCCCGCCGCCCGGGAAGCGGCCGGCCAGGCGGGCATCCCGGCGGAGCGGCTGGTGGTGCTCGACGGCGCCGAGGGCCACCCCTCGTTGGCGGATCTGCTCAGCAGCGGTGCTCCGGCCCCGGACGTGAGCTTCGACGCTGCGTGCCACGTAGCTGTGCTGCCGTATTCTTCGGGGACCACCGGGCGGCCCAAGGGCGTGATGCTCAGCCACCGCAACCTGGTCGCGAACGTGGAACAGTCCCGCGGGCTGCTCAAGGTGCGGCCGGAGGACCGGCTGCTGGCACTGCTACCGTTTTTCCACATCTATGGACTGACAGTGCTGCTGAACCTGGCCCTCCGGGAGCGCGCCCGCCTGGTCACCATCCCGAAGTTCGACCTCGCGGAATTCCTGCGCATGGTCCAGGACCACAAGTGCAGCTATCTCTTTATCGCCCCGCCGGTGGCGGTGGCCCTGTCCAAGCACCCGCTGGTGGCGGACTATGACCTCAGCTCGGTGCACACGACGCTCTCCGGCGCGGCGCCGCTGGACGGGGAACTGGGGGCGCGGCTAGGCGAGCGGCTGGGCTGCCGGGTGCTCCAGGGCTACGGCATGACGGAGATGAGCCCGGTTTCCCACCTGATCCCGGTCGATGCGACGGACGTTCCGGTCAGTTCGGTGGGCTACACGGTCCCGAATATGGACTGCCGGCTGGTGGACCCGGCCACGGGGGAAGAAATTGAGGTCCCCGCGGAGGGAACCAGCGCACCGGGCCACCTGCTGTGCCGGGGGCCGAACGTGATGCTGGGGTACCTGAACCGGCCGGAGGAAACGGCGGACACCCTCGACGCGGACGGCTTCCTGCACACCGGGGACGTCGCCACGGTGCGGGCGGACGGGGTGGTCTCGATCGTGGACCGGCTCAAGGAACTGATCAAGTACAAGGGCTACCAGATCGCACCGGCCGAGCTTGAGGCCCTGCTGCTCACCCACCCCGGCATCGCCGACGCTGCCGTGATCGGAACCGCCGACGCCGACGGCCAGGAAGTGCCGATGGCCTTTGTCGTGCGGCAGCCCGGCGCAGCCGGCGATCAGTTGGACGCGGCCGCCGTGGAGGAATTCGTCGCCGCGAGGGTGGCCCCGTTCAAGAAGATCCGGCGGGTGGAGTTCATCGAGGCCGTGCCGAAGTCCTCCTCCGGCAAGATCCTGCGCCGGATGCTTAAAACGGCGGAGCCGGCGCCGCAGCCCTAGGCGTACTGCCCTGGCACTGCGCGCCGGCTCCGCCGGTTTACTCCAGTGGAGTGCTTGCTAGTCGGGGGTGTCGGTCTTGGCGATGTAGACGTCGCAGGGGGCGTTGTGGGCCACGCTGTTCGCAACGCTCCCCAGGACGCGCCCCAGGCCCCGCATCCTGCGGTTCCCCACCACGATCATCTGCGCGCCGGCACGCTCCGCTTCCTGGATCAGCGCCTCCGCGGGCTTGCCCCGGGCGGCGGAGTAGGTGACATTGATCTCCGCCGTGCGCAGGCTCTCGGCGACGCCCTTGGCGACCTTCTCGGCGTCGTCGGCGTCGGAGACAATCCACCGGTCGCTGCCGCTGCCGAACACCTCGGTCCGGTCACTGTCGAAAGCACTGACCACGTGCAGGGTGGCGCCGAGGGAAACGGCCAGGTCCCGGGCCGTGTGGGCGGCCTTCAGGGCTGTTTCACTGCCATCGACGCCGACAACGATGATTCCGGTCATATGAGACTCCTCTGGTCAGGCATGAATATGGTCAGGCGCGGTTCAGTCCACGGCAATGATTCAGGCTACAACGCCGCGATGGCTTCCCGCAGTACCGGTGCCAAGCGGCGCACGCCTTCCTCGATGGCGTCCGGCGGCACCGCGCTGAAGGCGAGCCGCAGCTTGTTGGAGGGCTCGTCCGAGTGCGTAAATGCTGCGCCGGGAATGAAGACGACGCCCGCGTCGATGGCCTTCTGCAACAGCGGGTAGGTATCCACGCCCTCGGGCAGGGTGACCCAGACGAAGAAGCCTCCCTCCGGCCGGGTCCAGCTCAGCCCCTCGGGCATGTACTTCTGCAGGGCGGCCAGCATGGCCTCGCAGCGTTCCTGGTACAGCCCGCGGTAGGTGGCGATCTGGCCCTGCCAGTCGTAGTCGCGCAGGTAGGCGGAGACCAGCATCTGGTTGAGCGTGGGCGGGCAGAGGGTGACGGCTTCGGAGGCAAGGTAGTAGCGGCGCTGCAGGTGCGCCGGGACCAGGGCCCAGCCGACCCGCAGGCCGGGGGCGAAGATTTTGGAGAACGACCCCATATAGATGACATCGTCCGGGTTGCCGGCCCGTAGCGGCGTCAGCGGCTGGCCGTCGAAGCGCAGCAGCCCGTAGGGGTTGTCCTCCAGAACCAGAATATTCGCATTGCGGCATATGTCCACGACCTGCTGCCGGCGCTCGGCGGCGAGGGTGATGCCGGAGGGGTTGTTGAAGCTCGGGATCGTGTACAGGAACTTGATGCTCTTGCCCGCCGTCTGCAGGGCGGCGATCTTAGCCTCGAGGAGGTCCGGGATGATTCCGTTCTCGTCCATCGGGACGGTGCCCACCTCCACCTGGTAGGCCTCGAAGGTGTTGAGTGCGCCGACGTAGGTGGGATCCTCGACGAGGACAACGTCGCCCGGGTTGCAGAAGACCTTGGTCGCGACGTCCTGCGCCGATTGTGAGCCCGCCGTGATGACGACGTTCTCGGGCTTCGCGTCGAGGATCCCTTCGGCCGCCATGACCTCGCAGATCTGCGTGCGGAGCTCCTCGGTGCCCTGCCCGCCGCCGTACTGCAGCGCTGTCATGCCCTGTTCGGCGATGATCTTGGCGGCGGACTGGCCGAGGCGCTCCAGCGGGAGGGACTGGAGGTACGGGCTGCCGCCGGCCAGGGAGACGAGGCCCGGGCGCAGGGAGATGTCGAAGACGTCCCGGACGGCGGATTGCTTGATATTGGCTGCGCGCTCCGAGAAAAGCCTCTCGTGGCGGTGGGCGGACGTAGCCGCACGTTCGATTGCGTCAATTGCCTCGGCCGGAAGGAACTCTGCGGCGGCATCAAGTGTTTCGTGGGTCACAGTCCTAGGATACAGGCCGACGTTGCCACGGGGAAAACTTTTGTTCACAAATCAACGGGATGCCGGGACGCAGGACACCCCCGGCAGCGGAGGTCGCTGACGGGGGTGTCGGTCCTGCCGGGGCGTGGCTCAGGCCGCGGCGGTGCGGCCTTCGGCCAGGGCGTCGAAGACACCCTTGATCTGCTCCACGATCTCGGCGTCGTCCTTCGGGTGGACCTCAGCAAAGCGGACCATCGAGCCTGGGACGGCGAGCTTGACGTCCTCCAGCACCTGGGCGCCGGCGATGCCCACGGCCTTGCGGGCCTCGTCCTGGGCCCAGACGCCGCCGTACTGGCCGAACGCGGTACCGACGACGGCGGTCGGCTTGCCGTTCAGGGCGCCGGCGCCAAAGGGGCGGGACAGCCAGTCGATGGCGTTCTTCAGCGGCGCGGGAACGGTGCCGTTGTATTCCGGGGTGACCAGCAGCAGGGTGTCGGCCTCGTTGGCGGCGGCGCGCAGCGCGGCCGCGGCGGCGGGAACCTGGCCCTCGACGTCGATGTCCTCGTTGTAGAACGGGATGTTGCCGAGGCTTTCGTGGATGACGACCTCGACCTGCTCCGGAGCGTTGAGCTGGATGGCTTCGGCGAGCTGGGCGTTGGTCGAGCCGGCGCGCAGGCTGCCGACCAGGGTGAGAACGGTGTTGGTAGTCATGGGACTCCTCGTATCGCGCCGCGGAGGCTCCGGCGGCTGGATGGTCTTGGAGGCTCTTCGGCCTTCATCCATCTAAACGGACTGCGGTCCGCTTATTATTCCCCGGTACTAGAATGGGCGGTGTGAGCCTCATCCCAATCCGCCCCGTAGGGACGGTGCCCGGTACCGCGGGTACCTCTGACGGTCCCCAGGGCCCTCCCGCGGGCCCTTCGGCCGGCGGGGCCGCCGGCCTGGCTGCCGGGCGGACCATCGACTCCGAGCGCCGTGACGCGGCCCGCAACCGCGAGCTGCTGCTCCGGGCCGCGCGGGAGCTGGTCGAGGAGTGCGGCGCCGACGGCCTCACTATGGCGAACCTCGCCGGGCGGGCGGGGGTGGGCAAGGGGACCGTGTTCCGGCGGTTCGGCAGCCGCGCGGGCCTGATGATGACCCTGCTCAGCGACGCCGAGGCCCAGTTCCAGGGCCGTTTTATGTTCGGGCCGCCACCGCTGGGACCGGGCGCCCCGCCGCTTGACCGGCTCATTGTCTTCGGTGCGGAGCGGATCGCCTGGGTGCTGGAATACGGTGAGCTTGCCCGGGCGGCGGATGTGTCCGCCTACAACCGGTTCGATGTTCCCGCCGCGGTGCTCTGGCACAGGCATCTGGAGCTGCTGCTGGGCGAAGCCGGGGTGACCGCGGATCCCTGGCTGATGGCAGGCGCCCTGAGTGTGACCCTCGAGCCGGAGCGCATCCTGCATTCGGTCCGGGTCCATGGCGTCTCCCCGGAACGGCTGGTCGAGTCGTGGCGGGAGCTGGTGACGCGCGTGGTCCGCGGCGCGTAGGCTAACCGACCGGCGCGGAGACAGCCAAGTCAAATCCATTCAACTGAGTTATTCATAACGATCTGGTAGTGGACATATCGTTTCGCCGCCTTTGGCGCGCTTCCCCGCGATACCTATGTGGTAGTTTCCTCTGGAATGTGACCCGCAACATAGCCCGACTGGGCTAGCCGCAAGGCCTGCGGGCGGCCAGGCACCCGCTGGCCGAGATCCCGGATCGGCAGCGGACACCCCGCTGCCTTATGGGGGGACGACGGAAGGATCCACGCTGTGAATGTTGTAATGACCCCGGCCTGCGGACAGGCTGGTCCAGCCGGCCCGGCGGCGTCCGGAACCGCGCAGGCCACGGCGATCCTGACCTAGCCGCATGCTCCGATACCTTGCCAAACGTGCCGTCACGTATGCGTTTATGATCTTCCTGACCACCAGCGCCGGGTACTTCCTGGCGGTCACCAGCCTCCAGCCGGCGCTGCTGGAGCAGGAAAAAATCCCGCGTCCCACGCCCGAACAGATCGCCAACTCCTTCCGGCTCAAGGGCCTGGACCCGGCGCTGAGCCCCTGGGAGCGCTACGTGGACTGGCTCACCGGGATCGTCACCCGCTGGGACTGGGGGCGGAGCCCCAACGGCGCGTTCGTCAACGCTGAGTTCGGCGACCGGGTCTGGATCTCCACCCGGCTGTTCCTGGCATCGATCATCCTGACGCTGATCATCGGCGTCGCCCTGGGCGTCTACACCGCGGCCCGGCAGTACAAGTTTTCCGACCGCGCGATCACCTCCTACAGCTACCTCGTGTACATCGTGCCGGCCCCGATCGCCTACTTCCTGGTCCAGCTCGGCGCCATCAACATCAATGAGACCGTGGGCGAACGCGTCCTGTTCGTCACCGGGATCTCGACGCCCGGGCTGGACGGTGACGGCTGGGTCCAATTCCTCGACATGCTGGCGCACTATGCGGTGCCCACCTTCGCGATCACCATTGTGGGCTGGGGCGCGTACCAGATCGCCCAGCGGCAGTACCTGCTGGACAACGTGAACGCGGACTTCGTCCGCACCGCCCGGGCCAAGGGACTCACCCGCAACCAGGCCATCACCCGGCACGCCCTGCGTGTGTCGTTCATCCCGGTGGCGCAGAGCATTGCCTTCACCATCCCGGCCATCTTCGCCGGCGGGTTCTTCGCCGAGAAGATCTTCGCCTGGCACGGCGTCGGCTCCTGGAGCATCGACGCGATCGCGCTCCAGGACGTCAACGCGGCCACGGCGACGCTCGCCTACGGCTCGGTGATCTTCGCGATCGGGGCGATCCTCGCCGACTTCGCCACCACCCTTGTCGACCCGAGAGTGCGGGTGCAGTAGTCATGACGAACCTGAACGCCATCGATCCGGCCGCCGTGGCGGAGGAAGCCAAGATCGAGAACAACGACGTCGTCATCGCGAAGTCGAGGATCATCGTGCGGCGCTTCCTGCGCAACAAAACCGCGGTGACCGGCCTGGTGATCTTTGTGCTGCTCACCGTGCTGTCCCTGATCGGCGGGATCTTCTCCAGCTGGGACAAGGAGACCATCGACCCGTTCAACATCGGCATGGGGCCCTCCTCCGAGCACCTGCTCGGCACCTCCCAGGCCGGCATCGACCTGTACGCCCTGACCGTGGAAGGCACCCGGGTCTCCATCCTGATCGGCCTCGTCGTGGGCCTCGTGTCCGTGTTGATCGCGGCGGTGTACGGCTGCACCATGGCCTACTTCGGCGGCAAGGTCGACAAGGTGATGCTCTTCATCCTGGAAGCCCTGATCATGATGCCCGCGCTCCTGGTCGTCGCCGTGGCCACCAGCGGCGGCGGCAACGGGCTGCAGCAGAACCTGCCCAGCTGGATGCTGCTGATCATCGTCCTGCTGATCTTCAACTGGATGGGAACCGCCCGCCTGATCCGCTCGCTCTCGATGTCGCTTATGCAGCGCGACTTCGTGAAAGCCGCGCAGTACATGGGCGTTCCCCCGCGGCGCATCGTCTGGCGCCACTTGGTTCCGAACATCGGCTCGCTGCTGGTCCTGGACATCACCCGGGGCGTGACCGGCGCCATCCTGGCCGAGGTCGCGTTCTCCTTCATCGGCATCGGCATCAAGGTTCCCGACGTGAGCCTGGGCGTGCTGATCGGCCAGGCCACCTCCCAGGTCTCCACCTTCCCGTGGATGTTCTGGGTGCCGCTGACCGTGATGTTCCTGCTGACCGGATCGCTCGCCATGATGAATGACGGCCTGCGTGACGCGTTCGATCCCAGCTCCAGCTCTATTGGCAGCGCAAAAAAGAAGAAGAAGAACCCATGAGCAGCGACACCACGGCCACCGACCTGAGCACCGCCGAACGGCTGCACGTCGCCGGGCTGCACGCCCCAGATGATGCCCCGGCAGGTGCGGTGCTCTCCGTCCGCGACCTCAACGTCCGCTTCAACACCGAGAACGGCGTGGTGCACGCGGTCCGCGGCATCGACTTCGACCTGATGCCCGGCAAGACCCTCGGAATCGTCGGCGAATCCGGTTCCGGCAAGTCCGTCACCTCGATGGCCATCATGGGCCTGCTGCCGGAAACGGCCCAGGTCACCGGCTCGGTCCGGCTCAAGAGCCAGGAACTGCTGGGGCTCAGCGACAAGGCCATGTGCCGCTTCCGCGGCAACGAGATGGCGATGGTCTTCCAGGACCCGCTGTCCTCGCTGACCCCGGTCTACACGGTGGGCAACCAGATCATCGAGGCGCTCACGGTGCACAACCCCACCATGAGCAAGCAGGCCAAGGAAGCGCGCGCCGTCGAACTCCTGGGCATGGTGGGCATTCCCAGCCCCAAGGACCGGCTCAAAGCCTTCCCGCACGAATTCTCCGGCGGCATGCGGCAGCGCGTGATGATCGCCATTGCGATCGCCAACAACCCGCGGGTGCTGATCGCGGATGAGCCGACGACGGCGCTCGACGTCACCATCCAGGCGCAGGTCCTCGAGGTGCTGCACACCGCGCAGGAGGAAACCGGCGCCGCCGTCGTCATGATCACGCACGACCTGGGTGTGGTGGCCGGCATGGCCGACGACATCATGGTGATGTACGCCGGCAAGCCGGTGGAAACCGGCAGCGTCGACGACATCTACTACAACGCCCGGATGCCGTACACCATGGGCCTGCTGGGCGCCGTGCCCCGCGTGGACGTGGCCGAAAAGACCTCGCTGGTGCCGATCGAGGGCATTCCGCCGAACCTCATCCACGCGCCCACGGGATGCTCGTTCGCGCCGCGCTGCCCGCTGGTCAGCGAGGCGTGCCTACAGGGCGAGCCCGGGCTCTTGCCGGTCAGCGGAAGCGGCGACGGCACCCTGGAGCACAAGGCCGCCTGCATCAAGGCGGAGTCCCTCGGCGCCGACGTGGACGTGCACGAGATCTTCCACGCCCCCGAGGTCCCCGTATCCCGGTTCGACGCGGTCCCGCGCGCCGAACGCAAGGCGGTCCTGGAGCTCAGGGACGTCAAGAAACACTTCCCGCTGATGAAGGGGGCGCTGATCAAGCGCCGGATCGGCACGGTCAAGGCCGTGGACGGCCTGAGCTTCGACATCCGTGAAGGCGAGTGCTTCTCGATCGTGGGCGAGTCCGGCTGCGGCAAGACCACCACGCTGTTGGAAATCATGGAATTCCACCGCGACCAGGACGGCGAGGTGAAAATCGGCGGGCTGAGCAACAAGGCAGCCTCCGATGCCAGGACCAAGTCCGCCATGCGCAAGGAACTCCAGATGGTCTTCCAGGACCCCACCGGTGCGCTGGACCCGCGCTTCACCGTCTACGAGGTGCTGGCCGAGCCGCTGGAGAACTCCGGGATGGCCAAGCCGGCCATCCGGAAGCGGATCATGGAACTGATGGAGCTCGTGGGCCTGCAGCCGGACCACGTCAACCGCTTCCCGAACCAGTTCTCCGGCGGCCAGCGCCAGCGCATCGGCATCGCCCGCGCCCTGGCCGTGAACCCCAAACTCGTGGTCCTGGACGAGCCGGTGTCCGCGCTGGACGTCTCCGTCCAGGCCGGCGTCATCAACCTCCTGGATAAGCTGCGCGCCGAGCTGGGCCTGAGCTACCTGATGGTGGCCCATGACCTGTCCGTGGTGCGCCACATCTCCAACCGCGTGGCCGTCATGTACCTGGGGAAGATCGTGGAAATCGGGGAAGTCGACAGCGTCTTCGACAACCCCCGCCACCCCTACACCAAGGCCCTGCTCTCCGCGATCCCGGTACCGGACCCACAGCTGGAGCGCAGCCGCGAACGCATCATCCTGCAGGGGGACCTGCCGTCGCCGCTGGATGCGCCCAAGGGCTGCAACTTCGCCACGCGCTGCCCTGTCTTCGCCGCACTCCCTGCCGCCAGGCAGGAAAAGTGCCTGACCCTGGAACCGCCGCTGGAAACCGCGGCACCCGCCCAGGCCACCGGCCCCCGGAGCGCCGGGACGCCGTCGGCCCCCACAGACCAGCAATTCGCCTGTTTCTACCCGGACGGCGAACTGGACGCGGACATGTTGGTTGTCCACGAGTCCCTCTGACGCACCAAACCGCACCTGAACCACAACTCGCACCAAAATGAAGGGGATCATTATGAAGAATCTGACCAAGATCGGCGGGGTGGCCGCCGTCGCGGCAGCCCTCGCGCTGACCGGCTGCGGCGGAGGCGGCGCCACCACGACCGCCGAAAGCGCCAAGGCCCAGGATGCGTCCGGCGACATCAACAAGCTCATCAGCGTCAACGCCAAGAAGGCGGACGAGCTGAAGCAGGGCGGCACCGTGACGCTGCCCGTCGGCAACATCAGTCCGGACTTCAACGGCTACTCCAACGCCGGCAACTCCGCGGACAACACCGAACTGCACTACCCGATTGACGAGGCCGGGTACGTGGGCTGCTGGAAGCTCGACTTCGACGGCACCGCCAACCTGAACAAGAACTTCTGCGAAGACTTCAAGAGTGAGGTCAAGGACGGCAAGCAGACGATCACCGTCAAGATCAACCCGAAGGCCGTGTACAACGATGGCACCCCCATCAACGCCGCGACTTTCGTCAACACCTGGAAGATGCTCAACGGCAAGAACAAGGACATCGACATCGTCTCGTCCGGCGCCTACGAGTTCATCGACTCCGTCAAGGCCGGCAGCAGCGACAAGGAAGTCATTGCCACCACCACCCAGCCGGTCTATCCGCTTAGCGACATCTTCGGCGGCTTCGTCCCGCAGGCCGTCAACACCCCGGAGATCTTCAACACCGGGTTCTCCGGCGAACTGCACCCGGAATGGATGGCCGGCCCGTTCAAGGTGGACAAGTTCGACTCGGCTGCGAAGACCGTCACCATGGTCCCGAACGACAAGTGGTGGGGTGAGAAGCCGGTCCTGGAAAAGGTGGTCTTCCGCCAGCTCGAGGCCAGCGCCGAGATTGCCGCGTTCAAGAACGGCGAGGTCGATATGGCCGACGGCCGTACGCTGACCAAGTACAAGCAGCTTGAAGGCACCAAGAACTCCGAGGTCCGCCGCGGCCAGCGCCTGTTCGCGGGCGGCCTGAACCTGAACGCCCAGAAGGCCCCGCTGACCGACGTTGCGGTCCGCCAGGCCATCTTCACGGCGGTCGACCGCCCCGCAGTCCGCGCCGTGCGCTTCGGCGGCCTGAACTGGGAAGAGGAAAGCTCGGGATCGATGATGCTGATGCCGTTCTCCAAGTACTACCAGGACAACTACCCGGTCAAGGAAGCCGGCGCTGACGCGGCCAAGAAGGTCCTGACCGACGCCGGCTACAAGGCCAACGCCAAGGGCACCATGGAAAAGGACGGCAAGCCCGTTTCCTTCAAGATCACCAACTTCGGTGATGACCCGACGTCGCTCGCCACCGTGCAGACCCTGCAGAAGCAGCTCCAGGCCGCCGGCATGGAGGTCGGCATCGACCAGCGCGGCGACGCCGACTTCGGCAAGGTCCTGGGCAGCCGCGACTTCCAGCTGACCATCAGCGGCTACACCGTCGGCGCCGACGCAACCTCCGGCGTAAAGCAGTTCTACGATTCCAAGACCAACGAAAACGGCCTGGGCGATGCCGAGCTGGACAAGGCCATCAAGGACCTCGCGTCCATCCAGGACGACGCCGAGCGCAACAAGGCGGCCATGGAGGTCGAGAAGAAGCACATGGCGAAGTACTACTCCATGGGCGTCATCATGAACGGCCCGCAGATCTACTTCGCCCGCACGGGCCTCGCCAACTACGGCGCGTCCCTGTTCCAGACCCCGGACTGGAGCCTGGTGGGCTGGCAGAAGTAACGCTCCCTCACATCTAGCGGCTTTTCGGGCGACGCTCCCTCACCTCGTGTGGGAGCGTCGCCCGAACTGTTTCCGGATCTGAGGGAGCGTCGGCATGTTTGGCGCCGGATCTGGGGGAGGGTCGCCTGATTTGTTGCCGGACCTGAGGGAGCGTCGGCGGGTAGCGTGGAGCCATGACCTCCGAACCCGCCAGCTCGTCCCGCAGCCGCACCGCGCCGGCGCCCATCCGCACCGCGGTCGCCGGCTTCGGCCTCTCCGGCAGTGTGTTCCACGCGCCGCTGATTGCCGCCAACCCGGCTTTTTCGCTCGACGTCATTGCCACCTCCGACGCCGGCAGGAAGGCGGCCGCTGCCGCCAGCTACCCGTCGGCCAGGATTGTCGACACCCCTGCCGCGGTCCTGGAACTCGCCGGTGAGCTGGACCTGCTGGTGCTGGGAACACCGCCGGCCACCCACTACCCCCTGGCCAAGGCTGCGCTGGAGGCGGGGCTCGACGTCGTCGTAGACAAGCCCTTCACAGTGCGCAGCGCCGAGGGCGCGGAACTGGTGGAACTCGCCGCGCGGCGTGGCCGGGTGCTCACTGTCTTCCAGAACCGGCGCTGGGACGGGGACTTCCTGACCGTCCGGACCTTGCTGGCCGGCGGTGCGCTGGGCACTGTCACGCGGTTCGAATCACGCTTTGAGCGCTGGGCGCCGACGGTCACAAAAGCGTGGAAGGCGGCGGCCACCCCCGACGACGGCGGCGGGGTCCTGTTCGACCTCGGCACCCATCTGCTGGACCAGGCGCTGCAGCTCTTCGGCCCCGCCGCCGTGGTCCACGCCGAACTGGCGGCCCGCAGGCCCGGCGAACGGGCGGACGACGACGTGTTCGTCGTTCTGCGGCACGACTCCGGGGTCACGAGCCACCTCTGGATGAACCTGCTCTGCGCCCAGCAGGGTCCGCGCTTCCGGGCCGTGGGCAGCGACGGCGGCTTCACCAAACACGGCGTCGACCCGCAGGAGCCCTATCTGGCCGCCGGCGGGGGCCCGCTGGACGCCGGCTACGGGGTGGAGGACCCGGACTGGGCCGGGCTGCTGGGCCGCGATGGCCACCTGGACCGCCTGCCCACCGAACGCGGCGCGTACCCCGAGTTCTACCGGATCCTGGCGGAAAAAATCGCCGACGGCGGCGCGTCCTCGGCCCTCCCCCTCCCGGTGGATCCCGCTGGCCCGGTGGAAGTCCTCAAAATAATCGAAAAGGTGCGGGAACTGGCCGCTAAGGGGGCTTAACGCACGCAACGCTGGACGACAGACATCCGGCAGCGTGCGTCAAAGCGACGAAGTGGGCCCACACCGTTCGGGTTCCCTGGCCGAGCTTGCGAGGCGAGGGGAACGGTGGGGAGCAGCACGCAGAGGATGTGTGTCGTCCAGCGCAGCAGGACGATGCCGGGATCGGCTAGTTACGCGGAGACCAGCTCATGCCAGTCGGCGACGAGGGGCAGGTTGTGCGCCTCGGAAACCGACTTGTGGGCGACGCGGCCGCCGGCGATGTTGAGGCCGGCAGCGAGAGCGGCGTCGCGCTCGAACGCGGCCTTGACGCCCAGGTCGGCCAGCGACACCGCGTAGCGCAGCGTGACGTTGGTCAGGGCGTAGGTGGAGGTGTTCGGCACCGCGCCGGGCATGTTGGCGACGCAGTAGAAGATCGTGTTGTGGACCTTGTACGTCGGTTCCTGATGGGTGGTGGGGTGCGTGTCCTCGAAGCAGCCGCCCTGGTCCACGGCGATGTCCACCAGCACGGAGCCGGGCTTCATCCGGGAGACGAGTTCATTGGTGACCAGCTTCGGGGCCTTCGCGCCGGGGATCAGCACGGAGCCGACCACGAGGTCGGCGTCGACGACGGACTTCTCGATCTCGTAGGCGTTGGAGGCAACCGTCTTCAGGCGGCCCTGGTACTGGGCATCGAGTTCGCGCAGCCGGTTGATGTTGATGTCCAGGATGGTGACGTCGGCGCCGAGGCCCAGGGCCATGGCGGCGGCGTTGGTACCGGCCACGCCGGCGCCCAGGACAACGACCTTGGCCGGGCGGACGCCCGGGACGCCGCCGAGCAGCACGCCCTTGCCGCCGGCCGGAGCCATCAGCGAGGTGGCGCCGACCTGCACGGACAAACGGCCGGCCACCTCGGACATCGGGGCCAGCAGCGGCAGCGACCGGCCCTCCTGCACGGTCTCGTAGGCGATGGCCGTGACGCCGGAGTTGATGAGCTCCTGGGTCAGTTCCGGCTCGGCGGCCAGGTGCAGGTAGGTGAAGAGGATCAGGCCCTTGCGGAAGCGGTGGTATTCGGCCTTGACCGGCTCCTTGACCTTCATGACCATGTCGGCGCGGGCCCAGACGTCGTCGGCCTCGGCGACGATCTCGGCACCGGCAATGGCGTATTCCTCGTCCGTGATGCCGGAGCCGAGGCCTGCGCCGCGCTCCACCAGGACGGTGTGGCCGTGGTGGCGGAATTCGTGCACGCCGGCGGCCGTGATGGCCACGCGGAATTCGTTGTTCTTGATCTCTTTGGGGACACCGATGATCATTTTTTGGCTCCAGGAGTGGCGGCCGTGCGGGCCGGGGTGTGCGGGGAAGTCGTAATTCCAGAATAGATCCGGCTGTGAGGCAGGCGACAGCGGCGGCGGTCCGGAAGCCCCGCCCGCCCGCGTGGTTCCGGGGTTCTGCCAAACCTCCGTGCGACAAATGTCGAGTGCGGAAACGTCAGGTGTCGCCTGATGTCCGTTGCGGCCCTGTTCGTCGCCGCGGCCGTCCGGGCAGTAGTGTGGCAGCATGCAGCAGCAGGACGTGGAGCAGCTCGTGGAGCGCGTGGCCCTCAGGCTTGGCCGCGGCCTCTCGCTCGAAGACCTCGACGGCGTCCTGCTCGCCTACAGCTCCAACCAGTCCCACGCGGACCGGGTCCGGGTGAACTTCCTGCTCAGCAAGCGGGTTGCGGCGGACGTCAGCGCCTGGCAGCTCTCGCACGGCATCGCGACGGCGGTGCGCCCCGTTGTCGTTCCAGCCAACGAGGAGCTGGGAATGCTCGGACGTGTGTGCGTCCCGTTGCTGGTCCGCGGGTTCCGGGTGGGCTACCTCTGGGTGCAGCTCGACGCCGAGGAACCCACCGCGGGCACCGTCCTGGCCCAGCTGCCGGACGTGGCGCGCGAGTTGGAGGAGCTCTCCGCCCTGCTCCTGGACTCGAACACCGCCGAATCCGAGTTCCGCCGCCGGCGCGAGCAGGAGTTCCTCGCTGCCTGCCGGGGCGAGGCGAACGCGGTGGCCGCCGTCGCGGGCTGGAAGGAAGTGCAGGGCCGCGGGCCGTGGCAGTTGGTCACCGTCCTCGACGCCGACGGCTGGGCCGAGGGCTCGGACCCGATCGCGTCCACGCTGATCCACCGTTCCGCCGCGCTGCAGGCGACCATCGGCGTGGACGCGGCCCTGTTCAGCGCCGGGACCGAGACGCACGCGGTGGTGCTGTTCAAGGAATCTACCGGCCGGGCCGACCACGCCCAGGTGCTGGTCCACTACCAGCTGGAACTGGCCAAACGCGCCGGCCGCCCGGTCCGCCGGATCATCCTGGGCACCTCCGAAGGCTTCTCCCGGCCGCGTGAACTTGCTGAGGCGTACCGGCAGTCCCGCCAGGCGGCGCAGGCCGCCGCCGTCGACCCCCAGCTCGGCGAACTGGTGGACTGCCGCGCCACCGGCCTCTACCAGTTGCTGGCCTCGGCGGGCGGCGGCGCGGGCGCCTGGGCGGACGCGGGTTCCGTATACTTCCGGATGCTGGAGGACCATGACCGCAACGGTGAACTCCTGCCGGTACTGGAACTTTTTTACGACAACGACAGCTCGGTCCAGGAGGTAGCGGCCAAACTGCACCTGCACCGCAGCAGCATCTACAACCGGCTGGGCCGGATCCGCCAGGTGCTGGGCATCGATCCGCTCAAGGGAATGGTCCGGTTGGAACTGCATGCGGCGCTGAAGGCGCGCCGCTGGGCCGAACGGCCGAGGATCTAGGTTGCCGAGGATTTGGGTGGCCGCGGGCCTAGCAGTCGTCGCGGACGGCGGAATCCTGCTCGCTGTCCGGGCGGGTGGCCAGCGGCCGCGCCGCGTCCCGCGGTGTGTTCCGCGCTCGCTCCGCGTCCCGCCGGTGGCGTGATAGCCGGCTGTCGGTCCACAGGGCCACGGCCACGAACGCGACGCAACTGGCCATGAAGGCCGCCGTGTTGTTCAGCCCCATCACGGTTCCGAGGATGCCCGTGAGCACCATGGCGGCGATGCCGGCCAGGATGTGCCACCCTCTGAACTTACCCACAATTCAAGCGTAACCCCGGCCTCTGCCACGTTTCCGCGCCGGGCCCGGATCGTTGTTTGATCCTTATCACGCCGTCACGAAGCATCCGCGCCGCCGTCATCTTCACCGCCGCCGGCCGCCGCGGGGGAGGCGTTTTCCGCGGCCGTTTTCTTCTTCTGGGTTTCCAGCCAGGCCATGATGTCGGCCAGCCGGATCCGGCGGTGCGTGCCGCGGTATTCGACCGGGATCTCGCCCCGGTCAGTCATGTTCCGCAGATAGGTATGCGAGATGCCCGCCAGCTCGGCCGCCTTCGAGGTGGTGAGCATTTCTTCCACGCTGCTGACCGTGACCGATTCGCCCCGGCTGAACCGGCCCAGCAGGTCCACGACGGCGTCTCTCGCCGCGGGCGGAAGCCGGTGCACGGTGCCGTCCACAAAAACCGTGATGTCATTGCTGCCGTCGAGCGCGTACTGGAGCTTTTGTGCATCCTCGGCCGGGAGCCCTGCGGTCACCCGGGGAGCAATCAGTGTCATGGAGTGCATCCTAGCGCCCCGGGTGTGCGCCACGCCCTCCGGTTACAGGCCCAGTTCTTCCAGCACCGGCAGCTTGGCCCGGACCCAGGCCCGCGCCTCGGTGGCACTCGGCGCGGACAGGGCCAGCTTGGCGAGCTCCTGCGCCTCGGCCAGGGTCACGGTCTTCAGCACCGCGGCCACGGCCGCGATGGAACGTGCGGTCATGGACAGGGTGGTGACGCCCAGCCCGGTCAGCACGACGGCGAGGGCCGGATCCGCCGCGGCCTCGCCGCACACACCGACCGGCTTGCCGTGGCCCTCCGCGGCGGAACCCTCCACGGTGAGGCCCACGAGCCGCAGCACCGCCGGCTGCCACGGGGTGTTCAGCGCTGCCAGCGGTCCCAGCTGCCGGTCGGCGGCCATGGCGTACTGGGTGAGGTCGTTGGTGCCCAGGCTCGCGAAGGACACCTCCCGCAAGATGGCCTCCGCCGTCAGCGCGGCGGACGGCACTTCGACCATGACACCGGGGGTCTTGATCCCGGCCGCCGCGCACAGGGACGCGAACCGGGCGGCCTCCTCCGCCGTCGAAATCATCGGCGCCATCACCCAGACGTCCGCCTCGGATTCCTGCTCGGCCTGAGAGATCGCCTGCAGCTGGCGTTCCAGCACCCCCGGCGTGGTGAAGTCGGTCCGGAAGCCGCGGACGCCCAGGGCCGGGTTCGGCTCGGTGGCATCGGTCAGGAACGGCAGCGGCTTGTCCGCGCCTGCGTCCAGGGTGCGGAGCACCACCTTCTTGCCGGGAAAGGCGTCGAAGACACCCTTGTAGGCGGCGGCCTGCTCCTCGACGGAGGGCTCGGTATCCCGCTCGAGGAAGCAGAACTCGGTCCGGAACAGGCCCACGCCCTGGGCGTTGAGACCGGCGGCGGCCACCGCGTCCTTCGCGCCGCCGACGTTGGCCAGCAGTGGAACCAGGTGGCCGTCCGCCGTTGCGCCGTTGCCGTCAAAGTCCGCCAGCAGCGACGCGGTGGCGGCCCAGTGCTCCGCGGCGGCGCGCTGGGCCTCGTCCGGCTCCGCCGTGATGGTGCCGGCGGCGCCGTCGACGTAGACCTCCGTGCCGTCCGGCAGGGCGTCCACGCCGGCCGCGGCGACGACGGCGGGCAGGCCGAGGGACCGGGCAATGATGGCGGTGTGGGACTGCGGGCCGCCGCCGGCGGTGAGCAGTGCGAGCACCTTCTCCGGATCGAGCGTCGCGGTGTCCGCCGGAGCCAGGTCCTCGGCAATCAGGATGAACGGGCTGGTGGAAGAGGGGATGCCCGGGGCGGGAACACCGCGCAGTTCGGCCACGATCCGGGCCCGCACGTCCAGCACGTCGGTGGCGCGCTCGGCCATGTAGCCGCCGAGGTTGTGCAGCATTTCCGAGACGGAGGCCCCGGCTTCCCAGATGGCGCGCTGGTTGGACGTGCCGCGGCCGATCAATTTGGCGGCGGACTTCAGCAGCATGGTGTCCGTGGCCATCAGCGCCGTGGCTTCCAGCACCGCCTTGCCGTCGCCGCTGACCGTCTCGGACCGGGCCTTGAGCTCATCGTGCACGGCCTTGGCCGCCGCCTTCAGTGCCGCCGTCGCCTCCTCGGCGGAGACACCGGCTGGCAACTGCTCGCCCGCCGGCGGCTCACTGACCGGTTTCGGCATCTGGCGGATGATGCCGATGATCCGGCCGGGGCTGACGCCTACTCCTTGGAAGTTCTGCACTGAAAGTCCTCATTCTCTGCCGTGAGCCAGTAAGTCTGTTCAGGTGCCGCCACTGAACGCCTAGATCCTAGATTTCCTGCGGCTGTCCGCTACGTCAACCGGCAGATTGCGGTACCTGAAAAAAGTGTATGTGATGCACTTCATATAGCGTTGCTATAGGTGCTAGGGTAGCGGTTATGAGTATCGATGGCCAGCTACCACCCAAAACCCGGCTGCTTCGTGCAGCGGCCGGATTGCTGGCCAAGTCCGGGGGAGCGGCAGTCTCCACTCGCCAAATCACGCAGCTGGCGGGCGTTACCGCCCCCACCCTCTATCACCACTTCGGTGACAAGGAAGGGCTGTTTGACGCCGTCGTGGCGGCCGGCTTCGAGGAATACGTGGCCGGCGAACGCGACATTGCGCCGTCCGGGCAGCCGCTGGAGGACATCCGGCGGATGTGGGACCAGCACGTACAGTTCGGGCTGAAGCAGCCGGAACTGTATCTCGTCATGTTCGGCAACATCCGCCCCGAGAGCCGTCCCGCCGTCGTCGCCGACGCCGAGGCGCTCATGGAGGAGATGCTGAACAAGGCCGCCGTCGCCGGCCAGCTCAACGTCCCGCCGAGGGAGGCGGCCCGCAGCATCCTGGCCGCCAACGTGGGCGTGACCCTGATGCTCATCACGGAGAAGGCGCCGGAGCGCAACCTTGAGCTCTCCGCCATGACCCGCGACGCGATGATTTTTGCCGTCGCCACCGATCAGGCCCGGGAAAGCGGCCCGGAGGATTCCGGGAAATCCCCGGTGGTGGTGGCGGCGATCGCCCTGAATGCGGCGCTGCAGGCCTCGCACTCGGACCAGCTGTCCAGCTCTGAACTCAAGCTCTTTCTCGAATGGCTTCACCGGATCTCCATTAGTTCCACCAGCTAGCTCGTCGAAAATATCGGACAATCCTGCGGTGCAGCAGGAATCACGGTTAGGAAATCACATGGCAACAGAGACAGTTGCAAAACCCCGGACCAGCGTGCGGGTCGGCGTCCAGAAATTTGGCACGTTCCTGTCCGGCATGATCATGCCCAACATCGGCGCCTTCATCGCCTGGGGCATCATCACCGCCTTTTTCATCCCGGCAGGCTTCACCCCGAACGAGGAACTGGCCAAGCTGGTCGGCCCGATGATCTCCTACCTGCTGCCGCTGCTGATCGGCTACACCGGTGGCCGCATGGTCTACGGCGTGCGCGGCGGCGTGGTCGGCGCGGTAGCCACGATGGGCGTGATCGTAGGAACTGACATTCCGATGTTCATCGGTGCCATGATCATGGGCCCGCTGACGGCGTGGCTCCTGAAGAAGCTCGAGAGCCTCTGGGAGAACAAGGTTAAGCCCGGCTTCGAGATGCTGATCGACAACTTCACCGCGGGCATCGTCGCCGCCGTCATGGCCATCTTCGGCATGCTGGTGATCGGCCCGGTGGTGAAGGCCTTCAGCAACGGCGCCAGCGCCGTCGTCGAGTTCCTGGTCAACAACGGCCTGCTGCCGTTCACGAGCATCTTCATTGAGCCCGCCAAGGTCCTGTTCCTGAACAATGCCGTGAACCACGGGATCCTGACCCCGCTGGGTACCGAACAGGCGCTCGCCCAGGGCAAGTCCATCCTGTTCCTGCTGGAGGCCAACCCGGGTCCGGGCGTCGGCGTCCTGCTGGCCTACATGATCTTCGGCAAGGGCATGGCCAAAGCCTCGGCCCCCGGCGCCGCGCTGATCCAGTTCGTCGGCGGCATCCATGAAATCTACTTCCCGTACGTGCTGATGAAGCCGATCATCATCCTCGCCGCGATCGGCGGCGGCATGACCGGCATCTTCACGCTGGTCCTCACCGGCGCGGGCCTGCGCTCGCCGGCCGCCCCGGGCAGCATCCTCGCGGTGTTCGCGGCGACGCCGCCGGACAGCTACTTCGGCGTGGCACTGTCCGTCCTGCTGGCCGCGACCGTGTCCTTCCTGATTGCCTCCGTCATCCTCAAGTCCAGCAAGGACGTCGAGGGTGATGAGCTCGGCGCCGCCACCGCCCGGATGGAAACCATGAAGGGTAAGAAGAGCTCCGTCTCCTCCGCCCTCGTCGGTGCCGGCGCCGGAGCAGGCGGCGTCGCGGTGCTGGCCGGTCCGGTCAAGAACATCGTTTTCGCCTGCGACGCCGGCATGGGCTCGAGCGCCATGGGCGCCTCGGTGCTGCGGAACAAGATCAAGGCTGCCGGCTACCCGGATGTCAAGGTCACCAACTCCGCCATCGCCAACCTGAGCGACACCTACGACGTCGTCATCACGCACCAGGACCTGACCGAACGGGCCAAGCCCGCGACGTCCAGCGCGGTCCACGTCTCGGTGGACAACTTCATGAACTCGCCGCGGTACGACGAGATCGTGGAGCTGGTCAAGAGCAGCAACGCGCCGGCGGACGCTTCCGGTGCCGTGGGCGCGTCGGAAACCGTGGCCGCGCCCGACGCCGGGACCGAGGCCGGGTCCGGCCCCTCCGGGATCCTTGTGGCCGACAGCGTGGTGCTCAGCGGCACGGCAACCACCCGTGACGCCGCGATCGACGAGGCGGGCCGGCTCCTGCTGGACCGCGGCGCCGTCGACGCCGGCTACCTGGACGCCATGCACGAGCGCGAGGAATCCGTCTCCACCTACATGGGCAGTTACCTCGCGATCCCGCACGGCACCAACGCCGCCAAGGACCACATCATGAAGTCCGCGGTGTCGGTGATTCGTTACCCGAACGGCATCGACTGGAACGGCAAAGAGGTCAAGTTCGTCGTCGGCGTCGCCGGCATCAACAACGAACACCTCCAGATCCTGTCCTCGATCGCCAAGGTCTTCACCAACAAGGCACAGGTCGCGCAGCTGGAGGCGGCCACCACCGTCGACGAAGTGCTCGACCTGTTCGGAAAGGTTAATTCCTAGTGAAGGCTGTTCATTTCGGAGCCGGAAACATCGGCCGCGGGTTCGTCGGGCTGCTGCTGCACGATGCCGGGTATGAGGTGGTGTTCGCGGATGTCGCGGATGCCCTCATCACCCAGCTCGCCGCCGCGGACAGCTACCAGGTCCACGAGGTGGGGGACAGCCCCGCCGTGCGGACGGTGGACAACTTCCGCGCGCTGAACTCCGGCACCCAGGAGGCCGACGTCGTCGCGGAAATCGCGACGGCGGACATCGTCACCACCGCCGTGGGCCCGCACATCCTCAAGTTCGTGGCGCCCGTGATCGCCAAGGGGATTGCGGCGCGGGCGGCGGGGCTGGCGCCGCTGCAGGTGATGGCCTGTGAGAACGCCATCAACGCGACCGACATCCTGAAGTCCGAAATCGCTGCCCAATGGGATCCGGCCGCCGGCTCCCTGGACGACGCCGCCGTGTTCGCCAACACGGCGGTGGACCGGATTGTGCCCAACCAGGAGGCCGGGCAGGGCCTGGACGTCACGGTGGAGACGTTCTACGAATGGGTCATCGACCGCACCCCGTTCCTGGGCAGGGAGCCGGTCATTCCGGGGGCGACCTTCGTGGATGACCTGGCGCCCTACATCGAGCGGAAGCTGTTCACCGTGAACACCGGGCACGCCTCGGCCGCGTACTTCGGGTTCGACGCCGGGCTGGCCAAGATTTCCGAGGCCATGGCGGATCAGGACGTCGCCGCCGATGTGCGGGCCGTCCTCGATGAGACCAAGGAACTGCTGGTGGCCAAGCACGGCTTCAACCGCGAGGAGCAGGAAGCCTACGTGCAGAAGATCCTTGGCCGGTTCTCCAACCTGCACCTGCCGGACACCGTGAACCGGGTGGGGCGCGCGCCGTTGCGGAAACTCAGCAGGCACGAACGCTTCATCGGACCGGCGGCGGAGCTGGCCGAACGCGGGATTGTCCCGGAGGCGCTGCTTGGCGCGATCGCCGCCGCGCTGCGCTTCAACGACCCCGCCGACGCCGAGGCCGTGGAACTGGCGCAGATCCTGAACTCCTCCACCCCGGAGGACGCAACGACGAAGATCACCGGCCTGGAGGCGGAGCATCCGCTGTTCCCGGCCGTCTGCGCCCTCGTCGAGGAAGCCAAGGCCGCCGTCTAGCCGGACGCTCCCTCACCTTTGGCGAGATACCGCTCGACGCTCCCTCACTTTTGGCGGAAAAATGACGGGCCCTCCCTCACATCATGTGAGGGAGGGCCCGTCATTTAAGCCGCGGATCTGCGGGAGCGTCGGCCCCGGACCGGCAGGATCTGAGGGAGCGTCGGCCCCGGACCGGCAGGATCTGAGTGAGCGTCAGACGCGGCTGGCCGCGGCCGTCTCGGCGTCGGACATCGCCTTCCATTCGGCCACGCGCGCCTGGTGCAGCGGCGAGCGGCGGATGAGTGCGAACGCGACACCCAGGACCGCGAACCAGAGCGGGGTGACCAGCAGGGCCACGAGGGTGTCCGGCTGGGTGGTCAGGGCCCAGATGAGGAACGCGAAGAAGGCAAAGACCACCCACACCATCGGGATGCCGCCGGGCATCTTGAACGTCGAAGCCGCGTGCAGCTCAGGCCGGCGCTTGCGGAACACCAGGTAGCTGGCCAGGATGATGCTCCAGACAAACATGAAGCAGACGGCGGACACGGTGGTGACCATGTCGAAGGCCACGCCCACGTCCTTGCCCGCGTACAGCAGCGCCACCCCGGCGAGCAGCAGCACGCAGGACAGGAACAGGGCGTTCTGCGGGACCTTGCGGCTGGAGAGGCGGCCGAAGAGCTTGGGGGCGTCGCCGTCGTTGGCCAGGCCGTAGACCATCCGGGAGGTGGAATAGATGCCGGAGTTGGCCGAGGACATCGCGGAGGTCAATACCACCAGGTTCACCACCGTGGCGGCCATCCCCAGGCCGGCCAGGGAGAACATCGCGATGAAGGGGCTCTCGCCGGCCTTGAAACCGGTCCACGGCGTGACGGACATCAGGATGATGAGTGCGCCCACGTAGAAGAGCATGACGCGCAGCGGGATCGCGTTGATGGCGCGGGGCAGGTTGTGCTCCGGATTCTTGGTCTCGGCCGCGGCGGTCCCCACCAGCTCGATGCCCACGAACGCGAACACGGCGATCTGGAAGCCGGCCACAAAGCCCATGAATTCCTTGGGGAACAGTCCGCCGTGGCTCCACAGGTTGCTGAAGCCCGCCGTGCCGGCGTTGGACTGGAAACCGGTGAAGATCATGACCAGGCCCACCGCGATCAGCGCCACGATGGCCACGATCTTGATAAGGGCGAACCAGAATTCCGTCTCGCCGAAGGCCTTCACGGTCGGCAGGTTCAGCAGCAGCAGGATGATGATGGTGGCGATCCCCGGGACCCACAGCTGGATGCCGGGCCAGAGCTGCTCGGCATAGCCGGCAATCGCGATCACGTCGGCCACGCCGGTGACCACCCAGCAGAACCAGTAGGTCCAGCCGGTGAAGAAGCCCGCCCACGGGCCCAGCAGGTCGCCGGCGAAGTCGCTGAAGGACTTGTAGTTCAGGTTGGACAGCAGCAGCTGGCCCATCGCGCGCATCACGAAGAACAGCATGAAGCCGATGATCATGTACACGAAGATCACGGAGGGCCCGGCGACGGAAATGGTTTTGCCTGAGCCCATAAAGAGGCCGGTGCCAATGGCGCCGCCGATGGCCAGGAGCTGGATGTGCCGGTTGCTCAACGAGCGTGCAAGGTGGGGCTCGGTGTCCCGGCTGGAGGCAGTTCTCTGCTCCGCGGTTGTCTGTTCGGGCATGTCAACAATCCTTAGTGTGGTCCGCCGAAGGTGACGGCGGTTACAAATCAGCCTTTCTAAAATACAGCTTCGGGGAGCTGGCGGCCTTGTCGGGTCACCCATGCGTCATGGCAGGCTGGGCCGGTGACGTCGAATTCAGCCGACCCGGCCGCCCTGCTAACATTCGGCGTCGGCGCCGGGACGTTCCGGCTGCGCCCCGCAGCGTCACCGGCCGTTGACTCTTAGGTGACCTAACTGTTAGGCTCCCTAACTATGAGCGACTACCCGCAGTCGGACGATTTCCTCCTTTCCCTCTCCCGCGATTTCCGGGAAGCCCTGCGCCACAGCATCTACCTTGTGCGGCGCCTGGATGCCGACGGCGAGCTCAGTGCCGCGCAGCTCAGCACGCTCAAGATGCTGCTGGACAGTGCCGAAGCCGGCACCGAGGCCGGCGGCGTGCGGGTTGGCGAGATCGCCCGCAACCTCGGCGTCAAGGTGCCCAGCGCCACCGAGCAGATCATCAAGCTGGAACGGGCCGGGCTGGTCCGGCGGGAGGCGGATCCGGCTGACTCCCGGGCGGTCCGCGTCAGGCTCACGCCGGAGGGCTACGCCGCCGTCGAATCGGCCAACACCCGCCGCAACGCGGTAATGGCGGGGATCCTCGACTCACTCACGGACCAGGAACGGCAGGCCCTCGCGGCTGCCATTCCGGTGATCGGCAAGATCAACGAGACCCTGCAGCCCTGACAGTCAGGAGCCCCTGACAGCCAGGCCCCGGTCCGGCAGGAACAACGACAGCACGAACCCACAACCTTAGGAGCGCCCTCCATGGACGGCCAGCTCACGGCGCCCGCGCCGGAAGCAGAATCAACCCTCGAGGCCGAGAAGGCCTCACTACTCAAGCAGCCAAAGGCGGTCTGGGCCACGGCCCTGGCGGCGGTGTTCGCCTTTATGGGCATCGGCCTGGTGGACCCCATCCTGCCCGCCATCGCCAAAAACCTGGACGCCACCCCCAGCCAGGTGTCCCTGCTGTTCACCAGCTACTTCATGGTCACCGCGATCGCCATGCTGATCACCGGGTTTGTCTCCTCCCGGATCGGCGGCAAGCGCACCCTGCTGGCCGGCCTGGCCATCATCGTGGTGTTCGCCTCGCTGTCCGGCCTCTCCGGCAGCGTGAGCGAACTGGTCGGATTCCGTGCCGGCTGGGGACTGGGAAACGCGCTCTTCGTGGCCACCGCCCTGGCCGTGATCGTCGGCGTTGCCAGCGGCGGCGCCGGGACCGCCATCATCCTCTACGAGGCGGCGCTGGGCCTGGGCATCTCGCTCGGCCCGCTGCTGGGGGCCCTGCTCGGCGGCTGGCAGTGGCGCGCACCCTTCTTCGGCACCGCGGTGCTGATGGCCTCGGCCTTCATCGCGCTGGTCGTGCTGCTGCCCAAGACCCCGCTGCCGGAGCGGAAGGTCCGGCTCCGGGACCCGTTGCTGGCGCTGGGCCATAGGGGATTGCGGACGACGGCGGCCAGCGGACTGTTCTACAACTACGGCTTCTTCACCATCCTCGCCTTCACACCGTTCATCCTCGGGATGGACGCCTACGGGATCGGCGGCGTGTTCTTCGGCTGGGGCGTCGCCGTCGCGGTCTTCTCCGTCTTCGTGGCACCCGCGCTGCAGCGCCGCTTCGGGGCGGTCCGGGTGCTGGCCGGCACGCTGGCGCTGCTGCTGGTGGACCTGGCCGGCCTCGGCCTGGCCGCAGGGCACTCGGTGCCCGCCGTCGTCGTCCTGGTGGTGGCCTCCGGCGCGCTGCTGGGGATCAACAACACCATCTACACGGAGCTGGCCATGGGCGTCTCGGATTCGCCGCGACCGGTGGCCTCCGCCGGATACAACTTCGTGCGCTGGATGGGCGGTGCGCTGGCACCCTTCGCCGCCGCCCAGCTGGGCGAGCATTTCGGACCGCAGGTCCCCTTCTTCGCCGCGGCGGGCGCCATGGCGCTGGCAATCGCGGTGGTCCTTGGCGGGCGCCGGTACCTGAGCTCGCACGAGCCGCACCTGGTCTAACCCCGCCCGCCCCTCAAAGCGCGAACGTACACTTGAGGCCCATGTCTCCGCGGAAACATGGGCCTCAAGTGTACGTTCGCGCCCCTGCCGGGACAGTGCAATGCACCTAGGGGCGCGCCAGCTAGGGGTGCGCCGGCGCTACTTCTTGGCGGAGCCCTTCGGAACGAAGAGCGTCTCCGCGTGCTCCAGCGCCATGCCGTTGGTTTCCGGCACCTTGAACATCACGAAGAAGAACGACGCCGCGGCGAACAACGCGTACATTGCGTAGGTCAGCGGCAGCGAAGCCGCCGCCATGACCGGGAAGCTCAGCGTGATGGCGAAGTTCGCGATCCACTGGGCGGCCGCGGCCAGGCCCAGGGCGCGGGCGCGGATGCGGGACGGGAAGATCTCGCCCAGCAGCACCCACACAAGCGGACCCCAGGAGGCGCCGAAGCTGATGACGAAGACGTTGGCCGCCACCAGGGCGGCCGGGCCCCAGGCGCCGGGCAGGGTGATGGCGTCGCCGCTGCCGGTCGCCGAACCGAAGGCGAAGGCCATGGTCGCCAGCGAGACAGCCATGCCGATCGAACCTGCCAGCATGATGGGTCGGCGGCCGATCCGGTCCACCAGCGCAATGGCCACGAGCGTCACCAAAATGTTGGTGATCGCGGTGGCCACGGAGATGGTCAGCGAGTCCTTCTCCTGGAAGCCCACGGCCTTCCAGAGCGTCGTGGAGTAGTAGAAGATGACGTTGATGCCGACAAACTGCTGCAGCACGGACAGGATGATGCCGATCCAGACCACGGGCTGCAGGCCCAGGGCCTTGCCGCGCAGCGACCCCTTCTGGCCCGCGAGCTTGTCCTCCTCGATGGCCTTCTTGATGTCGCGCAGGTGGCGGTCGGTGTCCTCGTCCGGGGCGATCGAGGCGAAGACCTTCAGGGCTTCCTCGTCCTTGCCCTTGAACACCAGGAACCGCGGCGATTCGGGGAGGGTGAAGGCGATCCAGCCGTAGACGACGGCGGGGACGGCGCCGGCGATGAACATCCAGCGCCAGGCTTCGACGCCGAACCACAGATCCTGGTCGGCGCCGCCGGCAAAGTTGGCGAACACAGCGTCGGAGAGCAGCGCGGCGAAGATACCGGTGGTGATTGCGAGCTGCTGCAGCGAGGCCAGGCGGCCCCGCACGTGGCGCGGCGAAATCTCCGAGATGTAGGCCGGGGCGATCACCGACGCGAGGCCGATGCCCAGGCCGCCGACGAGACGCCAGAAGATCAAATCCCACACGCCGAAGGCAAAACCGGTGCCGAAGGCGCTGACCAGGAACAGCAGGGCGCCGATTTTCATGGCGGGGATGCGGCCGTAACGGTCCGCGACTTTGCCGGCCAGGTAGGCGCCGGCCGCGCAACCGAGCAGGGCGACGGCGACGGCGAAGCCGGTCACGGCCTCGCTGAGGGCGAATTCGTCCTTGATGGCGTCGACTGCGCCGTTAACAACAGAGGAGTCGAAGCCGAAGAGGAAGCCGCCAACGGCGCCCGCCACGGCCAGCCAAATGACCCGCTTGGGGATCTTGGCGACGGTCTGGTCCTGGGTGGTGGTCATATGGCTCCCTCGGCAATTCGTGGTCCACGGCTCACGCCGCAACTACCCAGTCTTACACCGGCACCGCCGCGGCGCATGTCACGGGACAGCTAAATGAGAGCAAGCTTACAATTCCGCCCCGGCCCGTCGGGCGCGCCTAGTGCGCGGGGACCGACTCCTTGGCGGCCGCCTTCGGATCGGTGAGCTTCTTGTTCGGCAGCGCGAAGCTGATCAGGAAGGCGACGCCGGTGAGGGCGGCGGCGGTGAGCATCACGGCGTCGATCGACTGGGCGAAACCCTCGGTGATCGGCCGTGTCAGGGTGGCGTTGGCGGTGTGCAGCCAGCTGGTGTCGTTCAGCGAGTCGTTGCCGGCGCCGTTCTTGAAGAACTCGTACAGCTTGGCGTTCGCCGGGTCGGCCGCCACGGCGGGGTCCTTGAGGACCTTGAGGTAGTCGGCGTTCTGTGCCGCGTCCTTCATGCCGGCGGCAATCTTGTCCGCAGCGAGGCTGAACAGCATCGAGATGAACACCGCGGTGCCCACGGCGCCGCCCATGGAGCGGAAGAAGGCGGCGGAGGAGGTGCCCACGCCCATGTCCTTGGCCGGAACGGAGACCTGCATGGCCAGGGTGAGCGGCTGCATGCAGAAGCCCAGGCCCAGGCCGAAGAACACGGCGATCGCGCCCGGAACCCAGAGCGGCGTGTCCGCGCCGAGTGAGAGGCCCATGACGACGGCGGCCGCGGTCAGCACGGCGGTGCCCAGGATCGGGAAGATCCGGTACGTGCCGGACGCCGAAATGGTCCGTCCGGCGGTGATGGACCCGGTCAGGATGCCCACCGTGAAGGTGATCATCATCAGGCCCGCCTCGGTGGGGGTGAGGCCCTTGACCAGCTGGAGGTACATCGGCAGCATCGCGATCGCGCCGAACATGCCCACGCCGATGATGAAGTTCAGCAGCGAGGACAGCCCGAACGTGATGTTCTGGAACAGCCGGAGCGGGATCAGGGCGTAGTCGCCGGCACGCTTTTCGGCGAGCAGGAACGCCACGATGCCAACGACGCCGAGCCCGTAGCAAAGGAAGGCTTCGGTGGAGGCCCAGCCCCAGGTGCGGCCCTGTTCGGCGACAAGGAGCAGCGGCACGATCGCCAGGGTGATGGCGGCGGCACCCCAGTAGTCGATTTTCTGCTTGAGGTGCTTGGCCGGCAGGTGCAGGTACAGGAAGACGACGGCGAGGGCGGCCAGGCCGATCGGGATGTTGATGAAGAACACCCAGCGCCACCCGTCGAAGCCCAGGATGTTGGCGGAGCCGGCGAACGCACCGCCGATCACCGGTCCCAGTACGGAGGAGATGCCGAACACCGACATGAAGTAGCCCTGGAACTTGGCTCGGTCCTTCAAGGCCACGATGTCGCCAATGATGGTCAAGGCGAGGGCCAGCAGGCCGCCGGCGCCCATGCCTTGGATGCCGCGGGCAATCGCGAGTTCGGTCATCGAGTGGACCGAGCCGGCGTAGAGCGAGCCGGCCAGGAAGATCAGGATCGCCGCGAGGTAGAGCGGGCGGCGGCCGAAGATGTCGCTGAGCTTGCCGTAGAGTGGCGTGCTCACCGTGGACGTGATCAGGTACGCCGTCGTCGCCCAGGCCTGCAGCGAGAGGCCGTCCAGGTCGTTCGCAATGGTGTAGATCGACGTGGACACGATGGTCTGGTCGAGCGAGGACAGGAACATGCCGAGCATGAGGCCCACCATGACGGTGATGGTCTGGCGGTGGGTCAAGACCTCTCCGGGCAGGCGGGAGGAGGTGGTTTTGGACATGACTGCTCCGAGGGGAAGTTTAGGGGTCAAGCAGGAAGGTTGCTTTCAGTAACTATCTTACGGCCTGCTTTGTTCCCGCCGCCCGCTCTCGCCCGCCGGACGTCGGTCGCCCCCGGCGCCAGACCGACGGCGGACCGGCGCCGGCGGCAGACGCCGGTCAGCGTTCCAGCAGGATCCCGTCCGGGTCGCACCAGATCAGCTGGCCCGGCCGGATGGCCACACCGTCGATTTCCAGCTCCACGTCGGTCTCCCCGGCCCCGGCCTTGGCGCTCTTGCGCGGGTTGCTGCCAAGGGCCTTCACCCCGAGCGGCAGCCCGGCGACCGCCACCCGGTCCCGGATGGCCCCGTTAATCACGACGCCGGCCCAGCCGTTGTCCACGGCGCTCGCCGCGATCAGGTCACCCATCAGCGCGGTGCGCAGCGAGCCGCCGCCGTCGACCACCAGGACGGCGCCGTTCCCCGGAGTGGCAAGGGTCGCCTTGACCAGGGCATTGTCCTCCAGGCAGCGGACGGTCCGGACCGGGCCGCTGAAATGCGTGCGGCCGCCCAGCGACTGGAACTGCAGGGAGAGAGAGTCCAGCTCTTCGCCCCGCTCGTCGTAGAGGTCGGCGGTGTTGACGGGGATTGAGGGGGTATCTGGCATGGGTTTTCCTCCTGCTGGGCAAATAGCTGATGAGCGTTGAAGCCCACGATAGTCTGGGCCCACACTGATCATCAGCTTCAGTCATCAGTTCCGGGGGGAACCACATGAGCCTGTCCGATCTGCCCGGCGCCGTTCCGGCCTCCGCTGCCAGCCAGGGCGCTGCCGGCGACGGCACTGCCGCGGGGGCACCCGCCGCGGTGGCCCTCGCCGAACCGGAGCGCCGCGTCGGCCCGGCGTGGACGGCGGGGGTGGTCCTGGTCAATGTGGGCATCAACGCGGCGTTCTTCGGCCCGCTCCAGGTGCTGCTCGGCCAGCAGGCGGCAGCCTTCAACGAGGGGGAGAAGGAAGCCATCCTGGCCCTCGTGACCGGGGCGGGAGCGGCCGTCTCGCTGGTGGCCAACCCCCTGTTCGGCGCGTTCAGCGACCGGACCACCGCACGCCGCGGCCGCCGGGTGCCGTGGGTGCTCTTCGGCGCCATCCTCGGCGCCGCCGCGCTGACCGCCCTCGCCGGCGCCCAGAACGTCGCCGTGATGACCATTCTCTGGTGCCTCGTGCAGGCAGGATGCAATGGCGCCTATGCCGCCATCACCGCCGCGATCCCGGACCGGGTGCCGGTGCCGCAGCGCGGCACCGTCGGCGGGCTGGCAGCGATGGGCCAGACGGTCGGCATCCTGATCGGCGCGGTCATCGCCGCCGTCGTCTCCGGCAACTTCGCGCTGGGCTACGCGTTCTGCGCCGCGGCGCTGCTGGCCGGCGTCGTGCTCTACTTCTTCAAGAACGACGACGTCGCGCTGCCGCGGCACGCGCGGCCGCCCTTCCGGCTGGGCGAATTTGCGCGCAGCTTCTGGATCTCCCCGGCCCGGTACCCGGACTTCGCGTGGGCGTGGCTGACCCGCCTGCTCGTGAACATCGGCAACCACATGGTGACGCTGTATCTGCTGTTCTTCCTCACCGATGCCGTGCGGCTGCCCGAGACGCAGGGCATGAAGGCAGAGTTCGGCGTCCTGATCCTGACCGGCCTGTACGCCGTCATGGTCATCATTACCAGTGTGATCGGGGGCCCGATCAGCGACCGGATGGGCCGGCGCAAACCGCTCGTCATCCTTTCTTCGGTCATCATTGCGCTGGCCGCACTGATCCTGGCCTTCGCACCGACGTGGCCCGGCGCCCTGGTGGGGGCAGCCGTACTGGGCATCGGCTTCGGGTCCTACCTGGCCGTGGACTTCGCCCTGATTACCCAGGTGCTGCCCACGGCGCTGAGCCGGGGCAAGGACCTGGGGGTCATCAACATCGCCAATTCGCTGCCGCAGGTGATCGCGCCCCTCATCGCCTACCCCTTCGTGGCCCTCTGGGGCGGGTACGTTTCGCTGTACGTCGCGGCCGCGGTGATCGGCCTGCTGGGTGCGGTCTTCGTGGTCAAGATCAAGGGCGTGGACTAGGCCGACGGGGCCGCCCGCTTGACTGGCAAACCGCCCGGCAGGGTGCCGTATAGTGGACGGGATTGCCGCGGCAGCGCTGTGGACTAACCCTCCCGGTTGCCGAGAAAAACGACCCGGAACGCTGCTGATGCCTGAATTCCCTTCGGATCTTCCGCCAATGGCCCCGCCACCCACGCTGCCCCGGCAGCGACGGCGGTATGCCCGGATTCTCGAGGTCGCAGCCGGCTTTGCCCGCAAGGGGATCGACTCCGTGGTCCTCTCCGAGGTGGCGGCCAAGGCGGACGTGCCGCTGGGCACCCTGTACCGCTATTTCCCCTCCTCGACGCAGTTGATGCTGGCCCTCTACCGCAAGCAGCTCGGCGAGCTGCACCTCGGCGACCGGCCGGCCGGCGCCAGCGTCCCGGCGCACGCCCTGGTGGGTGTGGTGATGGAAATCTTCCACATGCGCCTCATGCAACCCGCAGTGGAGCAATGCCTGAACCGCGCGGTGTATGCCAAGGACACGGACACCACGCACCTGCTCCGGGACATCGACGCGACGGCGGAGAAAGCGGTGACGGAAGTCAGCGGCGACACGGCCGTCTCCAGGGTCCTGCTGCTGACCGTCACCGGCCTAGTTCAGTCCGTCCGCTGCCGCCGGCTCTCGCTGTTCGAAGCCGAGGAAGACCTGAAGAAGGCCTGCTCGCTGCTGGCCCGGGGCCGCGAAGCCGCGCAGCCGGTCTAGACCAGTTACCCGAATAAGTCCGCCCGAATCCACCAGCGGGAACGGCATTGTTTACCATGGCAGAACCGGAGCGGCGCCAGCGCCAGCACTTCCGGGAGCTTCACCGCAGGCCTGCCACCCCCGGGCCCGCCCGGAAGTTCCTTCCCAGACCATCTCGGGCACCCCCTGTGCCCCAGCAGCCAAGTGCCGTACGCCCACGGTGAGCCCCAGGAGACAACGACGTGTCCATTGAAACGATCATTCCCGCCGACCCGACTTCCCCCGACGGAGCCGAAGAGGCGCCGGTAACAGCGCTCAGCGACGAGGAGATCTTTGCCTCCCACCAGGGCGGCAAGCTCTCAATCGCCAGCACCGTCCCGCTCGCCAGCAAGCGCGACCTGTCCATCGCCTACACGCCCGGAGTCGCGCAGGTCAGCCGCGCCATCGCCGCCAACCCGGAACTTGCCAAGACGCTCACCTGGGCACAGCGCCTCGTAGTCGTGGTCAGTGACGGCACCGCCGTGCTGGGCCTGGGCGACATCGGCGCCAGCGCCTCGCTGCCCGTCATGGAAGGCAAATCCGCCCTGTTCAAGGCGTTTGGCGACCTCGACTCCATCCCGCTGGTCCTCAACACCACCGACGTCGACGAAATCGTCGAGACGCTGGTCCGGCTACGGCCCAGCTTCGGCGCGGTCAACCTCGAGGACGTTTCGGCGCCGCGTTGCTTCGAACTCGAGGAAAAGCTGATCGAAGCCCTCGACTGCCCGGTCATGCACGATGACCAGCACGGCACCGCCGTCGTCGTCCTCGCCGCACTGACCGGTGCCGCGAAGGTGACGGCCCGCGAGCTCGAGGGGCTCCGCGTGGTGGTTTCCGGCGCCGGCGCCGCCGGGATCGCCGTCGCCGAAATCCTGCTTGCCGCCGGAATCGATGACGTCGTGCTGCTGGACTCCCGCGGTGTCATCAACCGGGACCGCGCGGACATTGCCGCGGACCCGGCCAGCAAGAAGGCCCAGCTCGCCGCGCGCAGCAACCCCCGCGGCGTGTCCGGCGGCCCCGGAGAGGCCCTGCTCGGCGCGGACGTCTTCATCGGTGTCTCCTCCTCCCGGCTGGACGAGGAGCACCTGAAACTGATGAACCACAGCGCGATCGTCTTTGCCCTCTCCAACCCGGACCCCGAAGTCCTGCCGGAGGTCGCCTCCAAGTACGCGGCCGTCGTCGCCACCGGCCGCAGCGACTTCCCGAACCAGATCAACAACGTGCTGGCTTTCCCGGGCATCTTCCGCGGCGCCCTCGACGCCGGCGCCCGCCGGATCACTCCGGCGATGAAGCTCGCCGCGGCCCGCGCCATCGCCGATCTGGCAGAGAACGACCTCTCGGCCGACTACATCGTGCCGAGCCCGCTGGACCCGCGCGTCGCCCCGGCCGTCTCGGCCGCCGTCGCCGCGGCGGTGGAGGCGGAGTAGCCTTCGCTCACGACCGATGACGGCGCTGCATCCAGGGGGTGCGGCGCCGTCGTCGTTGCGCTCCCGAACAACGCCAGCAAGGAACAGGTAGCTCCCGCCCGAATGTCCGGGAAACCCAAGTAGCGAATACTCGGGCTGTGCCGCACCGCCGCAACCTACGCTGGGCCCAGCGGTCCAACCCAGGCAGGCAACCGATCCTGCGGGGAGGTCTGCAAGCTGGGCGGGGGAAATTCGAGTCTTACTTCACACCAGGAATCCGGAGGTTTCGGACCGTGGCTGTGGACTTTTCCGTGGCCCAAAAACCGGTGCCGCGGAGAGCCTCGGCAGGACACGGCGCCGGGACCGATTCCATTCAGTGAGAAGGAGCAGGACATGAAGAGGTTGCTAGCTGCCGGTGCCGTCGCAGGACTCGTTCTTCTGGGCGGCGGGCTGGCCCCGGCCCACGCCGCCCCGCCGGAGGGGCAGATCTGCCCGGCATGGGACTCCGGGAAGATCGATGTGGCCGACGGCATCAAGTCGATAGAGATCACCGCTCCGGCCGGTGTCGAGATCACCGCCGTCTGCGTCAAGGCCGGCTCGGCTAACCAGGGGCTCGGCACCCAAATCACTTATTACAGCCCCAGCCAGTTGACCGTGACAATCTCCCACTACTCCGGCAAGGACATTTCGCACTACTCCGTCATGTACGGCGCGCCCTCCGGAAGCTAGGCACTGCAGGCCGGTCCGGGACGCCAAGGATGGCGCCCGGCCCGGCCCCGGCGCCCCCGGGGCCCCCGGGGCCGGGGCACCCCCGGCGGGCCGGGCACCCGCCCGGCCATAGACTGGGGCGATGAACCCCGAAATCGTCGTGACGATCCTCTGCGGCCTGGCCATCTTGGTGGGCGTGGCAGGCATCATCATCCCGGTCCTGCCGGGAAGTATCCTGATCGGCCTCAGCCTGCTGGCGTGGGCCCTCTGGGGAGGCGCCGGAACCACCGGCTGGGTGGTCTTCGGGGTCGGGCTGGTGCTGGTCCTGGCAGGGATGGCGGCCTCCGCCGTGCTGACCGGCCGGAAGCTCAAGCAGCACAGCATCCCCGGCCGTTCCGTCGTGACCGGTCTGGTCCTCGGCGTCGTGGGCATGTTCCTCATCCCGGTGGTGGGGCTGTTCCTTGGCTTCGCGGCCGGCCTGCTGCTCAGCGAACTGCACCGCACCCGCGTCTGGCGCACGGCCGTGGCCTCCAGTTGGGCCGCGCTGAAGGCCACGGGCCTGGGCATGATCGCCGAGTTCGTCCTGGCCTGCCTGGCCGCGAGCACCTGGTTGATCGGCGTGTGGGTGGCGGCCACTTAGTCCCCACCGGCAGCCAAAGGTGCACTACTAGCATGGAAGAATGAGCGCCGGCCAGTCCCCAGGACCCATCTATCGCGACACCCGCGACCTCACCCCGTTCGGCGGCGCGCAGGTCCGCACCCCGGTGCGGGACATTGCAGACGGCGTCGGCGGGGTCCTGCACACGGCCCTCGGCGGCCGGAACGGTGCGCTGCTCAGCGTGGACGGCGCCGCCCCCCGGCTTAAGCGGATGCCCGGAAAAGCGGCGAAGGCGGTGTACGAGGCGACTTTCAACAACACCGACCCCAACCGGCTGATCGCCCTGGGCCGCGCCTACCCCGGGTGGGCCGGGCTTTGCTATGTGCTGGCCGGGCTCTTGGCGCACAAGCAGGGCGGCTACCTGCGGGCCTCGGAGCTCCTCCAGCGCGGACTCACCACCGGGAACGACGACGACGCCAACCAGTTCGCGTCCGGCTATCTGACCCGTGTGGTCACCCGCGTCGAAGTAGCCGAGCGCATCGAGGTTCCGGTGCTATTTAGTGAGGAAGCGGTGTTCCTGGCGCTGTCGCACTCCCTGCGGGAGACAGGCCACCTCGAGGCAGCCCTGCAAACCGTAACCTCGCTTCCGCCGTCGTTGCCCGCGGCCCTGGCCCGGTGCTCTGTGGCATTCTCTATGGGCCGGGACGAGGAAGTGATGCTCTGGACGGAGGGGCTGCTGAACGCCGATGACCTCTCCGCCGCGCTGCTGCTGATCCGCGCCCGGTCGCTTCGCCGCCTTGGTGCGGCTACGGCCTCCCAGGCGGCGTTGAAGGAGGTTCTCCGGCGGCGGAAGACGCATCTTGCCCTCCGTAATGATGCCCTGACGGACCGCGCCTTGCTGCTCCTGGATAACGGCCGCAAGTCACTTAACCCCCGGGACTGGCTGCGCGGCCGGCCTGCCCAGCTCGAAACCTTCGAAGTCATCCGCAAAGACGTGGAAGAACGCAGGCTCTGGGAACAGGAATGGAAGCAGTTGAACGGGGAATGATCCCCGTCCTGGCGGGTGCTTAAGGGCTACTGCCAGGCGATCCCTGCGGCCAGCGGCACCAGCTGCTCCGCCAGCAGCACCAGGCCCAGTGCCACCATGATGATTCCGCTGGCCAGGGTGACCCGCCGGGCGGCGCCGGGCCGGGAGTGCAGGAGCTTCCGGGACAGCAGGGCCACGCAGCTGTAGACGACGGCCACCAGCAGGACGAAGGTGAGGCCGAGCAGGCCGGACTGCAGTGGCACCGGAAGAGCGGCGTCCGGGCTGACGAACTGCGGGACCAGGGCGACGAAGAAGAGCAGCCCCTTCGGATTGATGCCGCTGGTGCCCATGCCCTGCAGGAACACCCGGAACTGCCGGGCAGCCAGTTGCGGCTCCGCGGCAGACTGCCCGCTAAAGCTGGCGCCCCGCCACGAACGCACCGTGCTGACGCCCAGCCACAACAGATAGGCCGCACCCGCCACGGTGAGCCACCCGAGGAGCCCGGGCAGGCCGGTGATCACGGCGGCCAACCCGGCGGCCAGCAGCGCCGTGTGCACCACGTACCCGCCGCACAACCCGGCAACGGCCGGTACGAAGCTGCGGTCCCTGAGCCCCGCGGCGATGGAGTACGCCCAGTCCACCCCCGGCGTGCAGGCGAGTGCCACGGCGACGCCGACGAAAGCGAGAAAGAGCTGGGGGTTCATGGCGGTCTCCTGACACGGGGGCTACAGAAGACAGCCTAGGAATTCCCAAGCCATAAGTGTTCACTGATTTCGCCCGGATAGCCGCGCTGACGGTAAGGTTATTGCGTGATTGACCATATTGACAGAAATATTTTGCGCCACCTGCGGGAGGACGGCAGAATGACTGCCACGGCGCTCGCCGCAAAGGTCGGACTGACCGTTGCCCCGTGCCACCGCCGGCTCCGCGAGCTGGAGGCCTCGGGCGTGATCCGCGGTTACCGTGCCGATATCGACCCGGCTGCCGTCGGGCTCGGCTTCGAGGCGATCGTCTTTGTGACGCTGCGGCAGGTCGACCGTGCCACGATGGAAATCTTCGAGAACCGCGTGGCGGAGAACCCGAACATCGTTGAAGCCCAGCGGCTCTTCGGCGAACCGGACTATCTGCTCAAGGTCATTGCGGAGGACCTGCCGGCGTACCAGCGTTTCTACGACGCCGAACTGACCTCGCTGCCCGGGGTGGAGCGGCTGACCTCGACGCTGGTCATGAAGAGCCTGAAGGCAAACGCCGGGCCGCCGGTCTGATCCGGGCGGTTAGCCTTCCAACAGGCCCGTGGTCCGGTAGGGGATGACCTCGCGCAGGAACATGCTCGTGGAGGTCCGCACAATGCCCGGGCACAGCCGGATTTCCTCGGAGACCCGGTAGAGATCGTCCGGGCTGGTTGCCACCACGCGGATCAGCAGGTCGGTGTCGCCGGCGGGCGCGTGGCACTCCAGCACTTCCGGGATGTTCCGCAGCGCGGCGATCGCCTCGTTCAGGTGGCTCTGGTCCAGTTCGGCGCTCACCGCCGCAGCCACCCCACGGCCCAGTGCCGACGGCAGCACCCGGCTGCTGTTCGGGCGGAGCGCGCCCGACGCCGTCATCCGCTCCAGGCGGGACTGGACCGTGCCGCGCGCCAAGCCGAGTTTCTGGGCGAGCACCATGATGGGAACCCGCGGATCCGCATCCAGGGCCAGGAGGATCCGGCGATCCGTCGAGTCGAGCTGCTGCAATCTGACCACTTCCTGCCAATAGCCACGGCCCGTAATGGTCAATCTGACCACCGAGCGCAGTGTCCGTTGCACCAACTGTATGACCCCTGCTCAAATAGTGGCAACAAGGGATGCGGGCCACCGCCAGCTCCCGAAGGCTACAGATCCCCCGGCACACCTCCCGGACTCTGGATGAGGCACCCGCAAGGAGCCCGCCGCTGATTGACTCTTGTTCACGCATCGTCTTTCCGCACACCTTTTCGGCAAGAGCCCCTGAGCCCCCGACGTCGGTTGTCCGAAGTCATCGGTGGCTGAGGGGCTCTTGTGTTGCCCGGCATAGGCTTGTGCCATGACACCCGCCGGACGCTTCGCCCCCAGCCCCTCCGGCGTGCTCCACGTTGGCAACCTCCGCACCGCCATCCTCGCGTGGCTTTTTGCCCGGTCCACCGGCCGGCGCTTCCTGATGCGGGTCGAGGACCTGGACCGCGCCCGCGCGGGTGCCGAGGCGGAGCAGCTCCGCGATCTGGCGGCGATCGGCGTGGACTGGGACGGCGGCATCGTCCGCCAGACCGACCGGGAGCACCTCTACGCCGCCGCGATCGACCGGCTGACCGCGGCAGGGCTGACGTACGAATGCTTCTGTACGCGCCGCGAGATCCATGAGGCGCCGTCGGCGCCGCATGCCCCGCAAGGTGCCTATCCGGGCACCTGCCGGAACCTCAGCGACGCCGAGCGCGCCAGCAGGCGTGCCGTGCGGCCGGCCGCAGTCCGGCTCCGCGCCGCCGCTACGTCAGCCACCGTGCAGGATGTGCTGCACGGCGGCTTTACCGGGGTAGTGGACGACTTTGTCCTGCGCCGGAACGACGGGGTCACCGCCTACAACCTGGCCGTGGTGGTGGATGATGCCGCCCAGGGAATCGACCAGGTGGTCCGCGGGGACGACTTGTTGCCATCCACCCCGCGGCAGGCCTATCTGGCCTCGCTCCTGCATATTCCGGTTCCGGAATATGCCCATGTACCACTCGTGGTGAACGCCGACGGCGCCCGGCTGGCCAAGCGCGACGGCGCGGTCACGCTCGCGGACCTCGCCGCCGCGGGGGTGCCCGTCGAGCAGGTGCGCGACGCGCTGCTGGTCTCGCTGGGTTTGCCGGCGGGTCCCCTGGACCGGGCGCTCAAGGTGTTTGATCCGGCGTCCCTGCCGCGGGAGCCGTGGGTGTGGCCCGGGCTGGGCTTACCCGGCGCGTAGGCTGGAATCATGTCAGAACCAGAATTCATGGAAGCGCACGCCCCGCGGCCGGGCTTTACCGTCGAGACCGCGAAGGTCCTCGCCGAGGTCGCCCACAACCGGCAGAAGGACAAGCTCAAGCGGCCCTACCGCGAGCACGTGATCGCCGTCGGTGATGCGCTGGCCGACTTCGATGACGACATCCGGATCGCGGGATACCTGCACGACATCGCCGAGGACACCCCGATGACCCGGCAGGCGCTGCTGGAGATGGGCGTTTCCGAGCGGGCCGTGGACATCATCGAACGCGTCACGAAGCGCCTGCACGAGAACCCGGACGACTACCAGGCCGGCATCCGGTACATCGCCGAAGACCACGACGCCACCCTGGTCAAGATTGCCGACAACGCGCACAACTCCCTGCCCGAGCGGGTCAGGGCGCTGGCCGAGAAATGGCCGGACAAGCCGCCGGTCACCCGCTACGACGACGCCCGGCCGGTGCTGTACGCCGCCGTTCCGGTCGAGGAGACCCGCAAGATCCTGGCCCGGATCAACCCGTGGCTGCTCGAGGAGCTCGATGACATGCTCGACGAGGCCGACGACACCGACTACGAGAACCTCTCCTACGACAGCACCCCGGAGGGCTAGACCCGGCCCAGCAGGTCGATGTCCTCCAGGAACTCCTGCTGCACTTCCGCGCTGACGGTGGTCCGGGTGTCCGCGATCGCGTCGAGGTAGTCCTGGGTCGCCGGGCCCTTCCGGACCGCCTCCCGGAGGGAATCGCCGTCGGACGCCCCACCCCCGGAAGCCGCCCCGCCGTCGTCGTACACCGCTTTCTCCAAGGCGCGCTGGGAGGCGCTCCGGGCCGCGTATTCGATGTCCGCCGGGGAGAATCCCTCGGTGCGGTCCACCAGCAGCTCCACGTCAACGTCGTCCACCACGGTGGCAGGAATGAAGCGCTGCCACATGGCCTCACGGGCCAGGCGGTCCGGCAGGCCGATCGGGATGACGTAGTCGAAGCGGCCGTGGCGCAGGAACGCGGAATCCAGGGCACGGATGAAGTTGGTGGCGCAGACCAGCAGCCGGCCGGGCTGTTCACGGAACGCCGGAATGATCTTCAGCAGCTCGTTGGTGACGCCCTGCAACGGGGACGGGGGTTCGCCGGAACGCTGTGAGGCGATCTCCTCCACCTCGTCGATGAAGACGACGGCGTGCTCCAGCTCGGCGATCTCCAGGAACGTCTCGCGCAGCGCGCCGGCCAGGCCCATCGGATCGGCGGCGAGCCGGGAGGGGAAGACCTCCACGAAGGGCCACTCCAGCCGGGATGCAATCGCCTTGGCGAACGTCGTTTTGCCGGTACCGGGCGGGCCGAACAGCACGACGGCGCGCGGCGGCACCACGCCGTACTCATCGGCGAGGTCGGCTTCGGCCAGCGGCAGCACCAGGCGGCGCTCCAGCAGTTCCTTCTCGTTGCGCATCCCGGCGACGTTTTCCCAGAGGTCGCGGGCCAGGATGCGGCCGCCCAGCTGACTCAGCGGCTCCAGCTCCTGGCGCTGCACCGGGATTTTGCGTTCGAAGTAGCGCAGGTTCTTCTTCAGCACGAACCCGCGGCTCAGGAACGCCTCGACGCGGGTTTCGGACTCGGGCATCAGGGCGGAGAGCTTGTTCAGCCCGTGCGGGGCCATCCGGTTTTCCACCGAAGCCAGCAGCGAGGTGCCGATCCCGCGGCCTCGGAACTCCGGGAGCGTGGCCAGGAAAACGATCCAGCCCTGGTCGTGCGCGGCCCGGCCGACGGCGGCACCCACCACCTGTTCGCCCTGCACCGCCACGACGGCGTGGTCCTTCTCGCACGAGGCGAGGACCTCGGAGAGGGCGTAGACCGGCTCAACATTCGTGGCCTTGAGGGATTCCCACAGGTGCAGGATCCCGTCAAGGTCGGCCGAATGGAAATCCCTGATGCGCCAGTTGGTCATGTGGTGTCTCCCGGGTGGTTCGTCGCTGAGCCAGGTGGAACTGTTCCTCCGAGCTTAGGCGAACCGGGCGGGACCGGAGCGCCCCGGGGCCCTCCATTACGCCGCCCGTCCACCCAACCAGCTCGCAGTTATTGTCGTTTTGAGCCCTGAAAACGACAACAACTGCGAGTCAGTTGGGCGGGGGCCAGGGGCTATTTGCCGTCCGGCGAGGCGGCAGTTGGCCGGTTGGCCACCAGCGGGGCCGGGCCGGTAAAGCCGTCACGCACCGCGGCGATCTCCAGGATGCGGTGCCGGCAGAGGCGCCAGCCAAGCATCAGCGCCGGAATGATGATGACCAGGGACGCGATGGTCCAGGTCCCCACCGGCGAGTCGAATGCCATCAGGACCAGCACCGCCAGCAGGAAGGCGAGCGTGATCCAGCCCGTGACGGGTGCGCCGGGCATCCGGAACGCGGGTCGGAGCAGTTCCCCGCGGGCCGCAAGCCGGGCCAGCTGCATCTGGCACAGGACGATCATGGCCCACGTGCTGATGATCCCCAGCGACGCGACGTTCAGGACGATCTCGAAGGCCTCGGCCGGGACTATGGCGTTGAGGATGACGCCCAGCACGGCCACGCCGGCGGTCAGGGCGATACCGCCGTAGGGGACGCCGGCTTTGTTCATCCGGGCTGCGAATTTCGGTGCGGACCCCGAAACGGACATGGAGCGCATGATCCGGCCGGTGGAGTAGAGGCCGGCGTTGAGCGAGGACAATGCCGCGGTCAGGACCACGAGGTTCATGATGGCGTCCACGCCGTCCACCCCGATGGAGCCGAAGAACGTCACGAACGGGCTTTCGCCGGCCTTGTAGGAGCTGTAGGGAAGCAGCAGCGAGAGCAGCACGAGCGAGCCGACGTAGAACACGGCGATGCGCACGATTACGGTGTTGATGGCCCGTGGCATGATCTTTTCCGGGTTTTCCGTCTCGCCGGCGGCGGTGCCGATCAGCTCGATCGAGGCGTAGGCGAACACGACGCCCTGCATCACCACGATGGCCGGCAGCAGGCCGTTGGGGAACAGGCCGCCGTTGTCCGCGATGAGGCTGAAGCCGACTTCCTGGCCGGCGACGGGGGTGCCGAAGATGACGAAGTAGATGCCGATGAGCAGGAAGGAGACCAGCGCCACCACCTTGACCAGGGCGAACCAGAATTCGAGCTCGCCGAACACCTTGACGCTGATCAGGTTCAGGCCAAGCACCAGAATCAGGGCGGCCAGGGCCCAGGTCCACTGCGGTACGTCCGCGATCGGCGCCCAGTACTTCTTGAAGAAGTTCATGTAGAGCGCGACGGCGGTGATGTCCACAATCGCGGTCATGGCCCAGTTCAGCCAGTACAGCCAGCCGGTGACGAACGCGGCCTTCTCGCCGAAGAACTCGCGGGCGTAGGAGACGAACGAACCGGAGGACGGCCGGTGCATCACCAGTTCGCCCAGGGCGCGCAGGATCATGAAGGCGAAGAAGCCGCAGAGGGCGTAGCTGATGATCAAAGCCGGGCCGGCGGCGGCCAGGCGGCCGCCGGCGCCCATGAACAGGCCGGTGCCGATGGCGCCGCCGATCGCGATCATCTGGACCTGCCGGGGTTTCAGGCCCTTATGGTAGCCCTGGTCCTCAGCGTGCAGCGCGGCCTCGGAGGCATGCGCGTGCGCCGGGATGGTGTGGTCCGAGATGGCGGACTGTGCGGCGGGCGGTTTCTGGGCGCGGGCAGTTTCGGGATAAGTCATGGTGATCCTTCGGGGGTGGGGGTGCGCTACTTGCTCAGGTTGGCCAGACGCTGCGGGCTAAGTAGCTCGGTGAGCTGCTCGGCGGTGAGCAACCCGTGTTCGAGCACGAGCTCCGCGACACCCTTGCCCGTGGCCAGGGCTTCCTGGGCGATGGCGGTGGCGGTGGCGTAGCCCAGGTGCGGGTTGAGTGCGGTGACGAGGCCGATCGACTGCTCCACGGTGAGGCGGAGCCGTTCGGTGTTGGCGGTGATGCCCCGGACGCAGCGTGCCGTGAGGGTGCGGCAGGCGGCTTCCAGGTGGGAGATGCTCTTGTGGAGGCTGTGGACAATGATCGGTTCGAAGGCGTTGAGCTGGAGCTGCCCGGCCTCGGCGGCCATGGTGATGGTGACGTCGTTGCCGATCACCTCGTAGGCGACCTGGCTGACCACCTCGGGGATGACGGCGTTGATCTTGCCGGGCATGATCGAGGAGCCGGACTGCACGGCGGGGAGGTTGATTTCGCCGAGGCCGGCGCGCGGGCCGGAGGAGAGCAGCCGGAGGTCGTTGCAGATCTTGGACAGTTTTACGGCTACCCGCTTGAGCACGCCGGAGAGGTGCACGAAGGCGCCGACGTCCTGGGTGGCTTCGATCAGGTCCACCGCGGTGACGAGCGGCAGGCCCGTGATCTCGGCCAGGTGCCGGCAGGCGGCCTCCGCGTACCCGGCCGGGGCGTTCAGGCCGGTGCCGATCGCCGTGGCGCCGAGGTTGATTTCGTGGATCAGCAGGTCGGCCTCGGCCAGGCGGAGCCGGTCCTCGCCGATGGTCACCGCGTAGGTGCCGAATTCCTGGCCGAGCGTCATGGGGACGGCGTCCTGCAGCTGGGTGCGGCCCATCTTCACCACGGTCCGGAACTCAACCGCCTTGGCGGCGAAGGCCTCTTCCAGGTCGGTCAGCGCTTCCAGCAGCTCCCGGGCGGCGAAGATCGTGCCGAGCTTGACCGCGGTGGGGTACACGTCGTTCGTGGACTGGCTGAGGTTGACGTGGTCGTTTGGGTGCAGGCGCGCGTAGTCGCCCTTCGGATGTCCGAGGATTTCCAGGGCCCGGTTGGCGATCACCTCGTTGGCGTTCATGTTCGACGACGTTCCGGCGCCGCCTTGGATGACGTCCACCACGAACTGCTCGCTGAGTTTGCCGCTCATAACATCGGTGCAGGCGTCCTCGATGGCCCGGGCGCGCTCGGCGTCGAGCAGTCCGAGCTCGTGGTTGGTGCGGGCGGCGGCCAGTTTCACGGCGGCCAGTCCGCGGACCAGGTACATGTTGGAGGACAGCGGCTGGCCGGTGATGGGGAAGTTCTCCACGGCCCGGAGGGTGTGGACACCCCAGTAGGCGTCGGCGGGAACGTCCCGGTCGCCCAGGAGGTCATGTTCGGAGCGGAAGGCGTCGGAATCGTCGAGCGGGGTCATGGCGGTGGTCCTTAGCGGGCGTTGGGGGCGGTGAAAGTTTCGGCGGAAGCGAGGAAGTCGGTGGCCTGCAACAGCCCGACGGGCCGGCCGCCGCCCAGCACCGGGATCTCGGCGAGGCGCGCCAGGGGAGAGGTGTCGACGTCGAGCGCGTCCAGGAGCCGCACGGTGGCGGGCATCCGGGCGCGGTCTCCGCCGTCGGAGATCTTCACGGCGGCGGCGCGGCCGTCGGGCAGGCCCACCAGCTGGACGCCCTCGAAGCCGTCTTTTGCGAGCAGTCCCGGGACCAGGCGCATCAGCGCGGTGACATCCCGGTCCTCGCCCGCCACCATCCGTGGGTGGCGGCGCATGGCGTTGGCGACGGCGGCTTCCGCACTGCCGGTTCCCGTGGCCGAGGCCAGCGTGCCGAAGGCGCGGGCCATGCCGCGCAGGGTGAGGGCGAAGAGCGGGGTACCGCAGCCGTCGGTGGACGTGCGCTCCGGCTGCTCGCCGGTCAGCTCCGCCACGGTGCGGGCCACGAGTTGCTGCAACGGGTGCGCCGGGTCCAGGTAGCCGCGGACCGGCCAGCCGTTGATCAGGCAGGTGGCGGCCATCGCGGCGTGCTTTCCGGAGCAGTTCTGCGCCAGCCGGGTGGCCTGCCCGCCGCCGCCGAGCCATTCCTCGCGTTCGCGGACGCCGTAGGGGAGGTCGGTGCTGTTTTCGAGGTCTCCGGGGTTGAGGCCGTGCAGCTCCAGGATCCGCAGCGCGCCGTCGCGGTGGATGGCGGCGCCGGAGTGGCTGGCGGCCGCGAGGGCTAGGAGGTCCTCCGGGAGGTCGAGGCCGGCGCGGACCATGGCAACGGCCTGCAGCGGCTTGAGGGCGGAGCGCGGGTAGAACGGGGCGAGCGGCTCGCCGGCGGCCAGGAGGGTCCGGCCGTCCGCCGCGGTGGCGATGGCCGATCCGTAGTGGACGCTCTCGGCCAGGCCGTCGCGGGTCTGGACCGCAAGCGGAACGTGCTGCGGGAGCCTCGCCGGGGCCAGGGGAGTCGGGATGTGCGCGACGGCAGGGGAAGTCATTGCGTCCTTAGCGGTGGAGTTGTTTGTTGCTGGTCAAGCTGCTGTTTGCGGAATCAGGCCAGGGGCCGGGATCACACGTGGGCGCGGGGGTGCAGAATCGAGGCGAGGGCAACGCCGACGGCGTGCAGGTGCTGGCTCATCGCGATGCGCGCCGTTGCCGCGTCGCCGGCTTCGATGGCAGCCAGGATCCGCCGGTGCTCCTCATCGGAGGCGTGCTGGCGGTCCGCCACCATATTCAGCGTCTCGGACTGATGGGCCAGGGCCTCGCGGATGTCCGCGACCACGTTCTCGAAGACCTTGTTCCGGCTGGCCTTCGCAATCAGGGCGTGGAAATTCGAGTCCAGGCCGACCCACACTTCGGGGTCGTCCTCGGCTGTCATGGCGGCGACGATGTCACGCATGGTGTCCAGTTCCTCGGCTGACCGGCGTTCCGCGGCGAGCCCGGCGGCCGGAACCTCGATGTGGGGACGGGCCTCGGTGAGATCCAGTGCGGAGTACTGGCCAAGGACCAGGTCTTTGGCCACGTGGTCGGCGACGACGAACGTGCCCCGGCCGGTCCTGGTGACGGTAAGCCCCAGGGCGTTGCAGGAGCGCAGGGCCTCACGGACCACGGAGCGGCTGACACCGTATTGCTGCGCAAGGGTGGCCTCGGAGCTCAGTTTGGCGCCGATACCGAGCTTGCCGGATTCGATCTCGGAGCGCAGGACGTTGAAGACCGCTTCGGCCGCGCTGAGGCGGGCGAGGGGTTGTCCGGCTGTCCGGCTGTCTGACAGGTTCACGCTTCAAATATGGCAGAGGTCACACTGCAGTGTCAACCGTCCTCCCGCCCGGAAGTCGCCCGAACGGACACTTGGGGCCCAAAAAGTGCGCCTCGGGGCGCCCGAACGGACACTTGGGGCCCAAAAAGAGGGCCCCAAGTGCCCGTTCGGCCTCAGCCCGCGAGCTTAGAGCCCGGCCAGCAGTTCCTTCATTTCCTTGATTTCGTCCGTTTGCGAGGCCGCGACGTCCTTGGCCAGGCTGATCGCCTCCGGGTCCTTGCCGCCCCGGACCTCCGCGTTGGCCATCTCGACGGCACCCTCGTGGTGGGCGATCATCTGGGTCAGGAACAGCCTGCTCGCCTCGGTGCCGGCGGCGGCGTCGAGCTTCTTGAGTTCGTCGTCGCCCAGCATGCCGGACATGGCGTGGCCGCCCGGCATTTGGGTCGGTTCATTCCAGCGCTGGAGCCAGCCCGTCATCCGGTCGATCTCCGGGCCTTGGGCAGCTTTGATCCGGCCGGCCAGTGCGGTCACCTTGGCGTCGATGCCCTGCTTCTTGAGCATCATCTCGCTCATCTCCACGGCTTGGGCGTGGTGGGGGATCATCCCCTGCGCGAACATGGTGTCCGTGCCGTTGTGGTCCGCGGGTGCGGGAGCGGAGCTTGGGCCGGTGCTGCTGTGGTCCATGCCAGGCATGCTGCCGCCGCTGGCGCCCCGGAGGGCGCAGGGGTGCAGGCCGCGTGCGCAGCGTGCTGGTCGCCGCAGTCTCCGCCGCAGACGCACGACGACGTCGACTCCGGAGTTTGGTGGAGGGCCGCCGGGCCAGGGTGGCCGGACTCGGCGCGGCTGGACGCCGGGTGGCCGGACGCCGGGTGACCGGACGCCGCGTGGGTCCCGGCGGCGGAGGGCCAGGCCGAGGCGTGGGAGGCGTGCGCGCCGGCAAAAACATGCATGCCGAGTAGCCCGGCGAGTATGGCGAGAATGGCGCTCAGCAGGGCGGCGCGTGTGAATCCGGCTGCCGGTCTGCGCATGGGTGCTGTGACCATCGCTGCCTCCCCTCCTCCCGGCTGTAGTCCCGCACTTCAGGCTACCTGTGTTCAACGATGGCACCGGGCATTGTGTTCCAGCGTTCCAGGTCCGGCTGTGTCATCAGTTGGTCGACCGCGGGAGATATGAAAGTATCTGCGTATGAATGCAGATATGCAGGTTGAGGTCGACAGCCCCCATGTGGAGCTTGCGGTCGAGGTTTTTTCCATGCTGGCCGACGCTACGCGGGTCCGTTTGATCCTCGCTCTGGGGGACGGCGAGCTGCCGGTCAACGCCTTGGCGGAGCAAGTCGGGAAACCGGCCTCCGCCGTCTCGCAGCACCTGGCTAAGATGCGGCTGGGCGGTATGGTCGCCACCAGGCAGGAGGGCACAAAAGTCTTCTACCGACTGCAGAATGACCACGCCCGCCAGCTGGTGATGGATGCAATCCACCAGGCCGAGCACGCGCTCGGCACTGCCCCGGGACACGGCGCGTGAGCGGGCCGGGCAGCGCCCTGGGCCAGCACGGCCACGGCGAACACGACGACCATGAGCACCCGCACGACCATGACGACCACGTCCACAGTCACGGCCACGAGGCCCACGACCACCCGCATGATCATGACCACCCGCACGATCACGGCCACCCGCATGATCATGACCACCCGCACGGCCACACCCACGCCACCGGGCTGAAGGGGTGGCTGCACGAGCTTTTCGTCCCGCATTCCCACGACGCCGCGGACTCCATCGATGAGGCACTGGAATCCAGCGCCCAGGGCATCCGCGCCGTCAAGGTCTCGTTGCTGGGCCTGGGTGCCACCTCGCTCTTCCAACTGGCGATTGTGCTGATCAGCGGCTCGGTGGCGCTGCTGGCGGACACCGTCCACAATTTCTCCGACGCGCTGACTGCCGTGCCGTTGTGGATCGCGTTCCTACTCGGCCGGCGGAAACCCACCCGCACCTACCCGTATGGCTTCGGCCGCGCCGAGGACCTTGCCGGACTCTTTATCGTCGCCATGATCGCCCTCTCCGCGGTGGTAGCCGCCGTCGAGTCCATCCGCCGCTTCTTCGAACCCCAGCCGGTACAGAACCTCGGCTGGGTGCTCGCCGCCGGCCTCGTGGGCTTCGCCGGCAACGAGCTGGTCGCGATCTACCGGATCCGGGTTGGCCGGCGGATCGGTTCGGCGGCGCTGATCGCCGACGGCGTCCATGCCCGGACCGACGGCTTCACCTCGCTCGCCGTGGTGGCGGGTGTGATCGGCGTCTGGCTCGGGTTCCCGCTGGCCGACCCGATTGTGGGGCTGTTGATTTCGGTGGCGATCATGGTGCTCCTGTGGGGCACCGTACGCGACGTCGGACGGCGGCTGATGGACGGCGTCGACCCCCAACTGAGCGACGCGTTGGCCGCCGTCGTCCGGGAGCGCGCGCAACCGGGCGGGACCTCGCGGCTGCGCTGGTCCGGCCACCGGCTGCACGCGGAGATCACCGTCCCCCTCGATCCTGAGGCCCGGCTGGCCGACCTTGCAGCGGTGGCCGCGCACCTGGAGGAAGGCGCCCGGGCCGCGCTGCCGCACCTTGGCTCGGTGACGGTGGTGCCGTCGGTGACTCGGCCCCTGGGGTTAGATCCCCAGTGAGGCGAGGCTCTGCCGGAGCGTCTCGGCCGAGTGGTGGAGCGAAGCGAGTTCGCCCTCGTCCATAGGCGTCTCGAGGACCGCGCGCACGCCGCCCTGGCCCACGATGCTGGGCAGCGACAGGGCGACGCCGTCGATCCCGTATTGCCCGCCCAGCACGGTGGAGACCGGCAGCACCGCGTTCTCCGAGCGCAGCAACGCCTCCACGATCCGGGCGCCGGAAAGCCCGATCGCGTAGTTCGTGGCGCCCTTGCCGGCGATGACTTTGTAGGCGGCCTGGGTGACTTCGCGGGCGGTCTCGGTGAGGTAACCGGGGGTGAAGATGCGCTCGCCGTCGACCTTCCAGTCGCGGATCGGTACCGGGCCGATGGTCGCGCCGGACCACACCGGGAACTCGGTGTCGCCGTGTTCACCGACCATGCTGGCGTGCACGCTGCTCACGGATACCCCGGCGCGGTGGGCCAGCAGCCAGCGAAGCCGCGAGGTGTCCAGCACGGTGCCGGAGGAGAAAATCCGGGAGGCCGGCAGGCCGGTGATCTTCTGCGCGGCGACGGTCAGGACGTCGCAGGGGTTGGTGACCAGGACGTAGACCGCGTCCGGGGCGTGTTCCAGCAGTTGCGGCATGAGCTGCTCAAGGATGCGGACGTTGGTGCCGGCCAGGTCCAGCCGGGTCTGGCCGGGCGCCTGTTTGGCACCGGCGGTGATGACCACGACGTCGGCGCCGTCGGTAACGCTGATGTCCGCGCCGCCGTTGACGGTCGCCGCCGCCGCGGTGAACTGGGTGCCGTGGGCCAGGTCCAGGACCTCGGCCTCGGCTTTGGCCGCGTTGACGTCGAAGAGCGCCACGTGGCTGGCCGAACCGCGGATCAGGGCGGCGTAGGCCAGGGACGTGCCGACGCTGCCGGCGCCGATGACGGCCAGTTTGGTGCCGGAATGTGCGCTCATGGGCCTCTCCATCTTCTGCCGGTCAGCCGGCGGGCGTTCCGACGGTGCCGGCTGTTTCGCCGCCGTCGATGACGAATTCGGCGCCGGTCACGAAGGAGGATTCCTCGCCGGCCAGGTAGACGGCAAGGTCCGCGACCTCCGTTGGCTGGCCGATCCGGTGCAGCGGCACATGACCGGTGTCAAAGGTCATGCCCTCGGTCATGGGGGTCTGGATGACGCCGGGGTGCACCGAATTGACCCGGATCCCGTCCCGCCCGAGGTCCAGCGCGGCGGCTTTGGTCAGTCCCCGGACACCGAATTTCGACGCGGTGTACCCGGCGAGGTTCTCATAACCGCGCAGTCCGGCAATGGAGGAGACATTGATGATGGAGGCGGAGCCGGCTCTGGCCAGTGCGGGGGTGGCGGCCTTGATGCCGTTGAAGACGCCCGTGAGGTTCACCTCGATGATCCGGGCCCACTCTTCGTGCGGGTAGGCGTCGATCCGGCCAAAGTTCACGATGCCGGCGTTGTTGACCAGGATGCTCAGGCTGCCGAACGCGGTGACGGCTTCGTTGACTGCGGCGTCCCAGTCCGCCGGGCGGGTCACGTCCAGGTGCACGTACCGGACGGCGTCGCCGAGTTGGGCCAGCAGCTGCGCGCCGTCGTCGTCCAGGACATCGCCGACGACGGCCCGTGCCCCTTCGTCAAGGAAGCGCCGCGCGATCGCGGCGCCGATGCCGCGGGCGCCGCCGCTGATCAGGGCAACTTTGCCGTCCAACCGTCCCACGCTGGTTCCCTTCCAAGGCGCAACCGTCAGCGCTGTATCCGTCTGCGACGGGCCGGCCGTGGTCCGGTCGGCTCTCCCAGCTTGGCCGCGGGGGGACGGGGTTGGGCAGGGCCGTTGGGCCCAGCCCACCCCGGCGGCAACGGGCGGCGGGGAGGCCGACGTCGGGAGTCCCCTTAGAGGTGCTGGATCCCTGCCCGCTGCATGGCGTCTTTGTAGACCGCGACGTTTTTGGCCAGGAGTTCTTCCTGCTTGGCCGCCGAGACGGCGAAGGCGCGGCCGCCGAGGGCGGTGGCCTTGTAGATCTTCACGCCGCGGTTCTTCAGCGAGGAGTGGTAGGTCTTTTCGAATAGCGTCAGGAAGGCGTGGGCGTCGGCGCCGTGCGCGATGATCGCGGAGGTGCGCTTGTTGATCTTCATGAACTGGCGGAAGGGGCGCAGGCCGTCGGTCTTTTCCTGGACGTTCAGGGCCGAGGGGAGCTCCGGGTCGCGAACCCAGGGGTAGGCGTTCCACGGCATCACGTAGCGCGCGTCCAGTTCGACGGCTTCGTAGATGGAGGTGGCGCGGCGTGCTGCCTCATCCTCGTTGAAATGCGAGACGAACCCCGATTCGCAGCCCTTGCCGGGCGCAATATGGAGACTGACGATCCGGCACTCGTCCTCGTCGTGGACGGGGTCGATGTAGGGGACCACGGACCCCGGCTTCTTCTCCATCAGTTCGTCGCAAAGTTGTGTCACGGCCGCGATGTTCGGTTCCTGCAGCAGGGTCTTCTTTTCGTCCCAGTCAATCGTCACGATTTCTCCCTCAGCACTCGGCGTCCAGAATCAGGCGTCTTGTTCCACTCTACGCTTCTGTTTCCGGGCGCGTTCCCGGGCGTCGCGGAAGAGGCGGCGGACCCCTAGTCACGGCTCCGGGGCCGGGCGTACGCTTAAAGCGCCTGCAGGTAACCACTTGATTAAGCCGGGTCGTTCTGGACATGAAAATGTCCGAGCCGTCTCATAGCGAGATCGCGAAGGTACCTGCAGGTCCTGTGTTTAAGGGGCCTGGGCGGGCGGTCAGCCTGGGCGGGCGCAAATGGTCGGAGCCGCGGCCGCGGGACCTTCACTTCCGCGCGTCTTCTTCAAGAATTCAAGCCCGTCGGTAGGCTTCCTTCGCCTCCGACGTGTTGGCTGCGCGGTAAATTTTGCGCCAGTCTCCGCGACCCTCCGCGCCTTCTCGTGCACAACCGGGTCGGTAGCTAGGTCATGGACCTTGGCAGCGGCTTTTTTCGCCGTTGTGCCGCCAGCCATAATCGCTGCTGCGACTTTGTCCGCTTTTACTGCCACAGTCTTCTCCACACTTCGTTTGGTCTGTCCCGCGAGATCAGCACTGTGTGAGATTGTGCCAATCAAAAGCGAGCCAACTGCGAACAGACGTCCCATGTCGACGGCGATAGACGCAATGATCTAGGCGATGAGTCCGACCTTTGTATCGTATGGCGGAGGGTCACGATGCTCGGTCACACATGCCTGGGACTCCGAAGTGGCGCCCGCCCTGTCATAACCAGCGCGTGTGAAGATGATGGGATGACCGACAATGACCGTGAACTTTCCCTGTACGTCGATGGCAGAAATGCTTTGGTAGCAGGCGACCCTACAGCAATTGTCGAGCTCTTCCGCAAGCTTGACGTCAAAGAGGAGAGCCGCTCAAACCTAGGCTCTGGGGTGGCAGAGCTGCTCGCCGGACTGGCTGGGGCGGCTGCGATGGCCATGTCGGCAAATGTCCCGGGCAACTCTTTTCACATGACTCCCGAGTCCTACGCTCGGTTCCTGGAACTCGTCGGGTCCACCGAGGAAAAGCTCGGGATTGTCAGCGGTGTACTACGACAGTCGGATGGCAGGATCGACACGATCATCGAATTGGTGAGCTCCTCGCCGGTCAACCCTGCCGCAGCCGCGAACGTGCACATCATGGCCGCAACTTTGGCGATTCGCGTGGCCCTCAAAGAACTCGATGACCTTGTTCAGGCTGTGGACGCGAAACTGGACACAATCGTCCGCGATAACCGCGACGAGGCTCTCGGGAACGTGCAGGGCACAACCCACGTCCTGGATAAGGCATTTGGGTATTTCGAGGAGACCGGCCGGCTAAACGACGCTCTTTGGGACCAAGTGTCGGGGCAGGCTGCAGCCCTTGCCCAGGCGCATGCCGTCGCCCTCAACCACCTCAACACCATTGCCGACGGTCTGGCCGTCAAGAATCTGGGCAAGCGGGTGAGCAGCGCCGAGGCAGCGGCCAGAGGCGAACTGAAGCACTGGCTGGTTGTCGCGGCTGTGGCTCTCACGAACATGGTTCGAATGGACTCCTTGGAAGCTGTACGCAGCGCGAATGACGGATCGGATTCCACTGCTCACTCCCGGCACATCGCTAAGTCGCGGGAACGGCGAATGGCAAGCACTACCGCGGCACTTCAAAATCTGTCCGACGCCGTTGCGGCGGCAGTGGACGTTGATACGTTCACCCGCGTTACGAATCCCATGGAGATGACTAGGCTCTACACCGCCGCCGAAGAGCTACAGCGGTTGCTGAGGATCTTTAGTTCGAACTTCGGTATGCCGGAATCCGCGTCCATCAAACGCACCCAGTGGCATGAATCGGTCATGCGCCTTGGCCAGAAGGCCAGTGGGGCGGTGGCGGGCGCGGCCGTAGCTATTGCCGAAGGAGTGGCCTCAGTGCCCAAAGCCATCGGTGATTCCGTCGAGGACACCATCCTGCATGTTGCCAAGGGGATCGAGGCGCGGCGCGTTCCGGTTGATCAGCAGCACCCGGAAACGGATGCTGCACCTGACGCGGTCCCGGCAATCGAACCGCAAGAACCGGCTACGCCGCTGCCCCAGCCCTGACCCTGCAGGCCCTCATCAGCTTGGCGAGGTGACGAAGTTTTCGACGACGGTGGGATGACAACGTCGACCGATACCTCGTTCCCGGCAACGGCGGTGCGGTGGAGTGGTAGGTGTGGCCGGTAGACGTCGTGACTTCCAGCGTATGTCTGGGTCCGGGGCGTGGTTGGGCGCTCCAGCCGGGGGATTCTTTTGTGTGGTTGCAGGCTTCGCAGAGTCCAGCGCCGTTGCTGAGGCTGGTGGTTCCGCCGTTGCGCCAGGGGACTATGTGGTCGAGGTGGCGGATGGGCGCGTCGCAGTACGGTGTTCGGCAGGTGTCGTCCCGGGCCTGGATGAACCGGCGGAGCCCGGCGGGGAAGAGCCTGGCGCGGGAGTCCATGGCGACGAGCTCGCCCGTGGCCGGCGCGGTGTAGAGCCGGCGGATCCAGGTCGCGAAGGCGCGGTCGTCGCCCGGGCCGCCTGGGTCGCCGGTGCCCGAAGTTGGCTCACCGCCTGGGCCGCCTGCTGCACCTGCGGCGCCGGTGTCCGGGTCCCTAAGTAGTGTGCGTGCCCACCCGGCGGGGACGGTGCCGTAGCCGGGGAGGCGGGCGGGTTCGCTGTCGGCCTGGAAGAGGGTGCGGTCGGTCATGACGAGCTGGATTTCGATCCCCGCTATCCCGCCGGGGGTTCCGGTGGTGCGTTCGACCAGTGTGTCGGCCATCAGCTGGCCGCGGGAGCGGGTGTCCCCGCCGGAGCGCAGCGCGTCCGCGGCCCGGGTGAGGGCGGCGTGAACGGCGACGCCCTGGCTGACCGGCAATAACGCGGTCAGGTAGCACATGGTGTCCGGGGCCGGACGGAGGCTGACGTGGCGTTCGGTTTCGGCGTGGGCGGCGCGCTGGGTGATGGAGCGCGGGTCGCGCCGGTAGGCGGCGGCGCGGGCCGCGGCGATGATGGCGCGGTCCCCGGCGCCGGCGAAGGTTCCGGCGTCGGGGGCCAGTTCTTCGTCCACGGCGGCCCGGTCCGCGGCGGAGAGGGCGGCGGTTTCGCGGACCAGCAGGGTGGCGCGCCATTCGTTGAGCTGGCCGGTTTCCAGGGCGGCGAGGGTGTGTGGCATTTCGGTGACGAGGGCTTTGGCGAGGCCCAGGAGCCGTCCGCCCTTGGCCGGGGACTCGCGCCGGGCGAGGGCGATCTGCGCAGCGACGCCGGTGCCGAGCTGGTCCGCCTGTATCCCGGCGTCGGCTTGTTCGCGGCGCTGGGACAGGTCGAAGGCGACGGCGTCCCGGGCCTGGCGGGCAGCCAGGGCTGACTTCAGGTCCTCCAGTTCGCGTGTTTCGTCGATGAGGGCCGCGGCGCCGGCCGGGGCAGGGATTCCGGCCAGCATCCGCGCAAGGTCCGCGACCGTTACGCTGTCCGTCAGAGCCACGTCGGGCCCTTGCTTGCCGTCCATGGAAACACGCTATCGCGCAGCTGTGACAATTAAAGCGGCCGCAGAACCAGCGATTCCGTAGGCTTCAAAAGGACCGCAGCGCCCCGAACCAAGGAATCCATGCCAATCAACAGACAGTCACTGAAGCAAGACGGCTTCACCGGGTTCCGGCCGCTCGCCGAGCTGGACATCAACCGGATCCCGCAGAAGCCTGGCGTCTTTGCCCTGCTGTTGCCCGAGAGCCCCGGGACGGGCAACGCCCGGCCACAGTTCCTCGCCAAGAGCACGGCGGGCGTTTTCAAGAAAAAGGACCCAACCCTGAAGGTCGAGGCGCTGGACGCCGAATGGGTCGACGGCGCCGACGTCCTCTACGTGGGCAAGGCCGGTCCCGGGAGCAAGGGCAACCGCGGGCTTCGCCGGCAGATCCAGGAATTCGTCGACTTCGGCAAGGGCAAGCCGCCTGGTCACTGGGACGGGCGGTTGATCTGGCAGCTCGCCGCCGCCAATACGCTGGTCATCGCCTGGAGGGAGCTGCCCGTTGAGCAGCTCGCCGCGGCGGAAGCCGATTACCACGCCGCGTTTGTCGAGGAGCACGGCCGGCTGCCGTACGCCAACCTGGTCCGGGCCCGGGTCAAGGGCACCTAGGGGGCAACGCGGCCAGAAACAACCAGCTACAACCCGCCTCCATGCGTGAAACGCCCCGAAACCAGCGTCGCGGCCACCGGCATCGCGGCAAATTCGGCGTCGGAAACGGCCAGCGGGTCGGCGTCGAGCACGACGACGTCGGCGGGGTCGCCGACGTCGATCCGGCGCCGCCCGCGCGAGGACGCCGCCATCGCCTCCTGCCGGGTTAGGGCCTGCTCCGGGTGCCACGGACCGCGGCCGTCCTGCCGCGCCCGGGTGGTGGCCGCCGACATCGCGGTCCAGGGTTCCAGCGGCGCCACCGGCGCGTCGGAGCCAAGCGCCAGCGTGGCCCCGGCGTCGAGAAGTGAGCGCAGCGGGAATGCCCGCTCCGTCCGGCCCGCCCAGTTGGAGTCGGCGGCGTCGCGGTCATCAAGGGCGTGGGCGGGCTGCACGCTGGCGGTGAGGCCGAGGTCGCCGAACCGCGCGAAGTCCTCCTGCCGGACAAACTGGGCATGCTCAACCCGGCCCGGGATGCCGGCCGCTGCGAAAGCGTTCAGGGCCACCTCGTTGGCGCCGTCGCCAATTGCGTGCACTGCCGGGACAAACCCCGCCCCGCCGGCCTTGACCAGCAGCTCCAGCAGTTCCGCCTCGCTGACCGTGAGCAGGCCACGGCCGCCGTGCGGATACGGGTCCACGCAGTAGGCAGTGCGCGTGTTCAGCGAGCCGTCAATCAAAACTTTCAAAGGCCCTACCCGCAGGAGCCCGCCGCCCCCCGGAACCAGCTGTCCGGTCCGCATTCCCTCACCGACGGCACGGTCCAGGTCCTGAGGGTAGACCCCGGCGTCCACCCGCAAGGAATCGAAGCCGGCGGTGATCCGCCGGAGCCAGGGATCCCGGTTCCAGACCATCTCGAAGTCGACAATCCCCACGACGCCGCGCGCCGCGGCAGCCTCTCCGGCGTCGCGGACCATGGCGTCGACTGCCTCGTCCGGCAGGCGCCCGAGCTCCCGGGTCAGTTCAAAGGCCGGGTCCTCGCGGAGCAACCCGTCCGCGCCCACCGCCACTCGGTAGCGTGCCGCCGCCGCACTGTTAAGCCAGACGCAGTGCAGATCATGGCTGATCAGCGCCGCGGGGAGGCCCCCCGTCGCGCCATCGAGCAGGTCAAGACTGGGCATGTCTCCCCACACGGCATCGCGGAATCCGACGCCGACCACCGTCGGTACGCCCGCGCTGTCTTCGCCGGCAGTCGCGCCACCGGACCTCGCGGAACCTTGGTGCCCGGCCGCGGTCGCGCGCCTTTCTTCCAGCCGGGAACGCACGACGTCGGCCGCCTCCTGCGCGGAGGCGGCGCCGGACAGGTCGATGCGGCCGGTGGCCAGGGCCCACTGGGTCATGTGGACATGCTCATCCCAGAGCCCCGGAATCACGAAGTGTCCGTCCAAGTCCACCACCCGCAGACCGCCCGCCAGCGAGCCTGATGGCAACCCTGCCATCGAACCCGCAGGCACGATCTGTGCAACCACCCCATCAGTTATGAAAATGTCACACAGCGTCATTTCACCCGGTTGCCGGACCGAGGCGAGAACGAGGCCGGAATGGGCGGCAGGAATGGCGTTTTTCGGCATGGGAACAAGGCTAGGGGCGCACTGCTGCTGCAGCAATTCACGCCACTTTGGCCACTGCCGACACACCGTTCCCAAGCCCGGGGAAGCCCGGCCGGGCAAGGGACCTTCGCCCCCTTGCCCGGGAACCACGGTGAGGTCATTCTGGAGTTGGGCGGTTCCTGCACGGTTCTTTGGGGGATGAACCGCCTTTAGGAACTATCGGTCTCGCTATGACCCTGGGGTGAGGAAATGGCATTTGCACTTTCCAGCTTGGGCAGGAAAGGCAGGAGACCATCCATCATGGCTATTCATTCACCGGCAGCAGCTACGGACGCGCGGGCGACCGCAGCGTCTTCGCTGCGGGGGAGCTCTGAGGACGCATGAGCCCGCTGCGCCACCTGAACCATGCCAACCGCGCCCGATCGTTCCAGGCGCACCCATCCCACGGAGATCCGCGGCTCAAGGTCGTTATCCGGATCGATCCCGCGGAGGAGTCCGCGCGGGTGGAGGTCCGCGGCGTCGTGACCTCCGCCAATATCAGGGCGCTCTATGTTGTCTGCCGCCGGGTCACCTCCAAACTCGCCGGCTATGAGCTCATCGTGGACCTCGCCCATGCCCGGGTCACCGCGGCGGCGTTCGAGGAGCTCCGCGAGCATGCCCGCCAGTCCATCGTCTCTTCCGGCATTGACTCCTCGGTCACCCCGTGCCGCCTGCGGATCGTCGATCCGCACGTCATCCTCAGAACCAAGGAGCTCGCATGAAAGCACTCGTCTACGGCGGTCCGGGACAGAAGTCCTGGACGGAAGTTCCGGATCCGAAGATCCAGAATCCCACCGACGTGATCGTGAAGGTGGACACCACTACCATCTGCGGCACGGACCTTCATATCCTCAAGGGCGACGTGCCCGCCGTCACCAAGGGCCGGATCCTCGGCCATGAGGGCGTAGGAACCATCACCGAGGCCGGTTCCTCCGTGACCGGCCTCAAGGTGGGGGACCGGGTCATCATCTCCTGCATCAAATCCTGCGGCCACTGTGCAAACTGCAAGACCGGCCTGTACTCGCACTGCATGGGCGACGAAGGCCAATCAGGCATCGGCTGGGTGTTCGGCCACCTGATTGACGGCACGCAGGCCGAATACGTCCGTGTCCCCTACGCCGAAAATTCGCTGCACCTGTTGCCGGCGGGCGTCAGCGATGAGCAGGCCGTCATGCTGTCCGACATCCTGCCCACCGGGTTTGAGATCGGCGTGCAGTATGGCCGGGTCAAGCCCGGCGACACGGTGGCCGTGATCGGCGCCGGGCCGGTCGGCCTTGCTGCGATCGCCACCGCGGGCCTCTACGGCGCCGCCACCATCATCGCCGTCGACCTCGATGCGAACCGGCTGGAAAAATCCCGCGAATTCGGCGCTACCGACGTTGTGCTTTCCGGCGACGCCGACTGGAAGGACCAGGTCCTCGCGCTCACCGATGGCCAGGGTGTGGATGTGGCGATCGAGGCCGTCGGCATCCCGGCCACCTTCAGCATGTGCACCGCCATCGTCCGGCCGGGCGGCAACGTGGCCAATGTGGGGGTGCATGGCAAGTCGGTGGAGCTCCACGTGGAGGACCTCTGGATCCAGAACATCAACATCAGCATGGGCCTGGTCAACGCCAACACCACTCCGATGCTGCTGAAACTCGTGGCCCAGAACAAGGTGCCGGCCGAGAAGTTCGCCACCCACCACTTCACTTTCGACCAGTTTATGGACGCCTATGACACCTTTTCCCGCGCCGCGGAAACGAAGGCGCTGAAAGTGGTGATCACCGCATGAAAGCCCACATTGTCTACGACTCGGCCTTTGGCAATACCAAGTCTGTCGCGGAAGCCGTCGCGGGCTCGCTCGGTGAACTCGACGCCACCTCCGTCCCGGTCGGCGACTTCCGGCCCGACGACCTGGCCGCCGGTGACCTCCTCGTCCTCGGCAGTCCCATTAATGGCTGGCGTCCGACGCCGAAAATAAGCCAGCTTCTCTCCACGCTCGGGGACGGTCATCTCAACGGGGTCAAGGCCGCCGCTTTCGATACCCGCGTCCGGATGTTCGTCCACGGCGACGCGGCGAAGAAAATGGCGCACACGCTCCGTGACAGCGGCGCCGACATCATCTCCGAGCCCATGCCGTTCTACGTGCAGGGCAGTGAGGGACCGTTGCGCCCCGGCGAAATCGAGAAGGCAGCTCGATGGGGCAAGTCACTGTTGGAGGCGTTGGAACGGCCATGAAACCGGGCCGGATTGTCATGCTGGTGCTTGGCACGCTTGCAGCGCTGCTGGGACTGGGACTCTTGGCCGGCGCCGGTTTCACCGGATGGGCCAACTATCAACAGCGCGACGGCGGCTACTTCACCACCCCGTCGGAGCGCTATACGGTGGACTCTTACGCCCTGACGTCGCCGCGGCTGAACGTTATGACCGACGCCGGGCCCTCCGGCGTCGACCCCGCCGCGATGGCCGGCAGCGTAATGCTCCGGGGATCCGCTGCCGACTCAGCGCAGCAGATCTTCATCGGCATCGCGCCCCAGAGTGAGGTGGCCGCCTACCTCAGCGGCGTCAGGCATTCCGAGCTGACCGAGGTCCGCTTCTCGCCCTTCCGGGCGCAGTACCGGGACGTGTCCGGGACCAAACCGCCGGCCCGGCCGGCGGAGCAGACCTTCTGGACGGCGTCCGCCACCGGAACCGGCACCCAGGAGCTCAGGTGGGACCTGCGCTCCGGGGACTGGGCCGTGGTGATCATGAACGCCGATGCAAGCAGCCCTGTTTCCGTTGATCTGCGCGGCGGCGCACGGTCGGACCTCCTCTGGCCGGTCTTCATCGGCCTTCTGATCGGAGGCATCGTGCTGCTGGCGGTAGGTGTCCCGCTGATTGTGGCCGGCGCCGCCGGGCTGGGCCGCGGGGGACCGCCGCAAGGCCCCGGCCAGCAGCCGCAGCCCGGCACGCCCTACACCGGCACCCCTTACGCCGGCGGTCCCGCCGGTGCGGCTCCCTATGGCGCCGGTCCTTACGGCGGTGCTCCGCCTGGGGTTCCGTATGCCGCGGGGCCGCCGCCTGCGGCGCCGCCAGGGAGCGCCCCGCCGGGGGGATACGTCTACCCGGCGCGGCTTAGCGGCTACCTGGACCCGCAACTGTCCCGCTGGCTGTGGCTGGTCAAGTGGTTCCTGGCCATCCCGCATTACATCGTGCTGTTCTTCCTGTGGTTCGCGTTCGTCGTGACCACGATCGTTGCCGGGTTTGCGATCCTTTTCACCGGCCGTTATCCGCGCTCGCTGTTCAACTTCAACGTGGGCGTGATCCGTTGGAGCTGGCGGGTGGCGTTCTACTCGTACGCCGCGATCGGCACGGACCAGTACCCGCCGTTTACGCTGGCCCGCACCGGCTACCCCGCGGATTTCGACGTCGACTACCCCGAGAAGCTCTCGCACGGGCTGGTGTTGGTCAAGTCCTGGCTGTTGGCCATCCCGCACCTGCTCATCGTCGCTGTCCTCACGGGGACCGCGCGCAGCTGGGGCGACCGCGACCGTTACTGGGCTGACGGGCAGTGGGTCCAGCAGAACGTCGGCATCTCGCTGATCGGGCTTCTGGTGCTGATCGCCGGTGTCATCCTGCTGTTCACCGGGCAGTACTGGCGCGGCCTGTTCGATCTGCTGATGGGCCTGAACCGCTGGATCTACCGGGTGATCACCTATGTTGCCCTCATGCGGGACGAATACCCCCCGTTCCACCTGGACATGGGACCGACCGACCCGGGGGACCTTCAGCCCGTGACGCCCGCCGGACCGCCGCCGGCCCCCGGAACGCCGCCGGCCCCCGGATACGGCCAGACGGCCCCCGGGTACGGGCAGCCTGCGCCCGGCGTGGGCCAGCCAGCGCCCCAAGCCGGGACGCCCGGCCCGCAGTCCGGGCCGCGGGGCTTCTATGGGATCGGCGGACCGCCCGCGTCGGTTCCTCCGGAAATACACGAGGGGAGGGACGGCCCGGAGACCCCGCCGCGCCCCTAAGCCACCCGTCCCCCTGACATTTGTCCTCCTTCACAAACATTTCTACATGCATGTGCATCCAAACGGGCCCGCGCGCCGGTAGTAGGTGTGTAAGCAAAGAATCGCCCGCTAGCCGGGCCGTTGAAGGAGATGTAAATGCGTACCAGCCTTTTCACTGCAGGCGCCGTGGCAATCGCGGCAGCTCTCACCCTTGCCGGCCCCGCCCAGGCGGCAGAGCCCGACGCCCAGCTTTCCGTCCTCCACGGAGTGCCGGGACTGACCGTTGACGTCTGGGTCAACGGCGAACGAACCCTCGACGACTTCGCCCCCGGCACCCTGGCGGGACCGCTGGCCCTGCCCGCCGGGGACTACGACCTTGCTATTACCGCCGCGGATGCCGCTGACGCTTCCGACCCGGTGATCGGTCCCGTGAAGGTCACCCTCGCCGCGAGCGGCAACTACACGGCGGTGGCCAACCTCGGCGCAGACGGCAAGCCGACGGCGAACTTCTTCACCAACGATGTTTCACAGATCGGTGCAGGCAAGGGCAAACTCACCGTCCGGCACACAGCCGCGGCGCCGGCGGTGGACATCCTGGCCGGCGGCAACGCCGTCGTTTCCGGCCTGGCCAATCCCAAAGACAAGACGCTGACCCTGGATCCCGGCACCTTGTCCGTTGCGGTGGCCGCTGCCGGCACCACCGCGCCGGTGATCGGACCAGCCGATGTGACGGTCACGGAAGGCACCCACACGGTGGTGTACGCCTGGGGCAGCCTCGCTGACAAGAACCTGCAGCTCGCGGTGCAGACCATTGACGGCCTGCACTCCGCCCCCGCCGGCGTCCCCGGCGGACGTTCGGGAGCCGCTGACTCCGGGACGGGATCTGCCGACCAGACAGCCGTCACGGTAGGCATCGGCGCCGCGGCCCTCCTCCTGCTTGCCGGCGGGATCGCCGCAACCCGCAAGCAGCTGGCACCTCGCCGCATCCGCTAACCCGCACCAGCTGAACGGCCGCCCGGCGAACCGCCGGGCGGCCGGTCCCTTGAGGTCCACCACGGCAGGAGGACGAACATGTTGCGCACGACGACGGCGGAGTCCCCCGGGCGCCCCCCGGCTCCCAGTCTGAGGATTGAAGCAAGGCGACCTGCCGCAAGGCGGACCGCTGCGCGGATTGCGGCCGCCGCCATCACGGTGGTGCTGCTGATCGGAGGTTGCGCTGCGCCCCGGGGGCCCGACGCCCCGCCAGCTCCGGCGGCGGAGCGAACCGCCGCGGACCCTACCCAGCCGCCGGATCGAACCGCCCAGCAGCCGCTCAAGCCGCCGGCGCGGACCGCTGCCCGCTCCATCCCGAAGTCCGGCATCACGGTTCGCCCGGCAGCCCCGCCGGCACAGGTGGCCAAGAACCCGGCTCCGCGCTTCCTCAGCGTGGCGGGCACCACCATCACCGACATGGCGGTCGTCGAAGTCGGCGTGAGCCCGACCGGGGCCATGGAGATCCCGGAGCCTTTCAACCAGGCAGGGTGGTACCGCTTCGGACCGGCCCCTGGAGCCGCTGCCGGCACCGCCGTGCTGGCGGCCCATGTTGACACCACCTCCGATTCGGCGCCCTTCTCCCAACTCAAGTCGCTCCCCGCCGGCACCCTCGTGACGGTCCAGCGGCAAGGTGCCCCGCCCCTGACCTTCCGCGTGACCCGGGTGGAACTCATGGCCAAGGACGCGTTCGACGGTGACTCCGTGTTCCGCCGCGACGGACCGCCCCAGCTGAAGCTCGTAACCTGCGGGGGCAGATGGCTGGACGAACAACAGGACTACGGCGACAATGTGATTGTCACGGCGGTGCCGGCGTGATCCAGGACGCAACGCTCATCGCCGCCACCAGCAGGGGGAAGGAGCCGGGCTTGGCACCTTTCGAGTCCCCCTCCGCCTGGGACGCGCGACTGAACGATGCGTTCGCCGCCGGAGACGAAACCGCGCTGGCAGAGGCGTACCGGCAATTCTCGCCCATGGTCCACACCCTGGCGCTGCGCTCGCTGCGCGACAACGCGGCAGCCGATGATGCCACCCAGGAAGTCTTCATCCGTGTCTGGCGCTCGCGGTCCGCGTTCGACCCCACGAAGGCGCGGCTTCCGGCGTGGATCGTAGGCATCACCCGGAATGTCATCACGGACGCCCAGGCAGCCTCAACGCGGGAAACCCGGAAGGTCCTGGCCGCCGTCGAGCTCTCACCGGACCGGAACAGTCCGCCGGTCACGCCGCGGCGGAGCTGCTGGCCGACCGGCTGCTGCTGGACGGGGAACTGGAGCGGCTGGGCGAACCGCAAGGATCCATTCTTAAACTCGCTTTTTATGACGACCTGACGCACTCGCAGATCTCACAGAAACTGGACCTGCCGCTTGGTACCGTCAAGAGCCACATCCGCCGCAGCCTGTCCCAGCTCAGAAGCCGATTGGAGGTAGACCGTGCAACATCTTGACCCGGAGTCCCTCAGCCTGCTTGCCCTTGGCGAGGAGCTCGGAGACGACGCCGCGGACCACCTCCGCTCCTGCGCCAGCTGCGCAGCAGACTACGCCGGGCTCCGCCGCGCCGTGGTGGCCGCCAGGCCCGGACCGGACACCACCGCGCTCGAAGCGCCGGGGCCGCAGGTGTGGGCGGGAATCCACAGCGCGCTGGGCCTCTCCGCCGCCGTCGCCGCCGATCCGCTCGGATCCCCGGCGCCGTCGGGTTCGCGGCCGGCCTCACCGACGGATGAGCGGCCGACCCCGTCGGCTTCGGTCACGCCGCTTCAGCCCCGGGGCGAAAGCGGCGGCGGGAAGCGGGGACCCGGCGCGGGGCGTGGCTGGTTCCGCCGTCCGGGGGTGTGGCTGGCGGCCGCCGCGGCCACAGCACTGCTGGCGGCGGGAGTTTTCTGGTCCGTGCAGCAGAACCAGGCGCAGGTGACCCCGCTGGCCCGCGCCGAGCTCGCCCCGGTCGACCAACACTCCGCCACCGGGTCGGCCCGCGTCGTGGAGGCGAAGGACGGACAGCGCACCCTGGAAGTCCGGGTCAACAAGAACGAGGCCAGGGGTTACCAGGAGGTGTGGCTGATCGCGCCGGACCTGTCCAAACTGGTGAGCCTGGGTGTCATGACCTCCGATTCCGGCACCTTCCCGGTGCCGGCGGGCCTGAACCTGAGCGATTACCCGATCGTGGACGTGTCCGATGAACCGGTCGACGGCAATCCCGCGCACTCCAGCGTGAGCATTGTGCGCGGAACCCTCGTGTCCTGAGCCGTTTGTCCCCTTGCCACCGGACCCCGGCGGGAACATAGTTGAGGGAATTCACCACTCCGTTGCGGGAGGCAGGGACATGCTGACGAACCAGGTGCCGGCCGGCGGCCTGTTGCAGGGCAAGACGGCGCTGGTCTACGGCGCCGGCGGCGCGATCGGCGGGGCGGTGTCACGGGCCTTCGCGGCCGAGGGCGCCACGGTCTATCTCGCCGGGCGCACCGAATCCCCGTTGGAGAAAGTCGCCCGGGACATCAGGGAGGACGGCGGAACGGCGGAAACCGCCGTCGTCGACGCCCTGGACGAGGAACAGGTGGACGGCTTCGTGGACGCCGTGGCCAAGAAGACCAAGCGGATCGACATATCCTTCAACGTCATCTCCTTCGGGGACATCCAGCAGCCGCTCATGGAGATCGATGTCAACGACTTCACCCAGCCGATCTCCCTGGCCACCCGCACGCACTTCCTGACCACCCGGGCCGCGGCGGGCTACATGATCAAGCAGAAGTCCGGCGTTGTGCTGATGTTCGGCGGCTCGGGCCCGCAGACCCTCGCCGGGCTGGGCGGCTTCAAGGTGGCCCTCGACGCAATGGAGGGGCAGCGGCGGCAGTGGGCGCTGGAGCTGGGCAAGTCCGGAGTGCGCGTCGTGACCATGGTCAGCGGCGGCATCATTGAGACCATCCCCTGGCAGGTGGAGGGGCGTGAGGAGATTGTGGTGGAGATCGCCAGGGCGGCGCACCTGAACCGCACGGCCACCCTGGCGGACGTCGGCAACGTGGCCTGCTTCATCGCCTCGGACAAGGCTGGCGCCATCACCGATGCCACCATCAACATCTCCAGCGGCGCGATCGTGGACTACTAGCGCACCGGAGCTGGCTTACTCCACCGTGACCTTGATCCGCTGGACCGCGTTGTTGCCCATGCCCTGGTAGTTCCAGACCGGCTCCAGCGGCTGGGTGGCGCCGCTGGCGTCCGTAGCGCGGCAGGACAGTTCATGTTGCCCGGGGTCCGCAACCCACGGCATGGACCAGGCGGACCAGGCGAAGGGCGCGGCGGGGTGCTCCAGCTGCGCGGGGGCCCATTTGCCGTCGATCCCCACCTCGACCCGCTGCACCGCGCCGTGGCCGGACCAGGCCCGCCCGGTCAGCATCACCGGGCCTGCGGGAAGGACCCGGTGCCGGGTGAAGAAGTCCGGGATGCCCGGCGGAACCATCAGCGCGCGGACCTTGATCCACGTGACCGGAGTGCCGGAGTCGTCCGCATCCTGCTGGTAGCGGTACGCGACGGACTGCTGGAAACCATCAAACGGCCTGGTCAGCACCTTGATCGAGGACAGCCACTTGACGCTCGCCATGCCGTACCAGCCCGGGACCACCAGCCGCAGCGGGTAGCCGTGCTGCGCCGGCAGCTCGGCGCCGTTCATCCGGTATGCCAGCACGACGTCGGGGCGCAGCGCCTCGCTGACCGGCAGGCTCCGCGCGTACTGCTGGCGCACGCCGCCCTGGATCCCGGCGTCGGCCCCGGTGAAGACCACCTCGACGGCGTCCTCGTCCACGCCGGCCTGGCTCAGCAGGTAGGCCAGGGGCACCCCGGTCCAGACGGCGGTTCCGACGCCCTCCAGCATCCAGGGCTGGCTCAGCGGCCGCGGCTTGAGCAGGGACCGGCCGTTTCCGGCGCATTCCAGCGTGACCGGGACGCTGATGCTCGGTGCGCGGCGGAGGGCGCGGAGGTTGAGTTCCAGCGACCGTTGCACGGCGCCGCCGATCCGCAGGTGCCAGCGGTCCCCGTCGATGGCCGGGATGTCGAAGTGGTCCAGCAGGTAGTGCAGTCCGGGCGGTGTGACGTCGTCCCGGAGGGCCTCGAGCGGCATCGAATGGTTCCGCACCGCAAGCTGCAGCTCTTCGGCGGTCAGCGGCCCGTGGCTGGGCTCGCCGGGATGCGCTGTCAGCCGCTGCGTCTGCCGGCGCCGTGCCATGACAGGTGAGGTGTGCTTGGACAATTGTTTGGGCATCGGACTGCGATTCTGTGCGGGGTCGCCTGCCTTCAGGTCTACGCCGCCGCCCGGAAAGCGTCAATACCGGGCCACGGGCCCCGGCCCTCCGCCTTAGAGTGAGTGGGCGTCGGCCAGGAAGTCGGCGAGTCCCAGCGGTTCCCGCCCGGTCAGTTCGTGCACGGCCGACGTTGGCCCGGCGAGCTCGCCGGCGGCGATGGCGGTATAGGTGCTGACCCAGGCGTCCACCTGCCACCGCGGCGCGCCATAGGGTTCCCGGGAGGCGTACGCCTCTTCGAGGGTTTCGTTGTGGAAGCTGATGGTGCGGCCCGTGCCGGCGGTCAGCTGCCCGGCGGCCGCGGCCAGCGAGATGTCCTCCGGGCCGGTCAGATCGTAGCTCCGGCCCACGTGCAGCGCCGGATCGCGCAGCACCGCTACGGCGGAGCGGGCGATGTCTGCCCGGGCCACCGCTGCCATGACGCCGTCGCCGGCGGGGCCGCGGATCACCCCGTCCTCCCCGGCCAGCAGCGGCAGGAAGTCCAGGTAGAAGTTGTCCCGCAGGATCGTGTAGCCCATCCCGGAGGCCTTGATCCGCTGCTCGGTGGCGTAGTGGTCCCGTCCGAGCGTGAAGGTGCAGTCGGGGGCCGCGCCGAAGAACGAGGTGTATACGATGTGCTGCACGCCGGCCTCAGCCGCGGCGTCGACGAAGGTGTAGTGCTGCTGCAGCCGGTCCTCGGCCTCCGCGGCGGAGACCATGAACAGGGTTTTGACCCCGGCAAGGGCGGCCCGCGCCTGGCCGGCGTCCGCGTAGCTGGCGACGGCGGGAACGGCGCCGTCGAGCGCCGGCGCGCGGCCGGCGTCGCGCACCAGAAGGCGCTGCGAGCTGCCCGCGCCGGCCAGCAGCCGGGCCACCTGGCCGCCGAGCTGGCCGGTGGACCCGGTGACGGCGAGTTCAGGCAGCGTCTGCATGGACTAGGCCTCGCGGGAAGCGGGGGACTTGGTCTGCGCCGGATCCCGTTCGGCAAGGGATCCGATCGCGGCGTCGATCTTGTCCATGATGACCGGGTCCAGCTTCACCCCCGCCGCTGCCACGTTGCCGGCAATCTGCTCCGGCCGGGACGCGCCCATGATCGCCGAGGCGACGTTCTTGTTCTGCAGCACCCACGCGATGCTCAGCTGGGCCATGGTCAGCCCGGCCTCCTCCGCGATCGGCTTGAGCTGCTGCACGCCGGTCAGGACCTCGTCGGACATCCAGCGCTCGATCATCCGGGCGCCGCCCTTGGCGTCGGTGGCACGGCTGCCCTCCGGGGCGGGTTTGCCGGGGTGGTACTTGCCGCTGAGCACGCCCTGGGCCATGGGGGACCAGACGATCTGGGACAGGCCCAGCTCCTCCGACGTCGGGACCACTTCCGCCTCGATGACCCGCCACAGCATCGAGTACTGCGGCTGGTTGGAAATCAGCTGGAAGCCGAGGTCCTTGGCGAGGGCGTGGCCGTCGCGGATCTGGTTGGCTGTCCACTCGCTGACGCCGATGTACAGCGCCTTGCCCTGCCGGACGATGTCGGCGAACGCCTGCATGGTCTCTTCCAGCGGCGTCTCGTAGTCATAGCGGTGGGCCTGGTAGAGGTCCACGTAGTCCGTCTGCAGCCGGGACAGGGAACCATTGATGGATTCCATGATGTGCTTGCGGGAAAGTCCAAGGTCGTTGTGGCCCTTGGGTCCGGTGGGCCCGAAGACCTTGGTGAAAATTTCCAGCGATTCGCGCCGCTCGTCTTTCAGGGCCTCGCCCAGGACCGATTCCGCGGCGGTATTGGCGTAGACGTCCGCGGTATCGAAGGTGCTGATCCCGGCGTCGAGGGCCGCCCGCACGCACTGGGTGGCGACGTCGTTTTCGACTTGCGAGCCGTGGGTGAGCCAGTTGCCGAAGGTGATTTCCGAGATCTTGAAGCCGCTGTGCCCGAGGTATCTGAATTCCATGGGTTCCAACGTAGCCCAGATGCCCGTTCGGGGTAAGGGATCAGCTGGCCTTGCGGTCCGTGTTTTGCCGCGGGCTCTTCCGCTGGCCCTTTTGCGCCGGCCGGTTCTTGAGCGTGGCCAGCGATCCGGTGTCCAGGACGGGGCTCTTGGCCGGAACCGGTGGTTTCGTAAAGGCGCGTGGCGCCGGCGTGGGGGCGCCGTTCCGGTCTGTCGCGGACTCGACCAGGGGCCCTACTTGCCGGATTTGTTGTGCCGGGGCTTTCGGGCTGGGCAGCTCGCGGACTGACACCTTGATCTCGGGCGCGGCTTCGGCCTTGGCCCGGGTGGCGGCGCGGGCGTTGGCACTTTCGACGGCGGCAGCCCAGTCCCGGGACAGTTGGGGCTCTTTGCGCACTGGCTTGGCCGGCTTGGCTGGCCTGGCCGCCTTCGGTGCACGCAGGCGCTTCGCGCCGTGGAACAGGCCCATGGCGACCGTGGCCAGCAGCCGGCCAAGGCCGGCTATGAGCAAGGTGATGACAAAGGCGAGGAAGACGCCGACGAACATCACCAGGCCAACACCAAGGGTGCCGAAGAAGGTCAGGTTCATGGCGATCGTTGTTGGGTCTTCCACTTCGCCTCTCCGTTCCAGCCTGCAGTGAGGTCCGTGCCGCAATCGTCTCGCCGGGCAGCAGCCCTCCTTAACCATACGGACTATTTCGGACTGACGCGCGGGGAACAGCCCTGCGCGTCACTATGTGTCCAAGCTGATACCTTCGGCCTCCGCGCACGCGGCGGCTGCGGCCCTTGAGGGCTCTGTCCCCATCGCTGGGCCCTCCCGGCCAGCGTCTATAGTCGGAAGTGAGTCCACGCCGGAGAAGCCCGGCCCGCCGGAAGGATCCTCGTGACACACGCCCAGGCCGCCAGTTCCGAGCCCCACGGCGCCTTGTTCCAGGGCAACTGTCCGTGCCTGTCCGGCGAGCAGTACGCCGATTGCTGTGGACGGTTCCACCGCGGGGACGCCGAAGCGCCGACCGCGGAGCAGCTGATGCGCTCCCGCTACAGCGCGTTCGTGGTACTCGACGCCGGGTATCTGCTACGGACCTGGCATCCGGACACCCGGCCGGCGCAGCTGGAGCTTGACCCGGCGATGCAGTGGCGGCGGCTGGACATTGTCTCCACGCACCGCGGCGGCCCGCTGGACACCGAGGGCACCGTCGAGTTCAGGGCCTGGTACCGGCACGACGGAGAGCGCGGCGTGCACCACGAAACAAGCCGGTTCGTCCGCGAGGACCGCCGCTGGTACTACGTCGACGCCCTCACGCCCGCCTAGCGCTCCTCGACGGTTTCCACCGGGGTGAAGCCGGCGCGGTCCACTTTGCGGTGGAAGCGCATACCAGCCAGGCCGCCGAGCATGGCGCCGAAGAGGGCCACCACAGCTACGACGACCGCGGCGATCATGCTTGTAGCGGTGAGGTCGCCCTCGTTGACGGGGATGCGCGGGAAGCTGTTCAGATTTGCGAGGACGTTGAACTGCTGTCCGGCGGTCATGGCAAGGATGGCGACGACAATGGCCGCGATCAGCGCCCAGATCCACACCATGAGGCCCTGACGGGCGCCGTTGAAACGGGCCATCCGGCCGGCCACGTAGCCGCCGCAGTAGTAGGACACGAAGAGGACCACGAGCAGGGCGATGATGCCTGCGATTCCCACGCTCTGGTTCTGTGAGGCCTGGTTGACCGCCTCGTTGACGTTGGTGTTGGTGGCGAGGCCGACGGCGGTGCCGGCGGCGGCGACCAGAGCGGTGAGCAGGACGGCCATGCCGGTGGCGGCTAGCCAGCCGAAGAATGCGGAGCCGATCTTGACGCCGCCGAACTGTTCCTTCTCGCGGGCCACCACCGTTTCGCGGGTGGGGATCTCGTCCACGACAGTTTCATCGACATAGCGGTCGTCCCGGGTGCCGTGGATCGGCCGGTCATCGCGGCCGGCTGTGCCCGCGGCGCCGGCCACCGGAGCGGCGGGGAAAGCGCGGGCGTCGTCGGCGCGCTCGGCGCGCTCGGCGCGCTCTGCGCGGAGTTCAGCCCGGTCGTCGGCGCCGTCCTGGCGTGCGTCGTGGATCCGGCCGTCCCGGTCAAGGGTTCCCTCGTCGTTCCGGGCGCGGCGGGGGAGGTCTTCGGGGCCTGTAGGGCTGCTCATGATGGCTGCTCGCTTTCATTGATTGACCCGGACTCGGTGTTTGGCCCGGGCACTGCAATGCTTCGACCGTCATCAGGTCTTAATCTCACCTAACCACGGCACCAGCCCAAATAGCAAGGATGCTTACTATTTATGCGCGAGGTGTAAAAGAGGGCATCGCCGCACGTCAGCGGTACTTTCGGTGCAGGTTTTCCTTCATCGAGGCGCGCGGGCTGGCGTCCGCGATCCATGGACCGGTCCCCTCGGACTGGTCCAGCACCCCTGCCTCCAGCCACTCGAAGTCCCCGGCCAGAACCTGGCGGGTTAGGGAGCGGTCGCCGTCGTCGGTGTTGCGCCAGAGTTGGTCGAAATACTCCTCGACCCGGACCCGCGCCTGCTCGCAATACGCGTCGGCGAGTTCGTAGGCGGAGGCGCCGCGTTCCGGGGCGGTTCGCAGCAGCATTTCCGCCCGCGAGCAGCAGGCGGCCATCGCGAATAACTCGGCCCCGATATCCACGATCCGGCCCAGGAACGCCTGCTTGTGCTCCAGCTTCGCCTGCCAGCGGCCCATGCCGTAGAAGGTCTGCCGCGCCAGCCGCCGCGACGCCCGTTCCACGTACCGCAGGTGCCTGGCGAGCCGGCCGAAATCACCATAGGAACGCGGATCCATACCGGTGCCGGCCACCAGTTTGGGCAGCCAGCGGGCATAGAAGCCGGAAGCGCCGACGGCGGCCCGCGCCTTCTCGGACAGGCTGGCCTCCTCCGAGGCGAGAGCGCCCGCAGCGGCCAGGTGGGCGTCCACGGCCTCGCGTGCGATCAGCAACCGCATGATTTCCGAGGAACCCTCAAAGATCCGGTTGATCCGCAGGTCCCGCAGTTGCTGCTCGGCCGGGACGGCGCGCTCACCCCGGGCCTCCAGCGAATCGGCCGTCTCGAAACCCCGGCCGCCGCGGATCTGCACCAGTTCGTCCGCGATCCGGCAGCTGATCTCGGTGGACCAGAGCTTGGCCAGGGCGGCCTCGATCCGGACGTCTTTTTGCCCCGCGTCGGCCAGTTCGGCGGACAGTTCGAAGACCGCGTCGAGCGCGAAGGCACTGGCGGCGATGAAGGCGATCTTCTTGCCTACCGCCTCGTGCCGGCCCACCGGGCGTCCCCACTGGGTGCGGGCATTGGACCATTCGCGGGCAATCTTCAGGCTCCAGCGGCCGGAGGCGACGCAGAGCGCCGGGATGGAGAGTCGGCCGGTGTTGAGTGTGGTGAGGGCGATTTTCAGGCCCTGGCCTTCGCGGCCCAGCCGGTTGGCGGTGGGCACCCGGACCTGGTGGAAGCGGGTGACGCCGTTCTCGATGCCGCGCAGCCCCATAAACGCGTTGCGGTTCTCCACCGTGATGCCGGGCGAGTCCATTTCCACGACGAAGGCACTGATGCCGCCCTTGTGCGCGGTGCCGTCCGCGTCGGTGTGCGCGGGCACCAGCGCCATCACCACCACGAGTTCGGCGATGACGCCGTTGGTGGTCCAGAGCTTCACGCCGTCCAGCACGTAGGACTGGCCGTCCCCCGACGGGACGGCAGTGCTGCCCATCCGGGCCGGGTCGCTGCCGACGTCGGGCTCGGTCAGCAGGAACGCGGTCACCGCGCCGGCCGCGCAGCGCGGCAGGTACTCGCGCTTCTGTTCCGGCGTGCCGAAAACCTTCACGGGCTCCGGAACGCCAATCGACTGGTGCGCGGACAGGAGCGCGCCGAGGCTGGGGTGCACCGAGCCCAGCAAGGCCAGCGCCCGGCCGTAGTACACCAGGGACAGGCCCAGGCCGCCGTATTCGCGGGGAATCTTCATCCCAAAGACGCCGAGGCCGGCCAGCCCGGACAGGTATTCGTCGGGGATCTTGGCGTCGCGCTCAATGGTGCGCCCGGACATCGTCCGGCAATAGGCGGTGAGCCGCTCCATGAACGCCTCGCCGCGTTCGACGTCGTCCGCCGGCGCCTGCGGCCAGGGGTGGATGAGGCTGAGGTCGAAGCTGCCGAGATAGAGGCCTTTGGCGAAACTGGGCCGGTCCCAGCTGGTTTCGCGGGCGGCCTCGGCGATGGCCCGGGCATCGGCGGCGGTAGCGTCTGGACCGATCTTCTGCGCGTCCACCGGGACTTCGGCGACGGGGCTGTCGGTGGCCGGATCTTCGGTGGCGGGGTTGTCGACGGCGGAGCTCATTGGGCATCTCCTCTAACCGGGTTGTCCGGCTCGAGCCCTGGATCCGCCGCGGGTGGAGGACCCTTCAGCTGTCCCGCAATACTACCCGCGGGTAGGTGCCCGTACTAGGGGAGGACTGCCCTATTAGCTCGCCGGGGAACTCGCCCGGCAGCTCCACCGTGGAGGCGTGGTGCAGCAGCCGGTCCCAGCCGGTGTTGATGCCGTGGACCAGACCCAGCAGCGCGCTTACCGCGAGGAACCAGGCCAGCCGCCCCACCCCCACCAGCACCAGCGCCGCGAAGGCCGCGGCCATGATGAAGAGGCCTATCACGAGGGCGAAAACCAGCGTGCCAAAAAACACCAGGGTGCCCGTTTCCACCGCGCTTAGATCGAACTGCATTCTTCCTCCTGCACCGTCGCTTCGGCTGAACCAGTAGGCCGAGCGTAGGGTGCCGGAGAGGACGCTGCCAGAGTCGCGGGGCGCGTCGGGAGCCCTTGATACGGGATCGAAATGCTACCCGGGCGTAGGTCACGGAGAGGTCGCGGCACCCCCGCCGGCAGCGACAGCCGGGATCCGGAAGGCCCTGCGTTAACCTTGTAGTTGGCAGTTTTTCTTTGACCCGCTGCCCGACCCCCACCCCGGCAGCGATTGGAGAACTGCGTGTCCCGTTCCGCTGTGTCCTCCGCCGACGCCATCAGCGCCCGGCTCAGGGACCTCGAACTCCTGACTAAAGGGCCGGCGTGGGCCCTGACCCGTTCGGCGCCGTGGGTGATTGCCGTGTTGCAAGCCTCCTTCACCCGCACCCGGCCGCAGCTGCCGCTGGAACAGTTCCACGCCGACGTCGACGCTTTCCTTGAGCAGCTCCGCCGCCAGGACCCCGGGCTGGGCGGCTCCGCCAACGGCAAGGGTTTCGGCGACGAATGGACCCGCAAGAACTTCCTGACCCGGCGTAACCAGTCCGGCCAGATCGTGTACGAGGTTACCGAGCCCGCGGCCCGTGTCCTCGCCTTCCTGGACAGCCTCTCCAGTGAACGCTCCACCCTCAACGGTTCCCGGCTCGGCACGCTGCTGGGCGACGTCGAAAAGCTCGCCAACGAGACCAACCCGGACCAGAGCGCGCGGCTGGAGTCCCTGGAAGAGGAGATCGGCGAACGCCGCCAGCTGATTGAGGAGATCAGCTCGGGGGAGTTCGACGGGCTGCTTGACGATGAGGAAGCCGTGGAGGCGGCGGGCAACATCCTGGACCTCGCCGCGAGCCTGCCCGCGGACTACAAGAAGATGCGTGACCGGATCGAGGAGCTGGTGGGCGAGCTCCGGAACCAGATCATCGAGGAATCCCTGAGCAAAGGCGCCACCATGGCGCAGGTGCTGGAGGCGGACAAACGGCTCCGGCAGAGCCCGGAGGGCAGGACGTTCCGGTCCTTCACCGCGTTCCTGGAGGACCCGCAGCAACAGCTGCGCTTCCGGTCGGCGATCGGGGAGGTGCTCAGCCGGCAGTTCGCGGACGAGCTCAGCCAGGACGAGCGCGAGACGCTGAAGAACCTGGTGGCGGAACTGCGCAGCCAGCACAGCCAGATCCAGCGGATCTACGGCAAGCTCAGCGAAAGCCTCAACACCTACGTCCAGAGCGACGACTACCGCCAGTCCGTCAGGCTCCGAAAGGTGCTGCGCGAAGCCGAGCAGGCAATCCGTTCGCTGCCTTACGAGCGCGAACGCCCCAGCCTGGTCCGCGGCCCGGTGCTCTTCAACGCCGGCTTCGAATCCCTGGCCATGGTCAAGCTGTTCGACCCGGACGAGTTCGCCGCGCCGCCGAAGCTGGCCGACCCCATCGCGTTCAGTGACTCGGACCGGGTGCGCTCGCCGCGGACGGGCAAGGCCAGCCCCGAGGCGATCCGCACCGCCGTCGCGGGGGCGTCCACCCTCGCCGAAGCCTGGCAACAGCTGCCGGAGGCGGAACGCCACATCAACTCCATCCGCGCCCTGCTCTCGCACGCCCTGCACCAGGGCGCCGGCTTCGACCGCGAGGCCTGGGAGCCGCTGGACTTCGAACAAATCGACGGCTCCACCCGCACGGCCTACCTGCCCGTCGTCACGCTCAAAAAGGATTGAAGATGACCGAACTTTCCCAGGAAGCGCCCGGCACGGAACCGGATCAGGAGCCCCAGCACGCGCCGGCGCACGTGCCAGCTGATCCCTTCACCGTCACCCCGCGGGATACCTTCGTCGACGGCGCCGCCCTCTTCCCGGGGGACACCGGCGTGCTCCCGATGAAGGTCCGCCAGGCCCTGGTGAAACTCCTCAAGGGCCCGTACATCGACGGCGGCCGGGACGAAAAGCTCTGGACCACGCTGCTGGACAACCAGCTGATCCTGCGCAGCCGGCTCTCCGAGCTGTTCCTGACCCTTCAACTGGACCACGAGCGCAAGGTGGCAGTGCTGCGCCCGGTGGACCCCGAGGCGATCGGCGGCAGCACCCGCTCCAGCATCCTGCGTCAGCAGCGGGCCCTGAGCCGGGTCGAAACCATCGTGCTGCTGCGCCTGCGCCTGCTCCTGGACCGCCACGTCACGGCCCAGACCGACCCCACGATCACGCGCGAGGAAATCGCCGACCTGGTAGCCCACTACCAGCCCTCCGGCCAGCAGGATGCGCTGCGTGATTCCGACGTCGTCAACCGCGCCATCACCAAACTCCTGGCCCGCCAGCTCCTGCTCCCCACCAGCCTGGACGAGGTCTACACGATCTCCAACGCCCTCCCGCTGGCGCTCCCCTTCGAAAACATCGGCGACATCCCGGCCCAAATAGAAGCCCTCATCGCAGCCTCCACCGACCCCGCCGGCACAGAACCCCTCCTGGACCTCGACAGCGACCCAGCAGCACCGGTGGATGATGCAGAAGGCGACGACGACGCCCAAGGGGACCTGATCAACGACGACGACAGTTCGGTGACTGAGAGCAGTGGTGACGACGACGATTCGCTCGTTAACAGCAGCGGCAGCGCCGGGGACATGCGGCAGCATGCGTCTAAGCGAGGAACGAGCGAGCATGCAGAGCATGTGTCCGGTGATGTCGCGCTAGGCGACCACGAGGATGCCGCGCAGGGCGAACACAACGACGCGGAGACCACCAAATGAGCATCGCGACCATGCTGCCACTGGGTGAGCTCACGAACCCCGGCCAGATGCGCCTCGCCCTCGTTCAGGTGGTCAACTGGGGCACCTTCCATGGCGCCCACACAATGCACGTGGACCGCAACGGCACCCTGTTGACCGGCAATTCCGGCGTCGGCAAGTCCACGCTGTTCGACGCGATGCTGCGGGTTTTCGACGCTCGGCCGCGCTCCAACGAGGCCGCCGCGCAGCGCGCCGGCGGCGCGGTCGAGGACAAGCGGACCACGTTCACGTACATGCGCGGCAAGGTGGGGGACAAGGCCGTCGGCGAGGGCTCGGCCAGTGCGTTCCAGCGTCCCGGCGCCACCTGGTCTGCCGTCGCCCTGACGTTCGACAACGCCGCGGGCACCCGGGTCACCATCTCCGCACTCTTCGACCTTCCTAAAAACGGTACCGAGTCCAGCGTGGGCCGGTATTACCTGATCGACAACAGGCCGCTGGACCTGGCCGCGCTGGAAGGCATCGCGGAGAAGCGGTTCACCAAGTCGGCGCTGGAGGCAATTTTCCCCGAGGCGCAGATTTTCGACGTGCACAAGGCCTTCGCCGAGCGTTTCCGGCGCCTGATGGGGATCAACTCGGACCAGGCCCTGCCGCTGCTGCGCGTCATCCAGGCCGGCAAGGGCCTCGGCGGCAGCGTCAACACCTTCTTCCGCGACCAGGTGCTGGATGCGCCCGCCACGCTGGCCGCCGCGGACGACGTGGTCGAGGAATTCAGCAACCTGATGTCCATCCGGCAGCGGCTGGAGGACGTCCGGCAGCAGCGCGACCAGCTGGCTCCGGTCCCGGGGCTGAACAAGGAGTATGCGCAGTCCCTGCTCGACGCCAACCGGCTGCGGGACCTCGCGGGCGAGGAATTCGAGGCCTACAAGCAGCAGCTGGCCGTCACCGTGCACGAGAAGACCCTGGAGCGCTTCAAGGCGCTGGCGCAGGCGAAAGCCAAGGAACTCGGCGCCGAACGGAGCGTCCGTGACGGCCTCGCCAAGGAGCTGCGCCAGCTCGAAACGGATTACAACAACCAGGGCGGCAACGCCATCTCCGCGATCGAACAGTCGCTGGAGAACGCCCGGGTGGGCCTCAAGCTCCGCGAACAGGTCGAGGAATCCGCCCGCAAGGCCCTCACCGATGCCGGCCTGGAGCTCGAATGGACCGCCGCCGGCTGGGAGCAGGCGCACGAGCAGGCCGCCGCACGCTCGGCCGAACTCAAGGACGACTCGGAAGCGCTCAAGGAGCTGCGGTTCGAGGCCTTCGACTCCCACGCGACCAGGAAGCGGGAGCTCGCGGCGGCCCAGCAGGAACTCGTCTCGCTCAAAACCCGCAAGTCCCTGCTGCCGCCGTCGAGCATTGAAAACCGCAGCGCTATCGCGGCCGCCACCGGCGTCCCCGAGGAGCAGATGCCCTTCGGCGGCGAGCTGATTGACCTCGCCGAGGGCCACGAACACTGGCGGCCGGCGGCCGAGCGCGCGCTGCGCAGCCTCGCCAACACCTTGCTGGTCCCGGGCCAGCATTTTGCCGCCGTCACCCGCTACCTCAATGACCACCCGGTCCGCGGGGCGCTGCGCGCCGTGGACGTCTCCAAACCCCTGGCGGGCGGCGCGCTGGCCGTGCAGGACGCGGCCGACGGCGACCTGCTGGGCAAGCTGGATATCCTCACCGCCGGGCCGGCCGCCGAGCCGGGCGAGTGGATCCGGGAGCGGATCGCCCTCGATTTCGCCTACCCCTGCGTCGAGGACCCGGACGAGCTGGCCCGGCTGGACAAGGGTCTTAGCCTGGGCGGGGTGGTCAAGCGCAACCGCCACACTGTGGAAAAGGACGACCGGTTCACCTCCCGGCAGGACTACGTCCTCGGCTTCGACAACGCCGCCAAGCTCGAACTCGTCGCCGCGCAGGTGGCGGACCTGCAGCAGGAACTCGCCAAGGCCGCCGAACTGGCGCAAAGCCGGGAAGAATCCCACCAGGGCATGAGCCGCCAGCTCGACGCCCTGCGCCGCGTAGCCGAGGACCACCGGAGCTGGGATCAGGTGTCCGCGGCGGTCGCGGCCGACGAACTCGCACGGATTGAACAGCGGCTCAAGGACGCCCTCGCGGCGCAGGCCGACCTCGAACCGCTGCGCGCCAACATCGAGGCTGCCCGGCAGAGGCACCAGTCCAGCACTGAAGCCGCCGCCGTGCTGCAGAGCGAATACAAGGCCCTCGACTCGCAGCTCACCACGGCGGACTCGCTGCTGGACGCGGCGCGGCGGCGGCTCGCCCAGCAGCCGCCGTCGGACGCCACGGTTGAGGCGCTGGCGCCGTACTTTACGGACTTCGGCGACGTGCTGGAGATGCACGAGCTGGACAACCTGGCCAACCAGGTGCGGACCCGGCTGCTGGCCGAGCTGCACACGGCCGAATCCCGCGGGCAGGCCACCTCGGAGCGGCTCACCCGGATCTTCGAAGGCTTCGTGCGCGAGTGGGGCACGGCGATTTCAGCCGACCACGGGACCTCGATTGGCGCCGCGGGCGAGTTCGAGGCCCGCTACCACGCGATTGTCAGTGACGGGCTTCCCGCGCAGGAGGCCGAGTTCCGGCAGTTCTTCAACCAGCGCACCCACGAATCCTTCAGCACGCTCCTGCACCTGCTGGACGAGGAACGCCGCTCCATCACCAGCCGGATCCTGCCGCTGAACGGCATTCTCTCCCAGGTGAACTTCCACGAAGGCAGCTTCCTGGAACTCGACATCAAGCAGACCCTCCCCGCCACGGCGAAGCAATTCAAGGACGCCATCCAGAACGCGCTGAAAGTCCGCCACACCAGGCCGGGCAAGGTTGCGGCGGCCGCCGGCGCCTCCGGCACGGACTCCGACGACGACGCCGAGCTCACCACCCGCTACAAGTCCCTCGAAACGCTGGTGAAGCGGCTGGGCTCGCAGACCCCCGAGGACCGGCGCTGGCGCGCCGAGGTACTGGACGTCCGCGGCCACCTCTTCATCCAGTGCAAGGAGCACCGCGAGGTGCAGGGTTCCGGTTCCAAGGCGGCAGTGAAGGGCGGCGGCAAGAACCGTGCAGCGAAGACCGAGGTCTTTATGCACGCGGACACCGGCTCGATGTCCGGCGGCGAGCGGCAGCGCTTCACCGCGTTCATCATGGCCGCGGCGCTGAGCTACCAGCTGGGCATCGCCGAGCAGGGCTTCACCACGTACGGCACCGTGATGATGGACGAGGCCTTTGTGCTCGCCTCGGAGGAATTTGCCGGTGCCGGCATCAAGGCGCTGCACGAATTCGGCTTCCAGCTGCTCCTGGCCGCGCCGGAAAACGTGATTGACCTGTCCCGGCACCTCGGATCCGTCACCGAGATCCTGCGGGACAAGCGGACCAACCGCTCCGGCGTGCTGACGGCGCCGGTGATCGCCCCGGGCCCGGGCCCGGGCGCGGAGGGCGCCTGGCGTTCCGAGGCGAACCCGGTGGACATCGTCCTGCGCTGACCCCGCGTTGTTGCCGGGGCTAGGTTCCCCGGACGCGGTCCAGGAACTGGGCGGTCCGGCCCACCAGCCCGTCGATCTGCCGGCGGACCACGGCAGCCGGGTCCGGGTTGATCTCGTTGGCCGGGGGTTCCACCCGCACGTTGCGGCAGCACCCGAAGTCGGCGCAGATCAAAGTGCCCACGGTGTTGCCGTTGCGGCCGGATTGCCCTGCCCGCTTGGCCACCCACAGCAGGACGTCATCCTTGGAGTGGATGTCGCGGCACAGCTCGCACAGGACGGACCGATTTTTCTTGGCGCCGCCTTCCGGGGCCCGGAGCATGATTCCGGTGGGGCCCTTCGGGCCGGGCAACAGCAGGTAGCCGCGCAGGGGCATCTTCGCATCGCGCCAGCCGAGGAAGTCGAGGCTCTCCCATTCCAGGGTGTCGAAGTTTTTGGGCAGGTTGAGCTTCGCGGCTTCTGACCGGCTCGCGTTGATGAACGACGAGCGGACTTGCTGTCCGGTGATTTTTCGCATGTCGGAGTCTTTCGGAATCGGATGGTTCCCGCCGGGCGGCCAGATAGCGCCAAGGCGGTGGGTGGGCAGGGGAGTGCCAGCCTGCGCGACTCCGGTCTGAACCGGGCTTCCGTGGACTCAGTCCGCGGCGGGAGTGGATCCTGCGGGAAGGGCTGGCGACTGTGCGGGCGCGTAGCAGGCCAGAGCGGCCACCCCGCTAACCGCGGCAACAGTCATCATCGTGATGCCCATGCTCACTTCCCCATCAATCCGTGCCATCAAAGGTGCATTGTCTTCCGGGCCGGTTCCGAACCTCCGGCCGGGCCCATCCTTGCAAAGCCGCGCTGTCCTGTCCAGTTTCACGCTCCGGTTTGTGGCGCGACGCCATCGAGATAAATAAGATACTGAAACCTTGCGTAATTATGCAAAGGATAGGCTAGCCTTACTTAGGTTTGCTTCATTTACCTAAGGAGTTCCGTGGCTTCCGCCGTCTTCCCCCCTCCCGCCGGCCGTTCCAAAGACCGTTCCACAGGCCGCCGCCCCAGCCGCAGGAGCGCCGTCCGGTCGGCAGCTCTCCTGGCCGCCGTCGGACTGGGCCTTGGCGCCTGTTCAACAGGGCCGGTAGCCTCAACGGCGGCGGACGCTCCCGCCCCGGCTCCCGGCTCCGCGTTCCCGGTGACCATCAAAAACGTCTTTGGCGAGACCACCATCAAGGAACAGCCGCAACGCGTCGTCACGGTTTCCTGGGTCAACGACGACGTCGCCCTGGCCCTCGGTGTGGTCCCGGTAGGTATCCCGAAGAATGAATGGGGCGGCAACGCGCAGGGGTCCACACCCTGGAAGGACGCCGCGCTGGCCAAGTCCGGCGCCGCGGTCGGCTCGGCGAAGGGCCCGGCCCAGTACTCCGAGGCCGACGGCATCAACTTCACCGAGATTGCCAAGCTCAACCCGGACGTCATCCTCGGCGCCTACTCCGGCCTGACAGTGGAGGACTACAAGAAGCTCAGCGAAATCGCCCCCGTGGTGGCCCAGCCGGAGGTCGCCTATGGCACGTCCTGGCAGGATTCCACGGCCGTCATCGGCAAGGCCCTGGGCAAGGCGGCAGAGGCCGGCAAACTCATCGCCGACACGGAGAAGACCATCAAGGACAAGGTCGCCCAGTACCCCCAGTTGGCGGGCAAAACCTTCATTTACGGCAACCTCGAGCCGGCCAAGAGCGACGGCATCAACGTCTACACCGCCGATGACAACCGCCCCCGTTTCCTTAGTGAGATCGGCATGAAGCTGGCCCCCGTGGTGGAAGAGAACTCCAGGAACTCCAAGGAATTCTTCATCCCGTGGTCGGCGGAGAAGGCGAACGAACTCAGCTCCGACATCTTTGTGACGTGGGTACCCGATGCGAAAACCGCCGATTCCATCAAGAACGACCCCCTGCTTGGCCAGATTCCGGCCGTCCAGCGCGGCGCGCTGGTGGCCGATTCCGACAACACGCTCACGCTGTCCATCTCCGCGTCCTCGCCGCTGAGCCTGCCCTGGGCGCTGGACAGGTTCCTTCCGCAGCTGGCGGGCGCGGCGGACAAAGCCGCCGCCGCGTTGAAGTAGGCGCCGTTCCATGAGCCCGCTGACGACGACGGTGCGGCCGGCCACGCCAGGCAGCCCCGGCGCACCGGACCCCCGCGCTGCAGCGGACCCCTGCGCTGCTCCGGATAGGGCGGCAACGGCGTCCGGTTTAGCTGCAGCTGCGGTCCGCCGGACCGCCTGGCTGCTGGCGGCCGCCGGCGTGCTGGCGCTGGTGACCGCCGCGTCCCTCGCCGTGGGAGCCCGGGGCCTCGGCCTGGGGACCGTGTGGCAGGCGCTCACCGCTTTCGATCCGGCCGACGGCGACCACGCCGTGGTCCACGCCCGCATCCCGCGCACCGTCCTTGGCCTGCTGGCTGGCGGCGCGCTGGGCCTGGCCGGGGCGGCAATGCAGGGTGTGGCCCGCAACCCGCTGGCCGATCCCGGCATCATCGGCGTCAATGCCGGGGCGGCGCTGGCAGTCGTTACCGGAATCTACGTGTTCGGGATCTCCTCGTTGTCCGGGTACATCTGGTGTGCCTTTGCCGGGGCCGCTGCAGCCGCCGCGCTGGTGTACCTGATTGCGTCGCTGGGCAGGGAGGGTGCGACGCCGGTGAAGCTGGCGCTGGCGGGGGCTGCCCTGAGCGCGGGGCTGTATTCGCTCATGAACGTCATCCTCGTCTCTAGCCAAGACACCCTGGACCGCTTCCGGTTTTGGCAGGTCGGCGGGATCGCTGGCCGTGACTGGTCCGCGCTCCAGGCCGGGATGCCGTTCCTGCTGCTGGGTGCCGCCATTGTGCTCGGGACCGGCCGGAACCTCAATGGGCTGGCGCTGGGTGATGACCTCGCCCGCGGCCTCGGCCAGCGGGTTGGCCTGACCCGGGGCGTCACGGCCCTCGGCGTCGTCCTGCTCTGTGGTTCGGCCACGGCGCTGGCGGGACCCATCGGCTTTGTGGGTCTGGTGGTTCCGCACGCCGTCCGCTTCCTGGCCGGCCCGGACTACCGCTGGATCCTGCCGTTCTCGATGGTGCTGGCGCCGGCGCTGCTGCTCGCAGCCGACGTCGCCGGCCGGGTCATGCTGCCTCCCGGCGAGGTTCCTGCCGGGATCATGACCGCGCTGGTGGGGGCGCCCGTCTTCGTCTGGCTGGTCCGCCGGAGCAGCGGGGCCGGACTGTGAGCACCGGGCCCAAGACGGTACCCCCGGCCCGGGTCTTCCCCGCCGAAGTGGCACCTCGCGGCAATGTTCCGCGCAAACACTGGCACCATCTGCCAACTCGCGGGAGGCTGCCCGCCCGGACTGCGGCCCTGGCCCTCGCGGCGGCGGCCATGTTCGCGGCGGGCATCCTGCTGGGGAGTTACACCGTCACCATTCCGGACTTCTTCACTATCCTGGCCGCCCGCCTCACCGGTGGCCCGAAGATCCCCGGTGCGAGCTTCATCGTGATGGAACACAAGCTGCCACGGGCCGTCGTCGGCGGGTTGGTCGGCGCAGCGTTCGGCCTGTCCGGCGCCCTGTTCCAGACGATGCTGCGCAACCCGTTGGCCAGCCCGGACGTGATCGGCATAAGCTACGGCGCCAGCGCCGCGGCCGTGACCGCGATCGTGGTGTTCGGGGCCGCCGGGGCCGCCGTGTCGGGCGCGGCCCTCGCTGGAGCGCTCGGCGTCGCGGCCCTCATCTATGCCATTTCCGGCCGCGGGTCCTCCGCTTCCCCGGCCGGCAAGGGCGCGGCCGGGAACCGGCTGATCCTGGCCGGCGTGGGAATCGCCGCCGCCCTGCAAGCCGTGGTCAGCTTCCTGATGACCCGGGCGGACATCCGCACGGCCGCCGACGTCCTCGTCTGGCTCAACGGCTCGCTCAACGCCGCCAACTGGGAGCGGGCGGGAGTCCTCAGCGTGGCACTGCTCGTGCTGGTGCCGGCCGTCGCCGCCATCGCCGGTCCGCTGCGCATCCTCGAACTCGGCGACGACACCGCCTCGGGGCTGGGTGTCCGCGTCGGCGCCACCCGGCTCGCCGTCGTCGTTACCGCCGTGGCCCTCTCCGCCGTGGCGACGGCGGCGGCCGGGCCGGTCGCGTTCGTCGCCTTCCTGGCCGGCCCGGTTTCCCGCCGCTTCGTCCGCAAGGCGAGCCTGCCGGCCTCCGCCCTGGCCGGAGTGCTGATCGTCCTGGCCGCGGACTTCGTGGCGGCGAACCTGGCCCCGCTCCTGCTGGGCGGCACCGTCCTACCCGTCGGCGTCGTCACCGGCGCCCTGGGGGCACCGTTCCTGCTGTGGCTCCTGGTCACGGCCAACCGAAAGGATCCCTGAATGGCTACCCTGCAAGCCTCCGGCCTGAGCCTCAAATACGACCAGCGGACCGTCATCGAGGGGCTGTCCACCGGCATCCCCGAGGGCAAGTTGACCATGATCGTCGGGGCCAACGCCTGCGGGAAGTCCACGCTGCTCCGTGCCCTGTCCCGGCTGCTGAAGCCCGCGGCCGGGACAGTGGTCCTCGACGGCAGGGATATCCACGCGCGGCCGGCCCGGGAAGTTGCCCGCACCCTGGGCCTGCTTCCGCAGCACCCGACGGCGCCCGATGGCATCACCGTCCGGGATCTGGTGGGCCGCGGCCGCTACCCGCACCAGGGCCCATTCCGCGGCTGGGCGGGCGCAGGGTCCGCGCAGGACGAGCGGGCGGTGCAGCACGCCATGAACGCCACTGACACGTTGGAACTTGCGGACCGGACGGTGGATCAACTCTCCGGCGGGCAGCGCCAGCGCGTGTGGATAGCGATGGCCCTGGCCCAGGAGACGGAGGTGTTGCTGCTCGATGAACCCACCACCTACCTGGACCTCGCGCACCAGGTTGAAGTCCTGGACCTGCTGACGGACCTGAACCGCGGGCAGGGCACCACCGTGGCGATTGTGCTGCACGACCTCAACCTCGCAGCGCGCTACGCGGACCACGTCGTCGCCATGAAGGACGGTCGGATCGTGGCCGAAGGGGATGCACGGACGGTGATCACCGAGGCGCTGGTCCGCGAGGCGTTCGGCCTGGAATCCCGGGTGATCACCGACCCCGTCTCCGGCACTCCTCTGATCGTGCCGCTCGGCCGCCATCACGGTGCGGCCACAGCACCGTCCACGAAAGCGCTGTCCGCCGCGGCACTGTCCGCCGCGGCACTGTCCGCCGAAAACACCGACCCCAGCTGGAGCTGATCCCATGACCGCAACGCTTCCCCCGCCCCTGACAACCGCGGCAGCGCCCGCGCCGCCTGCTGCAGAACCCATGACCCAGGCTTTTGAGGTCCGGGTCACGGCCGTTGAACAGCTCAGCCCCAATTTCCAGCGGATCACCTTCGGCGGCTACTCACTTCGGCACTTCGGGGTGCACGGCAGCACGCTGGACCTGCGGATCAAGCTGATGATCCCGTCCCGCGCCCCCGACGGCACCCACGTCCCGCTGCCCGAGCTCAGGACCGAACGCGCCGGATGGTACGCCGAATGGCTGGCCCTGGACCCCGCCGTCCGCGGCTCCATGCGTACCTACACCGTGCGGCAGGCGCGCCTGGACGCCGTCTACCCGGAGATCGACGTCGACTTCGTGCTGCACCTGGACGCTTCCGGACACGGCGGTCCCGCCGCTAACTGGGCCCTGAACGCCAGGCCGGGCGACACACTGACCCTCATCGGGCCCAATAACCGGGCCGCCCACTGCGTCACGGCGGAAAGCTACGCCGGCATTGAATGGCGGCCGGGCCTGGCCCAGCGCGTGCTGCTGGCCGGGGACGAAACAGCGGTTCCGGCCATTGCTGCCATCCTCGAAAGCCTCCCGCCGTATCTGAGCGGCCACGCCATCCTCGAGGTTCCGTCGGCCGCGGACTTCCAGGACCTCAGCTCGGCCGCCGACGTCGACGTCACCTGGCTGGCCCGCGGGGAGGCCAACGGACCCCGCCCGCACGGTGAACTGCTCCGGGCCGCGGTCCGGGCGGCCGTGCCGGAGCCCGGCTGGGTGGCCGCCACCGTCCCGCGCCCTGCCGGCGGCCCGGAACCCGAGGACGTCAACGTGGACCAGGACATTCTGTGGGAAACCCCGGCCAGGATGGATGCCCGCGCGGTCGGAGCCGGCCGGAACCCCGACAGACCCGCCGGCTCCCGGCCTTTTTACGCCTGGATCGCCGGCGAAGCGGGCACCGTCAAGGAGCTGCGCCGCTACCTGGTGCGGGACGTAGGGATCGACCGGAAGCAAGTGGCCTTCATGGGGTACTGGCGGCAGGGGAAGGCTGAGCACTAAGCCAGCGCCGGGCGGCTGCGGGCCGCCGATCCGAACACCTTGGATTCATCCGGCCTTCGCCTGCCGGTTTTGTGCAGCGGCTAGCGTGCGGGGGTGGCGTCATTACCTTTGCTTCCGGGCCCGGACGGGCGGCGGGTCTACGTTGCCCTGGGGGATTCGTTCACCGAGGGCGTGGGGGACCGCAGTAAGCGGCTGCCCAACGGGGTCCGCGGCTGGGCGGACCGGGTGGCAGAGAAGCTGGCGAAGGCACAGCCGGGCTGGGAGTACGCCAACCTCGCCATCAGGAGCAAGCGGCTGCGCCACATCATTGCCGAGCAGCTGGAACCGGCGCTGGCCATGAGACCGACCCTGGTGACCCTGTACGCCGGCGGCAACGACATCCTGGACTTCGGCACGGACATCGAAGACCTCATGGATGACTACGAATACCTGGTGGCCAGGCTGGCGGCCAGCGGCGCCACGGTGGTGCTGTTCACCGGGTTCGACGTCAAGGTCTCGGTGCTGCTGGAGCCGCTGAAAAGGCGCAACACCCTCTACAACCGGCGGGTCCGGGAACTGGCCGCCTGGTACGGCGCGGTGCTGGTGGACTACTGGTGCTTTGACGCCTTCCACGACCCCCGGATGTGGGATACGGACCGGCTCCATATGTCCAAGGCCGGCCACAAGTACCTCGCCGCCCAGGTCCTGGACCAGCTCGGCGTGCCGCACAACATCAGCCCCAAGGAATGGGAGCCGCCGGCCAGGCTGGGTCTTCGGGACCGGGAACGGCGGCAGCGCCGCTGGGTGAACGACTGGGTGCTTCCCCTCTTTGGCCGCAAGCTGCGCGGCGTCACGCTGGGGGATGAGCTCGGCCCGCGCTGGCCCGAACCGGTGAAAGTGCCCCGGAAGGGCGGGCTGAAAAAGCTGTTGCCGGGTTGAGCTAGCTGTCCAGCAGGTTCTCGTACCCGGGGGCGACGCGGCTGGCGTGGAACTCCTCGACGTCGAAGTCCGCGACGCCGTTGACGTAGAAGGGGTCCTTGGCCAGTGCGGCGTCCAAGTCGGCGCGGTCCGCGTTGGAGAGCAGGAGGCCGCCGGTGCGGGGGATCTTGCGGCCGGCCACCATGAAGACGCCGCGGTCGAAGGCATCCTGCAGCCAGGCGACGTGTGCCGGGAGGTGGAAGTCGACGATCTCGTCAGGCACCTTGTAGGTCAGGGAGACTACGTACATAGCGCCAGCCTACCGCCTGGAGCGCCCTGGAAACCGGCCCGAATGCCGGTACCAAACCGGCCCGAAGTTGAATCGTCAAGCATCGGGACTCCTAGAATGGAGCCATGACCGAACCGCGCTGGCTCAATGCCGACGAACGCCGGGCCTGGCTGGCCCAGCTGAGCATCAACACGCTGCTGCCCGCCGCCCTGGACACGCAACTGCATGCGGCCGGGAAGCTCTCGCTGTTCGACTACAACGTCCTGGCCATGCTCTCCGAAGCCGAGGGCAGGTACCTGCCCATGAGCGAACTCGCGGCGCGCACCAGCGCCTCGCTGTCCCGGCTCTCGCACGTGGTCACCAAACTCCAAAACCGTGGCTGGCTGGAACGCCGGCCGCACCCCGGCGACGCCCGGGTTACGACGGCGCACCTTACCGACGCCGGCATGGCCACCATCGTGGGGCTCGCCCCGGCGCATGTCGAGGCGGTCCGCTCGCTGTTCCTCGACGCCCTCGATCCGGACGACGTCGCCGACCTGGCCCGCATCGGCGAGAAGATCGTGTCCCGGCTCGACGCCGGCCATTGGATCCTGCGGGAGAACAAACGGGCCTGAGACCCACGTGGGGCCAGCGGCCCGGTGTCCCCTAGTCTTGGCATTATGGAATCGCCGATCGACAGCTATCTGCGCCAGATCCACGCCGAGATCGCGCTGCTCAAGGACGGCAAGCCGTACAGCACCATTCCGGCCATGGCCAACGTGGACCCGGACAATTTCGGCATCGCCCTCGCGACCGTTGACGGCAAGGTGTACGAAATCGGTGACACCCGCGAGGAATTCACCATCCAGTCCATCTCCAAGCCCTTCACCTACGGCCTGGCACTCGAGGACCTTGGCGCCGAGGCCGTGGACGCCAAGGTCGACGTGGAACCGTCAGGTGATTCCTTCAACGAGATCTCCCTCGCCGAAGGGACGGGCCGGCCGGCCAACGCGATGATCAACGCCGGGGCCCTCACCGCCACCTCCTTGATCAGGGGATCCGGCGGGCAGTCCGGGTTCAAACGGATCCTCAGCACGTACTCCGCGTTCGCCGGCCGTCAGCTCTCGGTCGACGAGCAGGTCTACGAGTCCGAGCTCAAACACGGCCACCGCAACACAGCCCTCGCCTACCTGTTGCGCTCCTTCAACATCATCGAAGACGACCCGACACCGGTTCTGCAGGACTACTTCCGGCAGTGCTCGGTCCTGGTGAACTGCTTCGACCTCTCGATCATGGCGGCCACGCTGGCCAACGGCGGCCGTAACCCGCTCAGCGGCAAACAGGTGCTTGAGATCGGGCCGGTGGAGCGGGTGCTGTCCGTCATGATGACCTCCGGCATGTACGACGACGCCGGCGCCTGGATCAGCAGCGTGGGGATGCCGGGCAAGAGCGGGGTAGCCGGCGGCATTATCGCCGTGCTGCCCGGCCAGGTGGGCCTGGCGGTTTACTCGCCGCCGCTGGATGACCACGGCAGCAGCGTCCGCGGGCTAGCCACCGCGCAGCGGCTCTCCCGCGACATGGAACTCCACTTCGTCCGGGCGGCCCGGGCGGGCCGGTCCGCCATCCTCGCCGCCTACGACGTTACCGAAACACCCTCGGGCATCCGCCGCAACAACGAGGCCGCCGATGTCCTGCGTGCCCACGGCCACCGGGCCCGGGTGATCGAACTCAACGGCGACCTCCTCTTCGCCGGGACGGAATCCATGGTGCGTGAGCTCAGCGGCCTGGCGGACGACGTCGAGCTGGTGGTCCTGGACATGCGCCGCACGGACCAGGTCAGCGAGGTCGCAGTGCGTACGCTGGCCAGAGTCAGGCAGGGGATGGCCGACGCCGGGCGCGACCTGGTGCTGGTTGAGGCGGACGGGTCGGTCACCGAAGCCCTGGCAGCGTCAAGCGAGCGCCCTGTTCCGTCCTTCACGACACGGAGCGCCGCCGTCGAATACTGCGAAAACCGCCTGCTGGAGCGCCACGGGGACCATCTGCTGCTCCCGGACCACGTTCCCGTCACCGCCTCGCCCGCGCTGGCGCCACTGGAGGAAACGGAGGCAGCGGCGCTGGAAGCGCTGATGACGCCGAAATCCTATGTCGACGGCGACGTCATCCGGCGCGTCGGTCTGCGGTTCGGCGGGGTCTACTTCATCACCTCCGGAAAGGTCAGCAGCACGTCCCCCGGGCCCACCGCGGACCGGGTCAAGCTGAACACCCTCAGTGCCGGGATGACCTTTGGCGAACTGGCGCTGGGCAGCGGCAACCGGCAGGAAACCACTGTCCGGGCAGTGGGGCCGGTGGAGGTCATGGTGCTCAGTGTGGAGGCGATCGCTGAGCTGGAAGCCGCCGACCCTCGCCTGGCCATTGCCCTGTGGAAAGCCCTGACCCGGGACGCCTACACCCGGGTGGAGCAGTACCTGCGCGAAACGGCGGTACGGATCCGCGAATAGCGGATGCCGCGATTCCCCGGCGTGGCCCACCCAAGTGGGCTCTGGCAGACTGAATCCATGGATTTCACAGCCCGCTACGTTGCCCTTGGAGACTCCTTCACGGAGGGCGTCGGCGACGACGACCCGGCCCGCCCGAACGGCGTGCGGGGCTGGGCGGACCGCGTCGCCGAGCAGCTGGCCGTAGCCGACCCCGGCTTCGGCTACGCCAACCTCGCCATCCGCGGACGGAAGCTCCGCCAGATCATGGCCGAGCAGGTGGACGCCGCCGTCGCCCTTAAGCCCACCCTGGTGACCATCTACGCCGGCGCCAATGACATCCTCCGTCCCAAGATCGACATCGATGACCTGCTGGTGGAATACGACGCCGGCATCCGCAAACTCAAGGCCACCGGCGCTACCGTCGTAATGTTCACCGGCTTCGACGCCCGCGGCTCCAAGGTCTTCGGCACCATGCGCGGCCGCACCGCCATCTACAATGAGCTGGTCCGCGGCATCGCCGGAGACCACGATGCGCTGCTGGTGGACTACTGGCGGTTCAGCGAGTACTACGACTGGGGCATGTGGGCCACCGACCGTATGCACATGTCCGCCGCCGGCCACGCCAACATGGCCAAGCGCGTCCTGACCGTGCTGGAGCACAACCACTCGATCGACATCCCGCCGATGACGCCGGTTCCGGAACTCAGCCGCTCCGAGGCGCTCCGCGCGAACGCCCGCTGGGTCCGCGAGTTCGCCGGGCCCTGGGTGATGCGCCGGGTCACCGGCAAGTCCTCCGGCGACGGCCTCTCGCCGCGGTATCCTCAGCTCACCCGCCTCTAGCACTACGCCGGCTAGCCCGATGCAAGGAGCAGCACCAGGATGAACAGCAGCCCCCTCGCCTTCCCAGCCGGCTTCCTCTGGGGAGCTGCCACCGCGGCGTACCAGATCGAAGGTGCCGCCCGCGAGGGAGGCCGCGGGGAGTCCATCTGGGATGTTTTTTGCCGCGTGCCAGGGGCGGTCGCGGACGCCCACAACGGCGACGTCGCCTGCGACCATTACCACCGCTCGGCCCAGGATGTCGGGCTGATGCAGGACCTGAACCTCGCGGCCTACCGCTTCTCCATCTCCTGGGCCCGCTGCATGCCCGACGGCGTGACGCCTAATCCGGAAGGCATCGCGTTCTACTCGCGGCTGGTCGACCAGCTGCTCGCCGCAGGCATCACCCCCTGGGTCACGCTCTACCACTGGGACCTGCCGCAGGCACTGGAGGACAAGGGCGGCTGGGCGGCGCGGGAAACTGCCGAGCGTTTCGCGGACTATGCCGCGGTGATGCACGAGGCGCTCGGCGACCGGGTCCGGATCTGGACCACACTCAACGAACCCTGGGTCTCCGCGTTCCTGGGCTATGCCGCCGGGATCCACGCCCCCGGACGGCGGGACCCGGCAGCGGCGCTCGCCGCGGTCCACCACCTGCTGCTGGGCCACGGCCTGGCCGTCCGGGAACTCCGCCGGCGAGAGCCTGAGGCGACCTTGGGCATCACCTTGAACCTGACGGTGGCCGATCCGGCGGACCCGGCCCGGGAAGGGGACGTAGACGCGGCCCGCCAGGTTGACGGCCAGTCCAACCGGCTCTTCCTGGACCCGCTCTTCCGCGGCGAGTATCCGGCGGACGTGCTCGCCGACGTGGCCCACCTCGGCATGGCCGACGTCGTCCGGCCGGGGGACCTGGACGTCATATCAGGGCCCGTCGACCTGCTGGGCGTCAACTACTACCACGGGGACGCTTTCACCACGGATCCGGAGCAGGGACCGGCCGGGCCGCCTGGAGGTCCGGCCTCACCCTTGGTAGCGGCCGACGGCGTCCGGCAGGTCCCGCGCGGCCTCCCTGTCACCGGGATGGGATGGGAGGTCCAGCCCGAGGGTCTGCGCCGGCTGCTGAACCGGCTGCAGCGCGACTACACCGGCCCGGCCGGGATTCCGATTTACATCACCGAAAACGGTGCCGCCTTCGAGGACGTTCCCGACGCCGAGGGGTTCGTGGATGATCGGGCCCGGCTGGACTTCTTCGATGCACACCTGCGGGCACTGCACGAGTCGCTGGCAGACGGCGTGGACGTCCGCGGATACTTCGCCTGGTCCCTGCTGGACAACTTCGAATGGGCGTTCGGTTACCACCAGCGCTTCGGGCTGGTCCGGGTCGACTACGAAACGCAGCGCCGGATTCCCAAGGCCAGCGGGCTCTGGTACTCCCGTGTCGCGGCCTCGAACACAGTGCCCGCGGTGGGAGAGGGCTGGCAGTAGCGCCAGGAGCGGCCGCAGAATCCGCAGCGGGGGCTGGTGCGGCGGCCAGGTGCAGCGGCCCCGGGGGAGGCCCGTCGTCGTGCCTTGCTAGGCGCGGAACCCCGGCGTCGCGAGCATTCCCCCGTCAGTCCGGATGGCGAGCACTTCGACGTCCCAGCCGCTGGTAGCGCGGTTGAGCATCTGGACGCCCCCCGCCACGACGGCCGTTGCGAGCACGTCGGCGGTGACAATATCAGCGGCGACAACCGTGACCTGGCGGAACTCGCTGGCCCCGGACCCGCGGGTCCAGATGTGGTCGCCGCGTTCGGCGGAGCCGGAGGTGGCCAAGGCACCAAATCCGCTGCCGCCGCCCAGCGGGAACGCCGCAATCAGGGTCCGGCGGTCCTGCGGATCGACAATCCCGGCCTGCCACGACGCGCTGCTTCCCGCGATCGGCGAACCGGCCACCAGCACATCGCCGCCGGCGTTGAGGCACCAGTCACGAAGCCCCAGTGAGTGCAGTGCGGCTCCGGCTTCCTGGATCGCAAACCCCTTCACCAGCCCCGACAGGTCCGGCACGCCGTCCGGCCGTTCCGGCGTGAACGCACCCTCGGTGAGCAGACGCCATTCGGCGGCTTCGGCGTACCGGTCCCGGAACTCCTGCGAGGCGCCGCGCAGCGACAGCTCCCCGCGCGCCAGCCTGCTGGCCTCGGACCCGGTCCGGTAGAGGCTGAAGCGGGCGTCGAGTTCCAGGAAGCGTCGTTCAACGACGCCAGCGGCCTCTGCCAGCGCGGCCTCCGCCGCCGGGGACCGGTCCCCGGTCGCGGCCGGGACGGTGAGGCTGACGACGGTCCCCATGGACCGGAAGGTCTTGGCCAGCAGGTCCGGCCGGTCCAGCTCAGAGGTGGGCTGCATCGAGGGCTGCCTGGAGCGAGGTCAGGTAAGCGTCACTGGTGACGGTGGCGCCGCTGATGGTCTGCACGTTGGCTGATTGGGCCTGGAGGACCTCCTCGCGCAGCAGGGGTGCGGCGTAATTGCTGATCTGCACGGACCGTCCGCCGTCGTCCGTGAGTTGGAGGGCGGTGACATCGGAGATGGTGCCGCCGCTGACGGTGATCTGCACCTGGACGGGGCCGAAGCGCGTCTGCACGACGTCGCCGGCATAGCTGCCGCCGGCCTTCGCCGCCGCGCCGGTGGACCCGGACGAACCGGACGAACCGGTGGTTCCGGCGGTTCCGGAGGACTGAGCCGAACTCCCGGCGGAACCGCTGGACCCGACGCCGGTGGAGCCGGCCCCGGTGGAGCCGCTTGTTGTGCCGGCGGCGCTGGCCGTGCCGGCGACGTGCGCTCCGGACTGCCAGCCGGCCACGAGGATCCCGACCGAGGCCAGGGTTGCTGAAACTACTGCACGAATTCTCACCAGTCGAACCTTTCGTAGTGGAGTTGTTCTTCCCGCACACCGGTCCGGCGTGCGTCATCGAGGACGTTTTGTGCCCAGCCAGCCGGCCCACAGACGTAGACGTCGGCGTCGGCGATGTAGGGCGCGTAGCTCGCCAACCGGTAGCCGGCGCGCGCCTCCGCTTCCGGCTGCCAGGTCTGGACGCCGCGGGGCCGGCGGCCGGTCAGATGGAAAAGGGTGGCGCCGCGTCGCCGGCAGAGCTCAAGGACTTCCTCGCCGAGATACAGCCCGGACTGGCTATGGCCGCGGAGAATCACGGTCGCGTCACCCGGGGCGAAGGGGGTGTTCTCGAGCAGTGCGCGGATGGGGGTGATGCCGATGCCGGCTCCAATCATCACGACCCGCCTCCGGCTGCGGGCCGCGGTACTGAAGAGCCCGTACGGACCTTCGACAGCTACCCGGGTGCCGGGCTTCAGCCGGGCGAGGCTCTCCGAGCCCCTGCCGAGGTTCCGGACCGTAATCCGCAGCCGTCCACCGCCGTCGGCGTCGAACTGCAACGGCTCTGCCGAGAGGCTGAACGGGTGCGGGTGCCACCACTGGCCCGGGGCGAGGAAGCGCCAGATGAAGAACCGACCGCCGCTGCCGCCCAGTTCGTCGAGGTGCCGGCCCGTCATTTCGATGCTGACCACGCCGTGCCCCGCGGCCACGACGCGGCTGACCCGCAGCTGGTGCCGGACCGTGGCGACGATCGGCTCAAGGACGCGGTAGTGCAGGAGTGCGGCGCCGGTGGCGATGCATACTGCCAGCCAGTACCAGCGCTGCCAGGTGCCTTCGGCGAAGAGCCCTCCGACGCTGAACTGGTGTGGTAGCGAGGTCAGCACGGCGGCATAGGTCAGCAGGTGGACGGCGTACCAGAATTCATAGGGGAACCGGCGGCGGACGGCCACCAGGGAAGTGACGACCACCGCGAGGAACAACGCAAGGGAGACGAACGCCAGCCACATGTCGGGAACCATGACCCACAAGGCCACCGACTCGCTGATTGGATCGAGCCCCTCGGCCATGCCGTAGCCGGCCGCGATCAGCACGCCGTGCGCCAGCAGGAGGTACAGCGACGGCTTGCCGAGTTTGCGGTGGAATTCGAGGGCGCGGTCGTGGCCCACGGCGCCGTCGATGATCGGAAGACGGGCGGCAAGGAGCAGCATGAGGAGCACCAGGTCCATTCCGGCGAGCCCGGCGACGATCCCCAGGGCCGTGAACGCACCGGCAACGCTGGAGAATCCGGCGGCGCCCCCGTCGGCAAGCCACAAAGCCACGGCCCCGGCAACCGATGCCCAGGCGACCACCGTGAGGAGGTCTGCCTTGAACAGCCGTTTGCGGTACTGCCCCTTGAACGGGTTGCCAGCGGCCGGCGCCCGTCGGGCCGCGGGCTGCAAGGCAGTCTGGGTTGGTGTGTTCATGGTTTCAGAATCTGCCCGCCGCCTTTCATTTTGCTGTGAAAGGCCTACGCCGCTGATGTGACTTGCCTGCGCAGGGTCCGCCGCCGCTTATACACCCTGCAGGCCCGGATTGGTCTTTAATTCGCCTAGCTCGTAGACTTGGTAGGCGCTAGGTGGCGCGGAGCGTGTGCAATTGCTCCGGTTGGCGGAAATGGCTGAGGAATCAGACACTCCCGGCGGCCGGTAGTTAGGGGCTCAAGTTGCGTGCACTCCTGTATTCGCCCAGTATCCCGGCACTTCGCAGTGATTCCCTTCGGTTGTCACCGCCCGGTGCCTGTGACCCACAATCTTCGCCGCAGTGAGGACTGCAGCCGGTTCAGCCGGCTGTTGGATTCCTGCGGAACGCAGGTGGGGCTGGATGCGGACGCCGCCAATCGCACGGCTATGTGGAACTCCGCCAGCCGTTTCATTTTATTCATGAGGAGAGTCGTCATGGCAGCACACTGCCAGGTGACCGGAGCCGAGCCGGGCTTTGGACACAGCATTTCGCACTCGCACCGCCGCAACAAGCGCCGGTTCGACCCGAACATCCAGAAGAAGCGCTACTGGGTTCCGTCCCTGCGCCGTAATGTCACCCTGCAGGTCTCTGCACGTGGCATCAAGACCATCGACGTACGCGGCATTGACGTAGTCGTCGCCGCCATCCTGGCACGAGGAGTGAAGCTCTAGTGGCAAAGGACAAGGACGTACGTCCGATCATCAAGCTCAAGTCGACCGCGGGCACGGGTTACACCTACGTGACGCGCAAGAACCGTCGTAACGACCCGGACCGTATGGTCCTGCGGAAGTACGATCCCAAAATCCGCCAGCACGTCGAATTCCGAGAGGAGCGCTAAACACATGGCTAAGAAGTCAATGATCGCTAAGAACGAACAGCGTAAAGTCATCGTCGAGCGTTACGCTGCAAAGCGCCTCGAACTGAAGAAGGCTCTGGTTGACCCCAACTCAACCGACGAAGCACGCGAAGCCGCACGCCTCGGCCTGCAGAAGCTGCCCCGCAACGCCTCGCCGGTTCGCCTGCGTAACCGCGACATCATCGACGGCCGCCCCCGCGGCACGTTCCAGAAGTTCGGTATCTCCCGTGTTCGCTTCCGCGACATGGCTCACCGCGGTGAGCTCCCGGGCATCACGAAGTCTTCCTGGTAATTCAGCACTCCTGAAGCCAGTGGCTTGAAGAAGGGCCGGCAACCTTATGGTTGCCGGCCCTTCTTGCGTTTAAGCGCTGCTGCGTATCCGGGCCGTCGGCCCTCGGCGGGCGCCGCCGCCTCTTGCGGGTGCCGGCGCCACATGGTTGCCGCGGTGACGGAGCGCACATCGGCAACTTTCGACGCCGGACCGGGATTTCCGTACGCGGCGGCCCGTTTTTGCGCGGATTTCCGGGGGTTATGAGGCCCGGAGGCACCTGCGGGGCCCGATTTGTTCCGGGTCCGGTTCGTGTGTAAAGTAGTTCGAGTCGCCGCCGCTGAAGCGGAAAGATAGCGACC